>NZ_FOZS01000001.1 GCF_900116205.1 Halostagnicola kamekurae | reverse complement strand
CGTTCGGCCGTCGGGGTTCTCACCCGACTAACGCTGCTACTATGACCAGAATTTTCGTTACTGCACGGTCCACACGAGATCTCTCCCGTGCTTCCACCCGAACAGTATGCCAACCTACGGAATCACCCTCTGACGGGTGTCGCTCGGTCTCGGTGGTGGACTTGAGCCCCGATCATTTTCAGCGCGCCGAACCTCGGCCGGTAAGCTGTTACGCTTTTCTTAGAGGGTAGCTGCTTCTAAGCTCACCTCCCGGCTGTCTAGGGCTCGGCACCACTTTCGATCGCACTTAGTCCACACTTGGGGACCTTAACCCAGCTCTGGGTTGTCTCCCTTACGGTACACAGGCTTACCCCGCGCACCGGTCTCCTCACGTCAACAGCGTTCGTAGGTTCGGAGTTGGACAGGGAGGCGAACTCCTCTCGGAGGCCGGTCTCCCAATCCGTCGCTCTACCCCACAAACTACCTCGGTGAAGGTCATGCTTCGACATGTTTCGGTTGGAACCAGCTGTTTCCGGACTCGATGGGCCTTTCACCCCTACACATAAGTCACGAGAGGGTATTGTAGGACACCAACTCTAACGGGCCTCCACGTGCCTTTCGGCACGCTTCGCCCTGCTCATGCGTAGATCGTCCGGTTTCGGGTCGTGTCCGGTCGACTCCCCGCGCTTGAACACGGTGACCCTGGTGCAAAGCACTGCGGTCATATCGGTTTCCCTCCGCCTTCCCCGATGATCGGGTTAGACTCGTCGAACAGACACACTCTCTGGTTCGTTTTTCAAAACGTACGACAGAACACCGGCTTCCCACACGGCTTACTACAGGTTCGCACCTGATTCATTTCGTGTCGGACCTTTCGTGCCCTGTCGTTCTATCGCCAACTGATTTCACGCCCTATTGCACCTCCCTTCTTGGGGTGCTTTTCAGCGTTCGCTCACGCTACTTGTTCGCTATCGGTCTCAAGGAGTATTGAGTCTTTGCGGTCAATGCCCGCAACATTCACGAGGAATATCCAATCCCCGCTACTCTGGTACTGACACACACCATACTAACCTACAGTACGGGACTGTCACCCTGTCTCGTACTCCATTCCAGGAGATTTCTCATAGATGGTCTGGTGCTGCAAGTCAGCCCGAACACCACATTGCCCGTGAAGGCTTCGGTTTGGACTGTGTCGGGTTCACTCGCCGTTACTAACGACATCGCGAGTTGCTTTCTTTTCCTGTCGATACTAAGATGTTTCAATTCTCGACGTTCCCCATTGCGCGAAGCAATTGCGGTGGGGATTCCCATTCGGAAATCCTACGTTCTTCCCCTCCGTGCGGGTCCCGTAGGCTTATCGCAGCTTGGCACGTCCTTCTTCAGCTCTTGAGCCGAGCGATCCACCAGCTGGCACAGTAGCCACGTTCTTTCGGATCAGTAGTGACCCGGGAACGGGTCCAGTGGACGCCTGGACTACACGTACACACGGTCTCATCTGCACGCCCGTAGACAGCGGGCCTGCATTAACCCTTCCCACCCACGCTTGCGCGGAGTGGTGCATCGGTTCTTGCTTCGGATTAGATCACAGCGCCGTCACCCACTTAAGGGGCACGATTCGCTTCGACCTAACCCGACTCATGGACCCACAGGGATTCGAACCCTGGGCATCCTCCTTGCAAAGGAGGCACTCTACCACTGAGCTATGGGCCCACCCCCGCCTCAACGAGGCCGGGGATCAAACGCGACGTTAGCCTTGACAGTTCTAAGGTGCTCGCTCGGCCCTGCGCGGGTCCGAACTGTGGACGCACGACTGCTGCTGTGGGCCGGGGCAACGCCCCGGTCCCGGTCTGTGGAGGTGATCCAGCCGCAGATTCCCCTACGGCTACCTTGTTACGACTTAAGCCCCCTTGCGAAGCCCAGATTCGACCGCCGGATGACGGCCTCATCCGGACCTCACTCGGGTGCTTTGACGGGCGGTGTGTGCAAGGAGCAGGGACGTATTCACCGCGCCCTTCTGAGGCGCGATTACTACCGAATCCAGCTTCATGCGGGCGAGTTTCAGCCCGCAATCCGAACTACGATCGAGTTTCGGAGATTAGCGTCGCCTCTCGGCGTAGCATCCCACTGTCTCGACCATTGTAGCCCGCGTGTAGCCCAGCACATTCGGGGCATACTGACCTACCGTTGCCCGTTCCTTCCTCCAGTTTGGCACTGGCAGTCCTCTTAATGTACCCAACCACCTCAAGGGTGTTGCTGGCAATTAAGGGTGCGGGTCTCGCTCGTTGCCTGACTTAACAGGACGCCTCACGGTACGAGCTGACGGCGGCCATGCACCTCCTCTCAGTGGCTCCCGTAAGCTCATCACACTGACGTTCACTGCACACTGTCGATGCTGGTGAGATGTCCGGCGTTGAGTCCAATTAAACCGCAGGCTCCTCCGGTTGTAGTGCTCCCCCGCCAATTCCTTTAAGTTTCATCCTTGCAGACGTACTTCCCAGGCGGTCTGCTTCACGGCTTCCCTACGGCACAACACAGGCTCGTAGCCTGTGTCACACCTAGCAGACATCGTTTACAGCTCGGACTACCCGGGTATCTAATCCGGTTCGTGACCCGAGCTTTCGTCCCTCACCGTCGGATCCGTCTTTCCAGAGCGCTTTCGCCACCGGTGGTCCGTCTCGGATTACGGGATTTCACTCCTACCCCAGACGTACCCTCTGGATCTTCCGGTCCCAAGCCACACAGTTTCCACCGGACGCCTCTCCGTTGAGCGGAGAGATTTCCCGATAGACTTGCGTGGCCAGCTACGGACGCTTTAGGCCCAATAATAGCGGTCATCACTCGTGCTGCCGGTATTACCGCGGCGGCTGGCACCGGTCTTGCCCAGCACTTATTCTGTGACCATCCTACGGTCACGAAAAGCGAGGACTATATGCCCTCGCACCTGGAGTCCCCTTATCGCACTCGCGTGCAGTGTAAAGGTTTCGCGCCTGCTGCGCCCCGTAGGGCCCGGTATCTTGTCTCAGATACCGTCTCCGGGCTCTTGCTCTCACAACCCGTACCGATTACTGGCACGGTGGGCCGTTACCCCACCGTCTACCTAATCGGCCGCAGCCACATCCTATCGCGCCTGAGCATTTCTGGCTCGCGTCACTCCAGACGCCGAGCCGTATGCACTATTAGCCTCAGTTTCCCGAGAGTATCGTGCTCGATAGGGTAGTTTGGCCACGTGTTACTGAGCTATCTGCTACGAGCCTCAACTCGTACAACTAGCATGGCTAAATCGGACTCCAATAGCAATGACCTCCGGCAGGATCAACCGGAATGCTATAACTCCCTCGAAAGGGAGGGTTTGGCGGTGAATGTTAAAACACACTCACACATTGCGTGGTCCACAGTCCAGTGACCCCATCGCCGACCGATCGAGCGTCACCGAACTGTCAAGGCTAACATCAGATCCCATCTTAACGGCGGACCGCAGGGGTGGAATCCTCATCTCCTTCGGACTCAATCATACGCCCTCAGGGGTACAAAACCCCTTCGGACCCAGACCGTCCGACCCGGCACGCCGACCATATCGGCCACCGGCCACGTGTTCGTTGCGTTCACATCCGAACCGACCCATCCATATAAGGCCGTCGGATCACACCCACGCCGAGAACCACACCCCGGCGCCGGCATCCACGTACCCAACCAAAGACCACGGCCCCATAAAAGGCCATCGTCTTCACCTCGACCACTACCGGCCGAGCACGAGTACGTGTCAACGCACGCGAACCAACTCAACCCTCCGTGCTGGAACGCAGCCAGAGGGGACGTGACATCCCGCGTCACGTCGATTACATCCTTACCGAGAAGACATCCACATAAAAGGCCGTCGAACCAAACCCGGTTCGAAAGCCGATACCATGAGACGCTATTCCAGAGACTCGTTCTAACAGAACGCCGCTACTCGTGTGCCGCGTCCCACTCGGTCGGCTTACGGAAGTTCCCACACTGGTTGCACTTGATCCGGCCCATCGAGTCCATCGCGTTGTCGATCCGCTCGCAGTTCGCACAGAACCAGCCGTATCGTCGATCGCAATCTCGAGACTCGTATGCGACGAGAAACGGCGCTTTCGACCCCGTATCACCTTCCCGCTCGGAGACGAAGACCGTCCCGTCGTCGGTGGATACCGTTTGCATACGCCATCGTAGGGGCGCTCGAGGTAAATGCGTATCTCTCCGTAATCGTTGCGTGCACGGGCACGCGCTAGCAACGGTGAGAACGAGAACCGACGGAACCAAGCCGGTAGTTTCGTAACATCCGGCGAATGTCTGTCCGGCTGGTACAGTACTCCGACGTCGAAAACGCGTGTGACTACCCGAGACAGATCGGACGTCTCGTCCGGGCGATCCGCGAGCGCTCGAGCGAAGACGCGCTCGTTCTCGGGACCGGAGACAACACGTCGCCCGGAGTGTTACCGCTCGTAACCCGGGGAAAACAGGCGATCGAGTTCTACGATGCGGTCGAACCGGACGTCGAAACCTTCGGCAACCACGACTTCGATTACGGGGTCGAAGCGACCCTCGAGATCGTTCGGAACTCGCCCCAGCAGTGGGTGAGTGCGAACGTGTTCCGGCACGGTGAGCCCTTCGGCGCCGAGGTCGGGGTCGAGCCGTGGGTGACGATCGAACGAAACGCCACGACGGTCGGGGTGACCGGTGTCACGACGCAGCGAACCGGTTCGCTGAATCCGACGGCGACGGAAATCGAATTTCGGGATCCGATCGACGCTGCGGAGGAGGCCGTCGCCGACCTTCGCCGCGAGGGTGCCGATATCGTCGTGATCTGTTCGCACCTCGGCCGGGGCGACGACGATCTCGCGCGCGAAGTCGACGCGGACGTCATCCTGGGCGGACACGTTCCGAGCACGCGACTCGAGCGGATTGAGGGGACGCTGGTGACTCGCCCCGGCGATGGAGGGGACGCGATCGTCGAGGTGCGCACCGCGAGCGACTCCGAATCGAATATCGTCCGAACCGACGCGTACGCCCCTGCGATGGATGCGGTCGAGACGTTTCGAGATCTCGAAGCGTCGGCCGGCCTCACGGAGGTGGTTGCGACCGTCGACGAGCCGATCGAGCGGACAGAATCGACGCTGTTCGGTGGCGAGAGCCGCGTGGGGAACTTCGTCGCCGACGCCTACCGGTGGAAGACTGGCGCCGACCTCGCGCTGCAAAAGAGCGGTGGAATCCGTTCTGGGGAAGCGCTGGCGGGCGAGGTGACCGTCTCGGAGCTGATCGGTCTGGTCCCGTTCGACGAACCGATCGCGACCGCGTCGCTCACGGGCGAGCAACTGGCGGCTGTGTTCGACGGCGCTGTCGGTCTCGACCTGGGGTTCGCCGAAACCGACTGGTGGCACGCCCACGTCAGTGGAGTCCGCCTCGAGTGGGACCCGAACGACAACGATGTCTCGATTACGCAAGTGAACGGTGATCCGTTCGACCCCGACGTGACCTACGAACTGGCGACGTCGGAGTATCTGTTTCACACGGACGACGAGTTCCCGGTGCTTCGAGAGGGGGCACAGACGGAGATCACCGACAGCACTCAGTACGAGGTGCTGGTCGAGTACGCGCGCGAACGCGGCATCGATCCGTCGATCGAAGGGCGAGTCAGACGCCGATACTGAAACGTTTACCATCGCGGCTACTCTTGGAGTGGGTAATGACGCTGGTCGTGGTTCCTGTTCGATATCCCTTGACTTCGCGATCGAAGCAGACACTCGAGCGGGCTATCGGAGTCGCACGCGAACGCGACGGTTCGCTGACCGTCTTGCACGTCAACCTGTACCAGAACGGAAAGAACGTGACGCGGACGGAACTGAAAAAGGCGGTCGAACGCCACTTCGGACAGCTCGAGAACGTGCGCTACATCGTTCGGTCGGGCTTTTTGATCGAAGAGAGCATCCTCGACGAGATCGCGGCCGAAGAGGCGGACGTAGCGGTGATCGGCACCAAACAGGTGAGCCGACTTCGGCGGATATTCAGGCGGTTCGCGGGTAACCCGGACATCGACGACTACCTCCGTTCACACCTCGATTGTGAGATCATTACGGTTGATGCGGCCAGAGAGTGAGCCGCCGCTCGTTTCTCACCGAGACGGACCGTTCCTCGACCGATCGATCAAACGTCGCGAACGACGAGCACCGGGATAGACGCGTTGTCGACGACTCGCTCCGAGACGCTCCCGAGGGAGACGATTTTTTCGCGCGGACTCTTTCCGTGCGTCCCGATCACGATGAGATCGATATTCCGCTCGTCCGCGTACTCGAGAATCGTCTTCGACGGAATCCCGCGCTCGAGCGCGGTGGTGACGTCGATCTCGCGTTCGTCGGCCGCGCGTTCGATCGCTTCGATCGCGACCGTTCCGTCCGACTCGAGCGATTCTTCGAGATCGGTTCTGGTATCGTCGGTCGCTGCGGTCGTAATGCGGGTGTCGACGACGTAGAGTCCGTGGACGGTCGCGTCGTTGTCCGTTGCGATTGGGAGAGCGTGGGCGAGCGTCTCGGAGACGGTATCGCTGCCGTCGGTCGGGACGAGGATATCGTCGTACATCTGTCGTTCTAGGGACGAAGTCGAACTCCGGGTGTATAAAAGAACCCCAGCGGCCCCCTACGATCCCGTCGAATCGGGGTTGGCATCGGTCGGCGGGCCCGTATCAGACGGTTGTCTCGAGTCCGGTCGCTGGCCTTCCTGTGGAGATGGCGGCCCGGAGGCGTACCCGCTTTCGATGGTCGTTCGGGCGACGCCGCTCGTTTCGTCGAAGACGTGATGGGTGTGAGGGTACGCGAAGTCGATGTCGTGTTTCGCGAACCGCCGTTGGATCTCGTCTTGGACGTCGGAGCGGGCGATCGTTTGCTTGTATGGGTGTTCGGTCCAGAACCGGACCTGCAATCGAACGCCGTGCTCGGCGAACTCGAGGATGTCACAGATCGGGGCGGCGCCGTATCGCGCGCTGCCGATCCGGATATCCGGTCCGCCGGAGATGACGGTATCGATGCTGCGTGCTGCCCGCTTTGCGTGGCGTCTTGCTGCGTCGAGATCGCTCTCGTAGGTCACGTCGAAGGCCACGGAGACGCGCGTTCGCTCGTCTTCGGCCGAGTAGTTGATGACGTCTCGACGGTGGATTTCCGAGTTGGGGATCACGAGAAACGTGTTCTCGAGCGTGAATATCTTCGTGTACCTGATAGTGATGTCCTCGACGAACCCGCGGTGGCCGGCGTCGGAAACCTCGATCATGTCGCCGATCTCGAACGGCCGGTCCGAGAGGACAAAGACGCCGTTGATGAAGCTGCTGATAAGCGGCGCGAGAACGACACCGACCACCGCCGAGAGGACGGCGACCGAGAAGAAAATCTCGCCGCCGCCGACCCCGAAAATGGTTGCGATGAGCGCGAACGTAACCAGGAGGACGCTAGCGCGGACGCCTCGAAGGACCGTTCGAGTCACGCTCGGTCGATCGATCTGTCTCGCGACGGTCCGACCCGTGAGGCGAACGGCCAGTTTCGAGATGTACCAGCCGATACCGAAGATAATACACGCGAATGCGATGTCGAGCCCGATGGTGACGAGCGCGTCCGAGTTCCAGTCCGGAAGTCTGCCGAGGAAGTCCTCGAACGCCGTCTGTTGACCGATCCGTGACTGTCCCTCGAGCATACGTCACAGTACCGGTGGCGCTGGTTAAGCGTTCTGACCACCGCACGTCGACAACCCGATTTCGAAAACGAGTGTTACTCAATCCATAATAAATCATTTAGCCTTCGAGAGCCTAGGGGAGGATATGTCACAGGACGAGCTTCGCTCGACGGTCGAGCGCGTCGGGGACCGGTTCAACCTCGGCGAGTACGAGATCGATGCCTATCTGACGGTCCTAGAGCAGGGCCAACTGACCGCGAGCGAGATCGCGGATCGAACGGACATTCCCCAGCCGCGCGTGTACGATACGGTTCGAAGCCTGAGCGATCGAGGACTGGTCGAACTCCGAGAATCTCGTCCGATGAAAGTCGTCGCGATAGATCCCGAGGAGGCGTTCGAAAACGTCCAGAGCTCGCTCGAGCAGATGATCGACGAACTCGAGTCGCGGTACACGGCGCCCGCTCGAGACACGGAAGCCGTCTCGCTCGTCAAATCCCGATCGACCATTCTGCGCTATCTCGAGGAAGTGATCGACGCCGCGGAGTACGAACTCGCGCTCTCGCTGACGCCCGATCTGTTGACCCGCTTCGAGGATGAGTTGCGAACGGCCGTCGACGCGGGTGTGAGTATCGATCTGATCGTGACGCCCGCGGCTGAGGCGCCCGACCAGGCGGAGTTCGACTACCTCGAGGTCGCGACGACCGTGCGCGCGCGACGCGGGATCACCACGCCGGTCGTCGCCGTCGCCGACGGAAACTACTCCATCTACGCGACGCAGGACGCGTTGCGTGACGATCAGGACAGATACGGCGTCATCTTCAATCGATCCGCGCTCGGATTTCTGGTGTCCGGGTTCTTCGGTACCGTGCTCTGGACGACGGCCGAACAGACCCTCGGCGAGAACGGGAAGGGGCGGCCGTATCCGCGTCGATACGCTTCGATCCGTCGCTGCGTGAAAGACGTCATCGACGAGGGCGGCGAGTTCTACGCGACCATCGAGGGACGAGACGTCGCCGTGGGCGGGTCGCGCGTCGTGCAGGGACTCGTCACCGACGTCTCCTTCGAGGTCTCCGAGGAGGTCGCGTCGTTGACCCTCGAGACCGAAGACGAGCAGCTCACGATCGGCGGTCGGGTCGCCGCCTTAGAGGACATCGAAGCACACGAGATCAGAATCGGTCGACACAAGCCGCCGGCGCTTGAGGACTGACCTGACGATCCGCTCACCGGATCGCACCTCCGTCCGATCGCTCGTCCGGCGAGGGATCGTTCGTTTCCAACGGTATTTTTCCCGCCGGTAAACTCGATGAGAGCGTTCGTCATCGGCCAGGTTCGTCCGTTCGAGTGGGTATCGAGCCGAAATAGATCGAAACGAGTAGCGCAGCGATCGGCGCACTGGACGCGTCACCGACGCAACGTAAGCCGGTATTAGACGAGTGGCGAATCCGGACAGTCAGCCTTTATTACACCGTTGCCTGCGAAGGATTATACGGGAGAGGAGCCTCTATTGTGAAGCGATGGCCTCGAAGCCGACCCCCGATCGATCCGCACGCGGGATATCCCGTCGCACGTTCGTCAAAGTAGCGTCGGCGTCCGCGGGTGCGGCGGGCGTCGCCGTCGCCGGATGCCTGGGACGGGCGCGCGAACCGGGAACGATCGTTATGTCCGGGGACACGGACTTCGAGAGTATCATGCACACCGAGGGGGACGCCCCGTCGGTTCAACAGGCGCTCTGGGACGCGGGCCTCGACGAGGACATCACAGTAGAGGTGCAGGCGGGGGTCGACGACTCCGCCCAGCGGATGCAATCGTACCAGTCTGCGCTGCAGGCCGGTCGATCGCCGCCGGACATCTTCATGATGGACAGCGGGTGGACGATCCCGTTTATCCTCAGAGAACAGACGACGCCGCTCGAGGAGGCACTCGCGCCAGAGGTACTCGCGCGCGTCGAAGACGAGTATCTCGAGGCGGCTCTGGAGACGGCGCGCGATCCGAGGACCGACGTCCTCCACGCGCTCCCCCTGTTCCCGGATTTTGGCCTAATGCTGTACCGACAGGACCTCATGGCTGATGCGGGATACGAGACGGACGGATGGGCGACGGAGCCACCGTCGTGGCGGGAGTTCTCCGAAGCGACTGCCGACGCCCGCGATGAGAGCGGCATCGATTTCGGCTTCACGACGCAGGCGGCGGCCTACGAGGGGCTCTCGTGTTGTACGTTCACGGAGGAGATGTCGACCTGGGGCGGCGGCTACTTCGGCGGCACCGAGAACCTGTTTACCGCCGGCGACCGCCCGATCACCGTCGAGTCGGAACCGGTCATCGATGCGATTCGAATGATGCGGACGTTCATCCGCGGGGCCGACGACGAGTACGCCCTCGAGGGCTATCGGCAGATCTGTCCGTCGGCGATCGTCCAGTGGACCGAAGAGCAGTCCCTGAGTCCGTTCGCGAACGGGGACGCGGTCGCGCATCGAAACTGGCCGTTCGCGGTCTCCCAGACGGGCGCGGAAGGCGCCTTCGGCGACGATCTGGGAGTCATGTCGATGCCGTACGCGGTCAGCGAGGACGAGGCAGAGTTCGAGGGCGTCGGCGGGACCGCCGCCGGGCTGGGCGGGTGGCATCTGACGCTCAATCCACACTCTGACCGGCTCGAACGGGCCGCCGATGTCCTCGAAGCGTTTACGAGCGAGAACGTCATGCTCACCATCTTTGAGCAACTGGGGTATCTCCCGCCCGTACTCGAGTTACTCGAGCAGGCGAGCGCCGACCAGATCGGCCCCGTCGCGCGGTACACAGAACAGATACGGATGGCCGGAGAGAACGCGGTCCCGCGGCCGGTCACCGACCTCTGGCCGGAGCAATCCGCGCTGATCGCCCAGGAGGTAAACGCAGCGTATCGAGCCGTAAAGCCGCCGGACGAGGCCATGTCCGACTTAGCCGAGCGTCTCGAGGCGAGCGAAGCGAGCGTGGAGGGACAGAATGGCGACTGATACTGACACCGAGGGAGGGGGACTGGTCAGCGGCGGCGGTGACGAAGCCGAGTACGACCGAACCGGGAACCCGGTCACGAACTGGATGGAGGGGTTGAGCGAGGCGGCCTACGCCTACCTGCTACTGCTTCCGGCGTTCGCGCTGCTGTCGTTTATCGCCTTCTACCCGCTTCTTCGGACGTTCGTGATGTCGCTTCGGGAGAATCGGACGCGGGGTCACGCGCCGCTGGGAGAGTTCGTCGGAATCGAGAACTACGTCGACATTCTGACCGGAAACGCGCGACTCGCGCGGCAGTTTCTCGACGTCTCGATCTCGTCGTCGTTCCCGTTCGTCGAACTCGGGGTTCCGTTCTTGCAGCAGGCGATTTTCGTCACGCTCGCGTTCGCCGTCGTCAGCGTCGTCCTCGAGACCGTGATCGGGTTCGGGCAGGCCTACGTCCTCGATCAGGACTTTCGCGGCCGGCGATGGGTTCGGGTCGCGATCATCCTGCCGTGGGCCGTGCCGATCGTGATCCAGGGGATGATCTTCTTCCTGCTCTTTCAGCCGACGGTCGGCTTCGGAAGCGACCTCATGCAGTCGATCGGACTGTTCGGAGCGACGCCGCTCGCGAACAGCCGCGACTCGTTCATTATCATCCTCATCGCCGACATCTGGAAATCGTCGGCGTTCATGGCGCTGCTCATCCTCGCCGGCCTCCAGAGCATCGATCGAAGCCTCTACGACGTTGCAGAAGTAGCCGGAGCGTCGCCGTGGCAGCGATTTAAGCTGATCACGCTCCCGCTGGTGTTACCCGCGTTACTCGTGGCAATGTTGTTCCGGACGATGGATGCCATGCGAGTGTACGGGCTTATCGAGTCGACTGCGGGCTGTACGACGGTCCCATCGTTGACCTGTCTGGTCGTCGAAGCGATGTTCGGCGGGACCCGCATCTACGCCACTGCGGCGGCCGTGGCGTTCGCGACGGCGCTGGTGATCGGACTGATCATCGGGGTGTACGTCGTCCTGTTCCGAGATACTGAGAGAGGTGTCTACTGATGACAGACGACGACTCGAGAGACGAGACGAAACCCGAATCGACTACGAAACGGATCGGCCGTGGATCTGCAAACACAGGCGTTCCGGGCGACGAATTTCCAAACGCGGGCATCCCGGACGGCGGACGCGCAGGTTCGCCCGACACGGACCGTGATTCGACGGGCGAATCCGCGGCTATCGACGGCTCGAGTGACGAACCCCTGCGTCGCGGTCCCTTCCAACGGTGGGTCGACGAGTCGATTTCGAACCCGGGTCGCCTCTACAGGTCGCTGTTCTACGTGGTGACGATATTCTTCCTGCTGACGACGCTGTTCCCGTTCTACTGGCTTCTGATGGTCGCGCTGACGCCGGAGGGGCGCCAGCAGGACATCTTCCTCACGCCGAACGGGTTCAACCCCGGCGCGTTCGTCGAGGTCTTCGAGGTCATCCCGTTTCACTGGTACATGTTCAATAGCTTCGTCATCGCGAGCGCGTCGACCATTGTAGTACTCGTCATCGCGAGCCTCGCGGGCTACGCCTTCGGTCGCCTCGAGTTCCCCGGAAAGGTGCCGCTGTTGTTGCTCGTGTTGGTGATCTCCTTTTTCCCGCCGGCGGCGTTTTTCATCCCGCTGAACGATCTGTTCAACACGCCCGTCGGCATCCTTCGCCCGATCACGGGTAACGGAACCCTCTACAACACGCCCGGCGCGATGGTCCTGCCGCTGTCGGCGATCTTCATGCCGCTGTCGATTTTCATCCTGACGACGTTTTACTCCCAGATACCGGAGGGGCTCGAGGACGCCGCGCGAGTCGAGGGGACCACGCGACTGGGGGCACTGATCCGGGTCATCATCCCGCTGTCGGCACCCGGCGTCGCGACTGCGGGCGTATTGACCTTCATCGCCGTCTACAACGAGTTCTTCTTCTCGTTTCTGATGACGGACGGCCAGCCCCAGAACTGGGCGCCGATTCTCGAGGGGATACTGGCCTACCAGGGTCAGTACGAGGTGCTGTACCACCTGATGGCCGCCTCGAGCATCATCGGGGTCATTCCCGTCGCGATACTGGTTATCGTGGCACAGGAGCGAATCGTCAGCGGACTCACCGCGGGCGCACTCAAAGAGTAAGAGACCACCAATGGCACGAGTACGACTCGATAACGTCACGAAACAGTACGAAGACATCACCGCAGTAGACGAGATCTCGCTCGACATCGAGGACGGGGAGTTTCTCTGTCTCGTCGGCCCGTCGGGTTGTGGGAAATCGACGACGATGGAGACCGTCGCCGGCCTGACGAAACCGACCGACGGCTCGATCTACATCGGCGAGCGCGAGGTCACGAACCTCGCGCCGAAAGACAGGGGCATCGCGATGGTGTTTCAGAACATCGCGCTGTTTCCCCACATGAACGTCTTCGAAAACATCTCCTTCGGGCTTCGTCTCAGAACCTACGACGACGAGGAGATCGAACGGCGCGTCTCACAGGCCGCGGACATCGTCCAGCTAACTGGCATGGAAGAGCGAATGCCCAACGAGCTATCGGGCGGCCAGCGCCAGCGGGTCGCCATCGCTCGCGCCATCGTGCGGAATCCGGGCGTGTTTCTGATGGACGAACCGCTGGCGAACCTCGACGCGAAGCTTCGGGTCCACATGCGAACCGAACTCCAGCGGCTCCACCGCGAGTTACAGACGACGGTCATCTACGTCACGCACGATCAGGCAGAGGCGATGACGATGGCCGACCGGATCGCGGTCCTCGACGGCGGGCGACTCCAACAGGTCGATCCGCCGCTTGGCTGTTACAACGAACCGGACAACCTGTTCGTGGCCGGTTTCATCGGCTCGCCCTCGATGAACTTCGTCGAGGGCGAACTCGTCGATGACGGCCTCGAAACGCCGAATTTCCGCGTCGCGTTCGACCCGTCTCGAGTACCCGACGTGGCCGTTGGCCGCGAGGTGACACTCGGCGTCCGTCCGGAAGATGTCCACCTCTCTGCGAGTTCGGATGCCGTTTCCAGACCGACCGAGACGATCTCGGCCCGGACCGACGTCATCGAACCGATGGGCGACGAAGTGTTCGTTTACCTGTTGCTCTCGGATACCGTCGACCGCGGTATGGACCGAGATCCAGCATCGTCGCCGGACCAGTTACTGATGAGTCTCCCTGCCGACACGCAGATCACGGACGACCAGCGGGCCGAGGTCGTCTTCGACGCCGCGAGGATCCATCTGTTCGATACTGAAACGGGAACGGCACTCACACACGGACTCCCCGAGTCTGATGGGACGGCCGAGGAGGGGACGATGACCGAGGCAGACGGGTGATAGACCCGGTTTCTACACCGATGGGGTGCGAACGGCCGCGTGCTTCTTCACCGGCGATTCCCGAGATTCGGTCGGCACAGATCGTTGCCGTTCGTTCGTGCAAACCTCCGACGCTCGTTCGGTGCAAATCGGCGATGGACCAAAGACCACAGAGATACTATGATCGGTACTGTCGGCCAATCGGTACGCACGCAATCGCCGACACGCGCGATACGCACCCAAATGGGGCTGATCCGTCCATATGACTCCCGATCGAAGCGACATCGAAACCGGAATCGTCGGACTCGGAAACATCGGCCAGTACCACGCCGAGCGGTTGCTCGAGCTCGAGGTCCCGCTGGTCGGCGGGATGGACGTCGCCCCGGAGGCCAGAGAGCGCTTCGAGAACCGCTACGGCGTGGACGTGTACGATAACTACGAGGATCTGTACGAGACTGTCGACGCCGTCGTCATCACGACGCCGAACAAGTTTCACGAACAGTACGCAGTCGCGGCCCTGGAGGCGGATCTTCACGTCCTTCTCGAGAAGCCGCTCGCTCACACGCTCGCGAGTTCCGAACGAATCGCCGCGGCAGCGGCCGGCTCCTCGGGCGTCGCGATGGTGGGGTTCAACAATCGCTTCGCAAACACCGTTCAGATCGTGAAAAACCGGATCGATCGTGGCGAGTTGGGAACCGTCACGCACGTCGAGGCGAACTACGTTCGCAGGCGGGGCATCCCGGGTCGAGGGTCGTGGTTCACCCGGCGCTCGATCGCGGGCGGCGGCGCGCTCATCGATCTGGGCGTGCACGCGATCGACCTCTCGATGTACCTCCTCGAGTACCCCCCGGTCGCGGAAGTAACCGGCGTCTCTCGCGGCGAGTTCGGTTACCGCGACGAGTACGCCTACCTCGACATGTGGGGGACCGATTCCGGGTCGAACGAGTTCGACGTCGACGACTCCGCGAGCGCGTTCGTGCGCTGCCCCTCGAATCGAACGATCTCCCTGGAGGTCGCCTGGGCGACGAACCGACCCGAAAACCACGAGTTCGTGGTTCGAGGGACCGACGCAGCCGCCAGATTCGATCTACTCGAGAACGAGTTGACGTTCCACGCCGCGAGTTCGAGCGGTCCGGACCATCTCGAAGACACGTCGATAACGACGCGACAAAACGACACCCACACCGACGAACAGATCGCGTTCTTCGACACGATCGCGACCGGCGACGATCGCGAAAACAGCGTCGACGAGGCGCTCGAAGTCCAGCGAATCGTCGACGCGATCTATCGCTCGAGCGATCAGGAACGCACGGTGTCGCTTTCGAACTGAGAGTCTCGGAGACGATCGTGAGGTCTTCGAAGGCGATCAGTGTGTGAAAGGGATTCTACGGACCGCTCATCGCTCGAGCGCTCGACGCGTCGACCGAAATCAGTTTCCGAGAGAATTTACCCTCCCGTTGGAGGAGGTCGCCTCCGAAACGCTGACCTGTCCGTCGCCGTAGACGACGATGTCGTATCCCTCGTAGACGAACGAGACACGCGTTTCGGAATTGCTTGCGTCGTTCGGGTGGGCGAACAGGAGATCGAGCGCTTCGGGATCGACCACGGAGTATAGCGGTTCGTAGGCGGGTGGTCGCAAATCGATCACATCGACGCCCTCGGCGTTCGCGACGGCCTCGATGATGGCTTGGCTCGGGGGAAGCTGCCGACCGACCGGGGAAGTGTCTGTCGGATCGACCATATCCCATGGTAACTTTTGACAAGGTATAAGTTTGCTGGTTGCTTTCGCGCGAATACGACGTTGTATCTCCGGGAGAGGGATCAATTCTTTCACAAGACCGGCTTACACGTCGTCGATTCAATCGCGATTTATACTCCGAGCGAGGGGTCGGTTCGACCTCGGTACGTTCACGGATCGATGAGAGTATTGATCGATTGACTGTCTTTTCATCGATCGTATGTGGCCCATAACAATACTCCAGATTCCGGATTTCTCGAGCGTGGAAACCGTTCTCGACCCGACCGGGCAGGCACCGCACCGGTCGATCGCGGAGAACGGCCACAATCGCAAGCTATGAAACTCGCACTCATCGGCTTCGGACAGGCGGGCGGGAAAGTTGTCGACGAGTTCCTATCGTACGAGCGGACGATCGACGGGAACTTCGTCGAATCGGCGATCGCGGTCAACTCCGCGACCGCGGACCTACACGGGCTCGAGGAGATTCCGACGGAGCATCGGGTTCTCATCGGGCAGACGCGGGTCAAAGGCCACGGCGTCGGCGCGGACAACGAACTCGGAGCGACGGTCACCGAGGAGGATATCGATGAGATACAGGGCGCTATCGACCGAGTTCCGGTCCACGAAATCGACGCGTTCCTGATCGTCGCGGGGATGGGTGGCGGCACCGGTTCGGGCGGCGCGCCCGTCCTCGCGAAGCACCTCAATCGGATTTACTCCGAACCCGTGTACGGACTGGGAATCCTGCCGGCGACCGACGAGGGCGGGATCTACACGCTCAACGCCGCCCGGTCGTTCCGGACGTTCGTCCGCGAGGTCGACAACTTGCTCGTCTTCGACAACGACGCCTGGCGACAGACCGGCGAATCGGTTCGCACCGGTTACGGAGAGATAAACCGAGAAATCGCAGAGCGGTTCGGGCTCCTCTTCGCGGCGGGCGAGGTCGAAGAAGGAGACCACGTCGCCGAGAGCGTCGTCGACTCCTCGGAGATCATCAACACGCTCTCGGGTGGCGGCGTCTCGACCGTCGGCTACGCTCGAGAGACCGTCGAGAACGCGAACGACGGACTCATCTCCAAGTTCCGAGACGGGGATTCGCCCGACGAACTGTCGGCGACGAGTCGGATGACGAGTCTGGTTCGGAAGGCGGCCCTCGGCCGCCTGACGCTGCCCTGTGACGTCTCGAGTGCCGAACGCGGGCTCGCGGTCGCGACCGGTCCGCCCGCCCACCTCAACCGGAAGGGAATCGAACGCGGACGCACGTGGCTCGAAGAGGAGACCGGTAGCATGGAGATCCGTGGCGGTGATTTCCCGCTCGTCGGCGAACGCGAGGTCGGCTCGATCGTGTTGCTCACCGGCGTGACGTCGGTCCCGCGGATCGAAACGCTCCAGCAGGTCGCGATCGACGCGAAAAATCGCACCGCGGACGTCCAGGCACAGAGCCAGGAACAGTTCTCGTCGCTGATGGATACCGGTGGAGAGATCGACGCGCTCTTCTGAGCGGCGATCGGTCCGTGCACACTTCGGCGGACTATCGCGCTACTTCGACCGGTATCGTCACTCGAGACCGACTGCACTCGCGTCGATCGATTCCCGGTGGCCGTCGAGAACGGAAAACCGCTCGTTTCGTCGCTGTTCGAGCACCGCCAGAAGATCCCTCGCCCAACGGAGTTTTTCGGCTTTCATCGGGTCGACGGACGGATCGTCGAAATCCCAGCCGACGAACTCGAGCCTGCGAGCGCCGAGCGCATCGGCGAGAAACGCCGCCCGATCCCCGTCCGTGAAGCCGCCAAAATTGCGAACGTGGCCGGACGGTTCGGCCTGAGTCGTCGGTAGCACGCACTCGAGTCGACACCGCGGAACGACCTCGCGTACCGCCGGAATATTGTCCCCGTGTGCGTGAACGGCGACCGGCGTCCCGCGCTCGGTCAACCGAACGACCGTCTCCGGGTTCTTATCGAGATCGGTCACCATACAGTCGACGGCGATATCGTGCGCTTCGAGAACGTCGACGGCAGTCGATGCACCGAATACGACGTCGCACGCTCGCGCGCGCTCGAGAGCCGCCCGCGACTCGAGGGACGGCCCCGCGCCCGCGATCGCGACCGTCGCGTCGCGAACCGCGCCGATTTTTTGGAGGTCGAACGGATCGGTTAGCGCCGCGAGCGTCTCCCGTGCGCGTTCGTCGGCCGTTCGGTCGAAACCGAAATCTGCCAGAATCGCCTCGTAAATGGGTTCGAATTCGTTGTATTCCATAGGGCACTGAGTGACGAGCGTTTCCAGTGTGATCGGTTCGGACCGCGGCCGTCACTGGGTACAGTTGCCACTTCGGAGCGTAGGACCACAATAATTCCGTGTTGTGGGCCGGGGGTCGCCTCCTAAGTACCCCTACCCGGGAGGCCGCCCGGCGTCCACTCCCCTCTTTCGAATCCTCCGGCATAAGCTTTCTCTTACCGCCATGGTGACTTGGAGTCGACATATCTCGAGGAAACACCGTCGTTTTCATATCGTAGAGCGCCTGAACGTCACGAACTATAATCCGCGGAGAGGAGAATCCGAATCGACGCGGTTCCGTGGGCCCGTATGTGAGTTTGTCTCTTGAGGACCGTCCATCGGGCTGTCAGCCGTGGATCGTGTGGTAGTCTATCGTCCGCGGATCATCCGTTGGTCTATCGGCCGTGGGTCATCCGTCACTCCGACTCGGACGATAGATCGCTACCGTCTCGAGTTGCTCGATCGGCGAACGCCGATCCGATCCGCGCGGCGTCGCGGGTTTCGGCCACGTCGTGGGTGCGAACGATATCCGCGCCGCGCTCGATAGCCATCGCGGTCGCCGCGAGACTCGCCGGGAGTCGATCCGCAGTGTCGCGACCTGCGATCTCGCCGAGGAAGTTCTTCCGGTTGATCGAGATCAGCATCGGCCGCTCGAGCGCGCGAAACTCTGACAGTCGGCGGAACGTCTCCAGATCGTGTTCGATCGTCTTGGCCTCGCTCCAGCCGCCGAACGCCGGATCGACGATCGTCTTGTCCGTGAGTCCGTTCCGTTCGAGCGCCTCGTAGATCATGTCGACGTAGTCTGCGGAGTCCGCCCACGCCGCGGATCGGCGACTCGCCCAGTCGGTTTCCTCGACGGCACCCGGCCGCTGTAAGTCTGGCGGACTGGCCATCTTGACCACGGCGGCGTCGTGCTCTCGACAGACGGTCGGCATCTTCGGATCGGCGAACCCGCAGATGTCGTTGACCATGTCGAACCCTCGAGAGAGCGCCTCGTCCGCGACGGTCGCGTACCGCGTTTCGATCGAAAACACTGCGTCGCCGGCGACGTTGTCGATCGTCTCGAGGGCGACGTGGAGTCGCTCGAGTTCTTCCTCGGCCGTGAGGACGTCGAACCGTTTGTTCGCCGACTCGAGGCCGATATCGACGATGTCGGCTCCCTCGTCGATCAACGCCTCGTCGACGTAGGCGGCCGCTTCGACCGGATCGTCGTACACGCTCGGATCGTAGGGCGATTCCTCGCTGACGTTCAGGACGCCCATGATCCGAGCCGGGTACTCGTCGCCGATACCCACTCCAGCGGCGTCGACGCTGTTCATACCTGCAGTGAGGACGGCAGACAAAAAGGTATCGCGGTACCGGCCGATTCGATCCGGACGAATCGCTCGGAGTACTTACCGCCCGGAGGACGTCTCGGTATCCGCGTTTTCATCGAGTAGTGCGAGCCGAGAATCACGCAGGAGCACCTTCTCGACGATCGACGGGTTCTCGAGCAGTCGGTGTTTCGCGTGCGCGCCGCGACCGCGGCCGCGGCCGGTTCGCTCGGACTGGATCACGTTGAGGAAGTTCTGTTCCTGCAGGATTTCCTGAACGCGCCGTTCGGAGAGGATGTCGAAATCGAGCCGTCGCGCCAGTTCCTTGTACTGGTTGTAGATTATCTTCGTCGGGAACTCCTTCTGAGAGCTGTTCTGGGTCAACACCGTCAGCGCGTACAGGATCGCTTTCGCCTGCTGGGGCGACCCTTCGATCAGTTCGTTGAACCGATCCGCTTCGGTCTTTTCTTTCGCCTCCCGGACGTTTTCGGCGGTGACCCGCGCGTCGTTCTGTTTCTTCGCGAGCCGCCCCGCGTTTCGAAGAATGTCGATCGCCTTTCGCGCGTCGCCGTGTTCCTGTGCCGCGAGCGCGGAGGTCAGCGGAATCACGTCGTCCTCGAGCACGCTGTCGTGGAAAGCGTCCTGGCGTTTCTCGAGGATCTCGATCAGCTGGTTCGCATCGTAGGGCGAAAAGACGAGTTCGTCTCGCGAGAGACTCGACTTGACCCGCTCGGAGAGGTGATCCGGAAAGTCGATCTTGTTCGAGATGCCGACGATCCCGATCGCCGCGTCCGAAATTCGTCGGTTTTCGCCGGCCCGGGATAGTTTTCGAAGGATCTCGTCGTCCTCGAGCATGTCGATTTCGTCGAGGATAACGATCGTTACGTCGGTGCAGTGATCGATCGTCTGCCAGAGTCGCTTGTAGTAGTCCCCGGTTCCGAGCCCGCGATCTGGAACCGTGATACCGCTGTTGTCGGGTTCGTTGATGATCTGAGCGATGGTCTTGACGACCGACGCTTCGGTGTTTTGCTCGCCGCAGTCGATGAAGGCGTACTTGACCGTGACGCCGTCGCGTTCGGCCTCCGTAATCACTCGCTGGGTGACCGACCGCGAGATGAGCGACTTCCCGGTACCCGTCTTCCCGAAGATAAACAGGTGGTTTGGCTCGCTCCCGAACACCGCCGGATTGAGTGCGTCGGCGACCCGCTGCATCTGCTCGTCTCGCCCGACGATCCGGTCGGGTCCCGGAAGATGCGTGATCTCGAGCAAACGCTCGTCGGCGAAGATCGGATCGTCGTAGCGAAAGAGCGGGTCCCGGTCATCGTTGGAGGACATTCCAATACTGCGGGAATACTAATTGGGATAAGATAAACCCATAGGGTTACCTCGCGTGTGTAAATGTTATATGTAACCCTTCGTTAGAGGCCAGAGATGGGTAATTAGGCCATCTCGGGAGAGTTGCTACTATCGCGTTTCTATGTCTCTCCGTACCGTGGCTGTGGGATGTCCCCGTCGACACCCCCCCCCCCACACCAGCGTCGCGCGTGTAACTGTGTTGATGCATGGGTGAATGGGTGCGAGCACAGATGAGTGAATGGGCGTGAGTGCAGGTGAGTATTCAGGATAGTTTCGAGATCGACCCGCGGGTAGTGAGGACGTGACAATGCTAACCGGTTTCAAACTGAAGCGATGAACAAGAGAATCACCGCTCGAGCGGGTGAGACGGCCACTCGACCGATAACTGAACTCGAAACTGTGCAATGAGGGGACACACACCCCCGTCGCGTTTGTAACGCCAAATGTGGGGGAGGGGGAGCAGATATCCCCGGATTTGCCGATTTAAACTCATTCTATAGACATATTTACATCCGCGACAGAGGTGTGTTGCACAACAGAACCCCCACACACATTCACCGTTACAAACGCGATGCAGGTGTGTGTCCCCCTCGAAGTCGCCATACAAAGCAGCCACATAGAGCAATCACGCAGAACAGAATGGGTCACAAACCGGCGTCTCAAAGGCGAGACGGGCCAATATCTGGAGAGTAATCCTATCCTGAGAGTAGTCTCATCCGTAGAACAGTGTCTTCCGCCAACTCATCCCGATACGTTGTACGGTTCCACTGAATTGCACACCGTACGTTCTAGTAGTGTTCACTAGACTAGTTCACCTAGGCTAGTCTAGCTAAACTAGTCTAGGGAGGATAGTTGACGACAGTTAGTCGTAACAGGTCCGCTAGCATTCGTCCACTTCGATTATCCCCACTTCGATCGCCTCGCCCCGAACAGACTTCTTTTCCCTATCCACGAATAGCCGAGTACATGGACACGCGGGATCCGCCTTCCGTCGCCGTCGTCGACGCTGAGACACCGGGGAACGTGGGCACCATCGCTCGAGCGATGAAGAACTTCGGCTTCGAGGACTTACTGTTGGTCGATCCGCCGGAACTCGATCCGGACGGCGAAGCCTACGGGTTCGCTGGACACGCTCGAGACGACGTCTTACCCGACGCGACCGAACTCTCGTTCGACGACCTCGTGGAGAACTACCACACCATCGGGTGTACGGCCGTCACGAACGAGGACGACGAACACCACGTTCGGTTCCCGTACTCGACGCCCGCGGAACTCGCCGAGCGATTACCGACCGTCGACGCCCCGACCGTCCTCGTTTTCGGTCGCGAACGCGTCGGCCTCATGAACGAGGAGCTGAGCCGAATCGACGAGATCTGTTCGATCCCCGCGAGCGCCGAGTATCCCGCGCTCAACCTCGGACAGGCGGCGACGATCACGCTCTACGAACTCCGCTCGCTCGCGCTCGCAGACGGCGACACGCAACTCCCAGACAAAACGCGCGTTCGCGCCCCGGAACCGCTGCTCGAGCGACTCTACGATCAGTGGGGAGACCTGCTCGCCGAACTCAACCACCCCGAGGAGAAACGCGAGAAGACGATGCGGATGATCCGCCGCGTGTACGGCAGGGCGGACCCGACGGAAGGAGAAGTCAACACGTTACTCGGATTGCTTCGACGGGCGACCGAGCGGCCCGACCTGCAGGGATCGGACGACCGCTCGGATCGATAGCAGTTGTTTTAGCGTGATTTCTCTGCGACGGGCGATTCTCGTACGAGGGCGACTCCAGCGAACACTCCTCCAGCCCAGATGCTACCTAAAAGGAGGACGACGGAGGGATCGTAAGGGATGAGTGGACTAAACGGCGCGAATATCATTACCGGAACTGCACCTAATCCGGAAAGGCTGTACCAAAACCTGGAGTATCCATCCGGGGCGGACCATCTCGTTCGATATTGCGGATACGCGAAGATCCCATAGCCAGCTATCGACCACATGAGTGTGATACAGCTACCAATCACCAATCCCCCAGATCGTACACCAAACAGATAGCCAAACAACACGCCCAGGACAATTCCGAGTACCCACGAATATCGCTTGTCCATATGTGGCGGTTATGTCTACACATTTATAAATAACCTACCTCTGCACACCTACCTCCCCACCCCTACCCCTCCACACCTACCTCCCCACCCCTATCTCTCTCTACAACTGACTCTCCGTATTGGAGTTTGGACTAACACTCTGTACAGAGAAACTGCACTGACAACTACTGCTGGGCACCGACCCTCCTCAGGCTCGCTTTTGAATCTCTTCGCGGAGCAGTTCGCTCACGAGGTCCCCATCTGCTTTCCCACGGAGCGCGCCCATACACTCGCCCATCAATCCGGAGAAGGCCTGCATACCCTCTTCTTCGACCTGCCCTTCGTTTCGCTCGACGACTTCGACGATCGTTTCCCGAACCTCGTCCTCGCCGGCGGAGCCGAGTCCCGCGTCCTCCGCGGCGGCCGCCGGCGACTGGTCAGGCTCTTTCGCGAGCACCGAGAGCAGATCCGGAATCCCCTCGTTCGGTAGCTCCCCGCTCTCGGCCATCTCGAGTACGCCCTCGAGGTGATCTTCGGTCAACTGATCGACCGGCACGTCGTCGCGTCTGAGTTCGGTCAGCGTCGACTCGAGGGTCGTCGCCGCCAGCGTCGGATCGATACCATCGTCGACCACGGCCTCGAAGAAGGGCATGTACGTTCCGTAGGCGACCTGCTCGGCCAGCCCCTCGCCGAGGTCGTACTCCTCCTGGTAGCGTTGGACCTTCTCGGTCAGGAGCTCCGGTTCTGGCACGTCGCTCGGATCGGGTTCGACCGGCGGAACGTCGGTTTCGGGGTACATCCGGGCGGCACCGGGCAGCGGACGGAGGTACCGTGTCGTCCCGTCGTCGTTCGCCCCGCGGGTTTCCTCTGGGACGCCCTCGAGTGCGGTCCGCGCGCGGTCCGCGACGGCATCGATGGCCGATTCCGCGACGGTTGTCTCGGCGGCGACGATGGCGACGGCGTCGTTCTCTCCGGCACCGACCGCGTCCCGAAGCGACTCGACCTCCGCCTCGGTCACGCCGTAGGCCGGAAGTTCGTCGGTGTGGAAGATGCCGCCCGCCCCGTGGCGTTTGGCGTGATCCGAGAACTCGGTTCCGAGCCGGCGATCGGGAGCGATTTCGCGCCCGACGAGTCCGTCGAACCCGTACAGCGGAACGGCAGTTACCGAGCCGCCGGATGAAAGCGCGCCGCCGATCACGCCGCTGTCCGTTCCCTCGAAGACCTCCGTCACGGTCTGTGGATCTCCAACACTGGCATCCCGATTGTCGAGTTCCGCCACGATTTCGACGAGTTTCGCCTGGCGTCGGACCTCGTTGCGGACGATGTCGTCGATGTCGTCCAGGCTCTGGACGCCCTTGATCTCGACGCGCGCACCGTCCTCGATGGAGACGTTGACGTCCTGGCGAATCGTTCCGAGCCCGCGCTTTACTTTCCCCGTCGAGCGCAGCAACATCCCGATTCGCTCCGCCGCCTCGAGCGCCTGCTCCGGCGATCGAATGTCCGGGCTGGTGCCGATCTCGACCAGCGGAATCCCGAGCCGATCGAGACTGTAGGTGACGCCGTCGTCCGTCTCCTCGACGCGCTGGGCGCTCTCTTCCTCGAGCAGGAGATCCTCGATGCCGACCGCGCCGTCGCTCGTCTCGATCTCCCCGCCGGTCGCGATCAGCGTCGAGCGCTGGAAGCCCGACGTGTTCGAGCCGTCGACGACGATCTTTCGCATGACGTGGGCCTGATCGACCGGGTTCATGTCCATCAGCTGGGCGACCTCGAGCGTGGTCTCGAGGGCTTCTTCGTCCAGTCGATGCGGCGGCTCGTCGTCGGCTTCGACGAGACACGTCGAGTCGTAGGCGAGGTACGTGAACTCGCGCTCGACCATGCTCTCCTCGACGGCGGCGTCGTCGAGTTCGCCGAGTTCGCTGCGCGTCGGATGGAGGTAGCGGGTGAACTGACGCGTTGCGTCTTCGGGTTCGCGAATCGCCGTCGGGCACTCACAGAACAGCTTCGTCGCCGTATCGAGTTGCTGGTGGATCTCGAGTCCGGCGACGAGTCCGAGCGCTTCGTAGTCGTACTCGTCCTCGGTCATTGTCGGTCACTGGGTGGCCGACGGGTAAAAAACCGTTCAGTTCGTCCGGGCCGTTCCGGTCGTCGAATCTGCTGACCCCGTATCTTTCTGCTCGCAGTCGATCGACTCGTCGTGTTTCGCGACCGCCCACGAAACGGCCTTGAGGACGCCCGCCGGAGCCTCGAGTATGCCCGTTGACCCCTCGATCACACCCGTACTACCCATCTCGCGTGCGCGCGACCGACACGCCTCATACAGTCGCCTCGCCTCGTCGCCGGCGAAGTGTCGCTCCTCGAACGGCCGCGTCTCGACGACGACGAGCGGCGTTCCGGCCGATAGGTTCTCGAGAAGGAGCTGATTCCCCGAACTCACCGTGACGTCTGCGAGTACCACCGCGTCGCTGGCGGTCACAGCCGCTTCGAACGCCGCGATATCACGCTCTGAGATCGAATCGAACGGCGGCGCTTCGATTCGGTCTATCTCGAGCCGGCGCGCCGTTTCCGCGGCGATGTCCCCGCTCGGAACCGGGCCGAGAGAGGTTCGAACGCCCGCGTTGTGCAATCGCGCGAGCGCGCCCGTCGCCGCCGATCCGGAGCCGAGGACGTGGACGCGCTCGGGTATCGAAGCGGGAGCCATCGAGTCAGAACCGGCCGCTTCGCGGTCGTCGTCACGGGCGGAAATCTCGGCATCGGGGAGGGCCGTGACCGTCTCGGTTCCGGTAACCGGATTCTCGGTGACGGCCGCGTTCGTATCGAACACGTTCGAGAGCGTGTCCGCGGAGAGCACGTCCGCAGGCAGCCCCGTTCGGCGAACGCCGCCGTCGGCGAGCATCACCAGCCGGTCACAGTACCGCGCCGCCAGATCCAGGTCGTGGATGGCCGCACAGACCGCCCGCCCGCTATCAACCAACTCTCTGACCAACTCGAGCGTCTCGATCTGGTGATTGACGTCGAGACTCCCCGTCGGTTCGTCGAGCAAGAGCGCGGGCGTTTCCTGCGCGACGGCTCTGGCGAGGACGACCCGCTGGCGCTGTCCGCCGCTGATCTCGTCGATCGGCCGATCCGCGAGCGCCTCGGTTCGGGTCCGCTCGAGGGCTCGATCGATCGCGTCCCGATCCGCCTGTGTCGGCGGCGAGAACCGCGACCGGTGGGGATACCGCCCCATCTCGACGACGTCTCGAACGGGGAACGAAAACGAGAGGTTCGTATCCTGCGGGACGACCGAGACGAGCCGACTCGAGGCCCGGGACGAGGCGTCGTGGATATCGACGCCGTCGATCGTGACCCGTCCGGTATCGGGCTCGAGCGCGCCGCTTATCGCACGCAATAACGTCGTCTTGCCGGCCCCGTTCGGCCCGACGAGTCCGACGAATTCGCCCGGTTCGACAGCAATCGAGACGCTCTCGAGGACGTTCACGTCGCCGAACGAGAGACCGACGCTTTCGACGGTGATCGGACCGGAATCGGCGTTTTCACTCTCGATCATACCGAATGCACCTCGCGTCGGGTGAGCAAGAACAGGAAAAACGGCGCGCCAAGCGCCGCGGTGACGATGCCGACGGGGACGACGGGCATCCCGAACTCGATTCCGAGCGGCAGCGACACCGAGTCCAGTCGCGCGATCGTATCCGTAGCGACGAGGAAGGAACCGCCGGCGAGCGTACTCGTCGGGAGCAATATTCGGTGATCGGGACCGACGAGCAGTCGCATGATGTGTGGGACGACCAACCCGACGAAGCCGATGACGCCCGCGACCGCGACTCCCGCCGCCGTGACGATGCTCGCGAGCGCGAGCAAGAGTAACTTCGTTCGCTCGACGTTGACGCCGAGATGCTGTGCGTCCTCTTCGCCCAGCAGGAGGACGTTCATCTCTCGAGTGAACCCGCCGAGGACGAGGACGCCGACGAGCGTGACCGGCAGCGCGAACCCGACGTCGCCCCAGGAACTGTTCTGGAGGTGTCCCATCATCCAGACGGTCGCTTCCCGCAGGTCGTCGCCGCTGTAGACGAGCATGTAGGAGATGGCCGCGCCGAGAAACGCCTGCACGGCGACCCCCGCCAGCAACAGTGTCGCGACGGGGGTCCGCCCGCCGTCGGTCGCGATCGCGTAGACCAGAAAGGCGGTTCCGAGCGCGCCGACGAACGCGGCGAAGTGCAGGCCGCCGAAGGGAATCAACGCGGGAAACGCGATCGCCGCGACCGCGCCCGCGGCCGCCCCCGACGAGACGCCGATTATCGACGGGTCGGCAAGTGGGTTCCGGAAGAATCCCTGCATCACGGTTCCGGCGGCCGCCAGCGCGAACCCGACCGTCGCAGCCAGCGCGATCCGGGGTAGACGCAGCGTTTCGACGATGACCTGGTCCGTCGTCGCGACGTCGAACGAAAAGATGCTCGCGTACGTCGGGTCGGGGAACGGAATCGTTCCGCCGATCAGCGGCACGGCGGCGCGTTCGATCTCGACGCCCGCGGGGACGACTATCGCGTTGAGAATCGCCTTCGCGACGATCTGCGGTTCGATCCAGACCGATCCGAGTCCCGCGCTGACGACGACGACCGCGACGAGGAGACAGCCCAAGCCGGCCGACCAGGATACGGTTCGGACCGATCGCTTCATCGACACCAACCACGGTTGGAGTAGCCAAATATTTGTTGAAGTACCGTGGATACACAGCCGAATGCAACGGAAACTGGCAGTATTATTGACCATTACGCTCATCACGTCGGCGTTCGCTCCGCTGGCCGCGGCCGGTGTATCCGCCGAAGCCGACGCAAGCGAGCGGTTGGGGGCGACCAGCGCGGCGGACGCGCAGTGTGAGTTCCCGGGAGAATTTACTGACGCGACGGGCGAAACGATCTCGCTCGAGCGAGCGCCCGAGTCCGTCGTCGCGCTCCAGCCGAGCGACGCGCAGACGATGTTCGAAATCGGCGCCGAGGATCGACTGACCGGAATGCCCGAGAATCCAGCGACCGCCGACCTCGAGATGGGCGACAGGCAGGCGGTCACCGATGGCTACGACGTGCTCGTCGAACAGGTCGTCGCGCTCGACCCGGACGTCGTTCTCGCGGCCAATACCACCCAAGACGGCGACGTCGAACAGCTTCGCGAGGCCGGACTCGACGTCTACGTCTTCGGCGAAGGCAACTCGATCGAGGACGTCGAGGAGAACGTCCTCACCACCGGCGAACTGGTCGGCGAGTGCGACGGCGCGACTCAGACGGTCGAGTGGATGGACGAGCGCATCGACCTGCTCGAGAACGCGACGGCCGACGATTCCGAGAATCGACCGCTCGCGTTCTACGACATGCGCAAAGGCTCTACCACCGGGACGAACTCCTTCCAGCACGAAGTGCTCACGACCGCCGGCGTCGAGAACATCGCCGAGCGAGTCGGTCTCGAGCGGTCGTGGGGAGAAATCGATTCCGAGCAGATCGTCGAGGAGGACCCCGACTGGATCATACACCCCACCGGTTCGGAGGGCGAGTATCCGTTCACTTCGGGAGTGGAGAACACGACAGCCTACGCCGAGGGTAACGTGATGGCCGTCGACGACAACGCGATGAGCCAACCCGCCCCTCGGGTCGTCTTCGCGATCGAAGAGATCGTCCAGAACGTCTATCCGGACGCCTACGCAGAACTCGAGGCGAATCTGACGACCCTCGACGAGGAACAACGGGTGTACGACCCCGGCGAAGCCAGTAACTCGAACGACGACGACGGCGACGACTCGACTGCCGGCGGCGAACCGATCCCCGGACTCGGCGTTCCGGTCGCTGTCGCGGCCATACTCGCGGCGGGCGCGTTCGCGCTCCGACGGCGTTGAAGTGTAAGCGACACACCTGCGGCCCGCCGCTGCTTTGTACCGGTCGATTCTTAGTCCGCCGACAGCCGATGAAAAGGGTTTACTCGCCGGCCTTCGCAGGGATGGACATGGTCGAAAACGTCATCTGGCCCGCCTATCTCGACGCGACCTGTTCCCGGGCCGACGGACGCCGGGTTCCCGAGGATCTCGCCGTCGACGAGCCGACGGTCGACGAAATCGCGAAGGCCGTCCAGCAGATCGGCTACGACGCGATCGTCGAGCGCGATAAGTCCTACTCGAGAGCGCCCTGGGACGAGCGGGGGCGGGTCGTCGTCCGCGGCGCGGAGGACTCGACGAAGAACGATTTGGTACAGGCCGTGGCGGCCTACGTCGTCGCCATGCGCGAGTGATGCAGCGAGTTGGTCAGGTCGTTCGAATCGCGCAGGGACTGCTCGTCATCAGACCGGAAGACGAATCTGCAGGCGTAACAGGAGAACGCGACAACGTTGACGACACGATCGGTACGATGGTTCTCGACGACAGCCTGTCGGAGGTCGGTCGCGTCGTCGACGTGTTCGGGCCCGTCGACCGGCCGTACTACGCGGTGACGCCCGACGACGGCGTCCACCAGCCGTCATTGGTCGGGTCCACCCTCTACGCGCGTTGATCGCTGCGGTTCGTTCTCGAGTGTCCCGATCTACCGCCTCGACCTCGAGGAACGACTCGTCGAACGGTTCCGAGAGAGGAAAACACAGATACCGGAGGGGTTCGAACGGCCGGCTATGAACCAACGGGCACGAATGGTCCTCGCCGTCGGGATGACGGTCCTGCTGTTTCTCACCGTACAGTTCGGTGCGCTGGCACTGGTAGAGCCGTTTTACGATGCCGACCGACAGGCCGTCGACGATCCAACGGATCCGACCAACAGCGCCATTTACTTCGCCGTTATCCTCGTCGCCACCGGAATCATGCTCGCGGCGTTCAAGTATGATGCCGAACGCCTGATTCGCGGACTGATAATCGCCGTGAGCGGGATGCTCGCCTACTACGTCTTCACCGAGGTGATCCCCCCGGCGGTCTCGGTCGGATCAGTGAACGCGCTCGCGCTCGTCGCCGCCGTCGGCGTCGCCGGCGCGCTCCTGGTCTATCCGGAGTGGTACGTCATCGACGTCGCCGGGGTAGTGATGGCCGCCGGCGCTGGCGGACTGTTCGGTATTAGCTTTGGGTTGCTCCCGGCAATCCTGTTTCTCGCCGTGTTGGCGATCTACGACGCGATCAGTGTCTACAAAACCGAACACATGCTCGATCTCGCCGACGGAGTGATGGACCTCAACATCCCCGTGATCTTCATCATCCCGACGAGTCTCCCCTACTCCTATCTCGCCGAAGGCAGCACGGACGGCGTGCTCGAGGACGACTCGAGCACGACGGACGGATCAGGCCACGGCTCGAGTGCTACCAACGACTCGAGTACGGGCGACGATACTCCGACTGTCACCGATGGGTCGAGTGCCGACAGCAGCCACACCGGTGCGGATACCTCGAGTGGCGGGGCGAGTTCGGACGACGGCCAAGGGAGCGGGCGTGACGCCCTCTTCATCGGCCTCGGCGATGCCGTCATCCCGACGATTCTGGTCGCGAGCGCCGCGTTCTTCCTCGAGGGGGGAGCGATCGACGTTCCGGGAGTCGCGTTGAACGTCCCGGCGCTCGGAGCGATACTCGGCACCACCGCTGGCCTTCTCGTACTGATGTACATGGTGACGAAAGGTCGCGCACACGCCGGCTTACCGCTTCTCAACGGCGGCGCGATCGGCGGCTATCTCGTCGGCGTGATCGCAAGCGGGATACAGATTTCGACCGCACTCGGGCTGTAAGCCCCGCTCGAGACCCACCTTTGTTCTGCAGTTAGTCGCCCCCGCTCTCGTGTTCGACTCCCTCGATCAACGTGTCGATGCGGTCGGCTTCGTCCGGAATGTCCTGCGGGTAGACGCCTGCAAAAATCAGATGGTCGTCGCCGTGATCGGGCTGGGTGACGTCGACGAACACGTCGACGTTCTCGTCGTCCTCGAGCGTCGCTTCGCCTTCGTAGGTCGCTATCGAGACCGTCTGTGAGACCGCATCGAGTTCCCGGGTGGCGACTTCCGCGTCGCTCGCTACCGAAAGCTCCCCGTACCGATCCTGTAGATCCGCGAGGAGTTCGTCGTGGTCCATCTCCCCGACCGGGTTGTAACTCTCCCCGGCCACCTCGACTTTCGGCGTCGAAATCGCGCCGAACACGCCGGCTCTGATCTCTCCCATTCCGAGGACCGAGAGATCGATCGTTCGGCTGTACTCGTTTGCGTAACTCGTCACCGTCACCGTTTCGGTCGCGAACGACTCCTCGTCGGTCCACCGGTCGGTCTCGTCGTGTTCGTAGCCGGTCGACTCGAGCGCGGCGTCCGAAACGGTGGCGGGGGCCGCCTCATAGGTCGTCAAATCCTCGAGAAAGCCACCGATACATCCCGCGGTGAGTCCCGCGCCCCCGACGCCGACTGTCGCGATGAACGCGCGGCGGTTCATACGCTCGAAGCACTTGCAGCGGCAGTAAAAGTATCGTGGGCCCTCCCGAATCCGGCGCGCTATATCCCGTCGTTACCAGCGTCCCGCAGACTCGCAATCGGAGTTATTCGTCGGTTTCGAGTCGGTAGGTTGCGCCGTCGTCGGTGTCTTGCACCTCGACGCCGAGCGCCTCGAGTTCGTCACGTAACTCGTCTGCGCGCTCGTAGTTCCCTCGCTCGCGTTCCTGCTCGCGAACGTCAAGGACGAGCTCAACGACATCGCCTGCAAGGGCCGCCGATCCGGTCGTCTGACCGTCGAACGAGAGCCCGAGAATTCCGCCGTACTCCTCGAGCGTTTCGACGGCGCGGCGAAGCCCGACGTAATCGTAGCCGTCTCCCCCGTCGGCATCGTCGACCGAGTCCAGATGGCGGTTGATCGCCGTCGCCACTTCCAGCAGCGCCGACTGCGCCTCGCGGGTGTTGAAGTCGTCGTTCATCGCGGCTTCGAAGGCGTCTCGAGCGTCGTCGACGGCGGTTCGCAACGACGTGTCCGAGACCTTGGTCGCCGCGTCCGGCGAGTCGACGGCCGCGACGGCCGCGTCGTAGGCTCGCTCGAGGCGATCCCAGCGCTCCCTGGCTTCGGAGATCGTCTCGTCGGAGTAGAGCTGTTTGCTGTTGTAGGAGCCGGCGGTGAGGAAGGTCCGCAGCGCGTTCGTCCCCCAGGCGTCGACCGCCTCGCTGACCGTGACGAAGTTGCCGAGACTCGAGGACATCTTCTCGTCGTCCATCTGGAACAGCTCGCAGTGGAGCCAGTAGTTGGCGAACCGGGCGTCGGTCGCCGCCTCGGACTGGGCGATCTCGTTCTCGTGGTGGGGGAAAACGAGGTCGCGGCCGCCGACGTGGACGTCGAGCGTCTCGCCCAGGTGGGTCATGCTCATCGCCGAGCACTCGATGTGCCAGCCGGGACGGCCCTCGCCCCACGGCGAGTCCCAGGTCAGCCCCGCCGGTGGCTCGCCGGAGACGCCCTCGTGGCGATGTTCTTCGACCGCGTCCGGATCGACGCCGCCCGCCTTCCAGAGGGCGAAATCGGCCGGATGGCGCTTCTCGCTGCGCTCGTCCGGTTCGCCCTGCGATTCGATTTCGTCGAGATCTTGGTTCGAGAGTTTGCCGTAGTCCTCGAATTCCGTGACGTCGAAGTAGACCGACCCGTTCGACTCGTAGGCGTAGCCCCTCTCGACGAGCGTTTCGACCAGATCGACGATCTCCGGGACGTGTTCGGAAACCCGTGGGTAGACTTCCGCCCGCAGGAGGTTGAGCGAGCGCATGTCCGAAATCGTCCGATCGATGTACGTCCGGGCGACGGCTGATTCGCTGTCGCCGAGGTCGTCTTCGCCCACGCGAGCGACGATTTTCTCGTTAACGTCGGTGAAGTTCTCGACGTGACGGACGTCGTACCCGAGGTGCTCGAGCCAGCGATGCATCACATCCACGTGAACCCATGAGCGCGCGTGCCCGAGGTGGGGCGGATCCGAAACCGTCAGGCCGCAGTAGTAAAGCAGAACGTTCTCGGGATCCTGCGGCTCGAACGGCTCGAGATCGCCCGTCAACGTGTTCGTCACGTGCAGGGTCATTACCTCACCGTATCCGTGGACGGAAGTTAAACCGTGTGATGCCGTACCGGCGGTTCGGCTGCGATTCGGCGGCGGTGGGTTTGCGACGGTGGCTGGTTTGTGACGCCGGTGGTCTCGAATTCACTCGTTCGACCCGCTCTCGAGTACCCGTTCGATGGCCCGAACGGCGTTCGCGCCGTCCAAGCGCTCGACGACGATGAGCAGATCCTCGCCATCGAACCCGGCTCCGGCAACGTCGATCCCCGCGAGATCGAGGGCCGCCAGCCCGCACGAGAGCGACGACGCGTCGATCGCCCCGCTCGCGACGATCGCCGTGTATCCCTCGCCGCCGGGACCGAACGCCGACCCGCCGACCGCGAGCGTGCGATCGCCGCCATCGGATTCGGCGTCGGCCGGGTCCTCGAGGGGGCCGATCCCGCTCGTCATCGTGACGCGAACATCTCCGGCAGACGACTCGTACTCGGGTAGCTCCTCGGCGTATCGCCGGAGTGCGGTCGCGACGGCGTCCGTCTCCCCGTCGACATCGAGAAACCGCGCAGCGGCGGTGTAGTTGACGACGTCCGCTCGAAGCGCTGTGATCAAAAACGGGTGGTTCTCTGCTGCCCGACGCGTCTCGCTCGCGAGCGACATACTCGAGACCGGGACTCCGATCGGCATAAACACGCGGGATCCAACCCCGCCAGCCGGACCGCGGCCCTTTTGGCTCGAGACGCGAAACGATCCCACATGGATCCAACCGACGTCGCGGACATCATCGAATCGGAACTCGAGGACGCGGAAGCGACGGTCACGCGCGCTCGCGGGAAACACGACGACGACCACCTCGCGGCGACGGTCGTCTCGCCCGCCTTCGACGGGCTCCCGCTGGTCCAGCAACACCAGCAGGTCTACGACGCCCTCGACGGCCACATGACGACCGACATCCACGCGCTCGAGTTGTCGACGTACACCCCCGACGAGTACGACGAGACCGAATAACGCACTGACGGGCGTACCGGCGCGCATGCGAACGACAAATCCAATCAATAAACCGTACATTCCCTCGTGCGAGAAGGTACCCTACTTTTATCCTCACGAACTAATACCGTACTGATATGGAATCCCTCCACTCGCGTATTCGGTTGCTCTGGATCGCCCAGGGGGCGATCGTCGTCGCCGTTCTCGGCGCGGTGCTGGTCGGCGTCGATCGAGTGATCCCCGCGATCGACGTTCCGGTCGCCGCGATAGCCGGCGTGATCGGGCTCGCCGGCGCGCTGGCGGTCGCCTACGCCGTCCGGCTCTACCAGCGCTGGCAGTTCGAACTCCAGGACGACGCGCTCTATCTCGAGCGCGGCGTGATCACCGTCGTCGAAACCGCGGTGCCGTTCGTCAGGGTCCAGCACGTCGACACCCAGTTCGGCCCGATCGAACGCGCCCTGGGGCTCTCGAGCGTAGTGGTCTACACCGCCGGGACGCGAAACGCGGACGTCCGCGTTCCCGGACTCACCCCCGACCGCGCGCGACGCCTGCAGGATACCCTCCGCGAGCTCGCTATCGAAAGTGACACGGACGACGCAGTATGAATCGACTCCATCACCTCGCGGCGGTCACGCACGGGTTCCAGCGTGCGCTTGCCGGGCTCTTCGTCGCCACGTCGCTCGTCACGCTGGGAACGACGTTCCTCGAGTTCGGATCGGCCACGTGGACGATCGCGGCGGCTCCGATCGGGTTCGTTCTCGGCGGCATCTACGGCGTCGCTTACTACATGCGCTACGAGTACGAAGTCACCGACACGACGTTCGACGTCGCGTCCGGGGTCTTCTCGCGGCGGTCCCGCGAAATCCCCTATCGGCGAATCCAGAACGTCGACGTTCGAATCAGCGTCCTCCACCGACTGCTCGGCCTGGCCGTCGTCTCCATCGAGACCGCGGGTGGCGGCCAAACCGAGGCGAGGCTGAACTTCGTCTCCGAGGAAGAAGCCGACCGACTCCAGCGCGAGATCCGTCGCCGGACCGCTCGAGCGACGGAATCTCGATCTGAGACTGGCACTGAGCACGACGGCACTCGAGAAACTGATCCCGAGGCCGACGCGAGTGCCGCCGTGACCGAGCGACCGGGAAGTGATACCTCGGCGTCCGCAGACGAAACCGCCGCCGAGCGCAACTCGGTCTCGAACGAATCCGACGCGAGGAATCACGGCGTCGGAACGCAGTCTGCTAGTCGCACGCGACACGACGACCGAACTCGGTCGCTGTTCGAACTCGAGGCGCGAGAGCTGTTGTTGTACTCGTTTACCTCGTTTCGGCCAGCCCTGGGCGCGGCGCTCTTGTTTTTCGTCTTCATCGCGATCGATCCCGTCATCGATCACCTGTTGACGGTCTCCCAGCCCATCGGCGGTCCAGCGGATCTCGAGACCGCGAGCATCGGGAACTACGGCGTTCTAACGCTCGTGTCGTTCGCCTACGGTGTGATCATCACGTACCTGGTGAGCGTCGCCTACACCTTCGGCGCGTACTACGGCTTCACCCTCAGCCGCGCCGGTCGTGATTTCGTCTACGAACGGGGATTGCTCCAGCGATACAGCGGTTCGATCCCCTCGGAGAAGATCCAGTCGGTCACGGTCACGGACAACCCCCTCCAGCGCCTGATCGACTACGCGGGAATGTGGATCGAGACCGCGGGCTACGGCCCGGAAAGCGGGACCGGAAGCCAGTCGGCCGTCCCGCTTGCCCAGCGAGATCGCGTCTACGAGTTCACCGAGCGACTGACCGGGTCCGAAACGCCCCAGTTTCACAGCCCACCGACGCTCGCCCGACGCCGATACGTCGCGCGCTACTCGATCATCGCCGGCGTCTTCGTCGCCGCCATCTTCGGCGTGACGCTCGTGACCTCCCTCGAGCAGTGGTATCTCGCCGCGATCGTCTTCGTCGCCGTTCCGCCCGCGGCACACCTTCGGTACGTCAACATCCAGTACTACGTCGGCGAGGACCACCTCGTGATCCGTCGCGGATTCTGGCGTCGGCGAACCACCGTCATCCCGTACTATCGCGTCCAGACGATCTCGACTCGCCGGTCGATTTTCCAGCGGCGGCTCGGACTCGCTTCGGTCGTCGTCGATACGGCCAGCTCGAGTTCGTTCTCGCTGGCCCCGCCGACGATCTACGATCTGTCGCTCGAGGACGCACGCGACGTACGCGAAACGAGCCGAGAACGGCTCCAGCGGTCGTTGCGTGAACGCGCAGGTGACGACGAGCTCGGGCTCACCGTGGATTTCACCTGATCGATCCGATACCCGCTGGACCGATCTGATTATCTTCGAGCCGGTCTCTCCCGACCACTTCGCGAGGAAAACGCTGCGTCGAGAGCGTCATTCGACGCGCACACCCGAGTCGCGGTTTTCCGTCGGCTGCGTCGAAATCGCTTCTCGCGGATCACGTCGCACCTCTTTCCGACCGCGTCGTCCCCTTCTTGTCGGCCGCTTCACCCCTTTCTTGTCGTCCCTGTCTCGCCGCTCACGTCGTACTTTCGGTGGCTTTTACCTGACTCACCGCCACACTCCGCGTATGGCAGACGATGACGAGTTCCGCATCGAGGAGGACAGTCTCGGCCAAATGCAGGTTCCGAAAGACGCATACTGGGGCGCTCAGACCCAGCGGGCGATTCAGAACTTCCCGATCTCGGGGATTTCGTTCGGCCGCCGCTTCGTCCGGGCTCTCGGCGTCGTCAAGAAAGCCGCCGCACAGGCCAACCGGGACCTCGACCTGGTCGACGACGAGATCGCCGCGGCGATCATCGACGCGGCCGACGAAGTCATCGCCGGCGAACACGACGATCAGTTCCCGGTCGACGTCTTCCAGACCGGGTCCGGAACCTCCTCGAACATGAACGCAAACGAGGTCATCGCGAACCGCGCCGCCGAGATCATGGGCGCGGAGGTCGGCGACCGAGTCGTCCACCCTAACGATCACGTCAACTACGGCCAATCGAGCAACGACGTGATTCCGACGGCGATGCACGTCGCCGCCCTCGAGGCGGTCGAAAAGGACGTCATCCCCGCCCTCGATACACTCCGCGAGGCCCTCGAGCGAAAGGAAGACGAGTTCGACGACGTCGTCAAGACCGGGCGAACCCACCTGCAGGACGCGACGCCGGTCACGCTCGGTCAGGAGTTCGGCGGCTACCGAACCCAGGTCGAGAAGGGTCTCGACCGCGTCGATTCGGTCCGCGATCACCTCTCGGAACTCGCACTCGGCGGCACCGCGACCGGAACCGGCCTGAACACCCACGAGGAGTTCCCCGGCCGCGCCGCAGAGTACATCACCAAGGAGACGGGCGTGCAGTTCCGCGAAGCCGACGACCACTTCGAGGCCCAGGCAGCCCACGACGCGATGTCCGAGGCCCACGGCTCGCTTCGGGTCGTCGCTGGCTCGCTGAACAAGATCGCGAACGACCTCCGACTGCTCGCGTCCGGTCCACGGAACGGACTCGGTGAGATCGAACAGCCCGAGAATCAACCGGGTTCGTCGATCATGCCCGGCAAGATCAACCCGGTCGTCGCGGAGGCAGTCAACCAGGTTCACAAACAGGTCATCGGCAACGACGCCGCGATTTCCTCGGCCGCCGCGGAGGGACAGATCGACCTTAACCTCTACAAACCCGTCCTCGCGCACAACTTCCTCGAGTCGGCGGAACTCATCTCGAACGCGAGTTCGACCTTCGCCGACCGATTCGTCGACGAACTGGAGGCAAACCGCGAGCACTGCGAGTCTGCGGTTCTCCAGTCGATGGCGCTCGCGACCTCGCTGAACGTCCACATCGGCTACGACAAGGCCAGCGAAGTGGCGAAAGCAGCGCTCAAAGAGGACAAGACCGTTCGCGAGGTCGCCCTCGAGAAAGACTACCTGACCGAGGACGAAGCCGACGAAGTGCTCGATCCCGCGAAAATGACCGAACGCGGCATTCTCGGTCGAGACGAGTAATCGGCTCGCTCGAGCGGGCCGATTCGAATGGTCTCTCGAATCAATTCTCGTCTCTCACTCGCTCGTTTTTCGAGTGCGCTCCGCTGCTGGCTATACCGCATAGACCCCTCGAGACGCGGACAGGCGCGAATCAGAGAACCCAAGCAGTTTTCACGGATGCTGTCGTCTGACGAATCATGCACACCTGTCGTAACTGCAATCAGTCGTTCCAGACTGAACTTGCCCTCGAGTTGCACCGGGACTCGTGTACGAAATCACAACTCTGCTGTCACGTCTGTGGCGAGCGCTTCGCGGAGGGCGAGGCGACGCGCGACGGGTGGCACTACGAGTGTCCGAACGACGACTGTGACGGAAACGGATTACAAGAGGATATCTTCAACGTCGACGACGTCCTGACGGCAACACACTAGCGGCGAAATCGACAGGCTACTCGAACGACACCGTCGGTACGCGCTCACTTTTGGGATATATTCACCCCCACCAGGTCACACAGCATTATGGCGTTCGCCGTCCTACAATAGGGGATGGCAGACGACAAGAACGCACGAGACAAAAAGGCCGACGACGCAGAGCGCCGACAGCGAGAGCGAGAACTCGAGGAAGCGCGCGACCGCGCCGACGAACCCGAGCCAGTCGAGTCCGGGTCCACTGATCAACTCGGCGAACTCGACGACGAACTTGAGACGTTGGAGTATCCGGCGACCACCGACGATATACTCGAGGCCTACGGCGACAGTGAGGTCGACGCACAGAACGGGTCGAAATCCGTCGGGGAGGTACTGCGGCCGGTCGACGACGAATCGTACGAGTCCGCCGACGACGTTCGGAATCGGATTCTGGGATTGCTACAGCGGTGATTGGCACTTCTCCGTTTGTCAATCCTGCTTTCACGCAGATCGCGACCTTACTTCCATCTCGAGTCGAATCGTCGTACGTTCCCCCATCGTGGGCGGACAATATGATATAGCGGAATACGATATACGTGTTCCATTCAAACCAGTAGATCATCAATGCGATTACAATTTCCTATGACCTAAGAGTTGATTACATATAAAATCTAGGAGAAAATAGTATAGATGTTCGACTCGTATACCATCCGAACCTGATCGCCCCAGTTGTGGGTGTACGTGTCGATTACGTCGCTCGCGACGTCTCCGCGGAGGTACTTCACGACGCCGCGGTCGCCGGTTCGATCCCTGAGGTGTGTCGTAAAGAAGTGTCTGAAGTAGTGCGGCGTCACGTTTTCGGTCGCGCCGCCGCCCGTTCGGTACCAGCCCCGCTCTCGAGCGTGTTTCTCGACGATATAGCGAATATCCCCTGGTGTAAGTCGCTGTCCCCACGACTCGCCGGTGTCGAGAAAGAGCGGTTCCGCCGGCGATCGGCTATCTGGGCGGATCGCGAGCCACCGCTCGAGGGTCCGTCGAAGCTCCGCATCGACGGGAACGATCGTATCGCGTTCGCGCTTGTTCGAGGCCGTCCGCTCTTCGCCGTTGACGGTGGCCCCGCGAGCGGGCCTCGCGGAGACGAAAAGCGAGTCCGCTCGCCGCTCGAGCTCTACGCGCGGCTGTCGGTCGTACTCGAGTCGCGAAACGTCGATGTGCAGATCACGAAGATCGAGATTGCAGAGTTCGCCCACGCGCATCCCGGTTTTGAGCAGCGTGACGATCACCGCGCGCTCGAGCGGATGGCCGATCGAGTCGACGAACGACCGCATTTCGGAAACGGAGATATCGCGGCGTGTGGGGTTCGTATCGATGGATTCGGACATCTCCTCCATCACAAGCGCCATCGGGTTCTCGTCGAACTCCCCGACCCTGTTCATGTAGTCGTAAAAGCGTTTGAGATACGAGGCGTAGGTCGCGATCGTACTGGGTTTTCGAGCACCGCGAAGGGAGTGAATCCAGGCCATACACTCGCGCCGGTCGGCGTCGCCGGGCGATTCGACGGCCTCGAACTCCGAACTGACGTACGCCTCGAACTCGTGGAGAACGCGGTCGTAGGCCGCGAGCGTCCGCTCGCTTTTGCCGTGATAGCGCTGGTCCTCGAGGAAGTACTCGATGGGGTCGGAACCGTCCTCGGTCGCGTCGGCGTTAGTCGCCATCCGTATCCTCGATGACGGTGTATCCACCGTGGCGACCGCTGTAGCGGATTCGGTTTTCTTCCTGTAGTTCGCTGAGCGCTTCCTCGAGTCTCGCTTCGATGTCGTCGCTGACCGCCTCGAGGAGTTCGTCCCATGAATACGTGTCAGTGGACAGTAACTCGAGGACCCTGCTTTCGAGGTCGTTACCCCTAGGGTCTGCGCTCGCAGAACCGGGTTCCTCGTCCGCCGGTTCGAACCCGTTTCGTCCGGCCTGGACCATCGTCCTGACGAACTCGCTCTGGCTCATTCCGAGCGCTTCGGCGTGGGATCTCCACTCGTCTTTCTGGTACTCGGGAAGGTAGGTCTTTACGGATTTCCGAGTAGTCTCGACGGATTCGGACATACGAGACGCATTCGATTGTGGCACCTTCAAAGTATCCCATATTTCGAGCTAAGGGATTTTATCTCGAGCACTATGGCGTTACTGGCGCTATATGTGGTCCTGCAATTCTAGATAAATAGTTCTTCTAGGGCAAGGAGTTGAGATCTAATCTTCGCCTCGAGATCACGATCATCTTCTCCACGCTTCGACCCGCCGACACGTTTGTTCTAGCTAACACATTTCATAGGTATTGTAGGCAGCAGTATTTCCTCGGGGAAAACGTCGAACGAACCGTCGCCGAATGCGGCGTTTCCGACGAGAGTTTCGCGATTCGGTAACAGTGACGGCCGATCGTCGACTGGCCACCCCGATCGCGAATGCCGGCGGAAACAATCGGTCCCACCGTCGAACCTGGTCTGCGATGGGACTACCCGACCGCCCGGTACTAATCGATCTCCTCGCGTAGTTCATCAAGCATGCAGTATTCAGCGAAATCTCTCGGGGCCGTTCTTCGACGATTTCGCCCTCCATCACAACCAAATATTTGCTTGGGCCGCACAGGCGAAGGAAACGCATACACGAACCGCTCAACGGCGTTGAACGGTCCGTACGTGGGATCCTCACGGCGTTCGAGACGCCACCAGTCAATCCTGTGGCCGGTCCAGTGGGCACTGGTTAGATGAGAGTCGAGGGATGAATAAGTGGTGGCAAGAAGCGCCTACGCAACTCGACGACCTGCTCTGAGAGACCGTAGACGTGGATATGGTGGAGTTTGGGAAGACGAGTGCACCGCAAACACCTAGAGAGGTGTCGGGGTGGGTCTCTATTCGATGGAGTTGTCGGCTCGAGCCGTCGTCGAAGTCCTCGAATTGCTCGGTACTGGCCGATATCACGGCCCAATCTGGGCTGGACGCATAACGTCTCAGAGACACGGAGCGATCCTCCGGCAGGACAGCCATCCGGAGCTGCAGTCGCCAAGAAGCAGATCGAGGATGACAACGAGAGAAGGTGGCCATACGCTACGCACGATACAGAACCGAAGCGCTGCTGGAAATCGATGTCTTCAGCCGACCCCAGAACGTGAGGAGACTTCGGTGTACGAACGGGACGCTGTGTCACGCCGATGCCGCGGGGCTGACCGCGCGCGTTCACGACCGCTGTGATAAGCACGATCGACCGAAACAAGCATCGAACAGCCGAACACGTGCTGAGGAGGTGCTGAACTCGATAGTGCCGTCCGGTGTACGCTTTCGCACCCGTACAGCGTCTCAAAAATCGAATTCCGTATCTCACCGTAGACGCTTCATCCACCCAGTTGAACGGAGGTGACGTCGCTGTGGGTCCCAAAACCAGCCTGATAGCGTCGTAGCCCAAGTTAGAAACTGCCGCGTTCACGGGCATCTTCCCGCGCTACGACGTTCTGTGCTTGCCACCAGTCGATATTGCCTCGACTTCTACAGTGGTCGGACGCCTGTGTAAACTGAGTACTGTTCGATCGACTCGAGTGGTTTCAAATCGTTCTCTCTTTCGTATACTGATGACGGACAGCCACTCGAGGAGGGTTCGGTGCCCATAGCTCTGTGCCCCGATCGGCTGTGTGAACGTGCCTGAGATTCGTCCCGTCACACGTTCAATCGGACGGTCTCGTATCGACGAGTAGACTATGTCAGAGAGGACAGCCACAAAGAGTCGTGGTCGTCTAGCAGTTGCTCTATCGTACGCGTTTGCTGTCCATCCAGAAAACATCAATATAAAATGATGTTTAGTAGTATGTGGCTGGTGGTTGCTGCCGGACAAATAAATCTCATGACGCTATATTGAATGTTAGTTCTTTCTGGTAGCACTGGCACCTCATCACGGACACAAATCGTTTTGCCGCTGGGCCCGAATTCAGCGGCTAGATGCTACTCTCCGGAACGGTTATCGCCGACTCGAGGACGGTCTTCGACGACGGCGCGGTCGTCGTCGAGGGCTCACGGATCGCCGCCGTCGGCGAACGCACAGCGATTCGCGACCAGTATCCCGATCTCGAGGAGCGCGAGTACGACCTCCTCGCTCCGGGACTCGTCGGCGGTCACATCCACTCGGTCCAGAGTCTCGGTCGCGGGATCGCGGACGACTCGGAACTCCTCGAGTGGCTCTTCGAGTACGTGCTCCCGATGGAGGCGTCGCTGTCGGGCAAGGAGATGGAGACCGCAGCGAAGCTCGGGTACCTCGAGATGCTCCAGAGCGGGACGACGACATGTATCGACCACCTCTCGGTCAACCACGCTGACAGAGCGTTCGAAGCCGCCGGTGAGAGCGGGATCCGCGGAGTTCTCGGAAAGGTGATGATGGACCAGCGGTCCCCGGAGGGGCTTCTCGAGGAAACCGAAGACGCGCTCGCAGAATCCGAAGACCTGATCCGGGAGTATCACGGCTCGTTCGACGATCGAATCCGATACGCGGTCACGCCGCGCTTTGCCGTCTCGTGTACCGAGGCGTGTCTCCGTGGTGCCAGAGAGCTCGCCGACGCCTACGACGGCGTTCGAATTCACACTCACGCGAGCGAGAATCGAGGCGAGATCGACACCGTCGAATCGGACACCGGAATGCGAAACATCGAGTGGTTGGACGAGGTCGGACTCACCGGCGAGGACGTCGTGTTGGCCCACTGCGTCTGGACGAACGAACGCGAGCGAGAGATCCTCGCCGAGACGGGAACGCACGTCACCTACTGTCCCTCCTCGAACATGAAACTCGCGAGCGGCGTCGCACCGATCGTGGAGTATCTCGAGCGCGGAATCCCAGTTGCACTCGGAAACGACGGCCCGCCGTGTAACAACACGCTCGATCCGTTCACGGAGATGCGACAGGCGAGCCTGTTACAGAAGGTCGACCGACTGGACCCGGTCGCCATTCCGGCCGAAGAAATATTCGAGATGGCCACGGTCAACGGCGCGAAGGCGGCCGGCTTCGATCGCCTCGGAAAACTCCGTTCCGGATGGCGCGCGGACGTCATCGGCATCGACACCGACAAAGCGCGTGCGACACCGGTCCACGATCCGATCTCTCATCTCGTCTTCGGGGCCCACGGCGACGACGTCGAGTTCACCATGGTCGACGGAACCGTCCTCGTCGACGACGGCGACGTTCGCTCGCTCGACGCGGAGAAGATTCGCGAGTCGGCGACCGAAATCGCACGGGACCTCGAGGGCGCTCGAGAGTCGGCGGACGGGACGAGTCCGTAACGGCCCTCAGTTGGCCGTTGCGATCGCTTCGATTTCGATACCCACTCCTTTCGGCAGATTGGCGACTTCGACGGCGCTTCGGGCCGGCGGCTCCTCGTCGAAGTACGTCGCATACGTGTCGTTCATCTCGTCGAAGGACTCGATATCGTCGAGATAGACGGTGACTTTGAGAACGTCGCTCATCTCGAGGCCTTCCTCGGCTAACACCTGCTCGACGTTGGTGAGGCTCTGCTCGGTCTGTGTTGTGATCGGCTCGTCCGCGAGCAACTCGCCGTCGGGTGTCAACGGGATCTGTCCGGCGGTGAAGACGAGGTCGCCGTTCGTCGTCGCTTGGCTGTACGCGCCGACAGCGGCCGGTGCGTTATCCGTGCTAATAATTCGTTTCACGAGTAGTCGTTCTCGGCGGATCGCTTAATTATTGGCGACCGTGAGCCGGAGATCCGTTTGTGGACCCGTCGTCCAGTCAGTCGTCGCTGATCGAGGCCGTTTCGCCGGCCTGATCGGCGGTCTCGTCCGGATCGTCGAACAGCGGACTCGAGTCGCCCGGAACGAACGTGTTCAAAAGGAGTGCGGACAGGCCGGTCATGATGACCGCTTCGCCGAAGAACGTCTGTGCCGCTCTCGGCAGCCCCTGAAGCGCTTCGGGGACGACCGCGACGCCGAGACCGAGGCCGAGCGACGTCGAGACGATGACCATGTTCCGCCGGTTCATCTCCACGTTCAAAAACAGCAAGCGCATTCCGCTCGCGGCGACCATGCCGACCATCACGAGGACGGCACCGCCGAACACGGGTTCCGGAATCGTCGTCACGACGGCTCCGGCGATCGGGCTCAGTCCCATGATCGTCAGGAAGACGCCGCTAACCCCGACGACGTGCCTGCTCATGATGCCCGTGAAATTGACGATACCGACGTTCTGCGAGAACGAGGTCACCGGAAACGAGCCGAAGACGGCGCCGATCGAACTCATGAGTCCGTCTGCGAAGATGCCACCGCGGAACTCCTCCTGGTCGGGGTTTCGGCCTTCAGCGGCGGTAATGCCGGACATATCTCCCACCGTTTCCATCGCCGAGACGAGAAAGAGGAACGCGAACGTGACGATCGCGACGGGATCGAACGCGTACCCGAACTCACCCGGCGTCGGGACCTCGACCAGCGACGCGTTGGCGATCGGACTGAAGTCGACGACGCCGAACGCGATCGCGACCGCGTAGCCGACGGCGATCCCGATGAAGACGCTCAGGATTCGCGCCACGCCGTCGAGAAAGAGGTTGAACAACACCGCGATAAACAACACGAGCGCCGCGAGTCCGAGATTCTGCACGGAGCCGAAACTCGCCGCGGTCGGATCGCCGCCCCCGACGTACTCCATCCCCGTCGGGATGAGGTACAATCCGATGATGATCACGATGAGCCCCGTTACCAGCGGCGGGAAAAACGGCTCAATGCGTCTGAACTGCCAGCCGATGAGTCCCTCGACGACGAGTCCGGTGACCAGTACCGCACCGAAGACGGCCGCCAATCCCTGTTGGCTTCCGATGGCGCTCGCCGCCCCTAAAAACGTAAAGCTCGTGCCCATGACGATCGGGAGTTTGGCACCGACCGGACCGATCGTGTACGCCTGAACGATCGTCGCGAGCCCGGAGAACAGAAGGACCATCTGGACGAGATACCCCGTATCGGCGGCCCCCAATCCGACCTCGCCGGCAACGAGAAACGCGACTGCGGTCGATGGAACGATCATCACCAGAACGTGTTGAATGCCGAGCGGAACCGCCTCCGATATCGGCGGTTTTTCGTCGAGTTCGTACGCGAGTTCTATTTCGCTGTCCCTCTGTCCAGACATGAAGCGTTGTCTCTCACCTCTCGAATTTCCCATTTATACCTTGTCTTCTCGAGAAAAGACGAGGCTCGAGAACGCCCGAAGCGGCGACGTTCAGGCGGCCTGAGCCCATGATACCAAGAAATACCTGAGCCGAACATCGATCAATAGCTTTTATTCGCGCCACAAGAAGTATCGGCATGGAACAACTGGAGCGGTCGGTCCACGACGCGCCGATCATCGAGAAAGACGACTACGAGTACCTCGTCCACCCGATCAGCAACTGCGTCCCGGTGCTCGAGCCGAGCCTGCTGCGCGAGGTCGTCACTCGGATCGTCCGTGCCGCGGACCTCGAGAACGTCGACAAGATCGTGACCCCTGCCGCGATGGGGATTCACATTTCGACCGCGGTTTCGCTGACGACGGATATCCCGCTCGTCGTCATCCGAAAACGCGAGTACGGGCTCGAGGGCGAAGTCTCGCTCACGCAGGAGACCGGGTACTCGAAAAGCGAGATGTACATCAACGACGTCGACGAGGACGACAACGTCCTCCTGCTCGACGACATGCTCAGTACCGGCGGGACGCTCCGGGCGATCACCGAGGCGCTCGAGTCGATCGGCGCAAACATCGTCGATATCGTCGTTGCGATGCGAAAAGTCGACGGCGGCGACGCGATGGTCGACAGCGAGTACGACGTGTCGTCGCTGCTCGATATCGTCGTCCGCGACGGCGAAGTCACGGTGATTCGCGACGAGGAAGAGCGACAGCTTGTTATCGAGCAGTTCGACGAGTAGCGAGGAAACTTCGACTGCGGTGTGACCAGAACTGCGATTCGGTCCGTTATCGACCGAGCGCGAGTTGGGTTTCCGTCTCGCCATCGGCCAGCAGCGACCGAGCGGCCTCGACGGTCTCGTTCGTTTCCGCGGTGTTCTCCATCAGCACCGTTTCGCTCGGGAACAGTTGCTCGCCGAGCAAGAGCCCGTGTTCTCGAGCGGTCGATCCGGTCACGGTCAGATACACTCCCACGCCCGCGTCGGCGATAGCGGCCTCCTCTTCGATCGCGGGAGTGGGGTACTCGAACTCGATACCGTCGAGAATGTCCGTGCCCAGCACCGCTTGCACGAGCCGCTCGTATCGCGGAACGATACAGAGCGGGCCGGCGTACTCCTCGAGGAACGCCCGGTCGATCGACTCCGATGCCGGCGTCGCGTTCGGCGTCGCCATCAGGGTGTGATAGACCGTATCGCCGAGACCGGTGACCACCCGCACGTCGGTATCCGTGGGATCGATGCGGGCGTTGACGTCCGCGATTCGCTGTAAGGGCTCCGGCCGCAGTTCGACGACTTCCTCGAGAACGAGGTCGGCGCTGTCGAACCCGAGCGCGAACTCGTGGGTTCGCAGGGCCCGAAACGGCTCTTCGCGCCCGACGAGTTGTATCGACGTGCCGTCGGGAACACCCTCGACGCCCTCGAGTGGAATCGTGACGCTATCGAAGACGATCCGCCGCGGTTTCCCGGCCCGGTCGTCCCGAAACAGCGTGTACTCCGGCTCGGTCGGCTCGTCGACGTTACTGTAGGCTGTGAGACGATGATAGACGTCGCGATCGCTCGAAAGCGACCCTTTCGTGAGCGCCTTCTCGTGACGGAGCGTCGAACTGATGTCGTCCGCGAGGTCGCCGATTCCCAGTTGGTTCGCCAGCCGATCGAGGACCGACTCGAGCGGCCGTCCTTTTCGAGGAATCGCGATCGGGATCGTCTCGCCCATTGACCGAAAAACAGCAACCGAGAAGTAAACGAGTTGCGTTTCGTCGCGCTCGTGGGTTAGTTCGAGAACATCGAACCCAGCTCGTCGCGCCACTCGTTCAGATCGGTGACTTCCTCTGAGAGCGTTTCGACCTCAGACTCGACGTCCGCAACAGTTTGTTCGACATCTGCCACCGTCGTTTCGACGTCCTCGACCGATGACTCGACCGTCGCGACCGTGTTCTCGACTTCGTCGACGGTCCCCTCGACCTCACCGACGGTTTCTTCGACTGTCGCGACTGTCTCCTCGACTTCGTCGACGGACGTTTCGACGCCTTCGACGGACGCTTCGACGTCCCCGACGGTTTCTTCAACCGTCTCGACAGTCGCTTCGACGGTTTCGACGTCCTCGGCGACGCTGTCGACCTCGCTCTCGAGGTCGTCGATATCGGACGCGTTCGTTTCGACAGTCTCCTCGAGGTCCTCGACGACGGTGTGGGCCGCGTCGATTTCGGATTCGACGGCTTCGAATCTGCTGTCGATTCCCTCGACGTCGTCGGCGACCTCGTCGAGGCGATCCGTCGCCGAGTGCAACTGTTCGCCGAACAGCGCCGTCTCCGACTCGATGTGATCGACGTCGGCGGCGACGGACTCGAGTTCAGACTCTGTCGCATCGACCCGCGTATCGATCGAGTCGAGTTCGGACTCGACGCTCTCGAGTTCGGATCGGAACTGCTCGATGATCTGTTCGCCGGTCCCGTACTCGTCGAGGAACGATTCGATCGCCCCGGAGTAGGCGGCGACCTCTTCGACCCGCGACTGGAGGTGATCGACCCGCGCCAGATCGGGGCCGTTCATCTCGACATCGAGTTCAGACCGGAGGACCTCGAGATCCTCGTCGCTGACCGACCCGGCCCGGAGTTCGGCCGCGAGTCGTGCGCTGAGCGAACTGGCGTCGCCATCGACATCTCCGTCGCCTTCGAACGACGGGTCGGTATCGACACCAACATCGGAGTCGTCCGAGTCCGGTTCGCCGACGTTGTCTGATTCCGGGTCAGGTCGGTCGACGCCGTCCGAATCTGCGTCTGATTCGTCGGTGTCGGCCGGTTCGTCGACGTCGTCCGCTGTCTCGGCATCTAGCTCGCCGCCGTCTTCCTCGTTGTCGTCTTCAGTCACGTCTGCCGGACCGAGGCCGAGATCGTCAGCGTCGTCGACCGCCGCCGATTCGTCTTCGCCGGACGGCGGAATGTCGTCTTCCTCGAACTCGAGGTCGACGCCGTCGGGCTCGGCCGCCGCATCGCCTTCCGTGTTGTCTGCCAGTACATCGCCCTCACGATCCGATTCGTCCGTATCGGCTGCCCGGTCGAGGCCGAGGTCGTCTGCGTCGTCGGTCGTCTCGGCTTCGGCCGTTTCGTCCGCGGACGAGTCGGTTTGTGCGGTATCCGCATCGAGGCCGGGGACCGAGTCGGACTCGCCGGCGATCATGTCTTTGACGACCTGGTTTCGGTCGTCGGTGATGATCTCGTCGATCATGGTGTCGTCGACTTCGGTTCCCTCCGTGCCGACGGCGTCCGTCCCCATCTCCTGCGTCTCTCTGTCGTCGGCCGATTCCTCGTTTCCGCTATCCGCCGGCAGTTCGACATCGACGGAGATCGAGTCGGTCAGAAACGGCGCGGCTTCGGATTCGTCGCCGATTCGGATGCCGTAGACGGTGACGAGCGTTTCCTCCGGGGAGAGCGTCCGGGTGAATTCGACGTGGTGGTCCTGAAACGCGGTCCAGTTCTCGCTGTAGTAGTTCGGATGGAAACCGACGCCGTCCATCGGGAACGACTCGGGGATGGTCTCGGAAACGGTAACGGTCACCGCTTCGTCGCGACTCGAGTCGATCTCAAACCGGATTGCGGGAACCGGGAACTCGTCGGCCGCAAAGAGCTTCCGAACTGTCACCCCGTCGGCACTGGCTTCGATCACCTGATCTGTGTCGGCGGCTGAACTCATAAGCGCACTATTAACTTACCATTACTATAAAATGCACGGCAGTTTCGAATCCGCCTATCGAACGTCGTACAGGCTATCGTGGCCTCGATACCAGAGTAGAGAGTGATTGAACGCACCAGTCGAGCGACGGTCGGCGATTACTAGAGGTCGACGCGGTCCCCGATTTCGATGATCTCGAGATTTATCGGATACTCGAAACTATTCGTGTGGTGAGAGAGCGCCTTCGGGTCGGCGGTCAGTCCCTTCCACATGTCCCAGTGGCTCGGACAGAGCGTCTCGAGTCGGAGCGCGTTCGCCGCCTCGACGATCTGGTTTTCGTCGTTGTACCAGCGCGTTCGTTTCGGTTCGCCGGTCTGCTTGTCGGGGATGTTTCCGACGGTTCCGAACGCGAGCACGCCCAGGTCGATGTCGTACTCCTCGCCGATTCGTTCGAACTCCTCAGCCGGTTTCGAGTCGCCGCCGTGGAAGAACGTCCCGGCGTCGTGTTCGATGACGTAGCTGACCGGATGGGTGGCGTCGGCGTCGTTCGCGGGTTCGACGTTGACGGTGAACTCGCCGATTTCGAACGTATCGCCCTCGGATACTTCCTCGAACTGGTCGTCCGCGAGGTCCCACTCGTCGGTCCAACCTTCCTCGCGAGTGACGGCGAGACTGTCGTCGGGACCGTACATCGTCGCGCCGGTGGTCTCGAGAATCGGGGCCTGACTCGGGCCGTCGACGTGGTCCGTGTGCTCGTGGGTCGCGAGCACGGCGTCCGCTTCGGTGACATCCTCCGGATCGAAGGGAACGGGAATCATGCGTATCGTCCGCGGGGGACTCCCCGTTCCGAGATAGGGATCGATGAAAACGGTCGTTCCCTCGTCGCCTTTCAGCGCGAAGCCGTTACAGCCGAAGTACCAGACGGCGACGCCGTCCGGATCGGCGTCCTCGATCGCACGAACAAGCCACTCGCCCCAGTCGCTCGTTGTCATACGTGTGGGTGCTCGGAGTGTGCGGGTAAGTGTTATCGTTTCGCCTCAAACCGTGAGAGTCGCCGCGAAATGGGGTGTGTGACCGAGATGAAACCGAGGACGAATCAGAACGCTCGAGAGCTATACTCAACACGACGCCGAGAGTTCGACGATAGCGGCGGTCTCGTCGTCTCGGCCCGACCCGTCTCGATAGCGAACGCTGCTTTCGTCGCGGTCGTACTCGATCAGGCCGGCGTCCTCGAGGAGCGGCAGATCGGTGTGTACGATGGCGCCCATAACGTGTCGCCAGTCGCCGGGCGCGACCGACTGGGTGTTCCCGTGGTCCGGTTCACGGGTGAGATCCATCGCGATCGACTCGACCGTGACGGCGTGCGAGCGGTCGGCGAGGGTTTCGACGATCCGCCGCCGGCGCGGATCGGCGAGCGCCTCGAACAGCGCGTCCGTCTCGTCGGCGTTCCGATCCTGATCCTCGAGGTGCTCGAGGAGTCCCGATTCGAACGCGTCGGGGGTCTTCTCCTCGAGGGTTGCAGCGCCGATGGCCGCGTCGACGCGTTTCGTCTCCGGATCGTAGGAGAGCACCCCCGCATCGGTGAGCATCGGAAGGTGGCGGTGGTGCAGATCGAGGAGCAGACTCTCGAGCGAGGCGACCGAAAACCCGTCTTCGCCCTCGAGTCGGTTCGCGAGTTCCGCGGCCGTCCGCGTCGATCGCGGTGTCTCGAGTACGAACGCGACGAGACGGCGTCGAACGGGGTCGGCGAGCGCCTTGAGCGTCACATCGAGGCGTTTCTCGTCGCCAGTTGCAGGTTTACTCGTCGGACGGTTCGCATAGTTCGTCATTACCCGCTCTGGGAGCGCGATCTCATTAAGCGCGTTCCCAAACCTCTTAGGACTGTGAAAGCGGATAGTCACGGGAGTAGAACGCTTCTCTCAGTGGTATCGGAGGATACGGCAGAACGCGTTTTCGCAGGAGATTACCAGGTGCCGTGGAACGTATCGAACTCGAGGCTGTCGAGCGGTTCGTGGCCGACGGCGATCTCGTACTCGCCGGGGGTGAGCATCGGCTTGTGGAACTGCGGGCCGTCGTCGGTCGTGATCCGAGGACACCCGGTGTTGACGAAGGCGTCCATGTCGAAGTTCCGGAGTCGATCGGGCGTGACCTCGTCCATCGTGATGAGGTAGGCGTCGTCGTTTTCGTCGAGGATGTCCTGGGCCTGCTCCCAGCGGCCCTGTCCGATCTTGGTACAGAAGATGACGCCCCACTTCTCGGCGTCCATCGCGCGGTGGATCGCGCCGTAGCGCTGTTTCATGAACTTCTCGGTGTCCGCGACCGTCACGACGTTGTTGACCGGGTCGGCGATGACGACGTGTTTGTCGGGGTGTTCCATCGCAAGCCCGAGCGGGTGGAACTTGCCACCGCCGACGTAGAGAATCTGGTTCGCGGGCACGTCAGCGCTGGCGTAATTGCAGCCCAGAACCTGTCCCTCGTGGGTCAGTCGGTCGTCGCCGCGACGGCTGTCGACCTCGTAGCCCCGTTCCTCGAGGAACTCGCGCATCTCCTCGTAGAGATTCATGTGTTGGGCCGTCGTCACGAGGCCGACCTCGGGGTCGTCGTCGGGGTCTGCGAGCGTCTCGAGGGCTTCCTCCATGATCGGCGTCACGTCGACGTTCGAGAACAGCGGGACGTAGATCACCTTGTCCGTGTCCTTCATCGGCGAGTGGCCGAAGTGGACGAAGACGTCGGTGCGTTTCATCAAGTACGTATCGAGGTCACAGGCGCCGTAACAGGGCTGGCCCGAGAGCATGATCGTCACGTCGTCGCCGACGCGCTCTCGGAGGTCGTCCGCAACCTTCGGCCCGCGGCGTTTGAGGCCCTCGGGGAACTGAAGGCCGACCTTCGTGGCGTCGCGGTCGTCGATTTCGTCGACGATCCGCTCGAGTTCGTAGTCCCACTCCCGATCGTGCTTGAGGCTCATTCCGGTGTTTCGGAGGTCTCCCTCGCTGTACTCCGACTGCTGGCTCATTACACTTTCATTCGTCGGCGCACGTAAAACGGCGGCGCTTTGGCCCCTCGAGACGATCTCACCCCGCGTTCGGTTCGAACGGTCGGACGTTCAGCCGGTCCGAAAAGTCATGGTACTGCAGTCTAAATGGAGGGCCAATGGTAGCACGAGGCGATTCGGACGGATACCTCTTCGACCTCTATCGCCAGTACATCGGCGAGCCGTCGGGTCGAAACGACGTCTACGTTGGATTCGGGCTGTTCTTCGGCGGGATCGGACTCGCAGTGACGGCGCTGGTACTTTTCATCTGGGGGAGCACGCATGAGCCACAATCGACGGCGTACGTGACGTGGACCGAACCGGCCTACGGGTTCGGAATGCTCTCGCTTCCGGCGATGATGCTCGGAATCGTCGTGTTGTTACCCTCGAACCGACGGATGCTCTATACGTCGCTCGCGGGCGCAGCGATAACGTTCGGAGCCGTCCTCGGTTTCTTCTATGCGTATCCGTCGGACTGGAACGGCTTCGGTCAGGATTACACCGTCGAAGTCGTCGCCATCTACGCGGTCGGCATCGCGGGGCTCATCGCATCCACGGGGGGTGCGCTGATTGCCCACTACTTAGAGCTCGCCCAGTCGGCCGGCGTCGGCGAGGCTCGAGACGGCGAACGGGCCGATTCCGAGTCCTACACCGACGAGGAGATTCAACAGGACATCGACGACGCGATGGAGGACGTCGAACTCTCGTGGGGCGGCGTCGAAAAGGACGACAACACGCAACTGAGCTTCAGCGGTAACGAGTTCGACAACGTCGAGATCGGCGATACGGCGAAAACGACCCGATCGTCCGGCGTCGATTCGCAGGTGGCCGGTCTCAAGGGACTCAAGGGCGGCGAGACGAAGACGACGACCTCGAGTTCGTCCGTGGAGGACCAGACGGCGAAGCTCAAAGAGCTCAGAGAGCAGAAACGGGCCGAGGAGCTGGCGGCGGACGATTCGGATGGCGCTCTCGACACTATCGCGACATCGTTGCGGTCGGGCGTACGACGAGTCCAATCGCTGCTCAGCCGAAAGTAACGCCAACCTCGCTGAAGAAAACGGAATTCTTTCCGAAACCTGTCGAATAAAAGAACCTCACATAGATTTATAAGTCGCCAGTGGCCTTCCCAAACTATGGCCAAAGGCCTAGACGTTGGGACAATGAACATCCTGTCTGCCCAGCAGGATGGCGACGATACGGTATTCGTACAGCAGCGAAACTCCTTCGTGGAGATCGAGTACTCGGACATGGCCGAGCAGATGCTCTCGCGAAGCGAAGTCCTCCACATTCGCAAGGACGACAAAGTGTACGTCGTTGGCGACGACGCGCTGAATTTCGCGAACATTTTCAACAAGGAGACGCGGCGGCCGATGAAACACGGCATCCTCTCGAACGACGAGAAATCGGCCATCCCGATGATGAAACTCATCATCGAGCAGGTCGTCGGCGAGCCGACGTATCCGGACGAGAAACTCTACTTCTCGACCCCCGCAGATCCGATCGACGACGACCTCTCGACGCTGTATCACCAGAAGACGATCGAGTCGTTCCTAAACGACATGGGATACGACGCCGAACCGATCAACGAGGGGATGTCCGTCATCTACTCCGAACTCGCGGACAACAACTTCACCGGACTCGGCATCTCATTCGGCGCCGGGATGACGAACGTCTGTCTGGCCTACTACGCGGTCCCTGTGATGAAGTTCTCCGTCGCCCGCGGCGGCGACTGGGTCGACGAACAGGCCGCTCGAGCGACCGGCACGCCCGTCGATAAGGTCACCTCGATCAAAGAGGACGACTTCGAACTCGACTTCACGACCGACGTCGGCGGCGTCGAGGGCGCGCTCTCGATTTACTACGAGAACCTCCTCGATTACGTCATCGAGAACATCGTCAGCGAAGTCGACGAGGAAGACGTCGAGGAGGGCCTCGACGTGCCGGTCGTCGTCACCGGCGGGACCTCGAGTCCGAGCGGCTTCGAGAATCTCTTTCGCGATCACCTCGAGGACGCGAACATTCCGTTCTCGATCAGCGGCGTGACCCACGCGAACGAACCGCTCTACAGCGTCGCCCGCGGTGGCCTCGTCGCAGCTCGATCCGACGAGGACGTCGAACACGACCAGGGCGACGAAGAGGCGGAAGCCGCCTCGGCGAGCGAGTAACGACTCGATCCCTCCATTTTCGCTCAAACGCGTTCGATCAGTTACCCGTTCGACCAGAATACTGCGAGAGACTACTCGTCGTCGGCAGCCTCGAGCGCGTCGTAAAATCGGTTGAACGCGTCCCCCCACGACTCGAGTTCCGGGAACTCGCGTTCGTGTTCGACCGGCACGTCTGCGTACCCACAATGGCTACACGTCACCGTCGTCACGTCGGCGAGCGACAGGCGCTCGAGCGGAGACGAACATCGTGGACACTCCTCCATATTGGTTCCTGTCACGGCACGTTCTTAACTTTATCTCAGCCGTCGATCGATCGAACGGCGGTTCCGCTCGACACGGGCGCTCGAACGTCACGTCGTCGAGCGTGTCACGATACGGCTTCGACCGATCTGGAAATCTTTTGTGTGCGGCCGGCGTCTGCCCGTTCGATGCCCGTGCCACAGCGACGAACGCTCGCTCGCCGGCTGGAAGACGTCGACGATTTCCGGACGCCGTCGGCCGATCTCGAGCAGTATCTCACCCCGGCGGAGGTCGCTTCGCACGTCTGTCATCTCGCCGCGTTACAGGGCGATCTGGCCGGCGAAACCGTCGTCGATCTCGGGACGGGAACCGGAATGCTCGCTATCGGAGCCGCTCTCTGTGACGCTGGGCGAGTCGTCGGAATCGACGTGGACAAGGACGCGTTGGCGCTCGCTCGAGAAAACGCCCGGTCCGTCCTTTCTGACCACGCTGCCGATTCCGACTCGAGTGCGAGTCCGTCGAAGCGGCCGCCGATCGAGTGGATCCGCGGCGACGTCACCCGACACCCGCTTGCGGTCAACGACGTCACCGTCCTCTCGAACCCGCCGTTCGGCGCACAGCGAGGCAACCGCCACGCCGATCGCGACTTTCTCGAGACGGCCAGTTCGATCGCCGACACTTCCTATACGATCCACAACGAGGGGAGCCAGGAGTTCGTCGAGTCCTACGCGAACGATACCGGAGGAACGGTCACTCACGCGTTTCGCGCCGCGTTCTCGCTTTCGAACCGACTCGAGTTCCACACCGAGGAGACGCGCACGCTCGAGGCCGAAGTGTTCCGGATCGAGTGGGACTCGAGCGCGGTTGATCCGACCTCGAACACGGTGTCGTGACGGCGCCCTCACGGACGGTCGGAGATCGATCGTCCGTCGGAATTCCGTTTCCGAGTCCCCCTCACCTCATTCGACCGTATTCTTCCTCGCTCGCGATCTGAACCACCGTCCCGCCCGTCTTCGCGTAGATCGCCCCCTCTTCGCGCTCGAACTCGATCCCGCCGGCTCGAACCGTTTCGTTCCGCTCGGGAATCTCGACCGTCGACGTCCCGACGGGGTTGCCGTCGGCGTCGGTTCGCGCCACCTCGAGGACGAACGCCTCGTCGTCCGTATCGACCGTAATGGTCCGGTCGTCGATGCGAACGTCGGCCTGCGAGGACTCGGAAGTAAACGCCAGCTGTTCGTCCCCCTCGTCCTCGGAGAGCCAGATCTGGTAGACCGGATCGTTCCCCGTCGGCGTCCAGCCGGTTCGTTCGGCGCGAACCGTCTCGCGCCAGCCCGGTCCGCCGACCGATACCGTCTCCTCGCCGGTAAAGGCCAGTTGCTGGGCCGTGATCGACTCCTGCCAGAGGTGTCGTTTCTCGCTCGAGACGACGACGCCGCTGGATTCGACGCTGGTGTCCTGTCCGAACGCGCCGACGTCGATGACGCCGACGATTTCGTTTTCCGCCCCGTCGACGTACTCGATCGTGTAATCGGCGACGGAGATCGACGCGTCTTCGGAGCCGGTCTCGCCCGAGATGACGAACAGTTTGGTCGGAATCGCCGGCCCGGCGATGAGCGCGACGACGGCAACGATCACGAGGAACGCGACGTGGCGCTTGCTGACCGCCGCGAACGGTTTCGAACCGCTCGGTCCCACTCCTCGAGCCATCGCCTCGACCCGCTCGATCGCGTCCCGCGTCGACGATCGGCTCGAGCCCGCCAGCTCGAGGATGCGGTCGATCCGCGCTTCCGCGCGAATCTCGCGTTTCGCTTCGTCCGATCGGGCGAAACGCTCCCGAATCGACGCGGGAATGGCCGGCCGATTGGGGGCGGTGACCGCGAGGGTGACGATGAGCGCCAGTCCGGTGACGATGGCGATTCCGGGGCCCTGAAACAGGTAAAACGAGTTCTGGTCGCCGTACCAGTAGATCTGCCAGAGGCCCTGTTCGAACGCGAAGAACAGGACGGCGATCCAGAGGTAAAGCGGGTTCGGTCGATACTGGCGTCGCCTGTACAGTATCGCGGCGAGGACGAATCCGGCGAAGAATCCGAGCGCGTGGCCCTGAATCGCGACGTTCGCCCACGACGGCGCCGTGGCGGGACTGGCCTGTGGAACGTAGAGACCGATCGGGGTCGAAAGCGCATCGTAGGTCGTCATGAGGACGGTTTGGCCGCCGAGAACTGCCAGAACCGTTGGGATCGGGTAGCGGACGATAGCGAACCCGGCGAACGCGAAGACGATGCCGGAGAACCCGATCACCGGGCCGAGCGCGAACAGACTCGTGACGATTCCGAGCGCGAGTACGGTAAGCGGAAAGATCACGACCGCCCGAACCCACGGAGTCTTCCACAGCGTCCTCGAAGACCGGTCGTCGCGTGTATTCGAATCACGTCCGTTCGAATCGTGCTCGCTCGAATCGCGCCCGTTCGGGTAGTGTCCCCACGCGTATTCGGCGATCGGGGCGACGACCGCAGCACCGAAGACGTTGCTGAGGAGGTGTCCGGCGCTCGCGTGTGCAAACGAGGCAGAAAGCATTCCGAGCGGGTAGTAGTACGAATAGGCCCGATACGGGATCGACACCGGATCGGAGAACTCGGAGATGCCGTCCTGAACGAAGAGGTAGAACGCGAGGACGAACGCGAGGACGAGCACGGTCCCCCACGGCACGCCGTAGACAAATCGGGACCGGAGAACGTCTCCCCACGGCTGCTCCGGGTCGTGAACGTTTTTGAGAGCCGCTATCGAGCCGACGAACGTCGCCGCGAGAACGACGGCCAGCACGGCCCCGATCGGATTCATATCTCTGTCCTGTGAGCGAAGTGGTATAGGGTTTATGTCCCGCCGTCGCCGCGACGGCTCGAGCGGCTGATCGAGCGGCGTCTTCGAAAGGTACAAGCACGTGACGCTCGGATGAAATCGTATGGAACTGCGGGTCACCGAACGCACGGAGACCGAGCTTTCGATCGAGATCGGCGGCGAGGATCACACGTTCATGAACGTGCTCAAAGGGACGCTCCTCGAGCAGGAAAACGTCGCCGCGGCGACCTACGACGTGAATCCGGAGCAGTCCGGCGGACAGACTGACCCGATCCTGACGATCAAGACCGAACCGGGCGTCGACCCCATCGACGCGCTCGAGGAGAGCGCCGGGACCGTCCGCGAGAAGACGACGTCGTTCCGAAACGCGTTCGAAGCGGCAGTCTGATTTCGATTCGAGGCTCTTCTGCGTTGGGTCGTTCTGTGCCAAGAGGCCTCTGTGCCGAGAACTCACGCCTCGAGAGTGGCGGGTCCGTCGGCATTCGGGCGGTCCAAATCAGCAGCCGACGTATACCGCGAGTATCGCTCCGTCGGGGCCGACGTGGACGTCGATTCCTTCCGCGTCGTGGTCGTCCCGCTCGATTCCCCGCGAGTCGAACGCCTCGAGGAGGTTCTCCGCGAGGTCGTCCGCGAGCGCCGCTTCGGTATCGTACGCGTCGATCGAGTCCTGGGCGAGAATCTGGACTCCGCGGGGGCCGCTCTCACAGGAGAGATCAAACTCCGACGGGTCGGTCCGGTCGCCGCCGTCGTCGTCGGTGTACGCGCCCACGACGAGGCGCTGATTTTCGGCCGTCGCGAACGCCTCGAGGCCCTGATCGTACTCGAGGCCCGCTCCGCCACCCGTCCCGTCGGCGGTCTCGGTTTCGCCGGCCGCGGCTCGCTCGTCTGCGAGCCGGTCGTGTACCAGCAGCGCCGTCTCCTCGAGATCGATGCCATTGGCCTCGGTGGCCTCGCCCGGAACGTCGGTTCCGATGCCCGGAATTACTGATAGCGGAACGATGCCGGTGGCGAACAGCGCGACGACGATGACGAACACGGCGATAACCGGCGAGTAGGGCTTTGCGACCTCGAGCCAGCTCGCACCCTCGAGATCCCGGTCGCTCTCGTCGAACGTCTGTTCGGTTCGCTCGAGCGTGTGGTTACCACAGCGAGCGCAGGGCGGCGAGTTGCGCACGTGCTCGCGGCCGCAGTTCGTACAAGCCCAGACGTAGGTCGGGGAGGCGTCCCCGCGGCCAGCCTCGTCCCCGGCGTCGTCCGCGCGGTTGAACGAGTTGTATCCGCATCGCTCACAGGGCGGATCATCGGATTCGTGCGGTTTGCCACACCACGCACACCGCCAGGTCACTGTTAGTAGCGGTCGGCCGCGCGAGCATAAGGATACTGTATTGGGGATTCGACTTGCGATCGCATCGCGAAACAGATTCGAGAACGGGTCGCGAATGCGACTCGAGATTACATCGTGTTTCGACTCGAGACGAATTCCGGCTGTTCACCGCGCCGATTCTGCGCTTCGAGAAGACGAAATTACCGTCTCGCGAGGGCCCGAGGCGGTTACTGTCGAATCAGCGTCCCGCAAGCGCTCGGGGAGGTTACTGTCGAACCGGCACGTCACGCTCGGCGAGGTAGTCTTTGACTTCGCCGACGGAATACTCGTCGAAGTGGAAGATAGAGGCCGCGAGCCCGGCGTCCGCGTCAGCTTCCGTGAACACGTCGTACATGTGTTCGGGACCGCCACAGCCCGACGAGGCGATCACGGGCGTATCGACGGCCTCGCAGACGGCCGAGGTAAGGGCCAGATCGTAGCCGTCTTTCGTCCCGTCCCGGTCGATCGAGTTCACGAACAGCTCGCCCGCGCCGCGAGATTCGACCTCGCGGGCCCACTCGACGACGTCGACGCCGGTTCCTTCGCGGCCGCCCTTTTTCGTACACTCGAACCAGCACGATTCGCCGTCGACTTCGACGTAGTTCTCGCCGGCCTCGTCGTACCGGCGTCGGGCGTCGACGCTGATGACGATACACTGGCTCCCGAACGCGCGAGCGCCCTCGTTGACCAGTTCGGGCCGCTCGAGCGCGCCGGTGGTGATCGAGACTTTGTCGGCCCCGGCGCGAAGCGTCTCCTTGATGTCCTCGGTCGTTCGGATGCCGCCGCCGACGGTCAGCGGGATGAAGACTTCGTCGGCGACTCGAGACACGACGTCGAGCATCGTCTCGCGACCCTCCGCGGAGGCGGTGATGTCGAGGAAGACGAACTCGTCGGCCCCGGACTCGTTGTAGGCTTTGGCCATCTCGACGGGGTCGCCGGTGTATTCGAGGTCCTCGAAGTGGACGCCGGTGTAGACCGCCGGATCGCCGTCCTCGTCGAGGTCGACGTCGATGCAGGGAATCACTCGTTTGGTGAGCATGGTCTGGTGTTGGAGCGACCGGCGTTTGATGGTTTCGACAAAAAATTGGTCGCGCCCGCGCACGTAGGAGGGCTTAAGTGATCGAGACCGAAAACGCTCGATATGGCAGACGACAGCGAACCTGCGACGGACGACTCGGGCGCCGATGTCGGCCACAATCTCGAGGCCGAACGGACGACCGCACCGATGAGCGACTTTCCCGCGAAAAACGCCGCAATCGGCGCGGTCGTCCTCGCGGTTGGACTGGCCGTCGGCTACGGCGTGCCGCTGCTGGCGCTCTGAGGGGACGCGTCGAAAACGAGCTAGAAAACGTACTCGTCGTCGTGGCCCATCATACCGTCGTCTTCGAGGCCGCCGCCCGTCTCGTCTTCGTCCATCGGTCCGCTCGTCTTGTAGGCCTTGATACCTGTCGAGAGGAGGTCTTCGATCGCTTCCTCCCGATTGACGAACTCACCGCGCTCGACCATTTGCGCGATCTGCATCTCGAGGTGTTCTGGGATGGTGATCTCTACTTTCGGCATCTGATTCGCGTTTCGGCAAGGGGGTATTTAGGTTTGACGGGGATTGTGCACGCCTGGGAACGGTCGAACGATACCGGCCGAAACGACGAGGGGCGCCAAAACGGCGTGGCCCCTCTCGCCTGTCTACCGGTGGGGGGTCGTCTCCGCCGCCGGCGATCCGCACCGTCGTCCGGGAGAGAATCCACGACAGTCCGCCCCGCGTGTCGGAGGATCTCGGAAAAGTGGACCGCAGTCGGTATCTCGGTTCGTTTCTCGGAGCTACTTGTTACCCATCATCGAGTCGATGGTGTTCTTGATGGTCGACCCGGGCTGAGTGATCATCTCGAGTTGTTCGCGCATACGCCGCTGGTTGAAGTAACTCGCGAACGCGAGGATCGTCGGCGGCCAGAGACCGACGAAGATCCCGCGCTCGCGCTCGCCGCGAACGAAGTAGTAGTACAACGACAACCCGACCGACGCCAACGACGCCAGCAACGCCGGGCCGAGGGCCTGTTCGCCGACATCCTGTGCTTGCGTTCCGGAAACGCGCTCCGCTCCCAGTTCTTGTTTCGAAGCCATGCAACAACACGCTCTTCGAGACCGTACTAATTCGTGGCGAGGGTTGCGAGCGGAACCCCCGCGTTGACCGACTCGAGAACCGTTTCGAATCGTTTTCGAGGGCCGCATCGTCCGCCGAATGTCCCATTACCTCGCCGGTTCCGTGGGCCATGGAGCGAAGTTTTTGTTTCGAACCCACGCGACCACGATCCAAAATCTCACGATTGAGACGATCTATTCGAACGGGAAATCGGTCTCGAGCGGTAGAGCTACCCGTCCGGAGGCCAAGGCTCGCACATGAAAGACGTCACCGACTGCTACCGCGAGTTCGGGGACGACCGACTCCCGCCGGGCCAGCGCGAAACCAGTGCGTTTCCGGTCCTTTCGAAGAGCGGCACGCCGCCGTTCGACCCGGAAACGTGGGAGTTTCGCGTCACGGGAGCCGTCGAGAACGAATTGTCCTTTTCCTGGGACGAATTTCGGGCGCTCCCCGCCGAAACCCAGCGACAGGACTTCCACTGCGTGACCGGCTGGAGCACGTTCGATCGGGAGTTTACCGGCGTCCCGTTCCTCGAGCTCGCCGACCGCGCCGGCGTCGCCGACGATGCGGTCCACGTGCTGTTCTCCGCGCTCGACGACTACACGACTGACCTCCCGCTCGAGGCGTGCATGCGCGAAGAAGTTCTGTTCGCCTGGGAACTCGACGGCGAGGCCCTGCCCCGAGACCACGGCGGGCCACTCCGGGTTGTCACCCCTCACAAATACGCCTACAAGGGGGCGAAGTGGGTCGACGGCGTCGAGTTCCTGACCGACCCCGAACCCGGCTACTGGGAGCGTCGGGGCTACTCGGAGACGGCGAATCCGTGGCGTGAGGAACGATATAGTTAGGCTGAAGGCACGCGGGTCCCGATGGGTGGTCGATGGAGCGACCGTCGGGTGGACGGGAGGTAACAGGAACGCTCGAGCGAGACGCATCCGCATATTACAGCGCGAGCCGCGAACTCGAGGAGGTCTCGTTCGGTGCCATAGTTGACGCGGAAGGCAAGCCGCGCCTCCAGTGGGCGGCTCCCGACGGACTCGAAGTCGCCGGAACTGGCGTCGCGAAACGATTTCGAGCGAGCGGGCCGGAGAGATTCGACGAACTTCGATCCGACGCGGGGCAGGCGTTCGACACCCTTGAGTTCGACGGGCCGGAAATCGCTCGACCACGAGCGTTCGGCGGCCTCTCCTTTCACGACGGTCACGAACCGACCGGCCCGTGGGAAGGATTCGACGCGGCATCGTTTGTCATCCCCGCCGTTCAGGTTACGCGAAGCGATGACGGCGTCTGGCTCACGGCGACCGCCACGAGCGAAGATGAGGTGGCAGAACGCCTCGAGCGGGCCCACGCGCGGTTCGAGGAACTCCCCGCGATGCGCCCGAGCGGAAACGGTCCCGGCGTCGATCGGACCGATCGTTCGACCACGCCGGCGGAGTGGACGGAGCAGGTCGAGACCGCGCTGGATCGGATCGAGCGGGGCGAGCTCATCAAAGTCGTCCTCGCACAGTCGCTGACGGCGAGCCTCGACGGGACGGTCGACGTCCCGGCGACGCTCGAGCGGTTGCGCCGCACGTACCCGAACTGCTATCGGTTTTCCTTCGCCCACGAGACGGGCGGGACCTTCTTCGGGACGCCGCCCGAGCGACTCGTCGCGAAGCGGGGCCGAACGGTCGAAACGGAGGCGCTGGCTGGATCGGCACCGCGAGGCGACGACCCCGCGGCCGACGACGAGTTCGCCGAAACGTTACGAGACAGCGAGAAAGTCGGGCACGAACACGGGCTGGTCGCCGAGGCGATCCGCGAACAGCTCGATCCGCTGGCCGAGTCGGTGACGGCGTCCGAGCGAACGGTTCGGCGGCTGGCGACGATACAGCACCTGCGGACGCCGATCACGGCGACGCTCGAGGGGGATCGACACGTACTCGAGATCGTCGAGGCGCTCCACCCGACGCCCGCGGTCGGCGGGGTACCGCCGTCGGCGGCTTGGGAGACGATCCGATCGACGGAGTCGTTCGATCGGGGCTGGTACGCCGCGCCCGTCGGCTGGTTCGACGGGAACGGCGACGGCGAGTTCGCGGTCGGGATCCGATCGGCAGTGACCGCCGATCGATCGGTGACGCTCTTTGCGGGCAACGGGATCGTCGCGGACAGCGACCCGGCAGACGAGTGGGACGAAGTACAGCTCAAGTTCCGACCGATTCTCGACGAACTCCAATGACGGGCGCACCGAATGAATCGACGCTGTGGGCGCGCATGCTCGTCGACGAGTTAGCGGCGGGCGGACTCGAGGCGGTCTGTATCGCGCCCGGAAGTCGATCGACGCCGCTGACGGTCGCGTTCGCCCGCCATCCCGATATCGAGGTCTTCTCGCATCTGGACGAGCGATCGGCGGCGTTTTTCGCGCTCGGGCGAGGCCGACGAACCGGCGAGCCGACCGCGCTGGTCTGTACCTCCGGGACCGCGGCCGCGAACTTCCACCCGGCCGTCATCGAGGCGAATCAGGCGCGCGTCCCGCTGCTCGTTCTGACGGCGGATCGCCCACCGGAACTGCGAGATAGCGGGGCGAACCAGACCGTCGACCAGGTCAAACTCTACGGCGACGCAGTTCGGTGGTACGCGGAACTTCCCGAACCGAGGGCCGAACGTCGACGCGCGCGTTCGCTTCGAACGACGGCGGCTCGAGCGCTCGCGACGACGACCGGCACGCCGGCCGGCCCGGTGCATCTGAACTGTCCGTTCCAGAAACCGCTCGAGCCGACCAAGGTATCGGAGTCGATCCCCCAGTCCTTCGCCGGGACGCCGGCCGAAAGCGGTCGAGACGGGCCGTACGTCCGGACCACTCAGGGGCGAATGACGCCCGATCTGGCGGACTGCCAGACGATCGCGCGGGAACTCGAGAGCGCAGCGCGGCCGTTGGTCGTCGCCGGCCCGACGGATCCGGCCAACTTCTCGAGCGACGATTCTCGCGGCGTCGACCCGGCAGTAGTCATGACGCTCGCGCGGGCGGTCGACGCGCCAGTACTCGCAGATCCGCTTTCGGGGCTTCGGTTCGGCTCGCACCTCGAGGATTCCAATGACGGCCCGACCGTCTGTGGCGGCTACGATACGTACGTGAAGACGCTGCCGGCACCCGACGTCGTCCTCCGGTTCGGTGCGTCGCCGACGTCAAAGCCGCTCCGGCAGTATCTTGCCGACAGTTCGGCGCGGCAGTTCCTCGTCGATCCCGCCGCGGAGTGGAGAGAAGCAACGTTCGCCGCGACCGATCTGATCGGCGCGGAACCGACGGCGGTCTTCGACGGGGTACTCGAGGAACTCGCGAATAGCGCCGGACGAGAAACGACCGAGGAAGCGTGGCCCGAGCGGTTCGCGACCGCGGAGCAAACGCACTGGCGAGTTCACGAAGGACCGGTGGACCCGGGGAGCGAGACGACCGAACCGCTCGAGGGCTCGATCCTCTCGACGGTCTTTTCCGACGCGCCGGATCCGGCCTCGATCTTCGTCTCGAACAGCATGCCGATCCGGGACGCGGATCGGTTCGGGCGGCCGCGGGCGGCGGCGCTGACGGTGCTCGCAAATCGAGGTGCGAGCGGGATCGACGGTATCACCAGCACGGCGCTGGGTGCGGGAAGCGCGACCGAGGACCCGCTGGTGCTCGTGACCGGCGATCTGGCGTTCTATCACGACTCGAACGGGCTGCTCGCGATCGAGCGCTGCGACGTGGACGCGACGATCGTCGTCCTCGACAACGACGGCGGCGGCATCTTCCACATGCTCCCCATCGAGGAGTTCGACCCGCCCTTTACCGACCAGTTCAAGACGCCCCACGGCCTCGAGTTCGAGCCGCTGGGGGAGCTCTACGGCCTCGAGTTCGAGACTGTCGACCCCGAGAACTTCGCGGCTCGATACCGGGAGTCGGTCCGAAGCGAGGGCACGCAGGTGCTCCACCTCGAGTTCGACGCGGAGGCGAGTCACCGACGGCGCGAAGCGCTCGCAGAGCGCGTTCGAGATCGTCTGTAGCCAGGACGGCGTATGAGTCTGTATCAGTTACGGGCGTACCATGGATTCATCTCGCGTTCGTTTTGTCGAATGCTACTGTACGCCGCACCCAGTAGTGTGTAAAAATATATGTGTTCGAGAAGACAATACGTCGTATGGACTCACTCAGAGCGGCGATTTCCGAAACCTGGGACAAACAGGGGAAGGTGGGTATGACACTGGTTTGCGGCGCTTTTGCTGGAATCGGTGGGTTGACTGCGAATAGCGTCGTTCCACACTTCGTCGCGTCAACAGCCGCGCAAGCCATACTCGGTGGGCTTATCGCAGGCGGTGCCGTGCTCGTCGGCGTGGCGATTTTCACGCTCATAAATCAGATAATCCGGTAGGTCCTCCCATCGGGCGAGCCGAACCTATTTCACCGCGAGCGTCCCAGTTTCTGACATGGTTTCAGATCACTTCGACCCCGAGCGGTGGGAACCGATCGAGGAGTTCGACTTCCGCGATCTCACCTACCATCGGGCTGTCGACTCCGGAACCGTCCGGATCGCGTTCGACCGGCCCGAAGTCCGCAACGCGTTTCGACCCGGGACCGTCGACGAACTCTACGACGCACTCGAGCACGCCAAACGACAAACCGACGTCGGCTGTATTCTGCTGACCGGGAACGGCCCCTCTCCCGAGGACGGCGGCTGGGCGTTCTGTTCGGGCGGCGACCAGACGATTCGGGGCGAGGACGGCTACCAGTACGAGGGCGACGAGGAACGCGCCTCGGAGCAGGGTCGCCTGCACATCCTCGAGGTCCAGCGACTCATCCGGCATATTCCGAAGGTCGTGGTCTGCGTGGTCCCCGGCTGGGCCGTCGGCGGCGGGCACTCCCTGCACGTCGTCTGCGACCTCACGCTGGCCAGCGAGGAACACGCGAAGTTCCTGCAGACCGATCCCGACGTGGCGAGCTACGACGCCGGGTTCGGCTCGGCCTACCTCGCGAAACAGATCGGGCAGAAGAAAGCTCGAGAGGTCTTCTTCCTCGGGAAGACCTACTCCGCCGAAGAGGCCGAGGAGATGGGGATGGTCAACGAGGTCGTCCCACACGAGGAGCTAGAGGAGACGGCCCTCGAGTGGGGCGAGCGCATCAACGCCAAGAGCCCGACGGCGATGCGGATGCTCAAGTACGGCTTCAACATGGCCGACGACGGGCTGGTGGGCCAGCAGGTCTTCGCCGGCGAAGCGACTCGACTCGGGTACATGACCGACGAGGCCGAGGAGGGACGCGACGCGTTCGTCGAGGGGCGAGAGCCGGACTTTTCGGAGTTCCCCTGGCAGTACTAAGCGGCCGGATCCGCCCGAAATCGAGCCGTCCATCTTCTCAGCGCGCCGATCGACGAGAGTCGGTCGAACGTTCGACCGCAATGCCAACGTTGACACTTCCTGAAGTGGGACACTCGAGTAATGAGTACGGCAGCGGTTTCGCGGACGAAAGCCTGGGTGATGGCCGCGCGGCCCCAGACGTTGCCGGCGGCCGCAGCGCCGGTCATCGTGGGCGTCGGCCTCGCGCTCGAGGCGGGCGTCTTCGAGCCACTTCCGGCGCTGCTTGCGTTCGTTGGAGCGGCGCTGATCCAGGTGGGGACGAACTTCGCGAACGACTACTACGACGCCAAGAAGGGGGCGGACACCGACGACCGCGAGGGGTTCACTCGAGTGACCCAGTCGGGGCTGATCGAGCCCGATCAAGTCAAACTCGCGACGATTGCGACGTTCGCGCTCGCGATCCTCGTCGGGACGTACCTGGTCTACGTCGGCGGCCTCCCAATCCTCGTCGTCGGCCTCGTGAGTGTCTTCTGCGGCTGGGCGTACACGGGCGGCCCCTACCCGCTCGGCTACCACGGACTCGGGGATCTGTTCGTTTTCCTCTTCTTCGGCGTCGTCGCTGTGATGGGAACCTTCTACGTGCAGGCGGCCACGCACCTCGCGGATCCGCTGACGACCTCGATACCGGACGGGACGGTTACGACGACCGCCTTTATCGCGAGTTTGCCGGTCGCCTGCCTCTCGACGGCGATCCTCGTGGTAAACAACGTTCGAGATCGGGAGACCGACCGCGAGACGGGTAAGTACACCCTCGCGGTCCGGCTCGGCTACGGCTGGAGTCGCGTCGAGTTCGTCGCGCTGCTGGCCGTCGCCTTCGCGATTCCGATCTGGTTCTGGCTCGCGGCGGATTTCGGACCGGCGGTCTTGCTGCCGCTGCTGACGATTCCCTACGCCGCGATGATCACACGGACGATGCTCACGCGAACCGATGGAAAGGCGCTCAATCCAGCGCTCGAGAGCACGGGCAAACTGCTCACGATCTTCTCAATCCTCTTCGCGGCGGGGCTGGTGCTCGGATGACGCCGACGCTCTCGCTTCGGCGCTTTTCGCTCCCGCTCGAGTCGCCGCTCGAGACCGCTCACGGGCGGATCGACGAGCGCGAGGGATTCCTCGTGAAGCTGACCGACGGCGACGCGGTCGGCTACGGCGAGGCGACCCCGCTCCCGGGATGGACGGAGTCGCTCGAGGCGTGCGAAGACGCCCTCGAGCGGGCGAAAGAGACGATCTCCGAGGCGGGGCTGAGCGGGGCGATCGAGGAAGTCGACGACCGCGTCGCCGCCCGGCACGGCCTGACGCTCGCGGTCGCAGATCTCAGGTCCGCTCGCGAGGCGACGCCGCTGTACCAGCACCTCGGCGACGATGCACTCGTTGGCCGGGTCCCAGTCAATACGACGATCGGCGACGGAACGCCGAAAGAGACCGCCGATGCGGTCGAATCCGCCGTTTCTCGCGGGTTCGACTGCTGTAAACTCAAAGTCGGCGTCCGTTCGGTCGAGACAGACGTCGAACGCGTTCGGCGCGCTCGAGACGCAGCGGGGCCGGAGGTCGAACTCCGAGCCGACGCGAACGGTTCCTGGACCGTCGAGGAAGCCGAGTCTGCGATCGACGGGTTCGCCGACCACGGCGTTTCGATCCTCGAGCAGCCGCTTCCGGCTGGCGCGCTCTCCGGACACGCGGCGTTGCGCGGCCGGGGCGTCGATATCGCGCTCGACGAGGGGCTGCTCGAGCACGGCGTCGACGCGATCTGTGAGGCCGGCGCTGCCGATGCGATCGTCCTGAAGCCGATGGCGTTAGGGGGGATCGACGTAGCACAACAGATCACCGCGTGGGTGCAGGAACTCGAGATAACCCCCATCGTGACGACGACGATCGACGCCGTCGTCGCCCGGACGGGTGCCGTCCACCTCGCCGCGTCGGTGCCGGAGCTGCCGGCCTGCGGGCTCGCGACGGGCGAGTTGCTCGCCGAGGATCTGGCGCGCGATCCCGTCCTCTTCGAGAACGGGTCGGCGGTCGTCCCGCAGGCGAAGGGTCTTGGGGTTTCGGGCCTCTGATCTGGCTAATGCGTTCGACCGCCGACTGGCCGACGAGGGATCCGTTGACACATCGCCGAGAAACGTCCCCCGAGCGGACCGCCGTGATCGACGTCGAGAGCGACGAGCGCTGGAGCTACCGCGAGTTCGACCGCCGCGTCGATCGACTCGCGAGCGCGCTCGAGTCGGCCCTCGAGACACCTCGTCTCGAGAGTTCCGACGACACTGGTGCATCATCGGACCGCGTCGCCGTGCTGATGGAGACCCGCCCCGCGTTCGCGAGCCTCGTCTTCGCCGCGATGCGAACCGGCCGCGTCCTCGTGCCGCTGAACGTCCGGGAAACGCCGTCCGAACTGGCGTCGAAACTCGAGCGGACGGACCCCGACGCCGTGATCTGCGAAGCGGAGACGGAATCGCTGGCGGCCTCGAGCACCGACCGTCCGATCTTCTCCGTCGATAGGCCGTCCGATTCGACGCCGGAGCCTGTTGGCTCGCTCTCTCAGGAGGACGGTGGGGCCGCGGCGGCTCCCGACCCGGTTTCGCTCGAGCGCGACGACCCATTTTTGATCATGTTCACCTCCGGAACATCCGGCGAGCCGAAGGGTGTTCGGCTGACGGTTGGGAACCTCCTCGCGAGCGCGACCGCGTCGGCGTTCCGCCTCGGCGTCCTCCCCTCGGATCGCTGGCTCTGCTGTCTGCCGATGTACCACATGGGCGGGCTCGCGCCCGTCGTTCGGTCGGCGCTCTACGGGACGGCGCTCGTCGTCCAGCGCGACTTCGATCCGGTGGAAACCGCTCGAGTCGTCGAGGAATACGACGTCACCGGCGTCTCGCTCGTCCCGACGATGCTCACGCGCATGCTCGAGGCGGGCTGGCGCGAGCCGGATTCGCTCCGGTTCGTCCTGCTCGGCGGCGCGCCGGCCTCGAACGAACTGCTCGAGCGGGCGCGCGGGGCCGGCGTTCCCGCCTATCCGACCTACGGGATGACTGAGGCGGCGTCCCAGATCTCGACGGCGACGCCAGAACAGGCGCGCTCGCACGAGGGAACCGTCGGTCAGCCGCTCGTCGTGACCGACGTAACCGTCGTCGGCGACGATGGGACGCCGCTCGCGCCCGGCGAGTCCGGCGAGATCGTCGTCTCCGGACCGACGGTGACACCGGGCTATCTCGAGGCGGGCCACACCGACGCGGCGTTCGGAGCGCACGGACTCCACACCGGCGATATCGGCTACCGAGATCGGGAGGGGCGACTCTGGGTGTTGAACCGGCGGAGCGACCGCATCGTAACCGGCGGGGAGAACGTCGATCCCGGCGAGGTCGTAGACGTCCTTCGAGCCCACCCGCAGGTCGACGAAACCGCGGTCGTCGGCCTGTCGGACCCCGAATGGGGCGAGCGCGTCGGTGCGCTCGTCGTCCCCACCGAACCGGCTGCGGTGACGGCTGACGACCTGCTCGAGTTCTGCGACGGCCGGCTCGCCGGCTTCAAGCGGCCGAAGACGATCGGCTTCGCGGACGAACTCCCGCGGACGGCCTCGGGGACCGTCGACCGCGAGGTCGTCCGGGAGCTCCTCCGGGATGAGGGAACGGACGTGGCGTCCCTCGAGTAGTCGCTTCGGTTGCTGGTTAGGGAGTAACATATAGGGTGCGAAGACGTATCTCCGCTCGTGTGTACGCTGACACTCGCCTGGCAGGTCTTCGACGACGCGCCCGTCGCCGTCGCGGCGAACAGGGACGAAGCCCTCGAGCGGCCCTCGAGCCCACCCGACGTCTACCGCGAGGAGCCGCTGGTGATCGCCCCGCGGGATACCGACGCCGGCGGGACCTGGATCGGGTACAACGAGCACGGCGTCTTCGCCGGAATCACGAACCGCTGGACCGGCGCGGAGCTGGCCGGCGACCGATCTCGAGGACTGCTGGTCGGGGACGTGCTCGAGGCCGAATCGGCGACCGAAGCGGCGCGGACGATCGAGGCAACGACAGACGAGCACGAGTACGACGGGTTCAACCTCGTCGTCGCCGACGCCGAGCGAGCGTTCTGTGACACGTGGGACGGCCGACTCGAGCGCCGCGAGTTCGAACCGGGCGTCCACGTCGTGGTCAACGTCGCCGTCGACGACCTCGTCGACGTACCGCCGACCCGTCCGGACGCGGCTCGAGCGCAGGCGGCCAACGCCCGAGCGGTTCGCGAGGAACTCGCGGTGGACTCGACAGAATCCGTCGACGAGTGGCTCGAGCGCGCCGGTGACGTGCTGGGCGATCACGAGTACGGCGTCTGCATCCACCGGGACGGGTTCGGCACGCGGTCGTCCTCGATCATCGCCCTCGGCGAGTCCCCGACCTATAGGTTCGCGGACGGACCGCCGTGTCGGACGCCCTACGAGGACGTGTCCCTCGACCGTGAGAGAGACGGCCCCAGCGGCGACCGCGAAGGCCACATTTAAGCGCCTCGCCCACCGTCTATGTGGTATGCGCGCACATCCGTCTGTAGCCGAGAGCACGCTCGCGAGGTGGGCACTGTGAGCGTCTCGAGCGCCGAAGCCGAACTCTCCGCGGACGAACGGGCGGGACTCGAACTCGTCAGGGAGACGGGCGGGATTCACCAGAGCGACTTCTGGAAGGAACTGGATGTCTCCTCGCGGAAGGGAAGCCGGATCATCGAATCGCTCGTCGAAAAGGAACTCGTCGATCGCGAGGATACGGTGTACAACGGGCACAACACCTACTACATCACGCCGACCGCTCGAGATCTGGACTTCCGACTCCTGATGGCCGGCGACATGCTCTCGCCGTTCATCGGCGAGGAGGAGGTAGACCCCAACAGCGACGCCTTCTCGCAGTGGATCATGAACCTCGCGTATCAGGACTGACGCGAGCGTTTCTTTCAGCACCGCCGACTGTCGATAGCTGGTAGCCGCGTCTGTTTCTCGAGACGGAGAGTCGTCGCCGTCGACGAGGGCCACCCGTTCAGCCACTTCTGAACCGCGGGTCCAGACAGCAACGAGGGAGAGCTATATCGAGGAAACCACGTGCGGCGGCGCGCGCTCAGGAGCGGGTCGCTATCTGCGACCCGTGATCGAAAGTCGTGCGAGGGATGAGCGAACGAGGGTACGAGTGAGCGAATCGGGTGGGGAGGGTGTGGAAATCATAGTTGCCAGCGATAGTGGTGTTCTCGAGCATCCCAGCGGCTGTACTCTACAACTTGGCTGCATCCCTGCACGTTTCGTGACACATTATTCCCGGCCAGAAACAGTAGTTATATGACACTACAGGGCATTGGGTCGAATGGAAGCCACACACTCCGCGGCACGGGGGCGTTTTGTATTGAAATGCCCCGGGTGGTTACAGCACCCGAGACGTGGCTTCCAAACCGATGCGGCTTGGTTGCCATGATTGGATATCTTCTCCGCGGGCTTAAACATCCCGTCCGACAGACGAATCGAAGTCAACGACCGCCAGCAGTTGTGTACTCATCGTTAGCGATAACACACGCACTCGAGGGTGAGCGCGAGCCATGACGACATCGACGAACAGTCTGGTCCTCGAAATCGTCCGCACGCTCGAGAAAGAGGGCATTCCTCGCGAGTCCTACCAGCTCGGCCGAGAAATCGATCCCGAAGCGCTCGCCCGGTTGCTCGAGTCCGCCGACAGTGCGATCGAGGTTCGCCTCGAGGTACAGGGCGTCTCGCTCGCCGTGACGAACCGCGGCGTCCGGGTGTCCGACGACCCGCCGTCGTCCCCGCCCGAGTGCCCGCGATGTGGACGCCCGGTCACCACCGTCATCCAACTCGTCCCGACCCACCGCACCGCCTACCCCTGTGGCTGTCCGGTCGAAGGGGAGTCACTCGAGTAAGGGGATCCCTCGAGTAACGAGCACCGCTCGAGCGGGGCTCGTCACCAAGTGGGATCGTCGTCGAGCGGTGGACGATCGGTAACAAGAGACCGCAACTCGAGTCGCCGTTCGGTCGACGTGCTTACTCGAGCGCGCTGCCGGCCCGGATAATCTCGCGCTCGCCGAAGGCTGGTCCGACGAGTTGGATCCCAACCGGGAGCCCGTCGGTCTCGCCCGCCGGCACCGAGATCGCGGGCAGGTTCGCGAGGTTCACCGGCACCGTGTTGGCGTCCGCGAGGTACATCGTCAACGGGTCCTCGAGGCTCTCGCCGAGTTCGAACGGCGGCACGGGCATCGTCGGCGAGGCGAGCACGTCGGCGTTCGAGAGCGCCTCGTCGAAGTCCTGTTTGACCCACGCTCTGGCGTCCTGTGCCTTCTTGTAGTACTTGTCGTGATACCCCGCCGAGAGGGCGTACGTTCCGAGCAGGATTCGGCGTTTGACTTCGTCGCCGAACCCTTCCTGTCGCGCCTTCGAGAAGGCCTCGTTCCAGTTGTCGTTCTCGCCCTTCTCGCCGGCGGCGTGGCCGTACCGGACGCCGTCGAACCGCGCGAGGTTCGAGGAGGCTTCCGACATCGCAATCACGTAGTAGGCCTCGACGGCGTGTTCGACCGACGGCAGGCTGACTTCCTCGTACGTCGCGCCCTGGTCCTCGAGGTCGTCGATGGCGTCCCAGAACGTTTCGACGACGCCCTCGTCTGCGCCCTCGAGCAGTTCCGTGGGGACGCCGATGGTCAATCCGTCGACGTCGCCGTCGGCCGCCGCGGCGTAGGAGCTGTCGGCAGCGCCGTCGGCACGTGGCGGTTCTCGAGTCGTCGCGTCCCGGCCGTCGGGACCGGCAATGACGTCGAGCAGCGAGGCGGCGTCCTCGACGCTCGAGCCGAAGGGGCCGATCTGCTCTAAACTGTTGCCGTAGGCGACCAGCCCGTACCGGGAGACCAGTCCGTAGGTCGGCTTGATGCCGACGACGCCGCAGAAGGCGGCGGGACAGCGGATCGAGCCGCCGGTATCGGACCCGAGCGCGAGGTCGGCCTCGCCCGCGGCGACCGCGGCGGCCGAGCCACCGGAGGAGCCGCCGGGAACGTGACCGGGCGCGGCGGGGTTGTCCGTGGAGCCGAAAAACGAGGTTTCGGTCGTCGTTCCCATCCCGAACTCGTCCATGTTCGTCTTGCCGACGATGGTCGCGCCGGCGTCTTTGAGCCGGGAGACGACCGTCGCATCGTAGGGCGGGACGTAGTCCTCCAGCATCTTTGACCCGCAGGTGGTCCGAACGCCGTCGGTCGAGATGTTGTCCTTGACGGCGACCGTCGTTCCGGCCAGCGGGCCGTCCTCGTCGCCCTCGAGGGTCTCCTCGGTGATGAAGATATTCTCGGACATGATCAGGAGACGTTCGGGCCTTTGAAGTAGCCGTCTTCGGTTTCGGGGGCGTTCTCGAGCGCCGACTCGCGGTCGAGCGAGTCGCGAACCTCGTCGGGTTCCATGACGTTCGTGAGTTCGGCGTCCTGGTCGACCGACGGAACCTCGTCTAGGGTCTCGAAGTACTCGAGGATGTCCGCGAACTGGCCGGTGAACTGCTCGATCTCGTCGTCCGCGAGATCGACCCGGGCCAGCGACGCGACGTGGCGAACGTCCTCGGGCGTAACGGCGTCGTCGCTCATACAGGAGTGCACCGGCCTGTCGGGAGTAAGCGTTTCGATACGACCGACGAATCGCACGACCGCCGGTAGCGCGATAGAACCAGTCTCGAAACCGTTCCTATCACCGCTTTGCCACCACACGAACCTAGTACGGAAACTGGCGAAGCGTTGTTATTCGACCGGCGTAGCCGCCCGGTAGACGCTCCTTACTCGAAGCAATCGTCATGTACTCCTCAGTGTCTGTCTCGAGACGAGTTCATGGACGTCGAAAGGCACGAGAACGACCCGAGCCGAACGATCGGGAACGACCGCCGTCGGAGACGCCCTCGAATCCGAGGCTGGTGGGGCGTTCGTCGGCGATCGAAGGTCGGTTCTGTTCGGCCGATTGCCGCTGTGAATTGACCGTCATCCCGCCGGCAGAGTTGTAGCGGCGCTTTGAGTTCGACACCGACCTCTCAGTAGGTGGGGCTCTCCTCGGGAACGTCGTCTCGAGCGTTGGCGACGCGACCGAACACGAACAGCGCGTCGGAGAGTCGATTGAGGTACGTGACGGCGGTCTCGTTGATCTCCTCTTCGCCGGCCAGCGCCACGGCGCGTCGCTCCGCTCGGCGACAGATCGTCCGCGCGTAGTGGAGACTGCTGCCGAGGTCGCCGCCGCTCGGGAGGATAAACGAGGTCAGGGGCTCGAGTTCCTCGTCGTACTCGTCGATCCAGGACTCGAGGCGCTCGACGTGTTCGGCCTCGATCTTCGGGTCGTCCTCGTCCGGGTCGGGGTTGGCGAAATCGGCCTGGACGATGTGGAGGTGGTTCTGAATCTCTCGGAGTTTCGACTCGAGGTCGTCGTATTCGGCGGGGCGAGTCGTGCCGACCACGGCGTTCAGTTCGTCGACCGTGCCGTAGGCCTCGATGCGGTGGCTCGCTTTCGACACCCGGTCCATCGTCCGCAGGTCGGTCTGGCCGTCGTCTCCTCGGCCGGTGTAGATGTTCATATCGCGGAGGTTCTTTGCCTGCTTGCATAACGGTGGCGGTGGTCATCGAACCGACTATCGACGCTAACGGCCGTTTGCAGACGTCCTTTCGATCATTCCCAGTTGGTTGCAACGGGCCGAACCTATTGGTAGGCGGAGTCCCCACCCTAGAAGAGAACGGGCACCATGGCACAGGCAACACTCGCAATTACGCTGCCGGAACAGGCGTGGATCCAGCAGGTGTCGACCGCACACCCGGAGTCGATGTTTCGCGTGCTCGCGGCCGTCCCCAGCTCTCACTCCGGATTCGCGCTGGTCGAGGTAACCGGACCCGATATCCCCGGCGTCCTCGAGGCGATGGCCGGACACGACCAGATCACGGAACTGTCCACGTTAGAGCGCGGCGAGAACGACGTCACCGTTTATTTCGAAACGACGAAGCCGCTGTTGCTGTTTTCCTCGCGCGATTCGGGGATGCCGATCGAACTCCCGGTCGAGATCCGAGACGGTACGGCGACAATCGAGGTAACTGGCACTCGCCAGCGACTCGCCGAACTCGCGACCCAACTCGAGCAGTTCGGCATCCAGTATCGGATCGAGACGATCCGCGAGGCGTCCCACGATCGACAGGTGCTCTCGGAACGCCAGCTCGAGGTCGTGGTCGCGGCCGTCGACGAGGGATACTACGATACGCCGCGGCGGTGTTCGTTGACCGAACTCGCCGACCACCTCGACATCGCGAAATCCACCTGCAGCGAGACGCTTCACCGGGCAGAAGAGACGGTCGTCAAGCAGTTCGTCGACGATCTCTCCGGTGTCGATGAAACGGCAGCGCCCCAAGAACCGATTACGCCGCAGTAAGCGGTTACTGTAGTGGTTTTCGTTCCCGTCGTAGTCTCAACGTTCAATTATCGGGCATCGTCCCGGAGTAGGTTATAAATACACGATCATGTTCGCGTCAATTCTCGCACGCTGGCAATCGGCTCGATGCTTGAAACACATCTAGTGGTGAAAACGGTGTAGAGGTTCCACAAATGAACGAATATGATTACGTGCAGACATGTTTAACGCACGTGAACTCAACAGCCACATCGGGGGTGTTCTAACCCGATGAGCGCAGACGACGAGTCGTTCCACCCGCTCGGACAGGACTGGGAGAACGACCTCGAAGATATGCTCGACGATACCGAGTACGACACCGATCTCGGTATGAAAATGGCCGAGGATGCCATGCGGGTCACGAAGGGCGAACTCTCGGAGGCCGACTTCCACGAGAAGTACCACGACGAGATGATGGACGAGTTCGGCCAGGACGACCGGCCGACAGAAGAGGCCTACGAGGAAGCCAAGAAGAACGCCGGCGGCTTCGCCGAGATGCTGAAAGGCCTCGGCGGCGACGGCGGGGACAGCCGACGCGGCGTCATGAAGAAGATGGGAGCCGGCGCCGCGATGGGTATCGGTGCGTGGGGAACCACCCAAAGCGGCGAGGAACCCAGCGTCAGTGCGGCTGACACGGGGACCACGGAAACCACCGAAGAGTTCGATACCCAGTGGGGCATGACGATCGATCTGGAGCGCTGTGACGGTTGTCTCTCCTGTGTGCAGGCCTGTACGAGTGAGAACAACCTCGACAAGGGCGTCAACTGGATGTACGTCCTCCAGTACGAGGAAGACGGTCCGGACTCCAGCCGAAACCGGCTCGTCCGCCCGTGCCAGCACTGCACCGACGCCCCGTGTGAGAAGGTCTGTCCGACGACGGCCCGCCACACGCGGGACAGCGACGGACTGGTTCTGACCGACTACGACGTCTGTATCGGCTGCCGGTACTGTCAGGTCGCCTGCCCGTACGGCGTCAACTACTTCCAGTGGGACGAACCGGACATCTCCACCGAGCAGATCGAGGAGGACCACCCCGATACGGAAGGTCACATGATGGTCGACGAGCGAGGTCGCTGGGTCGACAGCCGCGCTCCCCGCGGCGTCATGAGCAAATGTACGTTCTGTCCGTCTCGCCAGGACGGTTTCGCTGGCGAGGAGAAGGTCGGAACGACGGCCTGCGAGGACGCCTGTCCGCCCGACGCGATCCAGTTCGGCGACATGAAACGCGAGACGAGCGACCCACAGCGGTACATCAACAATCCGGCGCGGGGTCGCGCGCTCGTCGAAATAAGCGAATCTATCCCGTCTGCATCCGGACTCGAGGAAGATCTCTCGGGCGCTGGCTCGGATCTCCAGTCCGTTCTCGAGGCGGCCGAAGACCTCGACGAAGAACTGCTCACCGTGATGAAGGCGGCGGAGATCGTCACCGAGAACTTCGGCGAGGACGACGCCGACTCCGTTCAGTACGAACAGAGCATCCTCGATCTCTTCGACGTGCTCGAGAGCCACGGCCTCGACCTCGACAGTCAGGAGGTCCTCGTCGAACTCGAACTCGCCAGCGAACCCGGCGAGGACGAGGAGTTCGAGGGCGCCGACGAAGACGCCGCCCAGGGAGCGCTCGTCGACTACGCGGGGTCGCCCTCCTCGAACTTCAAGCTCCTCGAGGACATCGGAACCAACCCGAACGTCGTCTACTTCGGGAACGAGCCCGGTCCGAACGCAGAACAGACCGAAACGCCGGTCATGTACAGCGACATAGAAGCCGAGCGTGCTAACGGCGAGTCGATCCAGCTCGTCGACAACCGCATGGACGTTCTCGAAGAGGAGACCGTGGGTGACTTTGGGGTGTCCTTATGAGCACCAAGACCCCTACCGAGGAGGATATCCTCCGACCGATAAACACGTTCACGAAGAAGTACATCGCCCTGTACGGTGTTGCGACGGTGGCGCTCGTTGCCTTCCTCGTCGCGTGGGGATATCAGCTTCAGAAGGGACTGATCGTCACCGGTCTCGGCGACTGGGGCTCCGGTGGCGGTGTGACCTGGGGACTGTACATCGGCGCGTTCATCTGGTGGGTCGGCGTCGCCCACGGCGGGATCATCCTCTCGGCCGCCGTTCGACTCCTCGGGATGGACCGATACATGCCGGTCGCGCGTATCGCAGAGATTACGACGATCGGCGGACTCTCGGCTGCCGGGTTTTACATTCTCGTCCACATGGGTCGGCCAGACCGCATGGTCACGAGCGTTCTCGGTCACTTCCACATCACGGTCAACAATTCGCCGCTGGTGTGGGACGTTACCGTCATCACGGCGTACTTCGTGCTGTCGGCGACCTACCTCGGTCTGACGCTGCGATACGACGTCGTCCGACTGCGTGATCAGCTGCCGGACCACTTCGAGCCGGTGTACAAGATCATGACGATCGGATACACTGAGAAAGAAGACGAGGTCATCGAGAAGATGGTCTGGTGGCTCGCCGCGGCGGTCATCATCATGGCTCCACTTCTCCTCCACGGCGGTGTTATTCCGTGGTTGTTCTCGCTGCTTCCAGCGATGCCAGGTTGGACCGGTGGAATTCAGGGACCAATGTTCCTCAGCATCGCGCTCATGTCGGCGATCAGCGGAATAACGATCATCTCGTACGCGTTCCGCCGCGCCTACAACTGGGAGCATATCATCACGGACGACATCTTCCGTGGACTGCTCCTTTGGCTCGGATTCTTCACTCTACTGTTCCTCTGGTTCCAGCTTCAGTCAGTCCTCAACGGTGTCTTCCTCGGCCCAATAAACACGTCAAAAGCGGCCGAAGCGAAGATCGCCCATCCGGTGTATCGCGTCGCGATGGGAATGGTCTTCCTGACACTCGTGTACATATTCCTGCAGGGGATCCGACCAAAACTGTTCAGCAAGACGCGGGCGCTCATCGCTAGCTGTGCAATTTTGCTCGGCACGCTGACCGAGAAGATCCTGTTCGTCGTCGAAGGGTTCTTGCACCCGACCTTCGATATCTACGCGGCGACCCCGGGAGAGTACTTCCCGAGCATAATCGAGTTCATGTCGCTCGCTGGAACGGCCGGTCTCGTTGCACTCCTGTTCCTCAATATCTCGAAGCTCGTTCCCGTGGTCGAACTCCACGCGATCGAACACCTTCGTGATGACCACGGCCAGGAAGAACCAACCGAGGCCAAACCAGAGGAGGTGAAAGCATGAGTCTCGCTTCGACGCTCCTGTATCACGGCTACGACGGGACCAGCGGGTTCACCGGGTTCGTCAACGAAGGGACTTGGGTCATCTTCGCGTTGATCCTGGTTCCGGTCTACATAATGCTCATCGCCTGGTTCGTCGGCAAACCGCGCGACGTCAAATCGCAAGTGCTTGGCGTGACCTATCTCGTCGGCTTGACCACCATGATGTGGGGCGGGATGTTCGTCATCACGATGCTCATCGGCGTGCTCTTCTACGGCGGCATGCCCGAACCGATCACTCAGCCCGGTCCGTAAGAAACGCCGACTCGATTTTTCGATCGCGTCTTCCGTTTTCGGTCGTGTAGGCTCCGCTTTCGCTTTCAGTTCGTCCCAGCGGACTACCCCGAACCAGTACACGTATCCCGCTCGATGCCCTCATTTCGTGTACCAGCCAGAGATACCATGAGTATTACAGAACACGAACTCAAGATCAAACTCGAGAGCGTCGAGGACCCGATGATCGGCGAGGGCATCGTCTCGCTCGGCCTCGTCAACGACCTCGAACTCGAGGACGGGACCGCGGACATCTCCCTCGCGTTCAACGCGCCGTACTCGCCGGCGGAGATGGAGATCGGAAACGAGATCCGAGAGGTACTCGCCGAGGAGGGTATCGAGGCGGACCTCTCGGCGGCCGTCAGCGGCGCGATGGGATTCGACGACGAGGTCTTACCGGACGTCAGAAACGTCATCGCCGTCTCCTCGGGGAAAGGCGGCGTCGGCAAGACGACGGTGGCGGCCAACATCGCCGCCGGACTCGAGGACCGCGGCGCGATGGTCGGCATTCTCGACGCCGACATTCACGGTCCGAACATCCCCCGAATCCTGCCAGTCGAGAGCGAACCGGGCGTGATGCCGAACGAGGACCTCGTTCCGCCGCGTTCAGACGGCGTCCGCATCATGAGCATGGGATTCATGATGGAAGACGAGGACGACCCGGCGATCCTTCGGGGGCCGATGGTCAACAAGTTCATGATGAAGTTCCTCGAGGGCGTCGAGTGGGGTCGGCTCGATTACCTCATCGTCGACCTGCCGCCGGGGACCGGCGACGCCTCGCTGAACCTGTTGCAGTCGATGCCGGTCGACGGCGCGGTCGTCGTCACGACGCCACAGGAGATGGCACTCGAGGACACCCGAAAGGGGATCAACATGTTCCAGAAACACGACACGCCGATCGTCGGCGTCGTCGAGAACATGAGTTCGTTCATCTGTCCGAGCTGTGACGACGAACACGAACTGTTCGGCGACCAGGGCAAGGGCGTCGACAAGATCGTCGAGGACTTCGATATCCCGATCCTCAACCGGATTCCGATGCATCCGGACTTCGGCGCCGACGGCGGCGAGGGGACGGTCGCGAAAAACGAAGACAGCGACGTCTACGACCGGATCGACGAACTCGTCGGCGCGACGGCCGATCGGATCGGCGAGATCAACAGACGGATGGTCGCCGACTATCGCGAGCAACAGCGAGCGAACGCGGTTCCGACCGACACCGAAAGCTGAGCCGGTCGATTTCGACTGCGACCGCCGATTCCGGCACGCTCGCGGATCGGACCTCCGGGCGTGTTCTCACTCGAGCAGCGATTCGACGTACTTCGTGACGTGGTCGTCCATGCGGCGTTTGTACCCCGCCTGTCTGGCGAGTCGGTCGAGCTCTCGAGCGATCAGACTCCCGTACTGGACGGCCTTTTTGTCCCTCTCGGCGACCGACTGTGGCAGATAGTCGGTTGCGACGGCTCGCAGTCCCTTCTTGCGCGTTCGCTCGTCGGCCAGGAGATCGTCCGGGAGCCGAAGCGCCGCATCGACGACGGCATCGTGGAGCAACGGCGCGACGGGGTCGACGCCCGCCGCCGTAATCGCGCACACGTCGCGGGGTAGCTGTGCCGGAAGCGTCGCGATGCTCTCGCGGACGGCGCCGCGGACGGTTTCGGCCTCGACGCGGTGGTCGAGGCGGACGACCTTCTCGTAGCCGCCGAACAGTTCGTCGGCACCCTGTCCGACCGCGAGCCGGTCGAAGCCGTCCGCCGCGACTCGATCGGCGACCAGATACAGCCCCAGCGCGATCTGGACGTCCATCGCGTTCGTCCGTCCGATTGCGCGGGCGACGGCGGGAACCGCGCGCTCGAGGTCCGCGGGCTCGAGTTCGACGACGGTGAGGTCCCGGTCCATCGCGGCCGCAGCCGTGCGGGCGGCGTCGACGTCGTGGCTGTCGGGAAAGCCGACGACGTAAAGCGGCGCGTCGAGCAGTTCCGCGACCAGCGCTGAGTCGACGCCGCCCGAGAACGCGACGGCCGCGTCGTCGGTCTTCAGAGACGCGGTCGCCGTCTCGAGCGCCTTCGAGAGAGTCCCGATCGCGGTCTCGTGATCGGCTTCGGGCGTTGGGTCGGGAAGCTCCCAGACTCGGTCCGGTCGCCGGTCGTCCGTCCCGGCGGCGACGGAGCCGGCCGGAAAGAGTTCGGGCGAACTGAGGTCGGTCGGATCGAACGCCCACCGGCGTGACTGTCCCGGAGCGCGACCTCGATCCGCGACCGAATCCGACTCTCCTTCGACGAACAGCGGGACCCGTCCGAGGACATCGCGAACGAGTTGATCGTCGACGACTCCGGCGAATCCCGCTGTTCCGGGAAGCGGATCTCGATCGTCGAGGGCGGTTCGAACGGTCGCGGGGTCGGTTCCGCGAAGGGTCATTGAAAGAGCGTGCCGAGGCCTTTTCGAACGCGGCGGGTCACGCCGCCCGCGGCCTGTCGAAAGCTGATGTGCCAGGGGGTCCGCTTGCCCTCGACGGAGGTTTTCCCCTCGCCGATCGCCTCGAGGACCGCGTCGACCGTCCGCTGATCGGTGTCCACGCGGGTCACCGCCTGGCCGACCATTTCGCTGATGTGGGCGTCGCTTCCCGCTGTCATCGGGAGGTCGTGAGACTCGGCGAAGCGTTCGGCCTGTCGATTGGCGCGGCCGGTCAGCAGTCGCGAGTTGTAGACCTCAATCGCGTCTGCCTCGGCGAGATCCTCGCGCGTGATTCGAGCCATGACGCCGTGGCGAGACTCCTGAAACGGGTGTGGGACCACCGCGATCCCGCCCTGGGAGCGAATCGCCTCGAGCGTCTCGCCGTAGGATAGTCCGGGCGGAACGGCCTGTTCGACGCCGAGGCCGAGAACGTGGCCCGCTTTGCTCGAGATTTCGATGCCGGGGATGCCGAGCAGGTCGTACTCCGGCGCGCGCCGGGCGGCCTCGAGGCTCGCGTCGATTTCGTCGTGGTCCGTGATCGCGATCGCATCGAGGCCGACGGCGGCGGCTTGCTCGAGGATGAGGTCGACCGGATCTCGACCGTCGTACGACAGCGACGAGTGGGTGTGAAGTTCGACCGACAGCACGCGTCGACCTTTAGCCCGACTGATCAAAAGCGCCTCGGTACGACGTGGTGGCCGAGAACCTCTGTTGTCCCGCACTGCCGTTCGGAACTCGATGCAACCGCGGAGGCCTCCGACGATATCCACGAACGTGGATATGGAAATCCATTTACCGGGTCGCTTTCAACATGGGGATGAATGAGTCTTGCCGATTCGGACCGCGAACTCGTCGTCGAGGAACTGGGTCGCGATCCCACCCCGGCCGAGGCGGCGCTGTTCGAGAACCTCTGGAGTGAACACTGCGCGTATCGCTCCTCGAGACCGCTGCTCTCCGCGTTCGAGAGCGAGGGCGAACAGGTCGTCGTCGGCCCCGGCGACGACGCCGCGGTCGTCGAACTGCCGTCGCACGACGACGCGGGGACGAACAGCGTGGATGGAACCGAACGCGAAGGCGAGGGCGATAGCGAGGACGACGGCGACTCGACCTACATCACGATGGGGATCGAGAGCCACAACCACCCCTCCTACGTCGATCCGTTCGACGGCGCGGCCACCGGCGTCGGCGGGATCGTCCGCGATACGCTCTCGATGGGGGCGTACCCGATCGCGCTCGCCGACTCGCTTTACTTCGGCGAGTTCGATCGCGAACATTCCCAGTACCTGTTCGACGGGGTGGTCGAAGGAATTAGCCACTACGGAAACTGCATCGGCGTCCCGACCGTCGCCGGAAGCGTCGACTTTCACGCGAAGTACGAGGGGAACCCGCTCGTCAACGTCGCCTGCGTCGGCCTGCTCGAGGAGGACCGACTCGTCACCGCGGAGGCCCAACAACCGGGCAACAAACTCGTCCTCGTCGGGAACGCGACCGGTCGCGACGGCCTCGGCGGTGCGAGCTTCGCGAGCGAGGATCTGGCCGAAGACGCAGAGACCGAGGACAGGCCCGCCGTGCAGGTGGGCGATCCCTACGCGGAAAAGCTGCTCATCGAGGCCAACGAGGTCCTGATCGAGGAGGACCTGATCGAATCCGCGCGCGATCTGGGCGCCGCCGGGCTCGGCGGCGCTTCGAGCGAACTCGTCGCCAAGGGCGGTCTCGGCGCGCGAATCGACCTCGATCGTGTCCACCAGCGTGAACCGAACATGAACGCACTCGAGATCCTTCTCGCCGAGTCCCAAGAGCGGATGTGCTACGAGGTCGAACCCGAAAACGTCGATCGCGTGGCCGAGATCGCCGAGCGGTTCGATCTCGGCTGTTCGGTGATCGGAGAGGTCACCGACGGCAACTACGTCTGTTCCTTCGAGGGGAGCGAGGCGCGACGCGCCTCGGATGACTCGAGCGGCGACGATGGGGAGCCGCGAGAGCGCGAAACCGTCGTCGACGTCGACGCGTCCTTCCTCGGCGACGGCGCGCCGATGAACGATCTGCCCGCCGAGGACCCGCCGCGACCGGACGTCGACCGCCCGACAGCAGACCTCGAGGCGGCGTTCGAATCGGTCGTCTCGAGCCCGAACACGGCGTCGAAACGCTGGGTCTACCGACAGTACGACCACGAGGTCGGCGTTCGAACGAGCGTCCCGCCGGGCGACGACGCGGCGGTGATGGCCATCAGAGAGTGCGGGACCGGGCTGGCGATCTCCTCGGGTGCCGCGCCGAACTGGACCGAGGCGGCCCCGCTCGAGGGAGCGAAGGCCATCGCGCTCGAGAACGCGACGAACCTCGCGGCGAAGGGCGCGACCCCGCTCGCCGCCGTCGACTGTCTCAACGGCGGCAACCCGGAGAAACCCGACGTGTACGGCGGATTCAAGCAAATCGTCGACGGGCTCGCCGATATGTGTTCGGCGCTTTCGATTCCCGTCGTCGGCGGCAACGTCTCGCTGTACAACGATTCGGTCGCCGGGCCGATTCCGCCGACGCCGACGCTCGCCGTCGTCGGCACGAAAGCCGGCTACGACGCGCCGCCGCTCGAGGCGACCCCCGAGGGCGAACTGCTCCTCGTCGGCGACCTCGCGATGGCGTCGGATTCCTACCGCCTCGGCGGGTCCGAGTACCTCGCCCAGTTCTCGGGCAGCGACCGGTTCCCGGCGCTTCCTGAGTCGCCCGCGGCGTTCGTCGACGCGCTCGCCGAAATCTCAGACGACGAGGCGACCCGCGCCGTCCACGACGTGAGCCACGGCGGACTCGCCGTCTCCCTCGCCGAGATGGCATCACCAGCGGTCGGTCTCGAGGTCGAACTTCCGAGCGAGGACCCGGCCGGGGCGCTGTTCCACGAACAGCCCGGTCGCGCGCTCGTACAGACCACCGACCCGGACGGCCTCCGCGCGGCCGTCCCCGACGAGACGCCGGTCGTCTCGATCGGGACGCCCACCGGCGACGGCGTCGTTCGGATCGAAACCGGCGAGCAAACGCTCGAGCTCGGTTCAGAGGCCGTTCGGGAGCTCCGGAACACGATCGAACGAGAGCTCGAGTGACGACACCGGCGTCGACAAAGTAGAGCTGTATTCTCCGGTTCGTTGCCGAAATATGTCGAGAGCGTCGATCAGTCGTCGTCGAAGGTCGTTACGTCGCGGAATTCGATTCGGGTTCTCTCACCGCTACCGGCCGTTTCGACGGTGATCGTCCAGTCGTGTGCCTCGGCGATGGCTCGAGCCAGTACCAGCCCCAGTCCGGGTAGCGTGAGATCTTCCGGCTCGATCGGGTCGAGACTCCGGTCCTGCGGGTCGCTCGATCTCGTTTCGGCATCGTCGGCGACGAAGAACCCGCGCACCGGATCCTCGTCGTCGCCGATCGGTCCGATCCTGACCGTCGTTTCGCCGGTCGAACGGGCCGCAACGTCCTCGAAGACCGACTCGAGGAGGCGACCGAACCGATCGGCGTCGGCTCTGAGCGTCGCGTCCGTCTCAACCTCGAGGCTCGCCGAATCGAGTTCGGACCGCTCGAGCGCGTCCTGGGCGGCCGATCGCAGGTCGATCCGCGTACGCTTTCCGACGCTCCGAGAGTTGCGCGCGAACTCGCGAACGTCGTCGACCAGCCGTTCGGTTCGACCGAGCGTCGCTTCGACCGACTCGTCGGGGACCGAGATCGAACCGTCGGACGCCTCCGTCCGGTCGATCTCGAGTGCGTCCGAAATCGTTCGAATCTGTTCTTTGAGATCGTTCGAGAGGACGTTCGCGACGGCCTCGAGTCGCTCGGTCTGTCGCTCGAGTTGCTCCGTTCGTTCGCGAAGCAGTCGGTCCTGTTCTGCGCGGTCGAGCGCGACGGTGGTGTTCTCGACGAGCGTCGACACGAGGTCGAGATCGGTTTCGTCGAACTGGTTCGACTCGAACGAACCGGTCATGAGTACGCCATGAGTTCCGACGGGGGCGATTATCTCCGATTGAAGCGCCGTGGAGGAGTTATAGAGGTCGTCGACTTCGTTTAGATCGTCGTAGTACGCCAGTTCACCGGACTGATAGACGTCCCAGGCGAGCCCTTCGCCGGGCCGGAAGCGCGGCAGTCCGTTGAACTCGTCGTGGGCTTTCGCCGTTCCGGCGACGGGATCGAGATACCCCTGCGTATCGTCGAGCAGCCAGATACCGCTGATCGGCAACTCGAGGAGGTCGCTGCCGGCGTGGACGGCGATCGAGCAGATTTCCTCGGGATCGTCGGACTGAAACAGCCACCGAGTGAGTTCGTGTAGGGATTCGATGATCTGCTCGTGGGCTCGCTGTTTGGTCACGTCGCGGATAATCCCCGCAACGTTCGCCCGTTCGTCCTCGATCGGAACGAGTCGAAGTTCGCAGATGCGCTCGTTCCCGTGGAGGTCGGTAAACGGGATCTCGAGTTCACGGAAGTCCGCGGCGCCGACCGCGACGTCGTCGATCGCTCGGTCGATCTCAAGTGCGTGTTCGTCGTCGACCGAGGCTAATTCCGGGACGATATCGACGTGTTCGCCGAGTAACGCCGATCGGTCGAGTCGGAAGTTGGCCTCGATCGCTTCGTTGACCGAGACGATTCGGTTGCCGTTGTCGAGAACGATGACGCCGTCGCGGATCGATTCGACGACGGCGGCGTTCTGTGCGAGTTTGGTCTCTCGGTCTTTCCGCTCGGTGATGTCCCGCATGAAGACGGAGAGCCCGTCTTCCGACGGGTACGCGCGCGCCTCGAACCAGGTTTCCAGTCGGGTGTGATAGACCTCGAACGAGACGGGGATCTGCTCGTCCATCGCTCGGTAGAACCCGTCGGGGAACTGGGTCTCGATCGTCCGCGGTAACTCGTCCCACATGACGCGGCCGATGAGTTCGCCTCGAGAGCGCTTGAGAAGTGCCTGGGCTCGTTCGTTGATGTACGTAAACCGAAAGCCGGAGTCGAGGGCAAAAAACGCATCCGTCACGCGGTCGACGACGGGAATCGCCTTACTCGCCACGGTCTACCACCGGTGAGTGCTGTGACGACCCGCTGGTATTCGCCGCCCGATCACTCGACGCGCGCCCTTTTAGCAGGTTTTTCATCGGCTGTTGGCGCCTAACGGAGTTTCGAGCGAGCACTATTTGAGTTTCGTGGCCGGTACTCCTCGGGTTGTCGACGCGACCCCCTCGAATCGGATCGCAGACGCCGAAACGCGACGGGCGTGGTAACCGCGAGTGGGATCTCTTGGACGCGACGTTCCACCGGAATTGGCGGTGCTGTGTCACGGTCCAACGACCGTCCCGACGCCCTCGTCGACGCCACGTTTCGATGTCGCCGTAGCCGAGAACCTGCTCGAGTTGATACTCGCCGCTGCTATCTGAGCGGTCGGCCGACCGTCGGATGTCGGCCGCGTCGAAACGATTTCGGAACCGCTGTCGAATCCGGATTCGTCGGAGAGGAGAGTGGTGACTGACCCTAACGAGGTGATTCGGACCATATTCGAACTACGGACGGGTACTACTTCAGTGTACGTCAGACAGGTGACACACTCGAACCAAACAGCTGATACATAAAACGGATGTTGTTTACCCCGCTTCGCGTCAGCGTCGAACGCCCCATCACAGGCGCGACACACTGAGAGCTGGCGCCCCGCCGGAAAGACGACCCAACCGGCTACGAATCCACGCCGCTTGGAATCGTCTCGCGCTCCTCGAGGAACGCCTCGATCCGATTCAGCGCCTCTTTGAGGTCCTCGAGCCCCGTCGCGTAGGACACCCGGAGGTGACCGGCGGCGCCCTCGCCGAACACGTCGCCCGGAACGGCCGCGACGCCCTGTTCCTCGAGCAGCGTCTCGGCGAACTCCTCAGAACTCCACCCCGCCGGCACCTCGGGGAAGACGTAGAACGCACCCTTCGCTTCGAAACAGGGCATGCCGATCTCGCGAAAGCGCGAGAGGACGAATCGCCGCCGCCGGTCGTACTGTTCGACCATCTCTCGCACGTCGTCCGCGCAGGTGTCGAGCGCCTCGAGGGCGGCGTACTGGGGCGTCGTCGGCGCCGAAAGCATCGTGTACTGGTGGATCCGGTTCATGGCACCGATCGTCTCGGCGGGACCGAGCGCATATCCCAGTCGAAGCCCGGTCATCGCGTGGGCCTTCGAGAACCCGTTGAAGACGATGGTCCGCTCGCGCATCCCCTCGAGGGTGGCGATCGAGGTGTGGTCCTCGTCGTAGGTCAACTCGGCGTAGATCTCGTCGGCCAGCACCGTTAGGTCGTGTTCTCGCGCGAAGGCCGCGACCGGCTCGAGGTCCTCGCGCGTCATGATCGCCCCGGTTGGGTTGTTGGGATAACAGATGACGAGCACGTCTGCGTCGGCCGCGCCGGCGGCCTCGAGCTGGGAGACGGTGAGCCGGAAGTCGTCTTCCTCGAGGGTCGGCACCGGGAGTACCTCGCCGCCGGCGAAGATCACGCCGGGCTCGTAGGAGATGTATGACGGCTGGGCGATCGCGACCGTGTCGCCGGGGTCGACGACGGCCCGAAACGCCAGATCGACCGCCTCGCTCGCGCCGGCCGTCACGAGTATCTCCTCGTCGGCGCCGTACTCGAGGTCGAAGCGGTCGTCGACGTACTCCGAGATGGCTTCGCGAAGCTCGCGTTTCCCCCGATTCGCGGTGTAGGAGGTTTTCCCCTGCTCGAGGGAGGCGATCGCAGCGTCTCGGGCGGCCCACGGGGTCGAGAAGTCCGGTTCGCCGACGCCGAGCGAGATGACGTCGTCGCGCTCTTCTGCGATCTCGAAAAACCGGCGGATCCCGGAGGGGCCCACCGACTCGACGCGTTCGGATAGGTCGATCGTCATGGGGACACAGACAGCCGGTCGTCGTCGTCGCCGTCGCCGAGTTCGATCCCGTTTTCCTTGTAGGAGGTCATCACGTAGTGGGTGACCGTCTGGGTGATCTCGGGGACGGGCGCGACCTTCTCGCTGATGAACTGGGACACCTCGCGGATCGAGTCGCCCTCGACTTCCATGTCGAAGTCATAATCCCCGCTGACCAGTCGCAGGGCCGTCACCTGCGGGAATCGCGAGAGCCGTTCCGCGATGTCGCCGTAGCCCGTCTCTCGATCGAGCATGACGTTCAACTCGACTTCCGCGCGGACCCGTTCGTCCTCAAGTTCGTCCCAGTCAACGACGGGCTGGTAGCCGCGAATTACGCCCGCCTCCTCGAGCGATTCGATCGTCGCCTCGACCGCCGACTCCTCGAGGTCGGTCATTCGCGCGATATCCGCGGTACTGTATCGCGCGTTCTCACGGAGCAACTCGAGAACTTCGCGTTCGCTCATACGGACGGATGCGCGAGCGCGAGTAAATTTCTTCCGGACTCGTGTCGGTGGTTCACATACGCCGACGGGTGGTCGTCCGGGGTTCGTCACGCCCCGCGTTCAGCGGTAGTTCTTGAAGAGAATCGCCCGCACGTCGTCTTTGGTCTGGACGTCCTCCGTCGAGCCGTCCGGCAGTTCGACGCTGTAGCGGTGGTCGCCGGAATCGGACTCCTCCCACTTGTCGTCGTGGGTCTCGAGCAGGGACATCATCTCGTCTAACATCTCGTCGTCGTCGGCCGCGCCGTCGCCCTCGTCGGGTTCATCGTCGTCTTCGTCGGTCCCGTCGTCGTCGTCCCCATCGGCATCGTCTCCGCCCGCCGATTCGTCGCCCTCACCGTCCGGTCCGGTGTCGTCTCCATCGTCCGATTCGCCGTCTCCTCCATCGGATTCAGCGCCGTCGCCGTCCGCTTCGGCGTCGGTATCGCTCTCGTCGTAGGAGACTTCCTCGAGCCCGTCACCCTCGAGTGAATCTACCGAAACGTCTGCCGCGTCGAACTCGCCCTCGATCTCGAGGTCGCCATCGAGATTGTCGATCAGGAACTGGACGGCGTCTTTCTCGCGAACGTGGCCGTATTTCCCGACGACCTGCTCGGAGATCTCCTCGCGGAGGTGCTGTACGAAGGCGTACTGTTCGTCCGTGACCTCGAGTGACTTCATACTACACGGATGTTGCGGGGGGTACAAATATGTGAGTCGTCGTGAACTGTCGTCCGTTCGAAACCGTGTCGGAGCGTCTCGATCGCAGATGCGAATACTCCGGGAGTTCCACGGGGCGATGCGCCCGTGGTCGACCCCGCTCACCGACCGAGCGATTCCCGTCGCTCGGTTAGCCCCGCAGGAGGGTCCTGATAGAAGAAGTTCGGTTTCTCGACGGTGTTATCGTAGTCGTTCTCGAACACGTGCGTCGTCGCCGGACTCATCGGTGGTAACAACCACGATCGATCGCCAGTCACGGCCCGTCCGGCCGCCGCTTCGTTTTCCTCGAACCGCTCGAACTGGTCGGTCACGGTGTGGTGATCGACGATCTGGACGCCGTCCTCGGCGAAGGAGTGTAACACCGCGCGGTTCAACTCGACTAACGCCTCGTCTTTCCAGAGGGTCCGGTCGTTGCGCGTATCGAGCCCGAGCCGCTCGGCGACCGCCGGCAGCATATCGTAGCGATCGCGGTCCGCGAGGTTTCGCGCTCCGATCTCAGTCGACACGTACCACCCGCTGAACGGGGCGGCCGTGTAGTGTATGCCGCCAATTTCCAAGCGCATGTTCGTGACGACGGGGACGTCGTACCACTTGAGGCCGAGATCCTCGAACCACTCGTAATCGGGGTGGCGAAGTCGCACCTCGCCGACGACCGACTCGGGGACCTCGAACAGCTCCGGTTGCTCGTCTCGAATCTGTATCACGTGGGGCAAAATGTCGAATCGAGTTCCTTCGCCCTCCCAGCCGCGCGATTGGCAGTACTCGGTCAGCTCGACCTCGTCGGGATCGCCGACGACGCCGTCTTCCGTTCGGTATCCGGCGTACCGCAACAGTTCGTAGTTCCAGAGCCTGACCTGGTGTTCCCCGTCGATCATCGGTTTGAACACCGTGATCAGCGGTCTGATATTACCCCCGTTTCGCGCCCGCTCGAGGTGTCTGCAGCAGGCCTCGTGTACCGCTCGAGCCGTCTCGCAATCGCGCGCGTCGGCGACGTTCAGCTGCTGCCAGAACAGGCGGCCCACACAGCGGTTGCTGTTGCGCCAGGCCATCTTCGCGCCGTGCTCGAGCTCGAAGGACGTGTGCTCGTACCGGCCTCGTCGCTCGATCTCGTCGGCTATCTCGTCGAGTCGGTCCTCGATCTCGGACTCGCGACCGAGTTCCGGGTAACACGCACGGACGAAGGCGTCGGCCTCCGCGTAGAGCTCTCGCGGAGAGTACTCGGTGGGGGACGCGTGCATACAGAAACTTGACCGAGTTCGGGTTTACACTTGGCGACTGCGGTGAATTCCCTCGAAGCTTTCCCCGAGGCGTTCAGCTTCCTTCGCCTGCAGACGACCTAGCAGGGTCACTATCAGCGAGCGGCTCGGTGGTTCAACCTGCTTTCGACCAAAGCGCAGAAGCGACGAACCCGACGCTTAAGGCCCGACGAGTAATACCCTCTCGATATGGTCCTGAAAGAATCTGAGACCGAACTCGACGAGGGCGATCCCGCCCCGTCGTTCGAACTCGAGGGAGCCGACGGCGAGACGTACTCGCTCGAATCCTTCGCCGACAACGAGGCGCTGTTGGTCGTCTTTACGTGTAACCACTGTCCGTACGCCCAGGCCAAGTTCGACCTGCTGAACGAACTGGCCGCCGAGTACGACGACGTCGCCGTCGTCGGCATCAACCCCAACGACGCCGAGGAGTACCCCGAGGATTCACTCGAGAAGATGCGCGAGTACGCGGGCGAGGGGCCGATCGACTTCGACGCCTACCTGCGAGACAAGAGCCAGTCGGTCGCCGAGGCCTACGGCGCGGTCTGTACCCCCGATCCGTTCCTGTTCGAGAACCGGGACGGGGAGTTCCGACTCGCCTATCAGGGACGACTCGACGACGCGTTGAACCCCGAAGACGAACCGACTCGATTCCAGATTCGCGAGGCCATCGACGCCGTGCTTGCCGGCGAGTCCGTCGATCTCGAGTGGAAGCCCTCGCAGGGCTGTTCGATCAAGTGGATCGAGCAGTAACTGGAAACGCCTGCCAGAAACACGGCGGTTAAGCGTCCCGATCCACAACGTGTGCGTATGAGTCTCGAGACTATGGAACCGAACCCGACGTGGGATGCGGCGTCCTACGAGGGAACCGTCGAAACGCTCGAATCCCACCGCGACGAACTGACCTACAAAGTCTGGGGCGGCGACTGGTGTAAGGACTGTCGCGCGCTCTTGCCCGACTTCGGCGCGGCCCTCGAGGCTGCGGGCGTCCCCGACGACCGGATCGACGAGATCGCCGTCGACGAGGACAAGCAGGGCCCCGGCGTCGACGAATACGGCATCGAATACATTCCAACAGTCGTCGTCCTCGACGACGACGGCGAGGAAGTCACTCGATTCGTCGAATCGGAAGACCAACCGCCAGCGGTCTGGCTCGCGGATCAGCTCGAGGCGACGCTCGAGCCGGCGAACTAATCGCTCGAGAGACTCGAACCCGCAAATTAGTCGTTAGTCGACGCTCGAGCCGACTGGTTTTCACCGCCGCGTGACCGTCCCCGACGAAATCGGACCGTTCGTTCAGAACGGAACGTCGTCCTCGTCGATACCGTCTATTTCCGTCTCTCGGCGTTTCTCGGCCAGGACTTCGAGCGCCTCGTCGATCTCCGTCGTCGGCGGCGAGCACGCCCGGTCTCGACAGACGTACAGCGTCGGATCGCCGTCTCGAGCCTCGCGGGCGGCCCAGATCGGCGGCGCATCCGCGAGTCCGAGCCGGTCGAGCCACGACTCGAGTTCGTCGTCGGTGGCCGGTCGCCGCGCGATGAGTCTGTCGGGGAGGTACCGCTCGCCGAGCCGATCTCGCCACGCGTCGGGCAGGCCATCGGCGGCGACCGTGATCTCGAGCAGGCCGTTCTCGAGTCGGTCGGCGGCGAGACAGAGCGTCGCGTACTGGAGCGGGTTCGACTCGATCGTGTCGGCGTGGGTCTCGAGCGCGCCGGCCGCGATCTCCTCGAACGACGAGTCGGTAAAGCCGTCCAGCGCGAGCAGCGTTTCGATCGCGACGCCCATCGACGAGGGCGTCGAACTATCGTCGAGTTCCTGGGGTCGGGCCACCAGCGACTCGCCGTGTTCGGGGGTGAAATACAGCGTTTCCCCTTCCGCGTCCCAGAACTCGGCTTCGATGGTCTCGGCGAGTTCGAGCGCGAACGCGAGATGGTCTACGTCGCCGGTCGCCTCGTGGCAGTGAAGCGCCCCGCGAGCGAGAAACGCGTAGTCCTCGAGGTAGCCGTCGACGGCGACGTCCCCGTCTTTGTACCGCCTCGAGAGTCGTCCCGTCTCCTCGTCCCAGAGGGTTTCCCGCACGAACTCGAGGGCATCGATCGCCGCGTCGGCGTAGGAATCCTCGCCGAGGACGAGCGCGGATTCGGCGAACGCGGAGATCATCATCCCGTTCCATCCGGCGAGGACCTTCTCGTCGCGGTTCGGACGGGGGCGATCCTCTCGCACCTCGAACAGCGTATCGAGCGCGCTCTCGAGTCGCCGGTCGATTTCCTGTTCGTCAAGCTCGAACTCCTCGGCGAGTTCCTCGAGGGTCGCGTCGCGGTTCAGCACGTTCGATCCCTCGAAGTTCCCCGACGCGGTGATGTCGTAGGCCGCACAGACGAGTTCCGCCGCGCGTTCGTCCTCGAGGGCGGCTTCGACTTCTGCGGGTGTCCAGACGTAGAACGCACCTTCCTCTTTCTCGCCGTCTTCGTCGAGACTCTGGGCGTCGAGCGTGCTGAAGAAGCCGCCCCCGTCGTGGGTGAGTTCTCGTTCGACGAACGCGAGCGTCTCCTCGACGACCTCGGCGTAGCGCTCGGTGCCGGTCAACTGGTAGCCCGCGAGGAATGCGCGCGGAATTTCGGCGTTGTCGTAGAGCATCTTCTCGAAGTGGGGCACCGTCCAGTCGCGATCGACGCAGTAGCGATGGAAGCCGCCGCCGACGTGGTCGTATAGCCCGCCTGCGGCCATCGCATCGAGGGTCTTCTCGAGGGCGTCGCGGTAGCCGTCCCGGTCGGTCCGATCGGCCGCTCGAGCGAGGATGTGGAGTCTACCCGGTTGCGGGAACTTCGGCCCGTCGGAGCCGAACCCACCGTACTGCGTATCGACGCTTCGCAGGGCCGTCCGCGCCGCGCTCTCGAGCGTGTCACTCGAGGGCGGCGTCGATTCACCCACGTCGGCCCGCTCACCGCCCGTCGTTCCCTCGAGTTGGTCTCTGGCCGCGTCGGTCCACTTTTCGGCCCGGTTTTCGATCGCCTCTCGATCCTGCTCCCACGACTCGCTCGTCTTCTCGAGTAAGTCGAGAAAGCCCGGCATTCCCCGCTTTTGTTCCTTCGGGAAGTAGGTCCCGACGTAGAACGGTTTTCCCTCCGGCGTGAGCCACGCAGAGAGCGGCCAGCCGCCGCGGCCGGTGACGACTTGGGAAACGGTCATGTAGACGCTGTCGACGTCAGGGCGCTCCTCGCGGTCGACCTTGATCGGAACGAAGTTCTCGTTGAGGACTTCGGCGACCTCTTGGTCGGAAAAGCTCTCGTCTTCCATGACGTGACACCAGTGACACGCCGAGTAGCCGACCGAGAGGAATATCGGCACGTCGCGTTCGCGTGCGGTCTCGAGAGCCTGCTCGTCCCACGGCTGCCAGTTGACGGGATTGTCAGCGTGCTGGCGCAGGTACGGGCTCTGTTCGTCCTCGAGCCGGTTCCGGCGGGTTGGGGTCGTCATAGCCGGGGGTACGGTCGACGCGAATAAAAGGGACTGGTGATCGGATGTCGGGTGACGGTACTGGACGCCACGAACGAGAGAGGTACGTCGATAACTCGACATTAAGGCTCTCGAGAGCAGCGACAGTACGCATAAAAGAAACGGAAAGAATTGGACGAGTGGTGGAGCTAGTTGCCGCCGCCACCGCCGCCGCCATTCATTCCGCCGTCGCTCTCGTTACCAGCGCCGGGATCAGCGCCATCGGTACCAGTATCGCCGTTACCACCGTTGTCGCCGTTACCACCGTTACCGCCATTGCCACCGGTCTCACCGGGCGTAGCCTCAACGAGGTCCAGTTGGGCGTTTCGGAACGATCCGTCTTCGCCCATGGTTTCGCTGTCGCCCGCGCTGAAGTCCTCCTCGGACATCAGGTATCCGAGCGACGGCGCCGAGCCCATATCGTAGTTGATCAGGTAGAGGTTCCAGTCGTCCGGCGTGTCGAACTCGTCCGTCAGTTCGGCGGCCTCGAACACCTCGTCTTTGGTTCCCTGATCCAGGCTCGATGCGACTTCGAAGTCGACACCGGGTTCGTAGTCGTCTCCGAACACCACGACTGTCCCATCGCCGTTATCCTGTGCGGCCGCAGTACTCGCACCCGCGGTTCCGAGCGCGACCGCACCCGCAGCGAGGGCTCCTTTCTTCATAAACGATCGCCGCGTATCGTCGAACAGTCCGCTATCTGGTTGTTCTGTCATGTCTCTCACTCTGAGTTCCCCTCTTCGGGGTAGACGGTTCTTGACCTAATTTTCGCATAAGTACGGGCTATCGTTTCACCGTCTACGATCGCTTTCTCACTCGAGAAGGTTTCGCTGGCGGTTCTTCCTCCCTGTTACGCCGGTTCGTGACTCGACAACGGCGACGGCGAGCAACGATCGTTTGTCGGGCGAAACTGGACTGTAGGTACCTGTTTCGACGGCATCCGGTCGTTCTCTCGAGCGAACGAAGTCGGCCGAGTTACCGACGATAAACGCCCCTCGAGAGTCGACAATTCGGCGGCGATAGACGCCGCACGCTTCCTCCACGCGACAACCGTGACTCGGACCGGAACGTTCTCACAGCAAAACAGACAATTTACGCGAACCATTCGTCCGGAAATCACCACCCGGAACCGATCGAATCACGTTACTGATCGTCTGGAGTGATCGTCGTCGTTGGTCGGGAACGTTCCGACTCACGGACATCCGACGGCTGATTCGATTCGCCGGAACGGCCATCCGCCTCGACAGTGATCGAGTCGGTGGACGGTTCCGACCGCGAGGTCAACGGCCTGCAGAGGAACGCCAAATTATCGATTACCACGCTGAAACGAACGCGACGACCGCCTTGAAACGAATACGACGGATTTGGCTTCGTCGACGATCGATGCTTGGTCCTCCTAACAGGCTATCGTCTCTGCTGTCCGGTTTCGCGCGCTCGTCGGCCGTACTCCACGAACGCGAACCCGTCGCGCTCGTCGCGAGCGAGTTCGTTCCACGCCGCCCGGTCCCACGACGGGAAGGTGGTGTCGCCCGCCGGCTCCTCGTGTACCTCCGTGACGATCAACCGGTCGAGCGCGGGCAGGAACTGCCCGTAGACGGTCGCACCACCCGCGACGAAGATCCGGTCGGCGTCGTCGTGGCGGTCTCGTGCGGCGGTCTCGGCCGCCTCGAGTGCTGGCTCGAGTCCGGCGGCCGCCACGGCGTTCTCGGGTGTCTCGAGATCCCGACTCGTCAGAACGACGGTCGTCCGGCCGGGGAGCGGTTTGCCAAGCGCCTCGAGGATCCCCTCGTAGGTGACCCGGCCCATGATGACCGGGTGGTCCATCGTCGTCTCCTTGAAGTGCTCGAGGTCTGCGGGGATGTGCCACGGCATGTCCCCGTCCCTGCCGATGACGCCGTTGTCCGCGACGGCCACGATCCCGACGAGTTCGCGGTCGGTCTCGAGCGCGCCCGCGCCGTTCGAATCTGCTTCGTTCGTCGCGGCGGTGCTCTCGGCGGCCCGCCCGTCTCTTTCGCTCATTCGGCGACCGCGAACTCGAGTCCGTCGTGGGACTCGTAGTCCTCGAGCGTGACGTCCTCGGCGGTGAGTTCGTCGATCGAGACGTCGGCGACGGAGAGCGTCGGTCGCTCGAGCGGTTCGCGGGCGAGTTGCTCGAGCAGGCCGGGGACGTGGTCGAGGCGTTCGTCTCCCTCGGCCTCGGCCGGGGCGGTCGACTCGAGCCACGATTTCACGTCCCGGTACGCTTCGGGCTCGTCGACCGCCGCCAGCCGCGACTGCAGCGCCTCGAGGTTATCCGCGTACCACTCGCCGCGTTCGCCGCGACCGCAGTAGACGTGCGAGTCGACGACGGTGTGGGCGAAGGTCCCGGGTTCGAAGCCGGTCTGGGCGGCGACCACCTTCGTCAGGAGCGCGTACGCCGCGATGTTGAAGGGCACGCCCAGCGCGATGTCGCCCGAGCGCTGCGTGAGGTGGCAGTTGAGCCGGTCTCCCTGCACGTTGAAGACGAAGGTGTAGTGACACGGCGGGAGCGTCGAGACCGCCGCGTTCGCCGGGTGCCAGGCGTTGACGACGAGCCGACGCGAGTTCGGGTTCTCAGAGAGCGTGTCGATCACGTACTGCAGCTGGTCGAACGTCCGCCGCCCGTCGGCCTCCTCGGTCACCCACCGGTGGCCGTCCTCGGGCCAGGACTCGCCCTCGAGCTGTCCCGTTTCGTCCGGGACTGGATACCGACGCCAGAAGCGGCCGTAGGCGGTGTCGAGGCGACCGGCGTCGTCGGCCCACGCGTTCCAGATTTTCGTCTCCTCGCGCAGGTTTCTGACGTGTTCCTCGCCGGAGAGGTACCAGCAGACCTCGTGGATCATCGAGTTCCAGCGGTAGCCGTCCATCGCCTTGGTCGTCAACAGCGGGTAGCCCGCCTGCAGATCGACCTCGTAGTGCTCGCTAAACGACGAAATCGTGTCGACGCCGGTCCGATTCGGCTTGTGTGCCCCGCCCGAGAGGACCGACTCGACCAGCTCGAGGTACTGACGCATTGTACCCCCGTTTCGGCGGGGATCCCAAAACGGATTCGGTTCCGGCGGTCGAGGGCCGAATATTCGGTTTCGGGCGGGATACTCGAGGAACACTCGAGATACTTTCACCACGGTCTCCAAACGCTCATACCCGCGGCCCGTCTTCCGGCGACCAATGAGCAACCGAGGCGGGTCCCGCGTGCTCTCCATTTCGCCCGAGGTTCTCTCGAGCCAGTCGCTCGCGGCGTTGCGGGACGCCCGAGATCATTTCGACCCGGATCTCGTGCTCGTTCCCGGCCCCTCTCGAGCGCCGCAAGCCGACGCGCGCGCCCGCCACGTATTCGAGGTGCCGGTCGTCCACCCGCCGCTGACGGACGCCGCCGAACCGGTCCGACGACACGATATCGGCGCGACGTCGCTCCTCACCGCACGCGGAGCCGACGCGCTGGTCGACGCCGAACCGGCACCCGAGCGCCGCCTCGAGACCGACGCCTCCATCGCCGCCGTCGTCTGTGACGACGTGACGACGACGGTTCGCCCGACGGCACTCGAGACCGACCTCGCCCGCCGAAGCGAGCTGTCCGCCGCGTTGCCCGCCGGCGAAACGACGACCGTTCTAACCGGCGGACTCGCCGCCGGCTATGACGAACGCTGGCGGCTCGCGGCGGACGACGGTGCTGTCGTCGGCGTCGGGGTCGACGGCGGGAATTCGAAAACGGAATCGACGGTAGACACCACGATCGCCGTCCGAATCGTCGGAATTGGCTCCCGAGAGGGATACGGCTCCGCGGGGTCGCTCTCGTCGATAGCCGTCGGCGCCGGTCCCGATGGGGGTCTCGAGAACCGCAGCGTAGGGCCGATCGAGACGCTCGCGGCGGACGAGTTCGGGCTCGAGGCCGTCTCCGGCGTCGGCCCGAAAACCGTCGACAAACTCGAGGGCCGCGGCGTAACGAGTCGGGCCGACCTCCTCGAGACCTCGATCGAAACGCTCGCGTCGATGCCAGGGATCGGCCGGCAAACCGCGGTGCGGATGCGCGAGCATGCGACGGTTCTCGAGTCGGGAGCGCCGCGTCGACTCTCGGACGAGCCGCTCCCCGCGGCGGATCGACCGCGGCCGCCGCTGTGTCTCGACATCGAGACTGACGGGCTCTCACCGACGATCATCTGGCAGATAGGCGCGTACGACCCCGCGACCGACGAATACCACGCCTTCGTCGAGCGCTCGGACCCGACGGACCCGAGCGCTGTCCTCGAGTCGTTCTGCGACTGGCTGTTCGGCGTCCACCCCGACCGGGCGCTTCTCACCTGGAACGGCTGGCGCTTCGACTACCGGCACCTCGAGTCGTTTCTCACCCGGTACGTCCCGCGGTATCTGGACGCGTGGGACAACGTACCGAAGCTGGATCTCTACGGGTGGGCAGTCGGCGACGATAACGCCGTCCTCCCCGGTCGGACGAACGCGCTCGAGGACGTTTCGGCGGCGCTCGGCTACGAGGGGACGGCCACCGGCCTCGACGGCGCACGAACCGCCGCTGCGTACCAGCGGTTTATTCGAACCGGCTCAGAACTCGAGTGGGACCGCCACGAGGCCTACTGCGAGGACGACTGCCGGGCGTTGTGGCACGTCTACGAACGGCTCCGCGACGTTCCGACGGCCGCCGAACTCGCAGGAACTGCGGGCGAAGACGAGATCGCGACGACGAACGACCGCTCTCGAGGGGGGTCACAGACCGGACTCGGTGATTTCTGATGAGAACTACGAAGACACGAGCGTCGGGGACGGATCGAACGCGATCGTTAGGGGCGGACCGAACGCGATTGTCAGAATCGTATCGAACGTCGCGTGCCAGAGCGGCTCGAGCGCGATCGGGAGATATCGATCCATGGCGGTGGAGAGACGAAACTCGAGGACAGCGGGGAGCTAAAGGACGGTGGGAAGCCAAATGACGAATTCCACACGCAGAACAGACGAGACGCGTATCGACGGGGCGGTAACGGGCGACGATGTCCGCGAGACGTTCCCGCGATATCGCGACTCGGCGGACGCAACCGTCCTCGAGCGGCCGGGTCGTGACCCGGAGACGGTCCCGAACGACGACCTCCTGCGACCCGAACTCGCAGCGCCGCTCGAGAACGACTGCTACACGCACCAGGCCGAGGCCCTCGAGGCGCTCGAGCGCGGCGAGAACGTCTGCGTGGCGACGAGTACGTCCTCGGGCAAGACCCGGATCTACGCGCTCCAGATCGCCCGGAACTATCTCGAGGCCCAGAGCGAGCCGACGGGTTCCGAACCGACCGATTCGACTGCGTACGTCCTCTACCCGACGAAGGCCCTCTCACGGGATCAGGAGCGCGAACTCAACGACTTCTACGACCAGTTGGGACTCGACATCACGGTGCGGGTCTACGACGGAGACACCGAACGCGGGACCGAGCGACGGCAGATCCGCGAGGAGGCGGACGTCATCATATCGAACTTCGCGGGGGTGAACACGTACCTCCACGACCACGACCGCTGGGCGAGATTCTTCTCGGCGTGTGACCTCGTCGTCATCGACGAATCTCACACCTACACGGGCGTCCACGGCATGCACGTCGCGTGGATCCTCCGACGGCTTCGACGGGTTCTCGAGTACTACGGCTCGGAGCCGCAGTTCGCCCTGACGAGCGCGACGATCGGCAATCCCAGAGAACACTCCGAGACGCTGGTCGACGAGCCGGTGACGGTCGTGGACGAAGACGGCTCGCCGCGCGGCCCGCGCGACATCGTCCTCTGGAACCCGCCGCCTCGAGCGCGCGAGGACGAAACCGACGGTCCGGAGGACAGTGCGGACGTTGACGCCGTTCCCGACACCGACGACGCGTCCGACTCCGAGTCGGGCGTCCTCGAGCGCGTTCCGGCGACCGTCGAGGCCCCGAAACTCCTCTCGCACCTCGCGTATCACGACGCCCAGACGCTCCTGTTTACGCCCTCGAGAAAGCTCGCCGAGCTCTCGGTCAAGCGAGCGAGCAAGCACCGGACCGATCGCAGCCGGTACTACGCGGATCCCGAACGGGGCAGCGCCATCGAGCCCTACCACGCGGGCCACTCGAGGCCGAAACGCCACGGGACCGAACACCAGCTAAAGAACGGGCTGCTCGACGGCGTCGCCTCGACGAACGCCCTCGAACTCGGGATCAACGTCGGCGAGATCGACGCGACGGTCCAGATGGGCTATCCCGGCCAGCGCCAGTCGTTCTGGCAGCAGATCGGCCGCGCGGGGCGGGGAACGGATCGAGCGCTCTCCGTTCTCGTCGCCGAACACCGGACGCTCGATCAGTACGTCGTCTCGAATCCCGAGTTCCTGCTCGAGAGCGACGTCGAGGACGCCGTCGCGGACGTCGAAAACGACGCCGTCTTCGCCCAGCACCTGCTGTGTGCGGCGGACGAACTCGCGATCGCCGAAGAGGACGTCGGGTCGTTCGCCGATCGGGGTCGGCTCGAGCGCGGCCTCGAGATGTGGCGGCGGGCGGGGAAAGTGACCGGCGCGCTCGAGACGGGCGTCTCCTACTGCGGGCCGCCTCGTCCGCAGTCGACGATCTCGCTCTACGCGACTCGCGGCGAGGAGTACGAGGTTCGACTCGCCGCCGACGTCGACGAGGCGCACGATCCGGAGATGGAACCGCTCGCGCGCGAACGCGTCTACAGGGACTTCCACGAAGGGGCCGTCAGACTCCACGAGGGCCGCCAGTACGAGGTCACCGAGGTGGTCCACAGCGGGCCCACCCCGCACGTCACGGTGCGGCCGACGGACGTGGACTACTACACGGTCACGCGAAGCGACGTGACGGTGCTGGACGCGGTGTCCGAAGAGAGCCGCGACGTCGGCGACTTTACGCTTCACTACGGACGCGGCCGGGTGCTGGTCTACCACGGCACTTACGACGAGGTGGGGGTCCACGGGGGCAAGCGCCGGGCGCAGGGCGTCCCGACAGATAACCCGCCGCTCTCGATGGAGACACAACTCTGTTGGCTCGAGGTCCCCAGGAGGACCGAACGGCAACTCGTCGAGAAGTATCGCGACTTCGCGGTCCCCGGGCTCGACTCGGAGCTCGCCGACAGCCCGCATCTGGGCTACGCCGCCGGGCTCCACGCGGCAGAACACGCCACGATCGGCGTCGCGCCGCTTGAGCTCATGGTCGACAAACGCGATCTCGGTGGGCTCGCGACGCTGACGATCGACTCGCACCTCGATCCCGAGGCGGCGGACGACCGGTCTGTTTCCACGTCCGAAGTCGCCCACGCGGGCGCGTCGATCGACGACGAACCGAAGAACCTCGCCGCGGCGCAGGCGACGGTTCGGGCGACCGCGGCCCGTCTCGAGGAGACGCCCTCGAGCGGCTGGTTCATCTACGACGGGATCGAGGGCGGCCTGGGCTTCTCGCGCTCGATCTACGAGAATTTCGAGCGGATCGCACGCCGTGCCCGCGAACACATCGCAGATTGCGAGTGCGGGCGAATCGACGGCTGTCCAGCCTGCGTGATGGACGAACAGTGCGGGAACGACAACCAGCCCTTACACCGCGGTGCGGCGATCGACGTGCTCGATCGGCTTCTCGACGCTGCTGGCGACTCGAGTGAGAGTCCCGACCACGCCGGTTCGGGCGAGGCCGTCGAATCCGGCGCGGGTTCGGACGAGCGCGACGACCAGCGACGGCCGCCGCTGTTTTTCGCGTAGGTCGGCCGAGGGGATACCGCGAGTCGGCCGGCATAGGGTGTTGCTATCCTCCACCACTCGTCGTCGTAACACCGCTCACGCTCGATACCGCGCCGCCGCTCACTTCTCGTCTCGTTCCATGTTCATCTCGTCTATAACTCTGATCTCGGTCCCCTCCCGGAGTTTCGTATCGGCGCTGTCGGCGTCCCCGAAGCCGGCGCTGACGACTCGAGTGAGCGCCGATTCGAGGGATTCGTCGAGCGTCGTCACCTGCTCCGGCGAGACCTCGACGACGAAGCCGCTCGCGATGTTCGGCGACGTCGGAACGAAGAGTCGCATCTTCCCGCTTTCGGTGGTCCGGCCCGTTTTGAACGCCGTCATGCGGGCCCCCTTCCACGTCTCGACTTTGACCGGCGTCTGCAACGCGTCGTTCTCGCCGACGGTCGTTTCCGTCGCAGTCTTCGACGCGTTGTAGACCAGCCGCAGGCCCGGAACGCGATTGGCTCCGTAATCGACAAAGTCCTCGAACAGCGCTCCGAGTTTCGTTCTGACCAGCGGGCCGACGACGATCATCAGGGCGGCGAGGAGCGACAGAAAGACCACGACTCGCAGGAAGCGCGCGAGTTCTCTCCGGGCCGGCTCCCCGACAGTCGGGAAGAATCCTTCGAGGAACTCCGCGTTGATCAGGACGGCGGGTAGGAGGTTCGCAATGAACGAATACAGCACGTAACAGATGAACAGGGTCGCGAGGATCGGACCGAGGACGATGAGTCCGCTCGCGAAGTCACGCTTCCACCGGCTCATACGCGCATCACGAGCGCGAATACGCGACGATGTTGTTAGTAGATTGTGATTGTCACAGCGCTCGATCCGATCGCGGCTGACACCGCCCCGCGAAACGCTGCCGGTCGTGGCGTACGCGCCGCCGGCCGGATTGTGCACAAACGTGTCGATATCGACGCCGCGAAAAGAGCAACGCTTACAGGTTCGTGCGTCCGGCTATCGAACATGCGCGAACACGTGTTGCTGATCGGCGGCGGCGGGCGCGAACACGCGATCGCTCGCGAACTCGCGGAAAGCGAGGCGAAGCTCTCCGCCTGCGCGGGGAACAAGAATCCGGGTATCGCTCGGCTCGCGGCCGAGTTCGAAACGCTCGAGACGACCGATCCGGCGGCGGTCGCGGAGTACGCCGAGGAGATCGAGGCCACCATCGCCGTCGTGGGTCCCGAAGCGCCCCTCGACGCGGGCGTCTCGGACGCGCTCGAGGACGCGGGCGTCTACGCCTTCGGACCGAAGCGAGCCGACGCGAAAATCGAGACGGACAAAGCGTTCCAGCGCCGGTTCATGGCGGACAACGACATCCCCGGCTGTCCCGACTTCGAGACGTTTGAGGACATGGACGCCGCGTGTGAATTCATCGACGAGTACGACGGCGACCTCGCGATCAAACCCGCCGGGCTCACGGGCGGAAAGGGCGTGAAAGTCATCGGCGATCAAGTGACTCCCGAGGAGGGCAAGGAATACATCCGCGAGTCGGAGTACGACAGGATCGTCCTCGAGGAGCGGCTGATCGGCGAGGAGTTCACCGTCCAGGCGTTCGTCGCCAACGGCGGCCTCGAGACCGCGCCGGCGGTCCAGGACCACAAGCGCGCCTACGAGGGCGACGAGGGGCCGAACACCGGCGGGATGGGGTCCTACACCGACGCGACGTTCGAACTACCGTTCATGACCGAGGGCGACTACGCCGACGCCGTCGAGATCATCGAGGCGACGGTCGACGCCCTCGAGGACTATCGGGGCATCCTCTACGGCCAGTTCATGCTGACCGCCGAGGGGCCGAAGGTCATCGAGTTCAACGCTCGCTTCGGCGACCCGGAGGCGATGAACACCCTGCCGGTGCTCGAGACCGACTTGCTCGACGTGCTCGTGGCCGCTCGAGACGGCGACGAGCCGCCGGCACTCGAGTTCGCCGAGCAGGCGACGGTCTGTAAGTACGCGGTTCCGGAGGGCTACCCCACGGATCCGTCCGCCGGAGCCAGAGTGCAGGTCGACGAAGAGAGCGCCGGCGACGCCCTGCTGTACTACGCCAGCGTGGACGAACGAGACGACGGCATCTACACGACGACCTCGCGGTCGTTCGCGCTCGTCGGTGTCGCAGACTCGATCAGTGAAGCGGAGGAAATCGCAGAGGACGCACTCGCCGTCGCCGGCGAGGAAGGGCTGCACATGCGCCACGACATCGGCAAGGCCGCGCTGGTTCAACAGCGAATCGACCACGTTGCCGAACTTCGAAACGAGTAGATTCGGCGGACTCGAGCGGTATTCGGTGGCGGTCTGGGCTTCTCGAGCCGATGTGGTTCAACGGCTTCATTCGAACCGAACACTTCTGAAAGCCCTGCCTACAGCCTCTCTCTTCCCAGCCTCGTCCTCCCCAGCCGCGGCGGTTCACTCGTTTGAGGGCTTCACTTCTCGTTCAGCCCTCGCGTTCACCGCCGCCCTCGCGCGGCTTCGGTGGGCCGCGAGCGACCCACCAGCGCGCGCCAAGGAGGCATAATTTCGGTTGCAATTGATAGCGATACCGATCAGGATCGGAACATCCCTCGAGAAAAGACAGCGACAGCGGCGTTGTAGTGGGAATTGAGCCGATCTAGAGCACGATGCTCTTCTTGCGCATCATCTCGTGGATCGAGGCGTCGAGGCCTTCGCGGCCGATGCCAGAGTCCTTGTTGCCGCCGAAGGGCACGTCGCCAAGTCCATGGCTCGGTGCGCCGTTGATTCGAACGCCGCCGGCGTCGACACGCTCCGCGACGTCCATCGCGCGGTTGTAGTCGCTCGTGAACACGGCGGCGTCGAGCGCGAGGTCGGAGCCGTTGGCGATCTCGAGGGCCTCCTCGCGGCCCTCGAAGGTGGTCACGACGGCAACGGGACCGAACTGCTCTTCGTCGACGATCCTGGCGTCGTGGGGCACGTTCGCCAGCAGCGTCGGTTCGAAGAATTGGCTGCCGAGTTCGTCCGGAACGCCGTCGGGTGCCTCTCTGGTGCCGCCCCGGACCAGATCCGCGCCCTTCTCGACGGCGTCCTCGACGAGTTCTTCGACCCACTCGGCCTGGTCTTCGGAGATCAGCGGCCCGAAGGCGGTGTCCTCGTCGAAGAGGTCGCCAGCTTGCCACGTGCTCATGTTGTAGTCGATGCGCTCGACGAGGTCATCGTGGACCGATTCCTCGACGAGGACGCGGGAGACGGCCGAACAGCGCTGTCCGGCGTACTTGAGCGAGCCCGACGTACAGGCGCCGGCGACCTCCTCGAGATCGGCGTCGTCGAAGACGATGGCCGGGGCGTTTCCGCCGAGTTCCATGTGGAGGTTGACCATGCCGCTCTCGTTCGCGACGTGTTTGCCCGCGCCCGACGAGCCGGTCATCGCGATGGCGTTGATGCGGTCGTCGCCAGTGAGGATGTCGCCGATGACGCTCGCCTCGCCGGGGACAAAGTTGAACGCGCCCTCGGGAATGCCGTCGACGTCCGCGATGACCTCTGCGAGAATCGCGGCCGAGATCGGCGTCTTGCTCGCGGGCTTGAGCAACACGCTGTTGCCCGCCGCCAGCGCCGGCGCGACCTGCAGCGCGGTCGTCGCGAGGGGGTAGTTGTATGGCGTGATACAGAGGACCGAGCCGATCGGCTCGTGTTTGACGATTGCCTGCCAGCCCTCGTGGCCCGCCGTTGAGCCCTCGCGGAACTCGCCTTTGCTCACGATGTTTCGGGCTTCCTCCGCGGCCCGGTCGAATCGTTCCGCGGCCGAGCCGACCTCACCGCGCGCCGAGGAGATTGGCTTGCCCGCCTCGCGAACGATGATCTCGGCCAGTTCCTCTTCGCGCTCGCGCAGCCCTTCGGCGATCGCTTCACACCACTCGGCGCGCTCGACGACGGTCGTCTGGCGCATCGTGGATTTCACCTCGTGTGCGGCCGCGAGTGCGTTACGCGCTTCGGCCGGCCCCGCTGCGGCGACGTTCGCGAACGTGCCACCGTCGGCGAGATCCGAGACCGGAATCGTCTCACCGGTCTCGAGCCACTCGCCGTCGACGTAAATCCGCTCCGTCCGCTGTGCTGTCCTCGTTTCCATACCTCCCTCTAGGACCTCCACCTTGAAAATATTTACTCAAGCGTGAAAAAACGGCGATCTGTCCGTTACAGTCTGCCCAACCGAGAAGTCACGCTCGAGAGGGAGTCACCCGAACCATAGCTCGGCAATAGATAACATTAGTTTTGGCTACCCAAAGAATATTTTCTCCATGGGGAAGCTTTAAGTGGAATGCTCCTGTATGTAGAAACGAGATGAGCACCCAAAAGACCGTCCGACAGCAGGCAGATCACGTCGAGGAGAACGAGCTTCGACTTGACCGTGAGAAAGCCGAACAGGTCGTCGACGCGTTGAATACGGAACTCGCGAACGCGTACGTCCTGTACCACCAGCTCAAGAAACACCACTGGGTCGTCGAGGGTGCGGAGTTCCTCGACCTCCACGTCTTCCTCGAGGAAGCCTACGAGCACGCAGAAGAGGGCGCAGACGAGATGGCAGAGCGCGCACAGGCCCTCGGCGGCGTTCCGGTATCGGGGCCGACGAACCTCGAGGAGCGCGCGACCGTCGAGTTCGAGGGCGAGGACGTCTACGACGTCCGGACGATGTTCGAGAACGACCTCGAGATGTACGGAGACATCATCGAGTCGATGCGCGATAGCATCGAACTCGTAGAGAACCTCGGCGACTACGCGACGGCCGAGATCCTCCGGGAGATCCTGGTCGAGCTCGAGGACGACGGCCACCACTTCGAGCACTACCTCGAGGACGACACGCTGGTCCTCGAAGAAGCGACCCACTAAACGCCTGCGAAGAACCCGTAACGGTCGTCGAATCTGCGGCCGCTTTTTGTTGCCGATCGTATCCGTAAGACAGAGAACCGAACTCAGCAGTCGGTGAAGCCTTCCGAGGCGTCGGTATCGATTGAGACAGTATCGATCGACCGAAACTACCGACCGATCAACTACGGCTCGAGATCGACGGCTGTATCGCTCGCGATCCAGCCGTCCGTATTGTTTCGCTCGGTGACGACTAGCTTGCCGGGTCGTGGTTCGTGAGATGAGATGACCGTCGCCGATTCTGCCTCGACGCGTTCGGTGTCAGTATCCTGTTCTGGAACGGGGGCGTCCATCGCGTGGAGTTAGGCGACCCTAAATCTAAAAAGGTTTTGGTCGGCCTAAGAGTGCGGTCGGTTCGGCCGTGATTCGCGCGGTTCACTTTCAAGCGGGTGGCGGTCCACGTCCGACGCATGGAGTTCGACGTCGTTCAAGGAGACATCGCGAGCCGATCAGCCGACGCGCTGGTCAACGCCGCGGGGACGAGCCTCGAGATGGGATCCGGCGTCGCGGGCGCGCTGCGTCGGGGTGGTGGCGAGGAACTGAACCAGGAAGCGAAAGCGAACGGTCCCGTTGACCTCGGTGACGCGGCCGTGACCGACGCCTACGACCTCGACGCCGAGTACGTGATCCACGCCGCCGCGATGCCCCACTACGGAGACGGCCGGGCGACCGCGGAGAGCGTTCGGAATGCGACCCGGAACAGCCTCGAGGCCGCCGACGACCTCACCTGCGAGTCGCTCGTGATCCCCGCCCTCGGCTGCGGGGTCGCGGGATTCGATCTCGCGGACGGCGCGCGGATAATCGGAGACGAACTGGCGAGCTATCGGCCGGACGCGCTCGAGGACGTCCGATTCATCGTATATAGCGACGAGGAGTACGATACGATCAGGAGCGCGCTCGAGGAGAATACGGACGAAGACGTTCCGGGAACAGAATCGCACGCCGAAAGCGAAGCGGATCGATAGCACGCGTCGTTCCGCCCGGGAACGCGCGATTAAGAAAGCGACCGTCGCGAAGGCTCAAGAGAGCGAGAGCCCGCGGATCTCGACGCTCTCGCCGTCTTCGACCCGTCCGATTACTTGCCCGCCCGTCCGTTCGACGAGCGAGTCCGCCTGCTCGGGCGGGACGGCGACGACAAAACCGGTGCCCATGTTGAACGTCCGGTGCATCTCCTCGTCGGTCACGTCACCTTCGGTCTGGACGAACTCGAAGATCGGCTGTGCGGGGAGCGGATCGTCAACGACGTACCGGTTCTCGCCCATCCGGAGCAGGTTGGTCCAGCCGCCGCCGGTCACGTGGGCCGCCGCGCGCACGTCGGTCTCGACCATCGGCTCGAGTAAGTCCGTGTAGATGCGCGTCGGCCGGAGCAGTTCCTCGCCGATCGTCACCTCGGGATCGAGCGGGAACGTGTCCGCGTAGTCGTGGTTTCGCGTGACGGCCTCGCGTGCGAGCGTGAGTCCGTTCGAGTGGATGCCGTTCGAGGGGAAACCGACGAGCGCGTCGCCGACGGCGGCCTCGCCGTCGAGGATCTCGTCTTTCGGCGCGAGTCCGACGCAGGTACCCGCGAGGTCGAATCCGGTGACGACGTCGGGCATGACGGCGGTCTCGCCCCCGAGGAGGGTGAGATCGGCCTGCTCGAGGCCGACGGCGAGTCCCTCGCCGATCTCGTTCGTAATTTCGTCGTCCGGTTCGTCGATCGCGAGGTAGTCGACGAACCCGGTTGGTTCGACGCCGGCCGCGACGAGGTCGTTGACGTTCATCGCGATGCAGTCGATACCGATCGTCGAGAAGTCCTCGATCGCTTCGGCGACGAGCAGTTTCGTGCCGACGCCGTCGGTCGCCAGCGCGAGGTACCGATCGCCGATGTCGAGCAGGCCGGCGTACTCCGTCGTCAGGTCGCTCCCGAAGGCCTCGAGCAACGCCGCGGTCGCGTCCTCGCTCGCCTCGATATCGACGCCCGTCTCGGCGTAGGTGAGTCCGTCCTCGGACGCGGACTCGGATCCGTCCGTCTGGTCGGTCATACCTGACAGACCTCGCGGATCGGCTAAAAGGTCACCGGTCCGGGCCTGAGACGACTCGAGACGGCCAGCGAGTCGAACCTCGAACGCAGTTCACTGCGGAGTCGTCGTCCTCGAGGGGCCGCTAGAATCCAGTCCCGAACATGAAGAGAAATCCGATCAGAAGCGCGCCGCTCGTGACAAAGATGCCGGCGAAGACGCCTTTGTTCCAGTTCCAGACCGACTTACCGTCGAGCGGGCCGAACGGGACCATGTTGAACGCGGCCAGAAAGAGGTTGATGAGGACGCCCATGTGACCGACGATCCCGATCCCTGGAAGGACCATCAGGGGGAAGAACAACAGCGCGAGGCCGTGGTTCGTCAGCGGCCCCGCGAGGGCGATCATCGCGTTCTCGCGTTCGGTGATTCGGCCGGCGTGATAGACGGCTCCGGGCGCGGCGAAGAGGAACCCGATCAGCGCGCTCATGATGGCCAGAAAGAGCATCTGGTAGTCGGCGCGAAACTCTGCGATCTGTCCGTACCGGATCGCGACGACCTTGTGTGCGAGTTCGTGACAGAGAAAGCCGACGCCGACGGTCACGAAGCTTAACCCGACGCTCAAAACGAACTCGGTCGGCGTCCCGACGCCCAGGTGGATCGGATTCAAGAGCAACGCGAACGCGACGCTCAGAGTGATCCACGCGGCGGCGAGATCGATCAGTTCCTCGTCGCTGAACTGCAGCTCCGACTGCGTCGGATAACTCATCGACAGTTCACCCTCGTCGCGAGCGATTCGCAGGCGAAGTCGGCGGTTGCCTCGTCGATCATGCGAGGTACCCCCGGATTAGCTCGAGACTGTTCTCTGCGCCCTGGAGGAGTTCTGCGAAGAGGGCGTCGACGCCGCCGATCCCTGGGGCGATCCACGGGAGCACGACGAACGGGAACAGCACCGTCGCAATCAGGCTCCCGATATTGGTCAGCGCGACGATCATGATGAGTCGGAACAGCGGCACGTCGAACATGTCTTCGACGGCTTCGCCCAGCGGCCGCTCCGTGTCGTCGATGATCTCGTTCAACAGCTGGATATCGCGGACGTTGACCGGCCGGTGTTTGAGTTCCACGTAACCCGCGAACCAGCCCGGTGCGAGCAGCGGGTTGATGCTGGTGAGCCAGGCGACCGCGCCGCCCAGCCCCGCGCTGTCCCAGCGCGCCCCGGCGAGGCGAGCGAGCGTGAAGGCGAAAAAGCCGTTGAACAGGAACCAGGCCGCGAACAGTCGGAACAGGAACGCGTCCTGCACGCCAGCCATGATCAACAGGGCGAAAAACCCCACGAAGACGGCCATCACGAGGTAGCCGAACACTTTCATGACCGAAAACCGCCGACCGGGGTCCGTTCCGCTGATCGACTCGAGCGGCGGCAGCGTCTCCGGGTCCTCGAGATACCGTTCGATACCCGCTTTGTGGCCCGCCCCGACGACAGCGAGAACGTCGTATCCCTGTTTCGAGAGCGTGTGGAGGTTGTGGGCGATGTAGGCGTCTCGCTCGTCGATCAGTGCCTCCGCGCCGCCGGGGCTGAACCGGCGAAACTCCTCCATCATCGCCGCGACGACGTCGCCGTCGGTCATCTCCTCGATGTCGATTTCGTCCACGTCCTCTACGTCCGCCGTGAACACGTCAAGGGCGATTCCACAGAGCCCGCCGACGATCACCCCGATTCCGAGTCCGGCGAGGACGCCGACGGCTCCGCGGATCGAGTACGTGCCGACGTTCTCGAACAGTCCGGCCGAGACGGGGCCGACGAACGTCTCGGTCACGACGATAGCGACGCTCGCGAGGAGACCGAGTGCGATACCGGCGAGGACTCGGACGGAAAACCCGTTGAGGAAGCCGCCAGTTGCGTTCCCGGCGTTATCGAGCGAGGGAAGGAAGATCAGCCCAACGAGTCCGCCGAGGACCGTTCCGCCGCTGACAGCGCCGGCGTACTGCAGTCCGGTCGTTCCGGTGACCCCGAGCAACAGGAGATCTCCCAGGCCTAAGAATGGTGCAACCATCGCCGCGAAGACGAATCCGAAAAACGCCCCGACGACCGCACCGAAGGTGATTCCGATCGTTCGGGGGTCGGTCGCGCCGAGGGCCAGCCCGCCGACCATCTTTAACTTCTCGATGACCGATAATCGCGCCCAGAACCGCTGAATCGTTATCTGGATGTCCCGGTCGACGAGCGCGACGCCGTGACCGTTCGCCTCGGCCGACTCGATCGCCGCTCGCATATCCGCGCCGGGTTCGATGTCGAACTGGTCGCCGAGCCGAGACTGGACGTACGAAAGCATCCAGTACGCGAGAAACTGAAAGACGGTGTTGCCGGAGAGGAGATCTTCCGCCTGTACGTCGTCGGGAGCCCCGCCTTGCATCTGGCGGTATCGGCCCTCGTCGAGTTCGACGGCGACCATGTCGGGGGATTCGTCCTGAATCGTCTCCCTGACTTCGTCGACGCTGGCCTGAGAGACGTGAGCGGTCCCGAGAACCTGTACGGATCCGCTCTCGCCGTCCGGCGGGTCGGCTGCGTCGCGGACGTCGACGTCACCTGCATCGCTCATTACCGAATCAACTCGGGCGCGACTTTTACCAGTATCGAAGCGTGTCAATCGACAACGTTCCCGAAGCCGTGTCGAGAGATTGATTGCACTCGTGGGAAAAGACCGGGCGATGACCGATCTCCTCGAGACCGTGGTCGAAAACCGGGAAATGGTCCAGCCCCACCACGCGAACGCGCTCGACGTGACCCACGGCGGCAACGTGATGAAGTGGATGGACGAGGTCGGCGCGATGGCCGCGATGCGCTTTGCCGGCGAGACCTGCGTCACCGCCCGCGTCGATCAGATGAACTTCGAGCGGCCGATCCCAGTCGGCGATACCGCGTTTATCACCGCCTACGTCTACGACGTTGGCGACTCGAGCGTGCAGGTTCGAATCGTCACCGAGCGCGAGGACCTCCGGACTCACGAGCGCGAACGGACGACGGAGTCGTACTTCGTGTACGTCGCTATCGACGAGGACGAACGGCCGACGAGCGTCCCCGAACTCACCGTCAGCACCGAGGAGGGCGAGCGGCTGCGGCGCGAAGCGCGTACGGGCGAAAGCACGCGCTAATGGCGCTATCCTTCGATTAGTTCCCCGAGTTCGCCGATCGATTCGAGGACGTAATCCGGGTCGACGGCGGCGCGCTCTATATCGCTTCGATCGGTGATCCCCGTGAGGACGACGGCGGTCGCCGCTCCGGTCCGCTCCCCCAGTGCGATGTCGGTATCGAGCCGATCGCCGACGACGAGGGTTCGTTCTGGTGACGCCTCGAGTCGCCCCATCGCGGCCTCGGCCGCGACCGCGGAGGGTTTGCCAAGAATCGCATCCGGCTCGCGGCCCGCCACCGCTTCCATCGCCGCCAGGATCGATCCCGATCCCGGAATGTCGCCGCCCTCCGTCGGGATCGTCGCGTCCGGGTCGGTTCCGTAGAACGGGGTCGATCCCTCGAGGGCCCGCAGCGACTCCCAGATCGTTCCGTACGAGAACTCCCGGTCGATCGATCCGAGGACCACGCCGCTCTCGTCCGGATCGGCGGTTATCGTGAGGTCGTACTCCTCGAGGAGCGTTTCCAGCCGATCATCGCCGACCAGGAAGATCGGCTCGTCAGGGTGGTTCGCCCGGAGAAATTCGGCGGTGACGACGGCGGACGTGAGCACGGCATCCGAGGAGATATCGATCCCGTGATTGCCGAGTTTCGTCTGGTAGTGGGGCGCCCCTCGCGTGGGGTTGTTCGAGAACAGTACCACGTCTATTCCGGCCGTCTCGAGCGTCGCCAGCGCGTCGATCGCGCCGGGGATCACCCGCTCGCCGCGCAGGATCGTTCCGTCGACGTCGAGAATCGCGGCCTCGAACCCGGTCATCGTCCGATCAACGACCGGCGGGAGGTTGAGCGTTCGGGTTCGCTCGCGGAGGGAATTCTTATCCGGGGACGGCGCGTAGGCTGCTCCATGGGACTGGAGGTCGAGCCCCCGGATCCGCCCGAACTGTCGTTCGTCGATCCGAACGAGTACGACGACGCGACGATCAGCGGCGGGGGCGACATCGATTATCGGCGCGAAGCGCTACAGGGATTTCTCGAGGACGGAGCGTGGGAGGAGGCCTTCGACGAGTGGCTCGCGGACACGGACCTCGAGCGACGGGAGTTCGAGATCGCCCGCGACCTCGATCTCTTCGCCGGGTTCGACTTCTTCTGGGACGACTTCGCTGACCGGGTCGGCTATCACGCGCCGGGGATCCCCGAGGACTGGCAGGCGCGAGAGTACCACCCGGACCTCGATTCGTGGGGAACCGTCTCGTCGATCAACGCGGAGTTGACCGAGTTCGGACAGACCGTTTCGGTCCTGCTCAAAGAGGAGTACATCGACTGGGAAGCCCAGTACGAACCGCCGGAGGACCTCCCCGACTTCGAGTGAGATCCGTCGTCACCGACCGAGATCGATTTCGACCGTTTTCGAGCGGGATCGCCGGCGCTGTTAGCGCGAGGGCGCGGACGATTCTTGGTGAGATTCGACCGTGACCGGGTCTCCGACGGTCAAACGGTCGCCCCAGACGCGCTCGGGGACTCGCGTGTTGACCATCACTCGGTAGTAATGGTCGAACCAGGCCGGGTTCGCCCACTCCGGAAGCGTCGCCTCGCGCCGGTCGACGAACCGTTCGCGGAACCCGTCGGTCGGTTCGCCGGTATCGGGATCTCTCGTCGGAACGACACACCGCTGGCACGGGTTGACCCCCTCGAGCCGACTCGAGCCGATCTCGAAGGGGACGCTCGTCCCCGGCCGATCGTAGAGGCGATCCTCCCAGAACGGCTCCGTCTCGCCGACGACGAGATTCGGCCGGAGACGACGGCGCATTTCCGCGGGGTCGATGCCGTCGAACCACGACGCGATGGTCCCGAGCGTTCCCGAACTGATCACCGTCGGCCCGGCGGCGTCGGTATCGTCCGGAAATCCGCCCTCGTCGGCGCGGACGACGTCGACCTCGTATCCGAAAAAACACGTCAGCCACGAGGCGAAGGCGTCCCGGTCGACGTCGAGGTGAAAGGAGAAGGAGTCGTCACTCCCCTGGTTCCGGACGGTGATCGTCTTCCGCTCGAGATCGTACGATGCGCGCAGTCGATGGACGGCGCGCTCACCTTTCCCGTTGACGTAGGCTCCGTCCTCGTCGACGATCGCGTACCGACGATCCCACTCGAGCCCGCCGCGTTCGCGAATCGACGCCGCTTCAACCGTCGTTCCGTCGAGCGATTTGACGGGGTAAACGTGTATTCCCTCAAGGCGACCCATTGGCTGTTCTAACGGGATCACCGCTGAAATCAGTACCTATATCACGGTTTTTTACTCGAGTGACGCCGTCGGTTTTCCGGGCGTCTCGAACGAGATACTGCTCTCGGAATATCTTATCTCTGATCCGAGTTAAATCTCAAACAAAACAGATACATTACCATTTGTATCGGAAACCGGATTCGGGCCGTTTAAGCGGTTACTCGGTAGTAGATCCCATCTGACAATTTCGACCAGGGTAGGTAGTGACATACTTCGATCAAAAACCTCCGGGTTTATACGGCCGGATGGTGGCCGATCATGTATATGTCCGAAACCGGGGCGGAGTCCCGTCCGCTGGTCAGACAGCTTCCCGATCCGACCACAGCGTCGAACGTTCGAACCAACCCGTCGCTCGAGGAGCTTCGCGAACTCGCGAGCCCGGACGAGACGACGACCGAATACGGGTCGCCGTCGTACGTCAGCGAGGTGCGATCTCGAAGCGCGGACCGGACGAAAAACGCGATCGACGCCGAGTTCTCCGACGACGACTCCGATCTGCTCGCCGACGCCGTCGCCATCGCCGACGAGCGGGAGATGCTCTGCGTCGATCGGCTGCTGGGTCGCCACCCCGACGCGACGTTTTGCTGTCGGCTGTTCGTTCCGGTCGAACACGCTCGGATCGCGCTGGCGTGGGCGAAGCTGTTCGAGCCGACGGACGGCCGCGACCCCGACTTCGTGACCGTCCAGGCTCCCGACTACGATGAGCGGGCGATCCGCGTCCTCCCCGACGAGGGGTTCACCGCCGTCCTCGGGACCGATTACCTCGGGGAGGCGAAGAAGTCGTTCCTCCGGCTGTTCATGCGTCGCATCAAAGAACGCGGCGGCCTCGGTCTCCACGCGGGCAGCAAGCGCGTTCGCGTCCGCGACGAGGACGACGACCTCCGGACCGTCGGCCAGGTCTTCATGGGCCTCTCGGCGACCGGTAAGTCGACCCTAACCTCACACGGCTGCTGGCTCGAGGAGCCCGAGGCGGCCGTGATGGTCCAGGACGACGTCTGCGGACTGTTGCCCGACGGCTCCGTCCCCGGAAGCGAGGGCGGCGGGCTGTTCATCAAAACCATCGGTCTCGATCCCGACGAACAACCGGGCCTCTACGAGGCGGCAACGGCTGAATCCGCCGTCCTCGAGAACGTCGCCGTCGACGACGACGGAACGGTCGACTTCGATGAGCCGCGATACACCTCGAACTCCCGTGCGGTCGTCCAGCGCGACGAACTCGAGAGCGCCGACGAGGAGATCGACCTCGACCGGATGGACCAGGTCTTCTTCATTACGCGCAACCCGCTGATGCCACCCGTTGCGAAACTCGACACCGAGCAGGCCGCCGCCGCGTTCATGCTCGGCGAATCGATCGAGACCAGCGCGGGCGACCCGTCTCGCGCGGGCGAATCGATCCGCGTCGTGGGGACGAACCCGTTCATCATCGGGCCGGAGGGCGAGGAGGGCAACATCTTCCGGGACCTGATCGACGACCTTGAGGTCGACTGTTACGTGATCAACACCGGCTATCTCGGCGACGAGTCCAAGGATATCGGCGTCACCGAGTCCGTGACGATCCTCACGGAAGTCGCGCGCGGAACGATCGAGTGGACCGACGACGAACGGACCGGACTGACCATCCCCGAGTCGGTGCCGGGACTCGCCATCGAGGAGTACTACGTCCCCGACCACGTCGACGACTACGACGACGCCCTCTCTTCGCTGCGAGCGGACCGACGCGACTATCTCGAGGAGTTCGACGAACTCTGCGACGAGATCGTCGACGCCGTCTACTGACCGCTCGAATCGGAGTGGGATTGACGATCGATCCGGTTCTGCGACCCGGGCGGCGCTCGAAACCTGTTCGGTTTCTTCGAATTGACGATATTCCAATAGTGGCTCCGTCTCGATGGGACTCGCTGAATTCTTCACGATTTTTCGCCGATACATGCAGCGTTTGCCGAACACAGTCACGGTTATATGTGTCCAGTTCGCATACCCGCCAATGAGTGTCGAACTTCGAACCCCGACCGCCCGCGTCTGCGAGCGGTGTGGTCGCGGCGAACGGTGGGACGAAACGCTCGAGGCCTGGCAACTCGCAACCGAAGACGGCGAAAAGAAGGTCGGAAATCCGCACTGTCTCCACGAGTGGGACATAAACGGCGCGTTCAATCCGATCCAGGGGAACTAACCCGTTGCAACGCCGGGAGGGCAGGTGCGTCGCCGGAGACTTTCTTCTCGAGCCGCGACGTTTTTCCGCCGCTGAGCCGTCTCTCGATCCGTGCCGACAGTCTATCTCACATCGCCGCCGGACGCGGCCGCGGAGATCGCCGAAACCCTGCTCGAGGAGCGCCTCGCCGCCTGCGTGAATCGACTCCCGTCGGAGTCGATCTACCGCTGGGACGGTGAGATTCAACGAGAGGCGGAAGCCATCCTGCTCGCGAAGACGACCGACGAGGCTTACGACGACCTCGTTTCACGCGTTCAGGACGTTCACCCTCACGAGGTACCCTGCATCGAGCGCTTCGACGAGGATAACGTGCTCGAGTCGTTCGCGACCTGGCGGGCCGAGAACGTCGATTGACGACGGTCGTCGGGCCGCCGGTCTTTCTCCCTGTCAGACTGTCACAGGATCGGACTGCCCGAAAAAGCAACCCTTAAAACTCGAGCGAGGATTCATTCGGGTATGGCTGGAACCATCGAAGTGCTCGTTCCGGGTGGCCAGGCCAACCCTGGCCCACCGCTCGGTCCCGAGCTCGGACCGACGCCCGTCGACGTGCAGTCGGTCGTCAACGACATCAACGAACAGACCGAAGCGTTCGACGGCACCGAAGTACCCGTCACCGTCGAGTACGACGAAGACGGCTCCTACTCGATCGACGTCGGCGTCCCGCCGACGGCGGCGCTCGTCAAAGACGAGGCCGGCTTCGAGACGGGAAGCGGCGAACCACAAACGGATTTCGTCGCCGACATCTCGGTCGAACAGGTCAAAACGATCGCCGAGCAGAAACATCCGGACCTGCTCGCCTACGACACGAAAAACGCCGCCAAAGAGGTCGTCGGCACCTGCGCTTCGATGGGCGTCACCATCGAGGGTGAGGACGCCCGCGAGTTCAAGGCGAAGGTCGACGACGGCGAGTACGACGACGTCCTCGTCGAGTAACTCGAGAGCTCCCCGGTCGAGCTCGCGGTTTTCGTTGTTCGTTTCTCGAGACACATCGTTCGGTAATAGATCGCACTTCCAGCAACCGGCACGGACCGGGGGTAGCGTTATTTTTCTGGGCCCGAAAGCCACGTCTATGTCCGACGATGAGACAGAACTCGAGTACGAAAGCACGCTCTCACGCGAAGAAATCGCGACCCACTTCGAGACGTTCGCGGAGAACCTGCGTTCCACAGAGGGATTCGACCTCGAAATAGGCGACGAAACGGTCGCCCTCGCACCGCCCGAGTCGCTCGAGTTCGAACTCGAACTCGAGGACGAACCCGAGGACGACGGCGTCGAGCGAAGCATCGAGTTCGAGCTCGAGTGGATGCGCACCGACGAAGAGGATCCGCTCCCCGAACTCGACGTCGTCGAAGAGTAACCGAACGGGCGCGATTTTCACGACCCCGTTAGTCCCTCGCATGGCGTTGTCGTCCGCGAGCGCGCGGTTCGACGGTTTTAAGTTCGTCATGGGATTTCTCTCAAAGGAGACAGGCTTCGCCTGTTTCACTGACCCGTAGGAGCATCCCTGCGTACTACGGAGGTGAACGATGGCAAATTCGGATATCGAAACAGCAGTCGCTCGAGCGCTCGAGGACGCGCCGGATCGGAACTTCACCGAGACGGTCGACCTCGCAGTCAACTTGCGCGACCTAGATTTAGACGAACCGTCGAATCGTGTCGACGAGTCCGTCGTCTTGCCGTCCGGAACCGGCCAGGAAACCCAAATTATCGTCATCGCCGAGGGAGAAACCGCAGTCCGCGCCGAAGAGGTCGCGGACGACGTTCTCTCGGGCGACGACGTGGCCGATCTGGACGACGACGAGGCCAAAGACCTCGCAGACGAGACGGACTTCTTCATCGCCGAAGAGGAGATGATGCAAGATATCGCCCGGCACCTCGGGACCATTCTCGGTCCGCGAGGGAAGATGCCGGACCCGCTCTCGCACGACCAGGACGTCGTCGAGACCGTCAACAGACTCAAGAACACGGTTCAGATCCGCTCGCGGGATCGGCGCACGTTCCACACGCGCGTCGGTGCCGAAGACATGAGCGCGGAGGACATCGCCGACAACGTCGACGTTATCCTTCGCCGACTCCACGCCGACCTCGAGAAGGGTCCACAGAACATCGATTCGGTCTTCCTGAAGACGACGATGGGCCCGTCCGTGGAGGTGGCCTGAGATGAGCGCAGAAGCCGAGCGCAAAACTGAGAACCTGCCGCAGTGGAAAGAACAGGAGGTCGCCGAACTCTCGGAGCTCATCGAGAACTACGAGAGCATCGGCGTGGTCGGCATCGCCGGCATTCCGAGCAAACAGCTCCAGGACATGCGCCGCGGCCTCCACGGCACCGCCGTGGTCCGCGTCAGCCGAAACACGCTCCAGACGCACGCGCTCGAGGAAGCCGGGCTCGACGAACTCGTCCCTCACATCGAGGGACAGGTCGGGCTGGTCGCGACGGACAGCAACCCGTTCGCACTCTACAAGGAACTCGAGGCCTCGAAGACGCCCGCCCCGATCAACGAGGGCGAGGTCGCCCCGAACGACATCGTCATCCCGGAGGGTGACACCGGCGTCGATCCCGGTCCGTTCGTCGGCGAACTCCAGAGCATCGGCGCGAACGCGCGCATCGAGGACGGTTCGATTCAGGTCATGGAGGACTCGACGGTCCTCGAGGCCGGCGAAGAGGTGTCGGCCGACCTCTCGAACGTGCTCAACGAACTCGGCATCGAACCGAAGGAGGTCGGACTCGACCTCCGCTCGGTCGTCGCCGAGGGCGTGCAGTTCGACCCCGAAGACCTCGACATCGACGTCGACGCCTACGAGAGCGACGTGGCGACGGCCGCGGCCCGCGCACGGAACCTCGCGATCAACGCGACGTTCCCGACCGACGCGACCGCGCCGACGCTCATCGCGAAGGCGACGGGCGAGGCCAAGAGCCTCGGCCTGCAGGCGGCGATCGAGTCCCCCGACCTCGCCGACGACCTCGTGAGCAAGGCGGACGCACAGCTTCGTGCGCTCGCCGCCCAGATCGAGGACGAGGAGGCGCTGCCGGAGGAACTCCAGGGCGTCGAGGCGCCGACTGCCACGCAGGCGGAACCCGACGACGAAGACGAATCGGCTGACGACCAAGACGACGAGGCCGACGCTGACACCGACGTCGACGACGAAGACGACGAAGACGATGATTCCGGTGGCGGCGAAGGGCTCGGCGAAATGTTCGGTTAATTGAGGTTACAACAATGGAATACGTATACGCTGCACTCATCCTGAACGAAGCGGACGAAGAGATCAACGAAGACAACCTGACGGACGTACTCGACGCGGCCGGCGTCGACGTCGAAGAGTCTCGAGTCAAGGCGCTCGTCGCCGCGCTCGAGGACGTCGACATCGACGAGGCCGTCGACGAGGCCGCAGCAGTTCCCGCCGCGGGCGGCGCAGCGGGCGGCGCGGCCGCAGCGGAAGGTGGCGCTGACGAGGGTGGAGACGACGAAGCCGACGAAGCCGACGACGCCGATGCAGGAGGCGACGAGGACGAAGACGACGAAGACGAAGGCGACGGCGGCGAAGGTCTCGGCGAACTCTTCGGATAACTCGCCTCGAGACGATTTCGACCCTTTCTTTCGACGATACGGGCGTAGCTCTGCCAGCGGGGAGCGAAGCCACCGATCGACGCCCGAGAGTTAATAACTGATCCCGCGGCCAGACCCGGCATGGCCGTCCCCGTTCTCGAGTCGCTGGTCGATCCCGCGCTGTCGGCCCAGCTCGTCGCGTGGGTACTCGCGGGTGCGGCCCTCGGTAGCTGTAGCGGGCTGATCCCGGGACTGCACGCGAACAACTTCGCGCTGTTGCTGGCGGGCGTCGCGCCCTCGGTTCCCGGGCGGCCGCTTTTCGTCGGCTGTGCGATGCTCGCGGCTGGCGTCGTCCACACGTTCGTCAACGCCGTTCCGGCGATGGCGCTCGGAGTGCCGGACGCCGAGATGGCGGTCACCGCGCTGCCCGCACACCGAATGGTGCTCGAGGGCCGCGGGTACGAGGCGATCCGCCTCTCCGCGCTCGGGAGTCTGCTCGCAGTTCTCGCGGCGGTCCCGCTCGCGCTCCCGATCACCTGGGGCGTCACTGCCGTCTATCCGACGATCAGCGCGAACCTCTCGATCGTGCTCGCGATGGTCGTCGTCGCACTGATCGCCTCGGAGCGCACCTGGAAGCGATGTGCGGGGGCCGCCCTCTCGTTCGGTCTGGCGACGGCACTCGGCGCGGCGACGCTCGATCTCACCCCCGACGCGCCCCTCGAGGCCGGCGGGATGCTCGCGCCGCTTTTCGCCGGACTGTTCGGCGCACCCGTACTGATCGAAGCGATTCGCGGCGGCGGCGTCCCGCCCCAGCGCGACGAAGCGATTCGGATGCCGCGTCGGCTGGTCGGGATAACGGCGCTTGCGGGTTCGTTCGCGGGCGCCGTCGTCGGGTACGTTCCGGGTATCTCGGCGGCTATCGCTGCGGTCGCCGTCCTCGTCTTCGTTCCAGGCGAATCGGGGAATCGGGGGTACATCGTCGCGACGAGCGGCGTCGACACGGCAAACTCGATCTTTGTGTCCACTCAGTATTACTTCGTATTACGTAGAATTACTTCTAACCACTAATAGTTGGTGCATCATATAACCGTGTTAGTAGAGTGATTTTTTATATATTTTGAACAACGGAACGAATTTCGAACCGAATTGGGTAGTCCAGATTTTTAACAGACACACGTCCAAATTTCCGGTATATATCAACTTTATTTGGATGGAATTAACTACTCCACAGTATATTCATCCTCGATAAGATACCGAAATGCATGGAGGGTGTTCTGTCCATCGGAAGTGAGTTTCACGATTTTCTCACGACCTTTCTTTTCTGTGGTAACATACCCATCATCTTCCAAGGGGTTTATTACGTGGTTGTCTAAGAGCCGGTATTTTCCTTTCTGTTCTACATCATGGTCTGCAATGAACGGTAGACCTATCTCCTCCCCAAATTCAATTAGTTCTCCCTTTGTTGGGGCTGAGTCCTCTGACGTTCTTTCCTTGATGAAATTTAGAACTGCAATTTCTTGATAATCTGGCGAATCAATTGGATAGCGTGGTAGCTTTGTTATTTCAGCGACTCCTTCGGGCGGTGTTGGGCCATAATCTTTCGCTTGAACATAATAAGGAGTTGCATCAGCAACCATACAGGCAATCATCCCTGCAATCGCGGTCACTTTTCCACCCGTTGATAGATTCACGTACACATCTTCCGAACTGAACTCGTTAATCTTCTCGGCAATCATGCCGAGAGCATCATACATATTGAAAAGCCTACATTTATCCTTCTCGGAGTCTATTCCATATTCATCCAGCTTATCTTGAATTTCCTTTATTCGGTCTTCTTCATCATCATCGTCGGACTCATGCATTAGCAGGATGACTGTATCAGCTTTCAATTCCTTAGCAGGGAGGTGCGCCCGGTCAAACTCAAACCCGATTGGCATGATATGGACTCGATTCTCTACCTTGAAATCAAATTCTGACTGTTGCATACTTATACCGGAGTCGCGAAACCACTTATAGTATGGGTGATTCCGTACTATCAAGAACAATCGAGTAATCTCTGATGGCATAACTACCTCCACAAAAGTCTTTTTAACGGCCATCACCTATTGGGAATCAGAAGAGACCGCACTAATGCGGGTTGGACCCTGAAGAAATATGTTGGATACCATGCACCGACCGACTGAGGCTCGTTCTCCACCTGCCAAAGTTGCGAGCGAGCCAATGAGGTTGAACCGAACCTTTCAGCCCGACTTGGGACTGTTGCCTGTCGGTGTGGTTGTGACACAGACTGGTAGCAGGAGCAATGTAAGCTTTACCCAAAAAATCGGGCTGGCAAATATGTCACAAGATATGGCATCACGTCAAGACCAAATCGACCAGCTCGTAGAGTTCGTAAATAAATCAGGAAAGGTGTCTGTGTCGGACATCGCTGATGAACTCGACATCAGCCACAGTTACGCCTATTCGCTCGCTATGGACGCTATGGAAGAAGACAGAATCGACGGAGACCGAAATACTCCAGTTATCGGTTATGTCTTCGAGCGAAATGACGACGATAGCGATTTAGAGGTTCTAACGAGCCGAAAGGGGCTACTCTGGGCAGTCAAGAAGTATGCTCCTGAACGACTTAGCGAGGCACGCTCGAAGAAGACACTGAAAAGTCTTCGCCGGTTCGTCCGAAATCAAATCGCGGATGGGACCGTTCCAGTGAACTGGGCATGGAGACTTTACCCCGCCTAAGCTGAACATGAGGGGGCGGGAAGCTTTGGTGGCTATTCTTACCGCCCCATTTGTAGCAGTTCTTTTCAGGGCTTTGGAACAGATAATGTCTATAACTTTTATGACACTTCGGCCACGAACAAGTGGGCAGTGGGGTCAAGTTATGGATTCGGTGTTCCACTCGTGGAAGCTGTCTTGGACTCTCCTGAACTTGGCTTCCAATCTCGAATACCTCATGGCATGGATTGCTCTTGCTTTTCTCGTTGTGGGGTTCCTCCGAGGGTTTCTCAACAATGGTTCTTTTTGACTTTTTTGTGCTTCGACAAGTGTTCCTGTCTTCAACATTGGTTAGTTGGATTCCTGAAGAGGTGCGGAAGCCTCGAGATGAAGCGGCCCACTCAATCGCTCCCTGCATGGCTTCGGCTTCAGACATATCGTCAACCCCAGAGACATGCGGAATTTGCGTAGCGACGTAACGGGAGAGCTTTGAGACTGTCCCTCGCTCCCGGTCGGTCTTGCCGATGGGCTTCAAATCCTGCGATGGGATAGTGTTGACCTTGACGGCATCCTCGAGCGGGTGTTGTTCTTGGCTCGCTATATCACAATTGTTGATGAATGACTCGACAGCAGGTGCAAAAGTGTCGGGTGAGGGATTGCCGTCAATCCACATGACAATGTGCCAATGGCTAACGCCTTGGTCCGTCGCTCCCCGGACAGCGGCATACTCAAACTTGTACTCCCGAAGGTGGTAGCGGAGCGTAGCAAAGACGTTGCTCAGAGGTTCGGTAAGAGCTTCAGTATGCTCGAGGGGGGTAATCCACTCCCCGCCGAAGACGGGGTTGGCAGTGAGTGTGAGCATGGCCACTGTTGGGTTATCGTACTCCTGTCGGAGTTGTCTATCAGTGGACAGCAAAGCACCGTAGCGCCGTCTTGCTCGCCCGAGAAGGGTTCCCGATGTATACCTCTCGTTAGCGGCTTCCCCCGCTCTGTGGGCCTTGTAGACGTCTGTCGCTTCGGCAAGGGTCAACCCTGCAAGCTCCTTGACGGTAAGGTCAACTGGTGAGTCTTCGGCCAGTAACTGCGTTTCGCTTCGGGGAGTACCAATTTTTGCGCTTGGACAAGTATGCCCGTCGCTATCAGGAGACGGTAAACACACGCCGCCCTCGTACTCTCCGCTGGTCGTTACTTCATGGTCCATATAGAATTAGTTCGTCTGGGGTTGCGCCGCGTGTGTTTACTCGTCTTTGTTCAAGTAGTGGCGAAGGTATCGCCGCAGGTACTCACTGAACGCAGAGTTACCTGCGTAGGTCCCTCGTGCATTTTTGTCATCGTGCAATGGTGTTTGCGCGAATTTCTCTCGGAGGTCTTGGTATTGGCCCTCGGGAAAGAGAATCGTAATACTCCGACTGTACTCCCGCGACGATGGGGGCGTTGCATCATAATCACTCATATCAATCTCGACAGGTTCTTCGAGAAGTTGACGGATGTACTCAGCCGTAGGATGGTTGTTCTCGTACGTATCTTGGTTATCTTCGGCGAGAGGGGACGCACGAAATTCGTCAGAGAGAGTGTTAAACTCATCAACAGTAAGATAAATACAAGTCCTCCTCGGTCCAGAGGCAACAGTTGTATCACTACTCATCCGTCTCACCCTCATTAAGTACTTGGTCGGTCAGAGCCTCAATAACGTCGCTGAACCGGGCGGACTCTGCTCCATACATCTCGAGTTTTGCACGTTGCAGTTTCTTGTGAACTTTCGGCGTAACTTTGATGTCTTTCTCTAAGTCAGTCATGTTGTTTAGCCAACGGGATGTCTTATTTTTCTCCGACTCCCGCTCACTTATAGTGATAAGAAGAGCCCCTTTTTAAAAGAAATAAAATTCATAATTATAGTATATTAATGATGGGGCCGGTAGTCAAAGCCAGAGATATGACTTTAAGTTGCTAAATTGAAACAACCCCCACCCACCCCAATTCCCCCGATTTCGGTAATAAATGGCTTGGAATGGCCGAAAACGAGGGGGCCGGAGCCTTCTTTACCCCCATGACGTCCCTGACTTTCCCAAGAAAATATGATTTACTTTGATTAAGTTTTCGAGGAGTTCGTGTGTTGACTATTCCTGCCGTCCGGGTCCGTCATCCCTGTAGTGGTTTAGGATGTACTCATTATCATCGTGGAGATATGTTTCCTCAGTCACGGAGACTGATGAGTGACCCATCGCCTTCGCCAGAGCGTAAATATCCCAACCGTTTGACTTGGCGGCCATCGCAAAACTATGCCTCAGAACGTGAGCAGTCACTTTAGCACGCTCCTCCCCGGCTCGGTTTGTCATCCTCGTTCCTTGGATTCCAGCGTTATCAGCGGCTTCAACAACTACATCATTGAAGGTCTGTCCTGAGATGTGTTTACTCCGGTTGCTCGGGAATAGATAGTCACTTTCCGAAGCCATTGCAACGGTCGGACGAACTGTATCAATCCAATGGCTCATAAGAGCGTCAAGTGTGGATTGGTAACCGACCTTTCGCTCCTCGCCGTTCTTCGCGTTCTCGGGCGGGATTGTGATAACACGGTTCTGAAAGTCCACATGCTCGAGTTCGATTTGAACGAGTTCGTTCCTTCGCATCCCGGTTTGGAAGCAAAGTCGTACAAGAAGCTCATTTCGAGTGTACGGCTTCGGAACATTCTCAGCTACCTGCCTTACGTCATTTGGTTCAAGAAACCAAACTCCATCATCTCGGCTTTCTCTGGCATTGAGAGCGTCTTTGTACGGCTTAATTTCCTTCAGCTTCGGCAATTCTTCAACAGGATTCCCATTGAGGGGCACGTCTATCCGCTTGCCGTTAAGCCGCTCAGCTTCGGTGAAAAACTCACCAAGAGCGGCATGACGGATATTTACCGACGAAACAGAGTATCCATCATATATCATGTCGATGATGCAATCCTCTATGTCAAGCTCGTCCGCCTCAAAGAGGCTCTTGCCATCCAACCACTCGCGGAACTGGCGGCAATGCCGCTCATACTCTTGAAATGTAGATTTGCCTTTTTTCCGCTCAAGTCTCTTGATGACCTTCCACTCATCTTCGTCCTGCCAGCGGTCAGTGAGGGTTTCTAACCCAGTCATTCTTTCTTCCAGTAGTAAATCTGGCTGTCACTCGACTTACTATCTACAAGACCTGTGACGCTCTCAAGACGTTGAAGGGCATCCCTCACATCAGCCTCGTTGGAACCCAGTTGTTCGGAAATCCCTTCAGGAGTAGCGGCCCACTCGTCAAAGTCTGCGTCATTGTAGACGTGTGACCCTGTGGAATCGGGGTTAGGAACAAGAGCCGATTCCGGCGGAGTCGGAAGGAAAGACAAGACGGCCTTCTGCATGTCAAACCCTTCTGTGACTTCTGAATCATGCTCCAGCGTAGAAATCCGGGCTTGCACCGTGTCAAGAGTATCGTGAATCTGGTTGACGCTCTCAATCAACTCACCTATCCGCTCATCTTCTTTGGGGACATGCGCGTCATCTAACTCCGACTCAGTATTCATCTCGTTATGAACAGAAAGCCGGATTAGGTGGCTCAAGTTCCCCGCTTCCGGGTGTTCCTCAGCATACTTTTTCCATTCCTCTTTCGTGTCCGGTTCAACCTTCAGCGTGATGTGTTCCCAATCAGTCATGGTGATGTTGTTAGTCCCCGTTGTCTTGGGTGTTACGAGGTAATACTAAGGAGACACCAACTCGATCTTCGCGCTGTTCGCGCTCGTCTCGCTCGGACAGCCCCGAACCGGCGTCATGATCGCATTCGACAACGTGAACGCACCGCTCGACGTGCCGATATTGCTCTCGAGTATTGTCATCGCCGGACTGGCCGGTTTCGTCCTCGTGATCGTGCTGGGTGACGCGTATCTCGAGTTCGTGGGACGTCTCGCCTACTGGAAGATCTCGGTGGTGGTCCTCGGGCTGTTGCTCGCGCTTTCCTATCTGTTCACCGGACTCGTCGGTATCGGCGTGTTCGTCGTCGCGACCGCGGTCGGACTGGTTCCGGTCCGCCTTCGGGCGCGCCGCGTGCACCTGATGGGCGTGCTCATCGGGCCGCTGATGCTGGGGCTATGAGGGGCCGCGGTCGCTTCTCAGGCCCGTAGACCAACACGAACGATTATGTTCGTAATCCGTGTAGTACGACGGGGATCACAACCATGGTTGATGCTAGCATCGAGGTCCTGTATCGCGGGGCGCTCGAGTGCGACCAGAACTACATGATCGAGGGGGAAACGCTCGGCACGAAAGACGAGCCGAACCCGGACCTGAGCTACGACGAGATTCCCGTCTGGAACCTCGTCATCGACCACCCCGAGGGAACAATTCTCTGGGATACCGGCTCGCACCACGACGCCCTCGAGGGCCACTGGCCCGAAGGGCTCAAACAGGCGTTTTACCCGTACGACGCGCACGAACACCCGCTCGACGAGGTTCTCGAGGAGAACGGCTACGGACTCGAGGACATCGATTACGTGTTCCAGACGCACCTGCACTTAGACCACGCGGGCGGGCTGGAGTTTTTCGACGGTACTGACGTCCCGATTTTCGTCCACGAACGTGAACTCAAGTTCGCCTACTACAGCGCGAAGACCGACAAGGGAAGCGGCGCGTACATCCTCGAGGACTTCGATCACGACCTGAACTGGCGGGTCCTCCACCGCGATCGCGAACGGCACTTCGATGACGTCGAGTTCGTTCGCTTCCCCGGACACACACCGGGTCTGACCGGGACGGTGATCCACCTCGACGACGAGGGAACGATCGTCTTTACGGGCGATCAGGTCTATCAGGCACCGAACTACGAGGACGAGCAACCGCTCGGCGCGTCGCTGCTCTGGGGCAAAACCGAGTGGTACGAGAGCCTCAGACGAATCGAGAAATTCGAGCGACGCAATGACGCGGAGATCGTCTACGGTCACGACGCAGATCAGTTCGAGCAGATCCGTGAGGGGTGGGGGCGGTGAGTTACGATCGATCGGTTTCCGCGGAGCAACATGCGCTCGAGACCGAGACCGTCTGGCACCTACAGATGCCCCAGATCCGATTCGGCCGGGACGCCGTCGAAGAACTTGGGTTCCAGCTTCGGGACCTCGGCGTCGAAGCGGGCGCGCGCGGACTGGTCGTCACCGACGAGAACCTCGTCGACATCGGGCACGTCGATCGAGTCACGGACCACCTCGAGGACGCCGGATACGACGCGACCGTCTGGGACGGCGTCGAACGCGAGCCGTCGCTCGAGGTCGTCAGCGAGTGCATCTCGTTCGTTCGCGAGAACGAAGGCGAGGACGGGTACGATTTCTACCTCGGGTTCGGGGGCGGGAGCTGCATCGACGTTGCAAAAACGACGCGCGCCGTGATCGCCAACGGCGGCGAAGCGCTCGATTACATCGCCGAACCGACGGGGAACGGCGAGGCGCTGACCGAGTCGGGACCGCCGCTCGTCCTCATGCCGACGACCGCCGGGACCGGCGCCGAAATCTCGCCCGTCGCGATCCTCTCCGTCGAGGAAAAGGAGATCAAAGAGGGCATCTCGAGCAACCACGTCCGCGCCGACGCGGCCGTGCTCGACCCGACGTTCACGACGACGCTGCCGCCCGAAATGACGGCCAAGACCGCGATGGACGCGCTCGGTCACGCCATCGAGGGCTACACGACCCACCCCTTCGACGGGTTGCTCCGCGCGACGGACCCGCAGGAACGGCCGGTCTACGCCGGCCGAACGGAGCTCACCGAGATGTTCTCCGAGAAGGCGATCGACCTGCTCTCGAGCAACGTTCGGACCGCCGTCCACAACGGCGACGATATAGAGGCTCGGGCGGCCATGCTCAAGGGCGCGCTGTTCGGCGCGATCGCGGGGCTCACCGCGGGCGCGAGTCTCTGTCACGCGATGGCCTACCCGGTCGGGAACCGCTATCACACGTACCACGGCGAGACGATCGCCGTCCTCACGCCGGCCTCGACGCTCGGGTACAACGCCGCGAGCGACCCGGAGCGGTTCGCGGAAGTGAGCAGGCTACTCGGCGTCGACACGGACGGCCTTGGCGCCCGAGAAGCGGCCGATCTCGCTCGCGAGGAGTACGTTCGGCTTCAGCAAGATCTGAACGTCATCCCGAGCGGGCTCAACGAACTCGCGGGGATCGACGAGGAAGATATCGACTGGCTCGCGAGCCAGACCGTCGAAACCCAGCAGCGACTGCTCCGGTGTAACCCGCGGCCCGTGACGGAGGACGACGTGGCCGCGATATTCCGAGACGCGCTGTACAACTGGGAGTAGGGGAGTCTCGTTGCAGTCGTCCGGCGTCGGAAACGGGACACCGGCAGGACGTGCCGAGGTCCAGCACCGGTTTACGTCCCGACGCCCTATCCGGGGTATAATGAAGGACAGCATTCTGGACACCATTGGATCGCCGCTCGTCCAGGTCGACTCGCAGGAGGGGGTGACGGTCGCCGCCAAGATCGAATCGTTCAACCCGGGCGGGTCGGCCAAGGATCGACCGGCGCTCGAGATGGTCCGCGCGGCCGAACGCGAGGGGGCCATCGAACCGGGCGATCGTCTCGTCGAGCCAACCAGCGGCAACACCGGGATCGGGCTCGCGCTCGTCTGTGCCGCTCGCGACTACGATCTCACGATCGTGATGCCGGCCTCGAAGTCCGAAGAGCGACGGCAGATTATGTCGGCCTACGGTGCCGACCTCGAACTCGTCGACGGCGAGATGGAAGACGCCCGCGAGCGCGCGGACGAACTCGAGGCCGAGGGCGCGATCCAGCTCGGTCAGTTCGAAAACCCGGCCAACCCGGAGGCCCACTACCGGACGACCGGCGAGGAGATCGTCGAACAAGTCGGCGAGCGGGAGGTCGACGCCTTCGTCGCCGGCGTCGGCACCGGCGGCACGCTCTCCGGTGCCGGTCGACGGCTCCGCGAGGAGTTTCCCGACGTCGATATCGTCGCCGTCGAGCCGGAGCGAAACGCCGTCCTTTCGACGGGCGAGGCCGGGAACGACGACTTCCAGGGAATGGGGCCGGGATTCGTCAGCGACAACCTCGAGCGGGACCTGATCGATTCGATCGAGACGGTGCGACTCGAGGACGCCGAAGACGAGTGCCGTCGGCTCGCGCGCGAGGAGGGCGTCCTCGTCGGCCAGTCAAGCGGCGCGACGAGCATCGTCGCCCGTCGCGTCGGCGAACGAATCGCCGCCCCAGACGCCGACGACGATCCGCTGGTCGTCACCGTCTTCTGGGACAGCGGCGAGCGGTACCTCTCGACCGGGCTGTTCGACTGACGGAACTCGCTCGCGCCCGCTGGTGTCGGATCGATCGGCTCTCGAACATCCGCTTCGTTCGCGAGTTCACCGTCGAGGGAGTGGACGAGACGGGATCGATGGATGAAAGACGCCTTTTAGCTAGCCAGAGATACATATCCCCGAGCGGTGTAGGGGGAGTTACGATGACACGATCCTCACGACGACACCTCCTCGCGGGCGGCGCCGGACTGATCGCGCTCACCGCGGGCTGTCTCGACAGCAGCGGGCTGGCCGCCTCTCCGGGTCCGGGAGACGCCGACAACGAAACGAGCGACGACGAAGCCGACAACGATGACAGCGAAGCCGAGTCGAGCGACGACAGCGACGACAAGGGCGACGATGATCTCGAGTCGACGACCACTGCGTTCCAGCACGGCGACCGACCGGAAGATCCCACGATCGACCTGTTGACGAGCGAAGACCAGGCGGACCGGTGGGTTTCGGATCGATCGATCGGCGACGCCGTTTCCGAGTTCGTCGACGAGACGGACTTCGAGGAGGCGGGCGTGATCGCGCTCGAGGCCGGGGCGAACACCACGTGCTACGAACTCGCGGTCGAATCTGTCGGTCTCGAGGACGAGACGGTGACCGTTCACGCCGAAGTCACCGAGACTGACGAGAACCAGATGTGCGCCCAGCAACTCACGGCGGTCGGCGCGTTCGTTCGCGCGTCGATCGGCGGTGAGCAACCCGACTCGATTTCGACCACGATCGTCGATGCCGACGGGAACGAGTACGGACGCGGAGCCAGCGTGTCGAGCAACAGTGCAAGCGCGAGCGCGTCCAAGTCCGTCTCGACGAATCGATCCGAGGAGGAGAGCGGTTCCGACGGCGACTCGGGGACCGACACCGCGTCCGACTAGTCGGTCCTCGCTCTCGATCTCGAGAGTAGTTCCGTTCCGGAGTCCGATCTCAGGCGCTGGTGCCGTTCTCGGCGTCGGATCCTTTCTCGGCGGTAGTACCGTTCTCGAGAAAGTCCTGTAGGCACTCTCCGAACTCGGCGGGTCGCTCGCGTGGAACCCAGTGCCCGCAGTTCTCGAGGAGTTCGAGTCGCGAGTCGGGGAGCAGTTCGTGAGCCCGCTTCGACCAGCGGACGGGAAAGAGCGGATCGTCGACGCCGTGGACGAGTAGCGTCGGCACCGATAGCGACTCGAGGTCGTCCGTAAAGTCCGTCCGGGCGTCGCCCTCGGCGGTTATCTCCGCGCGTTGGAACGCCTCGAAGGCGGTCCCGGCACCGGGTTCGCTCGCTCGAGCACGAAACGCGTCGACGAACGCTGGCTCGAGCGCGCCGGCGTCGGCGACGACGGCGTCCAGCGCGAATCTCGCGGTCTCCGCGGAGAGTCCCGTCGCGAGCCATCCGAGCGAGTTCGCGCCGGGAACGTGCGCCGTCCCCTTGAAAAACTGTCCGCCCGGAATCCGTTTTCCGAGGCCGTAACTATCGACGAGCGCGAGTTTGGCGACGGTTTCTGCGTGCTCGAGTGCGTACCCGAGCGCCGCGGCGCCGCCCATCGAGATGCCGACGAGGGTAACCGGCTCGTCCGCGAGGCCGGTTTCGTCGAGAAACCCCTCGAGGACGGAGACGTAGCTCTCGATCGTCTGTTCGCCGATGGGGGCGCCGTTCCCGCCGGTAACGACGCTGTCGCCGTACCCCGGCCAGTCCGGCGCGTAGACTCGGTAGTCGTCGGCGAGAGCGTCGATGGCGTGTTTCCACGAGAGCGTCGCGTCGTCGACGCCGCCGCCGTGGAGCAAGACGACGGGGTCGCCGCCGGTCCCGGCGCGGCGGTAGCTGAGACGAGTCTTCGATCGGCCGTCTTCCCCGTCCGACCGAATCGTCACGACGCCGGTACCGCCCGTCATTGGGTGAACTCCGCTTCGGTGAGTCGGACGACGAGGGTCTCCTCGACGTCCCGGAGGTCGTATTCGGGCAGGTCGCCGTCGGTTCGGCGAACGTACAGCGGTTCGACCAGCCGTTGCGGGCCGAACGCAGTCGCGACGCCACGATCCGACGACCGTTCGCTCGGTTCCTCGGTTGATTCGTCGGCTGACTCGTCAGTCGACTCGAGTTCGGGAGCAGCCGAGCCAGGGTGACCGGACCCGTCCTCGTCAGCCTCGTCGTCGGGCGAACCGGAGCCCGGGCCTCGCGCCGTGTCCTCCTCTTCGGAAGTATCGGGCCGTTCGAGCCCGTAGACTTTGCAAAACTCGCCGGTCTCTTCGGGGTCGACGTCGCCGTTTCGGAGCTGTTCAGCTAACCCGCGCGAGAGCCACTCCTCGTCGTCGATGCTCGGTTCCTGTACGAGACACTCCTCGACGAACCGAGTGAGGTACCACTGCAGGTCGTTGAGCAACGAGACGGCTGCGCCGACGCTGACGGTTCGGACGGCGAGTGCGTTCTCGAACGGGCGCTCGAGATCGTACGTCGCCAGCGCTTCCCTGGACGTCTCTCGAGAGAGCAGTTCGTACTGGAGGTTCACACCGTCTTCCCCGATGAGACAGACGCGGGTCACTGGTGTGTTGTGCGTGGGACTCGGTAATGTGGGTTTCGCCTCCGCGTCGCGCTCGCGCGATCGATTCGATCGCCTCATCGCTTCCGATCCGAAAACCGCAGCGTCACTGGGTCGTCGCCCGCGGTCTCTGCGCTTCGGCGCGCGGACTCGCGAGGACGTGCTCGACGTCGCCGCGGGCCTCCGCAACGTCGACGATCAGTTCCGTGAGATCGACGAGCCCGCTCACGTAGGCGTCGCGTCGCTCGCGATGTCGGGCGCGCGCGTTCCCGTCCCGGAGCACCTCGAGTGCGCGGCCTCTGACTCGCTCGTAGCGATCGCACTCCTCGAGCAGGCCGACGTCCGCGAGCGCGGCGAACTCGCCGAACTCGCGGTCTTCGGTGCCGCCGTAGCGGATCGCCGGCGTTCCGAGCAATCCCGCCTCGGTGACGATCGTTCCCGTGTCCGCGACCAGCAGGTGTGCCTCGCGGATCGCGTCGTGGAGCAGCGCCGGATGGAGGTCGTACTCGCGCGCCGGGAGGTTTCGAAAGTCCATCGTCCCGGCTTCGTCGGAGACGAAGACGGTCGCCTCCTCCGAGAGCGCCTCGAGGAGATCCCGGCGCTGTGTCAGCGAAAAGCCCGCCGCGCCGACGTCGTGAAGCGCGTCGAAGGCGTTGAACCGGACGATCGCGTACCGCTCGTCGTCGTCGACGCCCAGGCGGTCGCGAATGTCCGGTATCGGCTCGTAGACCGCCGGATGCAGGTACGCACACTCTTTGAACCCGTCGAAGGTGTAGTGAGCCGGTCCGAGATCTCGTCGCGTCGCGTGGGGGGTGATGATCGCGTCGGCGAACGGCCGGGAGACGGTGTGGTTGAAGTCGCCCGGTTCGTCGTCGAGCAACAGGACGGTAGGAGTCGAAGTGACGAGCCCCGAAAACGCGGCGTAGGGTCCGCGACCGAAGAGGACGTCGGGCTCGAACCGTCGGGCCTCGAGTGCAATGTCTGCAAGTTGACCGGTGAGTTCGCGCGCGAACTCGAGTCGGGAGTATGCGGTTGCTTCGTGACTGCCGTACACTCCGTACGTGATACCAAAAAAATCCAGAAGGTCGGTTGTGCATCCATACTCGCGGGCCAATACGAGCACGTCGTGCCCTCGGTCGACGAGCCGATCGATAGCGTTTCTGTACGTGTGGACGTGTGCCGGCGTATTCGTGAAGACGAGAACCCGCATCGCCTCCCCGTTGCCGCTATCGACCCTTTGTAATTAGAATGGTACAACTGACGGTACCTGTTCCTATCAAAAATACATACATTAGCGGGCCGCTATATGTGCGTAGCCTCCCCGAAACGATCGAGTAACTGTTACATACATCCGGCTAGCCGTCGCATACGATCGTAGCCGAAAGCGGGTCGATAGCCTCGGAGACGCGACAGTCGAAGACGGCGACCGAACTATGATACTGCAAGGATGGGATTTCCCACAGATAGATTACGTGTTCGGTCGCGGTTCAACCGCGGTTCGATCACGGTTCGACCAGATCCGCGTCGTCGGCCGCCGCCGTCGCTCGCTCGAGCAGGCCATCAGGTTCGACCGCCAGAAGGCGCTCGAGTTGCGCGTTGGTTTCGGCTCGATCGGGCGCGACTCGGTTACAGCCCGCGTCGATGGTCGAATCCGAGTAGGTGCCGATCTCGCGGGCCAGCGCGACGATCTCCTGTTTGTCCCGCGTGAGAAGCGGACGGTGGATCGGCAGGTCGGTGACGCGACTGGTGACGCCGAGGTTCTGTGCAGTCTGGCTCGACTTCTGTCCGATCGCTTCGCCGGTCACGATCCCGCTCGCGCCGGTCTGCTCTGCGATTCGTTCGGCGGCCCGATAGAAAAACCGCCGTAGGGATAGCATCCGTCCCGTCTCCATCTCCTCGACGAGCGTCGCCACCGCCTCGCCGCCGGGGACGCGATAGACGCGCAGGTCGAAGTTCGGCGCGTACTGAGAGAGCACGCGAACGGTTTCCATCGCTCGCGCCTCGTGGTCGATCCCGCCGTACTCGCCCAGATCGACGTAGACCGGGACGATCGGCGATCCCCGTTTCATCATCTCGTAGGCGGCGACGGGCGAGTCGATGCCGCCGCTTACCAGCGCGACCATCGGTTCTTGGGAGCCGAGTGGCAGTCCGCCCGGCCCGGAGACCGAATCGAGGTAGACGAACGCCTCCTCCTCGCGGATTTCGACGCCGAACGTGAGGTCCGGATCCTCGAGGTCGACTTCCGGTTCGAACTCGTCTTCGACGGCCTCCCAGACGACCGTGCCGCCCTCTCGAGCGACGTCCTCGCTGGTGTAGGGAAGCTGTTTGTCCGCGCGGTTGACTTCGAGAGCGAACGAGCCGCCGGTGTAGTGGCGACGCGCCGTTTCGTCCAGCACGTCGTAGATCGCCTCACGATCCGGCTCGAGGGTGACGGCGGCGCTGGCGGAGACCACGCCGAACGTCGACGCGGCGGCTTCGACGGCGGCTTCGACGTCCCCCTCGTCGGTTGCGATCAACGGCCGGTGCCAGCGCCGATCGACCGCGCCGGAGACCGATCGATCCTCGAGCGCGGCCTCGAGGTTCTCGACGAGAATCCGAAGCATGTACCGCTTGACGGTCGTGCTTTTGGTGTTTACGTCCCCGTGGCGAACGAGGACGGTGTCGGCTCCTGGCGGGTGCATAGCGTTCGATAGACGCGCCCCGCTATAAGGGGGTTACGAGGCGAGGGAGTCACCGTGATTCGTTCGGACGACGCCTCGCACGGGCGCGACCGAAATCCGATTCGGCGACTCAGACGACCGACTCGTCGACCGTCGGACTGAGGCTTCCCGTGTGCGTGTAGATCCCCGCGACGAGAACGACCGCGCCACAGAGCGGGATGAAAACGCTGAGCGCGTACAGGAAGTCGAACCCGACGGATTGTGCGATCGGGACCGCGATAAGCGGACCGAGTCCGCCGCCGACGTCGCCGAGGACGTTGTTCGTGGCCATCGCGCGCCCCATCCTGTCTTCGGGCGTGAGATCGGCCAGCAGCGCCGTCAGCGGGCCACCGACCCCGCCTTGACCCGCGCCGATGAGGCCACAGGCCGCGACGACGTACCAGAACGAGGGCGCCATCGTCAGGACGACGAAACCGAGACAGTTCGTCAGCAGAAAGCAGACGAGAACGGGAACGCGGGCGCCGACGCTGTCGCTGATGGCACCGCCGGAAATCGTGAACACCGATCCGGAGAGGACCGAGACGGCCATCAGTAGTCCGGAGGTACCCTGCTCCTCGTAGTCGATGGCTGACCCGAACAGTTCGACCGAGAGAGTCAATGACTCGGCCTCGAGGTAGATGACGAGGGTCGAGAAGAGCACGCCCACGTACGCGAAGTAGAGCCCGAAGTTGACCAGCCCGACGGTGACAGCCGGGAGCGTCAACTCGAGGTCTAACGGCGAAACCGATCTATCGTAGGATTCGACGTGCGTTTCCGGGACGATGAAGTAGGCGATGACGCTCGCCAGTCCCGCGAACGCCGCGGCCATCACGAACGCCGCCGCGTTGCTGTACAGTTCGCTGACGAGCCCGCCCAGTACCATCCCCGCCGGGAATCCGAAGGTGATGCCGGCTCGGACGATACCCATGCTGGTGCCGCGCGAAGCGGTTTCGCTGACGTCCGCCGTAATCGTATACGCCGTCGCGAACACGAGCGCGCTCCCGATTCCCCACAGGACCCGCGCGAGAACGAACCAGAACTCGGGAACGTCGGGCACGAACGGAAGCTCCGGGGCGAGGATAGCGACGACGTATCCGAACGTGGCGACGCCCTCGACCGCCAGTCCGGCGATAAAGGGCGTTCGCGTCCCGATTCGGTCGACGAGGATGCCCGCCGGCGCGTTCGCGACCAACCGCGTCCACCGATTCGCCGAGAGAATAACGCCGACCATCACCGCCGAGATGCCCAGCACTTCGCCGAGATTCGGCAGGATGGGGAAGATCACGCCGCCCCCGAACCCGACGAAGAAGGTGCTCGCGACGACGGCGAGCACGACCGCTCGAGGGTTCGGAGTCGAATCGGACACTACCGGGCCACCACGGTATTTCGGTTCGTAACACCGGATTCGGCGGGCGGAATAATGATTATTCCGACCGCGACGTCTCCGCGATACCGCGGCTCAAAAGCGAGTTAAACGGGACAACTCGAGCGTTCAAAACGTCGATAGCTCGCCGTCGATGACGCTGCGGGTGATTTCGGTGACGTTGGCGAGTCGATCGTCGACGATCGCTTCGATCTCGTCTTCGACGTCCGAGAGGACGACGCCGTCGTCGGTGACGACGTGAACGTCCGCGACGTGCGGTTGATCGATCGGTCGACCGATCTGACTGAGCAGTCGCACGCGCAGGTCGCGGATCCCGTCGACGTCCTCGACGACCCGCTCTGCGATGTCGGTCGACAGCAGGTTGTAGATCTTGCCGATGTGATTGACCGGGTTCTTTCCGCTGGTCGCCTCCATCGACATCGAGCGGTTCGGCGAGATGAGACCGTTGGCGCGGTTACCCCGGCCGACGGAGCCATCGTCGCCCTGTTCGGCGGAGGTCCCCGTCACGGTCAGGTAGATCGCGCCCTCGTCGTAGTCGTCGGCGGTGTTGACGTAGACGTTCACGTCGCGGTCCGTGTACTCCGTCGCGATCTCCGCGACGAACTCGCGGACCGAGTCGACGGCGTCGACGTAGGCGTCCATGTTCGGGAGGTACTCGTCGATCATCGCCGCGGCGACGGTCACGTCGATCTGATCGCCCTCGCGTTTGCCCATGATCTTCACGTCGGGGCCCAGATACGGGTTGTCGTCGGCGAACTCCCCGTTGAGCCGACGCTCCGCATTGTAGACGATCTGTTCGGTCTCCGAGAGCGGCGCGTGGCCGACGCCGAAGCTGGTGTCGTTTGCCATCGGAACGGTAACTTCGTCCTCGCCGAAGACCTCCTGTAGATCGCCGCTTCCCTCGCCCAGTTTCACGTCGACGACGATGTCCTCGCCGTAGGTGAGCTGTGGAATTTCGGACTCTATGTACTCCCGTGCGGCTTTGAGCGCGATCGTCTCGGTCGGAATCGTCTGGCCCTCGTAGCGTTTGGTCGCTCGACCGACGATGAGGACGTAGATCGGATCGACGACTTCGCCGCCGCCGAACGCCGGCTCGGCCTCGCCGGCCACGAGTTGGGTCTCGTCGGTGTTAAAGTGCAAGACCGTTCCCACGCGCTCGAGGTATTCGCGCGCCAGCGCGCCGGCGACGTGCTCGGCGATGCCGTCGCAGATCGAATCGGGGTGACCGATCCCCTTTCGCTCGACGATTTCGACTTCCTGATCCTCGACTGCTCGACGGTCGATCGGTTCGACCCTGATGTTCCGCTCGCTCATTGGATGGTCTTGTCCGAGCGTGGTTCTATAACTTGCGGAAACAGTTCTACCCGATAATATGCTCCGCGGTAATCCCCCGCGGATAACTCCTTCGAGAACTCTCCTCGAGCCCCGGAATCCGTCAGTCCTCGAGGAGCAGCCCCAGATACGACGTGCGAACCGTTTCCTCCGCCTCGAGGCCGAGCCGCTCGAGCACCTCGAACGCCCCCTCGCGTGCGGATTCGAGATCGTCGTCGGTGGCGTCGGTCTCGACTTCGACGTATTCGCCGACGCCGTCGACGGCGTCGCAGGTGATCGTGTAGCCCTCGAAGTCGCCGAGTTCGAAGCGCTCGCGTCGCTTGCGAACGGTCGCGGCGGGATCGAACCCGAGGTTTCGAAGCACCGCGTCGAACGCTTGTCCGTCCTCGAGGCCCGTTTCTATCTCCTCGCGGGTCTTGGACTCGTCGTCCACGAGCGGGCCTTTGTACGTCACGACGGCTTCGGGATCCTGTTCGTCGACGGGGCGCTCCCGACGAATCCGGAGCGCCTCGTCGGTTTCGGGGAACGACCGGTGTGGCGCGTCGTAGTACGTGTCCGTCTGGACGACGGCCCCGAGCGAAGTCGCCTCGAGTTCGGTCAATCGATCACGAACCCGCTCGAGATCGGCGGGGACTTTCACTTCGACCTCGTACATGCTCGGCTCGAGGCGGAGCGGCGGTAAGTATCGGTCGTTTCGATCCACGCGTCGGTCCACTCTCCCGAGCCAGCGCTGCCGGCGACGCGCCGGCGCGAAAACGTCGTCCTTAAATGTAGACAGGGGGACGTACAACGTATGACCGAGGATCAAGAGGCCGAGCTCGATGAGCAGGCCGATGACGTCGACGAAGAAAGCGAAGAAGAGACCGCCGAGGGACTCCAGAACGGAGACTTCGTCGAAATCGCCTACACCGCACGCACCGTCGAAGAGGGACAGCTCGTCGATACGACCGACCCGGAAGTCGCCGAAGAAGAAGGCGTCGACGACCAGGACCAGGAGTTCGAGCCGCGAACGATCGTCCTCGGTGAGGGCCACATCTTCGAAGGCGTCGAAGAAGCGATCACCGGCGGCGAAGCCGGTGACGAGGGGTCCGTGACGATTTCCGCCGAAGAGGCCTTCGGCGAGTACGATCCCGACGACGTCCAGACAGTAAGCGCCGACAAGATCGACGAGGACGACCGCTACCCTGGCGCGCACGTCCACATCGACGGCGAACACGGCTACATCAGCACGATCATCGGCGGCCGCGCTCGCGTCGACTTCAACCACCCGCTGGCCGGCGAGGACGTCGAGTACGAGTACGAAATCCTCGAAGAGGTCGACGACCGTGAACAGCAGGCCCAGGGTCTCATCGAGATGTACCTCGACGAAAAGCTCGAGCTCTGGATCGAGACGGACGAGGTCGAAGAGGAAGTCCCCGTCGAACCCGACGAAGACGAAGACGAGGACGCCGAACCGGAGTTCGAGACCGAGACGGTCGAGAAAGAGACGCTCTACATCGAAGCGACGCCACAGCTGTCGATGAACCAGCAGTGGATGTTCTCGAAACAGCAGATCGCACAGGACGTCATCGACAAGATCGGCGTCGACCGCGTCATCGTCCAAGAGACCATCGACGGCATGGGCGGCATGGGCATGCCTGGCATGATGGGCGGCGGCATGGGCGGTATGGGCGGCGGCGACATCGAGGACGCGCTCGAGGACGCCGACGTGGACGCTGACGAGATCGTCGACGAACTCGAAGGCGCAGTCGACGAAGAGTAGCGACGAACTCGACCAACGGACTCGAGACTGATTTTTCGGCACTTCTCCTCCGAGCCAGTGGTTGGTGCTCCTAGGCGATGTCCCGGCTGGTATCGACCTCGACCCCGTCTGTAAGCTCGAGGCTGATCGCCGTCGCCGGTTGCGGCCCGCGCCGACGCTTCGGAACCGCCAGCGTGTGGTCGGGACTCGAACGATCGGTTGCGAGGTCGAGAACGACGTCGGCGGCGTGTTCGGTCCGCGTGCGGTTTTCGGGCTCTGCGATTCCCTTCAGACAGTGCAGGTAGCCGACGCTTCCGGTCGATTCCAGTCGGTCGGCGAGTTCGCCGAGAAACTCGACGTAGGCCGTCGTCTCCGCGCGCTCGAGGACGTCCATCGTATCGACGATCAGATTCGATCCGTCCGGAAGGTCCGCCAGGAAGCGACCGACGTCTTCGAGCGGCGTCTCGTCGCCGATCGATTTCAGGGATGGATCGCCGACTGTCGCGCACGTCGACTCGAGCGCGCGAGCGACGGCGTCGACGGATCGTTCGGTCGTGAGATACACCGTTGGCCGGGCCGACGTGAGTTCGTACAACAGCAGTTCGGACTGGCTCGCCGCGGCGGCGCTGAGGGCGACGAGCGAGCCGGGAGCGATTCCGCCCTCGAGCGTTCTGTCGAGGCTCTCGATGCCGGTCGCGAGCCGACCGGTCGGTCGGTCCCGTTCCGAGGACTCCTGTGAGAGATACCCCTCCGATACCAGCGCGTCGGCCAGCGCGTCGTAGGCGTCGCGAGCGGAACTCGAATCGAGGGGATCGTCCACCGGCGGGACGGTCGCGAGGACCGGCGCGTCGATCCGCTCGTCGTACCGATCCGGCACCGTCTTGGCTCCCGAAAGCACCGTCCCGGCGACGGGCGTCTCGAGTCGACGCGCGATGGCGATCGTCTTGGCCGCGGCTGTCAGGCTCTCGTCAGTGGCGGTAGTTACGACGACGGCGACGTGGGCAGCAGCGAGCGGATCCGCGAGGTCGGGTCCCGCACCCGACGGACAATCGAGGACGATATCGGCCGCTTCGGTGCTCAGTTCCCGGAGTTGTGCTCGCATCGTCGCGGAGCCGGACTCGATCGGTGCCGGGAGGACGCGCGCGTTCGAGTGCTCGGCAACGGGCTGAGCGACGTCGACGAGGGATTCGCTCTGCGGCGATCGATCGACGGTCGGCTCTCGGTCGACGCGAGCGACGGTGTGGAGGTTCGGTAACTGCCGATCCGTATCGACGGCGATCGTACGGTTTCCGGCGCGCTCGAGCGCCTTCGCGAGCCCGAGCGCCGTCGTCGTCTTGCCACAGCCACCTTTCGATCCGGCGATTGCGATCATAGGGGAGATTGGCCTCGGTTTCGTACTTGAACCCTCGCCGGGGGCGACCAGAGAATGGAGGGATTCAAGGTGGACGCAACTGCGTACACGAACGGATGCGACACGATCACCTCATCACGAGCAAACAACTGTCGCGGGCGGATATCGAGACCGTCCTCGATCACGCAGCCGAGATCGACGCCGACAGGTCGGCCGTCGCCGACAAATACGCCGATCGGCTCCTCGGCTTGCTCTTTTTCGAACCGAGCACGCGGACGAAACTCAGCTTCGAGACCGCCATGAAACGTCTCGGCGGGGACGTCATCGACATGGGTTCGGTCGACTCCTCGAGCGTGACCAAAGGCGAGAGCCTCGCGGACACGATCCGCGTTATCGAAGGCTACGCCGACGCGCTCGTTCTTCGCCACCCGAAACAGGGTGCGGCGACGATGGCGAGCGAGTTCGTCGACGTGCCGCTGGTAAACGCCGGGGACGGAGCGGGTCATCACCCGACCCAGACGATGCTCGATCTGTACACAATCAGGGAGAACGCGGGGCTCGACGACCTGACGATCGGCATCATGGGCGACCTGAAATACGGCCGAACCGTCCACTCGCTGGCACATGCGCTCACGAAATTCGACGCACAGCAACACTTCATCAGTCCCGACAGCCTCGCGCTCCCGCGGGAGGTCGTCTACGACCTCCACCAGGAGGGGGCGTCGATCCGAGAACACGACGCCCTCGAGGAGGTCCTGCCCTCGCTCGACGTCCTCTACGTGACGCGGATTCAGCGCGAACGGTTCCCGGACGAAAACGAGTACCAGAAAGTCGCCGGCGAGTACCAGATCGGTCCCGACTCGCTCTCGAGCGCATCGGACGACCTGACGATCATGCATCCGCTGCCCCGGGTCGACGAAATCGCACCCGAAGTCGACGACACCGAGTACGCGGCCTACTTCGAGCAAGCCCACAACGGCGTCCCCGTTCGAATGGCGTTGCTCGATCTCCTCCTAGGTGATTCAGATGAGTAACGACGAACGCGAAAACGACGCACGCGGCGAACCCACCGACTCCGGCGAGACCGACACTCGCGGAACCGGTCACGCACACGACCACGAACTTCGAGTCAGCAAAATCCAGAACGGGACGGTGATCGACCACGTTCGGAGCGGACAGGCGCTGAACGTTCTCGCCGTGCTCGGTATCGACGGGAGCGAGGGCGAGGAGATATCCATCGGGATGAACGTCCCGTCAGACCGATTCGCCAGGAAGGACATAATCAAGGTCGAGGATCGAGAGCTGAGTCAGGACGAGGTGGACGTGCTCACGCTCATCGCGCCCGACGCGACGATCAACATCGTTCGCGAGTACGAAGTCGTCGAAAAGTCCCGCGTCGATCGGCCCGACGTCGTCGAGGGCGTGCTCTCGTGTTCGAACTCGGGGTGTATCACGACCGGCGACGAACCGGTCACCTCGAAGTTCGACGTGCTCGAGGACGCCGTTCGCTGTGCGTACTGCGAGACGATTTTCCGAGAGGACATTCCGGCGTTGATCGACACCTGATCGGTCGGCTACCACTCTGTGACGATCCGCCCTCGTTCTCGAGTGAGCGTGAGGTTCGGTTCGGCGTCGAATCTCGAGGTCGTCGCCTGGATCGAGCCGTAAAATCGGTTCGGCGATGGATCAGGACCCGTGAACTAACAGAAATAATAAATACGTTGTGGCCGTAGTATGAACTGAGTATGTCGCGCACACTCAAAATCTTGGTCGCCCTGTTCGCAATCGCCGTCCTCTGGAAGGTCGTCTCCGGAAGCGGGTCTTCTTCGGAGGTCGAATACGATTTCGAACCGGCTGAGCAGGCCGAGCAGACGGAATAACACGCCAACCAACTCGATCGAATTGGACGAGACTGGTGGGTAGTTCGGACACCGGTCGAACGGTCCGCCGCCAGCAGACTGGAAACCCGAACCGCTTACCCGTGCGGCGTCGTACGAACGACTATGTACGGCGTCGTCACGCGCAACGAAGACGAACTTGACTGGCCGGAGTTCGATCGCGCCTTCTACGAAGTTAAAGACGTGACCGGCAGGTCCGAAGCGCCCGTCGAGAATGCGGTGAACATGGTCTCGTGTTTCGGCGACAACGCGGCGGCCGACGCCGAGCCGTCGCTGGTCCCGGTCGACGACGAGGGAAACGCCGCCACTCGAGACCGGCCCTACTTCGACTGGGCGTACATCTGCCCGACCCGAGAGGAGTACCGCGAGGGCCTGTTCGACATCATCGACGACTGTGTCGCCGCCAACGAGGACGTTCGACTCGACGACATCGGCTTCCCGCGGGCCGAGTACTGTCACTGTGATACCTGTACGACACGGTTCGCGGAGAGCGAGTACGACGACCGCCTCGAGTGGCGCGCGAGCGTTATCACGGAGTTCGTCGCCGAGGCTGCGGATCGAATCCCTGGACGCGTCTACATGACGCTGTATCCCGACCCCTACCCCGGGCATCTCTACGAGCGCGCGGGGATCGACCTCGAAGCGATCGAACCCTTCGTCGACGAGTTCGTCGTTCCGCTGTACGACATGGCGTACTCGACGACCTACTGGCTCGAGACGATCGCGAAGGGGTTCGAAAGCGCGCTCGAGACCCCCTTCAGTATCGAGTTGTACGCCATCAATATCGAGATCGACGATCTCATCGACGCCACGAACGTCGCCGACGCCTACGCCGAGTCGGTGCTCTTCGGGTACGAGGCGAGCAACGGTCGGGCGACGCTGCGACGGATGCGAGCGGACCAGCGGACGGGCGTCTCCCACGGGGAACCGAACGGTTAGTCGGGCCGTCTAGAGGCGGTCGTCATCGTCGTCAGTACGGCTTCTGTCGTCGTCCGTCCGTGTTCTATCGTCTCGCGAGTCGTCGTCCATCAAGCCGCCATCGTCGTCGTCATCGCCCATCAAGCCCCTATCATCATCGTCGTCGAGGATGCCGTCGTCGTCAGTCCGCCTCGAGTCGTCTCCTGCCGTGGAGCCTGCGCCCGCGGTGGTGCCGGTGCTGGCGCCGCCCGTGTCCCCGAGGTCGCCCTCGAGTCGTACTTCGTCGTCGGAGACGCGAGCGACGGCCTGCTCCTGAAGCGGGAACGTCTCCTCGTCGGTGTCTTGCCACCCCAGTTTCGCCTTTATCGTGTCGGTGATACCCGCATCAGGTTTGACGTGTGCGGTCCCGTGTTCGACGTCAGCAACGATCCCGACCTCGTCGCCGTTCTCGTTGACGACGCTCTTTCCCACGTCGTCGTCGGTGAATTGTGCGCACATTGCACTGTCTACCACGGGAGAGATCGGTATGCCGGTAATGCTTGCAAGTGACAGGCGACGCGGCGACCGCTCGTCGCTCCCGACCGCTTCGATCAGACTGGCGACGTGAACCCCGCGTCTCCACGACCAGCGGACGTCTCGAACTCGGCGGTCACGAGCGCGCGGTACGCGCGTCGAAGCTGTTCGGATAACGCCTGGTGTGACACGCCCAGCTCGTCCGATAACTCTTGCATCGTGATTTTGCGTGGGATCTCGAAGTAGCCTCGCTCGACCGCCGCGAGAAGGGTGTGGTACTGCTGTGTCGTCAATCCGTACCGCGTGTGCATCTCGGTCGTCGGGTCGAACAGTCGAACGATCGTCGGCTCGAGACCGACCGAACGAAGGTGCTCGTAGAACGTTGCGATAGCCTCGCGCTCGCGGAATCGAACGCTGAACCGCCACATTCCTTTAGCAGCGCTCGCTGAGAGGACAGTCCCGCCCTCCGCATCGACTATATCGAAGATGTCGATACTTTGGGGATCAAACCCGATATCGAACAGCCATCGGTCGTCTCCGCCGCCGATCTGCGTACACGTTCGGATCGAACTCGCTTCCTCGAGCGCCGACTCGATTTCTGCGGCCGTCGCTCCCGACAACCACAGCGTTCGATTGCTCGAGGCGATCGCCTGCTCCATCTCACAGAAGAGTGCGGGGAGTGCGTCGAAGACATCCCCGAGGCTCGTTTCGGACGCAGCCAGTTCGATATCCGCTATTGAAGCCATACCTCAGGTAGCGCTGAACGCGCAATAACCCCACTTCCAAACATATTAGCACCGTTCGTCCGAAAATTCACCCTGATAGACTGATCGACGGTGGGTCACCGACGGCGCGGGTTCGATCCGTCGGTCCATTCGCCTTTCGCTCGCGTTTTCTGAGTCAGAAATTCCCCGCCGCGAGTTATGTGCCGTATGTGTGAATACCAGTCTACATGACTTTATGGCCATTTAACAGGCTTTCACGAGGACAGCAAGTTGCTGTGGTCGCGTTGCTCGCAATCGCCGCTGCGCTCGTAGCCCCGCAGGTGTACGCCTTCGGAAGCGGCGGGGAGGGGACGGTCAAGGTTGTCGAAGTAAGCGGCATTATCGACTCGGACACGTCCCAGCAGTTCGAAGACGAACTCCGCGAGGCACGCCACAACGACTCCGTCGAGGCGGTCGTTCTCGAGGTAGACAGCGGCGGGGGCCAACCCGCCTCGAGCGAACGGATGTACACCGCAGTCGAGCGGACGACCGAGGAGATGCCGGTAACCGCGTACGTCGACTCGATGGGTGCTTCGGGCGCCTACTACGCGATGGCACCCGCCGACAGGATCTACGTTTCCCCGTCCTCCTCTGTGGGTAGCGTCGGCGTGACCGGACCGGCACCGACCCCGACCGGCCCGAGCGCGGGACAGAGCGGTCCCGACAAAGGATCGCTCCACCCCGAAGACGACCGCGCCGGCACCGAACTGATTCAGGAGACGTTCATCGACAGCGTCATGGAGCAACGCGGTGACAAAATCTCGCTGGATCGCGAAGAAGTCGCACACGCCCGAACCTACTACGGCGTCGAAGCGGTCGACAACGGATACGCCGACCGGATCGGCACGCTCGACGACGCGATCCACCACGCGGCCGACTCGGCAGGCCTCGACTCCTATAACCTCGAGTTCAACCGAAGCGAGTCGAGCGACGTCGGCATTCTGGGACTCGAGACGACGGCGGAGGGCGACGCGACGATCGAGACGTCGGACGACTCGAGCATTAACCCCTACCAACCGCAACTGATCGCACCGGATGTCTGGCACCACGAGGTTGCACCGCAACTGCCGGATTCCGCCGTTGCTGTGGAGTCCGGAGGTGAGCAGCCATGAGCGCGAGCGCTCGGACGCTCCTTGCCACATTCGTCCTCGGATTCGTGGTGACGATCGGTCTCGTCGCCGCCGGAACGGTCGTCGTCGAGGACGGCACGCCAGACCTGCCCGATACCGAACAGGACCATTTCCAACCGGACGAAGCGCTCCCCGCAGAAACGTCGGACGGTGGCGAGATCACAATGGACAGTCAAGAGCAGTCGAATACGGTCGTGATCCACACCGGCGGGGCGGCCGGCGGACAGACCTCGCTCGGACAGTTGCCGATTCAGGACAGCGCAGACGGTCCCGAACTCTCGACCGGATCGCTCGGCGGTACCGAACGGGGCGTTACCCCGCTCGTCACGACCCTCATCGAGAACGGCCACAAGGTCGAGTTCTACGCCGGAGCGGCGACCGACGGACAGCTCTCGCAGGCGCTCAGTGACGCCGACGCGTTCGTCGCGCCGGGTTCCGTCTCGTTCACCGAACAGGATCGCGAGACCATCTCGACCTTCACCGATGCCGGCGGTCGGTTCGTGATGACCGCGAATCCCGGTAGCTCGGCTACAGTCGCCGAACTCGGCGCTTCGAACGGGCTGTACACCGAAGCGGGCTACCTCTACAACCTCACCGAAAACGACAACAACTACCTCAGCATCTTCGCCGAGCCGACCGGTAGTTCGGCCCTGACCGACGGCGTCGAGGAAGTCGTCTTCCGGAGTAGTTCCTCGGTCGGCTCGAGTGACGGCGATACCGTCCTCGAGGCGGAGGCAACGATGTCGACGACGCGTGAAGACGGGTCCTACGGCGTTGCCGCGGTCGACGGAGACGTCGCGGTGATCGGCGACTCGAGCTTCCTCGAACCCGAGAACGCACACCGGGCGGACAACAACGTCCTCGTCGGAAACGTCGCCGACTTCCTCGTGACGGGCTCGGTCAACGAGGCGAGCCTCCCGGGTGCAGGCAACCAGACGCCTGCGGGACAACCGTCGACGGGCGGCCAATCGCAGATTCCGGTGGGCGGCGCTGAAGACATTCCGGAGATGAACAACGAGTCGACGTAACGGTCTCGAACGACGCCAGTCACTGATTTTTGAACATTCGTCTCTACGCATCCAAGAACCGTATTCCAGCGTGCTGTGCGGTAGTCTCGACGACACCGTGATCGTCCAGTACGGGTCCGAGAGTTCGCTAATCGAAATAATCAATTAGACTTTCCGAGTACAGCCAAACGTGACAACGTACGATACGGTCCTCTTCGACAGCGATGGCGTCCTCGTTGAACCGCCTGCACGCGAGACTCAGGCCGGTGCGACTCGCGATGCGTTCCGGTCGGTCGGTACAACCACTGTCGAACCCCATCACGTCGACGCGATCGTCGCGGGTGTCTCGCTCGAGGATCTGTACGACATCTGTTCGATATACGACCTCGAACCAGAACGGTTCTGGGAGGTTCGGGAACGACTCGACGAAAAGTCGCAGTTCGAGAAATTTCGGGACAGATCCAGAACCCGATACGACGACGTTACTGCGATTTCTGACCTCCGACAGCGGTGTGGCGTCGTCAGCAACAACCACCACAGCACGATCGAGTTCGTCCTTGACCACTTCGACCTCCACTCGCTGTTCGAGACCTACTACGGCCGCGAAAAGACGCTCGAAAGTCTGCGGCTGAAAAAGCCGAATACGCATTATCTCGACAGCGCGCTGGCCGATCTCGAGGCCGACTCGGCCCTCTACGTCGGTGACAGCGAAAGCGACGTGATTGCGGCACATCGGGCGGGAATGGACTCGGTTTTCGTCCGCCGCGACCACTGTCGTTCTCTCGACCTCTCTGTCACACCGACATACGAGGTTTCGGATTTGCTCGAGTTGCCGAACATCGTTGATCATCCAGATACGGGGCGATAACGATGTCTGGCGGACGAAAACCGAGAATTACGACCGACGATGTTCTCCAAATCTTTCTCGATGTCGACGACCGGTGTGAACCGTTTGGTGCTCCCGAAATTTCGGATTTGCTGAGTTGTCACCGGAATACGGCTCGGAACAAACTCGAAGATTTGACTTTTATGGGTGATCTCGAGTCGAAGCAAATCGCAAGCGGGAAAGTGTACTGGCGGCCATGCGAGCAGGTGTAGCTGAAATTTGGCGATTGGAACGTGGTTGCGGGTGGTCCGCCACTCTGGAAAACCGATGACTCTCGAGTTCTTCGCCGCTCTGCTCGTCACGAATCGTTCCTCGCAAAAGCGGGCCGGGCGCGATTTGAACACACGGTCGATCGCTTCCTCGCTCACTCCGTTCGCGAGACTGCGCTCTCTCTGCGTTCAAATCCCGATAGCCGCTTCGCTCCTCGCGTAATTGCTCGGAGCAGAAGCGGGCCGGGCGCGATTTGAACACGCGACCGTCTGATTAAGAGTCAGACGCTCTGCCTAACTGAGCTACCGGCCCTGTACCCGAGATTTTCGGATACGTGTTGAAATACGTTTCCCTTGGGGACCGTCGTGGGACAGATGTGCACGGCCTCGCCGTTCTCGGACACAATGGCCGTTCCCGAACGCAATCACCGTTCGCGGAACGTACCATTCTTCGGGAGCGTTAAGTGCTGTGAGACCTACATCACGTCCACATGAGCATGGGGGTCACGATCTCGTCGATTTCTGACTACGCGATTCTCGGCTGTGGGAGCGTCGGCTACGCCGTCGCGGAGGAACTCGTCGAGCAAGGCAAGGACGTCCTCATCATCGACCGCGACGAGAGCCGCGTCGAGTCGCTCCGAGATCAGGACCTCGATGCACGAACGGCAGATATCCGCGAGCCCGAGGCCGCGGAACTCGTCGCCGAACGCGATGTCGTCTTGATCCTCGCCTCGAACGTCGAGGCGAACAAGCGAGCCGTCGAGCACATTCGAAACTCCGATAGCACTCAGTTCGTCGTCGCTCGAGCGAGCGACCCCGTTTCCGGCGACGAACTCTCGGAGCTCGGTGCCGACATCGTCATCAACCCCTCGGCGGTCATCGCGGACTCGGCGCTTCGAGCCCTCGAGTCGGGGGAACTCGAGTACAACGCGGGGAAACTCGCCCAACTGTTAGAGGAGACGACCGAGCGACTGGCGATCGTCACACAGGAGAGTCCGGACCCGGACTCGATCGCGAGCGCTGCAGCGTTGCAAGCGATCGCGTCCCACCTTGGGGTCGAGTCGGATATCGTCTATCTCGGCGATATGGGCCACCAGGAAAACAGGGCGTTCGTGAACCTCCTCGGGATCGATCTGGTGCAGTGGGACGAACTCGAGGATCTCTCGGGCCACGATACGGTCGCACTGGTCGATCACTCGACCTCGACCGAAATCGACCTCGACGTCGATATCGTGATCGACCACCACGAGCCAGAGGCGGAGTACGAGCCCGAATTCGTCGACATCCGACCGAACATGTCCTCGACGTCGACGATCATGACGAAGTACATCCAGGAGTTCGACGTCAACGTCTCCGAGGAGGTCGCGACCGCGTTGCTGTACGGTATCCGGGCCGAAACGCTCGATTTCAAACGCGACACCACCCCCGCGGACCTCACCGCCGCCGCGTACCTCTATCCGTTTGCAGACCACGACACGTTAGAACAGGTCGAGTCGCCGTCGATGTCACCCGAGACGCTCGACGTGCTCGCGGAGGCGATCGCGAACCGGGACGTTCAGGGGAGTCACCTCGTCTCGAACGCCGGGATCGTCCGGGACCGCGAGGCGCTCACGCAGGCCGCCAGCCACCTGCTCAACCTCGAGGGCGTCACGACCACCGCCGTCTTCGGCATCGCCGAGGAGACGATTTTCCTGTCCGCCCGGTCGAAAGACATCCGGATCAACATCGGCAAGATCCTCGACGACGCCTACGGCGAAATCGGCGAGACGGCGGGCCACTCGACGCAGGCCAGCGCGGAAATCCCGCTGGGCATCTTTACCGGCATCGAAATTTCGGCCGAAACCAGAGACACGTTCCTCGAGTTGACCGAAGAGGCGGTCAAACGGACGCTGTTCGACGCGATGGGGGTCGAAGGCGGAGAGGGATCGAACGGAAACTAACGGGATCGAACGAGACGCCTACGCGATCAGTTCTTCTTCGTCCTCGTCGGCGCTGCGAACGCGTTCGACGACATCGTTGATGAGGATGATATCGCCCGCTGCCCGCACCCACCGGTAGGGGACGATGACGCCGCTCGCGCTTTTCGCCTCCGCTTCGAACAGTTCCGTGTTGAGGCTGCCGAGTGCGAGTCCCGTCACGGTCTGTCCGTCGACGTTCAATCGAAGGTCCTCGACTTCGCCGACGAAGACCCCGTTGTTCGAGTAGACTTCACGACCCACGAGGGAAGTTATTTCCTGCTGAGTGTCGTCCATAATCCATTCTTGGCTGGCACACTCTTAATTGTTAGTCAGACGGGCGAGGCGACCGATCAGGTGTTAGGAGAGCAACGTTTCGTCGAAACGGTCTCGACCGATCGAAGGCGACGGTCTGCATCGATCGCGTCGCGCCCCGCCTACTTATAAATAGCCACAAGTAATAAATACCGGAGACGATCGAGTGAGCGAGTCCGCATCAGGTGAGGGTATGAGGGTACAGCCAGTACTGTAGCGTGCCGGGGTGCCTCTGACATTCGGCCACCCGGAGGAGGTCGGTTTGCCCGGACCGACCGATCACGGTTTTCCTGGCGAGGAACGTACGACCCGCGAGTCACTTCTCGAATGCTGTCTCGAAAATCAGATCGACGTCCGCGTATTCGGTGAGAAGGGACTCCATCTGTTCGACGGTCCGCCGGGTCCGCGTACGGCCGCTCTGAACGACGTCCTCGGCGCGTTCGATGGTGGTGAGCGTATCCGTCTGGACCGAGAGCACGGGTACCCCCCGCTCGGTCGCTTGACCAATCACAGCCCCCGACGGACGGTGCCCGCCGGTCAGCACGAGACACCGAACGCCCGGCGCTTCGAGGGCCGCGGTGTGGATCTCCGATCGATCCCCGCCCGTGATGACGGCGGCGTTTTTCGTCCTGCGGAAGTGACGAAGCGCGCTGTCCGCGCCCATCGCGCCGACGGTGAATCGCTCCACGTAGGTGTCTTCATCGTCCTCGACGAGCGTCGTCGCACCGAGTTCGTCCGCGAGCTCCTCGACGGTGACACCCGCGAGCGTGCGCTCGCTCGGGATCGTTCCGTACGTCGTGATCCCGCGGCCGTCGAGAAACGGCACGACGTCCGTCTCGAGTTCGTCGTACGCCTGCTCGGAAACGTCGTTGAACACGACGCCCGCGAGTCGATCGCCGAAGGTTTTCGCCGCGGTCACGATGGGATCGACGTCGTCGGCCGACTCGTAGGTGGCGACGAGTAGCACGCGCGCGTCGAGGAGTTCCGCGACATCGGCATCCGTGAGATCGATGATCCCACCAGTATCGAGCGTGCCGGCGCCTTCGACGAACAGTCGATCGCAGTTCGAGGCGAGCGTGTCCGCGGCCTCTCTGACTCTGGTTCGCAGGTCATCCGGGTCCTCGCGGCCGCGAATCACCTGTTCGATGAACGTCGGCGAGTACACGATCGGTTCCATGTCGTGTATCTCAGCCTCGAACTCGAGGATCTCTCGAGCGAGAAACGGGTCCTCGTCGAGGGTCTTTCCGACGTTGCTCTCGAGGCGGGTCCCGCGAGGTTTCATGTAGCCCGCCGCGGGGGCCGAATCGCCGTCGCTCGCGAGTCGGGCGAGCGCGAGGGCGATCGCGGTCTTTCCGACGCTGCCCTCGAGTGAACTCACGAGCAGCGTCTCGGTGTCGGTTCGGTCGGTCGGCTCCGTCGCGTCGCTGGTGTCTGTGTCAGTCATAGTTCCTCCGTGTCCACGGTGACGACGAGGTCGATCGCCCGCGCGTCGTCCGGGCCCGCGACGAGCGGGTTGATATCCACCTCGAGGATCGCCGGAAAGTCAGTTACCAGTTGGGACAGACGCTGTATCGCTTCGACCACCGCGTCGGTGTTCGCGGGTTCGCGACCGCGCGCGCCGGCCAAAAGCGGCGACGCCTTCACGTCGTCGATCATGTCTCGCGCCTCGGTTTCGCCGATCGGTGCGACGCGGACCGACGTGTCTTCGAGGATCTCGACGAAGATGCCGCCGAGCCCGAAAAGCAGTAGCGGTCCGAACTGCGGGTCGCGGTTCATGCCGAGAATGGTCTCGGTCGACCCGTCCAGGTCGAGCGACTCTTGCACCTGAACGCCGAGAATCTGCGCGTCGGGCTGGTAGTTTCGCGCTCGCGCGATCAGGTCCTCGTAGGCGTCGGCCACCTCGGCGTCCGGAACGTCGACCTTGACGCCGCCGATGTCCGATTTGTGGGCGATGTCTGGGCTCGCGATCTTCATGACGACGTCGCCGTCGATCGACTCGGCGAGTTCTCGCGCGCTCTCCGGATCGTCGACGACCGCGCCCTCCGGCGTCGGGATGCCGTAGGCCTCGAGCAGGTCCATCGATTCGATGCCGAGTTGATTCCCCGATCGCGATTTCGTGCGCTCGAGAATCCGCCGCGCTCGCTCGCGATCGACGTCGAACGTCGCCGGGTCGTCTCGAGAGCGCCGGCGGACGTCGCGATAGCGAGCGAGCGCGTCGAGTCCCGAGACCGCCCGCGCGGGGTCGAAGTAGTTCGGGATCCCGGACTCGCGAAGCGTTGCTTCCGGCGCTCGCGCTCGCTGCCCGCCCATCATCGCGGTGACGACGGGCTTTTCGTGTCGGTCGCGCGTTTCGACGACTACCTCCGCGAGGTCTTCGTAGGCAAGCACCGCAGTCGGCGCGCTGACGACGACGGCGCTCCCGACGTTCGGATCGGCCAGAGCGGTGTCGAGGGCCTCGGCGAAGCGGTCGGCGTCCGCATCACCGATGATGTCGACGGGGTTGTAGACGTTCGCCTCCTCGGGAAGGGATTCGGACAACCCCTCGAGGGTCTCCTCGGTGAACGAGGCCATCTCGAGCGTCGAATCGCCCACCGCGTCGGTCGTCAGGACGCCGGGGCCGCCGGCGTTCGTCACGACGGCGACGGACTCGGATTCGGGGACCGGCAGCCCCGAGAGCGCCCGAGCGTAGTCGAACAGTTCCTGTACCGATCGCGCGCGAACCACGCCGGCTTGCTCGAGCCCGGTCTCGTAGGCGCGCTCGCTCCCGGCGATCGCGCCGGTGTGCGACGACGCGGCGTGTGCCCCCGCGTCGGTTCGACCTGACTTGACGAGCACGATCGGCGTGTCGTCGGTGACGTCTCGAGAGGCGCGGATAAATTCGGCCCCCTCGTCGATATCCTCGAGGTAGCCGATGATGACCTCCGTTTCGGGGTCTTCGCCCCACTGCCGGACGAAGTCGGTTTCCGCGAGCACCGACTTGTTGCCGAGCGAAACGACGTCGCGGAAGCCGATCTCCTGATCGTTCGCCCAGTCGAGCACCGCGGTGATGAACGCGCCCGACTGACTCATAAAGGAGATGCCGCCCTCGATCGCTCGTTCCGGTCCGAACGTCGCGTTCATTCCGACGGCCGTCGACATGATGCCAAGACTGTTCGGGCCGACCACGTTGAGGTCGTACTCCTCGGCGATCTCGCGAAGTTCCCGCTCGCGTCGCGCGCCCTCCGACCCGGTCTCGGAGAACCCCGCCGTGATGACGACGACGTTTTCGATTCCCGTCTCGCCGATCTCTCGCAGCGTCTCGAGGACGACCGGCGGCGGAACGACGACGACCGCCAGGTCGACGGCGGGGGCGCGCTCGAGGTCCGGATAGCACTCGTGTCCGAGGACGGTCTCCCGGTTCGGATTCACCGGAACGACCTCGCCCGCAAACCCCGTCGAGAGGTTCTCGAGGATCGCCCGGCCGACCGCGCCCTCCCGATCGGTCGCGCCGACGACGGCGACGGAATCGGGTTCGAACAGTTCGGATAGCCTTCCCATCACGACACCGTTTCACGACGAGCGAGTTAAACGTGGGTGGCAGTTCCCGGACGGGAGAAGTGCCGTCAGTGCGTCGAAATCGCCGAGGCGGAGCCGCTCGAGCCGAATACCGCGACGAGGTAGACGGCGATCGCCGTGATGACGATCGATCCGCCTGGCGGGAGGCCCTGGTTGATCGCGATCGCGTAGCCCCCGAGCACCGAAAGCTGGCCGAAAAGAACCGAGAGGAACAGCGTCTCTTTGAAACTGTGTGCGATCTGGGAGGCTCCGGCGACCGGTATGACCAACATCGCGGCGACGAGGATGACCCCGAGGATCTGCATGGCACCGACGACGACGACCGCCGTGAGCACGATCAAGAGCGTGTTGTACCAGGTGACGTTGAGTCGAGCGACGCGAGCGGCCTGTTCGTCGAACGTGATAAACAGCAGCTGCTTGTACGTGACGGCGACGACGCCGACCACGAGCAGACTGAGCGCGGCCATCAACCGCGAGCCGCCGACCGTCACGTAGGACGCGCTTCCGAACAGGTACTCCTCGATGCTCACGCCCGACAGCCCGCGACCGTAACTGATGAGGAGGGTGCCGACGGCGAAACTCCCGGTGAGCATGATCGCGATGGGGACGTCGCCGTACGCGTTCGTCCGCTCGGTCAGCCACTGGACCCCGAGCGCCCCGAGGATGCCGACGACGAGCGCGACGACGAGCAACGAGCCGTCCCAGCCGGTCGTCGCGCTGAACAGCAGGCCGAAAGCGACGCCGGCGAAGGCCGTGTGCGCGAGCGTCTCGCCGATCAGCGCCATCTCCCGGTGGACCAGATACGTGCCGACCAGCGGCGCGACGATCCCCACGAAGACGGCCGTCGCGATCGATCGCCACATGAACGAGTAGCTGAATACGTTCGTTCCCAGATAGAAGTCCATCCACATCCCGGCGATGATGAACTGCTCGTACAACCAGCCCGTGGCGGCGTAGCCCCGAAGCCACTCGAGGCCAACGAACACGAGCATGGCAACCGCGAGGAGCGCGGTCGCTCCGATTCCGACGAGTTCGGTAGCGCGTCTGAGATTCATTAGTGGTGGTGGTGTACGACCTGTCCCGACGTCCCGTACGCCTCGGTCAGAGCGTCGCTCTCGACGAACGATTCGGTGTCTCCGTGGTGGTAGAGCTCCTGATTGATACAGGCGATGTGATCCGCGCGGTCCGTGACGACGCCGATGTCGTGTTCGATCAACACGATCGTGATCCCCGATTCGTTCAGGGACTCGAGGAGTCGGTAGAACTCGTCTCGAGACTCGGCGTCGACGCCGACGGTGGGTTCGTCGAGCGCGAGCAGATCGGCCTCGGAGGCGAGCGCGCGAGCGATAAAGGCCCGCTGGCGCTGTCCGCCCGAGAGCTGATTGACCTGTTTGTCTGCGAGTTCTGAAATATCGACCGTCTCCAGCGCGTCGTCGACGGCGTCGTGATCGGCGTCGCTCAGCGGCGCGTGACCGGCGTGGGGAAATCGACCCATGGTCACGGCCTCGCGGACGGTCACCGGCATCGTGCCGCCGCGACTGGTCGCCTGCTGGGAGACGTAGCCGATCCGCTCGCCGTCGGCGAACTCCGAGACGGGTTCGCCGAACAGTTCGATGGTTCCCTCGTCGGGCGCGTGCAACCCGAGCATGAGGTGCAACAGCGTCGTCTTCCCGGATCCGTTGGGTCCGATGAGCCCGAGGAAGTCACCCTTCGAAATCGTCAGGGAGACGTCTCTGATCGCGACGGTGTCGCCGTAGGCGAACGAAACGTTCTCGATATCGACGACCGGACTCACGGATAGTTCACCCCGTACTCGGACGCGAAGGCGTTTATGTCTTCCATATTCCGTCGACTCACTCCGCTCCCAGCGCTCGTTTCAGCGAGGGAATGTTCACCGACTCCATCTGTTCGACCCACCCGTAGCCTGCCTCGTCCCACTCTTCGGTGTTCCCCTCGAGCGGTGTCAGGGGCGCGGAGTCGGTCGCGTCGGTTTCCTCGAGCAGTACGTCGACCATGGTGGGGACGTCCTCGCCCGGGTCCTGCGTCTCGAAGGGGTCGTACAGGATCGTCTCGATGTCGTGTTCTTCGACGACTTCGATCAGTTCGGAAATGTCGTCGCTGCTTTGAACCTCGTCGGGCGAGATCCCGGCCGGAGTCCGAAGCTCGAACCCGTATCGGCGTTCGAGATACCGGTAGGAGTCGTGGCCCGCGAAGACGGCGACGGTCCGGTCCGCTGCGTCGGTAAGCTCGTGCAGTTTCTCGTCGACCGCCGCGAGTTCCTCGCGGTAGGCCGCCGCGTTCGCGTCGTAGGTGTCGGCGTTGTCGGGGTCGGCGTCTGCGAGCCCCTCGGCGATCGTTTCGACGATGTCCTGTGCGATGACCGGGTCGAGCCAGACGTGCGGATCCGCGTTCTCCGGGGCCGTCGTCTCCTCGAGTTCCTCGACGACCGAAACGGTCGGCGGCTCCTCGCTCGTTTCCCAGACCGTCTCGCCGTCGGCGACGAGTTCGAACGCGACCCGGGCTTGCGCCGTTTCACTTCCGGCGAGTACCACGTGGTCCCCGTACGAATCGATCTCGAGGGCGTCGCTCGCTTCGCCGGCGAAATCGGCCGCGATCTGGAACTGCTCGTCGGTGCCGAGCGGGAGAACGCGGCCCTCGTCGTCTTCGAAGACCGCAGTAATCGCGACCTCGTCGCCGACTGGAACGTTCGGAACGCCGCCGTGCCAGTGACCCTCGTGCCAGGAGCCGACTTCCTCGCCCGTTCGATACTCGAAGAGCGTCATCCTCGCGATGTCGACGGCCGCCGCGTCGAAGTCGTGGGAAGCCGGGTCGGCGTCCGCGTCTGTTTCGGTCTCGATCGGCAACAGGTGATTCTCGAGACCGTCCATGCAGTCAATCAGCGTGATGGTGTCGTAGTTCCGCTCGAACTCCGCGGCGAACTCGCTCGCCCACGGGAACTGCTCGGTATCGAGGTAGACGAAGACTCGAGAGCTCGCGATGTCCCGCTGGAGGTCGCTTGGCGGCTCCCATCCGTGGCCCATCTGACCCGTGTCGACGGCGTTCTCGAACTCCATGGCGTCGCCCGAGACGTGGCGCGCCCAGTCCCAGAGCGGAAAGAACGCGGCGTATCCGCCCGATGCGTTGCTCTGTTCTGGTTCGCTGAGACAGCCCGCACCGGTGGCGAGTGCGAGCGATCCCATCCCCACTCGCAGCGCAGAGCGGCGTGAAAGATTCATACGAGTACCTTCGAGCAGACGAATAAAAAGGTTATTATATCCAAGATAGATGTTAATAACTCGTAGCACTTAATGGAGGTTAGTTAGTAACAATCGACGGCTGGCGACTGCTCGTCGACTCCTCCGCCACACACGCATCCTCGTCACACCGCCGTTGCTCGTCTGTGGGCCGTTCATTTCCATCGGTCGACTCGCGGAAACCGACGGCCGTCGCGAACTGCACCGCAAAAGCGTTACGACTCCAGCGATACGGACACCTGAACGCCGTCACGTCGCCGGTAGACGGGCTCTGGAGTTCGAGAAACCGAAAACGCGTCGAACCGGATCAGGATTCGCCCCGGCTCGACTGTCGCTCGACAGAGCGGGCCGCGACTCGTGAGGACGACGTACGGTGGGCTGGCGACCGGCGTCGCCGGAAGCTCGTAGCCCGCCGCTTCGACCGCGTCGGACAGTACGACCGGAAGCCGCTCGAGTATCCCCGCCGACTCGAGCGCCGATTGCATCGGCTCTACGACGTGACGACGGTCCGCCACAGAGTCGTCGTCCCACGATTCCGACACCGCGTCCGCACAGTAATCGATCCCGTCGACGATCGACTCGTGCTCTCGTTGGACGCGGCGCCGACACGCGCGAACCGGATGTGACACGAGCGACACTCCGGTATCGACGTCCATAGCTGTCCCGACTCGCGAGCGCGCTTGGCGCGCGCCTGTCACGCGGAAGGTGCTGTCCGATTCGGGACCCCGTCCGGCCGATCAGATGACCAGAACGACGGACGCCAGTGCACCGCCTACCAGAAGAACGCCGCTGGCGGCCGCGACGCGGTTTTTGAAGCGCCGGTTCGAAGCCGTTCTCACCAGCAGCGCCTTCACGACGATACTCGAGACCGTCGCCAACAGAATCGCGATCGAGGCCTCCGTCGTGCCGAGTTGGCCGCCGCGGTACAACACGACGGCAGAGGTCGTCGCGCCGGCGCTCGAGACGAGCCCGCTGGCGACGGCGGTGACGTAGAAGCCGACGGTCCCGAGCCAGACTTCGGCCAGCGACCCGAGCACGAGCACCGCGAGAAAGACCGCGCCGAATGCGAGCGCGTTCTTCATCGAAAACGGACTGACGAGGTCTATCTCGGGCGATTCGGACCAGTCCGCCGAGACGGCGGCGACGGCCACCGCGACTGCGATGACCGCGCCGAGCGGAACGAGGGCCTCCACGAGGACGTCGACGCCGCCGCCCAGCGTAAACGCGAGGGCGATCGCGAGGTTCCGGACGGCCATGGCCGCGTCCGCAAGGATGATCGCCGCAACCGCGTAGGAGGCCGCCTCGGGCCGCTGGTTGACGTGGTCGAGCATCGTGCCGACGACGGCGGTCGAGGCCGCCAGCCCGCCGAAAAAGCCGGTGACCGCGATGCCGCGCCCGCCGTACGTCGAGACGATCGCGTAGTTGACGATCCCGATTCCCGCGACGGCGACGACCATCAGCCAGATCACCTTCGGTTCGATCGGGATGGCGATCGAACCGATAGTGAGCGTCTCTTCGGCGGGCAAGAGTGGATAGATGACGAACGCGAGGATCGCGAACTCCGTCGTCGATCGCATCTCCTCGCGGGAGAGTCCCCACGCGAACTCATGGAGCTCTCGCTTGAGCACCAACAACAGGGTCGAGAGGACGGCGACGGTGACGCCCTCGAGAACGAAACCGGCTGCGACGACCGATCCGACGCCGTAGGCGACGAGCATCGAGACCGACGTGGTCAGTGAGAGGCCGGCGTCTTCGTCCTCGTCGAGGAGGCCCTTGACGGCGAGCATGATCCCCTGAACGATGACCAGCAGTCCGCCGAGGACGATCACCCCATCGCCGATTTCGGTCTCCAACACGAGGATCGTAAAGACCGCTGCGAGGAGACTGATCAGCGAGAATGTCCTGATTCCGGCCGGCCGTTTCGACCACTCGCGCTCGAGACCGAGAAAGAGCCCGAGCGCGCCGGCGAGGGCGATCCGAACGACCGTCTCCTCGAGCGGTGCCTCGACGACCTGTAGCGTCGCTCCGTTCACCTGCCGCTATTGTCCGTAGAAGTAAATAAACAAATTGCTCATCCCAATTGTCGCAGGCGACCGCCGTGAGGAAATCTTCGGGCGACGAGCGTTCTCTCCACCCTGACGAGTCGGCGTCGACGCGAAGCCAGGGTCGACGCGCCACCGGACGTCAAAACAGGCGGACCGACCCCGTCCTAGAGTTCGACGTACTGTCCTTCCCACTCCCGGCGCGCCTCGAGTTCGCGCTGCCCGCGGCGAGTGAGCGTGTAGAAGTTGGTTCGCCGATCGCGGCGTCCCTTTTCGACGAGTCCCTTGTCGACGAGGGTATCGAGGTTCGGGTACAGTCGCCCGTGGTGAATCTCCTTTTCGTAGTACTGCTCGAGTTCCTCCTTGATGGCCAGTCCGTGCGGTTCCTCCTCGCCAGCGATGACGTAGAGCAGGTCACGCTGAAATCCTGTCAGGTCGTACATTGGGTAAGTACCGGTCGTACTTACTGTCGAAATTTAATAAACATGTCGGGTTGTTTCGATCAAATTCGCCCAGTTTTCGTGTGAGCTACAGTAAACGAGGAAATCCGTACGTATTGTGCTGATGAGGGGTTTCCCGAGCGAACACACATAACGCGTGGTTCATGTTTAGCTTTCAGGTGCTTTCGAAGAGCACAATTCTCCCGGTACGGATTCGACTCGACGGTCGCGATATCGGCCGTTCGATCGGCGCTGAAGTAACTATCGAAACTGAGTGTCGCCGCGTAAACAGGAAAGCAGACCGCGTGACGGAAAAATGTCACGCGGTTGCTTGCCGCCCTGAATTGGTCCCCGCTGACGCTTCGGCCCTCCAAGCGAAGCGTCAACTGGAAAAATTGCCCGGGAGAACTTAAAGGTACCGACAATGGATCGAATCTCAATATGTCAAGCGCAATTTCCGATGGATTCAGATGTGTTCTTCTTCGAGGACCCACCCGAGCGCGCGCTTGTAGTACGTGAACATCCGCTCGACGCCGTCGTGGTTCATCTCGTCGCTCTCGAGTTGCTCCTCGAGGAACTCGTACTGCTCGCGGATCTCTTGTTCGTCTCGCATACGGGGTCGTTCCCGGTGAAGACGCAAAAAGACCGGTACAAGAAGCGACACTCGCACACGTCCTTTTCGAAGCCAGTCGGATCCAGTAGCGGATTCCGTCGGTTGGATCACGCTGGTCGACTCGACGAGTCGGTGGACCTTTTGACGTCCCGACCGAACTCGAGACTATGAAGATTCGGGGCGAGCGCGAATGCACCGAGTGTGGGACCCGCTGGTCGTACTACGAAACGGGGAACGTGAGCTGTCCACACTGTGGGACGCTCCGGAGCGTCGGCCTCGACGAACGAACCGAACACACGGACCTGCAGATCGAGTTCGATCTGACGCCGGTTCGAAACGCCGTCGAGGACAGCGCGACCGACGACCTCGCAAAGCGGTGTCGGGAGCGCTCCCGGGAGTACGTCCGCCAACGCGGATTCATCAACGGGGGCGACCTGCGCGAACTCGACGATACGTATCTCGCGGCCGCCGAACTAGTGCACGTCGCCGACGTCGTCGCGCGCGAACGGCAGCTCGCAGAGCGCGACGAACTCTACTTTCTCACGCTACTCGAAGTCGCAGATCAGGGGCGACGCCCGCCCGCATCGGAGGTTCCGAACTCGCTTCGCTCGGCTCGCGGAATTGCCGTCGCCAACGCCGTTCGAGACTACCGACGCGATATCCGAACATGGAGCGAGGAACGGACGCTCACGACCAACCAACAACGCGCCCTCGAGACGCTCGGGGACCACGTCACGCGAATCCGCATGCTCGAGGGAGATATTCGACCGGAAACCGCCGAGACCCTCGTTCGTGCGACTCGCGAACTCGCGGCGGCTCTGCAGGGCGAAACGGAAGCGATCGAGCGCGCGACCCAACAGCTCGAGGCGCTCGAGTTCGAGTAAATCGACCGTTCGAGTTCCGACACTCCCAGTGTGACCGCGATTTTAGGGGAGATCGACGTCGATTCCCTGCTGGGCGCTCGCGGCGTTGACGGTGTTGTGCAGAAGCATCGCGCGCGTCATCGGGCCGACCCCGCCCGGGACCGGGGTGATGGCGCTGGCCTTCGATTTCGCGCTCTCGAAGTCGACGTCGCCGACGAGCTCGTAGCCCTTCTCGTTGTCGGCGTCGACGCGAGAGATGCCGACGTCGATCACGACCGCGCCGTCGGCGAGCATCGACGCGTCGACGAGTTCGGTGACGCCGGATGCGGCGATCACGATGTCCGCCGTTCGCGTCTTCGCCTCGAGGTCTTCCGTTCGGGAGTGACAGACCGTCACCGTCGCGTTGCCGCCGTCGGCTTTCTGCATGAGCAGGTTCGCCATCGGTTTGCCGACGATGTTCGACCGGCCGATGATGGTCACGTCCGCGCCCTCCGTCTCGACGTCGTAGGCCTCGAGCAGCTTCTGGATCCCGTGGGGGGTACACGGTTTGAATCGGGGCTGGCCGGCGACGAGCCGACCGACGTTTTCGGGATGGAAGGCGTCGGCGTCCTTGGCCGGATCGATCCGGCGAAGCACTTCCCTGTAGTCGATGTGATCCGGGACCGGCTCCTGGACGATGTAGCCGTGGACGGACGGATCGTCGTTGAGATCCTCGATCGCGTCGTAGAGTTCGCTCGCGGGCGCGTCCCCGTCGATCTCGACGTGGGTGCCGTCGATGCCGACCTCCTCGCAGTCGCGCTGTTTCATGTTCACGTACGTCTGACTCGCGGGGTCGTCGCCCATCAGGACGGTCGCGAGCCCCGGCCGCGTCCCGGCGTCGGCGAGCGTTTCGATCGCGTCGGTCAGTCCATCGCGGATCTCGCTCGCAACGGCGTTTCCATCGATGATCTCGGTCATCACTCGAGATGCCGTGAGCGAGCGTAATCAACGCTCGGGTTTGTGCCTATTTTCCCGCCCGAACGACCGGGTATATGCACGTTCGTGGTCACTATCGGCGAACCGACGCTTTCCCTACGTCGAGCCGGCTTCGGAGACCTCCCACTCTGCGGTCTCTCGCTCGTCGGTGACGATAGCATCGTAGGTCCGGTCGTACTCGTCGTATCTGGTATCGGGATCCTCGAGCGCGGCGAGGAGGCGCTTTGCCTGTCGGTTGTGAGTCAGTCGCGCGGCTTCGAGGACCGACGCGTCGTCGGTCGAAAGCTGTGGCTCGAGTCGTGCAGCCCACTCGTCGTCGGGCACGATACAGATGCCGCGGTCGTCTACCGCAACTGGTGGGTATTCGCCGACCGCATCGGCTTCGCCGACGAGGCGTTGCCGGCTGAGTTCCTCGAGCACGCTCGAGAGGGCGTCGAAAGTGGCGTTCGTCTCGTCGACGACCGCCTCGAGTACCTCGGCGTCGATCGGCGCGTCGACGGTCTCCGGCCGCGGGGACGGGTCGTCGTCTCGCTCGTTCGCGATGGTTTCCTCGGCCACGGGGTCGCTCTCGTCGGCAACGCCCTGCAGCGGTTCGGCGCGATAGGGTTCGCCGTCGTCGAACCGAAACGGGACGAAGCCGATCGTTTCGGCGATGGAGATCGCATCGAACAGCAGCGGCCGATCGGCGTCGTAGCTCTCGAGGTCGAGACCCAGTCCCTCGGGTGGGTCGGCTCCCACTAGCGGATCGGGAACCGGCGCCGAGACGTCCCCGTCGCGGTCACGGAGTCGACGAGGATACGGCGCGTCATCGGCCTGTGCGTCGACGATCGCGGTACACACCAGCATCGGCTCGTCCTCGTACTCGTCGACGTCCCAGTCGATCCGGTCACCGCTCGAGGCCCCCATGTGCTCTGCGACCGGCGTCATCTCGAGCGCCAGCGTCGAGTCGGTCGACTCCTCGGCGCGTCGAAGCTCGAGCAATCGATCGTCGTCGAGGATGGTTCCGGTCGGGCGCGTGGACATAAACGGCGGTACGTCGAGCCGGCTGAAAAGCCGCGTGCCGGCGAGTGACAGGCGTGATAGCGCACCAAAAATCATATCACCAGACGAGTCAATGTGAGAACATGCTTTCCGAGGGCGGCCCCGAGATGACGCGACGGGGCGCAATTGTTTCAGGCTGCTTGTTGGTCGGGATCAGCGGCTGTAGCTCCCTCCCGACGTCTATCGGAAACTCCAACCTGCCCGGCGCTGACGGGTTCACCGCGGGAACAGTTCCCGCTGAAAGCGACCCACTCTTGCTGGTCCTTCCCGACGAAATGCAACCTGACTCCGCTCCGACAGCACTCGCGGTGGAGCTCCTCGAGACGCCGTCGTTTGCGGAACTGCCCTCCGGATTCGCCGGTCTCGTCGCTGGACAACCATCGGAGGTCGCTTCCGCGGTCGGAAAAGTAGCCGTGCTGGGATCAAACACAGAGTCCGGAAGCGCTGGCGTCGTCTGGGCCGAGTGGGCGGAAGACGAGCTCCTGGCGCTCCTCGAGCAATCCGGCCAAGACGCGACCGAAGCCGAGACGGCAGACGGACGGACCATTTACGAGGCCGGTGGCCAGAGCGCGGTGGTCCTCGGCGAGCACGTCTTCGCAATCGGGACGGACGATCTCGTTCGCTCTGTCGTCGACGTTTGGCACGGCGATGGCGACCCCGTTTCGGACGCCGTGTTGGGACCGTTCGAACGCACCGCTCGAGATTCGCCGATCCGGTTCGCGACGACCGGGCTCGCGTTCCACGATAGCTCGACACCGCCACGGAGGCCGGCATACGACCCGGTTACGAACACGTCGGTTTCGATCACCAGCGAAGATGGCGACGCGACCGTCGACATCGCATATCAGGTCGACTCGACCGACGCCGCCGAGTCGCTCGCCGATGCCCTACGCACGGACCTCGGCCTCGAGACTGCAGCGGACGCGATCGATCCCGTTCTTCCGCGGGGGATCCGCAACGACCTGACAGTCGATCGAACGTCGACGGTCGTATCGGTTCGATACCAGCATTCAGCCGAGGCAGTGGCTGAGTACGGTAACGATATCCTCACGACGCTAGAAGCGATAACCGGGAAACAGTAGGCGACTACGAGCGACCGAACAAGCTCGTGTAGAGTGGGATCTCTTACTCGTCTTCGTACAGCGGGTTCTCCGCACACAGCGTTTCGACTTCCTCGCGGACCTCCTCGAGAACGTTCTGGTCGTCCGGACTCTCGACGACGCGGGCGATCAGATCGCCGACGGTTCGGCAGTCGTCCTCGTCGAAGCCGCGGGTGGTCAGCGCGGGCGTGCCGGCGCGGATGCCCGAGGGGTCGAACGCCGAGCGCGTCTCGCCGGGTACCGTGTTCCCGTTGAGGACGATGCCCGCGGCCTCGAGGGCCTCTTCGGCGGTGCCACCCGAGGTGTCGGGGTGGCTCTCACGGAGGTCGACGAGCACGAGGTGGTTGTCGGTGCCGCCGGAGACGAGCGAGAAGCCGTTGTCGGCGAGGCTCTCGCCCAGCGCCTTCGCGTTGGCGACCGTTTGCTCTGCGTAGTCTTCGAACTCGGGCTCGAGGGCTTCCTTGAAGCCGACGGCCTTGCCGGCGATGTTGTGCATGAGGGGGCCGCCCTGTCCGCCGGGGAACACCGCCGAGTCGATGCCGTCCGCGTACTCCTCGCGCGTCATGACGATGCCGCCGCGACCGGAGCGGATCGTCTTGTGGGTCGATCCGGTGACGAAATCAGCGATGCCGACCGGCGAGTCGTGGACGCCGGCGGCGACGAGGCCCGTGATGTGAGCGATGTCCGCGAGGTGGTAGGCGTCGACCGCGTCGGCAGCCTCCTGAATGCGCTCCCACTCGATCTCGCGGGGGTACGCGGAGTAACCCGAGACGATGATGTCGGGTTCGAATTCCTCGGCCTGCTCGGCCAGTCCCTCGTAGTCGAGATAGCCGGTGTCGGGGTCGACCTCGTACTGCTCGACGTCGTAGAGTTGGCCCACGAAGTTCGCCGGGTGGCCGTGACTGAGGTGGCCGCCGTGGGTCAGATCGAGCGAGAGGATCTTATCACCGGGCTCGAGCATTGCGAAGTAGACGGCCTGGTTGGCCTGCGTGCCCGAGTGGGGCTGGACGTTGACGTGCTCGGCGCCGAAGAGTTCCGTCGCGCGGTCGATTGCGTGCTGTTCTACCTCGTCGGCGTACTCGCAGCCGCCATAGTAGCGTTCGCCGGGGTATCCCTCGGCGTACTTGTTCGTCAGGGCGCTGCCCTGCGCGTCGAGGACCGCCTTGCTGACGTGGTTCTCGCTCGCGATCATTTGAAGCGACGACCGCTGCCGATCGACCTCGTTCTCGAGGGCGTCGGCCACGGCGGGATCGACTGCCCGGACGTGGTCGTGTTCCATAGTAAATCCCGTGATTGGATGCTCCATAAGTGTACCTTTCCTCGGCAAGTGAGGTCGCTGCCGGGTTCCCGGTACCACGGTAGGTGCTGACAAATGAACGTATTCTGTTAACTCGATACAACTAAATTAACCGAATAACATTCAACGAATTGATGCTGCGGTGGGACGCCGTCGACGACGGGCTTCGAGTGACAGACGCCGACAACGCGACGATCGTCGTCGAAGGAGAGGCCCTCGAAATCGCGGACTCGAGTCCCGGAATCAACAGACCCGTCGACGAAACGGTGGTCGTCACGGCCGAGCAGCTCCGACTACCACACGCCGTCGTCTACGCCTCGAATCTCAGTTCCGGGACCCAACACGAACTCGATCCGCACGGCGAACCACTCTCGCTCGCGCCGGGCGAATACATCGTCGATATCGACACGCGAATTAAGACGTATCTTCGGTTCTCGGGTGCGGCCACGATTCACCGGACCGACGACATCGAAACGGTCGTCGTTTCGTTCCCGGAGCGGTCGCGACTCGTCCTCGGATTTCGGAGCCGACACGAAATCCCGGCCGACACGATCACGATACCGGACTCACCGAGCGGCCTCGCGAGCGCGATAAGCCACCTCCACGTCTCTCAGAAGACCACCAGCCCCGATCGATCCTACCCGTCCCTTCGCGGCCATCCGCCTCGAATCGAGACGGGCCAGACGCTCGAGATCCCGTCGACGGTCACGAGCAGAGCGACCGAATCCGGGATCACCATCACCGTGCCGCCGCGGTACGAGGACCTGTTCGTCGTCGCTCCGCTGGCGTACTATCTCCAGGCATCCGTCGAGACGAGTGCGCACGAACCCGCGCGACTCTCCCTTGAGGGCCACGACGTGTCAGTGCCGTTGCCGTCGATGCCCGCTCTCGAGGGCGAGGTCGAGCAGTTGCTCCGCAAAGTGTTCTTCCTCGATTGTCTGGTTCGAAACGCCGGTCCGTTCAGCACGTCCCTCTCCGAGTTGGACGTGCTCGAGGCCCTCGAGATCGACAGCGACCGCCTGTACGCGGGGACGATTCGAGAGCGACTCGCGAGCTATCTCGAGATCCCCTACGAAACGATCGAACACCGGCTCCCCGACTGGCACCTCTCGACGTACGTCGAGGCCGGGCCGGACACCGTCGAGACGCTGCCGTTCCTGCTCGATCGGATGAGTCTGATCTCGATGCCCAAGTGGTCCGAACTGTGCGAACAGGAACTCGTCGAGCGATCGCTCGACGATTTCTACCGGAGCGGAACTGCCGATACTCGATCCGGTGGACAGATTCCGTCCATCGACATCGTCAAGCCGGAACTACAGAGCGGATGCGTCCACGGCTGGATCGCCGACGGCGTCCCGATCGATGTCTTCAAGTCGATGCCAGAGGCCTACCAAAACCGCCTTCAGTACCTCGAGCGCTGGAGCGACGCATCGTCGATCGCCGTCGTGTTGAACGATCCCGAGATGGCCGGCGAACACGAATCGGTGGCGAAGATCTACCGGGAGCGTGCGGACGCACTCCCCATCGAACTCTCCGTCGAGGAGTCGCTCACGACCGGCGAGCTCGCTCGCGTCTTCGAGGCCGAACACGATTTCGTCCACTTCATCGGCCACTGCGAAACGGACGGCCTGTGCTGTCCGGACGGCACGTTTTCGACGAGTACGATCGAGACCTGTAACGCGCAGACGTTTTTCCTGAACGCGTGTGGCTCGTTTTACGAGGGGCTCGAACTCGTCGAGAACGGTAGCGTCGCCGGCGCGGTGACGCTTCAGAAGGTGTTGAACGACCACGCCGTCAAAGTCGGCTCGATGTTCGCGACGTTGCTCGTACACGGGTTCAGCATCGAACGCGCCATGGACCTCGCGCGACGCCGTATCATGATGGGGAAAGACTACGCGGTCGTCGGCGACGGCACCCACTCGCTCTCGCAGGGAGAACAGCAGTACCCGACGACCATCACGATGGAGCTGGTCGACGACGAGCAGTACCTCCTCTCTATCGAGTGTTATTCGACCGGGGACACCGGTTCGTACTACTTTCCGCACGCGGACGGAAACGACAACGCCTACCTCTGTGGATCCCCGTCGAGGCTCCTGCTCTCGGCGGACGAACTCCCTGCCTTTCTCTCGGAAGCGAACGCGTCGGTGATCTACGACGGGGACGTCTACTGGTCCGAACAACTATCAGAAAATCTGGATGAAACGTGATTACGGTCCGCCGTAGGTACTCACTCGCTTTGCCTGCAGCGTCGATAGCGTGTCCGGAAACATACCGTCGGTTACGTCCGTTTTTCTACCACGACCGATGCGACGCAGATCATGTATAACACCCATACAGCTAGCAGTATCCGTTCCTTGTATATAGTAATTACCATTACTATCTTTACCTCCAATCAGTATAGCTGGTGACCGGCCAGGAGTTTCAGTCGCCGTATGGGTGGGGGGTGCCAAGCTAGGACCGATATGTGTTTGTACCTTATCATTCCGTTGTCGACGAGGACTGGTCTTCAGGTTTCTCTCTCATTTAAGACTATTTCGGGTAGAACGAAGCACTGACCGATAAAAATTACCAATATTTGGTTGAGAGTGTAACTTATCCTGTGCGAACGGCCAACAAAATTAAGTATGGCGCATCCTTTTACTTCGGTACACAGATGGCCTCGAATTTACTCAATCATCAGATTGACGATATCCTCAGAAGCGTTCTCGAGGATGCGAGTGGAGACGTTTATATGGTGAACCCATCGCGGGACGCGATCGAAGAGTTCGTCTCGGTCGCGACCGACTTCGACGGTTCGGTGCCATCGGTCAAGATGCTCGCCAACGAACAGACGCTCAAGGAGGTCATGGGCGACTTCATCATCGCGTCGAACGCCGCCGACCTCATCAGCGACGGTGCCCTCGCGCTCCGGACGCTCGGCGAGACCCCGGAAAATTCCCTCTGTCTCACGGGAGACCGCGTCATCGCCGTCGTCCACGCCGGCGACCGCGTCGGGGGGCTTGTCACCGACGACGAGGAATTCGTCGAGGAAACGTTCTCGGCCTACGAAACCCGCTGGGAGAACGCCGACCAGTTCAAGCTCCGGACGCCGCCGATCACCGACGTTCGCGAAACGCTCTCCGAGGAGATCAGCCCCGAAGCCGAAGCGGACTTCACCGCGATTTTGAACTCCCTCGAGACGGCTCGCGGCGACGGCGACGGGCTCGACGAGGTGACGATTTCACTCGTCGTCGCCGCCAAAAACGAGGCGCTGCTGTACGACATCAGCAAGTGGGGCGAGGACGTGGGCATCGCATCGAAGGCGACGTTCTCGCGCACCAAGACGAAACTCGAGGATATGGGCCTCATCGACACCGAAAAGGTCCCGATCGACGTCGGTCGACCGCGCCTCCGTCTGAAGATCGGCGACGACCGGCTCCGAGAGGCGGACAACGGCCAGATCGCGACCGTCACCCAGTCGATCCTCAACTAGTACCGTTCCCGCGTCGATTGCCGGATATTTTCGACGATCAGCATCGACTCTACAGCTTCTCGGGTTCGCGCGGCCATTAGCCACGTCTACACGGGCGACCGACCCAATTGATCGGCCCGTTTTTGATCAAGGAGGTCCAAGGGGCCGTATGACCGACCGTGACGAGGACCTCGCGGACGCCGTCCGCGAACTCGCCGAGACCATCGACGAGCTCCGCGCCGAGCTCGAGCCGCGGCGTCGTCGCCCGCCGTTGCGTCCGCCGACGCCGCGCGAGTTGCTCCGCGTCGCAGACGACATCGCGATCCCGGCGGCCCTGGCCGTGTTGAAGGCGAACGTCCGCGCGCTCGAGGCCTTCCAGCGCGGGATCGAGCTCGTTCGAACGGAACGGGAAGCACGAGAGCGGACCAAGACGGCCGCGAAGTCGACCGAAAGACGCGCGAAGAAACTCCGGGAGACGACCGTCTCGCAACTCGATACGGTTCTTTCTGAGCTGCAACGCGGCGTCTCCGAGGGCTCGGTTCCGGCCGACGAACGCGTCGCCGACCTGCTCGAGGAAGCTCGGACCCTCCGCGACGACGTGGACCGTCGACTGCAGGAGGTCGCCGAACGAACCGAGGCGAACGAAGCGCACTCGATCGAGATCGACGGCGAAGACGGTGAGTCGGACGCCGCTGGTGAGGTCGACGTCGACGCCGTCGACGAGTCGAACGTCGACGTGGACGCCGAACTCGAGACGCTCAAAGACCAGTTCGGCGACGACGATGACGACCAGTCGGCCGAGAACGACGGCGACGAACCGCCGACCGACGATGGGGACGCTGACGACGCAGACGGCTAAGGAAAGTTTGCGACGCGAGTAGTGAAAGTGACGCCTATCGGCGGGGGAGAAGCGAAGCTTACGGCTTTACACCGGCTCGAACCGGTACCCGTCCCACGCCTGGCTCTCGGGCTCTCTGATCCCCGCACCGGGTTCTCGGAGTTCGTCGACGTAGACAGGCTCGACTTCGTCGCCCGTCTCGAGGTCGTCGCTGGTGGCCTGCCCGATCGCTCGGACCGGCTCGCCGTCGACGTCGAACTCGACGATGGCGAGCGTGTTCGGTTCGCGGACGCCGGGCGGCGTCGCCGTGCTCGTCGTCCACGTGATCACCTCGGCGGTGTACTCGCTCAGGTCGATCGTCTCGACCGGCTCGCTGCCGTCCGGGCCGACCGGGTGGCCGGGGTAGCTGATCGATCCGTCTTCGTAGCGATAGGCTTCCATGGTCATGCTGCAGCCTCCATGATGGTCGTGATGACGCAGTTTCCGAACCCGCCGACGTTACAGCACAGGCCCACGTCCGCGTCGACCTGTCGCGGTCCCGCCTCGCCCATGAGCTGTTCGTAGATTTCGACGCCCTGTGCGACGCCGCTGGCTCCCAGCGGATGGCCTTTCGATTTCAACCCGCCGGAGGTGTTGATCGGCAACTCGCCGTCCCGATCCGTGTACCCCTCCTCGACTAACTTCCAGGCCTCGCCCTGCTCTGCGAAGCCGAGTCCCTCCATCTGGAGGAACTCGAGGATCGTGAACATGTCGTGTAACTCCGCGACGTCGACGTCGTCCGGCTCGCGGTCGGCCATTTCGAATGCACCGTCGCCGCTCTCGACGACGCCGCCCATTATCGTCGGATCCGGCCGTTCGTGGACGACGTGGGTGTCAGTCGCGCCGTCGATCCCCGAGATCACGACGTAGTCGTCCGTGTACTCCGCCGCCACCGACTCCGGACAGAGCATCAGCGCGGCGCTGCCGTCGGTGATCGGGCAGAAGTCGTAGAGCCGAAGCGGGTCGGCGACGATCGGCGACTCGAGGATCGTCTCGAGGTCGACTTCCTTCTGGAACTGGGCGTTCGGATTGTCGACGCCGTTCTTGTGGTTTTTCGCCGCGACTTTGCCGAGACTCTCTCGGGGCGCGTCGAAGCGCTCGAGGTAGTGTCGCGCGGTGAGCCCGGCGAAAGAGGGGAGCGTGACCCCGTGTTTGTACTCACAGGGATGCGTGAGCGACGCGATGACGTCCGTCGCCTCGGCGGTGGTGCGGTGTGTCATTTTCTCCCCGCCGACGAGCAGCGTCATGTCGCTCGCGCCGCTTGCGACAGAGCGCCACGCCGCGTAGATCCCCGCGCCGCCGCTCGAGCTCGTCTGATCGACTCGTTCGGTGTAGGCCGGCACCGCGCCCAGGTCGTGGACGAGGGCGTTGACGACGCCCGTCTGCCCTTCGAACTCGCCGCTTGCCATGTTCGAGACGTACAGGTGATCGACGTCCGTGGGGTCGACCGCCGCGTCCTCGAGACACGCACTGCCGGCCTCGGCGAGCAGCTCGCGGATCCACTCGTCCCGCTGGCCGAACTGGGTCATCGAGGCCCCGATGATTGCAACTCGTTCCATACCGTGACAATCACGGGAAGTCGGTTTATATCGTTGGGTTGTGGGTCGATCCGCGAGAAGGAGATCGCGTTCGAAGGCTGGTCAGGCCGAGGCCGCCTCGAGTTCGCTCGCCCGCGAGCGCGCCTGCGAGATCACCATCGGTCGCGCTTCGAACGAGAGGAGAACGTCCTCGTCGCCGTAGGTGACGTCCTCGACGTTCGCGTTGTCGTGGATCCACGAGACCAGGCTCATCGTGTCGTCGGTCATCGGCAACACGAGCCGCTCGCGCTCCCAGTCGGGGAGTTCCCGATCGATCCGCTCGAGCAGTTCGTCCACGTTCGTTCCCTCGCGGGCGCTGACGGTGACCGGGTTCGGCGCGAGCGCCGAGAGGGCGGCGGCCTTCTCCTCGAGTTCCGCCTCGCTCACGGCGTCGATCTTGTTGAGAACGGTGACGATCGGCGCCTCGTTACGTTCGTAGAGCGTGTCGTGGCAGGTGACGAGTTTCTCGTGTATCTCGTCGATCGGTTCGCTGACGTCGACGACGAGCAAGACGAGATCGGCCCGGTAGACCGAATCGAGCGTCGACTTGAACGACTCGACCAGCCAGTGAGGGAGGTCGCTGATGAAACCGACCGTATCCGTCACGAGGACGTCTCGTGGCTCGAGGGCCGCCCGTCGTGTCGTCGTTCCGAGCGTCGTAAAGAGCCGATCCTGAGACTCGGCCGTCGAATCGAGATCCGGGTGGAGTTCCTCGTTCTCGTCGACGTCCAGGTCGTCCGCGAGTTGGCGGAGCAACGTCGATTTCCCCGCGTTCGTATAGCCAGCGAGTGCGACGAGGTCGAAGCCGGAGGCCCGACGGCGCTCGCGTCGGTGCTGTTCGGTCTGCTCGATCTGCTCGAGTTCGTCCCTGATCCGACTGATCTGGGCTTTGATGTCCTGTTCGCGGCTCTCGTCGTACTCGCCAAGCCCCATGAACCCGGGGTGTTCGTCCCGCTTTGCCAGACTCGTCTTGGCCTCCGCACGCGGGAGTTCGTATCGAAGCTCGGCGAGTTCGACCTGCAGTTGGGCCTTCCGGGTCTGCGCTCGCTGGCCGAAGATCTCGAGGATCAGCGTGAATCGATCGAGGATCTCGACCCCTTCGGGGAGCAACTTCCCCAGATTGTACATCTGATACGGACCGAGCCGATTGTCGAAGATGACCGTCTTCGCGTCGGTCGCTTCGGCCTCCGCCGCGAGTTCGTGGGCTTTCCCCTCGCCGAGTTGTAACGCGGCGTCGGCCGTTCGAGACTGCGTTATCTCCCCGACGACGTCGTACCCCGCGGCCCGCGCGAGGTCTCGTATCTCCGTCGTGTCCGGCGTTCCCGAATCGATCCGCTTTGCGATAAGTGCCTTCATGCGAGTAGGTGTGTCCCCTCCGAGCGGTCGTGGGTCGATATCGCGGGCGCTCGTCGCGCTCGAGCGGTGGTCCAGAACCGCGACTGGCGCTCGGGACGACTAGAGATGCCCGCCGGTCACCCCGATTGACGCTGTGGGAGTCATACGCTTCCCTACGGGTCCAACCGCCTTGAATCCCGTGGCGTCTCCCGAGGCACCGAGCGCTCTCTCTTCGGGCGTGCGAGCCACTGCCTCCATCAGTCGGTCGGTTCCGTCAGCGTATTTATCAACTGTCAACCACTCACAGCGTGCTGATACTCGAGACGCGAACACGCGGACAGTCGTCGCATCTCGAATGTCACGTACCACAACTGCTTTGATCACCGGCCCCTTCGGATCGATCGATGGTGGAAATCGATCCGACGTCGATGGGGTTCGAGTTCGCCGCGAGCGCCGTTCTCGGCGGGCTGATCGGCTTCGCGGTCAAGACCGTCGCGAAACTCGTCGCGGTTATCGTCGGCGTCGAACTCGTCATCTTTCGATACCTCGAGTCCAACGGCGTCGTGACCGTCGACTGGGACCGACTCAGCGCCGGCCTACTCGAGACACAGGAACGAGCACAAGAAGGGGCCGACTGGATCGAATCGATCGTCTCGACGACCACCGTGGGCGTCGGGTTCGCGAGCGGCTTTCTGCTGGGCTACTACCGTGCGTAGTCGGCCGTACTAGAAGGAAGTCTGCCGTACTCGTGTCCTCGAGCCGTTATCGCGTGCGGAGATCGTCTTTGTCCTTGACGACCTGCGTTTCCGCTTCGCCGCTCGTGTTCTCGTTGACGACGTCGTAGAAGTCGTTTTGCAGGCCCGCGGGGAACGTCACGACGCCGATCCACGACCCGTCGGGTTGCCACTCTTCGCTCTCGAGGTCGCCGTACTGGCGAATCTTCGCCTGCGCGCTGCCCGCGTACTCTGCCGGGATCTGGACGGCGATCGAAACCTCCTCGAACCGGATCGGAATCACCGGCCGCAGCGCGTCGAGCGCGTCGTCGACCTGTTCGCTCACCGGTTCCATCGGATCGACGGTGAACCCGGCTTCCTCGAGCGCGCTCTCGATGCGCTCGGGCGGGTGCGGCGCGTCGTCCATCTGCGGGTTGATGGCGTTTCGCGCGATCGTCGTGATGAGTTGTTTCCGTTTCTGTTCTTGCATCTCGCGGCGCTGCTCGGCCGTGATCTGGATCTCCCCTCTCTCGATCACTTCCGGAATGATCTCGAGCGGATCCGTCGTGTCGAACACTTTTTCGAGATCGTTTTCGGCGGGCCGGTCGCCGCTCGAGGCGTCTTCGAACACGTCTTCGGCGGCGATGTGGTCTTCCAGGTCGTCGTCGAACTCGCCGCGTTTGATCTCGAGTGCCGCATCGGGGTCGACAAGCACTTCGAACCGCGCCCCGTGTGACTCGAGTCGCGCCGTCACCGCCTCGTCGAGTGATATCATACCAGTGCTTACCTCCGGCCGAGTAAAAGAGCTTTTGTCGTCGGCGACGGTTTCCTGTCCGTCGATTTCGACGGTGTGGCTCTCAGGGTTCGGACGAGCCACGACGCCACGCGATCGGTTCGATGACTCGAGGTCCGGTACAACCTCCGCTCGAGGCGATGTCAACACTATCCTTTCTCGTTAACTGATGGGCGGTGTCGCACGAAAACGAAAATCGAGCGGCTACGTTACTCGTCGTCTGCTTCGTCGGCGTCTTCCTCGCCGAGGAGGTCGTTCTCCTCGAGGTGGGTCTCGATCTGGTCGAGACCAAACTGCTCGAAGGACTCTGATTCGGCGTCGACGGTCGCGAGGCCGACTTCGGACGGCAGGAGGCTCCCGTCGTTGACCGACGCGAGCGCGTCGAGCGCGAGCGAGATGCCGCCGTCGAGATCCGCTTCGGGGTCGTAGTTCTCCTCGAGGTAGTTCTGGAGTTCGCCACGGTCTGCACCGACCGCGAGCGCCTTCCACTCGTAGGGCGTCCCGGATGGGTCCGTCTCGAACAGGCGCGGTTCGCCGTTCTCGATACCGCCGACGATGAGCGCAACGCCGAACGGCCGCGCACCGCCGACCTGGGTGTACTGCTGGATGTGATCGGTGACGTTCTTGGTCAGCGTTTCGACGCCCACGGGCTCGCCGTAGCGCAGGTGGTTGACCTGGGCCTGGCGACGGGCGAAGTCGATCAGCTGTCGCGCGTCGGCGACGTGGCCCGCGCTCGCGATGCCGATATGATCGTCCGCCTTGTGGATCTTTTCGACGCTCGAGTCCTCGAGAAGCGGGGACGGGATCCGCTTGTCGACCGCGAGCACGACGCCGTTTTCCGTTCGAATGCCGATACTCGCCGTTCCGCGTTTGACCGCCTCGCGGGCGTACTCGACCTGGTAGAGTCGGCCGTCGGGCGAGAAGATCGTGATGCCTCGGTCGTACGCCTGCTGTTGGGCTTGTCCCTGCATAGTATCACACTAAATCGAGGTCTGTCGCGCCGACGAACGCGTCGTCGAGCCGGATGTCCGCGGCAGCGTTTCGTCCGACTGCGACTCGCTCAGCGTTCTCAAACACGACGTTTCTCTCTGCCGGGACTTGCCCGCGTTTACCTAAAAACTTTTCTTCAGCGGCACGGATCGTGCCACTGATCCCAGTGACGCGAATACCGACGGGAAACCCGTCGATGCGGTCGATACAGGCGAGCGCCGCTCTCGCCGGCTCCGTCTCCCCGCGGCGAACTTTGACGACCGATTCGCCGATCCCGTCGCCGAACTCGAACCTGACGACGGAGAGTTCGGCGTCCGCGCTCCCCGGATCGCCGAGGAGATTCTGCCCCGCATACCAGAGGTCGCGCTGGAACGCCCGTCGATCGATCGTCGCGTCGGGCCAGGTCTCGAGTTCGACCGCGAGATAGCGCCACCGTGGCCTGAGGTGTTTCGGCAGGTGTTTCATCTGTCGTTCGCAGGTGCCGTTCGCGCCGATTCCGGGCGCTCGGCGACGAGGACGCCGACCTGTCCGTGGACTCGCTCGACCGCGGTCAGGGAGAATCCGGCGTCGGTCAGCGCGTCGGCGAGGGTACCGACGGTCGCCGGATCGTCGACCTCGGGCGAGTAGAACGGTTCGTCGGGGTCGCGCTCGTCGAAGACCATCACGTCGCCGAGGACGAACCGACGAGGCTCGAGGGAAGCGATAACCTCGATCGCCTCCCGCTTTTCCGCGTCCCCGAGGTGGTGCATCGCGAAGTTCGACGCGACGATATCGACCGGCCCGTCGTACTCCGGCTCTCGAAAGGAGCCGCTCGCGAACGAGACGTTCTCGACGCCCCGCTCGTCGGCGTTCGCGTGCGCCTGCTCGAGCATTCCCTCGCTAATATCCCGGCCCACGACCCGCTCGGCGTCGGGTGCGAGCGCGAGTGCGATCGCGCCCGTCCCGGTCGCGAGATCGAGGACGACGTCGTCGGAATCCGGAGCGGCGTGCTCGACGACGAGCTCCGCACAGGCCTTGTACTCTGGCGATTTGTCGTCGTCGTACTCGCTCGCGATCTCGTCGAAGCGCGCGGCGTGTTCGTCAAGACTCTTCTTCATAGTGTCCACGTTCGACCCCCGGCTCAATGAACGAATCGGACTGGATCGTTCGGTTGCGCTCGGCGAGCGCCCGCCACTCCTCGAGACCCGCCTCGATCCACGCCCCGGAGACGCCGAGTTGCTCGCCCAGCGCACGCAGCTCTCGCGGCGCGCGGAACTCGAGGTGCGACGCGGGGTCGGCGCTGACGACGTAGGGCGCGTCGTAGTAGTCGACGAGTTCGCGTAGCTTCCGAAGCGACTGGATGGTTCGGACGCGTCGACCGCCGCTCTTTCGGAGGACGGCACCGAGATTGAACTCGAGTCTGACGCCGTTCTCGACGGCGGCCTTGACGAGCACGTGATTGACGTCGCCGCCTCCGGCGACCGGGTGAGCGAGCACGTCGACCTTCTCGTTTTCGACGGCGAACCGATTCATCTCGTTCGTGCCGCCGTGGATCGCGAGGAGGGTTTTCGAGGGCCGATAGTGGCCGACCGAGCCGCTCGCCTGATCCGGCGAGTCGGCTCTGATCTCGATGCCGTCGACCACGTCGATACCGTACTCGGCCTCGATGCGGTCGGCGTCGTACTCCGCGCTCGAGTCGTCGTGATTTCGGACGACCACGCCCTCGAACCCGTACGCTCTCGCGGTCTGTGCCACTCGAGCGACGGTGCTCGGGCCGTCGGGTCGCGCGTGGGCGCCCTCGTACATACGCAGGCTCAGCAGCGGCGAAAACTTGGAAGTTGCGTTTACGGGCGGCAGTCGCAGGTGTCGCGTCGGAGGGGTGGCCAAACACGAAGAACTTCGTCCGATTACGTCGAGGGGCCTCACGCGGTGAGCAGCGCCACGCCCCCGCCGCCGACGATGGCCAGGCCGCCGAGACCGAAACAGACGATCCAGAACGGCACGCGCTCGACGACCCGCAGTAGGAGCCCGATCGTCGCGTAGCCGACCACCGCGCTCGTGAGGACGGCGACGGCCGCCATCTCGAGGCCGATGCCCGGAATCCCGCCTTCGGTGACGTAGGTTAATACGCCCGCGGCGATCCCCGCGGGGATCGAAAGCAGGAAGGAGAGTCGGAACGCCGAGGGTGCCCGATAGGAGCGAAAGAGAAGCGTACTCGTCGTGACGCCCGACCGCGAGACGCCGGGGAGGATCGAGAACCCCTGTATCCCGCCGACGATCACGGCGTCCCGGAGCGTGGGTTCCGTTCGATCGGCGAATTCCACCGATTTCGAGGCCAGTTCCAACGCGCCGGTGGCTACGAGGAGAACGCCGATAGCGGCGATGAACAGACCGCCGCTGAGTTCGCTCGCGACGTCGATCGCGAGGAAGTAAATCGGCAGGCCGATCGCCCCCGTCGCGAGGGTCGCGACGATGACGAACGTCGTCACCGCGTTCTGACCGGTAAACGCCGTTCGCGGTCGCCACCGGGGCACGGCCTCGAGGCTTTCGCCGATCTCTCCGCGGTAGTAAACCGCGGCCGAGAGCGTCGTTCCGAACTGCAGGAACAGCGCGAGTTGCAGGGCGTGATCCGGCGCGACGTCGAACAGCGTGAGAAACAGCGAGAGGTTGCCCTGCGAGGAGATCGGCAGCCACTCGACGACTCCCTGGACGATCCCGGCGAGAATAGCGATCAGGAGGTCCCAGTAACCGGTCATTCGACGGTCACGCTCTTTGCGAGGGTCCGCTGTTCGTCGATCGACCGCCCCATTTCGTGGGCCGACCTGTGTGCGACGAGCTGCAACTGGACGTTCGCGAGGACGGCGGTGCGTTCGGCGAAGACGTGCTCGAGGATCGGTTTCGTCGCGGCGGGCAACATGAATTTCGGCCGATGTCTGGTCAGGGACCGAAGGCGCACGGCCTCGCCCGCGGCCAGCCCGATCGCGGATCGAACGCTCATTGGTTCGGTTGGATGAGCGCCTCTGGTGTATGTCTACTGGTTGAACGCACTGGCCAAACGGATCGTGCCACACGCGTCGAGTCACCCACCGATCGAGTGGGCCCGCTCCGAGTCGGTGCGTTTTCCCTCGCGGAGGCCCCAGTGTCGCGTATGATCGACGCGAACACGCCGGTTCTGGACAATCACATGCACCTGGACCCGGATCACGGACGGGGCATCGACGCCGTCGAGGACTTCGCCCGACTCGGCGGGACGCACCTCCTCGTCGTCAACAAACCCTCGTGGCATCTCGGCGTCGAAGCGGAGAACGGCGAGGACTTCCGCTCGGTCTTCGAGCGCACGCTCGAGGTCGTCGAAGCCGCCTCGGACGTGCTCGACGGGCGGGCGTGGCCGGTCCTCGGCGTTCATCCGGGCCTCGTCTCGCGGCTCGTCGACGAACGCGGGTACGCGACCGAGGACGCCCGCGACGTCATGCAGGGCGGACTCGACGTCGCGGCCGAGTACGTCGCGTCGGGCGATGCCCTGGCGCTGAAATCCGGTCGTCCGCACTACGAGGTCGACGACGCCGTCTGGGCGGCCTCGAACGAGGTCATGCGACACGCCTTCGATCACGGCGCCTCCCTCGAGTGTGCGGTCCAGCTACACACCGAGGCGAGCGAGTCGATGCCGGACGTCGCCGCGTGGGCTGAAGACGCCGGACTGCCGGCCCACCGCGTCGTCAAACACTACGCCGCGGGCCGACTCGAGGGGCCGACACCGAGCGTGATGAGCGAGAAAGACCGGCTCGAGACCGCGGCCGAACGCGGCGAACCGTTCCTGATGGAGACGGATTTCGTCGACGATCCCGACCGACCGGGCGCGGTGCTGGGTCCCAAGACCGTCCCCCGACGCGTCCGCTGGCTCCGAGAGGAGGGACACGAGGAGGCGGTTCGGATCGCCCACGTCGAGACGCCCGAGCGCGTCTACGACATCGATACGGTTGCGACGCTCTCGGACGCGTAGGTTTCGACCCCCGGGGACGCCTAACGCCTCGAGCCGTCCGAAATCGGCATCGAAACGGTTCCGCGCACTGACCCATGTAGAGAAAGGCATTTCAAGCGGCCGGTGTAGGTGTGAGTATGAGCAATCCCCCGACGGAGTTCTATTCAGCGGAACGATGGCAAAACTGGATCGGTCGCATTCAGGACGAGGAGATCGATCCGGAAGACGAGGATTCGGCGCGCCTGCTGTTGAATCTGCAAGACGACACGGCGATCGCCGTCGCGAAAATCGTCGCGGCCTACGACGACGGGGAGATCGATCAGGAGACCGCACTCGAGGAGATTCAGGACGTCCGCGACATCGTCCTCTCGGAGGTCGACCTGGCGGACGAGGAGAAACTGATCCTCGTCGACGGCGTCCAGACGAGTCTCGTCTGCGTCTTCTTCGCCGCCGAGGAGTACATCGCGGACGGCCCGGCCGAGGACGGCACCGTCGACGATTACGTCGGCGCTGCGGCCGACGCCGAATCCGAGGAGGACCTCGACGCGGCGCTGGGCTACGCGGCGCAGGCCGGGACGCTGATCATCGACGGTGAGGAACTCGACATGACGATGGCCGAAGAGCTCGAGTACGGCCTCGTCACCGAGTGGATCAACGGGCTGGACAGCTTACAGAGCGCGATGAGCGACCCCGAGGTCGTCGAAGAGGACGAGTGACGGCCGCCGCCGTCTGAGTCCGACTCGCCCGCCTCGAACGACGGGCACGGGGATGATTCTCCGCGGAACAGCTCGCAACTGCATCGTAACGAGGCCGAGTGCCGACAGTCGGCCTCGAGCGGTCGGGCCATCCAAGCGGCAGCTGATAGGTCCGACAATGGAACCGCCACACTCCTCCCAGCGGTGACCGGGACGGCCCGTCGGAAACCTTCGATTCGTATGGGATTCGTGACACCCCACAAATGCTTTAGGGACCCCATCGCGTACGTGGATTCATGTACGTCCGAGACGCGAAAAACAGGGAAGAGGTCTGGCTTCTCGATCAGATCGAGTCGATGGGGCTCGACGAAACATCGTTTCGCTCTCGAGACTACGTCGTCGCGGTCGACGAGGAGTCGGGATCGAAAGCGGGGTTCGCCCGGATCCGCGTGCACAAAATCGACGAGAGCGCCGACGACGGGCGGACTGAGTGCTGTGAACTCACGAGTATCGGCGTACTCGAGAACTGGCGCGGCCAGGGCGTCGGCGCGCACATCATCGAACGGCTAGTCGAGTACGCGGGCGACGACGGATTCGAAACGGTCTACGCGCTGACGAGCGAATCGGACTACCTGCGGCAGTTCGGCTTCGAGCGGATCGACGAGAGCGCGCTTCCGGAACCGCTGGTCGACAGACTCGCACAGAAGCGCGATGGCATCGATCCGGACGCGGTCCCGCTCGCGCTCGCCGTCGAATCGTTCGACCTTCCGGACCGGCTCAGGGAGGCGTTCAAGCGAGCGAGCGAACACGACGGATCGACGGAGTCAAGTACCGAGTCGCCAGAGGATTTCGGTATCGATTCGGAGTCGGCCACCTACAAGTATGACACAGGACGATGACACTCGACGGCGGATCCCCCGTCGCATCCGGGCGATTAGTCCGGATCGAATCGGGGCCGGCAATAGACGCACATTTATCAACTTTCAAGCCCCACCCGGGCGTCGATATTCATAATGTTCGATCCTGACGATCTCGAGACGATCCGCGAGGAGCGCGACGCGTGGGAGGAGTCGACCGTCGAGCCCGTGGTCGAGCGATTCGGGGAACGAAAGGAGACGTTCACGACCGACACGGGCGGGCAGGAGGTCGATCGACTCTACACGCCCGCGGACGTCGCCGACCTCGATTATCAGGAGGACCTCGGCTATCCGGGCGAGCCGCCGTACACGCGCGGCGTCTACTCGACTGGCCACCGGGGACGCCTCTGGACGATGCGACAGTACGCGGGCTTCTCGACCCCGGAAGACACCAACGAGCGCTATCACTACCTGCTCGATCAGGGACAGACCGGCCTGTCGATGGCCTTCGACCTGCCGACGCAGATGGGCTACGACTCGGACGCCGCCATGGCCGCGGGAGAGGTCGGCAAAGCCGGCGTCGCGATCGATTCGCTCGACGATATGCTCACCGTCTTCGACGGGATTCCGCTCGACGAAGTGAGCACCTCGATGACGATCAACGCGCCCGCGTCCGTCCTGCTGGCGATGTACATCGCGGTCGGCGACCAGCAGGGCGTCGATCGCTCGGAACTCCGGGGGACGATCCAGAACGACCTGCTCAAGGAGTACATCGCCCGAAACACCTACATCTACCCGCCGGAGCCGTCGATGCGGATCATCACTGACATCTTCGAGTTCTGCGCCGCCGAGACGCCGAAGTTCAACACCATCTCCATCTCGGGGTATCACATCCGCGAAGCGGGTGCGACCGCCGCCCAAGAACTCGCGTTCACGCTCGGCGACGGCCTCGAGTACGTCGAGGCGGCCATCGACGCCGGCCTCGACGTTGACGACTTCGCGCCACAACTGTCCTTTTTCTTCAACGGCCACAACAACATCTTCGAGGAGGTGGCGAAGTTCCGGGCCGCTCGGCGCATGTGGCACGACATCATGGACGAGCGGTTCGATCCCGACGATCCGAAGTCCAAACAGCTCAAGTTCCACACCCAGACCGCGGGCTCGATGCTCACCGCCCAGCAGATCGAGAACAACGTCGTTCGGGTCGCCTACCAGGCGCTCGCTGCGGTTCTGGGCGGCACCCAGAGCCTCCACACGAACGGGAAAGACGAGGCGCTTGCGCTGCCGACCGAAGAGTCCGTTCGCACCGCGTTGCGAACCCAGCAGATTCTCGCCCACGAGTCGGGGGCGGCCGATACGATCGATCCGCTTGCCGGCAGTTACTACGTCGAATCGCTCACCGATGAGGTCGAATCCGAGGCCTACGACATCCTAGAGGAGGTCGACGAACGCGGCGGGATGCTCGAGGCGGTCGAACAGCAGTGGGTCCAGCGCCAGATTCAGGACACGGCGTTCGACCGACAGCGCGAAATCGAGGAGAAAGAGCGGATCATCGTCGGCGTCAACGAGTTCGAGGTCGACGAAGAGCCAGCGATGGACGTCGAGGAAGTGACCGAGGAAGACGAGCGCCGGAAGGTCGAGGGCCTCGAGGCGACCCGCGCCGACCGAGACGAAGCCGCGGTCGAGGAGACGCTCGAGGCACTTCGTGGGGCGGCAAACGGCGACGAGAACATCATGCCGTACATCATCGACGCCGTCAAGGCCTACGCCACCGTCGGCGAGATCTGTAACGTCATGCGCGAGGAGTTCGGCGAGTACCAGGCCGCCGGCGCAGTCTAACAGTCTAAGGTACACTGGCAACTGTCGGAACCACGACCCGAACCTGCATTCGAAATGACGGATTATCTATTGTTGCCGGTTGTGTGAAACCAGACAAGAACGCTCGCCGGTCGATACCGTGCTCTAATGGGACAGATCAGTCATTCTTCGGCGCATCAGAAAGTTAGGATGGCCAGTAGAATTATTCTCGGTTAATTGCGATAGTACAATATGCGGGCGTTCATTGACAGAGTGTGCAGATTTCTAACAGAACTCATGGCGGACGAACAGAAACGGAATCCGGTTCCCGACGGCGGGACGGGAGCGATACCTTCTGCGGGAGACGAAGCCGTTCTCGAGGGAGCGATCGATGCGAGCGTACTGCTCGGGGAGGTACTCGAAAACTTAAACGAGTCAGCTATCATCGCCGACGCGGACGGTGTTATCACGCACTGCAACCACAACGCGTGTGACCTCTTCGGGGTGAGCAGCGAGCGGGCCGTCGGCTCACGTATGAACGAACTACACGAGACGACCCAATCGCTGGCCGAGGAGGTTCTCGAGAGCGGACAAGCCGTCCGCCAGCGAGAGACGGAATTGCAGATCGGCGACGAACGGGTTCCCATCAGGCGGTCGGGAATGCCCTTCGAACGTGACGACGGCACGATCATCGGTGCGATAGTACTCGACCACGACATGACCGAACTCGCGAGAGAACGCGAGCGAACGTCCTGTCTCGTCTCCTACCAAGCCCAAGTGATGAGCAATCTCCGCAACGACCTCGAACGCTTTTCGCAGGGCGATTTAACGATCGACCCGTCGGTTCCCGAACCGGATGGCGATTTCGAAGAGATCCGCGAGGTGTACGACGAGTTTACTGAACTGAACGCCTACCTCGACACCGCCGTCGAAAACGTCCGGGGAGTGCTCGAGCAGCTCACGGAGCTTGCAAACGACCTCGAGGGTGACAGCCAAACGCTGAGTGCGAACGCCGAGGAGGTCTCGAGTTCCGTCGAGGAAATCACCGCCTCAAGCGAAGAAATGACCGATGGGACCGGCGATCTCGCGAGACAAGTCGAACGAGTCGACGGAGCCGTCACCGATCTGTCGGCGTCGATCGAGGAAATCACCGCGACGACACACGAAATAGACACCCAATCAGAAAAGGCGACTAAGTTGGCTCGCGACGGGATGACAGACGCCACTGCGGCTATCGATGACATTCGGTCCGCGGTCGATGCATCGGAAGCGATTGTCAACGAGATTTCGACGCTCGAAAAGCGGATGAGCGAAATCGAACGAATCCTCGATGTCATTACGGACATCGCCGACCAGACGAATCTGCTGGCGGTAAACGCCTCGATCGAAGCGGCAACCGCAGGTGAAAGCGGCGAAGGATTCGCCGTCGTCGCCGACGAAATCAAACAGCTCGCCGAGGAATCACAGGACTCCGCTGCCGAAATCGAGTCGATCGTGACGGACGCGCAGACACAAACGTCCACGCTCGCGGACTCGATCGACGCCGCAAACGGAAAGATCAAAAATGGCGCTGACGCGGTGGAAACCGTCGTCGATCGGGTAGAAACCATCGAATCCGTCATCGAAGAAACGAGCCAAGGTGCGAAAGAGATTAGCTCCGCCGTCGAGAGTCAGGCGGAAAACGTCGACGACGTTAGCGCGCTAACGGGTGATACTGCCGCACTCGGGGAGGAAATTTCCGCTTCGGTTCAACAGATTACCGCCGGGGTCGAACAGCAGTCGGCGGCAATGGAAGACGTTGCGTCGATGGCTGAACGACTCAGCGCGACGAGCGAAACTCTCTACGAACGCCTCGACCGGTTTCAACTCGCGGCCGACGAAAGTGCGAACCTCGACCGTATCGACGAGGCAGACGTCGAAGCCGTGAACTGAGCGCGTCTCCCGAATCCATATCCGTTCGGTCGGGACATTGACTGTTACCGAGAGTCAACTACTCTTCTATCTCTTCGTCCGCCTGCACCTCGGCGTCTTCATCGGCCGCCGTTTCGTCCTCGTCTTCGTCCGCTTGCTCGTCTTCTCCTTCGTCGTCGAACGTCGCGCTCGTCGCCGGTTCGAACTCCTCGATCGGTTCCCACTCTTCGTCCTCGCCCGACCGGCGACGACGCAGCAACTCGAGTCCGACGACGCCGACGATCAGGAGTCCGACCCGTAGCAGTCGACTCGAACCTCCCGTCTCGTCGGTTTCCATCTCGGCCATCGGCTCGCCCGAATCCTCGACCGCCTCCTCGAGCGCGTCGGGTGTCTCGACGTCCTCGAGCGGCGTGTCGTCGGTGTCTAACTCGCCGCTGCCGAGGAGGTAGCCGATCGCGACGCCGAGTCCAAGCAGGCCGCCCGCCAGCGGGAGCGCCCGTCCGCCCATCGATCCGGACCCCTCGGATTCCTCGACGGCCTCGAGGATCGGCTCTCGCATCGGCGACTGCATTCCTCTGCTCACGGCTTCCTTGACCAGCAGCGTCGACAACGTGTCGTCTCCGTGTTCCATTTCTGGCATGATCTGGGCGACGAGAGCGCCGTTGATAGTTCTGTCCAACGTTCCGATCGAGTCACAGAGCGCGACGAACGGTAGCGATCCCGTACTCGAGTCCCGACGCGAATAACCGTCTCTTACTCGCACAGAAAGCGCGCGTATATCGCCGCTTCGGGCACTTACCTGTTCGAATTTTCAACTGGTCGAGCGTTCATCTACCCGGGTGTCCGACTGCTCGAGTGTACGAACCGGACCGCTCAGTCCTCGCGGAGTGTGTGGCAGTGACGACAGCGCGCCTCGTAGGATTCGGCCGCGCCGACGAGGATCGTCGGATCGTCGACGTGTGCCGGTTCGCCGTCGACGAGTCGCTGGTTCCGCGTCGCGGGCTCGCCACAGACCGCACAGATCGCGCGGAACTTCTCGACGTACTCGGCGACGGCGACCATGTGCGGAAGCGGGTCGAACGGCTCACCGCGGAACGTCTGGTCGGTGCCGCTGACGATCACCCGCCGACCGTCGGCCGCGAGTCGCTCGCAGACGTCGACCAGCGAGTTCGAAAAGAAGTTCGCCTCGTCGAACGCGACTACCTCCTCCCCGTTGCACGCCGCGAACACGGCCTCGAGATCGGTTTCGGGGTCGATCGGCGTCGCGTCCCAGCTGCGGCCGTCGTGAGAGCCGATCGTGGTCTCGCCGTATCGGTCGTCGATGGCGGGGGTGAAGGCGACGACCTCCTGTCCGGCGATCTCGGCGCGGCGCAACCGACGCAGGAGTTCCTCGGTTTTGCCCGAGAACATGCTCCCCGTGATTACCTCGATCCAGCCGCCGTTCGTGATCGCGTGCATCGGTTTCAAGGGGGTAAGCCGTCGTTAAATGGGTTGTTCTTCACGCCATCCGGACGGTGCTGTCGTTTGTACTGCTCAGCGAGTAATAATGATGCCATAACGAAACCCCAACTATCCGAAACCGAAGACAGCAATGAGCGTCATCAGTCACCCCGAGGCCCTCGGCCGCACGGCGAGACGGCGGGTGCGCTGGATGACCGCCGCGGCGTGTTCGACCGCGATCGAGGCCCTCGCCGTCGGCGCGTGGTTTCTGCTCGTCGTCCTCGAAACGCGAACCGCCGCGACGGCGCTCGTCGGCGTCGGGATTCTCTTCTGCGGATCGGTGCTTCGAGCGTCGATTTTTCGCGCGACGACGAGCGAACGCGGCGACGTCCTCAAGCCGAGTCGACTCTGTACCGCGGTCTTCGTCACCGCCGGCTGGGTGTGCTGGTTGCTCGTGGCGGAGTCGATCGGCGGGGCTCGCGGCGTTCTCGCCGCGGGGATCGTTCTCGTCGGCGCGGTACTCGCTCGATTCACACTCGAGCGGCGAGTCTTCGACGGAAAACGATCGGACCGCGGGAGGTCAGTCGTCTGGTGTCAGTTCGTCCCCGCGGTGCTCGTCGCCGCCGGCGCGAGCGCGTTGCTCTCGTCGGTCTGGTTCGTCGACTGGTCGATTGCCTCACCGCCGATCTCGCTCGTCTCGAGCCGGTTCGTCCTCCACGTCGAGGCCGCCCAGATCGGGTTCGCGCTGTTCGGACTCATCACGTTTCTGGCCTACCAACAGCGGTTTCGGACCGCGCTCGAGACGTGACCGCATCGTCACCGGTCTCGGTCGTAGCACGAACTCTAGACAAACGTCCGTCACTCCCGAAGTCCGACAGTTCATGTTCCTTCGCGGAGTCTGTGAAGATAGATAATGTCCGAATCGTCCGATACCGAACCGTCGGATACCGAGCCGTCCGGGGCCTCACTTTCCTATCGGAAAATCCTCGAGCGCGAGATGGAAAGCGCGCTCAAGGAGATCAACCGGCCGCCGAAAGGGGTCTTTCTCTCGGGGCTGTCCGCGGGGCTCAACCTGAGTTTCGGCGCGATGCTCATGGCGATGGTGCTGACCTATTCCGGCGGGTTCGAGTCGCGGCTCGTCCAGCAGGCGGCACTCGGCGGCGTGTCCTCGATCGCGTTCCTGTTCGTCGTCATCGGGCAAACGGAGCTTTTCACCGCCCACTCGACGATGGCGATCCTTCCAGTGCTCGACGGGAGAGCGACGTTCCAGGAACTCGGTCGCGTCTGGGGAGTCACGTACGCCTCGAACCTCGTCGGATGCGCGTTGTTCGCCGGACTCATCACGCTCGTCGGGCCAGCGCTCGGAATTTTCGACGCGAGCGCGTTCGGGACGTTAGCGACCGCACTGGTCCCCTATCCGGGGTGGGTCATCTTCGCGAGCGCGGTGATCGCCGGCTGGCTCATGGGGCTGGTCACGTGGCTGTCGGCGGCCAGTCGGGACACCGTCAGCCGGATCCTGTTCGTGCTCATCGTCACGGCCGTGATCGGGTTCGGCCCCTTCCACCACAGCATTCTCGGCACGACGGAGGTTCTCACGGCGATCCTCCTGGGACAGGGCGTCTCGATCGGCCAGTTCGCGCACTTTCTCACCTGGACGACGATCGGCAACATCGTCGGCGGGGCCGTGTTCGTCGGACTGTTAAATTACGGTCACGTCGCGCTGGCCGGCGAAAAACAGGACGTCGATTTCGAGGCGGCAAATCGGAACGAGTGATCGGACAAGCCAACGCGAAAACGATCGGGGTGAAATAGTTCAGCCAGTCTGAACCGGCCTATCGAAGGCGAACGATCGTTCGATCGCTCCGTTTCTCGACTTGGACGAGACCGTCGTCAGAAAGATCAGAAAGGAGGCCCCGAAGCCACTCCCGCCCGTGCTCGCCGTCGGGCGCGTAGTCGACGCGAATTCGATGGCCGAGCGTGTCGAGCTCCATCTCGTCGTGCTCGTCGAGGAGTCGAATCACGCGTCCTCGGAACTGTCGGCGGCTCCCCTCGAAACTCGGCTGGGTGGGAACGTCGGGAGCCGTGAAGTCGCCGGTCTGATAGGCGTGACACCACTCGCGCCACGGACACCCGGCCTCGTCACAGCGGGGCGTCTTTTCACACGCGACGCCACCGAGTTCCATGATGGCGTTGTTCCAGACCCTCGAGCGGCCGTCGGGCATGAGTCGGTTTGCGGCCGTTTCGAACGCATCGTCGTCGTCTGGGATATCGAACGCGCGGTAGACGACCCGCTTTACGTTGGTATCGACGACGGCGTCGCCGGCGTTGAACGCGAAACTCGAGACCGCGTTGGCGGTGTAGGGTCCGACACCCATCAGTTCCTCGAGTTCGTCGGGCGTCTCGGGAAACTCGCCGTCGTACTCGGCTTCGACCTGCTGGGCGGCCTCGTGGAGGTACTTCGCCCGGTTGTTGTACCCGAGGCTGTGAGACGTCCAGAAGCCGACGACAGCGGATCGATCCGCTGCGGCCAGATCCGCTGTCGTCGGCCAGCGTTCGAGAAACGCCTCCCAGGCCTCAACGACGCGACCGAGTTGGGTCTGCTGGCTCATCACCTCGCTGACGAGGATCTCGTAGGCGTCGTCGGTCTCGCGCCACGGGAACGAACGGTGGTCGTCCGCGTACCACTCGATCAGCGCCGTTCGGACGGCCTCGAGGTCCTCCGGAAGCGTCCACGCCGTCTGGCGACCCTGCTCGGCTGGCGCGTCTGTCATCGCCGGGAGTTAGGGAAGCGACGGTTTAGGCGTGGTGATCCGCGAGACCGCTGCGATGTCGGACGAGCACGAAAGCCCTATACGACCGACTCGAGTCCACCAGTATGTGACTCTCGACGACCTCAACGACGAGATTACGGAATCGTACTCGAGTCTGGGCGACGAACTCGAGGTGGCGCTAGACCGGGAGACGAGAAACGAACTTGCGCTGCTCGAGACCGCCATGGAGCCCGAATCGACGGACGAACTCGTCCGACGCGCGGTCCACATGCTCTTTCAGACGACGGTCGAATCCGGGAACCTCGATTTTCACCTGCGCTCCGGATTCGACGTCACCTACGACGAGTACCTCTCGGGGATGACCTTCGACGAGATGACCGGTGCCGACAACTATCCGTCGATGGACGACGAGCGCCGGTACCAGTTCTGAAACCAGTCAGCAACCGTTCGGTAGTCACGCGGCCGCGTGAGAGTACGCCCACCCGATCGACCGTCGCGGTAGCGTTGGAGCGACCGTCACGACAGCGTCGACTCGAGGAGACCGATCCGCTCGGCATTCCCGAAGTAGGCGGGAGTGTGCTCGTGGAGTGTTTCCGGCGTGCGGTCGAGGATCGATTTTTGACCGGTCGAGGACTGGCCGCCTGCGGCTTCGACGATGTACGCGATCGGGTTCGCTTCGTACTGGAGTCGAAGGTCCCCGCTCGGACTCGTGGTTCGCTCGGGGTAGCCGACCACGCCACCGTCGACGAGTAAATGGTTGATGTCCGCAACCATCGCTCCCGTGTACCGAAGTTTGTGCTTCCGATGGAACTCGCTCCAGCAGTCTCGGACGGCCTCCGGCCACTCGTTCGTCGAGCCGGCGAACCCGCAGATGTCGCCCTCGTCGGGGATGGCCACGGGACTCGAGTCCACGATACGTCCGTCGTCGACGACGTGTCGCGTGACCGTCCCGTCGACTGCGACCGTTATCGTCGTGTACGGTCCGTAGAGGAGCACCATGCTGGCGACGAGATCGCGACCGCTGGCCGGAAGCGGCCCGTCGTAAATCCCAACGACGGTTCCGACGATGTTGTTCGATCGGAGATTCGACGACCCGTCGAGCGGATCGATGGCGACGCTAAACCCGTCGCCGACGTCTTCGACGGCCTCGCGTTCTTCGCTCGCGTACGCACCGACCGCCTCGAGGGCGCTCACCCGCTCGCGAAAGAGCCGGTCGATCTCCCGGTCGGCGGCCGACTGAACGTCGCCACTCGGGTTTTCCGTCGCCGTCTTTCCGCGGGCCGTACGCAATTTCTCACGGACGTCGGGGACGCTCGAGACGAGCGCATCGACGATCGGGTCTACCGCCGTCATCGATTACACCCGCTCGTCGCGGCTTCCGTCGGCTCGCGGTCCGCTCCGTCGATACGTAACGCCCGCTGCGTTCGTCTCGAGTTCGGCGGCCAGCTGGCCACTCACGAGAATAGCCTCCGGAGCCGGGCGAAGAGCCCTTTCGATGGGTCGCCGCCGAGCTGTTTGGTGTCGGCATCGGTATCGGTCTCTCGAGCCGACGTCGTCTCTTCGTTCTCCGCTGCCGTCCCAGCGCCATCGCCCGTCTCCGAACCGGCGTCGCGGTCGCTCGCTTCGACGGTGCCCGTCTCGCCGCCCTCGGCGAGTTGCACTGCGTCCTCGATCAGTCCCTCGGCGTCGTTGACCCCGTCCTTGACGGTTCCCTCGACGACGGGCTTGTGATCGAAACGGTCCTGATTGACGGCCGTGTCCGCGGCGATGATAACGGCATCGGCGTCGTCGATATCGTCGGCCGTAAGCTCGTTTTCGGCACCCATCGCGCCCTGGACCTCGACTTGGATGTCGTGGCCTTGCTCGCGGGCGGTGGTCTCTATGTTCTCTGCTGCCATCTGGCTGTGTGCGATACCTGTCGGACAGGACGTAATTGCGACGAGTTTCATTGGTCGGTGTTGCGTTGGATTCGGTCGATAACGTGCTCTCTGGTCGGTGCCTCGAGCGCCCGAGAGGCGTACTCCGTCGCCGTCTCGGTTTCGATCGATCGGACGGTCGCTTTGACGTCTGGAACGGTGACCGCGCTCATACTGAGCTCGTCGAGTCCGAGACCGACGAGGAGTTCGGTCAGATCCGGGTCCCCGGCCATCTCCCCGCACATGCCGACCCACGCATCGTTTTCGTGGGCGGCCTCGATCGTTCGGGCGATGGCCCGCAAGACGGCCGGTCGACGCGGATCTCGGAGCTCCGCGACGCGTTCGTTTTCGCGCGCTGCGGCCATAACGTACTGGGTGAGATCGTTCGTTCCGATGCTGAGGAACTCGACCCGTTCGGCAAGCTCCGGCGCGGCGAAGACGGCGCCGGGGGTTTCGATCATCACGCCGAGTTCGGGGATCGAATAGTCGACTCCCTCCGCCTCGAGCGTCTCCGCGACCGCCTCGACTGTCTCGAGTGCGGCGTCGAGTTCCTCGGGCGTCGCGACGACTGGGAACATAACCGACAGCTGTCCGTCACCATCCGCAGCTGCTCGAAACAGCGCTCGAAGCTGCGTCTCGAACAGGTCGGCGTCGGGACCGAGCGAGCGTCGGATCCCCCGCTCCCCGAGGAAGGGATTCTCCTCGTCGGGCAGGTTGAGGTAGGGAATCTGCTTGTCGCCGCCGATGTCGAGCGTCCGGACGACGACGCGACCGTCGGGGAACGTCTCGAGGGCGTCCGTATACGCTTCGTACTGCTCTGTCTCGTCCGGTGCCTGCTCGCGGTCGAGAAATAGGAACTCCGTGCGGTAGAGACCGATACCGTCGGCCCCACGCGCCTTCGCGCCCTCGAGTTCGGCGGGCTGGCCGACGTTCGCGGCGACTTCGACGGCGGTCCCGTCGGCGGTCGTTACCGGGTCTTCGTGGATCGTCTCCTCGTGGGTGGTCCGTGCCGTCTCCCGGCGCTTGTCGCTCGGATCGACGACGAGTTCGCCGGCGTCGCCGTCGACGACGACCGTCGCGTCGCTTTCGACGTCGCGGAGGTCGTCACCGACGCCGACGACGGCCGGAAGCGCCAGCGACCGGGCGAAGATCGCCGCGTGCGAGGTCCGTCCGCCCGTGGCGGTGGCGAACCCGGCGACGCGATCTGGATCGAGCTGTGCCGTGTCGCTCGGCGTGAGCCGATCGGCGAGCACGACCGACCCCTCGGGAAGGCTGCCGAGATCGACTCGATCGCCGTCGGTGAGCAGCCTGACGAGCCGATCGCGAACGTCGCGCAGGTCGTCCGCTCGCTCGGCCATCCGGCCGTCCATTCCCTCGAACTGTTCGATCGGGTCGGCGAACGCCCGCGTTACCGCGTTCTCGGCCGGGAGTCCGTCGTCGGTCGCGCGCTCGACGCCGTCTTCGATCTGCGGGTCCGCGAGGAACTGCAAGTGGGCATCGAAGACCTCGGCTTCCTGCTCGCCGACGCGTTCTTCGGTCCGTTCCCGTTCGGCCTCGAGTTCGTCTCGAGCCATCTCGCGTGCGTCTTCGAACCGTTCGCGCTCGCTCTCCGGATCGACGGAAACGGAATCCGGGTCCGGAAGGTCGGTCGATGTACTGTACCAGACGACCGTCCCGACGCCGGATCGTGGCGTCGCCCCCGTTCCAGTGAGTGTGCGTTCCGGCATCGATCTAACTGTCTGCATCTGCGATCTCGTCCTCTGGTGTGGTCAGAACGCGCTCGAGGGCATCGAGCGTCGTTTCTTCGTCCGGTCCGTCCGCGACGAGTCGGACTTCTTCGCCAGCTTCGGCACCGAGGCTGGTGACCGCGATCATGCTTCCGGCGGCGATGAGGTCGTCCTCGTCGGCGAGGCCGACCTGCACGTCCGACTCGTGATCGTTCACCGTTTCGACGAATTTCGCGGCCGGTCGCGCGTGCAATCCGGCCTCGGGAACGATTGTCACGGTTCGTTCTGCGCTCATGCGATCGCCTCCGTGAGGACTGCCTGTACGTCTTCGGGTGTCTCCGCGGCGTACAGCTCATCGCGCGTCTCGTCGTGCATGAGCGCTCGAGAGAGCGTACTCAGGATCGAGAGGTGTTCGTCCGCGCCGGATTCGGGGACAAGAATCATGAAGATGAGACGGGCGGGTTCGCCGTCCATCGAGCCGAAGTCGACGCCCTCCTCCGAGCGGGTAAACGCCACGGACGGCTCGCTGACGGCTTCGGTCTGGGCGTGGGGGATCCCGATACCCATGCCGACGCCGGTCGTCGTCTCCTCCTCGCGAGCCAGTAGCGCCTCGAGGGCCGTCTCGCGGTCGTCGACCCGGTCCGCCTCGACGAGCAGGTCCAGGAGGTATTCGATGCAGTCTCGTTTGTCGGCGGGCGGCGACTCGAGCGAGATGTGTTCGGTGGGGGCGAGCGTCTCGATTCTATCTTCGGAGAGTGTTTCAGTCATGGTGAATGCGTGTTGTCTAGCGGTGAGCGGTTGTTAAACGTAGGGCGATCAGTCGTTCGTCTGGGCCGCCTGTGCGGTCGGGCCCGTTTCGGCATCGACGTCGGCGACCGTTTTCTCGAAGTCCGGTTTGATAGCCGTTGCGACGGTCGCGGTCACTATCGTGCCGAGTGCGATACACCCGAGGAAGACGAGCGCTTTGCTCGAAAGCAGGAACACGAAGATGCCGCCGTGGGGCGCGGGCATGGTCACGCCGAGCCAGAGCGCGGTCGCACCGGCGGTCGCGCTCCCGATCATACAACTCGGGATGACGCGGAGCGGATCGGCCGCGGCGTAGGGAATCGCACCCTCGGTGATGAACGCGAGACCGAGGGGCACCGCCGCTTTGGCGTTCTCGTACATCTCGGCGGAGTACTTCTGGGGGGCGATGAAGTTAGAGAGCGCCAGACCGAGCGGCGGCGTCATGCCGGCGATCATCACGGCGGCCATCGGTCCGAAAATCTGGTCGCCGACGAGCGCGGTGGCGAACACGTACGCGACTTTGTTGATGGGGCCGCCCATATCGGCCGCCATCATCGCACCCAGAACCGCCCCGAGCAGGAGCGCGTTCGCTCCAGTCATAGAGCCGAGGACCGTCGTCAACGTGTCGTCGACGATCGCGATCGGAACCCCGAGTCCGACGACCACGAGCGGTGCCAGAAGCGCGGTCGTTAACACCGGGATAATCAATACCGGCATCATGGGTTCGACGACGGACGGCACCGACCAGCCCTTGATCCACCGAGCGACGTACCCGGCCAGAAGCCCCGCGATCAGTGCGCCGAGGAATCCGGCGGAGGCACCGTCCGCGGTGAAGCCGACGAGCGAGCCGGCGGCCCCGATGATCGCTGTTTGCTGGACCGCCCACGACAGGATGAACCCTGGTGCCAGTCCTGGCCGATCGGCGATCGCGTAGGCGATGTACGCCCCCAGAATGGGGACCATCATCGTCAGACCGAGTCCGCCGATTTCACCCAGATACCACGGAAGCGTTCCCGTCGATTGGAAGACCGTCTCCGTCGTTGCTCCCGCGCCGGGCAAGGTAACGCCGAGAACGCTATCGGGAAGCTCGGCGACGGCGTACGCCAGCGCAGTGAATATTCCCCCGATCGTGACGAACGGAATCATGAACGACACGCCGGTCATCACGTCCTCTTTGACCGTGGTGACGTGCGACCGGAGTGCGGTTTCTGCTTTGTCTGCTGATGGCATGGTCTATATAACCTCTGTATTAATCAATATAATCTTCGAATACGATTGTTTCTGGATATAAAATCCGGATAAAACACTAGCGCGTTCACGAAGTTTATCGAACTGCCTACCGAAAATCGGCTTCGAATGTGTGTTAGATTCAGCATGTAGTCGGAGTCCGAACTCGAGCATCGATCGATCAGAGTCGAGCACGCGAACATCGATGGAGTCCATTCGATCATAACTGATCGTGAACTATCTGGAGCGGTCGGCCGACGCCGAAACGGCGACGCGATCGGTCGTCCCGGCGAGTTCGTCGAGCGGCGGAATATCGGTTCCGGGAACCGAAACGACCCGCGAAGCGACTGCAACGCCGGTTCGTAACGCTTCCCGGTCCGTCGCTCCACCATCCAGCGCAGCCAGAACGCCCGCCAGCAGCGAATCGCCGGCACCGACCGTGTCGACGACCTCGGTCTCGAGCGCTCCCGCGTGGATGCGCTCTTCCGGGGTCGACATGATCGCGCCGTCTGCACCCAGAGACGCGATAACCCGGTCGTACCCCATTCGACGAAGCGTCTCGACCGCGTCGTAACAGTCCTCGAGCGAGTTCACCGGGCGGCCGGTCGCCGTCGCGAGTTCCTCGCGATTGGGTTTACACAGCGCGTACGATGCCTCGAGCGCTTCGAGTATTGATCCGCCGACGTCGACGACGGTCTCCCAGTCGCTAGCGCGGGCGATTCGATCGATCGCGTCGGGGCCGAGACCCGGCGGCAGACTGCCGCCGACGACCACGGTGTCGGGTGCGTTTCGCTCGATCGTCTCGAGGAGTTCGTCGATTGCGTCCGCCGAAACCCGCGGTCCGTCGTGGTTTATCTTGAACTCCGCGTCGTCGGTCAGGATCGTCGTATTGAGCCTGGTTCGACCGTCGATTTCGACGAAATCGCCCTCTATTTCCCCCGCAGACAACCGATCGCGAACGAACCGACCGAGGAAGTCGCCGACGACGCCCGTCGCGACCGTCTCGGTCTCGAGTTCGGCGAGATATTTCGAGACGTTGATCCCCTTTCCGCCGGGATCGACGCGAGCGGCGTTCGCCCGTGCGACCCGGTCGGCCTCGGGGAAGTCGTCGACGGTCAGCGTGTGATCGACCGCCGGGTTGAGCGTCACCGTCAGAATCACTGCTCGACCTCCTCGATTACCTCTACGTCGGCGGCGTCGAACGGTTCGTGCTGTTCGTCGGTCAGCTTCGCGTCGGTGATAAACACGTCGATATCCTCGACCTCGGCGAATTTCACGAAACTCTGTTTGCCGAGTTTCGACCCGTCCGAGACGAGGACGACCCGTCCCGCGTTCTCGATCATGAGCGACTTGAGCCGGGCTTCGTCCTCGTTTGGCGTCATCAATCCCTCGGGTGGTTTGATCGCGTTCGTCCCCAGGAACAACACGTCGAAATTCGTGCGTTCCATGAACCGCTCCGCGCTCGGCCCGGTGAGCGCTCGCGTCTCGTGGCGAAGCGATCCGCCGGTGAGTTTCACGTCCTTGGCCTGTTCGCCGAGCTCGAGGGCGAGAACGGGCGAGTTGGTGACCGCGAGGAACGACCTGTTCTCGGGGGCGTTCTTGGCCACCTGCATCGTCGTCGAGCCAGCGTCGAAGAACACGACCTGATTCTCGGTGATTTCCTCGGCGGCTCGCTCGCCGATTCGCATCTTCCCGTCGAGGTTCTGGACTTCCTTTTGCCCGTAGGTCTGTTCGTTCCCGACGGTCGTTACCGGCACCGCACCGCCGTGTGAGCGCTCGATTAACTTCCGGTCTTCTAAGTCGCTTAAGTCACGGCGAATCGTCGCCTTCGAACAGTCCATCTCCGCGGCGAGATCGCCGACTGAACATTCGCCCTCTTCGGACACCAACTCGACGATCTCGCGTTTTCTGACTGCGGGGAGCATAGCTGTCTGTCTGCTCCCAACTACTGCGGATGCGTTCATATTTCTATCTGATTGTGTTCGTTTCTGCTCGAGTGCTTTTGGCGGGCGATACGAGAGTTGTGAGTGCCGTTCGCGCGATAGATCGCTCGAGCGGCCATCACTCGGCAAGCGCCTCGTCGGCCGTTGCCTCTTCGAAGACGACCGCCTCGAGCGCGTCGAGAATCTGTTCGGGATTTTCGCGTTGCCAGACGTTGCGACCGACCGCCAGGCCGCTCGCGCCCGCGTTCATCGCCGTCTCGACCAGCGAGAGGAACTCGTAGTCGTCGGTCTTGGAGCCGCCGCTCAACACGACGTTGACGTCGCCGGCCGCCGCCACCGCGTCGGCCATCGCCCGGCCGCTGCGCGGGTACTTCACCTTCGCGATGTCAGCGCCGAGCTCGAGTGCGATTCGAGTCGCGTACGAGATGACCGACGGTTTGCGGTGTTCTTTGAGCGCCTGTCCGCGCGGGTACGACCACATGGCGACCGGTACGTCGTGTTCGCGAGCCTGCTCCTGAACGTCCCGGAACTCCTCGAACATCTCCGGTTCGCGGTTGGTCCCCGGATACACGGTGTAGCCAACCGCGTCGGCACCGAGCTCGAGCGCGTAGTCCACCGAGCACGTCTGGGGCGAGTACGGTTCGCCCATCCAGAGACCGCTCGTCCCGTTGAGCTTCGCGAGCAAATTCACGTCGTCCTCGTAGGACGGGTAGTACGTCTCCGCCAACCCCTTCTGTACGGCGAACCCGGTTACGGCGTCGTGGGTCGCGAGTTCGAAGACCGATCGGGGATCAAGCCGTTCCGGAACCTCGTCGAACGCGGTCGGCCCGTGCTCAAGTCCGTGGTCGTGGGCGAGAATGATCGATTTGCCGTTCCGTACGAGCGGTGAGTCGGTAAGCTGTCGCATTCAATCATAAATGAGTAGACATAGTGGCTAAGTAGTACCGTTTGTGATTGTTTTCTATTGTTATATATGCAATTAATAGTGTGACAAACAATAGCTCTCGAACGCGGGAGTCACACTCGCGACTCGTTGTCGACTCGAAGTTCCCTTCGGGTCCTTCACCACCGACCGAAAGAATGTGAAAACGGGACTCCAGGCGTTCGTCGCTACTCGAGCGAAACCGAATCGGCGCGGCTCAGTCGTCGATTGGCGCCGCGGCCGAAAGCTCCTCGTCGATGTCGGCTTCGGCCATCTTCTCCACGAGTGCGTCGATCACGTCCTCGCGTTTGCCCTTGACGAACTTGATCGAACCGACGACGAGGTGACCGCCGCCGGAGACGCCCGCACCCGGCACTTCCTCCTCGAGTTCCGAGACCATCACGGGAATGTCGAGGCGGACGCCGTCGCTGCGCAGGACGGCGAAGTCCGGGCCGTAACCGACCGTGATGACGGGGTCGCCCGTCTCCTCTATCTTCCGGTCGTGAATCTCGCCCGTCGTCTTCCCGGGGGCTGGGTAGGTAAACCGGTGGGCGTAGTTCTCGACATCGATCCGGTAGAGGTGCGCGCCGTTCGCGAGGTCCTCGTGCTCGAGGTGGGACATCGCGGCCTCGAGTTGCTCGTCGACTTCGGTGCGAGCGCGGTCGGAGAAGAACTCGACGAGTTCGCGGTGACGGGCCTCGTCGTCGCAGTCGATCTGGAGGAGATCGGTGATCAACTGGTCGCCCGAGTTGTAGCGAAGCCAGAACGCGGCGTAGTCGAGCGCCTCGCTCAGGTCCTGCAATCGCTGCTCGTCGTAGCCTTCCTCGTCTGCGAGCGCGAGGTAGTCGTCCATCGCGTCGGCTTTCGACCGATCCGAGAGGCCGGCGACGGCCGGGATGTGTCGCAGTTCGTCGGTCAGTTCGGGGAAGATCATCCGCGCGAGTTCCACACAGAGCATGCCCGTCGTGATCCGGTAATCCTCGTCGTGGAGGTACGGATTGACGTGAGCGTCGAGCAGTCCTTCGACCGCGTCGGGATCCGGATGGTGGTGATCGATAGCGACGATCGGAATGTCGTAGTGGGCGAGCGTCTCGTAGGCCGGAACGTCCTCGGCCGTCGAGCCGTTGTCGAGCATCAACAGGAGCGGCAACTGTTGGCCGTGTTTCTCCCGATCCTCGAGCGCGAAGTTCAGGTCTCGCGTCGCGTCTTCCATCTCGTAGAACGGCGCTTTCGCCGGCAGGCGCTTGATGAGGTGCTGGGATGCGTCGTCGTCCTCGTGAACCTCGGCGATGAAGCGCTCGAGTGCGATCTGGACGGGAACGGCGGCACACATCCCGTCGCCGTCGGCGTGGTGGCGAACGCGGATCGGACGGCCCTCGAGAACCGTTCGGCGAAGCCGCGTGGCGACTTCTTCGAGGTTCGGGCGAAGTTTCTCGAACGCGGGCCAGTCGATGAGCGGTTCGACGTCGTGTGGCTGGGCGCGCTCCTCGAGGGCGGCCTCGAGTCGCTCTCGCGCTTCGGCTTCGATCTCGCCGTCGAGTTTCGTGAGCCCATCGACTTCGATCTGGACGGTCCCCTCGTGGCGCTCCGGACTGCCGGTGACGCGAACGACGTCGCCGACCTCGATCGACGGATAGGCGCGGACGCCAGCTTCCTCGAACGCGGCACAGGGGACGACGCCGTACTCGTCGCTCACGTGGAAAATCGTCGGGCCGCCGGTCTGTTTGACCTGCACGACCTCGCCCTCGAGGTGGATCTGGTCGCCGACGTTCGCCTCGAGTCGGTTGGTGCCGGTGAGCGCGTAATCGTGTTCGACCGTCTCGAGCGTGTAGCTCTCGGTGTCGGACGGTTCGAACGCGAGGTCGCCGTTGTCGCGTACGCTCTCGAGTTCGACGACGAGTTCGTCGCCGACCCCGTAGGTGCCGTCGAGGACGGACTCGTGGACGAGTCCCGAGACGGAGTCGGAGACGTCGACGAACACGCCGTACTCGACGATACCGTTGATTTCGGCGAGATACGAGCGTCCCTCTTCGAGATCATCAGCGGTGCAATCGGCAGCAAGATCATATACGACGGAATCTCCGTCGTCGTCGCCGGGGCCCCCGGCAGACTCACGTGTCATCTTGCCCCGGTATTTGAGATGGGCGCGTATAACCCTTGTCAAGACGCGAGACGAACCGCAGTCCGGTCGAACGGCGACTTGATGCGGACTCGAGTTCGACTCGAAATCATCCCGATCGAACGACCGGGGGCGGATGCAAGCCGGTAGTCACCGTCGCTGTGCGTCGACGGTGGCGACGGCCGCGAGGTTGACGATGTCGGTGACTTCGTCGTCGCGCTGGAGGACGTGAACCGGTTTGTCCATGCCGACGAGCATCGGGCCGATCGCCTCCGCACCGCCGAGTCGCTGGAGCAGCTTGTAACAAATGTTACCCGCCTCCAGGTTCGGGAAGACGAGCACGTTAGCCGGCTCCTCTAGGTCGGAGAACTCGTAGGTGTCTGTCAGCATGTCTTCGACGACCGCGGTGTCGGCCTGCATCTCGCCGTCGACGGGGAAGTCGACCGCCGGATCCTCCGAGAGCAGTTCGGCGGCGCGACGCGGTTTGCGCGTCCCGTCGTTGTCTACGCTCCCGAAGTCCGAGTACGAGAGCAACGCCGCGCGGGGTTCGACGTTGAACCGCCGAGCGAGCGCCGCCGTGTGTTTCGTTACCTCGGCCAGCACCGCCTCGTCCGGGTTCTGGTTGACCGTCGCGTCGGCGACGAAGATCACGCGGTTCTTGAACGCCAGCAGGTAGACGCCGGCCGCATAGTCGGCGTCCTCGGCGGTGCCGATGACCTGCAGCGGCGGGCGAAGCGCCGACGGGTAGTGGTGGGTCAGTCCCGTCAACATCGCGTCGGCGTCGCCGCTCTCGACCATCGCGGAGGCGAAGTAGTTGCTCTCTCGAATCATCTCCTCGGCCTCGGTGCGGGTGACGCCCTTTCGCTTTCGGTCGTCGTACAGCGTTTCGACGTAGCGATCGTACGATCCAGTGGTCGGATCGGCCACGTCGGGATCGAACTCGAGACCGAGTTCCTCGACGATCGATCCGATCTCGTCCTCGTCGCCGATCAACACGGGATCGGCGATCCCGCGGTCTGCGATCTGGAAGGCCGCTCGAACGATCTTCTCGTGGTCGCCCTCAGCGAGGGCGAGCCGCTGTGGCTCGTTCTGGGCCTTGTTGAGCACGATCCGCATCATCTCGCGGGACTTTCCGAGTCGCGCCTCGAGTCGCTCGACGTACGCCTCGAGATCGATGTCGGTTCGAGCAGCGCCGGTTTCCATCGCGGCCCCGGCGACGGCGGGTGCGACCTCGAAGAGTACCCGCGGATCGAGCGGTTTCGGGATGATGTACTCGGGACCGAACTGGAGCGGCTGGTCGCCGTAGGCCTTGCGGACGGCGTCGGGAACGTCGCGTCTCGCCAGGTCGGCGAGCGCCTCGGCTGCGGCGACTTTCATCGCTTCGTTGACCTGCCTCGCTCGCACGTCGAGCGCGCCCCGGAAGATGAACGGGAAGCCGAGGACGTTGTTGACCTGATTCGGGTAGTCCGACCGGCCCGTGGCCATGATGACGGTGTCGTCTCGGGCGGCCTTCGCTCGCTCGTAGCCGATTTCGGGGTCGGGGTTGGCCATCGCGAAGAGGATCGGATCGTCGGCCATCGAGCGGACCATCTCCTGTGAGACGATCCCGCCCGCCGAGAGGCCGACGAAGACGTCGGCGTCGACCATCGCGTCGGCCAGTTCCTCGCCCGAGCGATCGGACGCGAACTCGCGGTTGTACGGATTTAGATCGCCCGCTTCCGCCCGTTCGGTCGTGAGTATCCCGTCGATATCGCACATCGTGATATTCGCGCGGTCGATCCCGAGCGAGACGAAGAACCGGGCGGTCGCCACCGCCGCCGCGCCCGCGCCCGCGAAGGTGACCTCGAGATCGGAGAGATCCTTCTCGACGAGTTCGACGGCGTTCAACAGCGCGGCCCCGCTGATGATCGCGGTCCCGTGCTGGTCGTCGTGAAACACCGGCACGTCCATCCGCTCGCGAAGCCGCTCCTCGATGCGAAAACACTCCGGCGCGGCGATGTCCTCGAGATTGACGCCGCCGAAGGTCGGCTCCATGGCCGCGACCGCATCGACGAACGCGTCCGGGTCCTCGAGGTCGAGTTCGACGTCGAACACGTCGATATCGGCGAAGCGCTTGAAGAGCACGCCCTTTCCCTCCATGACCGGTTTCGACGCCTGCGCGCCGATGTCGCCCAGGCCGAGCACGGCGGAGCCGTTCGAGACCACGCCGACGAGGTTCTCCTTTGCGGTGTACCGATAGGCGTCGTCGGCGTTCGTCGCTATTTCGCGACACGGCCCCGCAACGCCCGGCGAGTACGCCAGCGAGAGATCGCGCTGGGTGTTCGTCGGTTTCGTCGTTCGAATTTCGATCTTTCCGGGCGGGTCGTCGCTGTGATAGTCGAGGGCGTCCTCTTCGAGTCCCATGGATAGCCGTTTGTCAGGGCGAATTTAAAGTATTGATCTACAATGGATGTAGAATGTGTATATTCGACACGGTTTCCGAAACAAGCTACGCAATCGGCTGTCCGTTTGCAGCCGTTCGGTCGTGTGAGCGTGTCGAGCCGCTTGAGAGGGCACACACAGCCATTCGGCGAGGAAGCGAAGCGGTTCGCCGGGAAACGGACCCCTTCGTGCTCCATTCGGAACGTTTAGCAACCGCAAGGCCGGATAGGCGTGTATGGGGCTGTTCGACGCGCTGTTTCGCTCGAGCGAGGTCCTCGGAATCGCCGAGGAAACGCTCGAGTTCGCACTCGAGTCCTCGGCGGAGACCCATCCCAACGAGTACATGGGCTTTCTCCGCGGGACCGAGGCGAGCGCGCTCGGACTCGAGCGAGACGGGCTCGTCATCACCGACGTGCTCGTCGTTCCGGGGACCGAGACCAACAGCGTCAGCGCGACCGTTCGAACGAACATGATTCCGAACGACGTCAAGGCGCTCGGGAGTATCCACTCCCACCCGAACGGCGTCGTTCGACCGAGCGACGCCGACCTCGAGACGTTCGGCCGCGGCAGCGTCCACGTCATCATCGGCGCGCCGTATCAGCGCTCGGACTGGCGGGCGTTCGATTCGCAGGGAAAACCGACGCAGTTGAACGTCCTCGAGGTCGAGCTACCCGACGCCGAGGAGTTCTTCGATTTCACACAGGCCGACATCGACGAGGATCTGCAATGGGAGTGATTCGCACCGACGCGCCGACGGCGGACGTATCGAAGCCGAACCGACGCCTCGAGCGATCGAACCGTCCCCGAACGAGACCGGGAGGCGAACGATGACGCGGAGCGACGCGGACGAGGGTGTCAGATCCGCTCCCCAGACGGTGGTCGCGCAAGGGACCTTCGACATCCTTCACCCCGGACACGTCCACTATCTGGAGCAAGCGGCGGCGATGGGCGAGCGACTCGTCGTCATCGTCGCCAGAAAGAGCAACGTCGACCACAAGGAACGGCCGATCTGCAGCGCTCGCCAGCGTCGCGACGTCGTCGACGCACTCGAGGTGGTCGACGAGGCGATCCTCGGCCACGAAGAAGACATCTTCGTCCCGATCGAGGAACTCGAACCGGACGTAATCGCGCTCGGTCACGACCAGCACCACGACGACGAGGCGATCGAAGCCGAACTCGCGCGACGGGGCATTACCTGCGAAGTCGAACGGGCCGATCCCCGAGAGCCGGCCCACGACGACGAACTCCTCTCGACGCGGCTGATCGTCGACCGGATCCTCAAGCGTCGCGGCTGATCGTCGACCGGGTTCGTACGGAAGCGCGAATCCGCGAGCGGACGCCGTTTCTTGCACCGGCCGCCGTCCGACCGTCAGTTGCGAGACACGACCGGCGGCGGGAGCCGGAGCGAGTCGATCGAGTGACCGGTTTCCACGAAGTGTTCGATCGCCTCCCTCGAGGCCTCCGCTTCGGTGTAGTCCATGGCGTCGCTGACGTGCCACTCGCACTGGAGACAGTATTTAGACATGACGTGTACTGGAGACTCCGTTCTAGAGGCTCGAAAACCCGCTGCCAGAATTCGAAAGTCCAACCGGTCGAGGCCTATCGGCGACTCGTCGCCGGGGCGTCCGATCACCAGTCGTCCTCGTCGAGCCACTGGTCCGGCGTCGGCACGAACTCGTCGGAACCGTCGTCATCGTCGGTGCCATCCGTTCCGCGATAGGTGTAGACGCGGCCGTCTCTCTCCTCGGCGACTCGCGCCTCGAGATACGACTGGGCGGCGCGCCTCGAGAGCGCGCCCATCTCGATGGCGTCCGCGAGGACGGTCTTCGTGGCGCGAAACCAGACCGGAAGCGTCCGACCGTCGTCGGCAGACGGCACCTCGACGATGGCTCCCCGGCCCTGCTGGCGGCCGTCCCCCCACTCGAGCCAGCAGACGCGGTAGGATCTGACCTCGAAGTCCGTCGAGACCAGATAGAGCGCCTCGTACGCGCAGGGATCGAGATAACCCGTGAGGACGCGCTCGAGCGCGACCGAGTCGGCGAGCACCGCCGAATCGACGGTGCCCGATCCCAGCGGCGCGTCGGCGTCGATCCGAGCTGCCACCTCGAGGTCGGCCGCGCCCCAGTGACTGTAACGGAGGTCGTAGAGGTGGTCGGGCCGTCGGTAGGCGACGAGCGCTCTATGTCCCATTCGCCTCGGGAAGCGCGTGTGGATACTCCGAATCGATGCGAACAATCGGTCGTTCGTGGGGCTCCATCACCGGGCTTGGTGCCGCCACCCTACTTGAACGTCAGGACGAGGTTAGCCGCGCAGCGATCCGCTCGGCTTCGTCCGCGATTCCGCCTCGGTTCGGTGCCGAGATGCGTTCTCGACTCGCGTCTTGAGCGCGCGGTTCATCGCCCGAAATCCGCGTTCGATTCCGTCCCGATCCAGCAGTACCGGGACGAGCGCGCCCCGAAACGTCTCGCGCTGGAGCAGCCGCGTCCGTCGCCCGTCGTCGAGGGCCTCGAGCCTGAACTCGTGGTAGCCGTCGAATACGAAGGGAACGCCCAGCTCTCCGCGCCACGCGAGCCGTCGGTTCGTCTCGACGGCGACGACCTCGGGCGTGAACGTCATCGCGCGCCCGCCGGGCGGCCGAACGGTAACCACCAGGCGTTCGCCTTCGACCGGGAGCCCCACTACCGAGCGGACGAACGGATTCCAGGCGGGATAGCTATCGAACGCGAGGAGGGTCTCCCAGACGGCCGCTCGAGGCGCGTCGATCTCCTCGAAAGCCTCGACAGTTATCATGGTGCTCTCTACCACTCGAGAGGCAATGCGCCTGTCGCCCCGGCAGACGCCGCCCCGAGTTCTTTCTCACTCGAAGTCGACGACACCGTATGACAGCTATCGCGATCACGGGCGCGTCGGGACGCGTCGGCCGGGAAGCGATCCGAGCGTTTCCCGACGACGCGCTGACGCTGTTTTCCCACAGCGAGAGCGACGACCTCGAGACGACGACGCTCGAGATCGAAGACCGGGCGGCGTTCGCGGCGGGGCTGGCCGACGAGGACGTGTTGATTCACCTCGCCGCGAACGCCGATCCGCGGGCCGAGTGGGACGAGGTTTCGGGACCGAACGTCGAGGGCGTCTACAACGCCTTCGAGGCGGCCGCGGAGAACGGGCTCGAGCGCGTCGTCTTCGCGAGTTCGAACCACGCCGTCAACATGGGAAACACCGTCTCGCCGATCCGCCCGGAGTCGACCGTCGGGAATCCGACCGCAATCCGACCGGACGACCCGCCGGCCCCCGACACCTACTACGGCGTGACGAAAGTGCTCGGCGAAGCGATGGGCGAGTACTACGCCGACCGGACTGGGATAGAGGTCGTCAGCCTCCGAATCGGCTGGCTCCTCAGCCGCGAGGAGTTGCGCGCCGAGTGTGCCGACCGCGACGGCGCGGGCGAGCGCTACGCGCGTGCGATGTGGCTCAGTCCCGAGGACTGTCGGCGCGTCCTCCGGCGTGCGGCGACGTGTACGCTCGAGGCGTCGCCGGTGGTCGCACACGGCATCTCGCGGAACGCGGATCGATTCCTCTCGCTGACAGAAACGATGCTCGCGCTCGGTTACCGTCCGCGAGACGACTCGAGCGACGTGCTAGACGATGAACCCGACGATCGGGCCGGTCTCGAAACCGGCTAGGCGAGCGATCGCCCCTCGTCTTCGAAAAGGGGATTACTGTGGGTCCGCAAGCGACACGTATGGCTACCGACGTGTCCGAATCGACGGGCTACGGACCGAACTTCGAGATGTCGACGCTCGGCTACATCGTCGCCGTGTTGATCGCGATTTTGTTGTTGCCGTTGTTGCCCGTGGTCGTCGTCGGGTACGTCCTCTACCGGGTGTTGTCTACGGACGACGACGAACGATCGCGGCGCGGCTGGAAACGGAATTTCGGCGGCGCGGGCGATAGCTCCTGAAGCGAGGCTCTGGCCGATTTCGACAGTTTTCCGTCGTTTACCTCGAGTGGGGTCGCGTTCTGTCCCGCTCGCGGAGACTCTGCGGCAGTCGGTGGTGGGGACACCAACAGCTAACAGGACAGAACCACGTAGATACGATCGTTCATGACTGACGTAATCGTCGTCGGCGGCGGCCCCGCCGGACTGAGCGCAGCGATGTTCACACAGAAAAACGGCCTCGAGACGACCGTGTTCGACACCGACGGGACGTGGATGCACAAGGCCCACCTGTTCAACTACCTCGGGCTCGGCTCGGAGGACGGGACGGCGTTCATGGCGACGGCCCGCCGTCAGGTCGAAAGCTACGGCGTCGACCTCCGGCAGGGCGAGGAAGTGACCGACGTCTCCGAGACCGACGACGGGTTCGCGGTCGAGACCGAAGACGACTCGTTCGAGTCGGACTACGTCGTCCTCGCGACGGGAGCCAACCGCGAGCTCGCCGATTCGCTCGGCGTGGCGTTCGACGGCGACGTGGTCGACGTCGATATCACGATGGAGACGAGCGTCGAAGACGCCTACGCGACAGGAGCGATGGGACGCGCCGAGGAGTGGCAGGCGGTTATCTCCGCGGGCGACGGCGCGGCGGCAGCCCTGAATATTCTTACGAAGGAGAAGGGCGAACACTACCACGACTTCGACGTGCCCGCCGACGCCGACGCCGCGTTCGGTGGCATGGTCGACGACGAGTAGGATAGCTGGCGACGAGTAGAACGGCTGACGACGGTAGGTTTCGGGCGGCTACTTGATCCTGAACGGATTGTCGTCGCCCGTCCCGTCGGACTCTTCTTCATCGCGTTCCGCGTCGTCCTCGTAGGGTTTTCGCGCCGTGAGCGTGATCGTCGCCTCGGGATCGTTCGAGTCCTCCCACGGGCTGTCGTAGGCCGACAGTTCGACGTCGGTGACGTCCCAGCCCTCCTCGCGGAGCAGCGCGACCAACCGGGCCTGATCCTCGAGCATGTCCTCGTTCATGGCGAGTCCTACAGTTCGTTCCGGGGTATGTCTTGTGTCGAACTCGATCCGCTAGTTCGTCGCGTCCGGCTCGACGCCCTCGACGGCGTCGCCGTTCTCGTCGTGACCGATCGTGACGGCTTCCTCGACGAGCGAGCGATGCGCCCGCCGGAGCCGCTCGGAGAGCGCCTGATGGGAGATGTCGAGTTCGTCGGAGAGCGACTCCATGTCTGTATCCCGCGGGATCTCGTAGTAACCGCCCTCGAGCGCCGAGACGAGCGTTTCGTACTGAGCGTCGGTCAGGCCGTAGCGCCCCTCTCGGCCCTCCTCGAGTTGGTGGATCTTCTGGATGTCGAGCGAGAATCCCTGCTCGCGCGCGAAGTCGTATGTGTTCGCCAGCGACTCCCGTTCGGGAAAGAGCACGCGAAACTGCCACCACTGACCCTCGCTTGCCGCCTGTAGGACCGTCGCCTTCTCCTCGGTCAGGATGTGGACGATCACGGTCACGTCGTCGATCCAGTTGAGCCGGTAGAGCCGTTCCTCGTCGAGATCGGTGAGGAGGTCGGCCTCGTCGACGCTCGGATCGTCTTCGAGGAGGGCATCGATATTCGCCATCGACGATTCGTCCCCGGAGATCCAGAGGTAGGGCATGACGCTATCGGGACCGTGGGCGACGACGCGTTCGATCTCGACGGAGATGTCGTCGACCGACTCGAGGGTTTCCCGAAGCGCGAACTCGTCGGTCGGAATCGTTAGTTCCGCAATCGTACTCATACGCTGAACTACGCGGACCATACTCAAGAAAGACTCCCCTAGGTGCGATCGCTACCGCCCGTCTGACGTAACTGGTTTAGGTTACGATACCCGCTATTTCCCGGCGTCTTTAAGCGGATCCGTCTGCAACGTGTGAACATGCTCACCGACGAGTTCGGACGCGACGTGACGGGGGTTCGCGTCTCGCTCACCGATCGGTGTAACTTCGACTGCGTCTACTGTCACAACGAGGGACTCGGCGACACCCGCGGACCGATGGACCCGCAGGACGACGAGATGGGGACCGACGACGTGGTCCGCTTTCTCGAGGTCGCCGCGGAGTTCGACGTAGACGCGGTGAAGTTCACCGGCGGCGAACCGATGCTCCGGCAGGACTTAGAGGAGATCATCGCTCGAACGCCCGATTCGATGGAAGTCTCGCTGACGACGAACGGAACTTTCCTTCCCGGTCGCGCGCCCGACCTCGTCGAGGCGGGCCTCGAGCGGGTCAACGTCTCGCAGGACGCCCTCGACCCAGAGGACTTCGCGGCGGTCACCAAAAGCGGCGCCTACGAACGAGTGCTCGAGGGCGTCGACGCGGCGCTCGAAGCCGGACTTGACCCCGTCAAGCTCAACATGGTCGTCTTCGAGCACACGGCGGGCTACGTGCCAGGAATGGTCGACCACGTCGCCGAAAACGAGGGCCTCCAGCTCCAGCTCATCGAGTACATGCCGGAGTTGACCGGCAATCCGGAGTGGGCGATCGATATCGAACGAGTCCACGACTGGCTCGCAGAACGGGCCGACGAGATCGAACACCGGGAGATGCACGACCGAAAGCGCTACTGGATCGCCGCCGATGACGCGGGTGCCGAAACCGATGACGCGGGCGACGAAACGTCGAACGAGTCGGAAACCGGCCGCGGCATGGTCGAGATCGTCGACCCCGTCGAAAACCCGACGTTCTGTGCGAACTGCCACCGAGTACGGGTCACTCACGACGGCTATCTCAAGGGCTGTCTCAACCGCAACGACGACCTCAAACCGATGGGAGAGATGTCCAAACCCGAGATCCGCGACGCGTTTCGCGACGTCGTCGAACAGCGGGTCCCCTACTACGGCGAGTACATGGTCCGGAACGACGACGGCCACTGGGTGGTAAACGAGAGCTACCTCGAGGACGGTCCCGACACCTCGGCGGCCGAGAACTAACGACGACGGGAGCTAGAACTCTCCGTCCACTCGCCGCCATCGCGACTCGAGCCCAGCGCGACCACGAGAGCGGCCCCCGCAAGGACGAACAACACGACCGCCGCGATCGGCTGGCCGCCGGCCGCGAAGACGTAGACGCCGTAGCCGAGCGTCGCCGCGACGAGACCGATCAAGAGACTCGAGAGGACGTGGACGCCCTCGAGGCGCGCCGTCTCGGCCTCTCTGCCGAGCTGTTCGCCGAGGTCCGTCGCGTCGTGGCCGAGGTCCCACGCGAGGACCGTTCCGATCGTCGCGAGGACGGTCAACTCGACCGATTCTCCCTGTAATCCACCGGCGACGACGCCGGCGAAGATTGCCAGCGAGCCGACGTCGATAGCGTCTCGGTTGCCCCATGCGAGTCCGAGCGCGAGCACCGCCAGGCCGACGACGCCGATTCCGAAGCCGTATATCGACCCCATCGTCGCGGCCAGTACGGCGACGATCGCACCGCCGATAGCGACCGCCCGCGAAACCGCCGTGGGCCGTCGGGTGACGTCGCTCATCTGATATCACCCGCGTCGACGCGAGCGAAGGCGTCGTCGATCGACTCTCCGGCCGCCCAGTCGACGACTGGAACCCCGGCGCGTTGCAGGTCGAACTGCCGGATGCGTCTCGCGACGCCCGCCAGTTGCTGGGCGGTCGTTCGATCCGTCGTTGGATCCGGCGAAACGACCGTCACCGGGTAGCCGCGTGCCTCCAGTTTCTGGGCGATCTCGAGGCTCCCCGCGTCACACAGTGGCGAGAAAAAGAGGATCTGCGTTTCCGCGGAGAATCGCCGACGGAGCGTTCGAAGCTGACCGAACCACTGTGTCCCGCGTTTGGGCGCTACGGCGGAAAACTGCGAGTGGGTCGCGAGCAGCCGTTCGAACTCGACGCGGTGGTGTCGCCCCGCCGCCGGAGCGAGCCAGCAGGGCTCCTGTTTCGAGGAGGCCCCCTCCTCGGCCGTCGATCGTCCGGGGCCTATCGCGGCGAGTCCGACGGTGTCGCCGTTCTCGAGGAGCGTCGCCGCGGTTCGTCCCGCAGCGGCGACCGATCGATCGACGGCGTGTCGGTCGTCCGGTGACGGCGCGAGATAGGCGTCGATCCTGGTGTCGAGCAGGAGAACGACTCGTGCCGCCCGCTCCTCGTGGAACTCCAGGGTCGCGAGTTCGCCCGTTCGGGCGTGGCGGTTCCAGTCGATCCGGTTGAGCGGATCGTTGCGCCGGTACTCCCGAACCGAGTGGAACGCGGTTCCGGTGCCACCGTCGGTCGTCTGGAGGCGACCCGCGAACGACGCCGCCGTCGCCCGAAGCGGGACGGGCGCAGCGATCGGACGCAAGACGGGTGCGGAGACGATCGACGTTTCCTCGCCGACGTAGACCTGCCGCTCGTTCGCTCGCGACGGGTCGCGCGTGAGCACGAGCGCGGGATCGAACTCGTGAGTGCCGCGACGAGCGGTGACGGTGTACTCGAGCGCGACCGACTCGTTCGGTCGCAACGCGGTTCCGATCCGGGCCGTGCCGTCGGTGACGGTCAGCCCCGGCGGCACGCCGTCGACGAGTCTGAGATCGGGGAGCAACCGATCGGTCTCGTTGGTGACCGTCAGGCTCACGTCCACTTCGTCGCCGGGTTCGGGTGACTCGTTCGACACCGTTCGGTCGAGAGCGATCCGCGGGACCGGGGGGTCGAACGCGCGAGCGAAGCCAGCGTATCCGACGCCGACGACGCCCGCGAGAACGACCGCCGGGGACTCGGCGAGAGTGCCGATACCGACCGCGAGAAGCGCGACGGCCCCGACGCCGGTCCAGTACCCGGTCGAACGCTCGCGAGCGTGTTCGGTTCCGCGAACGCGTTTGCTCGTCGTCCGCGGATCCCGGTCAGTTTGCGTGGTATCGGTTTCCTCGTACTTCGGTAGCGAATTTGGGTCGGAACCGGTCGATCCGTCGCCGTACCCGATACGTGCGATGCTCGCACCGGTCCGTCGAATCCCGTTCCGAAACGTCGTCTCGCGATTGAGCGCGGCCGAGAGGCGTCGCCGGACCGAACTCGAGGGCGGGTCGACCGATTCGGAGAGGAACGCCGCCGCCCGCCGGTCGTCGGTCCACTCGCCCGTCTCGAGTCGATCCTGCGCCTCCTCGACGGGCCGCCCTTCGAAGCGCGTGAGCACGGCGACGACGGCGGTCCGAAGCCCGTCGACGAACCGTCGACTGTGGGCGGTGTAGATCCCTTGGGTCTCTCGAAGTTGCCCGATCGCGTCCGCGAGCGACGACCCGGGGGCGGGTACGCGATAGGTGCGTTCGGGATCCGGCGTCCCGGTCTGTTCTCTGTTACCCCGACGTCTCGAGAGCGTCGTAACGGCCCCGAGCAACAGGCCGCAGGCGACCGTGACGAGAGTCCCGTGTCCGACCCCGAGGCCGATAGCCCCGGTCAGCACGGCGACGCCGCCGAGAAAACTGAGAAGGCCCAGAGCGAGCCATCCGGTGCGCACGCTCATCAGGTACCACCTCCGGTCTGCCCGTCAGTGCCTCCATCCACGTGGTCGGTGCTCCCATCTCCATCGTCGGCGTACTCGGTTTCGATCTCGCGGAGGACGGCGACGGCACGCGCTTCCATTTCGGCCGTCGTCTCGACGCCGCCGTAGCGGACGGCTTCGAACAGCCGAGTCAGGTCTTTGACGTGCTCGCGGGCGAGACCGGCGTCGATCGCCGCGTCGGCGAACTCGCCCGGCGTGCTGGTCTCCGGGCGATCGACCTCGAGAAGCTCGGTCATCTCCTCCCAGGCCCGGTACACCTCGTTGTCGACGTCGTCGTCGGCCGCCTCGATCCGCGTCGCAGCGCGACCGGCCGCTTCGCCGACGGCCGCGCGTTCGATATCGTCCTCGAGGCCGGACTCCTCGCTCGCAGCGAGTTCGTCGCCGTCGGACCGCCGGTTGGTGAGCACGAGCGCGCCGGCGAAGATCGCGGTGATGACCGCCAGCACACCCACCAGCGGTCCGATCGAAATCGGAGTGCGCTCTCTCTCTCCCTGACCTGGATTTCCTCCGCCCTGGCCCGGTTGTGACCCGGCGCTGCGGTTCGGCGGCTCGAGGTTCGGGTCCCCGCCGAGCTCCATGAACAGCCACACCAAAAGGACGAGAACGCCAACGACCGCGATCACTGCTGCGACCATCCCGAGGAGCTCCCGCCGATGAAAGAGCAAGTACCAAGCGATGGCAATCGCGACGACGATGAGGAGCGCATACACGAGGTACTCGAAGAACTCCGGGACGCTTTCTCCACCTCCCGATTGGAATCCCGATTGCCCACCTACACCGGAACCGCCATCTTCACCCCCGCCGGATCCACCGGTGCCGCCCGTTTCCAGCGGTGATCGGATCGTGGCAGCAACCAGTCCGATCGAGACGATAGCGGCGAGGGCGGCACCGATTCGGAGGGCGAGGTCGTTTCGGGACACCTGTTGGTCCGCGTTTTTCACGGATCACAATAAGTTCAATCGGTTCACAATTGCTCGTAGCCGCGTTGATGGGTTCAGCGACGAGACGGGTCGAATTGGCCGATCCACGAGGCGGTCGCGAAATTCCTTTCGTTGCCCTTAAGTACTCGACGGGGGTAGCTTTCGATGCGATACGTGTAGGGGACCGATCCCCGAGTCCAGACGGGCGACGATAACAGACACGGTGTCGTGGTAGCCAAGCGGCCCAAGGCGCATGGTTGCTAACCATGTGGCGTCAAGCCTCCGGGGTTCAAATCCCCGCCACGACGTCGGATTCACAGTACTGGCGCGCTTGCGTCAGCCTTCCGTGCGCGCACGAAAGACAGAGATACACGACATATGAGCGAGGAAGAACCACAAGAACAAGAAGAGGATGAAGACCTTCAGTACTTCGTCCGCATCGGTCAGACCGACCTCGACGGGACGAAATCCGTCGAACGGTCGCTGTCCGAACTGAACGGCGTCGGTCGTCGGACCGCGCGTATCATCGCGGAGGAAGCTGAAGTCGACCGCACCGCAACCTTCGGTCGACTGGACGAAGACGTCATCGACGAGGTCGTCGAGGTCGTCGAGAACTACGCCGACGAAGTCCCTGACTGGCTCGCGAACCGCCAGAACGACTTCTACACCGGCGAAACCACTCACGAGATCGGTAACGACCTCCAGTTGACCCGACAGCAAGACATCAACCGGATGAAGATGATCGACTCCTACAAGGGCGTCCGCCACAAGCGCGGCCAGAAGGTTCGCGGACAGCGAACCAAGTCCACCGGTCGTACCGAGGGGACGATCGGCGTCAACGTCGAGGAGATCCGGGAAGAACAGGCGGAGGAAGCCGCCGCCGAGGAGGATGACGAATAATGCCACTCGGAACGGACACCAAAAACTACGAGACGCCGAACCATCCCTACCAGGGCGAGCGCATCGCAAGCGAGCACTCGCTGCTCGATCGCTACGGCCTGACGAACAAAGAAGAGCTCTGGCGTGCACAGTCCCAGCTTCGCTCCTACCGGCGCGAGGCCCGTGACCTGCTCGCACAGTCACAGGACGAGGCGGCAGTCGCCCGACGAACCGAGGAGTTCCTCGGCCGACTCGCCCGCGTCGGCTACCTCGACGAGGCCGACGAACTCGGCGACGTCCTCTCCTTAGAGATCGAGGACGTTCTCGAGCGTCGTCTTCAAACCATCGTCTACCGGAACGGACTGGCGAACACGCCACAGCAGGCCCGTCAGTTCATCAGTCACGGCCACGTCGTCGTCGGCGACCGTCGACACACGATACCGTCGTACGTCGTCGACGTCGACGAGGAAGACGACGTCGAATTCGACGAGAACAGTCCACTCGCGGACGAACTCCACCCAGAACGAGCGGAGGAACAATAAATGGCAGACGACGATAAATGGGGCGTTGCCCACGTACACGCATCGTTCAACAACACCATCATGACCGTGACAGACCTCACGGGCGCGGAGACGATCGCGAAGTCCTCCGGCGGGACCGCGGTCAAGCAAAACCGCGACGAAGCGTCTCCCTACGCCGCCATGCAGATGGCAGAAGGGGTAGCCGAAGAGGTCAAAGCAGCCGGCATCACAGGTCTTCACGTCCGCGTGCGCGGCCCCGGTGGCAACTTGCAGAAGTCACCCGGTCCCGGCGCCCAGGCGACGATTCGCGCGCTCGCCCGCTCCGGCATCGAGATCGGTCGCATCGAGGACGTCACGCCGATCCCACACGACGGATCGCGTGCCCCGAAAGGAAAGGGCGGATACTAGACCATGACCGCAGAGTACGACGTCGAGTTCGTCGAAACCGGGGATCGAAAGGCTCGATTCCTCGTCCGCGGGGTCACCCCCGCGTTCGCGAACGGCCTCCGTCGAGCGATGGTCGCCGACGTGCCGACGATGGCCATCGACGAGGTCCGCTTTATCGAGAACTCGTCGGTGATGTTCGACGAACAGCTCGCGCTTCGACTCGGGCTCGTCCCGCTTACGACTCCGCCCGAAGGCGAGTTCGTCGACGGCGACACCGTCACGCTCTCGATCGACGTCGAGGGACCGCGAACGGCGTACTCGGGCGATCTCGTCTCGAGTGACAGCCTCGTCCAGCCGGCCGAGGACAACGTTCCGATCATCGACCTCAAAGACGACCAGCGTCTCGAGGCCGAGGCCGACGCCGTCGTCGAGCGCGGGAAAGACCACGCCAAACATCAGGGCGGCGTGGCCGTCGGCTACCGCCATCTCCAGCGCGTCACCGTCGACGGCGACCTCCCCGAGTTCGAGGACGAACAGTCCCGGATCGTTCGCGGCGTCATCGAGGACGACGGCGAACTGATCCCGACCAGCGAGTTCGACGACGACCTGTCGAACCGGTATCCCGGCAAGGAAGTGACCGTCGAAGACGTGCCGAACGCCTTCGTCTTCCACGTCGAGACCGACGGATCGTTCACCGTCGCCGAACTCGTCACGCGAGCCGTCGACACGCTCGAGGCCCGCGCGACGGAACTCGAAGAAGCAGTACAGCTATAATCAACGGATGACACTACCCCAACCCCCCGCAACCCAGATGATGGCCGCCGCCGCCGGCTACGAGAGCGGCGCGCCGACAGTCACGCGAACCGAAAGGGGTTTGAAGGGGCGAGGGGTAGACGGAAGTGCGGGCAGGGATAGCCAAGTCAGGCCAACGGCGCAGCGTTCAGGGCGCTGTCTCGTAGGAGTCCGCAGGTTCAAATCCTGCTCCCTGCATCACTTCTCCGCGACTCTCACGTCGAGAGTCGCACCTTTGCAGCATTTGGAGGACACCAATGAGTAGTAAAACCAATCCGAGGCTCAACGATCTTATCGCCGAGCTGAAGTCCGCCTCGCGAAGCGCGGACGCAGACGTCTGGCGTGATATCGCGGACCGTCTCGAGAAACCCCGTCGGAGTCACGCGGAAGTGAACCTGGGGCGCATCGAGCGGTACGCGCGAGAAGAAGAGACCGTCGTCGTTCCCGGCAAGGTGCTGGGTTCGGGCGCACTCCAGAAGAACGTCACCGTCGCCGCCGTCGACTTCTCGTCGTCGGCAGAGACGAAAATCGACCAGGTCGGCGAGCCAGTACCGCTCGAGCAAGTGCTCGAAGAGAACCCAGAAGGAAGCGACGTCCGGGTGATCGCATGAGCTACGCAGAGTTCGATGCGGACGTCGTCGTCGACGCTCGAGACTGCATCCTCGGTCGCGTGGCCAGCCAGGTCGCACAGCGCGCACTGGACGGCGAGACGGTCGCCGTGGTCAACGCCGAAGATGCGGTCATCACCGGCGACAGAGACGACGTTATCGACACCTACCGGACGCGAACGCAGCTCAGTTCCGATCAGGGGCCGGCATACCCACGCCGTCCCGACATGATTTTCAAGCGGTCCATCCGCGGGATGTTGCCGCACAAGAAACCACGCGGCCGCGAGGCGTTCGAAGGCGTCCGCGTCTACGTCGGCAACCCCTACGAGAACGACGACGACCGCGAGGCCGAGATCCTCGAGGACACGTCGCTCGATCGGCTCTCGAACATCCGTTTCGTTCACCTTCACGAAGTCGCAGAACAGTTAGGTGCTAACGTCACATGGTAACGAACACAAGTGGTAAGAAGAAGACCGCGGTCGCTCGGGCGACCGTTCAAGACGGCGAAGGTCGCGTCAGAATCAACTCCCAGCCGGTCGAGCTGGTCGAGCCGGAGATGTCCCGGCTCAAGATGCTCGAACCGTTCCGCATCGCCGGCGACGACCTCCGGGACGGAGTCGATATCGACGTTCGCGTCGAGGGTGGCGGCATCAGCGGGCAGGCAGACGCCGTCCGAACCGCCATCGCTCGCGGGATCGTCCAGCACGCAAACGACGCCGAACTCCGAGACGCCTACATGGAGTTCGATCGGTCGTTGCTCGTCAACGACGTTCGCCAGTCCGAACCCAAAAAGTGGGGCGGCCCGGGCGCTCGGGCGCGCTACCAGAAGTCCTACCGCTAAGGTGATTCAGATATGATGGTACCGGTCCGGTGTTTCACGTGTGGTAACGTCGTCGCCGAACACTGGGAAGAATTCGACGAACGAGCGAACGAGGGAGACGAGGATCCGGAAGCAGTGCTCGACGAACTCGGTGTCGAGCGCTACTGCTGTCGGCGCATGCTCGTCTCACACCGCGACCTCGTCGACGTCGTCTCACCATACCAGTAATGCAACAGCAACACCACAACCGATACGAGAAGGCACGAATTCTCGGCGCTCGAGCACTGCAGGTGTCGTATGGAGCGCCCGTTCTGATCGACACCGACCAGACCGAGCCGATTCTCGTCGCCGCCGAAGAGTACGACGCCGACGCACTGCCGTTTACGGTCAAACGAGGGAAGCAATGACGCTCATCACCGACGTTCGCCTCCGACGGATCCTCGACTCGCGGGGGAACCCGACCGTCGAGGCCGACGTGCTGACCGAAAGCGGCGGGTTCGGTCGCGCCGCAGCTCCATCGGGGGCAAGTACGGGCGAGTACGAAGCGATCGAGCGCCCGGCCAGCGAGGCGATCGCTGCGGCGCGCGAACACGCCGTGCCGCGACTCGTCGGTGAGGTCTACGCGGGGAACCAGCGCGAAGTCGACGGCGCGCTCCGCGCGGCCGACGGAACGGACGACTTCTCGAAGATCGGTGCGAACAGCGCCGTCGCCATCTCGATGGCCGCGGCGAAAGCGGGGGCCGACGTGCTCGGCGCGCCGCTGTTCCAGCATCTCGGCGGGACCTTTCGGGGCCGGGACTTCCCGACGCCGCTCGGGAACGTCGTCGGCGGCGGCGAACACGCCGCCGACGCGACCGACATCCAGGAGTTCCTCTCCGCACCCGTCGGCGCGCCGAGCGTCGCCGACGCCGTCTTCGCGAACGCGGCCGTCCACGCGAAGGTATCGGACCTGCTGGCGGAACGCGGCGTCGCCTGCGGCAAGGGCGACGAGGGCGCGTGGGCACCGTCGATCGACGACGACGAGGCGTTCGAACTCGTCGACGAGGCCGTCTCTGCCGTCTCCGAGGAAGTCGGCTTCGAGATCGGTTTCGGACTCGACGTCGCCGCCGCGGAGATGTACGACGACGAAGCCGGCGTCTACGAGTACAGCGATACGACCTGTACGACCGACGAGCAGATCGAGTACATCGCGACGCTCGTCGACGAATACGATCTCGTCTACGTCGAGGATCCGCTCGACGAGAACGACTACGGGGCGTTCGCCGAGCTGACCGACAGGGTCGGAGACAAGACGCTCGTCTGCGGTGACGATCTGTTCGTCACCAACACCGAGCGACTCGCCACCGGCATCGACCGCGGCGCGGCAAACAGCATCCTGATCAAGCCGAACCAGATCGGGACGCTCACCGACGCCTTCGACGCGATCGAACTCGCGACCGAGCACGGCTACGATTCGGTCGTTTCCCACCGGTCGGGCGAGACCGAAGACGCGACGATTGCACACCTCGCCGTCGCGACCGACGCCCCGTTCATCAAGACGGGTGCCGTCGGCGGCGAGCGAACCGCAAAGTTAAACGAGCTTATCAGAATCGCAGACGACGCGACATGACTGACAACGACGCACAACAGGAAGGGCTCGACGCCGCCGAGGAGGAGATCGACGAGGAGCCGGCCGAAGGGGCCGGTCCCGCCGCCGATCCCGCCGACGACGTCGAGCCAGCAGACGAACAGTCCGCCGACGCCGACGAACCGGCCGAGGCCGAACCAGACGAGGACGCGGGACCGACCCTCGACGACGACGTGATGTCCGACGAGGAAGCGGACCTGCTCATCCCCGTCGAGGACTACCTCGGTGCCGGTGTCCATATCGGTACCCAGCAAAAGACCGCGGACATGGAGCGGTTCATCCACCGCGTCCGGACCGACGGCCTGTACGTCCTCGACGTCTCGAAGACCGACGGCCGCATTCGGACGGCCGCGGACTTCCTCTCGAACTACGACGCCGAGCAGATCCTGGTCACCTCGAGTCGCCAGTACGGTCGGTTCCCGGCGGAGAAGTTCGCCGAGGCCGTCGGCGCTCGAGCGCGAACGGGCCGATTCATCCCGGGGACGCTCACCAACCCGAAGTACGACGGCTACATCGAACCCGACGTCGTCGTCGTCACGGACCCGATCGGTGACGCCCAGGCCGTCAAAGAGGCCATCACCGTCGGGATTCCCGTCATCGCGATGTGTGACTCGAACAACCAGACCAGTAACGTCGACCTCGTCGTTCCGACGAACAACAAGGGTCGAAAGGCCCTCTCAGTCGTCTACTGGCTGCTCGCGAACGAAGTCCTCGACAAGCGCGGCGCCGAGCCGTCGTACTCACTCGAGGACTTCGAGAGTATGGTCTGATTCGACGCGAATTTTCTCGTTTCGGTTCCGATCCGGAGAGCGCCGCCAGCGGTCGCAACTCGCACTCGAGAGAACGATTTCCTCGATACGCGGTTAGCTTTAGCCCGAGGCGATTTCGACGAGTTCGTGCAGTCGGGCGGCGGCGTCGGTCGCCGTCGCGCCGAAGACGAACGTGATCGGCTCGATGCCGAACGCGCCGCGGTGGTATGCGACGCGGGGAACGCCACTCGCTTCGGCGAAGCGCGTCTCGAGGCGATCCGCCCGCTCCTCGTAACTGGCGTCGAACTCGAGCGGATCGTATCCGAGTTCGCTCGCGGCCTCGAGTAAGCGGTCGTCTGTCGCGATGTTGATCGCGCCGCGGATTTCCGGATCGACCGTGTTCGCTGCGAGCACGGCCGTCGCGACGTGGCTCGAGGCGCCGAACTCGGGATTGGCCGGCACCTCGACGCGCCCGCTCATCGAGTAGATTCGGCCGGGAATCGCGGCGACGTCGGTTTCGTCGCTCGCGTCCGGGAGGGCCATTCCGACGTTGGTTCCGACGTTCGGAACGTACTCGGCCATACCGGAAATGGTTGCGAGCGTGCGCGCGGCCGATCGGACGTCCGCGAGGACCTCGCGTTCGGCCCGAACGTCCGTGTCGAGCCCGCGAACGCAGAGGTCACAGCCGAGTCCCTGCAGTTCGGGCATCTCCTCCTCGTGAAGTTCGCAGATGGGGCCTCGATCCTCGAGGCGCTGGATCAACGCGAGGAGTTCGGCGAGGGCGTCGTAGCCGTCCATCTCGCCGGTGTGGATGCCCTCGGCGAGTCGGTCGACCGTCGCCACCGTATCCGGATCGGTCCGGAACCGTTCCTCGCCGCTCGCCTCCCCGGCGACGTACTTGCTGATCGCGGCCTGGGTGACGCTCAGTTCGATCGCGATCTCGTTCTGGGTCATCCCACGTTCGGAGAGCCGTCTCGCGAGCATCGCCCTGACCGTCGGAAGGAATCGGTCGACGACGAGTTCGCTCGGCAGGACCAGCGACATGTTCTCGGTGGTTGTGCCGTCAGTGCCATAAATTCGACTACACTGCGCGAACCGAACGCACCGTCGAGTCGAGCATTCCAGTCGGATCGGACACCGTGCTCGAGCCGAACACGTCGTCCGGATCGATGAACCAGCGAACCCGCGCGAAACAACGAAAGACATACCCGTCGAGACTCGACAGTGAACGTATGAGACAGTACCTCTTCACATTCGAAGAAGAGCACCTCCCGCCCGCGGTGATGTTGGCCGTTGGTCTGCTGTTCGCGATTTTCGCGGCCGGGATCGTCTACCAGCTGCTCGCTGCGCTCGTTCTCTAAATCGGACCCGACAGTATCGGTCCGCGTGACAGTGTTGGTCAGTTACACAGAATCTCCGGAAGACAGGTATTAAGCCGAGAGACACGAATCTGTCGATAATGGCACTCTCGAGCGCTCCCGGGAAGGTGTACCTCTTCGGGGAGCACGCGGTCGTCTACGGGGAGCCCGCAGTTCCCTGTGCGATCGAACAGCGCGCACGCGTCGGCGTCGAGCGCCGCGACGACGAGAAGATTCGAGTCAACGCGGAGGATCTCAGCCTCGACGGGTTTACCGTCGAGTACGGCGGACGGACCGAGGACGAACCTGATATCGACGTCTCCGAGTCGCTGCTGGCGGCCGCGACGGGCTACGTCGACGAAGCAATTGCGCAGGTCCGGGCCGTGACCGGCGAGGAGGACGTCGGCTTCGACGTCACCATCGAGAGCGATATCCCGCTCGGGGCGGGTCTGGGCTCCTCGGCCGCCGTCGCCGTCGCCGCGATCGACGCCGGAACGCGCGAACTCGGGACGACCCTCGAGGTCGAGGAGATCGCAGATCGCGCGTTCAGAACCGAGTACGAGGTTCAGGACGGACAGGCATCGAGAGCGGACACGTTCTGTTCGGCGACCGGCGGCGCGGTCAGGGTCGAGGGCGACGACTGCCGGACGATCGACGCGCCCGACCTGCCGATCGTGATCGGCTTCGACGGCGGCGCGGGCGACACCGGACAGCTCGTCTCAGACGTGCGCGACCTGCGCGAGGAGTACGAGTTCGCGGCGAACACCGTCGAATCGATCGGAAACATTGTCCGGAACGGCGAGCAGGCGCTGGCCGATGGAGACGTCGAAGAACTCGGTCGGTTGATGAACTTCAATCACGGTTTGCTCTCGGCGCTCGGCGTCTCGTCTCGGTCGCTCGACGCGATGGTCTGGGCGGCCCGGGACGCAGATGCATACGGCGCGAAACTGACGGGTTCGGGCGGCGGCGGCTGTATCGTCGCGCTCGACCCGAGCGAAGCGACCGAAACGGCGCTGAAGTTCACGCCCGGCTGTGAGGACGCGTTCCGGGCGGAACTCGCCGACGAAGGGGTGTGTCGGCTCGAATGAGCGCGACGATCCTGAAACTCGGCGGCAGCGTCATCACCGACAAGGAACGACCGGAAACCCTCGACGGACCGGCCCTCGAGCGGTCGGCGGCCGCGGTCGCTTCTGCACTCGAGGGGGGGTCGCTCACGGACGGGCTGGTCGTCGTTCACGGCGGCGGCAGCTTCGGCCACCACCACGCGAGCGAACACGGGGTCACGACGACCGAGGGGACAGACGAGATCGAGGCGGTGGTCGACATCCACGGCGCGATGGAGACGCTCAATCAGTTCGTCCTCTCCCGACTCCACGCACAGGACGTGCCCGCCGTTCCCGTCCATCCGTTTTCGACTGCCTCCCGAGACGAGACGGGCGCGCTCTCGCTGCCGACCGCACAGATCGAGGCGATGCTCGAGGCGGGGTTCGTCCCGGTACTCTACGGCGACATCATCGCGACAGCGGGGGCGGGAGTGACGATCATCAGCGGCGACGAACTGGTCACGGAACTCGCTCGAGCGCTCGGCGCGGACCGCGTCGGACTCTGTTCGACCGTTCCTGGCGTGCTCGACGACGACGGCGCCGTCGTCGATCGGATCACGTCGTTCGAAGACGTCGACGCGATCCTCGGCGAGAGCGAGGCGACGGACGTGACCGGCGGCATGGCGGGAAAGGTCCGGACGCTGCTCGAACTCGAGGCTCCCGCCTCGATTTTCGGGCTCGAGTCGATCGACTCGTTTCTGGCCGGCCAGAGAGTCGGAACGTCCATCGAGTGAGCGTCGTTCTTTTCCCGCCCATGGGAGATCGTGACAGTCGCCGAAACAGCCACTGACAGCGAGATATTCCAACCCACTGCGTTTTTAACACCCCGGCGTGTACAGTGAGATACCGAAACCCGCGGGCAAGTGCGTTCGCGACTCACGGCGATCGTGGGTTCGAACGGAGGAAACGACCTCCGCGAGCGCATAGCGGGATGGCCGACGTGCTGTAAGACGCCGGGGCCGAGAAAACAGGAGTCCGCGGACCGTTTCGTTGAGAGTCCACGCGGCTTTCAGTGCTACAACCATGGAAATCGAAATTGCAACTATTGGCGGTTACGAAGAAGTCGGACGGCAGATGACTGCCGTTCGCGCCGGAAACGACGTCGTCATCTTCGACATGGGTCTGAACCTCTCGAAGGTTCTCATCCACGACAACGTCGAAACCGAACGGATGCACAGCCTCGATCTGATCGACATGGGAGCGATCCCCGACGATCGGATCATGTCCGAACTCGAGGGCGACGTCCAGGCGATCGTCCCGACACACGGCCACCTCGACCACATCGGTGCCATCTCGAAGCTGGCTCACCGATACAACGCGCCGGTCGTCGCGACGCCGTTTACGATCGAACTGGTCAAACAGCAGATCGAAGGCGAACAGAAGTTCGGCGTCGAGAACGACCTCGTCAAGATGAGCGCCGGCGAGACGATGACCATCGGCGACGAGGGCGTCGAACTCGAATTCGTCAACGTGACCCACTCGATCATCGACGCGATCAACCCGGTCCTCCACACGCCCGAGGGCGCGATCGTCTACGGCCTCGACAAGCGCATGGACCACACGCCGGTCGTGGGCGACCCGATCGACATGAAGCGGTTCCGAGAGATCGGCCGCGAAGGCGAAGGCGTTCTCTGTTACATCGAGGACTGTACCAACGCGAACAAGAAGGGGAGAACGCCCTCCGAGAACGTCGCGCGCGAACACCTCCGCGACGTCCTCTACAGCATGGAGGACTACGACGGCGGAATCGTAGCGACGACGTTCTCGAGTCACATTTCGCGCGTGACCAGCCTCGTCGAGTTCGCCAAGGACATCGGACGTCAGCCGGTCTTGCTGGGCCGGTCGATGGAGAAGTACTCCGGAACCGCAGAGCGACTCGACTTCGTCGACTTCCCGGACGATCTGGGCATGTTCGGCCACCGCAAGTCAGTCGATCGGACGTTCAAACGGATCATGAACGAAGGCAAGGAGAACTTCCTCCCCGTCGTGACCGGCCACCAGGGCGAACCGCGTGCGATGCTCACCCGTATGGCCCGGGGCGAAACGCCGTACGAACTGGACGACGGCGACAAAGTCGTCTTCTCCGCTCGGGTTATCCCGGAGCCGACGAACGAGGGCCAGCGGTATCAGGCCGAACGCCTGCTCGGTATGCAGGGCGCGCGAATCTACGACGAGATCCACGTGTCCGGCCACCTCAACCAGGAAGGTCACTACACGATGCTCGACGCGCTCGAGCCACAGAACATCATCCCGGCCCACCAGGACCTCAAGGGACTGTCGGGCTACGTCAACCTCTGCCAGGGCGAAGGCTACAAGCTCGGACGTGATCTGCACGTCTCGAGCAACGGAAACCTCATCCAGCTAGTCGATTGATATGACCACTTCAGAGGCGAGAGAACAAGCCGTGCTCGAGGGCGTTCGCAAGCGCCGAGAACGGGTCAACGAGGCGATCCCCGACGAGTTGCCGATTCAGCGTCCCGAACGCCTCTACGAGGCGTCGCGGTACTTGCTCGACGCCGGCGGCAAGCGGCTCCGTCCCGCTGTGTTGCTGACGGCTGCGGAAGCGCTCGCGGACGTCGAGCCGCTGTCGACGCCCTACCGAGAGTTTCCGACGCTGACCGACGGCACCGTCGACATGATGGCCGCCGCGGTGAGCGTCGAAGTGATCCAGTCGTTCACGCTGATCCACGACGACATCATGGACGACGACGACCTCCGTCGCGGCGTCCCGGCCGTCCACAAGGAGTACGACACCGAGACGGCGATTCTCGCCGGCGACACGCTCTACTCGAAGGCGTTCGAGATCATGCTTGAGGCGGGCGCCGAACCGGACGCCATCGTCGAAGCCCTCGACATCCTCGCGACGACCTGTACGAAGATCTGCGAGGGCCAATCGCTCGACGTCACCTTCGAACAGCGCCGAGACGTCACACCCGAGGAGTACCTCGAGATGGTCGAACAGAAGACCGCGGTGTTGTACGCGGCGTCGGCGTGCCTTCCGGCGGTGTTGATGGGTGCCGACGAAGACACCGTCGACGCGCTGTACGGCTACGGACTCGACATCGGCCGCGCGTTCCAGATCCAGGACGACGTTCTCGATCTGACGGTCCCGAGCGATAAACTCGGGAAACAGCGAGGCAGCGACCTCGTCGAGAGCAAACAAACGCTGATAACCGTCCACGCGCGCGAGCGCGGCGTCAATGTCGAGGAACTGCTCGAGTCGGTCACGGTCGAAACCGTCACTGAAGCCGAAATCGACGACGCGGTTTCGGAACTCGAGTCGGTCGGGTCGATCTCGTACGCCAACGAGACGGCTCGAGACCTCGTCATGCAGGGGAAGAATCGATTGGACGTTCTCGCGGACAACGAGGCGCGCCAGCAGCTGTGTGAGCTGGCCGACTACCTCATCGAACGCGGTTACTGACCGAGTCGAGTGTCGGTTTCACCGCGGTCGCTTTACTGACCGGAATCGATACGCCTCGAGCGGCCGGACCGACACCGCGACAGTTTTGGGTCGGCGCGAACACCCTCTCCTCATGGACGACGATCTGCGCGAACGCGTCGAGCGCGAAGCCGAAAAACACGCGCTCTTGAACGCGGTGAAACACGAGAGCGACGCGAACGTCGGGGCGGTGATGGGGCCGCTGATGGGCGAGAACCCGGCGTTTCGAGAGCACGCCGACGCGATTCCCGGCGTGGTCGGCGGCGTCGTCAGCGAGGTGAACGGGCTCGGACACGACGAGCGACGGGCGCGTCTGGAGACGCTGGCACCCGAGCAGTTAGCCGAGATCGAGGCCGAAGACGAGGGCGAGGACCACCCGCTCGGGGACTTGCCGAACGTCTCCGAGTACGACGAGGTTCGGATGCGCTGTGCGCCGAATCCGAACGGCCCGTGGCACATGGGCCACGCGCGAATGCCGGCGGTCATCGGGACCTACAAGGAACGATACGACGGCTGGTTCTGCGTTCGCTTCGACGACACCGATCCCGAAACCAAGCGTCCGGACCTCGACGCCTACGACGCCATTCTCGAGGACACCGAGTACCTCGGGTTCGAACCCGACGCGACGTTCAAGGCCAGCGACCGCCTCGAGATCTACTACGACCACGCGCGGAAACTCATCGAGATGGGCGGGGCCTACACCTGTTCGTGCTCCGGCGAGGAGTTCAGCGAGCTGAAAAACGACGGCGAGGCCTGCCCGCACCGAGACAAGGACGCCGAGACGGTCCTCGACGAGTTCGAAGACATGATCGCGGGCGTCTACGACAGCGGCGAGATGGTCCTCCGGGTCAAGACCGATATCGAACACAAGAACCCGGCGCTCCGGGACTGGGTCGCGTTCCGGATCATCGACACCCCACATCCGCGCGAGGAAGCCGCGGAGTTTCGCTGCTGGCCGATGCTCGACTTCCAGTCGGGTATCGACGACCACATCGTCGACATCACCCACATCATCCGCGGGATCGACCTGCAGGATTCGGCCAAACGCCAGCGCTTCGTCTACGAGTACTTCGGCTGGGAGTACCCCGAGGTCGTCCACTGGGGTCACGTCAACGTCGATGAGTACGATTGCAAGATGAGCACGTCGACGATCAAATCGCTGATCGAAGCGGGCGAACTCGACGGGTGGGACGATCCCCGAGCGCCGACGCTGCGAAGTCTGCGCCGGCGGGGAATCCGCGGCGAGGCGATCACCGAGGCGATGGTCCAGTTGGGAACGTCCACGAGCGACGTCGACCTCGCGATGAGTTCGGTGTACGCGGCGAACCGGGATCGGATCGACGAGGAGACCGATCGGCGCTTTCTCGTCCGCGAGGGCAATCAGGTCCCGCTCGGTGGTAGTCCGCCCGATGAGGGCAACCCACCGTTGCACCCGAACCACGAGGAACGCGGGGTTCGCGAGATTCCGGTCGGCGATAGCGTCCTGCTCGAGCCCGACGATCTCCCGGAACCCGAAGAGCGCATCTGGCTGAAAGGGCTCGGCTGCTTCCAGTACACTCGCGGAACGCTCCAGTACACGGGCGAAGATATCGACGTGGTGCGAGAGGGCGACGTCGACGTGATCCACTGGGTGCCGGCGGCCGAGAGCGTTCCGGTGCGCATGCGGACCATCGACGGGGACGTGACCGGCCGCGCGGAACCCGCGGTCGCCGACCTCGAGTCCGACGAGATGGTCCAGTTCGAACGGATCGGATTCGCGCGGATCGACCGCCACGACGAAGAGGAAACGGTGGCCTACTACGCACACCCGTAGTCCGGATAGATTACGCCGTTTCGTCGCTCATTTTGGCCGTACCGCCGCTCGTCGGTCGTTGCGTGATTTACGTGTACCACCTATCGTTTCGGTTTTCGATACTATTCGAGCGTCTCGTCTACGTCGTCTGGTAACGGGTCCGGAACGATTCCCTCTTCCTGGGCGAGCACTCGAGCGTGCGGTGCGCAGACGGCCCGATTTTCGTCCCAGGGGATGTGCAGGAGAACCGCGGCGATCTGATCGCACCCGTCTTCGGAACAGATCATACAGTGAAGTGAAACTATCACATATTTAGTTTTTCCCCGGGCAGGTCTCGGGCGTTCGTTCGCGTCGTCTGAGCGGATTCGGTCGCTGGGTCCGATTCAAAAGAGGACGACCGCGACCGCGAACCCGAGCAGGACCGACGCCGTGAGCAGGACCTGTACCGCCGTCGAGGCGAGGACGCCAACCGTCGCGTACGACGCGGAGCGAACGCTTCGGTCGAACGCGCCGTCGCGGACGAACTCGAGGACGAAGACGGTGCCAAAGAGACCGGCCAGCAGGCCGATGGGGCCGGTGACGACCATCAACAGAATCCCCGCGATCGCGGCGATCGCGGTCGTCTGCCAGGACGCGCCGCCGGCTCGAGCGGCGATCGCCCCGCCGACGAGTTCCGCGACGACGGCGAGCAGCGCCAACGCCGCGAGCACGGCGAGCGCCAGCACGCCCGGTTCGGTAAAGCCCGAGTGCCACCAGTACACGAAGAGTCCGACCAGCGAGAGCGTCCCGCCCGGGAGGAGCGGGACGACCGTTCCGACGACGCCGCCGATCAGCAGCGCGACCGCGAGCAGCGAGACGACATCGACCATACAGAATGCGGGCGGGGAGTCCCCAAATTACTACCGCCTCGGACAGATTCGGTACGTCGCGGGGTAGCTGAACCGATCGCGGGGTTCGACTCGCTGAATCGCTCGTGACGGCCTGTTAGCTGAATCGGTCGCGTACCTCGAGTGCGGGGTCGGTTCCGTACGCTTCGACGAGTGGGACCAACGCGTCCCCGAGCGCCCGTCGACACTGGCCCGCAGAGTGGTACTCGAGCAGTTCGGCGACCGATTCCCACGCTCGGCCCTGCAAGACGCGGGCGACGAGAAGCCGCTCGTCCGCCGCAGCGAGATCCGTCGGCGTCGAATCCCCCACGAGGCCGCGACAGACGACCTCGCGAAACGGGCCGGGATCGACGTCGAACCGGCCCGGCCCGTACGCGGCTCCGGCGACGACTCGCCACTCGTGGTCGGAGAGCGCGAGCGACGGCGATGCGTCGACCGTCCGGAGGACGGCCCGGATCACGTCCGGGTCGACGTCGGCGAGCGAATCCGAGACGAACGCCGGCAGGCGACGGATGAACCGGGCTGCGTGTCTGTCAGCGAGTTCGCGCCCGCGCTCGCTCGTCGGCGCGAGCATGAACGTCGAGTGCTCGCCGCTCGCGGCGTTTTTCGTCGTCGAAACGTGGACCGCCCCGAATCCGTTGTCGCCCCAGAACTCGAGCAGGCCCGGGGTCGCACCGAAGGCGGTTCCGAGCCAGTCGACTTCCTCGCCAAATTCCTCGCGAATCCGCTCGAGGAGCGCCGAGCCGAGTCCGCGCGAACGCGCGGCGTGGTGGGTCGCGATGCGAACCACCCGGAGTCCGGACGGTTCGCCAGCGTCTTCGTCGCGGAGTTGGCTGGCGAGAACGTCCGGGAGAAGGTTGCCGCGAACCCGGCCCCCCTCGTACATCTCCGCTCGAGTCTCGCGTGCGAGCCCGCCCTCGCTTGCGAGCAGGGCGACGCTGACGACGTGGCCCTCGACTGTCAGCGCCCGCGCCGTGAGGTTCGGCGCGTCGAGCAAGCGAGCCAGATCGTTCGGCTCCGTGCGATAGTGGGCCTGCACGAGGAGTCCGAACGCCTCCCGAAGCAGGGATTCGTCGGCCAACAGCGCCGACGGCTCGAGCGCCCGATATCGCGCGCGATCCGGCGTCGCGTCGTCGACGAGCGGTGCGACCGGCGGTCGGGCGTCGAGGCCGAGCGCGCGAAACGACCAGACCTCGAGCGGGTCGCCGGCGGCGTAGCGGATCGGATCGGTCATCGATCGGTTGACCACCTCGTGACTGGCCTCCTCGAGTCGGTCCCGGAAGCGAACCGAAAAGCCCCGTCCCGCGCCTTCGTAGCCGTGTATCGTGGTCGCGAAGGCGACGCGGTCGGTCTCGAGAAACCCCTCGAGGGTCGACACCGGCAGCGCGGCCGCTTCGTCCACGATGACGATGTCAGGGTCCAATGCCGCCGCTCGATCCGAGCACTCGCCGCCGGTACGTATCGTCCGGACGGCGGCGTCCGGATCGCGGAACCGCACTCGGCCGCCCGCGCTCGTTCGAACGTCGAGCCCGTCTCGAGTCGCGTCGACTGCCGGTTCGGAGTCCGGTTGCTCACGCTCGAGCGAGTCGATGATCTCCCGCGTGCGAGCGAACAGTTCCGTCGCGTTTCTGGCGGCCGGTGCGGTGACGAGCACGTCGGAACCCTCGAGCGCGAAACACCCGGCGGCGATCCCCGCCGCGCTGGATTTTCCCCGGCCGCGGTTCGCCTCGAGGACGACGGCCCGATCGGGTTCGAACAGCGACTCCATGGCGGCAACCGCATCGGCCTGGTCGCCGGTCAGGCAGGCCTCGTAGGCGGCGGTCGGAAAGCGCATCGGCGACTCCGTGCTCGCTCGGCGCTCGAGTGGCGTGGCTGGCTCCGAGGTCCTTAGCTGGAGCGGTGCCGGCTCGACGAGACCGTCGTCGACGATCGTCTCGCTATCCGCATCGACGATCGCGATACCTCGGTGGGCCCGAAGCGTCTCGGCCACCCGGCCGACGAACCGGCCGGTCACGTCCGCGAGCGAGGCGGGCGGTACGGCCATCGACTCCGAAAACCGGCCCCGTCGATCCGGCCACTCCTCGAGCGGCGGGGTGAGCAGGACCAACAGTCCGCCCCCGTCTACGGCACCGACGACCATTCCGAGCGCGTTCGGCTGGAGGTCCGCGTGCGCGTCGAGGACGAGCAGCTCGCGGGTCGTCCCGAGGAGCTCGTCCGCGCCCGTCTGCTCGACCTGTTCGCACCGGAGTCGGTCGTCGGGACCGACGAGGGTCGTCTCGGTGATCCCCACCGACAGCGCGTCGAGCACCGACTCGAGCAGGTCGTAGCCTCGCTCGCGCTCACCGGCGATGACGAGCGCCCGGCGCTCGTTCGTCGCAGCGGCCTCCCGACGGAGGGCGAGAGCGAGAGAGACGAGATCCATACCTCTCGAGTGGTCGCCGCGAGTGTAAAAGGTCTCGACCGCAGATCGGTAGCGTCGCCCGGCACCTGCTTGCGAGTGGCTGGCACGGCGTCGTTCGTTTGGACACGCTTTTAAGGGGGGCTACGCTACTGATGCGTACACCCTACGCGGGGTTGATGATGCTCCTAGCCCCACAGGACTTTTGCCGGATCGACCGGCCCGGGTTGTGGGTATCGGAATAGGTCCGACACTCCAACAGCGACCCAGCGCCCGGATGGCAGGGGAGCGAGAGCCCGCGCGTAGGAGAGGTGAACAACCAATGGCAGTCTACGTAACAACAGAAATCCCAGCCGACCTCGCAGACGACGCCCTCGAGGCGCTCGAGGTCGCACGAGACACAGGCCGTGTAAAGAAAGGAACGAACGAAACCACCAAAGCGATCGAGCGCGGCAACGCCGACCTCGTCTACGTCGCGGAGGACGTCAGCCCCGAAGAGATCGTGATGCATCTCCCGGAACTCGCAGAGGAGAAGGGCATTCCCGTCGTCTTCGTCGAAACCCAGGACGACGTCGGACACGCCGCCGGCCTCGAGGTCGGCTCGGCCGCTGCGGCGATCGTCGACGCCGGCGAGGCCGGAGACGACGTCGAGGACATCGCCGGGAAGATCGAGGATCTGGACTGAGGTGACCCAAGATGAGTGCTGAAGAGGGAGAAAGCGGCTCGACGCCCGCCGAAGTTATCGAAGTCGTCGGCAAGACCGGAATGCATGGCGAGGCCATGCAGGTCAAGTGCCGAATCAAGGAGGGCGAGAATCAAGGTCGCATCATCACCCGAAACTGCCTCGGACCGGTCCGCGAAGGAGACGTACTCCAGCTCCGCGAGACCGCCCGCGAGGCCGACTCGATTGGAGGACAGTAACAATGGTCGAGAAACGAACCTGCGATTACACCGGCGAAGAGATCGAGCCCGGAACGGGCATCATGTACGTTCGCAACGACGGCAGCGTACTCCACTTCGTCGACTCGAAAGCGGAGAAAAATTACAAGCTCGGTCGCGAACCGCGCGACCTCGAGTGGACGGAGGAAGGCCGAAGCGGGAAGGGGTCTGCCCAACCCGAGACGACCACCGAGGACTCCGAGACGACCGCGGACGACGAAGCGCCCTTCGACGACGAATTCGAGGAAGCCGAAGTCGTCGACGAGGACGATACCGAGTCAGACGATTCGGATACGGACTCCGACGAGGAGTCCCTCGAAGACGACGCGGACGCTGAAGACGACGAGGACGACCAATGAGCGACCACGAACGCACCTTCGTGATGGTCAAGCCGGACGCGTTCGCTCGAGGCCTCGTCGGCAACGTCGTCTCCCGACTCGAGGACCGCGGTCTCAAACTCGTCGGGATCAAGGTCATCAACATGCCCGAAGAGCGCGCCGAAGAACACTACGCCGAGCACACGGACAAGCCGTTTTTCGACGATCTCATCGAATTCATCACGGCCGGTCCGGTCGTCCCGATGGTCTGGGAAGGCCAGGACGCGACGCGACAGGTCCGCCAGATGATCGGCGATACGGATCCGCTCGAAGCTGACCCGGGTACCATTCGCGGTGACTTCGCACTCGACCTCGGCCGGAACGTCGTTCACGCGGCCGACCACGAGGACGAGGGCGCGAACGAACGCGAGATCGCGATCCACTTCGACGACGAAGAACTGATCGATTACGATCAGCACGACGCGAACTGGCTCTACGAGTAACGCGTCGGTCGAACGACTCGAGTTTTTGAACGTCGTTCAAATAATTACAACTGCTGACAACTCACCTTGAGTTCACAGACTGTCAGGTACGACACTGGTGGGAAGTTATATTGGCTATACTGCGGTCACAGGCGGTAGCTGGCGACGGATCGTATCGAGAGAAAACCTCAAACAACAGATGTGTAATATTACCGAAGGGCGTAACATCTAATGTGTCCCCTGCAATAGGGGCTAGTGGTGGTTTCGAATGGTAACGTACGGTAGGTGGTCACTGGATGGGTAAAACAGAGCGTGAATCAACAGCGATGCGAGCGACATCGTCTCCGTCGCTCGATCTGGTGTTCAACCTGCTTTCGGTCCGCAGGCGACGATACGCGCTGTACTATCTCGCAGAGCAAACCGATGGCATCACGACGTTCGACAAACTCGTCGACGACGTACTCGCTCGAGAGGCAGGTTCCGAAAACCGGGACGAACACAGACAGCAGATCCAGACCTCTTTACAGCACGTTCATCTACCTCGCCTCGAGGACGCGGGGATTTTAGAGTACGATGCCCGGAGCGATACTGTTCGCTACTGGCAACAGCCGACGCTCGAGGAGTGGCTCGAACACGCACGGCACAAGGAATTTATCGACTAAATCGATCGAGTGCGCTCGACTCAACACTCGAGTGGACGACCTATCGTACTGTCGAGGTATTCGTTCGGTGCCTGAAAGTTTTAACAGCGCATTCGTGGTGAACGCACGTGGGAGTGAGCGCCTGTACGCCCGAGATCACGACGTTCGTGATCCGTGGTATCATTTCACTCCTTAAAGCTTAACAGGTTAGCGACCGAGAAACAACGTAGAGGTGACCAACGATGACTGATCACGAACTTCCACCGCTTCCGTACGATTACGACGCGTTAGAACCGGCACTCTCCGAGCAGGTGCTTACGTGGCACCACGACACCCACCACCAGGGATACGTCAACGGCCTCAACAGCGCCGAGGAAACCCTCGCCGAGAACCGCGAGAACGGCGACTTCGATTCGACGCCCGGTGCGCTCAGCAACGTCACGCACAACGGCTGTGGCCACTATCTCCACACGCTGTTCTGGGAGAACATGGCCCCCGACGGCGGCGGCGAGCCCTCGGGCGACCTCGCCGACCGCATCGAAGAAGACTTCGGCTCCTACGAGGCCTGGAAAGGCGAGTTCGAAGCGGCGGCGGGTGCCGCAGGCGGCTGGGCGCTGCTGGTATACGACCCGGTCTCGAAACAGCTTCGCAACATCGCCGTTGACAAGCACGATCAGGGCGCGCTCTGGGGATCGCACCCGATTCTCGCACTCGACGTCTGGGAACACTCCTACTACTACGACTACGGCCCAGACCGCGGAAGCTTCATCGACAGCTTCTTCGACGTCGTCAACTGGGACAAAGCGGCCGAGGAGTACCAGACCTGCCTCGACCACTTCGAATAGACCGACACGCTCCATTTTTCGCCGCGAGAGCGGTTTCTTGATCGATAGTCGTCGACAGTCTGCGAGTTGTGGCCGACCGTGTTGTCCACCGACCGAAACCAGACGGTTTACCCGCGGGTCCACCCTACCCTCTTCCATGCCCGTTCCGAAATCCGAATTCGACAGCTTGCCACCGTGTGATTTCTACACGCCGGCCGAACTGCTCGAGACGGACCGGATGTACACCGTCTACGAGATCGCCCGACTCCTACAGGGACTCGAGCCGGACGCGGACATCGATCGGGAGACCGAGGACATCCTGCTCGACTGGGCGATTCCGTGGGTGATGACTAACGCAGACGATCTCGTGGTCGCCGAACCGCGCGACGAGGACGAGCCGGGCTACTACGGACTGAAAGAGTGATCTCGCCGGATTAACGAAGCCCGATCCACTGGTAGCGATATGGCACGATCGATACGACGATCGCGCGTCGCTTTGCCGCCCGTCTCAGTCACGTTTCCGTTCGTCTCGAACCGAATCGAACCGTCGAGCGCGTGCGAGGGGAGGCGAGAGCCGTGAACGTTCTCGTCGCCGGCGGGGACCGCGTCGACGCCGGCAAGACCACGTTCTCGATGGGGCTGCTCGAGCGAACCGGTGCGCTCGGGTACAAACCGCGCGCGGCGAACGACTACTGGTTCGACCACGACGACTGTCTCGAGGCGCTTTCCCAGGGACGACTCTACGGCAAGGACGCGGCGAAGCTTTCCGGCGCGGAGCGAGCCGAGAGGGCTCCGGAGGCGATCAACCCGGTCCACAGGCTCTGGCAGCCCTCGGCCGACGACTCGGCCGGCATGTTGGGCCGTCGCGACCGCGAATTCGTCGTCGATCGGGTTGCTCACCCCGACGGCGACGAGCCGCTGTACGTTCACAACGGAACCGTCGAAGTTCCGGAACTCGTCGCGGAATCGCTGCCGCTCGAGGACGCGGTGACAGTCGACTCGCTCGCGGAGTTGAACGATCTGATGGAAGGGGAGTATCTCCCGGCGTTTCGTGCGCTCTCGGAGGAGATCGCGGCAACCGAGTTGGCCGTCGTCGAATCTTACGGCGACGTCGCTCGTCCGCTCGAGTCCTTAGTGGAGGACACGGTCTCGGCGGCCGTGGTCGTCGAACCGGGACGCGTCCGGATCTACGACGGCGGTCGATTCTGTCGGGCCTGTTCGGTTGCCGGCTCGAGTTCGGGCGCTGGAACGCTCGAAACGCGGGTTCCAGACGTCGTCGATTCGATCGAGCCGATCGCGACGGCGTCGTTACCGCCGCTTTCCGGCGAGGATCGCACCGATCCGACGGCCGTCGCCGAGGCCTACGAGTCCGCGTATGCGGCGCTGCTCGAGGCGGTCTAACTCTGCGGTGGGTCCTCGGCGTCGTTGAGCGCCTCCTGTGCCGACAGGTCTACGGAGCCGTAAGGGTTCGTCGCCACGCGCTGGCCGTGTCCCGCGTACATGACCTGCAAGTCCTTCTCGATCATATCGAGGACGTCGTGGATGCTCAGAACGAGCTCCTGGTGGTCTCCCTCGGGGAGATCGGTCCGGCCGTAGCTTCCGTGCTCGAAGATCAGATCGCCGGCGAAGAGAACGCCGGGTTCGCGGGCGTACAGACAGAGGTGGTCGTCCTTGTGTCCCGGCGTGTGCATCGCGACGTACTCGTGATCGCCGAGGACGACGGTCTCCTCGTCCGCGATTTCGTTGTCGACGCCCTCGACCGACGTATCGAATCCCCATGCTTCGACGTCGAAGGCATCCTTCACTGCCTCGAGGTTCGCGACGTGGTCTTTGTGCGTGTGTGTGAGGACGACGGCGTCGATGTCGTCGACGTGAGCCTCGATCTCGGAGACGACGTCGAAGTTCGCACCCGCGTCGACCAACACGGTCCGGTCGCCGGTCACCAGGAATACGTTGCTCGTGAACGCGTGAACGTCTTCGGCGAGGTTCTCGATCATACCGACCCTACGGGACCGGTCACTTTGTGCGTGTCGACATCGGTGAATCTCCCGTTCGTGCACGAACTCGCCGAGACGGACGGAGCGAGGCGTGTCGATCGGCTCGAGTCGGCGTGAGCGTGGTTTCAAGATCGACCGGCCAGGAGCGGATGAATACTGATCAATTGCTGTGAGCGTCCGTAAGTCACTTCACAAGGACTTTTAGCACTGGCACGTAGTAGTAGACGAATGACGCGGTCGCTCCTGGTTGGACTTCTCGTCCTCGTCCTCGTCCTCGGGACTCTTAGTGGCTCGGCGCTTGCGAGTGAGGCGGTCACTTCGACGCCGAGCAGCGACATCGCTCCGGCGGTCGACGAACAGCCGACCGAACCCAGCATCGAACCGGCTGGGACGAGTCAGGAGTTCGATGACGTCACGTTCGAGATAACGATCCACGAGAACGGAAGCGCCACCTGGACGTTCCAGTACGAACGCGTCCTCGAAAACGAGAGCAACGTAGAGACCAACGAGTCTGAGAATTTCCGAGAGTGGGCCGACGACTTCGAATCAGGGGAGACCGAACTCTACGAGAGCTTTCAATACCAGGCCGAGAGCCTGACCGAGTCGGGCGCCGAACGCTCAGGACGAGACGCATCGGCGACCAACTTCCATCGAGAGGCCTACGTCGAACAGGCAGGCATCAACAATATGGGCAACGAAACCGGCGTCGTAGAGATGTCGTTCGTCTGGAACGGGTTCGCGGAGGTCGAACGGGACGGCACAGTTCGCGCCGGAGACGTGTTCGACGAGTGGCCCCTCCTCGAGAACCAGCTCCTTACCGTCTCGGCCGACGACCCGCTCGTGTTCCAGTCGGTCCACGAAGGGGGCGAATACAACGGCGAAACGCTCGCTAACGCAAACAGCGTTACCTGGTCAGGCCAAATGAAGTTCCTCCCCGGCGAGCCACATATCGTCCTCGAGAACACCGAGCGCTCGAGTGCGACGGGGCCGGCCGGCGTGCTAGACTGGTTGGGATCGAGCGGGACCGGTTCGCTGCTGATACTCGCCTTGATTATCGCCGGACTGATCGGAGCGGGGACGCTCGCTCGATCGCGGGATATGACCCGTTCCGACGAGTCTACAGCCGAGGCCGACTCGAGTCGGTCGGAGGGAGCGCCGACGGCCACACAATCCGATGCGAACGAGGTTCAGGAGGCGGCGCTTTTGACCGACGAGGATCGCGTCGTCTCGATGATCGAGGACAACGGCGGGCGAATGAAACAGGTCGATATCGTCGAGGAAACTGGCTGGTCGAAATCGAAAGTTAGCATGCTCCTCTCGGAGATGGAAGACGAGGGAACGATCAGCAAACTCCGCGTCGGCCGCGAGAACATCATCAGCCTCGAGGGCCACGAACCCGAGGCGACGAAATCCCCGTTCGACGAGTAGGTTCGTGTGCCATCGGTGGCCACCCCGCCGTCGAAACGGAATGCTTAAACGACAGTCGGCGGTACAAACGAATGCGCTCCGATGGTGTAGTCCGGCCAATCATATTGCCCTCTCACGGCAATGACCTGGGTTCGAATCCCAGTCGGAGCACTCCTTTCCCGACGCCTTCTTGTGGTTTTGGTCTGCGGAGGTCACCAATGTTCGACTCAACGCTCAGGCCAGTAGATTCGAAGGATTCACATACAGCTACGTCGTCTTGCGGTTTTCAGGTTTTGCCGGGCTATGCGATTCACAGGACTCACACGGCATTCCGGTTCTGTCGGGTGATTCCAGAATTTGCCCATCATTAGCGGATTCGCAGGGCTATACCCAAAACCGCACGACGGAGGCGCGAGAATGATCGACCTCGATGATTACCCGATTGTCACTGAAGATTCGGAGTCGTACCTGACAAACGGCAGCTGCTCGACTACCGCTCCGAGCGCGAAGAGTGATTAGAGTGGCTGCTGATGTTTGGGAAGAAACCGGTCGAGGCTGTCGGGTACGCACCGGGGACCGTGATACCTCGCTGCTACCACATGGATCGGTTCTATCGCTACGTCTGGGATCTCGAAAGCGGTTGTACGGGCTCTGTTGAAATTCTATTGGTTTGATATTTTCCCCGCTGAAACCGAACCCAGAGGTGTCAATCCCGTCGTTGGTCGGAAGAAGCGTGACTGAGAGGTTGAGAAGAACCCGCCAAACAGCCATATCGAACCGGTTGAACGACTCACACAACGTCGAAGGAGACGGGGAGTTCCTCAAGAGCGAGAGCGTTGCGATCCGAGGCGTCTCGATACGTTCGTCGAGAAGAGTCCGGTACGTTGTATTCTTCCGCACCTGGAGGCAGAGCAAGACGATGTGTTGATGGAGTGTATACCGCCGTTTCGAGAATTTCGAAGAGTAGCGAGCGACAGCTTGCTGAGACAAGTGATACGTCCGCTCAACAAACCGGAGTAACCGAGACTTCGGGAGCGCTTCCATCTGGTTAGACCACCGGGACAACTTGTAACTCTCTGAGGATTTCAACAGAGCTATTATCGATACAAAAGCGCCAGTAGCACGGCACAGAGGCCAGTCACGGTTACGAGTCCACGTGCTATCAGAATATCTCCTGTGTCCGCTCCTGCGATGTTCGCGACTGAAACTGCCAGGAATACTCCTGTCGTCAGAAGCCCGATCCCGAGAGCGAGTAAGCGCATCTTCGGGGCGTCATTTCGTTTGAAGCCGCGATAGGCCAGCACTGCGACGAACAGACCGATGAGTGCGGTCAATCCTCGCGAGAGCCAGGCAATACTGCCGGGCGAGAGAACCTCTGTACCCAGAGACACAGGTATCACTGGGACCCACCTCCGTAGATCGTCCAGAGGATGATTCCTAACCCGGTAAGCTCACTCCCGCTCACGAGTACAGACCGGCCGGCTGTACCCACGCCCGTGAGAGTCGGCAGTCCGACTCGGAGGAGTTCCGGAACGGTCGTGAGCAGAACCAGGCCGAGCGCGAGATACAGCATTCCTGGGTGTCCTGGCCCCCGACGATAGCCGCGAATGAGTACGAGGGCGATTCCGACAGAGAGACTGATCGACAGCAGCGTCAGGAGAACGACGGTGGCTACCATCACCGGGTCCGACGATGGCGAACGTAGTTGTAACAATACGTCCAGCATTCAGGACAACCCCTCGAACAGGTCCGTGAATCTGTCGGCCGGATTCGTCGCGGATCTCGTCACGGCCACTTCGTACGCACCATTTTCGAACGTGACTGATACTTCGTCTACGGTCGCCACGTATCGTTTGTAGTGGTGGCCATCTGGGTCGATCATCTGTTTTTCAGCCACGAGATCGGCCTCCTGTAACCGTTCGAGGCGTCGGTACGCTGTCGGATCGGACATGTCACAGGTTGTGCAGAGTTCGGAGGCAGACATCGGTTCTGTGGTGAGTTCGGCGAGGATGGCTCGCGCGTACTCGTCGTCGAGCAACGCGAGGAGTTCATCGTCGCCGTCCTCGTCCATACTGTCTCCCTGAGAGTGGTTGCAAATAAAAACCCCTCCCGACTTCTGGACCGGAAGCCGATACTGGGGTGCTACTATGATGCCAGCTCTCCAGTTGAGTATGCCCTCGACAGAGACCCAAGGCAAGCCTACGTGGCGCGTCCGGTACTGGCTTACCTGGCCGGTTTGGAACCACGACGATCAACGACTTCGGGCCCCGCTCCGGGCGCTGTTACCCCTCATCCTGACGTTTCTGGCTCTCGCGGTCATCCAGACGGCGGTTCGAGCCCGGTTCGAGCATCCAATCCGCGAGTTGCTTGAGTTGAGCGGCTTGATAGTCGTTCTCTCGGGGGGACTCCTCGTCGCCACGAGGCTCCTCGATCGACGTCCGGCCGTCGATTACGGTCTGTCGTTCGACCGCGATTGGTGGAAAGCGGTCGCCGTTGGGTGCGTGACGGGCCTCGCAGTCAACGCCGGGGCTCTCGTGGTGTCCCTTCAGACTGGCTGGGTTTCCGTGACAGGATTCGCCGAAGCCCCCGGTGTTCTCCCGTTCGTTCCGGCAGTGATCATCACGTTCGCGTATATCGCTGTCGCAGCAATCTGGGAAGAATTCATCTTCCGAGCGACCATGTTGAAGAACCTCGCAGAAGGCGGAGCAGGATATGTTGGCCGGAAGCCAGCCGTACTTCTGGCCGTCCTCCTCAGCACGCTCATCTTCGCGACACTACACGGCGGGAAGGTAACTCACATCAGTCAGTATGGGTACTATGTGATCTCTGGTCTCGTGCTCGGGAGCGTATACGTGCTCTCCGGCGATCTCGCACTTCCTATCAGCTTTCACGTGTTCTACAACTTCTCACAGGGATTCCTCGGTCTCGGAGTCTCCCAAGTCACGCCCGAACTCGTCGTTCTCGAGATCGTCGGCTCCGACATATGGATCGGCGAACAGGGACTCGTCCACGTCATCTTTGCCCTTCTCGGTGGCCTATTACTTCTCGCGTACATCCGCTTGCGAGACGGACAGTTACAAATCGACGAACGTGTGACACAGTGGAATCCACTCACTGAGCAGTAGGACGACAGTAGGGTGCGGTTCTTCGAAGTGTTCGAGAGGCAATCGGATTCACGAATCGGACTCCCAACAGAGTGGTTCGAACAGCAATTGCGTCTCCTTCCTCAAGAGCGAGTATGTCCTCAAGCGTGATGGTCTGTGTCGATTCCTTGGAAACTGTTCGCGATCGTCGTCTGGTTTATCCGGTCATTCGTAGTTTGCTTTCTTTGGTGCTCTCATAGTGGCGAGTATCCCCGAACCGATTGACACCGTTCCGTATCGGAGGAACGAGATGAGAATACCGCCAACCAGTAATACCCCTCCACTACCCAGTTGCAACTGGGCAAGTCCGATCGCCTGAACTCCCTGACCGACGCCACTAAACCACTCTATAGCTTCGGCCAGCAAGCCGCTATTTGAGCCAGGAAGTAGTTCCAGTACAAATTCTGATACGTATCCGAACGCTCCAGCAATAACCACTTGCGCCAGCTCCGGTGTAATGAGGAGTGCCGCCAACAACGCGCCGCGCAGCACAGACCGTTTCCCTTCCCTTGTCTCGCTCCTTCCTTTGTGCCGCGATGGTGGTGGTACTCGTCCTTATCTCGCACATGATCAGTGCAGTTCGTGGGTTTCGAACCGTCGTACTGCCCTGCGATAGGCGCGTCGAGCTACAAGTAGTCCAGCGACAATCAACAGCCCGCCGAATCCACCCCGGAAGGCAGTGAGCGGGAATCCCTGAATCGCCGCGCCAGCGTCGTTCAACGACGACGTGAAGGTGGTGAGTACGCCGCCGTTGGCGACTAATCCGAGAATGAATCCCGGAACGTACCCGATCCCAGAGAGCGCCAGCCGCACCAACTCCGGTGCTGCCACGAGTCCAACCAGTGCCGCGCCGGGGAGCCACATCAACACAACGTGAAGCACACCCGCGAGCAACCGGGGTGGTCGGACTCCGTCGCTGTTGCCGATGCGGATGGCGCTGTAGCGCGGGAACCACATCCCGACGATCGGTGCGAGCGTCGCCCCGACGACGGTGAGGAAGCAGCCGATCAGCGTCAGCGCTATCGCCGCCAGTGGTCCGTACCCTCCTATGAGTGCCGTCACAAGCGTGACGACGCTGACGACGGGCGCGAACAGCAGACTCGGGGCGATGAGTCCGCGGACGAACGCCTGACCCGAAACAGCAGTTAGAGTTGTCGGCAGGACGGCCCCCTCGTCGCCGAACGGGTTGAGACCGAACGCCGCGCCGGCGGTCCACCCCAGCAACACAGCGCTGGCTGGTCCCAGTATTGCGAGCGAGCCGGACCCCTGTAGCATCATATTCACTAATGCTGAGCCGCCACCGAATACCGGGATCAGCAGGAAGTTTAACCGCTGAGGTTCCCGACGGGCTCGCAACAGAAACCATTCAGCAACGTGACGGGTTGGACCGGTGATGAACGGTACGCCGAGGGGGGTAACGGCTTGCTTGAGGGATCGCTGATCGCCCTCCGTGCGGGTAGAGACGGAGGTTTTGCCAGCGTCCGAAACAGTGACCGACTCGCCAAACCAAAACGAGGTGGCAATACGCTCGGAAAGCCAGATTCCACTGATGATAACTACGCTAACCGCGACCACTCCCCCGAGAGCGTGTGTCGATGACCAGCCGATGGACGTGCCAACCACCAGCAAGTCTGCGAGCCACCCAATCGGAATCACTCCGAGTGTGGTTGGACTGATCGAGATCGGTAGTTGACGTGCTTGGAACAGGAAGTAGGTGCCGAAGAACAGCATTGCGACCGTTCCGCCCAGCACACCCTTGTGACGAGCAACGAACGGCACGGTGGCCACAAGCCATGCGGCACAATACCCCAGCAGGCGACCGACCGTGACCGCGCTGGCGATGTACAGACTGCCGACCAGCGGGACTGCCAGAAGGGTTAGTGGTGCACTGAAGGTGTACGCCCCGGCAATGGTGAGGAGAAGGCCAACCGGGAACACATACGTCAGCACTCGCAGGCTCTCGGCGACGATGCCTCCGACGACAGCAGTTCTCGGTGAGACGGTCGTCAGCACGAACGCATCGGCGACTGGTTTACTGTGCGCCGTCGTCGTCCGCTGGGCGAGCATGAATACACCGAATACCCAGAGCATGGCGAGCGTGCCTCTAACGAGCCGATTTATCGAGAACTCTAGATCCGCTCCCCGGAGTTCCGGAACGAACAGGATCGAAAATACCGTTAGCAGGAGCGTCATGAAACCTGCACCGCCAGCCAGCAAGATCAGCCGACCAGTGTCTTCCCGAATCGCTCGGACAGACCGCTGATAGTCGAACCGGCCCATCCGAATGGCATGTCCGAGCCAGCCCGACTCAGCCATCGGTATTCTCCTCAACGACCCTCTGGTTAGCGGTATTGGCGGCGCTGGCCTCACTGTCGGACTCTCCTGCGGTGTCGCGCTCGTCGGTCGTGAGCTCGAGGAAAGCATCCTCCAGCGAGCGCGTCTCACCAGTCTCTGCGCGGCGTTCGAGATCAGCGGGCGACCCTTCGGCGACCAACTCACCGTCGTAGAGGATGCCCACGGTGTCGGCAATCTCCTCGACGACGGGAAGGATGTGCGTCGAGAGGAAGACCGTCGTCCCCGCATTGGCGAGATCCGTAATCATCTCTCGGAGCGTCCGCGCAGCGCGTGGATCCAGCCCGGATGTGGGTTCGTCGAGGAAGACGACGTCGGGTTCGTGGAGGATGGCCTGGATGTAGGCGGTCTTCTGGCGCATTCCTTTCGAGTACTCCGCGATCCGCGTGTTGGCATCTGCCGTAAGATCCAGTTCGTCGAGGAGTCTATCAATTCGTTCTCGTGTCGCCTCCGCAGGGAGATCGCGGAGGCCAGCGGCGTATTCAAGCTGTTCGTAGGCCGTCGCGTGGTCGTACAGCGGCGGTTCCTCGGGCAGGTACCCGATGTGCGTGCGGAGGCCGTCCCGATCCGTGATCGAGATGCCGGCGACAGAGCCAGTCCCACTGGTCGGACGCGTGAGACCGGTAAGCATCCGCATCGTCGTGGTTTTCCCCGCGCCGTTCGGGCCGAGGAAGCCGTAGACGACACCCTCCGGAATCGAGAGAGTTAGGTCGTCAACGGCGAGTGTGTTTCCGTAGCGTTTCGTCAGTTCGGTCGTGTCGATGGCAGTCATGGTGGAATCGGTCTGGGTGTTAGTTGCGGATGAACAGCGAGTAGAGGATACAGCCAAGGCCGCAGATTTCGAGGAGCCGACTCGCTACCGGGAGGTAGAACGTATAGAGGCGTGGGCCGAGCCCGAGCGAGTTGCCGAGTGATGCTCCTAGTATAGAGAGCGCGAAGGGGGCGAGTGTAAGGAGGGCGAGGCCAATGGCTAAGAATAGGATCCGCTGGCTGTCATTGCGTCGATACCCTCGGAAGGCCTGGAAGACGATGTAGAGCGCCAACATCATCGCAATCAGCGTGACGGCGAGGTGGATGAGATAATCCGTGTATGCTTGCGCCACTCCAAACTGTAGCAGCATGGTTAGATGTCCTCCCACATGTCGGTGAAGCGATCCGCCACGTCATCCGCGGGGGTCTCTTCGACGTCGACGTGTAGTTCACCGTCATCGAGTTCGACGGTGAGTCGGTCAAGTCGTGCCTCATAGACACTGTAGTGGTGGCCATCCTCGACAACTTCCGTCCGTTCGGCGAGGAGCCCACACTCAATGAGGCGGTCAGCGCGTCGGTAGACGGTTGGGAGGGAGGCGTCACATTCCTCGCTGAGGGTTTTGGCGGACATCGGTTGGGTACTCGTTGCAGTGAGGATTGCCCGCGCGTACTCATCGTCGAGGAGCGCAAAGACCTCGTTCGGAGAGCAGTCCTCACCCACGTGTATCGGTCTTCTTGGAGTGAGGTAAAATACGTATTCGATTTTCTGGGCTGGAAAAACGGCGACCACCTATACGGATATCTCACTCATTGAGTGAATTTTCGCTCATCAGGTCCACTGATCACGGCTCTCCAAGCCTCTCGAACAGTTATCTGTATCTAGCGTGGATGGTCGTCTCTCTCATCGATAACATGACGAATATCCGTCTGTACAGTGGTTGGTAATTTGGTTCCTTTATTCAAAACGAGGTCTGAACTGAATCGCTCAATTTAGCAAGTACACGTGCGTGTGTATCACTTGTCCCGCGCGACGTAGCGATTATGAAGCGACCACGGAATATCAAGTACTATCACCAGCACAACCGCAACTCCGAGTCCCGTAAAGAAATCATCAGTAAGACGAAGCGCAATGAAGATAGCAACGATACTCCCAACGAGCCTCGTCACTCGGCTCGGATTCAAATTGAGGTCGTCGAACTGCATCGTTTCGTCAGGCCGGTGTTTCGACCACTTACATCACGACGAGTGAGTGTCTCGGATTGCAGCCGGGTCGGCTAAAGTCGAGATACCCTAATGAGAGTGGAATAAACAGTCAGGACGCGACGACGATGACCCCTCGAAGTCGGGCGGTTAGATTACCCACCCGGTCAAGAGGTTGTACAACTGCGAGAGAACCAACAGTCCGACGGGAATCCAGACCGCGATTGCGGCCCCACGGGATGACAGGTTACGTGCGTGTTTCGTGGCATGCATCCAGATGATACCCTGCCAAATCAGGAGTGCGATGGCGATCAGTACGGCGATCCGAACAGCCGTCTGACTTTGGATCGCCGTCTGAAAGCTTACCAGTGCTTCGGTGAACTCGGCAGCGTTCTCTGAATTGAGGTTTTGCGGGAGGTCAGGGACACTGACGTTTTGAAGCGCAATGAACTGGGCGATAGCGGAGATGATTCCTGCGAAGATCGCGGGGGCGAATCCCCATCCGTTCAGCTTGAACGTATCGCCGAGTGAGCCCTCCCCGCCGACCACGATTGAGAGGAGGTAGAATACGAGCGCAAAGATGACCCATGCGAAGAACTGTCCGAAGAATCCGAAAATCACACTTCCTGCGAGGCTGAGGGAGGCAAGCGGAGGTGCGCCCGTGGCCACGAATTCCCGATAGGTGAGAAGTGGGGCGAGAACGCTGGCAATGGCGGCGAGGAAGACGATACCGAGTGGCCAAAGGAGACCGGGGTTTTCGGCTCGTTTGCGGAACGATTCGTCCGGATCGGTAATGACGTTGGTGAGTGACATTGTGTTATTGTTGGATGGTGTGTCGTTCATACGATGGCGTTTCTATCTTCGAAGTGATACTGATTGTTAGAGGTCGGTTGAGTTGAATCGGTAGTATCCAAGCATAAGTGGGACAACGATCCACGCAGCAAGGATCACGAACCCGAACGAGGGGGCGAGATAGAACGGCACGTCGCCCCCAGCACCGGCAAGTGGCCCGCTCGTGAGATCGGGGATCAATACGTGGAGCACGTTCGAGTATGCGGCTGTCGGATCGAGCTGGACGAAAAACTGTGCCCACTCGGGTTGAGTCGCCATATCCAGCGTCAGAGGCGTGTACTCGTTGAGGATAAACCGAACGAGTGTCGGGATGAGGCTCCAGATCACCGGGAAGATGAACAGGCTGGTAAGCGCGCCCGCGCCGACGAGCGAAAGGGTCGAGGAACGCGTCGCCGCCGAGAAGCTAACTGCGAGGGATACGAACGTTAACGCGAGCGCGAGCGACGCCAGCACGAACAGGACATAGCTGCCGAACGAGAGGGACCCGGACAGCACCACGACGACGCCAGCGGCGATGAGAAACCCGACGATGGCGGAGACGAAGACAACTCCCGTCCGTCCGAGCACTTTCCCGAGAACAACGTCGCGGCGGGTATGTGGTAGCGAGAGCAGTAGCGCGATACTGCCACTTTCGCGCTCGGAAACGATTGACTTGTAGCCGACGATCAACCCGATTAATGGGATGAAAAACACAGTCAGCCCGGAGAGGAAGTTGATGAGCGCAAGCGAAGAGACCTGTTCTCCGCCACCACTGCCACCGATCGCGCCGAGCGCGATGTAGACGTAGGCTGCACCGGCTGTAAAGACGACGAATACCGCGGTCAACCCGAGCAGCATCCACGACCGGATCGCGTCTTGAAAATCCTTCTGTGCGATTGTGATCGCACTCATGGGCGGCCCGCCGTGTCCTCGTCAGTTGATCCATCGGCCCCGGTAGCCGACTGGACGGTCGCACCATCGGATTGATTATTTCCGTCTCTCGACTGGTCGGCTTCATCCGCTGGTCGATGGTGCCCATCGGTGGTGTACGACGCGAACAGGTCTTCGAGTGAGGCGCTCTCCGTCGTGAAGTTCTCAACTGACACCCCAGCATCCTCGATGGTGTCCAACACTACCGTCTTCGAGGAATCCTCGCACGACACCGTGATCGTGGTGCCCTCGGCACTCGCCTCCGAAACCTCCACGAGCGTGCGTACCTCGTCGAGAACTCCATCAGCCACTCGATCAACCTCAACCACCAAGGTCGCCTCGGTGCTCGTCGTATCGCGGAGCCCCTCAATGGTGTCCTGAGCGACGAGTTCGCCCTCAAGCAATATGCCTACCCGGTCACAGACCGCCTCAACCTGACTGAGGATGTGCGAGGAGAAAAACACTGTCGCGCCGCGATCGCGCTCTGCACGGATGATTTCGCGCATCTCGCGCGCACCGTTAGGATCGAGTCCCGTTGAGGGCTCGTCGAGGATCAGCAAGTCTGGTTTGCCAACCAGCGCCATCCCGAGGACAAGCCGCTGAGCCATTCCCTTCGAGTAGCCGCCCGCCTTTCGGTCGATCGCGTCGGCTATTCCGACTCTCTCGGCAAGTGCGTCGGGGTCGTCATCGCTTTTCTTCGACTTGATGGTGAAGTTGAGGTGCTGGCGGCCGGTCAGCCGGTCGTAGACGTCGAACCCCTCGGGGAGCACGCCCACGCGCTCGCGGATGCGCTTGCTTTCGGCCTGTGCGTCGTGGCCGAGAACTTCAGTGTCTCCGGACGTTGGTCTGGCAAAATCAAGTAAGATATTGATTGTTGTTGACTTTCCGGCCCCGTTTGGTCCCAGAAAGCCGTAGATCTCGCCTTCTTCGACCGTAAGGTCGAATCCCTGAAGCGCGGTTACACCCCCGTACTGCTTCGTCAGGTTCGTGAGTTCGATGGCGGACATGGCTACGCACCCACCTCTGGATTCTGAAAGCAGCAGCCTCGCATTAGTGCCCGTTGCGGCGGCTGATTTACGTGTTCAGTGTTCGGCTGCCGTAGACGGGGGGAAGTGCGGAACGTTCGTACTGGACTACAACAGCCCACATATGTGCAGAGGGCTGATGGTATCGTGTATCCATTCAGTTTCATACACTCAACCGGACAAACCCAGAGACATTAAACGGATGATCCAATTTTCCGAGCCAGAAAAACGGCATGTACCGATACGGCGAGCCAAAGCATCAAGCCAACTGCCGCTCAGCAATCCTACTGTCATAACCCTCAAATCCTTCGAACAGTCATCGGTACAGAGCATGGATAGTCGGTGTTTCCCATCGAAATCATGGCGATTAAGACAGCCCTTTGCGTGACTACCACTATGACCCTCCGCGTTCGTACGGCACTCAAGAACGGCCTTCGCCGGGCGTTTACCCGGAACGGTCTCCTTCTGGTGGGTGTCTACCTCGTCGTCAATTTGCTTCAGGGCGGGCTCGTCTACGCTGTCACAACAACGGTGGTTCCGCTTGGACCGCCGACGATTCCAGGAGAAACCGGTGGCGTCAGCCCGACGCCTGGGTCACAGTTACCGGCGCTTGTGTCCCTCCAAGCGGCACTGCTGGTGTCATTCACAGGTGGGTTGCTCACGATCCCGATTCAAGTGATCGCCCACCGGACGTTCGTCAGTGAGTGGACAGACCAGATCCCTGACGAGTTCATCTTCCATCGATTAGGCTGGACGACGCTCAACAGTTTCGTCGGGAGCTGGCTGGTTTCACTATCATTTCTCATCGTCGCTGGGCTCTGCGTGGGCGTCGGCTTCTGGGGGCTCTTTTCGGTCGCTGTCCCGTCAACAACTGCGTTTTTACTCGGTGACTGGCTGGGCCGGCTTCTCTTAGCCGTATTCGGCCTTGTACTTCTCGTGCCGAGCGTGCTCCTCGGCGTGAGCCTAATTTTCGTCGGTCAGGAGATTGCGGTCCGGGACAAGAACGTTATCAGTGCGCTCGCCAGCAGCTGGCGACTCACGCGAGGCCACCGTCTTCGACTCCTCATGTTGGCGGTGCTCCCAATGATTTTACAGTTGGTTGTGTCGTATGGTCTCTTCGCGGTGCTTCCGCCACTCCCGGCGCAGTTCATCGCACTCATAGAAACGGGAGTCGTTAATCTCGTTGTGCTCGCAATCATGGCACGGGCGTACGTACAGACCGAAGATGACGATGGCGGACCGTCTCAGCAAACCGGCGTACTGAGCGATGTTCTGTTGGGACCAAGTTAGGCTGACTACTCTGACGAGTGAACCCCCTCGAGGTCGAGTGATTCGAGACGCCAAAGGCGTCTCGTCATCATGGAAGACCGATGGTCTGCCAACCGACTCAGAGACATTCGGCCTGCTCCGCTTGTAGAGACGGCTTTCGAAGACTCCAACTTGGAATGTGAACTCGGCAGGAACAGTCGAAGGCGTCGCTGTCCATCGGTTCCCCGTTCTTAACTGAATACGAATAGAGCAGTAACAGATGTAGGAATCCTAGTTTTGAGGCGTGAACAAGAGGTTCCAAATATAGTCAGAAAGTGTTATACCTAGATATCCCCCGACAACGATTACGACAAATGGCGTGAAAGCGCCGGAGATGGTCTCAACCCCAAACAAATTCAGACCTACAAGGTCTACAGCGATTGCGAGTGCAGCTAACACGATCAGTTCTACGAGTAATCGGGGGCGAACCAAGGAGTTCGTTGCAGACATATAAGTCAACTATTGTATCTACTGACAATAAGTAAGTGAGGCAATTTTCTGACCCGGAAAATCAATGAGGGGCACTCATACTACTAGGTATCCGATGAGATAATAACCAACAGAATGACGACTGACCGACGACCACAGGATTACGCTCAGTGTCGCGATCGTCGCTTATCGCGAGAGTTGATCAAACTCTATTCAAGTACGCTCTTCGGAAGCAGGTTGTTGGTTGAGTAGAGCTGGCGCTGGAGAAGCGTAGCGGGCAAGGGTGACGCTGCCGCGTCACCCGAATGCAATGTTCCCATTTGAATTGCTGAGATCAGAGGCGAGCGCCGCGAACCTGCTCCAGCAGGTTCTCTGGCGCAACGGGCTCTACTGCCCGCGCTGACGGTCTGAGTCAATGATCAAACACGGCAGCTATCGAGAGCATCAGCGGTATCTCTGTAAGGATTGCGACCGCACGCGATTTCACTCGTTCAGCGGCCTACGCGTACTATGGTGACGTGCATACAGAGCTCTGTACGGACTTCCTCATTAAATCTGTTACCTGTCCTGGACACGGCGAGCTCATCACCACCGAGGGTATTGGCAAAGCAGAATTCGTCTCGTTTCTCGATGAGGCAGAATAACCGCGTTAGTCCTGGAGGTCCGCGACGGTGCGTCCGAGCTCCTGGGCGTGTTCGCTCTGGCTTACGTCGTACCGCTCTTCTATTGATCGGAGTCGTTCTTGGAACGTCGTTGTTGGGCCTCCAGTTGCGTCTACTGTAAATAAAGCAGTTCCCGCATAAGAACCATTTCCCAGTCGTTCAAGCGAGAACAAGTCGTCGCTCGGTTGTGTTGAGAAAGAGCATCCAGAGTCCGCTTCTCTACTCAACGAAGTGATGGAGTTTGTATTCAGATCAGATTAGATTCTGTGTACGTCTACCGGCCTATGATCCGCTTTTCTCAAACTATATTTCAAGACGCATTTATCACTGATGCGATTTAGAGTCTATGAACGCTGAGCCGCTATGAGGTCAACAAGTGGCGCAGAGATTCAACGAAAGAGTCTGTCGACCCGTGAGTCGCAGACATTGTCACGGCTCGCCGGGAGGTGCCCTTGCTCTCTTCGATTCCACAGCGACAACTGAGCAGTGTCAACAATCTCCTACAGAAGAGCGTATGGTATAATATATTACAGCAACACGTGTAAGGTTCCGATCTCTCTCAGGGAAAGCTGAAGGTGTTTCTTGAGTTCCTGAGTAGTAGGTGTCAGCATTGCGTACAAAATATGGGGGCGGATGTTGTTCTCTGTCGTTCTATGCGATCGAAATTGCTGCACCGGCGAAAAATACGGCGGCAGCGAATCCAAGAACAGCCACAGAAGGCCGGTTGCGCCCCACCGCATCTCGTTTGAACGTGTCCCATTCAAGTAGAATCCCGAGACCGATAACGATAGCAGCACAACCACCAATGAAACCGGGGACCGACCACAGCGAAAGTCCGTTTTGAACGATCGTGCCGGCTGATTGGAACGCGAGCAAAATTCCTGTGATCAATGGCGCAGCTCCAACTGTCTTTTTAGAGGGCATACAATAAGAACTTCAAAACACAGACACATAATGCTTTCTATTAGACATTAAAGCCGATCTGCTTGATACACAGTCCTACCTAACGGCCGTTTCAGTGGGAAAGCTGTCGAACCAATAGGATTTCAACAGAGTCGGATTCAGACCTACGTCACTCCGGAGCAACGTCCCCCTATCGCTCGTACGAAGAATATATGCCACCTTCGAGAATCTTTAGAGATGAATGTCCCCGTCATTCCACCGCTCTGTCCCATTAGTATGGCGATTCGAGTTCATTGGCGCACTCGATTCTCTCCCGATCACGGTTCTCGTAAACTGGCTTCCGAATTCCGAGGCAAACATTACGGGCGACATCATGATATTCGGTGCGTTCATCGGAGAGGTGATCGCCACAATCCGTTCGACAGATCCAGATGCCGCTGGCCTTCGTGCAGGTCTTCTCGGTGGGATCCTCGGCATACTCACACCGTTCGTCATGGCGGATAATCCCGCTATCGAGACAATGGTCACTTGGCGTCATCGTCCAGATTGGTGATTTTCGGCAGAGTAGTGCTTGTTCTCGTCGCTCTGTTCGGTCTGGTATACGGTCGAATCGGGGGTTGGGTAGTAACCACGGTCACTACCTGATGAACAGCAATCTCATCGGTACAATAGTAGGTTGACTGTTCATCGCCCACTCTGTATCGAAAATTGAAAAATCTTAGTGAGATATGGTGTCAATCGTACCTCATTCGGTGTCATTTCCGAGAGCTACTCCCAAAGCATGACTCACCATACCCCGTTATATTTCAGAAGTGATATTTATTCTTGATTGTGATACAGGTGACCTATGGAAATTGCACAAGCCGTCCTAGATTTAGACTTAGATTCTAATAAGGCGAGAAGTTATAGAAGCGGATTCACAGCGCCTCTACTTACTGGCTTTCTTGTGCTCTGATATCAGTACTGGACTATCGGTGAGTTAGCAATTGAGACAACGGATATTTTCTTTTCCGCTCGTTCGCATTCATACTATCACAATTCATCTACACTCGCGGTCAGTGAATTGTCTATACTGACTGTAGGGGGTGCACCCCCAGCATAATAGAGGAGTTCACAGAGCCAGAGCTGTTTGTGTTGCTCACCCCTCATTCGTCTCCTCGGCTACATCATCAACTGTATCTGGCCGAGCGACCATTACCACACCGAGCACTGCCAGTAGAACTCCCGAAATATACGTGTCAGCTTCAGCGCCGCTTCCAACACGAAACACGAGCCATTCAAGAACTACGAAACTACCGCCGACTAGAATAGCTACCCCACCCATAGCCCTTGTCGAAATATCCACATATGGCGATACGAGGAGTGCACTCATATATAGGAAGAATACCCCAAACGTAGCGAGCAATTCGTTCGAAAACGGATTTTCTGTAAGCACGATAAGGATTCCCGCAGTAACTGCGCCGACGAAGAATAGTAACACGCCAGCTTTCGGATTCTGAAGGTTCGGACTCACGATCCGGTAGCCAAACAACAGACACAGAACCACCACTCCACCGACTGCCCGAAGCATCTCGGTGAACGAAGTAGCGTCGATAAGCGTCCGAAGAAACATTCCCATGATAATGATCGAAATCAGTACTCCAGCCACAAGTTGTGACGTGTCCAGCGGTTCCCAAGGCGGCCATTCCACGGTACTGGACAGGTAACAAACAAATGCTAAAAATAGTTTTGACTCAACCAACCAGATAGCAGATTAGTGCATAGAGAGCACCCGAACCCCAGCTCTGTGGAGCACTCCTTTGGTCGAGTCTCTTCATATATTACGCGATCATAAGGAATCATTATGAAGTTGAATACTATTTGTGATAGTCGGGACTACCTTGTCCGAAAATGCCGACTTCCTCCCGAAAGTCGACGACGGACCCGGAGTTATCATTTGCTGAGTGTTTTCCGCTCCGTTGCAGTCCGTAGTGACTACTACTCCCACGACAGATGTACAATCCACGATGTTTACGATTCAACCTCGTGTCATCATCGCATCGTGAACTGGTCTTCGACGTGTCCTACTCGTTCTTCTTCAGGACCGCAACATAGCATGCCCCCGTGACAAATATTTGTGGTGGTATGTCTTTCTCAGATGGTTCGGCACGGAACGTTAGAAATACGTCGGTGAGTTGATCGATAGTTTTAACAAGAGATGTAAACCATGTTTTACTGTAAAGGAGTGTTTACACCGAGTGATTGACCGACTACGAATGCTGCCGTACCCTGAATTAAGCCACCAAATCAGCCTGCCGCCCTCCATCAGCGGCGCAACACAACGATAATGAGAGTGACCGAATCATGACCGATCACGCGATCATCGCGGACGGACTGACGAAACAATACGGTACCGAACATGCCGTTGATGACCTTTCCCTTTCTATCCCACAGGGAACCGTCTACGGATTCCTCGGTCCGAATGGAGCCGGGAAAACCACGACGATGCGAATGCTTGTCACACTCACCGAACCAACAGCCGGTACTGCACAGATTGCTGGCGTTCCGATTACAGATCGCCCCCGCATAACGCAGCGAATCGGTTACCTCCCAGCGGAGCCACCAGTCTTCGACGAATTAACCGCCTGGGAACAACTCCGCCACGTCGCACGCCTCCACGGTATCCCCGACGACGAGGCTGACAGACGAATTGAAACACTGCTCGATCGCTTCGGTCTGCTCGCTGACGCCGACAAACGCATCGAATCCTACTCCACTGGGATGACCAAGAAAGTCGGGATCATCGCAGCGTTGTTTCACGACCCGGATGTGGTGTTCCTCGACGAGCCGACGAGTGGCCTCGATCCCCGTGCCGCACGTACCGTTCGGGACACGATCGCTGACCTTGTCACCCGCGAGATGACGATTTTCCTGTCGACACACATCCTCCCAATTGTCGATGAGCTCGCAGACACCATCGGCGTCATCAACGACGGGACGCTCGTCGCAGAAGCCCCACCCGCGGAGCTCAAATTTCGGGCAGACGAGTCACCTGATCTCGAAACCGCCTTCTTGGAGGTCACTTCCGAACGGGACACGACGGACTCTGAACGGTCACAGGCGACCGACAGCGATGCCACCGGCTCGGAGGAGCAGCCACATGTCTGAAGAATCCTCAGATCTCTCAGAGCCGTCGTCATCAACGACAGTCAGAACCGGCAGTCATGGATCGCGCCAACACAGTTCGTTCACAGGCGTTTTCCCGTCTTCAAGTCGGAGCCGGGAGATCGCCCGAATCGAGTTACTTCGTGGCTACCGGTGGGTGAGACATCAGGACTTCTGGCTTGTCTTCACCGCCCTCATGGGTATTATGAGTGCATTCTTCCTCTTGCAAACGTTCGATGCTGCCCGATCTGTCGGTTTGGCGCTCGCTGCTGGCGAGGGACTTCCAGCGTGGCTCGTGACCGCGACGAGTGTCCTCTGGGTGTTCCTAACGATCCTGCTCGTTGGTGATGGATTCGGGAGCAACGGCAACCTCGATAATGACGGACAGTATCTCACGATTCGCCCGGCAGCCGACGTCGCCGGGGGGCTGTTGCTCGCAGCCGCCGCCAAGTTCTCGGTGTACACGATCGGACTCGGGCTTGCTGCTGGCGCAGGACTGGTCGCCGGGACTGGCTCGATTCTCCCGCTGCTGGGTATCACCGCCGCAGCGATCGGGATCCCAGCTACGGCCGCAGCGATCGGCTACCCGATCGGGTTCGCGCTCAAAGGATTCGTTCGTCGCTCGGAAAACCTCGGCCAACTTACGACCGTTCTCGGCGTCGTACTCGGCATTGCGTACGTCACACTTTCTGTCACCGGAGAGTTGTTGACTGTCGTTGAGCGACTGGAGCCAGTCTTACAGTCCCCGCCGGTCGCGTGGTTCGGACACCTCGCGTTTGTGACGACACCGAACGCCGGCGTCGATCTGACCGGCCCGCTTTTCCTGCTCGGACTCATGCCAGTCCTCGTTATTGGCGGAACGGTGCTTGCGGTTCCAGCGGCCCGATACGCGTGGCTGGCTGATACCGCTCGGACGAGTACTGGTGAGGGGACGAAACTGCCGTCCGCGCCGGATTCACGTGTCGATGCGGTACTTGCCGTTGTCTGCCGAGCGCCCGCGACACGTGGCATCGCTAGTACGACACTTCATCGAGCGGTCCGCTCGCCGTTCCAGTTCGTGTTCGTTGCGCCGCCGCTGGTGGCCGCGATCGTCTTCATTGAGGGGGCTGTGACAACCGGTTCGGTTCCCTGGTACGTGCCGTGGTTCGTCGTGTGGTATGGTGCATGGGTTGCCGGGGCCGTGTTGCCGCTGAATCCGCTGGGGAATCAGGGTTCAACACTCCCGACGCTGCTGACGGCTCCGACACGCGGCCGACATGTCGTTCACGGGAACGTCACCGCGGCAGCACTCGCCGGTGTCCCCCTGACAGCAGTGGTGGCACTCGCTGCAGGCTATCTCGCTGGCAGTTCTCCGCCTGTGTTGGGTGCGCTCGGAGTTGCGAGTGTCGTCGCAGTCACTGGAAGTGCGATAGTGGCGACCGGCATCGGGTCCGCATTCCCACGCTTTGACACGGTTAGTTTCGATGGTTCTCGACAAGCGGTGCCGCCAAGCAAACGTGCATACAGTCTCTTTTCGGTGACGTTGAGTCTGATTGTGATCGCCGTTGCGTTCGTCGCTGATGAGACTGCGCGCGCAGTTGGTGTGGTACTCCTCACGCGGTGGCTTCCCTTCGGACTCGACATCGGTGTCGAAACACTGGCAATCCTCAGTAGGGCTGTACTCGTTGGTGGTATTGTCGGAATCGCCGCCGCGTATCGGGTTGCGATTCACCGCATCGAGACCTATGAAATTTAGTGAGGGCCTGTTTGATGGAATTCTCGGCGAGCGAGCGGGTTCCTTGATTCGTCATAAAAGCCCTCTCACAGTGTTGATAATAGCAAATCCTATGATAAATAGGTCGATAAATCGGTATGCAAACGGACCGTTCACGAATAGCTACCGAACAATCAAATTTTTTATCTTTATGTGGGTAGTTTAAGCTATGGAACTCCGTGACTTGGTTGTTACTCATCTTCTGAAGGCAGTAGGCGCATCGGCCATAATATTGCTCTTCAACATCTATACTGAGGGAATGACTACTCCGATACGACTCGGCACCGAATTTCTACTCCCTATCCTTGCAATCTTTGTCGGTTTTATAGTTTTCAGTTCTGTTAAGATCGATCATCTGGCCAAATGAGTTAACCCTGATTGAGAGTGTTATAGGGACGACAGTGATGAAACCGAGACCACAGGTGAGGGACAATATCCGGATGCTGCTGTTCCGCTGGTATCCCTGATAGGCGTGGAAGACAATGAACAGCGTCAATCCGAGAGCGATAAGGGATGCAGAGAGCAGTAGCAAATAATCGGACGACGGCTGTGTTTCGGCCGTCTGGATCACGAACATCATAATCCCTCCCCACATATCAGTAAAGTGATTAGTGAGGTCGCCAGTTGCCTTCTCTGAGACCGTTATCTCAAATCCCTCAGCAGTGAGTAACGGTAAGTTCATCCAATCATGCTTCGTATAGACTATAGTGATTTTCATCAGGTTGTGGGACGCGTCGTTCAGCGAGAAGTCCGCATTCAAGTAGTCATTCTGTCCGTCGGTAGACAAGAACCACAGAAACAATACTGACCGAGAAATCACTCGTCAGGTCTTCTTTGAGACGTACCCTGAACGACTGGTTGTCGGATATGTATCTACGTAGGTAACTGGATAGAAATTTATCCGCATTCGCTGACTCAGTGAATCAGCATGCTTCTGTAGGACCTGTTGTGATTATCTGTCACTAATTGCTTATTTCAATAATATATAGTTAATAGATTATAAATTCACTCGAAAGAATGTTATTTCTGGAGACTATCTGGCGATTTTGTTCTCGTTAGCTGCCAGAAGCAGTTTTTCAAAATGGCAGTGTGAGCAGCTGAGTGGCGAATCCGATGGCTACTTTCCGGCGACGGGGTGTTCACCAATAATCTGCTTCACAAGAGCGTGTATTAGAGTCGTTATTCATCGGCTGGTTCGGCCGTTCGCTTGGCCACGAAGTTGTCTTCGGGACCCTATCTTTCACTCAGGAACATACTGATTGAAGCGGCGGACAGCGGTCTGGTACAAGAGATAGGAGCAGAGGACTCCACCGAGAAGTAGGAATCCCCCACCGGCGAGTTGCAGTTGGCCGGGATCAACTGCCTGAATACGCTCTCCAATCGTCCGGAATGTTTCAGCGGCCGTTGCTAGTAGTCCGTCAGCAGAACCGCTGAGGAGTTCAAAGAGAACAGTAGGAACAAGGCCGAAGACGCCGGCAAGGACCGCTCGGGCGGTGCGTGGTGCAACAACGAGCGCAGCTAGTAACGCACCAGGAAGGGCAGTGAGGAGTGCATGGACGGCAACTGCAGTCATTCGTGGTGGCAGTACATCTTGACTTTGGCCGACACGAATCGCGCTGAACCGAGGAAATACCATGCCGATTGCCGGGGCAACCGTGGTGGCAATACACGTGAGGTAGACGCTCAGGACGACTAATCCGAACTGTTCACCAATCGTATAGGGTGAAAGAACTCCTGCAAGACCAGTCACGAGCAGAATAATTGGGAGACTGAACACCAATCCGGGTATGATGAGGCCACGGACGTACTGTGTCCCTGACACAGCTGTGAGTGTTACCGGGAGGACGGACCCCTCGTCACCAAGCGGGTTCATTGCAAAGAGCGAACCAGCAATCCAAGGGAGGGCAACAGCGCTCAGCGGGGCAGCTATCGTGCCAATTGAGCCGGATTGTACGGCTGTATTGACAAGCGGACTTCCGATTGCGAATACGGGGATAAAGAGAAACATCAACCGGTTCGGGTCACGGCGCGTCCGCATGATCGCCCATTCTGCGACGCGGCGAACTGGTGTCGAAACAAATTGCGGAATAGTGAGCGGCGCGACAGCATCTGCAAGTGTATCACGGGTTCGTGGCCGGGTGGTTTTGTTCCCAGTAGTCTGGTCAGGGAGGGGTTGGTCACCTGCTGTCTGCGGATCCACCGGTTCAATAAACCAGAACGCGACCGTTGCGCGTTCGATGAGAAGGCCACCACTGACAAGTAGTGCTGCGCTTCCGGCGAGGACACCGACGGCTCGAATAGTCGAGCCGACAAACGGCGTTCCCACGACCGCAAGATCAGCGAGCCATCCGAGTGGGAACCACGCGAGCGCGGCTTGGCTCAGACCACCAACCTGTGGGTAGAGAAAGAGGAAGTACCCGCCCATTGCAAGCAGTGTCGCGGCCGTTCCAAGTATCGTTTTATGCCGGGCGACGAACGGCGACGTCGCAACGAGCAACGCAATCGCGTATCCCACCAACGACCCTGTGACGACAACGGTCGCAGCGAAGAGAACAGCCACGACCGGGAGCAGAAGGACACTTACGGGAGATCCCAGTAGAGCCACACTCACGCCAGTGAGTACAAGGATGGAAATGGCAGTGTGGGCGAGAAGTCGCAGCATCTCTGCGATGAGCAATCCGAAGGCAGCAGTTCGTGCTGAGACTGTCGTCAGCATCAGCGGTTCCGCGTCAATGCGTGGTCGTGCTGAAACGACACGCTGAGCGATGAGATAGACACCGAACAACCAGAACAGCGCGATCATACCGCGAGCCATATCTGGAACGGCAACCCCACTGATCTCGCGTATCGCATCGGCGAACAGGTAGACAACTGCCAGCGTGATGAGTGACGGAACTATCGTTCCGAGTGCCATCAACGCAAACCGAACTTTATCATGCCACAGTGCGCGTACAGACCGGCGGAATTCGAACACGCCGATACGCAGCGCATGTCGTGGCCAGTTTGATTCAGCCATCGGTTGCCCTCTCATCGGCGGCGGGATCAGTACTCGTCAGTTCCAAAAACACGTCTTCAAGTGTTTGTGTCTCGCCGGTTTCTGCGCGTTGTGTGAGTGTCTCTGGAGCGTCTTCAGCAACGAGTTGTCCGTCGTAGAGGATGCCGACTGTATCTGCGACTTCTTCAACGACAGGGAGAATGTGCGTTGAGAGAAACACAGTCGTTCCCGAATCAGCGAGATCCGTAATCAGTTCTCGAATCGTGCGAGCCGCGCGTGGATCCAGTCCGGACGTCGGTTCGTCTAAGAAAACGACATCTGGTTCGTGAAGGACGGCCTGGATATACGCGGTTTTCTGCCGCATCCCTTTCGAGTAATCCGCGATTCGTGTCCCGGCATCAGCCGTGAGATCGAGCTCATCAAGTAATGTATCGATGCGCTCTCGGGTCGTCTCTGCGGGTAAATCACGGAGTCCAGCGACGTATTCGAGTTGTTCGTATGCGGTGGCATGTTCGTATAGTGGTGGTTCCTCAGGGAGGTATCCGATGTGAGATCTCAGTCCGTCCCGATCTGTGATCGGAACGTCAGTGACAGATCCGGTACCACTCGTTGGTTGAGTGAGACCGGTGAGCAGTCGCATTGTCGTCGTTTTTCCTGCGCCGTTCGGCCCAAGAAACCCGTAGACGATGCCCTCTGGAATCGAGAGGTCTAAGCGATCGACTGCGAGTGTCTCACTATACCGTTTCGTCAACTCATTCGTTTCAATTCCAACCATTGGTTGTTATTTTTGAATGCTTGAGGAGTATCGTGGTTATTAGATCTGACTGCCACCACCGGAACCTCCGAAACGGTTGCCGAAGCCTCCCGTGGACGGTGGTTTGTCACCGCTAACACCACTGAAGTCCATATCGTCGAAGAACTCTGGTGCCGTACTCTCGGTCGCATAGACATCCAGTGCTGTTTTTGCGACACCGCTGAGTGCTTTGCCGATCAACAGGCCGAAGATGAACGCGGTGCCACCGATCAGAACAGTTGCTGGCAGTTGGATTGCTCCCATGCCAGCAGGCACGACAAATGTGAGGACGCCGAGAACAAGGCCGAGAAGTGCCAAGAGGAACGAGAACATGTCGATCGTGTCCATTGCTCCGAGCGACTCGCCCCATGTATCTTTGAACGTGCTTGCACTCTCTGAGAGCATTCCCCGAAGCGAGGGATTGCGGAAGACGATCACTGGAACGACGAAGTAGGTCATCACGCTCCACGCCACGGCGAAAACGCCTGCAATGATTTGCGCAACAAGATTTCCTTCCGATTCGATCATTCGGATGAAGACGCCGATGATCGCGGCGATGAGCGACCAGATTATGAGTGGCAGTTTTCGTTGCCACGCGACGGCAAGCGCTCTGCGAATTGATGGTTCCTCGCCCTCGAAGACAGTTCGTGTCGCGGCGACCAATGCCGCGGTGAAAAACGACGCGATGAACGTTTCCACGAGATAGGCAACGAACAACGCACCGTACACTACCACTCCGGGTTCCTGGAAGAACGAGTCCGTAACGTACAGACTCCCGAACAGCGTTACGAGGAACGCGATCCCCGAGAGTCCGCCGACGAGCGGGAATATCAACAGTTTTGGATGAACTCTGAGTGCGTGGCTACTTCGGCGTACCATACCGAATCCGGTTTTGAGGCGACTAAACAATCCCATAGTGAGTTGTTACCGACAGGTAGTTAGTAGGATACTCCTCACTGTCCTGATTCGTGAGTTCGTCGGCAGTGGTTGTGGTCGTCATCATAACTATTTCACTCTCAACAGAGTTGTGGAGGATCATTGGTTGTAACGTCTCTATTGACACTATAGCGGATTTATTGGGCATATCGGACATCCGGGGAATCAGGCATCTGGGTGTATACATCCCTTTTATATCCTGTGTTAAAACTGTCGATGAAGCCATTTCCCCGCTGTTCATGCCCATTACTCTCTTTCGAGTCCTGTGGTTTAATGGTCCGACTCTGGTTCGAATATGTCTTCAATACTGCAGTCGAAGTGGCCAGCCAACTTGAATGCGAGTTCCAGTGACGGGTCGTATCGGTTTCGCTCGATCGCATTGATCGTCTGACGGGTGACATCGACAGCTTCGGCGAGTTCGCCTTGGCTGAGCCCTTCATCCTCGCGCCGGTTGGTAAGGTTGTTCTGCATAGGTTAGATACGCCGTTTAGCAATTCCGAAGCACACACCGTACGACAGGAAGAGCGCGGAGAATGTGAGGATCACACCTGAGACGACACCAGTGATTTCTAGATGATTCCCAGCTTCGAGGACATATAGGGCTGGTAGAATACTTAGTCCAAGAACCATCGTGATTCCAATCAAGATACCACTGGCACGGTTGTGTAACTCCCAGTCCCGCTCATCTTGGAGTGTCGCCTCACTCCACATTGGTGCAAGAACGGCAATTCCGCCGGCAGCCCATGCCCCAAGCATGTAAACGAGAGCCCCAGCAAAGTGTTGATTGAGTACAATCCCGGCGAGTAAGCCGAGGATCGCTACCCCGCCAATTCCGTATACGAGCCCCCGATACCGTTGGCGAGTGAGTTTTGAGTTTGTGTTGGTGGCCGTCATAGCGTAACTCTCGCCAGGTGGTAAAGTATGTTTTACACTAAGTATTAAAACTGGCGATCATTCCCTTGTGAGACTATCTCTGGAGCAAATCGGCGGTTTGTGCGGCTGATCGGCCGTCAAAACACTTTATGATCGAACACTCAATTTTAAAACTAGTTCATATTATAAACCAAAGAAGAGTGGGTAGCTTACATGAAAGCAGTATCAGGCTGATTCCGTCCCTTTGGCTCTGTTGAAATCTATTTGAGCGACAACATTCAGAGGGGACATCAAATCAGCCGCCCTACAGCTACGCGTTCTCAACGGTCGGTCAGCCAAAATATTTCTTCAATTGAAACACCAAAGTGATCAGCGAGTTTCAGAGCCAATTCTAAACTCGGATTATACTTACCTGTCCCAATAGAGTTAATTGTCTGACAGGAAACACCCATCTCAATTGCTAGCTCCTCTTGCGTGAGATCGTGCTTCGCACGGTAGACCTTCAGTTCATTTTTGACTGACATCTACAACCCATAGAAGTGATAGTACGCTAATAATACGAGATAAACTACAAAACCGCAGATGAGGGTAACTGGCCACGCAAGCTCGAGTCCTCCCCATTGTGTAATTTAATCGGTGATGACTTCGGGGAGGAACATGGCGAACGCGGCATACAGTGACAGTATAAGTACCATTAACCAGAATGCGTGGCCTTGTTTAGACGAAGTAAGCCACCAAATTGTTTGCGTTGGCAATGTTCCGAACCCAGCATTCAGCAGATCTACGTAGCGGTCAAGAGGTCGCCCAATTAGACTGCATCGCGTTCGATTTTGATATGCTCGACATACGTCTCTACGACGTTCTGGATGATGACTTCTCCTGCATCGGTAGTTGCCTTCGTCGGATCGCCAAGAACACCGTTTTCGGTAATCGTCTTGAATCCCTCGCTCAGTAGCCTAGCTGCCGAGATCTCTCCTTCGGGGCCGGACTCAATGTTTTCCGTCCTGACGAGGCCTTCGTCGATGGCTAATACCATTGCCGTCTCGGCAGCTCCGGCGTGGATTACATCCTGATTGTACTCAATGCCCGCTTCGCTAAGCCCCTCGTTCAGTAATTGCATATGTTCGTCAAGATTGGCAAGTGCAATCACCGTGGCGTCGAGTTCACGGGCGATGTCAGGAACCACAGTCTTGACCGGCCCGAAGTTCCCACCGTGGGTCGGGACCAAGACGATATGCTTGAAGTCATGTTTGTCAAGGGAACGGCAATACGACCGGATCACGTCCATCAGCGTCTCGGGTGGAACAGTGATCGTGCCGGGGAACTCCATGTGATGGCCTGAACATCCGGGGCGAATTGTAGGGGCGGCGACGGCATCGCCCAGCTCTGTCGCAATGCGGCGTGCAAGCTCGTCCCCGTCCAGCGTATCCATATTCAACGGCAAATGTGGACCATGCTGTTCAATCGACCCGACGGCCACGATTGCTGTCCGTGTTCCGTTTTCGATGGCAGATTTGACCTCCGGCCATACCATCTCCTCAAGGCATACTGCTTCACCAGAAGGCATGTGTTAGCAACTATCTTGTCGGAACAAAGAACGTTGTGAATATGTGCTATCAGACCACACGGGAACTACCTACAGCCTCTATACCAACCGAACTCAAGAAGCAAGTTCGACATTTCTCACAGCCGCTTTCAGTACGAGATCACGGAATTGCCCGAACCACGTCCGTGCTCGGAGCGTGTCGCCGAATCGCTGCTTGAGTGCAAAAAATACTGCCTCAATGTTTGACCGTTGGTGATAGGTATCGCCATTTTGGCGGGCGTTGTGCGCCATATCTAGCGGGAAGAACTCTCGATGTTTGATTAATGGCCGAACGTCAATCTCCCGGAGTTCTTCTCGCAGATCGACCCAGTCATACCCTTTGTCACCGGTAATGGTCTGTAGTTGGTCGAGTTTCGTGTGAATACCTGTCGCCCGACGTGGGTATCATGCCGCTGCTTCATTGAACAGTGTATATCCAAGACAATACTGGTTTCGCAGTCTACCAACGCTGTCGTCTTGACCGATCTCAAGGTGTAGTCTGTCCGGTTTGCGTAGTGACGGCTAACCGAGTGGTGGTCGAAGCCAGTAGCACCGATAGCCTACACGTTTTCGGCATCATGAAGATCAGCAGAGAGTCGCAGGAAAGTTCGCCAGACCGCCATCTTGAGCTGCTGTTTCCGTGTGCAGACGGTCGTGAAGTCCGGTAATTCGCTCGGTTCAAGATTCAGTTTCTCTACGACCCCATGCATCTCGTGGAGAACGTCGAGGAGCCGTCGATATGGAGGGTCAGGGTATTCGCGGAGTCCATGGATCACAACGATTACCCAGTCAGCGTAGCCACCATCACCTTTCTTGACCGCTGGTGCAGGATCGCCAGACTGAGGGTGACTGACGGGAGAATTCGAATTGGCTGTTTTTGTGTCTATCTGTGTCGGAGTCGAGCACTGTCCGTTCAAGTTGCTGAGTCGCGGCAGTTCAGTGGATCGACGGGGACTCCGATCGATGAGAGTCCGAACTCACTAATCGCCGTAGTGCACCATGATCAGCGCTTAACTTAACACGACCCACTCCACGCGACCGACACGATTTCGTCGTCGATATCGTCCTTCGCCTCGACCGCGTCGCGGAGGGCGGTAATCCCGAACCCGGCTCAGTCGCGTACTGATCCACGAGTTGGTCCGTGAGCGCAATCCGCCGGCATTCTTCGGCCTCAAAGAGCTCGTCGCCGTCAAACGTGAAATGAACATCGTAGTGACGGACTCGTCTATGCCGGAGGGGATCTGAAAGCGGCGGTTACGCATCCGCCGCTGCCGACCGACGACCACCCGTCACGGTCGCTCTCCTGAGCTGGCGAGACGATTGGTTTACTGTCGTTGTATAACACGCGCTGACGGACGCTCGAAAAGAATCTGATGGGCGGGACGGCACCGACACACTACTCGTCGGCATCAGCTGACGGCGTGGTTGTCTCCCTACCACCGACTGACGGGGCTCTCGCATCGTCACCGTCTGGAGGCACGTTAGTCCCGTCGTCGGGTTCGAGACCTGGAACCGTGACCGTAACGTTCCCGTTCGTTCCCATGGCAGTTGCGCCGGCGACGAACGACTGGTTGCCGCCGAACACGACGACAGTCTCCGGAGCCACGCGAGCATGTCGAAGGTGCGTACCGGTTCGGTTCTCCAGCGTCGGCTCCAGATCCGAAAGGGCTGCGTCAAATTCGTCGGCCTCGCCCGGCGCGTCCCAGCGCACTGTCCACGCGAGCGAGACGTTCCCGGTTCCGCCCTCGAACGTGGCGACGCGAGCATTGCCCCACCCAGTCGCGGCGGCGTCGACGCGCCCAGGGGACAGCCCCTCGGCCAGCCAGGTCCGAAGCGACAATTCCCCGGTCGGAAAGCCGACCAACGCGGGCGACTCCCGGTGGTTGAAGGCCTTCGACTCGTCGACAGTCACCGACAACGGCGCGACCGGTTCGGCCGCCGGCGTCATGCCGTGGACGAGTTGTTCGGTCGTGTTCGGTGCTGTCTTCAAGGCCATGGAGAGCGCCGACGGCCCGTCGATTCGCTGACCGAAGTATTGTCCGCCGTAGTAGTAGTCGCCGTTGACGAGCTTTCGCATCCCCCGCGTCTGCTCGTAGACGCACTTGCGAAACTCAACCGGTCGATTGCCGCTCCAACGCACGTCGTGACGCTGGGCATAGGTGTCGGCGACAAACACGGCGCTCCCCTCGCTCATTGCCTGGCTGATGTGCAGGTTGTCGACGGCCGTCGCGTTCTGGAATCCCTCGACACGGTTCTGGAGGGTGTGAGCGTACTCGTGGGCCAGAACGAGTTCGACCGTCGACGCCGAGAGATTCTCGCCCGTCACCGGATTGACTGGCGAGATTGTCACCGCTCCATCGGTGGCATAGGCGCTGGTAATGGCGCCACACGCCTGGACCGACCGCGTCGTGTTAGCGAACCCGAGTGCCTGCCGGACTGGCGACGGCGATAGGCCAACCGAACTCGATCGGTTCATGCGCTCAACCCTAACGTCGGGTGCCGACGCATTCGTGTCCATCAGTCGCTCGACACGCTGGTAGATCTGCGTAGCGTCGACGGATAGAGACCCGTTGACGGTCACCTGTCTGCTCTCGCCAATTCCATCGTCGTGGGGCGTTTTTCCTGCTGGCGTCGACGATTCCGTGCTGGGATCGTCAGTAGTCGGGTCGCCAGTCGGGGTTGACGGCCCAGATGGGGCGGAACAGCCAGCGAGTACCACCGCGACTGCTAGGACGACAACTGCGATTGGAGGGCGACGGACCATAACAAACCTGAGTCAGATCTGGCCGCCACCCGAGTCACCCAACCGATCCCCGAGAGTCCGCGCGGATTCCGAGTTCTCACCGGCAATCTCACTGAAATTCATGTCGTCGAAGTACTCCGGCGCGGTGCTTTCGGTCGCGTAGACGTACAGCGCGGTCTTGGCGACGCCGCTGAGAGCTTTCCCGATCAGAAGCCCGAAGACAAAGGCAGAGCCACCGATCAGCACGGTCGCCAGCAGCTGGATGCCCGTGCCGCCGGTCAGGACGAACGTGAGGATGCCGAGCCCAAGGCCGACGAGTGCCAGAAGGAGCGAGAAGATATCGATCGTTGCCATCGCGCCAACTGACTCCCCCCACGTGTCTTTGAACGTGGTTGCACTCTCTTTCAGCATCTCCGTGGCCGAGGGGTCGCGGAAAACGATGACGGGGACGACGAAGTAGGTCATCACGCTCCACGCGGCCGCGAAGATGGCCGCGGCGATTTGGGCCCCGATTCCCTCTTCGGACTGGATGAGTCGGATGATAACGCCGACGGTTGCGGCTACGAGCGACCAGATCACCAGCGGAAGTTTTCGCTGCCACGCGGTGCCTAGCGCCTTACGGATCGACGGCTCCTCACCATGGAAGACGGTGCGCGTCGCCGAGACGAGCGCCGCCGTGAAGAACGACGCGACGAACGTTTCGACGAAGTAGGCGACGAACAATGCACCGTATAGTATCATCCCGGGCTCCTGGACGGACTCCGTGAGGTACAGACTTCCGAATAGCGTTGCGATGAACGCGATACCGGAGAGTCCGCCGATGAGCGGGAACACCAATAGTTTTGGATGGGATCTGAGCACGCGGCCGCTCCGGCGTGCCATGCCGAACCCAATTTTGAGACGACTGAATACTCCCATTGTACAACAGCATTCCGAGCGGATGATATTAATGGCTTTGATCATACTATATCCATACACCAGGAACCTGTATTTCCTGTAGACGGCAGTTTTATGGGTTGGAGAATACTATATCGATATACAGATGCCAACCTCAGGTGCTTCACTCTTAACTGAAAAACAACGCGAACGGGTCCAGCGTGGATTCGACGGATACGACGATGACGCCAAACGGTCGCGCGACCGCCAACAAATTCGAGATCGCATCGCACGGGGTGTAATTGATTTTCAGCGATTACAAGAGGCTGGATATAGTGACAAGGAACTCAAACTGGTTTTTGGGGAGGTGCGTGCTGACGATAATCTGGCACAGGGATTGATTGATATGGCCGTATTTCACCGACGTGCAGTCTACCGTTCTCATCTGGATTACGATGCAGTCATGAAGCAGGCCGATGCTAAAACATCTATAGCTGATCAACCACACCAGGAACGATCGCCTCTGGGTTACGACCACTCTCCTCACTTATCCTCTGGCTCACCGGGTAGCCGCCTTGAAGGGAATGGTCCTGATAATCACGAAGAGAACAATTCCCAGCAAGACATTGAGGACCAGTCAGGCAGCCAATCTGCTGGTGCTGATGACCAGCCTCCACATGCTGTTGGAGAGCCAATCACGCGGTTGCAGTTCCTGAGTACGATGATCGGACTTGGGTATCTTGTCCTTGCAACGACGCTTACAATCCCACTCCCAGCGATTATTCTTGGCGGTTTCGTTGTGTTCACTTTCGTCCTGTTCTCATTTGTATGGCCAGCCGGTGGCTGGTTTCAAAAAGTAGCTGGTTCAGCGCCAACTACAGCCACTGATCATGAGGAGTCGGGGTGAACGCTAATGGGACTTCTTTCCCGAGTTCGAACGGGTTTTACACTCACTCGCCGCAGCTTCTCGGTTACACGACATAATCCGACACTTGCCGTGTATCCATTACTAATGCTCATCACAGTTGCCGTTGCCACAGCAGCACTATTCTATGCCCTAGTGGCGAGCCTTGGTTTCGGTGTTGAGCACGGGATTGTCAACCTAGATCAATCTGATCGGCTTGTTAACGCTCTGTTGATAGCTGGACTATTTATGTTTTATCTCGTCCTCACGTTCATCTCCACATTCTTCTCGACAGCGTTAGTTCACGCAAGCCATGACGCATTCGCTGGAAGACAACCGGACACATATCGAAGTCTAATATTAGCGAAAGAATCAGTCGGTTCGATTTTTGTCTGGTCAGTAGTGTCCGCAACGATTGGCGTCGTTCTCCAACTGGTTGGCCGTCGAATTCAAATCACGTCGCTGCTCTTTTCGATGGCATGGGCAGCAATGACATTCTTCATCGTCCCGGTAATCGCCCTCGAACAACCCTCGATAAGAGGAATGCTTACACGAAGTGGAGCGGCCTTCAAAGATGCCTGGGGCGAAAGTGCGGTCGGCGCAACCGGAATCGGGATGGTTCAGGGAGTAATTGTCCTGATCGGCGGACTTGTCGCGGTGAGCGTCTCGGTTACGACTGGAAACAGCCAGCTAGTTCTGACAATAGGAGCTATAACGATGATTATGATGCTTCTCCTTGGATCAACTGTTGGCGGGATCGTCAAGACTGCCCTGTATCTGCACGCCAACGAAGGTGAGTTGCCTGGTGAATTTGCGGGGATAAATCCTGACGAATTGGTCACGGAAACCAATCAGTCGCCGACTTCGAACTTCGAAACGGATTTGAAATCTGATCAACTGTAGGCATGCACTTTTCAGAAATTATTTGAGACGATATGGAGCCATCATTTAGACGCGACTCACTCATTTTTATTATTACATATGTAACAGGCCTCATAGCTGTCGGCGCTCTTGGAGCAGTTTTGTTCGAACGCACTCCCTCCGTGTTTCTTCGTAATTTATTCACTGACCCTATCTGGCTATTCAACTGTGTGTTACTGATAGTCATCTGGTTTTTGATGTATCCAAAACTCCGAAGAAGCCACGAGAGACGAACCAGCTAATTCACCGCTGCACCAGTAACTACTTGACATGTACTTATCGTGAATTTAATGGCTGACTCTGAATAAAGAAACCACATTATCAACTACTGTTAATGAATATCATTTCAATATAGGGCCGTGGTGAATCGCCAGACGTAGCTTGATTTGACGGGTTCAGAGACTGCTTGATGTTGTGGATGATACACATCAGAATGAAATTCACCGTATCAGGATCGCGCACGCACGGCGTTGCCGAGCGTGCGCTTAATAGTCGAGAAGACGGTCTCACACATCGCTCGTTGGTGGTAGCGAGGCCCATCGATCACGCGCACAACGCGCGGATCTATGGGCCGGAACTCTCGATGCTTGATCAGCAGTCTCACGCCATCTTCACGGAGTTTGTCGCGTAACTCCATCCAATCGTAGCCTTTGTCCGCAGCGAGGCTGCCGAGATCGCCCGCGTTGCGGCGGGCGACATGCCAGCCGAGCTGTGTGTCGTGGCGTTTCTCTGTCGTACAGTGAACGTCCAGAATGGCTTGGGTTTCTGTACCGACGAGAGCTGTTGCTTTGAGCGTCTGAACCCGGTAATTCGTTCGACGGCAGTAGTGTTTGCTCGCGTTTTCGCGGTCGAAGAACGTCGCGTCGATGGCGGCGTGACCGCTCGGTTCGTGCAACTGCGCCGACAAGCACAGCAGCACTCGCCAGAGTGCTGCCTTGATTCTGTCAAACCACTTGACTAGCGTGGAGTGGTCGGGGAGTTCGGCCTTGAAGCGGCCGATCTCCCCGAGAATATGTGGCTTCTCGTTCAGCAAATCTAACGCTTCTCGGTAGGACTTCTCAAGTAAACCCGCAGACAATGCAGCGATACGACGGCGTAGTCGGCGACTTCGCCTCGACCACCAACAGCATTCAACGATCATTTTGAGGAAGACAAACCGGCATATCTCGGAGTTCGGGCACCGGAAAATAGCGAGATGATGTGTCAGTGTAGATTACGGAAAGCGAGACGACATCGATGGAACTGGTCGTAAACGTTGATCTCGACGAAGGTTCCGTTGTGTTGGTTGAAGAGGTCCTCACTGCCGATACGGTACAGAAAATCGATCTCAACGCAACCTCGGTCACGGTCGATGAGGATGACTCCGAGATCGACTTCGAGTCTGGCAATAAAACAGCAGATACCGGAACCGATGACCCGATAGAAATTGCCAGCGATGAATTGTCGGTAACGAATCTGAACGAGACTGAGTATACGATATCGGTGGCAAGCGAGAGCGAATTCTAGCGAGCCAGTTACGGAACGAGTACACGTTCCCCTGTTTCCCTCAATTCTTTTTTGCCGCGTCGATGCGCAGGTCGAGAAAACTGAACTGAAGTTGCTGCTGGTAGCCGGTCGTTCACCGTCCAAAATCCGAAAGACTCTCGCCGACGCGAAAGCCGATCGGCTCGTCGACTTCTCCAGAACCGAGTGCAGCTGCGAGCATTAGTTCGTCGGGGTCATCGATGGTCACCGTCTCGCTGGCCTGTGCTTGCCCGTCAATCTCAGTGCCGTCTACCCTGACAGTCGCCTCGTAGTCTCCCGCCCCATCCCACACATCGTCGTACGTTGCGACCGACTGTCCATCGTCCTCGGAGCTAGTTCCGTCATCATTCTCTGAGGAAATGAGATCGAACGTGCCATCGAGTACAGTCTCACCAGCAGGGCTCTCGATCGTAATCGAACCGGCGATTTTCCGATTCGTTTCGTTGAACACGTTGACCTCCTCGAGCAGTTGATCCCCGATAAAGTCCACGACAGTCGTGCAACCCGCTGTCGCAGCCAGCACCGTGGCACCGCTTGTAGCGAGAAACGTTCGTCTCGATCGGGACCCATCGCCCGGATTCTGCGTAGTCATGGAAAGCTATCTGAAATCCTGGAGCGAAAATAGTAAACGTTCGTGGCAGTTCTCTCGGTGAGAAACGCCGATACCCAACCGAGAGAGCGTTGTACAGACTGACTCTAGTTCCCTTCGATAGCGTCGATAACCATTGCAGCAACCACGACTGGCTCTCGAGGGACCGAGCTTGCATCATCGATGTCCACGTCGTAACGATCCTTCATCGAAAGCTGCCCCGATATCGTTCCAACGTGGTCGCCAGTTGCATCAGTGATCTCGTAGTGGTGTGGGATCAAATTACCTAATAGTCCAGTCCGGAATAGCCCGACGAACTTTCGGGACGTGATCTCCGCCAGCTTGGTGTCGATGTCCACGTCGCAGATTTTCCAAGTCGCTCCCGTTATCTGCTCGAGTATTGAGTACTCGTGCTTGAGGACGACGATGTCGTCCCCACTCTGGGCGTCCGTGAGGACGTACTCACCCTCGTAGTCACGAATCTGTTGTGCTTTGACGGTGAAGACCTCCATTCCATCCGCATTGACGAATGGGAACTCGTCTTTGAGCGCGAACGTCTTTTGCTTTCCCTTGAGAACGGTGTTCCCATCGTCGTCGAACGCACGGTACTTGTTTCGAACCAGATTTTGTTCGACAGTGTAGTGGTCGTCAGATAGATCGAGCCCGCCGATATCGTACTCTCCACATGGCATAAACGACTAATACGAACATGGCAGGAAAAATTCGATGGCGATGTCTCTGTTCCCGAAACAGCATCGTTCTCACCACGATACAGAGGGGAATATCCCTCCAGAATCGTATTCTTCTGGGTGGGTGTTTCCATGGCTGAGATCCCGGCTTCGGATCTATTTCATTAGCCTCCGTTCGACCGAGTATGGAGAAAGCCAAGACGAAAATCGCGAGCATCGTCGTCGCCGCAACCGTAATCGGATACGCGCTCTACCGGCTTCGATCAACCTCCCGCTGATACCAATGGCCACGAATGCGACCTCCGACGACGAAAGCCACTATCTGGCGATTGCAGATAAGTCTCTGCCAGTCGCAATCGTACTCGGAATCATACTTTCGCCGGTCGCGTACTACTACGTTGGCCGGACAAAACTGGCCGTGATTAACTTCTTCACGCTCAACTATCTGATGTTGGGGCTCCTACTCGTCCCGATTCACGTCTACAAGATCATTTCCGGCGCACGGAGCCGGGAGGGTGGAAAGCCCGCTGGCTCGAGCCTTTAGTATACCCACCGTGGCATCCACATCAGACTAACACTATCCGAAAACCGCCAGTCTCATTCCCCGTTATCGGTCGGGTATGAATCAGATGCGGCGGCCTGCGGTTCTCCGAGGTCGCGATCCGAGGCGTTCGGTTGGTCTGCCCGTACAGATGGATCGTCACAACGCTTCCCGTCGGGTCCTTGTCAACTGGACATGAGTTCGCCGCCCAGTTGCGTGACGGCCCAATTAACAAACCAGAGTCCGATACCGGTTCCGTGTTCGAGTTGCGTTTCCGCTCCGGAGTCGAGTATTGCTCGCTTGCGACCCGGGATTCTCGGGCCCTCGTCTGCGACAACGAGTTCGGTGCCGTCGAGACGACGATAGGTAGTCACCTGATGGACAGCAACGGAGGACGTTTCGATTGCTCCTCGATGACGTGGGGTATCGCTCGTGGCCAGTACTTTCGAAGACGAGAGTGAGTCGGTCGGGTCACAGTCGAATCCGTGAGGTATCTTCTACTGGCGATAGCACTCAGTCCTGAAGTTTATGTTGTATGCTCACTCTTGCCACTGTATGGGGACTCTTGACGATGTGTTCGTTGTCGACGCCGTTTCCCACGCGTACAACCAGGCCGAATCGAACTTCCGCGTTCCGAGGTATGCGGAGCAAGTCGCAGACATCGGGATCGGACTCGAGGACGCGATGCCCGAACAATACAAACGGACGCCGGAGACGTTTCTGAGCGATTGGCCGGTCGAATACACCGAGGACGTGCTGTTCCGGGAGAGCCAGACGGATTTCTCGGTGTTTCATCCGCAATCGATTACGGTCTTTCACGACGGGTTGACGGCCCTCGAGAAAGCACAAGCGTTCGTCGAGCGCAACCCGACGCGGGGCGCTGCCCTGGGAAGCATCGACGCGGTGGGACTCGACGACCCACAAGCCGAACTGACACGACAGGTCGAAGCGTTCGACCCCCACGGCGTGAAAGTCTACCCCTCCTACTGGGAGGAAAGTGGGACCCACCACAAGTTCACGATGGACGACCCGGAGGTGGCGTTTCCGCTGTGGGAACACGTCGCCGATCTCGGGCTCGACGTCGTCGCCGTCCACAAGGCGATGCCCTTCGGCGCGGTTCCGATGGACTCCTACGAGGTCGGCGACGTCGAGGAGGCCGCAGCGAGCTTTCCCGATCTCACCTTCGAAATCGTCCACGGCGGCCTGACGTTCGCTCGAGAGACCGGCTGGCAGATCGCGCGGTTCCCGAACGTCTACGTCAATCTCGAGTTGACCCTCGCGGAGGCGGTGACGACGCCGAAGACGTTCGCGGAGACGATGCAGGATCTCCTCTACGCCGGCGGCAAACGCGCGATCGACAAGATCATCTGGGGAACCGGCGCGCCGCACTTTCATCCACAGCTGTTGCTCGAGCGATTCTGGGAATTCGACTTCCCGGAGATGGAGAGCCTCAGCGGGAGTTTCACCATCACGCAGGCGGACAAACGAAAGATCCTCGGCGAGAACTTCGCTGACGCGCACGGGTTCGATCTCGACGAACTCGAGGCGCGGACGACCGACGACGAGTACAGCGACGCGGCGTTGGTCGAGGAGCCGTGGTCGACCACCGGATTCGAGGTGGCGTCGCCATGACGACGGTTCGTGCGGTACGGGAATCGCTTCGGGAGATCGTCGACCCGTGCAGCGCCGCGACCGGATCGAATCTCGATATCGTCGAGATGGGACTGGTGAAGTCCATCGACGTGTCCGGGAGTCGCGTGCAGGTTTCGATGCGGCTGACGACGCCGGCCTGTCACATGGTCCCGTACTTTTTCGAGGAGGTCGAGGGCCGGGTCGGTGGGCTTCCCGGGGTCGAATCGGTCGAACTCGAGACCGACGGCGGGTTCGAGTGGTCCGAGGAAATGCTCTCCGAAACGGCGAAACGGAAGCGACAGGCGGTGCTAGACGAGCAGGAAGCGCGATATCGAAAGGAACAGCTTGCAGTGAAGAGTGACGACTAGCCGTCTCGAGAGGTCACTTTAATCGGATTCAGCCGCGCGTACTCACTTGAGGGCGGTTATCTCGCCGTCGACGGTCACCGTGTCGAAATCGAGGACGATGGGCGTTCCGATCGCGAGTTGTCTCCCCCGAAAGCTCGTCCCGGTCTCGGTTTCCGTCGTCGCCAATTCGACCGTCAGCGTCACGTCCATATTTCGGGGATGCTCTCGCTCGTAAATATTGCCGCCGTCGCTCTCGAGGACGACGGTCGCCGGTTCGCTCTCGACCGACTGGAGCGTCGCGACCGTCTCGCCGCGAACGGTTTCGGACATCCCCTCCTCGAGTCCGTCTGCAACCGCGGGAGTAACGTTTCGGAGTTCGACTTCGGCGTCGGTCGTGGTTTCTTCGGGCGCGAGCGCGTCTTCGTCCGAGTCGAGGGCAGTTACCGTCCCGCTCGTGGCGTACGTGCCCAGATCGAGTCGGAGTTCGCTCCCGAGCGTGAGCGGGGTACCGTCGACAAGAAACGCAGTTCGTTCGCCGTCATCTTCGGGGGCCACCCCCTCGAGTACGACGCGAACCGTCACGTCCGCCGAGGCGTTCGTTTGGTCTCCGGTTGGGGGGATAACGGAGACGTCCGTCACCGTCACGTTCGCCGCTGCCCCCTCGGAGTCCCAGCCCCGGGCGAGGGCGGTATCGCCCTCGCTGAGGTGCTCGACGACGTAGTCCGGTTGGTCACCGAGTTCGACGGTCGCGTATCTCGTTTCCGGTTCGTCGAGATCCGCCGATACATTTGCCGATCCGCTGCCATTTACGACGAGCGCGACCCCCGCGACGAGCACGGCGAGCAACACGAGAGCGACGAGCGCGTCGACGACGTTGACGACGCCGAAGAGATCGCCGTCGTCGTCGATCAGTGGCATCTGTTACTCGAGCGACCGTTCGTTCGAGGCCGTCTCGCCGACCGACTGGACCGCGCGAATCGTTCGTTTTGAGACTGGAGATCGTCTCCGCTGGAGCGGGTGAGCGGGCACATAGGGCGTGAAACGAGATCGACCACTATAATTAGCAAACGCCTACGGATGGGCTCGAGCGGCAGTACATCGACTTCGCCGTCGACGGTTCCCTTCACAACCGGCGTTCTCGCGATCGCGGGTATCTGAAAACTGGCGATGGCATTCGCCGCGGAACTCACCAAGAAGTGAAGCCTCGGGGGACAAGCCCCGAGGTGCTTCACCTGATTCAACGCACCCATCGAAAATACACTGCCTTCCTCCTCCGGTTTTTCTCGATTTGGCAGTGCCGGCGAGAAAACTCACTGACAGAACGTCGGATCGTCACCACTCTATCGGACCGAGGCCTGAGAAGGGGGGCGTGAATCGCGTAAGCCCAATACAGACCAAAACGGGGCGATGGCCCAGTGAATATCAGATATTAAGGCCGACTAACAGTCTCGTTTGTATTCGGTTCACGAATTACATTAACTGATGTCGATTCCCATCAAACATCATTCCAATCCGTGATATCTGTGACCGTCCTATCCGCGAGGTCGATATCGACAGTGTATTTCAGATCGTGTGGCGAATCTTCTCCAGGGTGTCGAATGCGCACGACAGCACGATCCTCAACGTAGCTGGGGCTACGACCAATGATTACTGACTCGTCGCTGTGGTCGTCGGTGGTGTTCACAATAGTCATATTACTGCTTGCGGTGGTATCCTTTGTCTCGTTGACTCCAATGACGGTATCGTAAGACTGGACACTGGAAGCAGAAAGGTTCAGTTTCTGAACTGGCTCGACTGAGAGTTCATACCGATCCATTTCCTCGAGTGCTTCGTTCACTGTTTCATTGGTCATCGCAATCGTCCGTGCCCGCTTGCGCTCTTTTTCATCCAGCGGTTGATCTTCTTTCGTTTGGATTGTGTACTGGCCGGAATCAGTCTCTTCGACCGTTATCTTACTCACGTTCGAGAGGTCATCCACGACGGTTTCTTGTATGTCATCTGATGTGAATGTGATGTTGTCATCGGATACGACAAATTCAGCAGGCGTGCCAGTGCTCGAGAGTGGTCCGGTCATACCGAGTGTGGTCCCGATCCCTGCTAATCCGACACCAATCACGGCAAGCCCGACCAGAACGAGCATGCGCGAGCGGATGACTTCATTCATGGTGTACTATTTAGGTGAAACATCTCATCAACACTGGGGTGGAACGCGTTTGAAACTAGTTGGAAACGCGTTTCACGGCAGTTTTAAGGCCAAATACGGCCGTGTAGATCGATGGACATAAAATCCCGGTGGCGCATGATTTCCCTATGAATTTCCGAGCCCTCCAACATACCCATCTGCTGGCAGCGGTTTTGTTTCTTGCTGCCATCCTTGTTTTAGCCATTCAACTGATCACTCCATCTCCGGTCATGGTCTCACTTGGAGGAGATGGTACACAGACGACGACTGTCGGCGAGTACTTCACCTACCGTGAAGTGGCCGTCATCGCGACCGCCGCTTTCGCCTGTGGTAGCAGTGGCACGTATCTTATCATTCATAACCAAGCACACGTGCTTACCCAGCAGAATCAGGATCAAACACACTCACCCGTCGAGATAACTAGCGGCGTCGCAGCCCCAACAGAGCAATCCAACCATACGGTTAATCCACCAGCAGACGAAGAGCGGTGGGAAAAGACACTCGAAACACTTTCAAATAATCAAGAGATCATCTACGAATTACTGATCGAGGCTGACGGGGAGTTGGCACAACGGAACCTCGTAGAGGAGACTGATCTCTCGAAGGCAACTGTCAGTCGCACTCTTGACAAACTAGAACACCGGGAGCTCGTAGAGCGAAAGCGGAGCGGCATGGGGAATACGATTCATTTGCAGTGACTAACTCTACCCAGAAACTGGCGGAAATGGCTTTCAAACCCGTTGCAAACTACTTTCGAACCTATTACAATTAATGAATATATGGTCTTTCAGACAAGGTGTGAGCAAGGCGAATCGGGGCGCCATGGCCGTGGGTCCTCCTGACCAGTAGATATCGGCCCTCCCGTCTCGGTTCGCCACGCACAAATCAAAACCATGCGAAATAACATACTCACGCTCGTGGTGGCGGGACTACTTGCTTTCGGTGCAAGCGGTGTCGTCGCTGCGTCGGTTTCCCCAGGTCCGCAGATGATGGATGCCAATCCTTCGTCCGTGGACGAGGTATTGCCTGAAAATCACACAAGTGAAGTTATCGACCCCCATGACAGACTGAGCGAACAAGAAGTGAAGGATGCTCAGCAACTCGCATGGGCGAATGAGAACGTGACCAGCTACTTTGAGGACAGCGCTTCGGTTCACTTCCAAGTTGAGGCACTTGGAGATGAACTTCAGGTGTATGTCGCACCACAAGAGACTGCAGCACCACGAGTCATGGCTGTCATTGAGATGGACTCGCAGTCGGTAGTCACTGTCGAACAACTCCAGAACGTCAAAACAGCTGACGACGTGCGAACGGCAAAACCGTCATCAGGCGACTTGGTGATCTCTGACGGACCGTCAGAGTTCATCTCCTCCGGAGAGTTCAACAAGACGCAGTACTTCGCAGAAAACACGACAGAAACGGAAAGCGGGGAGTCGGCCACGTTCGTGTCCTCTGGAGAGCTTAGTAGTACACAGATCTCCACAGAGAACATGACCGTACTTGAAAACGGAGAGGACATCACGTTTGTCTCAGAGGATGAGATGAACTCTCAAGAGGTGTCGTCGGAGACCATCAAGGAGGGGTTCTCTAACGAAGAGTAAGGCAAAGCCAATCCCCCCTGATATCCGTTCGTTTTCTTATCCCACTAGGAACTCTCAGTACCTCACAAAGCGTCTATGCCACTTGGACTGAAGCCACAGTTTCATCCTGACCGGTAGTGATTGACGGTAGTTCTGACCAAAGATCGGACAGAGCCGTCGCTGTCGGCGGCGGTCAGCCGCCGCCGCGACAGCGTTGCCACTCGCAGGAAGGATGGCCCAATCGGTCATTAGCGGTGGAACCGATCGTCCGGTGGCCGATTTGCAGGGACGGCCCGACGTACCGCGAGGGCAGTCCATGCTGCCTGGCACAGCATCTTGATGAACTCCTTGAACGACCACGACCAGAGGTGACGCCCACCACGGCGGGGCGTCGCCACGTATTCCCACTGCAGATACCGCCGAGCGTTCTGTACCAGCAAACTCACAACGACGTACAACAGCCGAACCACCGGATTTGCATTGTTGTCGTTGCAATGCTTTGCTCGGAGAGCCGGTACGTCGCCTCGATACCGAAGCATTTCGTATTGTAGTTCACGGCCTGAAATCTGGGCCTCTCTCGAGGGAGCGGGACTCAACGAGGACAAGCCTGACTGTGGACGCCGGGTGTCTCCACTGGAGGTATCTCGTTGTCTTGAGTCTCCCCGGAGACATCGACGTCGGATCATCGATTTCGAAACCACACTGCGATTTCCTGCTGAAATCGATCGATCCACTCGAGATCGTCCTGCACGACATCGTACACCAGATCGTGATCGACATCACCGTATCGGGGCGCGAGATGGGTTCGAAATCCGACTGCCTCCGCGAGCTTCGAGCCGGTTTCAGTGGAAATGATCTCGACGTCGACCAGCGCTTCGGTTTCTTCGCGAGAGGTCTCGGTAGTGCCGAGGTCCTCTGTCGGTCGGATGTGGCTCGCCAGATCGATACAGGACTGCATCGCGTTCATAAGTGACCGCTCAACAGCACACTGGAGCACGATATCGTCGAGATACGCAGATTTGGATACATCTCGCATCTCCTTGCATTCGTTCGTGTACTGGTTGATCAACTCGAGTCGATCGACGACGACGTTTTCGTCGACCAGCAGACGTTGCCCTCGGCAAGTCGATCGATGAATTCGCGGCACTGTCGATCGCGTTGCTCGCTCTCAGCATCGACTTGGCGTTCGAGTCGTCGTTCATCCACCTTTCATTGCACCGTCGCCGTACAGGAGGACCCCTTCCCGGAGTGCATTCAGTGCAACAGTGTCCGGGATCGTCTCGGGATCACTGACATCCACGAACGGCTCGGCGTACGACTGGAGCGTACTATCGATTCGATTCCGCTGTCGAAATCGCTCGCGTCTCGAGCACTCGTCGGCGAATCACACGCACACGTCGAAATCCGACGACGCAGTTTCCGATCCGGTTGTATATGAACCGAACGCCACGGCGTATCGAACATCGGTCTCCGCGAGCACCGACCGCATTCCTTCGAGGTCGATGCTATCAGGAAATGTCGCAGTTGAGACGCGAGCGTCGTCTCGCATAGTTTCAGATACACGGTGGATTAACTTATAGTATCAGCCGCCGCTCGAGGAGCGACAGCTTCGACTGCACCTCTCAATTTGGTCTGGTGGTTCTCCGAAAGTTGGAATTGCAATAGGTACTACCCACCTGATCCAGACCGGCATTTACCGTCCATTTTCTAGATACTCTCGGACTTCACGGAGATATTGTACGAACCACTTGAGTTCGTTCTGGAGGTGGTGGTATAGACGGCGTCATCGATATCCTCACCGTAGTTGTGTGCGAGAATATTTCGAAACCCAGCTGCTTTCTGCATTTGCTCACTGGTTCGCTGTGACAACATGCCGCTTGCTTCGAGTTGGCTGAATCGTCCCGCGTTTGTCTCGGCCATGGGTTCGTCGATGGACGTAATCAGAATAGCTGCGATATCGAGGCACGCTTCGATTGCCGTCTGGAACTCTCGTTCGACGATCGCTCGCTGTTCTCGACTGTGTCGATACGTCCTTTCGTCGAGAGATTGCTTTCTTGCTAAGACTGTCATCGACTCTTGAACGTACTCTGTTTTCTGTAAAATACGCGCCTCGTCTTCGTCTGAGACCGTCACGCTACGTTTGCCTCGAGTTGCTCGAGTATCGAGTCGAACCGTCGCATTCGATCTTCGTGTGTTTCCTCATCAGTGGTCACTTCCTGCTCGAGTTCGTCGAAGAGCTGTTCAATCTGGTCTTTCTCACCGACGAGGACGGTTCCGGTCTGAAGCGCAGAGAGTCCAATATCGGGTCGAATCGACTCGAAATCTGCGACGTCCACCGCATCCATTTCGAGTGCTTTGGTTAATTCGACGACGAGGTCGATTCGCAACTCGAGTCGTTCCTGTGGAGATCGATCACCATCGAAAGCCACTGCAACGTCGATATCACTTTCCGGTGTCTCTATCCCTCTTGCAGAGGATCCGAAGAGAACAGCAAATTCGACTGGATACCCTCGACAACCTGCTTGACACCCTCTCACTGGACGACTCGAAGCGGGCGTCGAGTTCATTTTCGGGTAGGTATACGTTGGGACCGAGGGTGTCATAGACCCCTTCTCACGGTGTTGGTTTCGAGCAATTCCAAGCGAAATACCTACTCAGTAGGTTTGCGTCCTGACCGTTGGCGGCTCTGTCAGAAACGGTTACTGTTCAGCGCCGCGTGCGAGATACAGGGCACGTATCTCGACTGAACGGTCGAGAAGAAACCGGTCCCCTCGTGATAGTCGTACGTGAGAGATGACCTGCTGTATGAGATCTCGAACGGCGACCAGATCCTGTCAATCCCGTCCGATAACAGCGTTCACGGCTACCGAATTAGCGAGATCGTCGGACGGCATGAGGGGGACGCGGGCGGCGCTGACCTGATTTCGATCTCGACATCGGCCTATGGTGGCGATGTGTCCGATTGTCGTGTCACTTTTATCGGCTCAAATGTGGGAAGCGGACTCACCGTAGAGGCCCCGAACGGCTCCAAAATCAAAAACAACCACTTCGAGAATACCAGTGGTGTCAACGCGACTGGGACTGAAACTAACACGATCGTCAAAGACAACACGTCGTGAATCGCTCACTGCTGACCTACCATATATTACACCAACTGGTTTTACATTACGGAAACGATACATGCAGATATGACTTTCACAGACAACAGTCAGGTTACAGCGGTCAAGTTCGTTCATGATGATACATGGGACTCCATAAAGGCGACATATGTTCGTGGATCTGCGTTTTACGATGGGCAATACAAGTCCTCAGAGGAGATAGCAAAATTACTCTCAGACACCACATCAACCGCTGACCTACGCTCCGTGCTCGACCAGCTCAATGGTCATTTCGCGTTCGTCCATGAGATGGAAGGGGAGATCATCGCAGCAGTCGATCACCTCTCCAGTACTCCACTGTTTTATGCTCTCCACGATGGCAAAGTCTACCTCAGCGATTCAGCGCAGTGGATTCATACACAACTGTCATGCGGATATGACGCGACTGCAGTGACAGAGTATCTTTTCACAGGATATGTAACTGGCCAAGATACACTAAGTACAGGTGTTAATCAACTAAGGGCGGGTGAATGGGTCGTCTTCGATAACACTGGCACGCCGACTATCAACCGCCAAGAGAAATACCATACGCTGACTCTTGGAGATGGGGGTCGGAATCCAACATTCGAGGAAATTGATGGTGTCCTGATTTCGGCCTTCCGACGGTTCGTACGGGCCCTTGATGGCCGAACGGCACTTGTCTCGCTCTCTGGCGGTTACGACTCGCGCTTGATTGCGCTGATGCTCTCGAGGCTCGAATATGATAATGTTATCCTTTATACCCATGACCTGCCGTCAGGGTCGCCAACCGACGTCCAAATAGCTCAGGAGATCGTAGACAAACTCAACTACGACCATATCACGATATCGCCAACTCACAACGACTTCCGAGACTTTGCCACATCGGATGAGTGGGAGGAATTTTGCACGGAGGTGGATTATTTATCAAGTATTCCTAATATTCATGAGACGGTTGTCCTTCAGATATTACAGTCGCATTCCATCGTGCCAGACGATGCGGTGGACGTTCGTGGTCACTTGCCGATCCCGCACGGCGGCCCTTCTTTCCCCCCGCATCTCACAAATTCAGGCACGATGTCCAAATCGCAATTCCAAACAGAAATTTGGGAGTCACATTACGGAATGTGGAGTGACAACGCTATCAGCGAGAGCATGACGGACCACCTCGAAAATCGAATCATCGATGCTATCCCAACAGCCGCCTACAAGGATACACGCGAAGAGCCGGGCGAGGTTGTGGCAGAAGCACTCTCGGCATGGTACTCACAAGAGAGGACGGCGAAATATCTGGTATTCGATCACGAGTACGACTATCTCGGTTTTGATCGCTGGTTCCCACTGTGGGACCGCGAGTATCTTGACCTCCTAAAAGATGTAGAGTTGAGCGAATTGATTGACAAGCGTATTCACAAGAGATATGTCTCCAGACTGAGCGCAGACATACTCGGGAAAGACTATCCAGACTTCAATTCTGCCTCGTCACTCGCAAACGAACCATCATTTGCATCAATCATTCTGTCATCGCTGGCAAGCGGGATGGGATACCTTCCGGAGACAGCAAAGACTGCGATCCGGGAGATGTACCATGGCGTAAGGACATCTGGGATATATGACCTGTATGAGACAGACCCACGCTACGGCCTTGTTTCCGAACAGAGATTCGACGACTTCAAGCTACGCCGGGCAAGCCCGGAGACTTTCGCGTCATTATATCTATACTATGATGGGAAACTCGATATAGAGAAGGATACTGATCTGAATAGGGTGTCACCAGAATAGTTCCGCCAGATCCTCCATACCCCATACTGACCTGTAGTTGCCGCTGCTAGTGTCGCAGAAGGGAAAAACCCACTACAGAATTGAAACAATGCAACCCGTCCACGAAGCCAGTGCTCGGTGTTCCATACGAGGTTCTTGTATCTTCGACGAAAACGACGAGCAAGTCCCTGTGTGGATTACCAGAATTGAGGCGAGGATGCCCTTTCCTCAAGGATTGAGTAACGCGAGCGAGTAGGGAGGGATGAATCGCCGCACCAAACCATCAATTAGACGTGAAGGGGATGTTGGAGCAGTCACACAACGCTCGTAACAAGCAGTACGCGACGTGGCGACAGTTCCTCACTCTCTTCGAGTATAAAGGTGAATTGTACGGACGCTCTTGTGGCGGAGACTGTTGATACAGCTTCCCGTCGTCGGCTCGAGTCAAAATCTGTCCGGCAGAGCCACGAGATGTAAGCTCTCGATCTATTGTACTCGCCGCAGAATCGCAGGACTGCTCCGCATCAACAACGCGCTACACAAGAGCGTTGTACGGACCTCATGTCGGGAAAGTCGAACCAGAAGATACGAGAAAAGAGTGCGCGTCGTGTGGGTTTGAAGCAGACCGGGATGCGAATGCGGCGATGAACGTTCTGCAACACGGGATCCTAACCACAACATTTACTGGCGAAACCCTCATCGTGATCCTACTTACTGCTGTTGTCCCCTCACTACCTGACTCGATCAACTGGTGGCTTGAGTGGGGGTGACTGACTGATAGCGTTTCCCATCGTACGATTTTCGCTGGAAGTGTACTTGGCGTTTACTCACACATAATTCTCGACTCGATACTGTATACTGACGCCCATTCACTCTTTCCACTCGCCCGGAACCCGCTTTTGGTGGATGGGGTAAAATTCATCCCCGTCTACGCCGGCTGCACCCTCGCTGGTATTCTCGGGATCATCTCTTTTGCTGTGAAATACTGGTCCAAAAGCTAACTCCAAGATTGTTCAGAAAGATCCTGAGCTAGAAGTTGATCTTTAAGAGTATGGGTTCTCCTAGTGGGGTGATTGCCACCACTCGACGCAGGTTCCCCTCGTTGCGCGCCGGCCACACGCGCCCGGCAACCTCTGTTCGTCTCAGGAGTTTGCGTTTCATATGACCTCCTGAACCTCACTCTTTGAATCCTACAGCCCGTTTGACAGCCAGTCATACGGCGGCAGAGATGAGGACTGTCTCGAGTTCTCCCACAATCACCATCGAGCGTCGTGAATCGTTCTGGGTTCAGCGCAGACCTTATTCAGCGGAACAACGAATCGATTTGTGCACACCTGTAGTGTGCAAACCGTTCGTTGTACTGGTCCCTGACTCAACGTCCACCGGCTCATCTCGAGCGAAAGCATCAGTGGACAGCTGTTGTCCACGGAGACAGCACTCGAGTGCGTCTCTCAGTCTAACCGCCGACGACCGCTCGAGGAACGGACCCACGACTAGCGAACCCACGCGAACACCCGCCCGCAGCCGCGTTCTGGATTGGGACCTGAGATCTGGGTCTCTCTCGAGGGGTTCGGTCTCGGCGTGGACAGGCCTAGCCGTGGACGCCGGGTGTCCCCGGTGGGGTCGTCTCGTCGTCTCGAGTCTCACCGGGAACGTCGGCGTCGGCGGGGAGCACCAGCCGCCGTTCGGTGTACTCGAGGCCGTTCTTTCGCTCGGTTTTCCTGTGCACTGCGAGGCGGTGTTTCGAGAGCTCGAGTATCGCGTCGATCGTCCGGGAGACGAGTTTCTTCGCGTAGGCCTCGCTCGTGCCGGGCTCCCGTCTTCGGATCCAGTGTCTGAGATCGCTGGCCGTGATGTACTCGGCGACGGACTTACAGCCGCGCTCCCAAGGGTCGTCGCCGACGGCGTCGTCGGTGCGCGCCCGCCAGAGCTTCGCGGCGAGTCTCGAGGGGAGCGAACTCGTCGTCGACCGACGCATGTCTTCGTCCATCCTGGCGAGTTGCTGGATCGGGAGCAGGTCGGCGTAGGCCAGCGAGACGTGGCCGTCCGCGAGCGGGTCGGCGTGCTCGGGGAGGCGATAGTAGGCCGCGTCGTCGTCTTTGGTGACCCGCTCGAGTCGGTCGCCGGGGACCTCGAGTTCGTGGACGTCGACGGTCTCGGCCCGGAGGTGTGCGCCCTTCTCGAGTTCGCGGGCCTGGAGCTCTGCGATGCGTTCTTTGTTGGCCCCGGCCTTGTTCAGCGCTGCGTCGACGGCACTCTCGTAGTGTGCGGGGCGCAGGCCTCGTGGTGGTCCGCGCAGGTCTCGAGGCGGTTGTCGTAGCTCTCGAGCCGATCATCGTAGTCCTCGAGTCGATCATCACACTCCTCGAGTCGGCCTTCGCAGGTCTCGAGTCGGCCTTCGAGGGACTGGACTCGCTCCGTCAGTCGGTCGCGTTCGCGCTCGAGATCGTCGACCCGATCGGTGGCGGCCTCAAGCGCCGACGCGAGGGTGTCGACGCGCTCCGTGAGGGCGGCCACGCGGTCGTCACTCATCGGGCTCACCTTCCGCGTCGTCGGCGTCGGGCTCTGGGTCGTTCTCGGGGCTCGGGATCGTCGCCTCGGGGCCAGCGACCAGCAGCAGGGTTCGGTTGGTCTCCGCGCGGATCTCGCGGAGCCGCCTGCGGACTGTTCGTCGTTCGGCCGGCTCGAGATGCTCGAGGGCCTGTGAGCGCGTGGTCTCGCGGAGGAGGATCGTCGCGAGGTGGTCGACGGTCTCGAGGCGCTCGCGAAACAATCGCGTCGCGTGGGTCGATGCGTCCTGCCGGTCGGGGCTTTCATTACCCCGTGGATCGTCGTTTGACATGGCTTCCGTAGTGTGGTTACGGGAGCTTTTCGCGGACCGGTGCGGCAACACCGGTCCGCTATTCCGAACTGGTGAGCGATGGGTTCGAATAGTAGCTTCCGTACAGTTACCCAACAGATTCCATCCACTTATAGACTAGCGGATTTACGCTATTTTTGGATACAATATGGACTATGATATCACAAAACCAAACCAAGTTAATGCGCGTCGGTGGGACAACTGCTTCGAATGCGCCCCCGGCCAGAGTGGATGTCGTTGAAAGACGGGCTCATCCTCGAGTTCCTCGCGGAACACGACCTCGAGCTTCCAGCGAAGCCACTTTATCGAAACCTCAACCGCCACGGTCACGAGATCGGCTACTCGACGGTTCGCCAGCGGTTGGGAATCCTCGAGGAACACGGCCTGATCGAGAAAGTCGACGAGGGCGGCTACTATGCGATCAGCTCGAGCGGAGCGGACTACCTAGCGGGCGATCTCGACGTTTCGGAACTCGAGTCACAGGATTAGCTTCTGTTGTCGGTGGGCCAGTCTCGAGTGTCTCTGCTCGAGAGATAATTTTCACGCCGAAACAGTAATTATATGACACTACAGCACGTTGGCCCGAACGGAAGCCAGAATAGCAGAGGTGGGCGTTTCCGTTGAAATGCCCCGGGTGTGTGCGCACCCGAGACGTGGCTTCCAACCCGGAAATGGATTGGTTGCCATGATTGGATATCTTCTCCGCGGGCTTAAACATCCCGTCCGACAGATGAATCGAATTCGAACGAATCGTGTTTGCTTTTCGGTGGAGAGAGGTGACTCTCTATGACCAGTGCAGCGGCTGAACCGCTCGTCATGGAGATCGTGGACACGCTCGAGGAACACGGCCTTGCTCGAGACGCCTATCAGCTCGGGACTGAATTCGATCCCGAAGCGCTCGAGCGGCTGCTCGAGTCTGCTAGTAGTGAAGTTGCGGTTCGGCTCGAGGTTCAAGGGATTCCGCTACTGGTGACGCCTACGGAAACTCGGGTGGTCGGTGATGAGTGATGACAGTGAATCTGAATGCCCGTTCCCACCGTGTCCCTACTGCGGTGAGCCCGTCGTGATGGTCACTAGTCGCGGGCCAACCGAACACACCGCCAGTCCCTGTGGCTGTCGGGTTGGTGGGAATCTGCTCGAGTAGGGGTTCGAGCAAACATACATGCAGTCAAGATTTTTGACTACATTAGAGAGGGTGTCATAGAACGAGCAGCACACCAAAGAGCAGGGTGAACGCTGAGGTGGTATGTGTTCAGCGACCCTGTAAGATGACCCCTCGGTAGAGTCGTTCTTCAGTGTCGCGGAGACAGAAACGCTTAGCGTTGTTTGAGTACCTTTTCTTCGAGTTTCTCGAAAAGTTCGACGTGTTCACCCTGTCTGGGCCGGGGCGAACACGAGACCACGAACCATCAGAGTTGATGCCTGGGTACCTTCATTGCTACTACCACGACATCTACGGGATCGTCTCGTTGAACGAGAGCTTCAGAACACGGTCGTTTGGCTGAGCTGGAGGTTCGATCGACCGCCGTCGAGAGACGCGATCGATCGCTTTATCACTGACCTCGAACACGTCGTCGACGAAGTCTTCGACCGGTTCGTCGAGCAGGTACGGCGGGCGGCCTGCTCGACTTGACATACTGCATTGATTCAACCGATGTGAGGGCGATGCCCGCTGATCTAGATGCATCGAAGTGTTATGATCCAACCAACGACGAGTACTACTACGGCTACGCTGCATTATCGTCTCGACCGGGCAAAAGATCCCGATCACAGCGGAGTTCTCCGAGAGTAAGCAAGCGCCAAAGGAGACGGCGATGCGCGTCACACGTGACACGCTCGCCGTCGCAAAGCCAATCTGGATGGTTGGTGGCAGCGCCTACGACGCGCTCGACTCGCACGACCACCTGTTGACCGCAGTGGTCGTGCGAGTCGCTCCGTACAACGCGCGAAACACCGACGACTCGAAAGACATCGAGTACAGGTTCGAAGACCGTACCACCGAACACAGCGAGGACGGCAGCTGAAGCAATCGACGCTGGATGAGACGTATAATCACCGCACAGGAGTCGAACGAACCAACGAATCAGTCAAGGACTGCGGCCTCGGGAGAACGCACGCTCGAGGCCGCGTCCACGCACGAGCGCAGGTGTTCCTCGCTCTTTGCCTTCGCCTCGTCGTCGCTATCACCAACTACGAACGAGGAGACAATCCGGGAAGTACGATCATCACGGTGCGAGAAGAGTTCTATAACACCCTCAGCGTGTTTAACGGAGACGAGCGGAATGTTTTCCACTATTGTATACAACTCGGACGGCGGGATTGGTTTCTCCCTGGTAGGAATCTCAATCCAAATAGTAATTGACGGTTCGTTCGAGGCCCTCTTCGAACGAGTATTCCGGTTCCCAGCCGAGTGTTTCGATCTTCTTAGTTTCAAGTGCATAGCGTTGGTCATGGCCGGCGCGGTCGTTCACGAATTCAATCAAATCATCGTCCGCGCCGACGGTGTCCAGAATCGCCTCGGTGACTTTGAGATTCGTCTTTTCCGCATGACTCCCGATATTATAGATCTCTCCAACTTTACCCTTCCTGAGGACCAGATCGAGTGCTCGGCAGTTATCCTCGACGTAGATCCATTCACGGACGTTCGATCCGTCGCCGTATACGGGAAGGTTCTCACCGGTGGCGGCGTTCTGGATGAATTTCGGGATAAGTTTCTCGGGATGCTGACGGGGACCGAAGTTGTTGCACGTCCGTGTGATGATGACAGGGAGGTCGTGTGTCGTCTGGAAGCTCTGTGCTAGGAGGTCCGCACCCGCTTTCGTTGCTGAGTAAGGATTTCGGGGATTGAGTGGGTCGTCCTCGGAGAACTTCCCGTCAAGAATTTGCCCGTACACCTCGTCAGTTGAGATCTGGAGGAAGCGCTGGATATCTGCTTCGTTGGCGGCATCGAGGAGGGTCTGGGTTCCCTGGACGTTCGTCGTGACGAAGGGTTTCGCGCCTTCGATTGACCGGTCTACGTGTGACTCCGCCGCGAAGTTGACGATTGCATCGACGTCAGAAACAAGCTCCGTGACGAGATCGCGGTCACAGATGTCACCTTCGACGAACTTGTGGCGTGAGTCGTCGAGAACACTAGCAAGGTTGTCCTTCGAGCCCGCGTACGTCAACGCGTCTAGTGTGATCACTTCGTCATCCTCGTGTTGGTTGAGAAGATAATGGACGAAGTTTGACCCGATGAACCCAGCACCGCCAGTGACGAGAATTCGCATGTTATAACCATATTCGAAGTACCTATTTACATTACTGTCGGAACACTACAGTATGCAACTCCTCGTCGTCGGTTCGAACGGTCTCCTTGGCAGTAACGTCGTACGTGAAGGTCAGCAACGCGGGTGGAACGTCCGTGGAACCTACCACTCAACGCGACCGGCGTTCGACATTCCACTCACGCAGTTCGATCTCCGAGAATACGACTCGTTTGACGACATCCTCACCGAACATGATCCAGACGTGGTCGTCAACTGTGCCGCGATGACGGATGTCGATGGCTGTGAAATAAACCCGGAACAAGCCCATATACTCAACGGCGACGCACCGTGTGGGCTAGCCGCTCACTGCAATGCACACGGTGTTGAAATCGTACACATCTCAACGGACTACGTCTTCGATGGGACGAGAAGTGAACCGTACAGTGAGTTGGCGGAGACGAATCCGGTACAGGTGTACGGCGAGTCGAAGTTAGCGGGGGAACAAGCAGTTACCGAGGAAACGACGGACGCGCTCGTGGCCCGACTCTCATTCGTTTGGGGCATTCATCGAAGTAGTGGGAATCTCACGGGGTTTCCGGTATGGGTTCGTGAACGACTCCGGTCGGGCGAGGATATTCCATTGTTTACGGATCAGTGGGTGACGCCGACGCGTGCCGGCCAGGCAGCCGAAACGCTGCTTGATCTGATCGAGGAGGACGCCACTGGTCTCTTCCATATCGTATGTTCGTCTTGTGTTACCCCCTACAAGTTCGGGGAGGTGATTGCCAATCTCGTCAGTAATAGCGAGGAATTGATCAGTGAGGGGTCGATAGACGATGTCGAACGAACCGCGACACGACCTACGTACAGTTGTCTCGATGTCGGAAATGTGGAGTCAGAGCTTGACCGTCCACAACCGACGTTACGCGAGAATATCGAAACTGTCCGGGATTTGTTACATTAGATCTGGTAGCGTTCTCTGTTTCTGAGGAAGTATTCGCGTTCATCCTCAGGAAGATCCTCGAATCGAAGAACTTCCTGACAACCGAGTCCTGGACACTTCATTACACGGTCATCTTCAAGTTCGTTCGCTGCAACGACGGTGCCACAGGCCGGACAGGTAATCGTGATGATGCGCATTGTTAGAGTTTAACTTGGGAATTCTCACCGACGACGAGGCGGTGCCCTTCTGGAAGGAGACCATCCGCGCTCTCGATATTGGCGTTGCGCCCGAGTAGACTATCGACAATACGAACGTTGGCGGTAATTTCAGAATCGCCGATGACAACGCTGTTCTCGATGTGAACATCCTCCAGCGTGGAGTTCGCACCAATCGACGTGTACGGGCCGACATATGTTCCGCTCTTGATCGTGGTGTGCTCCGCGATGGACACCGGACCACGAACGACAGCACCTCCTTCGATGACCGAAGAGTCTGCAAGTTCGATGCGGCCGTCGGTCTCCGCACCGTCCTCGACGACGCCTGCTGTATTCAATTCGAGATCTTCGAGGACGAGACGGTTCGCTTCCAGAAGGTCCTCAGGTTTTCCGGTGTCTTTCCACCAGCCCGTAACGATATGGGAGTCGATTTCGGAGCCAGCACCTAGGAGGGATTGGATGGCGTCAGTGATTTCGAGTTCACCACGCCACGACGGTTCTAAGTCTTCGATAGCGTCGAAGACAGCAGGCGAGAATACGTACATCCCGATGAGCGCAAGATTCGTCGGCGGGTTATCGGGCTTCTCAATGAGTTCGGTGACGCTTCCTTGTTCATCGACGTCGGCGATGCCGAACGCCTGGGGGTTCCCTACTTCTTGCAATGCGATCCCCGCACCGTAGTTACCGGCCTCGAAGCTCTCGACGAGCTCAGTGATACCGGACTTGAGGATGTTGTCCCCGAGGTACATCACGAAGTCGTCTTCGCCCACGAATTCTCTGGCGCACCCTGCCGCGTGTGCAAGTCCGAGTGGGTTTCCTTGAATGATGTACGTGATGTCAACACCGTATTCGGAGCCATCACCGAGGAGTTCCTGTATCTCGTCTCGTCCTTTGTTACCGAGTACGACGCCAATTTCGGTAATTCCTGCTTCTTTGAGATCCTCGATCGCATACTCTAGAACAGGTTTATTTGCAACTGGAACGAGCTGCTTTGGGCCGGTATGTGTGATCGGGCGTAGTCGTGATCCAGTACCTCCTGAGAGAAGAACGCCTTTCATTGTTAGTGAGGCTGTTCGTCCCAATTTATAGGGATTTTGTCCGTGTCCGGTGGAAGGCGCTCCTCGTCGGGATCCTCGTAGTCGTAGAGGTTCGTCGGGAAATTAATGAGGATTGCCTGCTCGTTTCCGACGACTTTGAACCCGTGCCAGCAGTCACCCGGAATCCGGACAACCTTCTGGTTATGCTCGCCGATGACGAATTTATTGACTTCTCCCTGCGTGGGTGAGTCCTCCCGGTCGTCGTAGATTCCGACTTTAATACGCCCCATCGGACAAACGAAGTGGTCTATCTGACCGCGCGTATGCCGATGCCACGCCCGGATTACGCCAGGATAGGACAGAGAGTAGTAGGACATCGCCGGCTTCGGATCGTATTTTCCCCAGTCCTCACGGAAAATTTCGACGAGATGACCGCGTTCGTCTGCATTCACCTGTAGGTTTCGGGATTTAACACCTTGAATCGACGCCATGAATAACAGATACTCCGAAGTAGTTAAAAAGTATTTGCTTCGTAGGACCGCTAGACGGAGCTGGATTCCGGCGTTTTCACTCATTCGACCGATAATCAGAAATTGATAGACTGCGGTCGATTCTACGAATATCTTACCGTTCGACGAAGATTGTAGACGGCACATTTGAGATCATCTCTCGGAATTCGAGGTGCCAACTTCGCGCATGCTCGGCTCCGCCGTGCGTGCGCTTGATCAACGAGAGACGGTTTCAACCATCCAGCGACGGTTGTACCAGTGGCTACTCATTCGAGCGTTGTGAGCACGGTCCAGTGATGAGTAGATACGATGCTTAGTCAGGTGACGGATGCGATGGACGCGAAGATCGTCATGGAACGGTTTCCCATCGTAGCCTCGATCAGGAGCCAGGGACCGCAGGTCGCTCGGCGCAACGCCGAGGACCTGCGGGCCGATCTTCGCGTCGTGTTTCTTCGTAGTTGTACAGTGGACGTCGAAGAGGTACAACGTCTTCACGTCCACGCGAGCCGTGACTTTGAACGAACGCGGTAGTGTGCTCGCTGGGCATAATGACGTGAGTACTCGTCGCGGTCGAATCCAGTCGAGTCGATTGCAGCGTGGCCAGTGCGTTTCTCGGCAGATTCGCCGAGAAATGCACGATAGGTCTTCATCGAGATGATCTCGAACCAGTCACGAAGCACGGTGAAGTGAGGCAGCCGCGTCAAACCGAGATCGTCGAGGATGCCGGGCATTTCGCTCAGGAGATCGGTCGTCTGGCGGTAGGACTTTCCGAACTCGATTCGGAGAGCTTGGAGTGTGAGCATGGCCCACTCGGCGATGCCGTGCGTACGCGAGCGTGGTTTCGTGAGTTCCGAGAAATCGTCCTAAAATATGTCGTTCACAACATCAAGCGAGCTGAGACACCATGAAATCAACCGCTATATGGCGATTCACAAGAGCCGTTCAGTCCGACGCTTCAGAAGTGACGGCCCGAGATGGCGACCCGATTGAAGTGTGGGGCGGTGTCTTCTGCGACGCCGCCACTAACTCGACGGTACAGAACGACCACGTGCAACGGTTCCACGGCCTTCGCGATGCCCAGCCAACGCTATTAGAGAGTATCGAGGAGGCTGTATATCCTGATGACGGGAGCGGGTCGAACTCGGCGGGATGGTACATCACTACCGATGGCGAGGGCTCTTGGACTGGTCTTTAGTGACCAGCGTTTACGAAGCCGTTTTCTCGCTATGCAGGCCGAAAACAATCAATGCCAGTCACAGCCACAACCATGCTACTCCACGCTCTTCTCCTCGTTCTCAACTTCGCTATCAACCACCTGATTACGGATTGCCTGAAGTGGTCCCCCGATAACATATACTCCAGCAAATATTAATAGGTAATACGGCCAGATCACGCGATTAAAGTCATACCCATAGAACGAAATTGCGAGCGGGAACACAAACAGACTATAGAACGCAATCATATACGGATTCCCCCGCTTCACCTGTGCGAAGACAAGCCCATACACGAGCCCGATCACAACAGGGACCACAACCAGTCCGAGCGGGCCAAAATCAAGATACGGGATTGCTAGCATACTTTTCGCAACCCCCTTCGGGACGCCACATTGGTATTCAAGCGTGTTCGACAATCCGAGCTTTTGCAGGATTCTATTAAACGGATAAAGAGCTGTTGCGTCGAACACAGAATCCGTGCACCGTCCAAGTGGTCGAATAGACTTATCAAACGTCGTTATTGGGATGGTGAAATAGAACAGTATCCCTGAGAGAGGCCCACCATCTAATTTGTTCAGCACTGACCCCATTAATACGAAACCCCCGCCGAAGATCGCGACGAGAGAGACGACTGGTTTCACACCAACCCGATAACCGTCGAGGATTGTCTTCCGGTAATAAATTGCAGTTGTAAGAGCGAGCAAACAAAGCAACAACTTCGTCCGTGCAAGCGTGAATCCAACGCTCATTAGCCAGAATCCGGCAAAGACAGCGTACTGGCGAGCTCTAAACCCGCGCACAATCATCATCAGGACACCAACATGCAAGAACGGTAGTAGATAGCTCGCCGTCCCTAGGTCCACGTGCTGCTTCGTCCGGCCAGCCCGGATATTATAGAGGACTCCTCTAGGGCCGGATTGAGCGATCTCGTATGTATTGATTGCGCCAAGCACGAATCCGAGGAGTCCGAGCGACAAAAATACGGCGATTATTCGCGGGTCGAACCACGCACGGTGAGTATTTTCACCGTGGAACTTGATGACGTTGCTGGTGTGCTTCGTGAGAGTGTACCCAAGGAGAAACAGGAATGTAAAAAGCAACCATATCACCTCCGTCTCAGGTCTCACCCCGGCAGATGTTCCAACCGCGGTCACCAATGGCGCAATCATCGCCCCCGCAAGCACGTTTGCTGGATTCAGTATATTATCACGGATAACCGAATGGGAAAAGACGACCGCATACGCGACTAGCGTAACCAGTAGTAATAGGTCAATGAATGCGGTGTCCGGGTCCACATTCAATTTTTGACGTGAGATCTCATATTTGTTACGAATTCATTCCGTCCATGAACACAACAAAAGAACACGCCTGGTCGAGACTCAAACCCGCGAGGGCTTTGCTCTTACCGTTCAGTCTGACGCGCCATATATCACGGTCGGGGAGGGGGCAGAGGACGTGGTTGTTGAGTGGCCGACCGCCCGCGAAGGCGCGCTCGATAGTTTCCTTGGCGACTCTGAGTCGCGAACGGTTATTAACAGCGAGGGGGTGAACGCGGGCGATCCCTCGTCAACAGGCCAGTGGAACGGCCAAAGCGAGCTTGCGTACCAAGCGGGGGTGGCTATTCATGACACGGAAAACGAGGAGTTATACCGTAGACTTCCGCAGGGATGGGCGGACGATTGGCTCCAACTCAGCGGGACGTTCAAGTAGCTGATTTTTCCGAGTTTGCAGTGAAGGCGTAGCCGGCGAGAATCGCAGTGACTATGCTCCGGCCTTCAACGCCGAAGATCGTATTATTTTGGAAGAGTTGTAGAATGATCACGGTACTTAATAATCCAAGCATCACTGGCAACAACTGTGCCCACCTCAAAGCTGCTACAAACAACCCCACATACGCGAGAGCACCGCCAACGCCAAGCATCGCAAAAACCCTGAAGAAAGAGTTATCAAATGAGACGTTCCTCCACCCTGACGGAAAGGATTCCCGCAGTTTCGCAGTTGCATTGCCTGGCCCATACTCGAATAGTGGCTTTGATTGAATTAATTCGATAGCATGCGACCAGATTATTGCCCGGCTGTCGAAGTCAACCAGCCCGGGTGGTACGATCGATGGGAGGGCCCCTAGCAACATCAGGAGGTTGATAATCGCCTCCGCAAATGCGCAAGGGTTGCTGTACTACCCCCGAAAAGTAATAGGCATCCGCCTTGTGAATTTACCTAACTGTGCCTATATACAGGTATTTTTAATATAACTGTTAGTGATGTACAGACACCGAAGAATATTTTACAATATTACTCGGAGATGGATATAACAGTGCTAACTTAGAATGCCGAGTGAAGATAGCTTTTCAAAGATCGTAAAAGAAAGCGGAATAACATTTGCTGGTAGCATAGTTGGTCGGACTCTTGGCTTTCTATATATTGCAGTAGTAACACGTCTGGTGTCCCCAGGAGTGTACGGCACGTTCACACTTGCACTTTCTATTGTTATGTTACTCCGTGGTATATCAGATTTGAGTATACATCGCGCAATTGATTACTTTCTCCCCCAATATCTTCAAAACGGGAAGGAACAAAAAGCGGATAATACTCTAAGGATAGGAATCTTACTAACACTATCTACTACAGGGGCAACCGCGATTTTAGTTGTTGTTACTTCCTTTCAGTTCAGCCATATATTTGATGATCCAATGCTTTCTACAGTCCTACCGTTCCTTGCAATCGTCATTCCGTTAGCAACTTTATTGAAATTCCTTGAATCAATCTTTAAAGGGATGAGGATACTTAAACATAGATCATATATTAAGGATTTTATAAAACCCATTACTCGGCTTTCAATAACCACTTTCCTCCTTTTATTAGGTGCCGGGATTTATGGCTTAATCATTGGTCACATTGCGGGATTAGCCGTTGCGATCACCTTCGGGAGTTTCCTGTTTATCCGAGATTCCAATTGGTTCGGGTCAGGATCATTTAGAGGAGGACAAATCCGGCCGATTCTTTCGTATACTTTTCCACTAGTCTTTGCTGGGGTTATCTATGCCGTTGTTGGATATGTGGATTATTTTTTTATCGGGTATTTTCTGACCTCCTCTGAAGTCGCATATTATCAAGTAGTTTTTACTTTAGCAGCAAACACATTAATTATCCTGAAATCAGTAGCACCAGTGTTCAAACCGACTGTTGCAGGCTTACAAAATGACATGATTGAACTTTCGGTAGTATTTAAGAATTCAACCCGATGGGTGACAATGTTCACACTTCCTATCATCGCAACACTAGCCGTGGCACCAGACTTGTATATATCTACGTTATTCTCTGCTGAGTATGCTGTAGCAAGTGGCGCATTTCTCGCTCTTCTTATTGGATATTTATTCACAGTTTCTTTCGGCCTAGAGGGAATGATGCTTGAGGGCCTAGGCCATACACGCCTAACTCTATTCAACACAATTATATTAATTGTAATTAACGGAATTCTTAACTATGTTTTCATTCCAAAATTTGGTATTCTTGGTGCAGGTATGGCTACTGCCACCGGACTATCAATAACTGGGGCAGCAGGAATGATAGAAATCTACCTACTATATCGAATTCACCCATACTCTGTTGATTGGGTAAAGGTCACTGTTGGTATTGTACCTGCCACTCTTGTTGGCGCATATATGAGTTCATTTAATACCAATGATATTCTATTGTTTGTCATAGTTCCGTCAGCTATAACGCTATGCTATTTTCTAATATTGGTTTTAATAAACGGGTTTACCAAAGATGATTTAAAAATGGCAGAAAGAGCTGACAAGAGGCTAAACACGGGTATTATTAAGAGATTAGTTTCATTTGGATCATAATTATATATGGCTGGTAGTGGCACCTATTCCATATATCCTAGATCGGTCAATCGAGATGCGACCCGACCAGTTTCCTCCCGCTTCCATTCGGGAGAGACATACGATTCTGAATCTGAAGTTGAGAGCTGAAGCGTTTGAGCCAGCTGCGTGCGCAGGCTAGACTGCTCCACCAGAAGGGGTGAAAGCGGTCAATCCGCATTGAGACGGTCTGAAACCACTTTTCGACGTGGTTTCGGTCGCTGTAGTTGAGCTGCCGCTCAATTCGTGGCGCGCGAGGGCAGTCAGATAGCCGCCAGCATCGACGAGAAACTCTGTCTCATCGATTTCGTGTTTCTCGGTGAGACGGTGCAAAAATGCCGCCGCGGGTCAGTCCCGCGGCGGCTGAACACGCCGATTTCAAGCAGTAACTTCGATTCTGTATCGATTGCGGCGTACAACCACTTTTTCTCGCCGTCTACCTCGATCTGTTTCTCATCAACCGCGACCCGTGACGGCTGCGCCGTCGGCGGGTCGCTCTGGGCCTCCGACAGTTTGTGCGTTCAGTTCCAGATTGCGCCGTGAGATCGGTCAATACCCAGTAATTCGAGGATTGAGACGACCTCTCGAACCGACAATCCCATCGAATGCAGTTGCACCCCGAACGCCCTGACGGGTGTCGGGGTGTGCTCATTCTCCAAACCTCATCACAATCCACGTCTAAGGCCTCTCTGAGCAGGTTGGCGAGTTGCATTGAACACTTCTCGCTACCACCTGCTCATTCCTCAAACTCTCATCTAGACAGTGCCCAAATAGAAACTATTAATTTAATAGACATCAATGAATGTTATGGGAATCTGTATCAATGTCTAAGGACATAGACAACATCTCCATAGGTTTTATATTAGTAGGAGATGAAACAACCGCAAGCACCCGCCATAGAATCTTAGAACCAACTAAATACTTTGGAGACAAATTTGAAATAGAATTTCTCTCATTTAGGGCCCACCGTTCTGATTTCCTTGGCCGGTCCTTATCCAATATTATATTTTCAATTAAAATGGTGCTGTTTTCATTCAATAAAGACATCATATATGTGCAGAAAATACCACTGCCAGGGTATCTAGTTAAAACGCTTAGTCTAGTTTGTGGAGAAATAGTGTTTGATTTCGATGATGCATTATATACCTCTCCTGAGTGGGAAGACGACCGGCCAAGCCGACGTTCACGATTAAAGCAATCCATAGATGCGTCAAGCATCGTGATAACAGGAAATCCAAATCTCTCTAATTTCGCACGTCAATATAACGACCACGTATATACAATTCCGACATCAGTACCAAAGGAAGAACAAGTTGCAGTTCAAAATAGTTCCACTCAAGTCACAATTGGATGGATTGGTGGCCCAGGAAACTTACGGTATTTGGAGTTAATAAAGGAGCCATTGGAATCTATTTTGGAGGATTTTGATTGTGAATTGAAAATCGTTACTGGGGAAGAGCCACCAGTTACCCCACTAAAGAATCACCAGAAGGTTAGATACGCCACTTGGTCATTGCAGGATGAACAGGAGTTGATTAAGAGTTTTGATATAATGATCCGCCCTATGCCGGATACCGAATGGATAAACGGAAAGGGTGGGTATACTTCTGTGATTAGGTGTATGTCTCTGGGTGTGCCAGTGGTTGCTTCACCAATTGAACCCTTAAGCGAGATCACCAGTCCTGGTAAGTCAATTCTTTTCTCTGAAACTCCTAACGAGTGGTACGATGCTTTAGAGCGCTTAATCTGCGATGACGATTTCCGAAAGCAATCAGGACTAAAAGCTAGACATGAGGTAGACACTCAAGGACTTTGGACAGAAGATTACGCCCGTGAAATACAGGAGATATTGGAATGTTTGCACACACAATGACTGATAAGAAGTGCCTTTATATCTCCTACACTGGTTTGACCGAACCATTAGGGAAGTCTCAGATCCTCGGATATCTTGAACAGATAGATACGGATTTGGATATACACATTCTATCTTTTGAAAAAAGTCCAGAGAGAACAGATTTACAGAAAGTTGAGTCGAGGATTCAAGACCAGAACATCGAATGGCATCATATAGAGAGATGTAGGGGACCAACACTATTGTCTACGTTTATGGATATTTTCGTTGGGTTTCTTTTGTCATTGTATATCTATGCTAAAAATGGATTTGATCTCGTCCATGCTCGGAGTTATATTCCAATGATGATTTCTCTTCCGTTAGCAGTATTCAGTACGACGAATATTATATTTGATATACGAGGCTTTTGGATAGATGAACGAGTTGATAGGAATTCCATAGACCCAGATGGCAGATTATACACGTATTTGAAAAGGATTGAACACCTGCTTTTTCAGCAAGCAGATGTAGTTATAGCACTAACTAAGGCAAGCAGAGATATTATCACACAGAAGTATTCTGTCAAGCCAGATAATATATATATAATCCCAACTTGTGTAGATACAGAAAAATTTGAAATGTCTGATAATTCTCCAGATGGGCCATTTCTGCTCGGATATGTTGGTACTGTGAATGAGTGGCATCATTTTGATGAAGTGCTTGACTGTTATCACCTTCTTTCAGAGCAAGTTGATGAGTCTTGTTTTAAAATTTATAATAAAGGAGATAGAAATAAAATCCAACGGGAGATTGAAAAATATCCCAAGAATATGGATAATATTGAAATCAAGTCTGTTTCGCACTCGGAGATGCCAAAAAAGTATTCCGAATTAGATGCCGGCATATTCTTTTATAAAGACACATATTCGAAAAAAGCTACTTGTCCGACTAAGATGGGGGAATTTCTATCTACTGGAACACCTTGTATTGGAAATAGCGGAGTCGGTGATGTTGAAGATATCCTAGAGCAAAATCAGGTCGGGGTTGCAATCTCTGAATTTTCTGAGAAGGAAAAAAGAGAGGCAATTACAGAACTCCTTGAAATCATTGATGATCCCTATAGTAATCAAAGATGCCGGAATGTGGCCATCAATCAGCTCTCTTTAGAATCTGGTTCGAATATACTTCAGGATATCTATACCCAGCACCACACAAAGTCGGTTAGTTAGAACGTCTGCTTACTGATGGTGTGTTCAAGACCAAGTAAGAAGACAGTGAAATCCACGAAGACCAGTTCTTTAACTTTCTCGTCAACACGCTCAGCGGTGAAATTGGTATTGACCTCAACGCTAATGCGGAAATCGTACGTGTTTAGAGTTGAGCTATCGCTTATCCGAGCAAGCGATAGTGACGACAACAATGCGAGACGCACCGTGAGACTGCTGTACGTCGTGGTGAGCCTGTTGTTGCAGAACGCGTGGCGGTATCTCCACTACGAATACGCAGCGACGGCTCACCAAGACAGGCATCGCCTCTGGTGGTGGCCGTACAAGGAATTCGTCAATATAGTTCGACGGGTTGTGGGGTCAGCCCAACGTACCGCGAGGGCCGCCCCGCGAACCGGCCACCCGACGACCGGTTCCACTGGTAATCACAATCCGAGGACGCCACTTCGTGAGTGGCTACGCTGTCGCGTCGGCGGCTGACCGCCAGCGACAGCTTCCGCTTCGATTAGTGTTGCTTAACCGTTACCGACGACTCATCACAACAGAACAGATAACTCAGGCCGGGCTAACCAACGATGCTTTGTGAGGTACTGATACTAAGCTATAATTTTTCCTCGAGGAGTTCTTCTAGTTGGTCTGCTACACTTGATTCCGAGCAATGCTGGAGAATGTACTCTCGTGCGCGTAAGCCAATAGTTGAACGTTTGTTTGGGTTTTTGAGAAGATCCGATACTGTAGATGAAATCCCTTTGGCGCTGGGTTCACCAATACACACACCACCGTTACTGTCCATAACTAACTGCTTTAATCCACCAACATCAGTAACGACAATTGGAATTCCACAGGACATTGCTTCTAACGCGGCAAGCGGATAATCCGCAGGTCCCATAGTCGTACGAAATGGAGCCACAAAAATATGACTTTCTGCTAAGAACTTCGGGACATCATCTACTATTCCATTTACGTCTATATCTGGATTTTCTTCAATTCGTTTAGCTAACTCACTTCCTGACTCTTTAGATCGGACCTCCAAGCCTAGTCGTAGCTGACAGTCAAATTCTTCTTGAATATCCACAAACGCGTCCACAAGGAGGTCAAGTCCCTTCTGCTCATTAAGGCTACCCAGATACGAGATCGTCGGAACTTCCGCCTTTCCTAATTCTGGGACTGGAGTATATATATCTGTATTAATAGCTGGTAGTATCGTCTGTATATTATCCTGATTCGTTAGATTACGTAACGAATCACTCACTATAGGTGAGATTCCGACTAGTTCATCTGCACCTGACAGATAGCGTCGTATAAACCATGGGTGGTTAAGATAATCATATATGGATTCCCCAGATATTTGATCAACTGGACAATATTGAACGTGTATAACTGGACAGTCTGTTAAAATATTTGCCGCTGTTCCGACGAGGCCCCATAGCGGGAATCCAGCATGGACAGTAAGCACATTAAGTTTGTTCTGCTGTCGGAGTTTAGCTACTGTTCGAGTTGCATAGGCGCTGAATGATGCAAAATACCCTGGTGTCCCGTGATCAAATCGAGGAGAATATTCGTAGACTGTTGCCCAATCTATATTTGCGGTCGGGTTTGGCGCAGTATCGCGGGGGGTAGTTGTTATGATTATTATGTCGTGCCCTCGTTCCGCAAGCGCTTGTGAGACCGTGATCACGTTGTTCACATTCCCGCCCATATATGCACCCCCTTTTTGCAGTCCAATTTCAGTAGCGATGAATCCGATTTTCATTCTTTACGAGCGAGAACGAATGGAGACACACAGATATTTGACATAATCGGGTTGCCAGATATTTCCTCAGTCATTCGTGATGCGGGAACCGTTATTTTTGGTAATATTTTCACTGGTAAAAACCGGTCGCCAATGCAGGCTTCAATATTGTATCCCATGCTTTTGAGTGTTCGCTTTACTTCGAATATATTAAACCATTTCGTATACACTCCCTTTCCGACATTTCGGTTCTGGTTGTTTACGTACATCCCAATCGGGAATCGGTTGCTTAGGATATTTGGGTAATTTGCGAGGAACTTCCCGCCAGGCTTTAAAACACGCTTCACGTCCGCAACTACGTCCCAATGACCTGGAATATGATTGAGTGCATTAACGGTCACACAATGATCTATTGAGGAAGGTTCGAATGGTAATTCCGAGGCAGTTCCATGGACAAACTCTGCCTCTGGAGTCCGTTGCCGGTTCTCCTCTAGCATCTCCCGAGCGATATCGATAACGATTACTTTTGCGTCTTGAGCGGCTAATACGTGAGTGAATCTTCCCGTTCCTGCTGCAATCTCTAAAACTGTATCTCCACTAATGTCTCCTAACTGTTCTAATATGATTGAAACTTGTCGATTGTGAATATATTCCCCTGCAATCGACTCAAACCGTTCGTCATAGGTACTTGCCTCCTCCTCATAGAAATCAGCAACGTCCTTTTGTGAATTATTGTAATCGGTCATATCTGGTCTCAACTCAAATATTTGTCGGTACTTGACCTTATGTCTTCAGTTATTGTATTACTACCGTTTCTCACTCCTTTGAGAATGTCTACTTGTTGTTCAGAGTCGCTATAGAACTGCTACTCAATCTTGGTAGTAATATCTTCTAATACTTGTGTCGTTTCTTCGACCGTATTCTGCCAACGAAATTCATTGAGGACTACTCGGCGACTATCTAAGCTAATTCCCTCGTCCCAATCAAGGACGTCTCTTAGTGCGGTCGTATATCCAAAAATATCCGCTATTGGAACCGTTTTTCCGGCCTTTTGAACGACAGGTGCAATGTGCTTTAGATGACTTGACACAACCGGTAGACCTGACGCCATCGCCTCCAGTATCGTCCGCGGCAATCCTTCGGCACGGCTTGGCAATATTAATGCGTCTCCTGCCCGGTAAATCTCCGGCATCTCCTCGTAGGAGACCTGTCCAATGAACTTTACTTGGTCGCTAGCCATTTCCTCTAGTTCAGAGCGCATCGGCCCATCTCCAACCATGTATAGCTTCACGTCATCAGGTAGCCGTGACACCGCCTGCACCACGTCCAGTGGCCGTTTTCCCTCAACCAACCTGCCCACAAACAGCACTACTGACCCGTCGTGATCAATCCGGCTACTGACTTCTCCTTCTGGTGTAAACCGCTCCGTGTCCACGCCGTTCGCCACCACCTCAATACATGAGTCAACTCCGAACTCGCGGACGCGATTACAGTCCTCGTCGGTGTAACAGAAGATAACATCCGCTTGATTGAATGTCCACTGGCCCACAGATCGCAGGTACAAATCGAGCGTCCACTCGGGGGCATTCTGGCTGTAAAGTCCATGATTTGTGATCGCCAAGGGGATCTCACCGAGACGACGTTTCAGCGCGGCGAGATTCGTCGAGAAATACAAATGCGAGTGCGCATGGATGACGTCGAACTCATTCGCCTGCCGAAGGAACCGCGCCACACCGGTCGAGATATCGTTTCCCAGTAGATTAACGGTCGGCGACCGGCGGACGACCCTATACCCGTCGCGTCGCTCCTCTCGCGGGAGATCATCGTTATCGCTCACGGTGAGAATGGTCACGTCGTGACCCATCGCGGCCTGATCGCGACTCATCGCGTGGACGTGGTACGCCCCGCCGCCGTTCACGTCGGGGTAGACCTTTTGTGCGACTCGGAGGATCCGCATCGTGCGTTCGGTTCTCGAGTCACCGGTTATGTTATTCGGTTCGAAACGATGCTCGAACGCCACCGCTCGACGCGCCCAGACGGACGTCGGCTCGAGTCAAACGAAGCATCGACCCGGGGCGCGCGGTGAGCGATGCCGACGGAGCCACGGTGGCATACGAACGGGTCACCAGTCCGCTCGAGGACGAGCGACGAGGCCGCGTGGGACGAAGACACCAATTGACACGCGGCCTCGAGTGACGAGCGAAAAGGCGACTCGTCTGCCACCTTTGCACCCACAAAGCGGGCTTTGCGGGCGCAAACCCCCGCTATCCGGCCGCAAAATTCTCCGCGGTGATTTATCGGTCGCGATTCGTGACTGACCTGTAGCTATGAATCAACGACAGCGGCGGATCGTCCGCGAGGAACTGCTGCGAAGTATCGTGTGGATCGGGCTCGGACTCGTCGGGTGGCCGATCGTGATTTCGGAGGTGGCGTGGTTGGACGCGACCGCGCTGACGGTCTTCGGACTGCCCGTACTCACGTGGGCGCTATTGACGACGGTCTTGATCGGGATTCGAACTGCGACGTCCAGCGAGTTACAGGTGCGGACATCGACTGGGGTGTGGATAAGCCTGGGCCTCGGAATCGCCCTCGGCGGCGTCGGCGCGGTGTACCTCGTCACGGCGGGCGGCTATCCCGTCCTCTGGGTGACGGCCGCGTACGTCGTCACGACGGTGGGTGTCGTCCTCTGGTACTGGTACAGGCGTGTGCCCGACCGGGTCTCTGAAATGGCCGTCTAGTCCCGAATCGCCCCTGCTGTCTGACGAACAACGCCTGCGCTCGACCGGCGGTGTGGCAGTCTCGCTGTCCACCGTCCGAACCCTATGCGAAACCGATAATTTGTCACCGATGCTCGAGCAACGTATGACGCTTCCGCCGTGGATCGCAGAGAAAGTAGAACGGGACAGGACGGTGAACACGAAACTCACTCACCGCCACGTCGTCGAGACGATGTACGACGCCGAGCGTCCGTTCTTCTCGCTCCAACAGATCCAGCGACGTATCAAGCCGGACGTCTCGAAGGTCACCGTCCGTAACCGGTTGGACGACCTAGAAGAGCAGGGTGTCGTCGCGACGGAGGCGTATTCGGACTCACTGACGCTGTACTATATCAACCATCCGGAGTCGGAGTGGCCGCTGTCACCGGAAGGAGAGCAAGCATTAAAACGAGAGTCAACCGGGACCCAGAACCCGCTCTTCGAGTTCCTAAAGCGCCCGCAGGTCCGCCTGATCCTGCGCGAAGAACTCCTGCGGAGCATCGCGTGGGCCGCGTTCGGGCTGGTCGGCTGGGCACTACTCGTCACCTCCTCCGAGCAGTTGCCCGCAAACGTCTGGACGGTTCTCGGACTGCCCGTCCTCACGTGGGGGTCGCTCACGGCCGGACTGATCGGCATTCGACTCGCTACTGACAGCGACATGCAGATTCGAACCAGGGGTGGACTCCATCTCGTTACGCTCGGCGGCGTCGTCGGAGGCGGGTTCTGGGTCGCGTTTTTGATTTTCGTTCTGGACTGGTCGCCGGTTTTCACTGCCGGGCTCTACGGCGTCGTCACAGCCACGTATCTCGTGTACTACGCTCGAGTGGTGCTCCCGCGATTCGACGCAGAAGCCGACGGGTGATCGCATTGTGACCCGCCGAGGACAGACCCCACTCCCGAACGTCTCTCGTTCGCTCAGAACCGTGTAAGCTGACCCGATCGCCCGCCGAACGGTTAGAGTGCGAACGAACGGAGACGATCCCTCGAGACGAAACGACAACGAATTCGACACCCGGGATCGACAGGGACGACTACCCGTTTCCGATCGCTGTCGTTCGCTCTCGAGTCGCCGGTTCCGGATCGGCGCTCCCGACCAGCTCGCCGACCTCGCGGGTGGACGGCTGTCGGGTAGCGTCTTTCTCGAGAACGAAGTCGTCGACGACGAGCAGGTCGAGTCCCATCCCGTAGAAGTCCTTGATCGCCTCGATCGGTTTGTCGACGATCGGCTCGCCGTTGTCGTTGAAGGAGGTGTTCAGCAGGACGGGAACGCCGGTGCGCTCGCCGAACGCCTCGATCAGCCGGTAGTAGCGCTCGTGTTGGTCCTCGCGAACCGTCTGGGGGCGGGTGGAGTCGTCGGCGGGGTGGACGACCGCCTCGAGCTCGCTCGCTTTCTCGGGGTCGACGTCGTAGGCCTCGATCATGAACGGCGACGGGCGACCGTCGATCAGGTACTCCTCGGCGACGTCCTCGAGCATCGACGGCGCGAACGGACGCCACCCCTCGCGGTGCTTGACGAACCGGTTGACCCGGTCGCGCGAGTCGGCCGTGCGCGGGTCCGCCAGGATGCTGCGAGAGCCGAGCGCCCGCGGGCCGAGTTCGGACCGGCCCTGGAACCAGCCGACGAGCGCGCCGTCGGCGAGGCGGTCGGCGACGTACTGCTCGACGTTCGCGGGCTCCGCGTAGCTGAGTTTCGACGTGTCGAGGGTCTCCTCGATAGTCTCCTTCTCGTAGGACGAACCGAAGTACACCGTCGACAGGTCGTCGACGGTCTCGGGCGGCCGCCCGACCCAGCCCGCACCTAGCGCCAGCCCCGCATCGTTGGCGACCGGCTGGACGAAGAGGTCGCCGACGCAGGCCGCCTCTCGAACGCGCTTGTTGAGTTTGCAGTTGAGCACGACGCCGCCGGCGAGCGCGACGTTGTGCGAGCCGACGGTGTCGGTGTGGGCCTCGACGATGTCGAGGACGATTTCCTCGAGCAGCTTCTGGGCGGTGTGGGCGAAGTCTTTCTCCCACTGATCGAACTCGTCGGTATCTGCTTTGGGCGGACGGCCGAATACCTCCGAGAGCAACTCGAGGCCGTGGCCGGTTCCCCAGCGCTTGGTGAGTTCGGTGACGTCGTAGGACGTTCCCACGTCGATCAGGTTCCGCAGCCGTCGTTCGATCTCCGGGTTTTCCTCGCCGTAGGGGGCCAGGCCCATGACCTTCCCCTCGCCGTTGAACATCCGGTAGCCGAGGTACTCGGTGACGATCGCAAAGAACAGTCCGAGGCTGTTGGGGTGCTCGTAGGTTTTGACCCGCTCGAGGCCGTGTCGATCGCCCCGCCAGACGACGGTCGAGTCGTACTCGCCTTTCGCGTCGATCGTGAGGACGAGCGCGTCGTCGAATCCGGAGGGGTGAAACGCGCTGGCGGCGTGACAGCGGTGGTGTGAGAGGCGCTCGATCGGCGGCACCAAAGAGCCGATCGACTCGAGGCGGGACTCGACCTGTCGCGTCGGAAAGAACTGGCTCTGGATCTCCGTCACGAGCGTCTGCTCGAGCGCGGAGAGCTTTCGCGGGAGGGTCGGCGCGCGGACGGCGTCGCTGAGGTAGTGCGAACGGATACGCGAGCGGAGGCTGGGGTCGTACGGGAGGAGGATCTCGTCGACGTCGCCGAGCTCGAGGTCTCGATAGTCGAGACAGGCGTTGATCGCGTTCGTCGGGAACGTGTCGGGGGCGTGTTTCTCGCGGGTGAGTCGCTCCTCCTCGATGCCGAAGACGGGCGTTCCGTCGTCGAAGAGGACGGCACTGGGGTCGTGCTGTCCGTACAGACCAATTGCAGGTTTGAACGCTAGCGTGTAGCCGTTCATGATCACACGGAATCTATCTATCACCGATAATATGGACGTGTTAAACGATCGGTGAGGCGTCCTCGAGGTCGAAATCGGCCGAGCCGAACGGTCGGGATCGCTGTCCGGGTCGAAACGGGACGTTTGGGGGAGACCTAATCGCCACGCGAGTCGACAGCTGCGAGGACGCCACGATCAGGACCGGAGACCCTTCCCAGAGTGATTTCCATCGGCGGTTCCGCTCGGAAACTGAGATCCGTTCGCGAGCTGAAATCGTCTTATCGGCCGCATAGTGAACCACCCAGGGAAGAAACCGTCGAACGAATGTACGAAACGATGTCGTCACCGATCGCACTCGAGTCTCCCGCGGGGTGGCCCGTTGGTCCCTCGAGTCCGAGCACGACTCGCAGAGACGGACCGACGAGCGCCGAATCGGCGCGTGCGCTTTCGCCGCGAGTGAGGGGGGACGCACCAAACGCTCTGGCAATCGCGAGCCGATAAGGAGGTAGAAGATGTCTTCCAGCGGTCGCCAGACGAATTCGCGGACTCGCTCGATGCAAAGTGGCGTCCAGATACTGCTGGTTGTCGCTGGCGTCGCCCTGTTAGTCGCAGGGGTCGCGCTCACGGCCAGCGGCGTCTCGATCGACGACGCGGTCGAGACCGCCGCCGACCGGCTCGGTGATTCCCAGCCGACCGACGAGGGAACGGACGGCGGCGGGGGTGACGACGGCGGCGCGGTCGAACCGCAGCCCGAAGACGGCTCGGACAGTTCCGAGAGCGACGCCGACGGCGGGGGTGGTGACGGCGGAAACGAGGACGAAACCGACGGCGACTCCGAAACGGGTGACCAGTCGGGCGACGACTCCGATGGCCAGGACGGGGGTGGGGACTCGAGCGGCGATAACGACTCGAGCGGAGACGACGGTTCGAACGGCGGTGACGGCGGCGATTCGGACGAATCGTACACGCTCACCACGGATATCGAGTCCGAGGACGGCGACGAACTGACAGACGCCACGGTCACGGTCGAGTCGGCGTCCGGCGGAAGCGGCAAAACGACGACCGGTGCCGACGGATCGGCGGTCTTCGCCGTCGATGACGGCGGCGAGTACACGGTGACGGCGAACGCGGACGACTACGAGGAGGCGACCACCGATGTCGAGATCGACGGCGACGACGAAGAAGTCACCCTCGAACTCTCAGCGACCGGTGACGACGAGAACGATGATGGAAACCAGAACGACGACGGGGGCCAGAGCGACGACTCGAGCGGTGGGCCCTACACGCTGACGACCGTCGTCGAGGACGGGGACGGAGAGGCGCTCGAAAACGCGTCGGTCGAAGTCGAGGACGCCGACGGCGGCATCTTCAGTTCCTTCGACACGGACCAGCAGAACGTCGACGACGACGGCGAAGCCGAGTTCGAACGCGAGAACGGCGAGTACACGGTGACGGCGAACGCGGACGGCTACGAGGAGGCGACCACCGACGTCGAGATCGACGGCGGCGACGAGGAAATCACCCTCGAACTCGAAGAAGAGAACTGACTGGACGCCAGACTCGGTGACGCCTTCTATTACTGATATTCGGCCGGTGACGTATCTATCTCGGCTCGGAGATGTCCTTTCTGGCCGCGAAACGGTGCTCGAGTCGAACACACTTCGAGACGAGAGTCAGCTCACGTTCGCGGACTCGAACGCGTAGTACCCGATAGCGACCGAGAGGACGATCCACGCGGACAGAACGACGGGCATGAACGTCGGCTGGACGAAAAACGGCGCGTCTGCGGGTGGACTGGTGACTGGCCCGTTCGGTTCGGCGACGGCGGTGGCACCGTAAAGGAGCGCTTCGGGCGGCACTAGAAGCGAGACGAACTGGTAGAGGAGGGGGGATTCGCCGAGCCCGAGGACGTCGGCGTGTACTGTGCGGACGAGAGCGCCGGGCGACGCGAGGAACGTGCCGACGTTGAGGACGAAGTAGAGGCCGAATCCGGCGGCCGCCGCGCGGGCTTTGCTCGCGACGGCGGCGGAGATACCGATCGCGAGCGCGACGTAGACGACGGCATAAAGCGTCAACAGCCCGAGCATGACGAAAAACGGGACGATCGGGACGAGCGGATAGAACAGCGCGAGCAAGATGGTGACCCCGAGCGCCGCGCTCGCGAGACCGAGGCCGATCACGAGACACCGACTGAGAAATTTGCCGACGACGATATCGCGGCGCGTGTTCGGCAGGCCGAGCATGAACTTCAGACTCCCCGTCTCGCGTTCGCCCGCGATAGCGAGGTAGGCCGCGACGAACGCGACGATCGGAACCAGGAACGAACCGAGCATGAGGACGCCGTTCAGAACGCTCACGACGCCCGCCCGAGCGCTCTCGAAATACGGGATCTGGCTGGTCTGGAAGTACACGAACAAGCCGGAGAATCCGGTCAAAATCGTAACGACGAGCCACATCATCTTCGACCGGCGGACGTCGAGGAAGTCCTTCCGGGCGACTTCGACGACGCTCATGCCGTCACCTCGGCCGGGGAGGGGGCCTCTTCGTCGGGGGCGTCGGCGTCGCCCGTATACCTGTTGAACAGCTCCTCTAGGGACGGCTCCTCGGAGACGATATCAGTTATCGTCGCCCGATCGTCGACGTACCTGACGACTCGCGGCTTGACGGTCGTCGCTCGACAGTCGACGTGAATCTCGGATCCATCGACCTGAACGTTCGTGACGCCGTCTAGGGTCTCGAGGCCGAGCTCGTCCGGCACCGATCGAACCGCCAGGGTGATCCGCGACGAACTCGTGATCTCGTCGCGCAGCGTCTCGATCTCGTCGACGGCGACCAGCCGCCCGTCGTTCATGATCCCGACGCGGTCACAGACCGCCTCGACCTCCGGCAACACGTGACTCGAGAAGAACACGGTCGTCCCGGTGGCGGCTTCCTCCCGGATGATCGCCCGCATCTCTTGCATTCCCGTCGGATCAAGGCCCGACGATGGTTCGTCGAGAACGAGGAGATCCGGATCGCCGACCAGGGCCATTCCGAACGCGAGGCGTTGGCGCATCCCCTTCGAGAATCCGCCGACGCGGCGATCCGCCACGTCGCCGATGCCGACCCGCTCGAGAATCTCGTCGGGATCGTCGTCTGCGCGTTTGGTTCGGGCGACCCAATCGACATGCTCGCGGGCACTCAGCCGGTCATACAGACTGTATCCTTCCGGAAGGACGCCGATTCGATGCCGGGTCTGTGCGAACTCGCTTCCCTGTACGTCCTGCCCGAGGACGCTAACACTGCCGGCGGTCGGGTCGACGAACCCGAGGAGGACGTTGATCGTCGTCGATTTCCCGGCACCGTTCGGCCCGAGGAACCCGAAAATCTCGCCCGATTCGATCCGCAGGTCGAGGTCGTCGACCGCGAGGACGTCACCGGGGAACTCCTTGCTGAGGCCATCGATTTCGATAGGGACCATACCGACACACGTTTTGTATCCAACAAATTCTTTGCGGAACGCTATTAGAAGCTCGATCGCGATGCACTGGTCGACGGAGGACCTGCGGTAGCGTTTCGATGTGATCTCGCAGACGGACGGCTTCGGTCCGACGAGTGAGTGTCTAGATCGACGACGGTCGGACCGGCGACGACGGCTGGACGACGATCACGACTGAACCGACGACTACAGTTGAACCGATGAGTACGGCTGGACGACGACTACGGCAGCGTCGACGAGCGACTCTATCCGCTCGAGTCGATCGGCAAAAAAGCGGTTACTCGACCGTGACGCTCTTGGCGAGGTTGCGCGGCTTGTCGATCGGTCGCTCGAGGAGCTTTGCAGCGTGGTAGGAGACGAGTTGCAACTGGACGTTGGCGAGCAGGCCTGCCCAGACGGGATGGGTATCCGGAACCGAGAGGTGGGTGTCTGCCGCGTCGGCCAGCGAGTGATCGTCGGGGCCGACCGCGACGATCGGCGCGCCGCGCGAGCGGGCTTCGATCGCGTTCGTCTTCGTCTTCTCGTCGCCCCTGCCGGAATAGACGGCGAAGATCGGCGTCTCGTCGGTCACGAGCGCGAGCGGCCCGTGTTTGAGTTGGCCCGACGCGAACCCTTCGGCGTGTTCGTAGGTGATCTCCTTGAACTTCAGCGCGCCCTCGAGCGCGACCGAGTGGCCGAGGCCGTGCCCGATGAAGAAGTACGATTGGCTGTCGAGTCGTTCCCGGGCGATGGCCTCGGCCTGGCTCGATTCGAGCACCTCTTCGACGTGCTCGGGGAGGTCCCGAAGCGACTCGAGGAGTTTCGCTTTGTCGGCCGCCGGCTCGCCGCCGGGGACGTCGCTCGCGATCTGCTGGGTGAGCAACGCGAGCGTGACCGCCTGCGAGGAGTACGTCTTTGTCGCCGCGACGCCGACCTCCGGGCCGGCGCGAATGTAGACCGCGTCGTCGGCGGTTCGAGCAGCGGTCGAGCCGACGACGTTGGTCACCGCGAGCGAGCGGGCCCCTCGGCTGGTCGCTTCGCGGACGGCCTCGAGGGTGTCCGCGGTTTCCCCGCTCTGGGTGACGGCGACGACGAGCGTGTTCTCGTCGACCGGTCCGGTCGTCGATTCGTACTCGCTCGCTCGAAGCACTTCGGTTCGGACGCCGGCCGACCGGAGCAACTGGCCGCCGTACATCGCGGCGTGATAGGACGTTCCGCAGGCGACGAACTGGACGGCGTCGACGTCGCTGAACGTCCCCTCCGTCAGGTTCTCGAAAGTGACCTCGCCGTCGTTCGCTCTGCCCTCGATCGTATTCGACAGGGAGGATGGCTGGTTGTAGATCTCCTTTAGCATGTAGTGGTCGAACTCGCCTTTCCCCGCGTCCTCCGGGTCCCAGTCGACGGTGTCGCTCGAGCGTTCGACGGGCGTCCCCTCGAGGTCGGTGATCCGATAGGAGTCCGGCTCGAGCACGACGAGGTCGCCTTCCTCCAGGTAGATCACCTCGTCGGTGTAATCGAGGAAGGCCGGGACGTCGCTGGCGAGGAACCACTCGTCGTCGTCGAGGCCGAGCACGAGCGGCGACCCCTTTCGGGCGGCGTAGACCGCCTCCTCCCCGTCGACGATGGCGGCGATCGCGTAACTCCCCTCGAGCGTCGAAACGGCCTTTCGGACGGCCGTTTCGGTGTCCCCGGTTTCTCGTCGATACTCGTCGATCAGGTGCGGGATGACTTCCGTGTCGGTGTCGCTTTCGAACTCGTGGCCCTTCGATCGGAGGTCGGCTTTGAGTTCGTCGTAGTTGTCGATCACGCCGTTGTGGACGACGGCGACGTCACCGACGGTATCGGTGTGGGGGTGTGCGTTCTCGTCGGTCGGCGGCCCGTGGGTGCTCCAGCGGGTGTGACCGATGCCCATGTTCCCGTTCGGACGCGCCTCGAGCTGGGACTTGAGCTCGGATACCTCGCCCGAGCACTTGTGTACCTTGACGCCGGAGCCGTTCTGGACGGCGATGCCGGCGGAATCGTACCCGCGGTACTCGAGGTTCTCGAGACCTGTGAGCAACGTTTCGGCGGCGTTTCCCCGGCCGATCCGGGCGATGATCCCGCACATCAACGAGACACCCCCTCGACCGACGGCGACCCGGCCGTCCCTCGGAGCGGCCCTCGGGTCGGGAGCGCCACTGACCGGCAGTCGGAGACGCCCCCGCTGGTGAGGGGGGCCCTGACCGTTCGGTTCGACGACGTCGCTTCGAATAGACTGGTAGTTCGTATCATGGTTGTCTCGTACCCGTTTACGGCGTCCGCAGCGGGACGGCTCAGGTATCTACTTGGATCTCTCTCCGTTCGGGCATTACTATACCGCGGATAAGTCGCCACCTATCGTTTGTATAAGCTAGCATCCATCCAGTATATCTCATTAAAATAACAAATAGTTGCTGTTTTGTCCGGAAAATAGCAACTATTGTTGAGTTTCTGTTGGAGTTTGCGTCAGACGATGTTCTATCGGTAGAAAATAGTTGCACTGTACCGATATGGCACTCAAGGAGGCCTCTCGACGGCCTTATCAACCGAATAAGCCGATGCGACGGTCGATCGAGAAAGGATGGCAAAACGAGTGTCCAAGCGCTCGAGCGATCAGGCGACGGGGTTGCCGACGTTGTCCGAGTCGGATTGATTGGGATCGTTCGCGTCCGCCTCGGCCAACGTGATGACGTTCTCTCGGCCGAGCGAGGTCTTCTCGATCGTGCCGTTGTCGTGCATCTTCGAGAGCGTGCGGCTGACTTTCGATTTCGACCAGCCGGTCTCGTCGGCGATCTCGTGTTGTCGGATGCGGCCGTGATTCTCGACGAGCAATCGGACGACTTGCCCCTCGTCGCTCAAGAGTTCGGGCGGTGTCTCGGCGGAGACAACGCTTTCGTAGGCTGGTGCCGCCGCGGCTTGCGGTTCATCTTCTGGTGGCGGATCGCGTCGGTCGTCTTCGGACGAGCGCTGGGTCGGAACCGAAACCTCCCGATCGGAGATGGCGTCTGTCACCCGAACCCCGACGAGTGCGGCGATCAGGACGAACAGGACCGCGATCAGGACCGACTCCAACACGGAGATCGACCGGACGAGCTGGATCAGTGGCATATCTCCGACGGACGGGACGGTAATTTCGACGACGCGGGCTGTCGACCCGTCCGGAACGGCGAGGTGAGATCCCGAATCCAGGACGGTATCGGCAGCCTCGAGTCGAGTCAGTACGGCGTGAGCAACGCTGTTATCGGGCTGTAAGCTGGACACCATAGTTTCGCCATGTGCTGATCGTGCGGAGCCGAACGTGTTGTCCCGGCATCACGCTGATCATACTATGTAGCGGGCCTATAGCACCTTCATTATGAGTTTACACAGCTTCGTTTAACAGGCTGCTAACGCGAGAGCCGACGAAAATCGCAGAATGAGGGGGATAATGGCGTTTCGCCCCCTCTCTTGTCGGATCTCGAAACGGGTGAGCGCGAGACAACTGTTTATCTGCGGTATAGTAAACCGATCAAGCCTGCTTGTCGAGTCTGACGCCGGTTCCACGAACGCGGGACCACGAGCGTGGTTCCGTCGCACGATCGCGTGCGCTGGACCTGCAACGAGAGAGCATTCATGACTCCTACAATTAGCGATACCGAGGAACGAACTGGCGAGCAAGAGACCGACGGACCGGTCAACCCCGGCCAGGACAGCGCGTCGCTCGAGCACGTTCGGGAGACGGCAGCGGACAAACCGACCGTCTGCGTGGTCGGACTTGGCTACGTCGGACTCCCGCTCGCGGTGGGATTCGCCGAGTCCGACTACCGCGTGATCGGTTTCGACGTTGACGACTCGACCGTCGAAACCCTGCGGAATGGCACCGACACGACCGGTGACCTGAGCGACGAGGCGGTCCAGAACGACGAGCTCACCTACACCAGCGATTCGACGGCGGTGAGTCAGGCGGAGTACGTGATCATCGCGGTTCCGACGCCGGTTCGAGACGACGACCGACCGGACCTCAGCTTCGTCGAGAGCGCGGCGACCACCGTCGGCTCGAAGATCGATACGGGAACGACGGTCATCCTCGAGTCGACCGTCTACCCCGGCACGACCCGCGAGGTACTCGTCCCGGCGATCGAACGCGCCTCCGGGATGACCGCGGGCGAGGACTTCTCGGTCGGCTACTCGCCGGAGCGAGCGACGCCCGGCGACGCCGAACACGGGCTCGAGGACGTCGTCAAAGTCGTCAGCGGACAGGACGAGGAGGTCCTCGAGGACGTGGCGACGCTGTACGAGTCGATCGTCGACGCCGGAGTGCACCGCGCGCCGTCGATCGAAGTCGCCGAGGCGTCGAAAGTCGTCGAGAACTCCCAGCGGGATCTCAACATCGCGTTCGTCAACGAGCTCTCGATCGCGTTCGAACACATGGACGTCGACACGCAGGCGGTGCTCGACGCCGCGAGCACGAAGTGGAACTTCCACGGCTACCGACCGGGACTGGTCGGCGGCCACTGCATCCCGGTCGATCCGTACTTCTTCACGTACCGATCGGCCCAGGAAGGGTTCGATCCCGAACTGATGGAGACGAGTCGGAAGGTAAACGAGTCGGTGCCCGACCACGTTGCCGATCTGACGATCAAAGCGCTCAACGACTGCCAGAAGGCGCTCAGCACGAGTCGCGTGCTCGTCCTCGGACTGGCGTACAAACCCGGCGTCGGGGACATTCGGAGCTCGAAAGTCGCCGACGTCATCGAGTCGCTCGAGGAGTACGACATCGATATCGAGGGGTACGACCCGTTCGCGGACAACGACACCGCTCGAGAAGCCTTCGGGATCGACGTTCAGGAGTCGCTGTCGTTCGAGGATTTCGACGCGATTTTGCTCGCGACGCCACACGCGGAGTTCGAACGCATCGACCTCGCCGCCGTCGCCGACGAGGTCGCCGACGATCCGGCTCTCGTCGACGTGATGGGCGCACTCGAGAGAGACGACGCGACGGCTGCGGGCTTCGAGTATCGGAAGCTATGACCGATTCGGGGGATACAGCCGTCGTCGAGGGAATCGACCGGGGGGAGCCGCGGGTCCGGAGTACCGGCTCGGTGCGACCGACGGCCTCGCGTTGTGCGTCGGCCGCTCGAGCGGGTCCCGTCCCCACTGAGAGCCAAGCGGTCACCAACGAGGGAGACCACGAGTGAAAGTCATCGTCACGATCCAGCACCCGGGTCACGTCCACTTCTTTCGCAACGCCGTCGCAGAACTCGACTCGCGCGGGCACGACGTCTTCGTGTTCGCACGCGAGAGCGAGGTCGCGACCGACCTGCTCGAGGCCTACGGGATCGAGTACGAACTGCTGGCGGGCGAATCCGACTCGATGCTCTCGCTGGCGACCGTCCAGGCGACCTACGAGGCGCGGTTGCTCCATCGGGCGCGCCGGATCGAACCCGACGTGATCACCGCCATCGGCGGCGTCGCGGCGGCTCACGTGGCGACGCTCCTGCGGACGAACAGTCTGGTGTTTTACGACACGGAACACGCGACGCTCATCCAGCGGCTGGGGTACCCGTTCGCCGACGTCATCTGCACCCCCGAGTGCTACCGCGGGGAGATCGGCGACAAGCAGGTCACCTACCCCGGCTACCACGAGCTCGCGTACCTCCACCCCGACCGGTTCGACCCCGATCCGTCGGTTCTCGATGCCGTCGGGCTGGAGCGCGAGGAGACCTTCGCCGTCGTCCGTCTGAGCAGCTGGGACGCCTCCCACGACGTCGGACAGGGCGGATTCGCAGACCCGCGAGCGGTCGTCTCCCGCCTCGAGGACGCCGGTGCGACCGTGTTGCTCACGGCGGAAGGCGACCCGCCGCCGGATCTCGAAGCCTACGAGTTCACCGCCCCGCCGGAGCGGATGCACGATCTGCTCGCGTTCGCCGACCTGGTCGTCGGCGAGGGCGCGACGACCGCGGCCGAAGCCGCCGTGCTCGGGACCCCCTCGGTGTACGTCAACTCCCAGTCGCTCGGCTACACGAGCGAGCTCGAGGACGAGTACGGCCTCCTGTTCGCGTTCGACGGCGACGATCGCCACGCTCGCTCCCTCGAGAAGGCAGTCTCGATTCTCGAATCGACGACGCCGGAGACCGACAGGTGGGAGCGACGGCGCGAACGGCTGCTCGAGGAACGCATCGACGTGACGTCTCTGATCGTCCAGCAAATCGAATCGGCGGCGCGCGCGACCGACGCCGACCGGTCCGCCGTCGCCACGAACCTCGGATAGCAATGAAGGTACTACAGTTGGTTACGTCCCCGCGACCGTTTTTCGAACAGCAGGTGTCGGTCCTCGAGGATCGCGGCGTCGAGTGTACGGTGCTCGGCGTCCCGGGCGAGTACGACGGCGACGCGGGCCGAACGCCCCTCGAGTACGCACGATACTACCCGCGGATCCTCTCGCGGGTCCGAGCGACCGACTTCGATCTGGTCCACGCGAACTACGGCCTCACCGCCCCGTTCGCGCTCGCACAGCCGCTCCGGCCGGTCGTGCTCACCCTGTGGGGAACCGACCTGATGGGCGATCACGACTGGCTCCGAGCGATCAGTCGGCTCGGCGCCCGCCGATCCGACGCCGTGATCGCCCCAAGTCGGGCGATGGCCAGGCGACTCGAGGCGGACCACGAACTGATCCCCTTTGGCGTCGACACCGACCTGTTCAGACCGGTATCGCAGATTCGAGCGCGCGAGCGGGTCGGCTGGGAGACCGACCGCCCGATCGCGCTCTTTCCCTACGACGAGGACCGCTCGGTCAAGGACGTCTCCCGCGCTCGCGAGCTCGTCGAGCAGACGAACACAGACCTGGAGTTGCGGACGGTACACGGCGTCGACCACGACAGAATACCAGATTACATGAACGCAAGCGACGTTCTTCTCGTCACCTCGAAACGCGAGAGCGGACCGATGGTCGTCAAAGAGGCCGCCGCGTGTAACCTGCCGGTCGTCTCGACCGCGGTCGGGTTCGTCCCCGAAACCGTCGGTGACGTGTCGAACTGCGTCGTCAGCGATCGCGACGAAACACTGATCGCCGGTCTCGAGACCATCGCCGAGGAGCGTCCGCGTTCGGACGGCCGCGAGGCGATCGACGGCCTCAGCCTCGAGTCGATGGGCGAGTCGATCGCCTCTCTCTACCGGGCCGTTCTCGAGACGGACGGATCGGCGCGGGCGAGCGGAGGTGTCGCGCGTGGGTCTTAGGTCGCTCTCGGAACACCGGCCGTTTCGACTCGATACGATCGCTGCGATCGCCGGCCTCCTGATCGCGCTGGCGCTTTTACCCCTACAGCTGCTCGTTTCCGAAGTCTACCTCGAGACGGTGCCGATAATGCTCGCGCTCGCCTGCGGGTTGTATCTCGTCTCGCTGTACCAACAGACCGGCGCGGACGCCCTGCCGGCGCTGCCCTCGAGCGTCGCGATGAGCCTGCCGTCGATCGTCCTCGTCGGGCTCTCGGCCATGGTGGTACTGCCGGTTATGCAGGGCGAGCGAACTATCCCCTTCTTCGCGCTCTCGGCGGTCGTCGGGACGCTCGTTCTCGTCCAGATCCTCTGTACCGCCGATCGGGACTTCAATCGGGGCGTCGTGCTCTTACAGATCGTGTTGTTCGCGCTCGTCTTTCGCTTTACCGCCCTGTACGTGACGCCCGGGTACATCGGAATCGACATCTGGACGCACATGGAGTTCATCGAACAGATCCGCGACGCGGAGATGCTCGGCGCGATCTCCCACGACAAGCACTACGGCTCACCGTTTTACCACCTGCTGGTCGTCGCGAGTTCGTTCATCTACGACGTCCCGCTTCGCGGGGCGCTGTATCTCTCCGTGGGACTCGTCATGCCGCTCTCGGTGGTGCTCGTCTACGCGACGGCGAACCTGCTCGTCTCCGCGCGGTGGGCGACGCTCGCGACGGCGCTCTTTGCGTTCGCCAACTACGTCTCGATGTGGGGAATGCAACTCATCCCGACCAGTCTCGGGCTGTTGTTCTTCCTCGGCATGCTGTACGCGCTGATCAGGGTGATGCGCGTCGAGTACACCGGCCGGGACTTCTCGCTTCTGATCCTCTTTAGCATCGCGATCATCCTCACCCACCAGGTGTCGACGTTCATCATGCTGGTCTTGCTGCTGGCCGCGTTCGCCGCGCAGCTCATCTTCGTGATCGGTCCCGTCGGACTGACGCGACTCGATACCAGCGTGTTCCGCGCGAAGAAACCGGTCAACCTGATCGGACTCGTCGTCTTCAACTTCGGGCTGACGATCTTCATCTGGTCGCTGACGCCCTACGGCGAGAACTCGTTCCTCGGGACGGTGTTGCAGTTCTTCACCGAAACCCTCGAGGAAAGCGCCGGCTTCCTGAACATCGCGGGCGGCTCGACCGGCGGGGCTGCAAGCGGGGCCGAGGCCGCGCCGACGCTACTCGAGCAGGTGCTGCCGTACATCGAAAACCTCGGCTTTCTGCTCTTGCTCTGTGTGACGTTCGCCGGGTGTCTGTACGTCGTCCACAGGCGGCGGGCAGAGCAGTCGGTCTTCACGCTGTTGATCGGTGCAGCGGTCATGCTCGTGTTCATACTCGTCCTGCCGATGTTCGGGATCCGGAACTTCATCCCGACCAGGTGGTTCGCGTTCCTGTTCGCGCCGATGGCGATCCTCGGCGCGATCGGAGTCCGATCGCTCAACCGAAACCTGTCGCCGCGGATCGTCGTCAGCGTCCTGCTGGTGCTCGCGCTTATCTATCCGGGCGCGATGATCGTCGCCGTCGAGAGCAACGCCGAGAATCCGATCTTCTCGGACCAGCACGAACGTCTCGCCTACGACGAGTCGGAACTGACCGCGGTCGAATCGATCGGCGAGCTGACCGGCTCGCCCGACGGGAGCGAAATCCGGCCGGATCAGCAGTTGTACACGGATCACCCCTACCAGACGGTGTTCAGTCGAACCGGGGCGTATCCGTCGACGGAGCCGGCGACGATACACCAGAACGGGTCCGTCCAGCACCGGTACACCGTCTATCGAACGGCCCAATCGACCGACGCGACGTACTTCGTAGACGAGAACGGTCGCCAGCAACTGGCCTCCGTCTCCGAACAGCAGCTCTGTCGACCCGGACAGGCGGTCATGTACACTAACGGCGACGTCTCGCTGTGTACCCCGTCGCCCGTGACGAACTCTGCCTGAGCCACCGAACGCTCGAGTGAGCCGATCTGAGTTCGATCCGGTTCGACCGCTCGGTTGTCTCGGTCCCATCGGCGAGACGCTCCACTCGAGCCTCGCTATCTCTCCTCACGAGCCGACCACGAGACGCTCGAGCGGACGATGGTGAATTAGCGCCACAGTGGTTGGCTGAGCGGCTGATAAATCGAACGAGTAAAAGAAGGACTCGCGATGGCGAGGCGCTCAGTTACTGTCTGATCGGCTCAAACTCGCGAGTACTCCACGATCGCTGCACCACGGTATCGATCGTGTACCGGTCTCGAGCAGCCTCGAGCCGCTACCGGACGACCCGCTGTCTCTCGACTCACGGAGATTCCAGAGCGCTGAGAATCCTTCGAACTACAGCCGCTACAGGACGACAGTCCGATCGTCAGACAGCGCCGTCCGCCGCAGAACGCGACTCCGATCCCCGAAATCGGAGCGACGAATTCGCAAATAGTGTGGACTGGTACCGAGCTGCGCTTATTCGGTTGTTAGCGTACCGGTTGTCGCAGCTAGCCGGGCCAGTCGCCCGCTCGTTCGACTGCATTGTGTCGCCTGCGGTCGGCGACGACTCGCCTTGAGGCCGCTCGGTTCGCGGGAAGAACTCGAGAAAGCACCGGGTTTCACAGACGGATGATTACCGCTCTTCGTTCGCGGCTCGTGACCGATGGCTCGCACGAATCCGGATCTACGATACGGCGATCGCTCGAAAACCGAGAATCACGCTTCGAATGCTCGATAGCAGCCGTGTCGAACCCCGACCCCGATAAACGACGGATACGGTCGCCGGGATGGAGTCCGACCGGATTGGCTCCTCGAAATAGAATCGGCCCGTCGAACGTCGAATACTGGTACGTCTCGAGCGATACTTATTGCACTTCGATCGGAAGCCGGAGGGATTCGTACGCGTTTTCGGGAGTCGGGTTCGCCGGCGGGTCGCCGGTGTACAACAGGAGGGTGAGCCGCCGGTCCTCACCCGCCGACGGCGGCGTGACCTCGAGCGATTCGTTTCGGGTTTCGCCGTCGGCGACGCTGATCGACTCGTTGGTGAGGACCGACCGCTCCGTGACCGACGCCGAGTTCTCGGTCCCGTTGCCGTACTCGACCTGTTCGAAGAGCGCGACTACGGTGTAGGTCTGATCGCTGTGTTCCTGGTTCGTGATCGAGAGCGGAACGGTGTACGGTTCGCCGGCGGTCGCCGTCGAATCGTACATCGTCTGCATCTCACCGTCTAGCTCCGATCCTTCGACGGAAAACTCGGTGAAGCCGTCGTGTTGGACCGGATTCGCGACCGCGAACCCGGCACTTGCGACCAGCAGGACCAGCCCCAGCGCGAGGGCGACGTTGTACGGCCGGGTGTTCGTTTTCGTGTACGGCGACGAGTGATCCCCACCAGTTAGCACGGGTAAGACTAACATGTTCGACGGAACGAATCGATTCGAGGGTGGAACACGGTACCGAGAGACGATCGCCACGAGCGTGAGACAGACCGTCAGTATTGAAACCCCGAGGAGCACCGGTCTGGAGGTAATACCCCATGGGGTTACGGTCGCAATAAGGGGAACCACGGGGACGAGCGCGACGCTAAACGCGATCGACAGAATGAGACGCTCAATCGGCTCAATTCCCCCGCTGAGCAGAACCGCTCGTCCGAGCCCCGTTCGGTCGTCGTCGAACGATCGCTGATCGTCGCCGACCGTATCCGGGAACAGGATTGCGACGAGTGCGTATCCGGGGAAGAAGACGACGAGCGGAATAGCCAGTAGAATACGCAGATAGCCCGAAATCCCCGCGAACAGTCCGATCGTGATAGCTCCAGCACCCGCGACCACGAGTGCGAGGTCGAGGAACCACCAGTTGGTATCACTCATACACGACTGAACGGCGTGAACACGGTTTATTATCACTCTCGTAAGCCCGGAAAATCATGGTTATTTGGGGGTCGATATTCGATCTCATATAAGGAATATGGTGGGAATTTCTCAGATAAGAGTTTCGCCGGTTCTGTACCGTTTCGAAATCGGAAATGACCGTAAATTCGGGAGGAAGGTCCGACCGTATTATCGCCAGAATAGGCGAAATTCGACTCGAAATGAGAATCCTATCAACCGGGTAATCACAGGATAGAGCCGATATAGCTGTAGAATAAAATGAATGAAAATCGCATTCGCATTCATGAACTGAACGAAAATAAATTCCCACGAGATGTACGGTTCCAATCCTTTATTATCTCCTTCTGATTAGAGGGAATCACTACGATGAAGTCGACATATATCAGTTCGGAAGAACAGGGGGAACGGGACGAAGACATCGAGGGTGACGCTCAGGCGGAGACCGATACCGTCACGAGCGCCGACGAGTCGTTCCCGAAGGACGAAATATTCCATCTACTGCAAAACGAACGCAGACGTCTCGTACTCGAGTATCTGCGCCAAACTGAGGGGCCCGTACGTATGCGAGACGTTGCAGAGCAGGTCGCGGCGTGGGAACACGAGACCACCGTCGAAGAGCTGACGTCGACCCAGCGCCAGCGCGTCTACATCCCGCTGTACCAGTCCCACCTCTCGAAACTCGATAAGGCGGGAATAATCGACTATCAACAGAACCGCGGAATCGTCGAGCGCAAACCGCTAGCAGACACCGTCGATCGCTACCTGCAGGTAGATCCGACCACGGACGAACAGAGCGACGAGGAAGAAGCGGAATCGAACTGGGACGATTCGTACCTCGGCGCGACAGTGCTCTGTTACGTGTTACTACTGGGAGCAGTGTTCGAGTTGCCGGTCGTCTCGATAATCTCTGGGATTGGGCTCAGCGCGCTCATACTACTGACGTTCACGCTGTTGACCGTGCGACGAATCTTCGAGTAACGAAGTTCCCGTCGACTCGCTCTAGATAACTAAGAAGAGAACGATCACTACCAGAATCGAAACGGCGCCAACGAGCACTCGAGTGGCTATCGTGTGCCCATCAGCATCGGGTTCGAGGACGGTCACCGTCCCCCGATCCCGATCGAACGCGATCTCGCCCGACGCCTCGAGGTCGGGTAGTCGCTCTTCGTAGAGCCGTTCGTGGACGTCGGCCCAGGTTTCGATCGGCGGGTTCGCCGGCTGTATGAGCTGATCGGTGATTTCGTCCACGGTAGCTGGCGTTTCCATTTCCTCGAGTATCGCACAGAGAGTGGGATCTGACGCGGGGAGAAACTCCGATGCGGGTGTGTCAGTGAACCGATCCCCGGGCTCGGAATATTTCAGTTCCTTTTCACTCGTCAGACGCATAGTTTCTGGTAATTCGCCCCGATGTATAAATATTCCCACGCTTCAGCACCTCGCGTCCGAAAAATAGTCGATTGAGTAACCGTTGCAGTTTCGTTTCCGACCGCGGGATGGAGTTGTGATCTTGCGTGAGTATATAGGAGTGGCAAAAACCGTTGTCGAAATGGAACGCTTAGACGAAAGATGGGTTCCCGGCCCCGAACCACGACAGCAGCGATCCGTCGCTGTCCGACCAGCTTCGGAGCCACCCCTGCACATCGTTCAGCCGGAGTTTATGTCGCGGTTGGAGGGTGTGGGCGCACTCGAGGTCGGGAAGCAACTGCTGGTCGGCATAGTACTGGTCGAAGAGGGTTTCGCGGTTTGGCCAGGGCGGATCGAACGAGGATAGGAACGGCGTCTTTCGCCGGATGAACCGCTCTGTCTCGTTGAGGAGGGGAGAATCGTACGGTCGATCCGGCGGTCGATGACGCAGGACATCCTCGTCTATTTGTTCGCACGCACGGAGGAACGTCTCCGTCGTACGGTGTTCTGGCGGTGTCTGAAGGTGCCACTCGACCAATTCAGCGTCCGTCGCGAGAAACGCGGTGAAGAAGTTGTCCGAGAGGTGGTTGTGGAACGGGATTGATGGCTGGTTCGCGATGCCACACGCGGTGAGTTCGTTCTGGGGCTGGTCCGCCCGATCCGCGACCGCGTCGACCGCGTCCTCGATCGCGTTCTCGAGATACGCCTCGACGTCGTGTTCGAACGGCATTCGGTCCGCGAGTTCGAAACTCGTCTCGGGAACGTACCCGTATCGAGAGAGCAATACCTCGACCGGGTCCGGGTCCGGATCGAGCCGATCGAAATTGATCCGCTTGCCGAACACATCGATACCCGCCTGTTCGGTAAAGTGGCCTCGGAAGAACGTGTCACAGAGGAGGCCGTGATAGACCGTGTCGGCGGTTATTTCGTCGGTGTATCCGGCGTGGTGGATGTGCAACGACTCTTTGATCCCCTGTGAGTAGCGGACCTTCGATTCGTCGGCGCGGAGGTATCGTTCGTCCGGCGGAAACGCCGTATGCTCGACGTCGTACTGGTCTGCAAGCCGTTTCGCGCCGTCGACTTCCTGCCCGTCCGGATACCCGACCGTGTAACTTCGTTCGATCGACGGCACTTGCGAGAGGATGATGCGCGAATCGTACCCGGCAGACAACAGGAGCGCACCTTCGCCCGGAAGTATCGACCGCCGCTCGAGTGCCCGCTCGAGCCGGTCGGCCAGTTCGTCGACGTAGTCGAACTCGCGCGGGCGGTAGACGAACCGGTCGAGTTCGTCCACCGAATCCGCGGTGAGCCGGCTGTCGATCGGCAGTCGAGAGAGGTGCTCGACCCAGGTTTTCTCGCCGAGAGTCACACCCAGATGGAGGAAATCGAGAACGCCGTTCGGGTCGAGCGAAGGAGCAGGTAGCGTTCGACCTACCTCGCCCGAATCGGTCCCGAAGACGCGGACACCCGGCTCGTCGGTATAAAAACAGGATCGGGACCGAACCATGTCGGTGGCGACGAACGCTTGCTCGGCGCTGTCGATATCGAGGACGACGAGGTACGAGCCGTTGAGGGACGCGAGCGCGTCGGTCCCGGCGCTGGGGTACTGCTCGAGGACCCAGCGCGCGGCGTTGGTTTCCGCGCCGGGCACGTACGCCTCCCCCCAGACGAGACAAATGCCGTCGTCGGTTTCGTGGGTCGCGCTCCATCCCGGCGCTCCGAGTCCGGAGTCTCTGATACCGGCTGTGATCCGTTCTCCCTCGAGTATTGTGTCGAACTCGTCGTTCGACCGGAACCGATTGAACGCCTCGATACTGCCAAATACGCCGAAGAGTTCCTTGTTCATCGTCTATAACAACCGTGGTGAACGAGCGGGCAGCGGTCGATCGAACCTGTCGCTGTCAATCCGACGTTCGGCGAGCACCTGTAAACGTGCACCTCGTTAGTTGATCATCGGGAGAGCGACCAATAATTATGGCTCAGTTAAGCATTGAAACGTCTGAAACAGCCATTTTGACCATCGTCGGTCTTCGTTCGCTCTGATTGTGACTGGAGACACCTCGAACACCCCGGATACCGACTGGGAAATATTCTACCGAGACTATAATATCAAATTGCTGTTGTGGAACGGGGTAAAAACATCATGGAATATTGGGAACGAGTCGGTTCTCGATATCGACTTCCCGTGAGGATCACGTACCGTGCCGAGAGTACCGAAGCACTGCCAGAACTGCGGTCTAACGCACCACAGGAAAATCAAACATTCCTCGAGAGGGCTACGAAACAACGGATAAACTCGGTCGACCGACCGTACGAAATCCTGAACTATCGTCTCACTCGAGACGTCGTCGCGAGCGAAGCGTCCGACCGGCGACCGCCGCGAGGACGAGTCCGCCGAGCACCGTCGTGACGACCGGGAGCGGATTGCGCCGAAGGCCCGCTCCGGCGGCCCAGCACAGCCCCGGGTAGTTGCGCGGCGAGGCCGACGCCGTGCGAAGATGCCAAAGCCCTCGAAGCGGCTTCCCGTCCGCGAAGTAGCGTTTCGCGACGATGAGGTCGTGGCTCGCGCGGATCTCGAATCCCCGATCTTCGTATCGGTCGACCGTTTCCTCGTGCATCTCGAGGTACTGATCGCTGGCCGCGTGGACGACGGAAGCCGGCGGATGACCGGTCTCTTCGCGGACGACCAGCGGCTCGTCGACGTAGGCGAGTTTGCCCTGCTTGAGGACGCTGATGCAAAACTCCGGATCCTGGAATCGATCGAGTTCTTCGGAGAAGCCGCCGACTTCGTCCGCGACGGTGGTCCGAACGAGCAGCGTCGACCCCGCACCCGGCTGGACGTTATCGGCGAGGATTTCGCCGATCAGTTCGTCGTCTCCCTCCAGCGTCGGCGTCTCGTCGCGGGTGGCGAGCACGCTCGCCGCGGTCGTTCGCAGTCGCCCGTCCGTCCCGGAGAGCTCGAACCGCGAATCGCAGTAGACGCCGACCCACTCGCTCGAGCGGCCCTCGAGCGCCCCCAGCTGTCGCTCGAGTTTCGCCGGGAGCCACGTATCGTCCGAGTCGAGAAAGGCGACGTACTCGCCGTTCGCGTGGTCGATACCGGTGTTTCGGGCCGCGTTGGCACCCTGATTCGTCGCGTGAACGACCGGCCGAACTCGCGGGTCGTCGTACGCCGCGAGCACGGCGCTCGTATCGTCGGTCGAGCCGTCGTCGACGACGACGACCTCGAGATCCTCGACCGTCTGCTCGAGCGCGCTATCGATCGCACGGGGAAGCGTTTCGGCTCGATTGTACGTCGGAATAATGACGCTGACGCGTGTCATTCCGGTATCGATTTCGGGCGGGGCGGGTTTATTATGGCACCGCTAAGCGCCGCTCGATGCCGGCTTCGTCGCCCCCGCGAGCGCTTCGTCGATCGTCTCCCCCCTCGACGTGGTCAGGTCCAAGACGCGGTCAGCAACCGTACAGGCCGGTGACAGACCTCACCGATCGTCTCGAACGCCATCCGGGAAGGAGTTGTCTTCAAGCGAGACGGATCCCGAGTCGGCGTATATGTGCACGGAGTTGCTCTCTGACGACCGGGCGACCGTATCCTCGATCGTGACGTCGCTCGCACCGGTAATGGCGATCGCCGTGTTCGCAGTCTCGAGGTTACTGTCTGCGATGCGGTAGTCGTCCCCACTGAGATAGAGTCCTCCCCGTTCGTCGCTTCCTGTTTGCTCGAGCGTGAGTCCCTGGAAGGTCACGTCATCGCGCTCACAGAGGATCGCGTGACGAATCGGGATCCCGCTGGCATCGCCCGTGACCGAGACGTCCTTGAGCGTGACGGCTCCGGGATCGTCCCCGAGTATTCTGAACGCGTAGGCGCTGCCGTCGATGTCGACGTCGACGTCCGAGAAGGTCGCAGTCCCCGACCCCGAATCGAGTCGAATGGCCGAACTTCCGCCTTCGCCGACGCTGACGTCTGTGTCTTCGATCGTAACGTCTTCGACATCGCTCATGACCCGAATCGCCTCGCCGTTCGGTTCCGGAGCGTCGATGGTGACGTTCTCGATGTGGAACGTCTCTCCGTCGTCGATTCGAATCGCGTGCTGGCCCGACGCGTCGTCGGGGTTGTCGTCAACGGTGATCGACGCGTTTCTGATAGCGCCGCGCGAGCCGCTGAGGCGAATCGACGCGGTACCGCTGTTTTCGAAGTGGCCGCCGTCGATACCGATCTGTCCGTTCTCGGTGAACCCGTAAAGCCCGTTGCCCGGGAAGCCACCGAGTTCGCAGTTTTCGAAGATAAGCGTTCCATCGTGGTATTCGTTGACGTGGATTCCGGTCGGCCCCTTCCACATATTGCCTTCGTTCGGCGTCGAGTCCACGTGGACGCCGCCGTCGGGCGCCTTGAAGCAGTCGACGTGTCCCTCCCCGTCGGGGTCGACGATATTGAAAAGTCCCGGCCCCCACGTTCCCGCGTCGTGGATACCGTTGACGACGACGTCCCGGACGAGCAGTCCGTCCTCGACTTCGGCGTTGATGACGCGGATTCCGGTATTCGCTGCCGTCTGGTCGATTTCGAATCCTTCGAACCGCAGATCTCGCCCGGGCGCTGTCCGGGTCCCCAGTCGGAACAGTCGATACTGCGGGCCGTCGAACTGGTAATAGTTCGCTGGGACGAGCGTCGCGTCGTGGCCGACGAACCCCACGTTGTCGAAGTCAGTCAATCGGAGCTGTTCGTCCATCGCGTACCGCCCTTCCGGGAACTGTATCAGCGTATCGTCGTCGACCACCTCGCGCAAGACGGGTGTGATCGGCGTTTCGCCGGTCGGATCCGCGCCGGCGTCGACGATGTCGACGACGTTGCTGTACTCCCTCTCGAGATGGTCGGCCGAAGCGACACCGCCGAACGCGAGTGTCGATCCGACGCCGACGAGACAACCTTTCAGGTACGATCGACGGTCTATCGAACGAAATCGTGAGTTTCCTCGCATCGCATCGGAGCGTTACGAGAGGGGGGTTATACATATATGAGTGGTAACTTTCTGTGAAATTATTGGCGCACTGAATGAACAGAGAGCAACTGTTTCACGGGAAACAAACAATCGTTCGATCCGATAGCTTCGCTGATGAATTCTCCCGGTTATCATCGTGATAATCGCGTCTCCGTCGCGTTCCGACCGGAGAACGGGCCGGAGCGCGCTGGCGCTTAACACACGGATAAGAAAGGTCAGACGACTCGTTGTCCCAGTCGATGACGAAGCGCAATCGACGATCGTTCATAGCCGCGGCCGCTGTCGGCGCGACGGCAGGGCTTGCAGGGTGTGTTTCAGAGGTACGCGAGTCGCTTCCGTTCCAGACGGACGACTCTGAGACGGGTGGGAACGGTGACGAAGACGACGATGGTGGGAACGGCGACGACGACGAGCAATTACCCGGGGAATCGATCGCGACCTTCGAGGACCTCGAGCAGTGGGAGCCCATGCTCGAGAACAACGGACTCGAGGCCGCCTCGGACGACTCGTACGCGGGCTCGCAGTCTGCGAAACTCACCGCGGACGAGTCTACAGAGTACGCGGGTATCGAGCGAACGATCACCGGTGGAATGGATCTCAGCGGCCGCAACCTCTCGCTGGCGGTGAAGTTTACCGGCCGCGAGCAACTCCACCTGACGGTGGACTTGTTGGCTCCCGGTTCGAACAGCGTCCACTCGTTGACGCGATCGCTCATCGGCCCGCGCAATCGGTGGGTTCGCGTGGACCTCGGGACCACCGGCGTCGATTCACACACCGATCTCAGCTCCGTCCACGAGATCCGCATCGCCGCGCGCCGCCGGGGCGGCGAGGACGGCGCACTCGAGTGTCAGATAGACGACCTCCGGTCCGTCTCGCGTCCGGAGAAAGGCAAGGTCATGTTGCTGTTCGACGGGACGCTCGAGAGCCATCGCTCGGAGGCGTTCGAACCGATGCAGGAGCACGACTTCGTCGGGGTCGAGTCCGTTATCCCGGATACGGTCAACAACTCCGGTCGACTCTCCTACTCGTCGTTACAGGAGCTCTCCGAGGGCGGGTGGGAAATGGTCGCACGTCCGGGAACGGGATCGTCCCGACTGCCCGATTACTCGGCCGAGGAACAACGCCAGATGATCGGAGAGACCCAGTCCTACCTCGAGAGCCGCGGGTTCGAAGACGGCGCGCGCCACTTCGTGACTCCGGGCAACGTCCTCGGTCCGAACACGATGGACATCCTTCGAGAGCAACACGAACAGGCGTTCAGGTACGGCGGGAGTCCGAACGCTCTCCCCCTGACGGATCCGCATAACATCGGTGTCTTCCCCGGCAACGAAGGCGACGTGACCAGAGAGTACGTCGGATACGCTGCCGAGTACGGCCAGCTCGCGGTCCTTCGCTTCGAACAGATCGGCGACGGCGGGATGGCCGCCACCGAGTTCGAGGATCTCCTGACGTACATCGACGAACAGGACGTCGAAGTCGTGACGGCGAGTGACCTGCTCGAGACATGACCAATTGGGTTCCGATCGCTCGCTCGAGGACCGTTCGCACCGGCGCGATCGGTGAGCGCTGATGTACCGCGAAGCCACCGTCGGCGTCGTCCTCCCCGCGTACAACGAGGAGGGGTTCGTCGGCGACGTCATCCGGGAGATCCCCGAGTACGTCGATCGGATCTACGCGATCGACGACCAGTCGACCGACGGGACGTGGGAGGAGATCCTCGCGGCCGCTCGAGCGGAGTCCGGAGCGCAGACCGGAGCGATCTCGTCGACAGTCGTCGACGGCGATCACTCTCGCGGAGGGGACGATCAGCCCCACGCCGCGGACGACCACTCCCGCGCCGCGGCCAATCAGCCCGGCACCGAGGACGATCAACCCCGAGCCGACGGCGGGCCGGAGCCGCTTACCACCCGGGCGACCCTCCACGATTCGATCGGGCGGGTCCTCCCGATTCAGCACCGAGAGAACATGGGAGCCGGCGGCGCGATCAAAACCGGCTACCTCGCCGCGCTCGAGGAGGGCGTGACCGTGACGGCGACGATCGACGCCGACGGGCAGATGGACCTCTCGCAGCTCCCGCGACTGCTCGATCCGATCGTCGAGGGACGCGCCGATTACGCGAAGGGGAACCGGTTGCTCGACCGAGAGTACCGCGCGGCGATGCCGCGGTTCCGGTTCGTCGGGAACTCGATGTTGACGTTCCTGACGAAGGTCGCCTCGGGGTACTGGAAGACGATGGACCCACAGAACGGCTACACCGCGATCTCTCACGAGGCACTCGAGGCCGTCGACGTCCCCTCGCTCTACGAGTACTACGGCTACTGTAACGACCTGCTAGTCAAACTCAACGTCGACGAGATGCGGGTCGCGGACGTCGGAATGCCGGCGGTCTACGGCGACGAGGAGTCGAGCATCGAGTACTCGACGTACATTCCGAACGTGTCGTTGATGCTGCTTCGGGACTTCCTCTGGCGGTTGAAGACGAAGCATCTCGTGACCGATTTCCACCCGTTGGCGCTGTTCTACCTCTTCGGTGCGGGGACGACCGCACTCGGCGTCGTCGCCGCGTGCCTGACGGTCGTCGATGCCGTCGGACAGAACGGCCCGGTACTCGCGAGCGGTATCACGAGCGCGCTCGTCTGCTGTCTCGGCGTTTCGCTGTTGCTGTTTGCGATGGTGTTCGACATGGCAGAGAGCGAGCAGTTGGAACAACAGTTTCCGCAGTGAGGTTAGAACGATAGTTTCCGCAGTGATGACTGCCATCGCGTAAACGAGCACGCGATGGCTTCGACGCACGGCCGCTTCGAACACGATCGCTTCCACTCTCTTTTCTCGCGCTCGTCTCGAACTGCTCGTTGATCCGCCCGGCGAACGCCGGGGAGATTCGAATCAGAATCGCAGGCTTTCGATGCCGGATCCGAGCAGGCCGACGAAGAGGCCGGTCACGAGCAGGGAGACCCCGACCAGGATGAGCAGGCGCTGAACCCAGTTTATCGGGATCGCGTCGGCATCGAGTCCGTCGAAGCGCCGATACGCCGCGTCGGCCCAGCCGCCGACGGGGTCGGGTGCCGCCGCGAGCGCTTCGAAGGGCACCTCGAGGTCGACGGCCCCGACGAGAACCCCGAAGCCGAACACCAGCGCGAGCGCGACCGGAGGAACGATCGCGACCGCGAGCCACCCGTTCGTGATCGCCGCCGAGAAGCCGACGGCCGGAACCGCCGCGAGCGCACTCGCCAGAGCGGTCCGCCCGAGTCGAGCGCCGGCGAGCGGCTCGAGATCGAGCGCTCGAGCGCTCGCGAGGTGAAACGCGAACAGCGATCCGTAGCCGATACTGGTCGCGGCGGCTGCGCCCTGTACACCGAAGTTCGGGATCAGTACGAGACTCGCCGCGACGAAGAGCCCCGCCGCGCCCGCTGTCGCGGCGACCGAGTACCGGCGTCCGTCGTCAGCCCTGACAGCCGTTTGCACGGGCCCGGCGAGCGCCGCCCCGAACGCGCCGGGTAGCATCACCACGAGCGGCCCGACGGCACTCGTCGCCGCGGGGCCGAAGAGAGCGGGGACCACGACGTCCGCGAGCGACGCGAGGACGACCGCGCTCCAGGCGGCCAAGACGAACGTGTATCGAATCGTCACGCCGACGGGATTGGACCGGGGCCCCGCTCCGTTCCGGGACCACGATTCGGCGCGGGAATCAGCAGACAGCGGTCGGAGTACGAGCGGAACGACGAAGAGTATCGACGCGAGCGTAAGCGCGATGCGGTACGTGCCGGCCGCTGCGGCGTCGACGAATCGGTACAGGAGCACGACGCCGACGTGAGCGAGTGCCACCAACACAACGGTGCGAACGGCCGTCAGCGGGTCGAGCCGAATCTGCTCGAGCCAGGATCCGGATCTGGATCGAGCGCCCAGCTCGGAAAGCGACACGCGTCGGGCGATGAGGCGGACTCCCGCGATAGAGACGAAGACACTCGCCACCAGATGTGCCGCGAGCGCGCCGAAGACGTCGAATCCGACGGCGACGAACGGGAGGACGACGACGGCGACGGCGACCGACTCGAGTATCGGGAGCCGTTCGGCCTGGGCCTCGAGACCGAGTCCGGCCAGCGTCTGTCTGGTGAACTCTCTAATCTGGGTCGTGATCACGAGCGCGCTGAACACGAAGAAATACGGCCTCGCACCGGCGCCGAAAATCGTGTCGAAGACGGCGGTTCGGGTAGCGAGCGCGAGCGCGACTGCACCGAGCACTGCCAGCCCGATCGCGGCGAGTGCGTGCGCGACGACGAGCCGTCCGCTCGAGTCCGTCCGTCGGTTCGCGGACAGGGTGGTCCGGATCCCGTCGGGAACGCCCACGCTCACCGCGGCGGTATAGATCGCGAACACCGCGAGCAGAAACGAGTACTCGCCGAACGCGGCGGTGCCTAACAGCCGGTACAGAATCGGTGACAAAGCGACGGTACTCAGGAGAGCGCCGACGCTCGAGCGGCCGACCGGGATAACGTTCGTCACGAACTCATCCACCGGAAGTCGATCCGATCGATCGCCCCCACCGTCGACGTTCGGTCGCGTTCCGGAACAGACACGGTATCGGCTGGAGCTACACGCGACCCGGTCCTTATTATGTCCGGGTTAAACGCCCGACTCGAGGCGATCGCACGGTCACGACCGAGGGTGAACGAACAGACGATCACCCTCGGGCGACCTCGAACCGTCGCGTCTCGACCGGTACCCGCCGAACGGTGACGGCGCTCGATCGACCGACGGCGGGCGAGCGTGGTTCGTCCGCGCTCGTCGGGGTCCGGGCGGGCGGCTCGATCGGCTCGAGCACCGACTCGACGCTTAACCGACATATAAGTAGGTAGGGTGGGGCCGACGTGGAGAACAGTACATGGATTCCGAATCGAAACGTCGCCAGTTTCTCGGCGCACTCGCGGCCGGGACCGTCTCACTGACGGCCGGCTGTACAGACGCGTTGAACGAAATCCGGTCGTCCGAAACCGAAAGCGACGACGGTTCGCCGGGCGACGGCTCGAGCGACGGTAACCGGGACGTTCCGAACATCGACGGCGGCGCGGTCGTCTTCGTCTACGACGACGGGCCCATGTCCGACTACGAACTGGCGTTTCCGGTCCATCAGGAGTTCGATATTCCCGCCAGCACCGGTATCGTCACGGAGTGGATGGACCGCGAGGACTTCAACGGCGGTAACTGGATGGGAGAATCAGAACTCACCGAACTCGCCGACGCCGGGTGGGAGATCATGGCTCATACGACCGGGCACAACGCCCTCGGTGAGTTCGAACTCGTCGAAGACGTCGATCCTGGCGACACGCGAATTTACCCCGAAAAGCGAAACCACGGCTTTCACCAGATATACGACCTCGAGATCACCGACGGGGAAAACAGCGTTCGTCGGACTATCACCGCCTCGTCAACCGACGAGACGGGGCCATACATCGAGTTCGAAGAGGAGATCGGAGAATCGTTCGCGGCCGGCGAAACCGTCGAACGCTACCCCGAGGACCTGATGAACCAGTTCCTCGGCGACTGCAAGGAGCAACTCGAGTCGATGGACTTCTCGGTCGATACGCTCCTCGCTCCGTACGACATCGTCGACGAGTGGGCCCTCGAGTTCGCGACCGACCACTACGACGGCATCGCGAACGTGAACCCGGGTTCGATGCTCAATCCGAAAGACGAGTTCGATCCGTTCGACACGAACCGGAACTTTTTCATCGAGTACACCACCACCGAGAATACCAAAGCACAGCTCGCAAACGTCGAACGACAGGAAGCGATAGCGATCATCGGCGCGCACACGTTCAAAGAGACCGTGACCGAATCGAAGCTTCGAGACGTTCTCGAGTGGGTCGACGACAGCGACCTCGAGCCGGTCACCTTCCGAGACGCGATCAGAGCGACCGCGGACGGCTCCGAGTAGTCGTTACAGCCAGCCACGTCCAAACGGACCGACTGCTCTCGACGGGCGAGCGTTCGACCGACTATGGCTCGTTGTGCCAACTGCTGACCGACGAGGCTCCGAGGTCGTCGATTCCGTTGGCGATCTTATTGTACTGGAGCGTCGGTTCCGAGGCGGTCGAGTACAGGCGCGCCCCCTCGAGGTCCTCGTCGTCGGAGATCATGACCGAGTTGCGAATGTGGTTGTTGTGGCCCTGATCGATGTAGGGGTACTGACTCGCGTAGAACTCGCCGCGATAGATCTCCGTGTCGTCGCCCGTTATCATGATGCCGTTTCGGTTGACGTCGCCGCGTCCGGGCTGATCGACGACGAAGGTGCTGAACCGACAGTTGTTTCTGCCACACCAGATGCCGTCGCGGAACCCGCCTTCGACGCCGGCCTCTCCCGAGATGTCGACTCGCTCGACGAGAATGCGGTCGTCGCTTTCGGAATCGCGAATCCAGATCGGATAGCCGCCCAAGGTCTCGTGGACGATATCGACCTTGTTAATCCACGCTTCGCCTGCCTGTGGGGAGACGACGATGCCGTGGTTCACCCGATCGCCCCGCATGTCGATCGAACAGTTCTCGAGCTGTAAGCCGTTGCACGTGTTCATCACCGAAACGGCGTGACTGTTCGGGTGCGGGGCCGTGATCGAGATGTCGACGTTGTCGACGTATACGCCGTCGCTGTTTTCGATACGAAGCCCGCGCTGGCCGAGACCGTACGATGGCTCCTCGTCGACTTCGATCGTCACGTCCCTGACCTCGCTGTCTCTACCGCCGATGCGGAGACTCGCGGTGCCGTTGTTTCGGTACGTTCCTCCCTCGACGAGGACTCTTCCGTCACTGCCGGACGCGTATAGTCCGGTACTCGGGAAACCGTCGAGCTCGCAGTCGATGAACTCGAGGGTCCCCTGGTTCATGTTCGCCTCGATCCCGATCGGCCCCTTCCAGGTGTTTCCCGCATTCGGCGTGTAGTCGCCGAAGAGACCGCCGTCGGGCGCGCGGAATCGTTCGACGATGCCCTTGCCGTTCGGGTCGGAAATCCCGAACAGGGCCGGCCCCCACGTCCCGCTCTCGTGTTGTCCGTGAATCGTAATATCACGCACTTCGAACTGATCGGTGACGTTCGTCCCGATCACTCGAATACCCGTATCGGGCGCGGTCTGGTCGATATCGAAGCCCTCGAACCGGAGCCGTTTCCCCGGGTTGAGGTACGTCCCGAGCCGAAACAGTCGGAACTGCGGTCCGTGGAAGTCGTAGAAGTCTGCCGGAATTATCGTCGCACCGTGGCCGAAAAACCCGATGTTTTCGTAGTTCGTAAACCGGAACTGCTCGTCCATGTAGTACTCGCCTTCCGGAAACTCGAACGCGGTGTTGTCCGCTCGGATGTCCTCGAGAACGGGCGTAATCGACTCCGATCCGGTCGGATCGGCCCCAGCGTCGACGACGTTTACGATGTCGTCGTATTCCTCGTGGTGTGCGCTCGCGGCCCCGCTGGCCGCTGTGAGTGCTCCCAGCGACGCGATACCGGCAACCGCACTGGCACGAAGGAATGATCGTCTGGATTGGCTCGTTGTAGATTCCTGTACAGTCGACTCCGAATCGTCGGTGTGTGAGGGATGGGTCGATGTTTTTTCGTGGTTCGAAAATTGGTAACCGCTTCGTTTCGCCATTGATGTTCACTTTAACAAGAGTAACACCGTCCCCAGTATCTGTGGATTCGGATATCCAGCGTTTAAGTATTAAATAATACTCCACTGACAGGATCAATCGATAGTCGCACTCTATGAAACGGTTTCTCTCTCTAAAATCCGGTGAGTAATGTGATATTTCTTGCCGATGGCTGTGCTCGAAGAGAAGCGACGGCTACAGTTCGAACCGATATTGGTTAGTCGTATCGACCAGAGACCGGAACTCGCCTTGCAGTCGTCTCAGAACAGCCCGTTGTGCGACGGGAGAGTGTCTCGAGGAGACCGCGGAACGTAGCACGTGCCGGCCTCACACGGTACTTCGAAGATCGACGACGAAACGACGCTACGAACGCGGTCGCTGTTGCTCCTCGAGCACGACACGGAGTAACTGTGCGATCGCACGCCGAAGGCGCTGTGACACCGCGGAGTTCGAAATCTCGAGTCGCTCGGCGAGGTAGTCCTGTGAAACGGATCTGGGGATGTCGTAGTAGCCGGAGAAGTACGCTATCGAAAGGATCTCACGTTGTTGTTCGGTAAGAAGGTAGGACTCTCCGGTCGAGGCCGTCGATTCGTAGAGCTGTTTGATCCGAAAGGAGACGCCGTACTCCCGGCAGTACTCCTGAAAATCGGCCAGCGCCGATCGGTCCGGAAGGTGGAGTCGAACGATCCAGCCGGGATCGCCGCTGACGATCGAGAAGACGTAGATACCGCGTTTGATACATGCATCGGGAACGATATCGGGGCCCGCGTCGGCCGTGACGCGATAGATCGCTCGGTTTTCGAACGTGGCGACGCGCTCGGACGCTGCCACTGTCTCGTCTGTGACCATCGTCTCCTCGAGCGCGTCGTAGTCTTCGGTGAACACCGACACGAAGTATAGCCTCGAGCCGTCGACGACGGTGTCGTGCTTGTACTTGATCGTCGCCTCCGGATGTCGCTTTATCGTTGGCACTAACAGCAAGTCGTCGTGGACGACGTGCACCTCGGAGATAAATCCCATTCAGATCCCTGCCCGGTTCCGGCTGTCTATCGATCGAGTATACCTATAGACGCATTAAGACAGTTTCAGTGAACGCAACGTACTTTCGGTGAGTGAAACTGCCGGCGTTAGTCCATGTAACCGAGATCAGCGAGACGTTCCGTTACGTCTTCGTCCGTCCCAGGTCGATCTACGGATTCCGTCTCCGAGTAGTCGGGGTACGAGACTGGCTCGACCGGATCGACGACCGGCACGACGTCCCCGTCCATGCGGTCGCTGTGTGGAATCCCCATCGCCGCCAGCACGGTCGGTGCGACGTCGTAGAGGTGAGCGCGGTCGATCGTCGCCTCGTCGTCGATGCCGGCACCGGTGGCGGCGAAGATACCGTCGAGTTTGTGATTCCATGGCTCGGCCGGGCCGAAGTAGCCGTCACCGCCCAGCTGCTCGGTCAGCGCGTGCTCGAAGTCCGCGGGTATCGTGACGATGTCGACGGTCTCCTCGACGCAGTCGCCGTGGAAGTACTCCTCTCGAGGCGCCACCGTTTCGAAAATCGGTTCCCCGTCGGGCGTCTCGACGTCCTCGAGTGCGTCGATCAGTTCCTCGCGGAGCGGTTCGTACCGCGAGGGCGGGACGACGCCGTTCGGATCGCGTCCCTCGAGGTTGATCCGGACCCCGAGTTCGGTGCGAGCCCGAAGATAGGCTGTCGATTCCGCGAAGTCGACCTGCTCGTTCGCGGTTCGAGAAACCCCACCGGGCGCGTACTTGATCGCGATGTCGGCGAGGCCGACCCGCTCGAGGGCCTCCCTGATGCGAGTCGCGGTCACGCCGAACTGGGCGGCGATGGACGCGGCGCGGGCGGTCGCGCCGGGTTCCCAGGTCTCGACGTCTTCGCCCTCTCGGAGTCGGCGTCGCATCGGCGTCCAGGACGGCATTCCCTTCCCGCCGGTCATGGTCTCGATGTAGCCCTCGTCGCGGAGGAACTCGTTGAGTCGGAACTCGTAGCCCTCGTAGGGCCCCATCCCGTGATCGCTCACGAGAAAGACCCGGTCTGGGTCACAGGCCTCGAGCGTCTTCGCGATCTGTTCGTCGGTCCGCTCGTACACCGCATCGACTTTCGACTGCTCGCCTTCGAACTCGTGAAAGACCGTGTCCGTCTTCTGGAACTGGAGGAACCCGAAGTCGGGATCGAACTCGTCGACGAGGTAGCGAAACGCGTCCCCGCGCATCTCGACGAGGTTGAGGTACTCCGCGATCTTTTCGTCGTCCGAGACCGTCTCGTCGTCGCGGGTGTAGTTCGGATACACCCGGTAGTCGCCGATCACCTCGCGGACGTCCTCGAGCACGCCCGTCGGGTGACACGGCGGGTCTTCCGGCCCAAGAAATCCGGGGATGACCGCGCCGTCGAACTCGTCCGGCGGGTGGGTGACCGGCGCGTTGACGATCACGCTCGAGCGGCCGTGTCGGTCCAGCAGGTCCCAGATCGTGTGTTCGCGGACGTCCTCGTTGCTCGAGACGTGGTAGTCGTAGCCGTCGTAGCCGACAAAGCCGACGACGCCGTGCTGGCCGGGATTGACGCCGGTGTAGATCGACGGCCACGCGCTCGGCGTCCAGGGCGGGATCTGGGACTCGAGAGGCGCTCGAACGCCGTCCGCACAGAGTCGGTCGATAGTCGGAATGAGATCCGCATCTGAGAGGCGGTCGAAAACCGGAATGCAACCGGCGTCGATACCGATGAGCAGCGTGTCGAGCCCGCTCGACGCCTCGTTCTCGATCGATGCACCGTCGTCTTGGTCTGACTCTCTAGTCATACTTCGCTCATAGGTCGCACACAGCGGCTTCGTCCCGGTGTCAACCTGAGACACGGGGACTCGATTCGAAGTGCCGTCTCGGTTTGAGACTGGGAAGTCGGTCACTTCATTATCACTCCGTTAAACGCGCACAGACCGCGGAGACGGGCCGAGATATCGGCCGAACGGCCACGAGTCGTGACTGTCAGAGCCGCTGACATCGACTCGGTACAACTGTCCAACCTCTTCCCACAGGCAGATGTCTTCCCACAGGCAGGTGAGACTGAAAGTTCTCAGTGGGCCGCCCCGTCGGTCGAGGCGACCTCGGGAGTACCCGCGGAGTCACCGATCGAGGATGCCGCGTCCTCGACGAGGGCGACGCCGTCCTCGAACAGCGTCCGGGCTCGAGTGTCGGATCGGGCTTCGGCCGTGACCCGTACGAGCGGTTCCGTCCCGCTGGCTCTGAGGAGAATCCAGCCGTCGTCGGCGTCGACGTAGACGCCGTCGAGCGTATCGACCTCGTCGTAGCGCTCGCGGACGCGGTCGCGAACGCGGTCCATCACGTCTTCCTTCCGATCGGTTTCGATGGAGGTCCGCTGGATCGGATACGTCTCGACGCCGTCGACGAGCGACGACAGCGGCCCGCGGTCGGCGACGAACTCGACGAGTTTGCAGGCCGCGAGCGGGCCGTCCGGGCACATCGCTTCGTCGGGCCAGATCCACGCGCCGCTCGGCTCGCCGCCGAAGACCACGTCGTCTCGAGTCGCTCGCTCGGCGACGAACACGTCACCGACCCGCGTTCTGGTCACCGACGCTCCGACGCCCTCGAGGGCGTCGTCGACGGCCAAACTCGTGTCGACGGGAGCGGCGACGCACGCGCCGTCCGTGTCGGTGGCGGCGCGGCGCGCGAAGAGCGCCAACAGCACGTCTTTGGGGACGAACGACCCCGTCTCGTCGACGGCGACCATTCGGTCCGCGTCGCCGTCGTGGGCGATTCCGAGCCGCGCGTCCGTCGTTTCGACGAGCGCGGCGAGCGTCGAGAGCGTCTCTGCGGTCGGCTCGCTCGGCCGACCCGGGAACCGACCGTCCTGCTGTCCGTTCAACGTCTCGACGTCACAGCCCGCGCTCGCGAGCGCTCGAGCGGTGATCGCTCCGGTCCCGTTGCCGACGTCGACGACGACGCTCGGCGGGTCCTCGAGTGACACGCTCTCGAGCAGCGCCGATTCGTGTCGCTCGAGGACGTCGCCCGCGGACTCGAGCGAGCCGTACTCGTCCCACCCGCCTACCTCGTAGGATTCGGTCTCGATCCGCCTCGAGACGGCCGCACACTGGTCGGGATCGAACGCGGAGCCGTCCGCCGACCAGAGTTTGATCCCGTTGTCCGTCTTGGGGTTGTGCGAGGCCGTAACGACGACGCCGGCATCCGCCTCGAGCCAGTCGACCGCCCTGGCGACCGTCGGCGTCGGCGCGACGCCGGCCTCGAGCACGTCCGTCCCGCACTCTCGCAGCCCCGCGGTGAGCGCGTCGCACAGCACGTCGCCGCTCGCTCGGGCGTCTCGCCCGACGACGACGCGGTCGTACCCCTCCGAGGCGACGGCGCGACCGACGGCCAGCGCGAGGGCGGCCGTGACATCGTCTCCGACGACTCCTCGTATTCCGCTCGTTCCGAACATGGCGTGGTCGTTCGTCTATCGCCGGTTTACTATGAAGGTACTAAGAGAGTCGAACCGGCGAACGATGGTCGTGTCACCGGTCTCGAGTCGGATGCAGAAAAGGGTCCTCGAGTTCTTCACGCCGAGATGTACACTCCGGCGGATATCGGCCCGTTATCGATCGAACGTGACGGTTTCGCCGGGGGTCGTCGTCGCTCCCTCCGAGAGCGAGACGCCGGCGTTCAGACTGGTGTTGATCCCCGTCTTGACCCTGTCGCCGAGGACGACGCCGAACTTTCGGCGGTCGGTCGAGACCGGATCGCCCGAAACCGTCATCGTCACCGGGCGCTCGTCGTGTCTGAGGTTCGCGACCGTCGTTCCGGCACCGAGGTTCGCGTCGCGGCCGACGACGCTGTCGCCGACGTACGAGAGGTGATTGACGCTCGCGCCCGCCATCAGGACGCTGTTTTTGATCTCGACCGCATGGCCGACGGACGCCCCTTCGTCGATCAGTGTTGCCCCGCGGACGTAGGCGTTCGGTCCGACGGTCGCGCCGGATCGAATCAGCGCCGGCCCCTCGACGACGACCCCGGATCGGACAGTCGCGCCCTCCTCGACGACGACCGGACCGGAGAGTTCGGCGTCCGGGCTGACCGTCCCGTTGACTGCCGTCTCGAGCTGTCCCAGCTTCCACTCGTTCGCCTCGAGCAGCTCCCAGGGGCGGCCGACATCGAGCCAGTCGTCGAGTTCGACGTGACCGACCGCGACGTCGTCGATCACTCGAGCGAGGATGTCGGTGATCTCGAACTCGCCGCGCTCGCTCTTGGGAACATCGAGATGCTCGAGCGCCCGCTCGGGAAAGACGTACGCGCCGGCGTTCGCGAGGTTCCCCGGCGGGTCGGCCGGCTTTTCGACGATGCCGGTGACGGTGCCGTCGACCACGTCGAGAATCCCGTAGTTGGAGGGGTTCGAAACGCGCGTCGAACCGACGCTCGGGGCCGCCTCGAACAGCGCCGCGAGCGATTCCTGACGGTAGACGATATCCCCGTTCAAGACGGCGAAGGGTCCGTCGACGTGCGCACTCGCGGCCCGGAGCGCGTCGGCGGTCCCCTCCTGAGAATCCTGTGTCGCGTACCGGACTGGCACGCCCTCGAACGTGTCGCCGAACGCGTCGCGGACCGTCTCACCCTCGTAGCCGACCACGAGAATCAACTCGTCTGTGCCCGCCGCAACCGCCGCCCGCATGTTGTGTTCGACCAGCGAACCGTCGGCGACCGGCAGCATCGGCTTCGGCAGCGATTCCGTAAGCGGCCGCATTCGAGTGCCCTGCCCCGCAGCGAGAACGATCGTTTGCATTGACTCACGATGAGCACACCGAGTTTTTGCTTATACGGACGATAATGGGACACGCGCGATACGTTCGGCGGCTGGACGTTGGAACTCCAACGCGTTCGACGGGACGACACCGGCGTCCCGTCAGCGCCGCGGTCACCCGCTCGGTCCGAACGCTTCGAATGAACGCACTCGCTGTTTGTCCGCTATTGAGTACAACAATAAATAACATAATAAACAACAATCGTTTTGCAGCCAATTCTGAAGACTGTTCGAAATAACTCTAAAACACATATAACGGGATTTGAGAAGGTATCACCCACAGCACCATATATTCGACGATCGACGAATGACCGTACAAACAATAATCGTAGTAAAGATTTCAATTCCATCGACTTTTTCAAGGGGGAGGATCACAACCATGTTATGGACCTGCACAACAGGGACGTCCGACAGGACGTGCGCGAGCTGGGTGCACTGCTCGGTGACGTCCTCGAGCAACAGACCTCACGGCGGGCGTTCGACACGGTCGAATCGTGTCGACAGACCGCGATCGAGTACCGCTCCGGCGATCTCGAGAGTCGGGATCCGCTGATCTCCGAACTCGAGGGGCTCTCGCCCCACCAACAGCGGATCGTCGCCCGCGCGTTTACGACGTACTTCGAACTGATCAACCTCGCCGAGGAGCGAGAGCGAGTCCGGTCGATCCGAGAGGGATCACAGGAGGGCTCGCTCGCGGACAGCCTCGAGATGGTCGCCGAGGAGCTCGGCGAGGAGGATCTCGAGACCGCACAGCAGATCCTCGACGACGTGCTCATCGAACCGACGTTCACCGCGCACCCGACCGAAGCGCGGCGGAAAACCGTCAAATCCAAGCTCCGGGCGGTCGCGAACCACCTCGAGACGCTCGACGAACGGCTCCTGACCGACAAGGAGCGAAGCCAGGTCTGGCGCGACGTCGACGCGGAGGTGACGAGCCTCTGGCAGACGCCGCAGGTTCGCAAACGCCAGCCCGAGCCCGAAGACGAGGCCCGAAACGTGCAGTGGTACCTCGAGAACACCCTCTTCGACGTCGTCGGCGAAGTCTACGACGAGTTCGGCGTCGCGCTCGAGGAGGAACTCGAGGGGGACGTCGACCTGCCGAAGCTGTTCGAGTTCCGGTCGTGGGCCGGCAGCGACCGCGACGGCAACCCCTACGTGACCCCAGAAGTCACCGCGAACACCTTAGAGCGCCAGCGCTCGGTCGTCTTAGAGCGGTACCGCGAACAGCTCAAACGCCTGTCCGGCGTCCTGAGTCAGGACGGCAGCCGCCTCGAGGTCGACGGCCCCTTCGAGGCGAGCCTCGAAACCGACCGCGAGCGCCTGCCCGGCAGCGCACAGACCGCGGAGACCCGGTATCCGGGCGAACCCTACCGACAGAAGTTGAAGCTGATGCGCGAGCGACTCGACCGGGTCGGTGACGTCCGTCCGGGCGGGTATTCGGACGCCGACGAACTCCTGGGCGACCTCGAGTTGATCGCCACCAGCCTGCGAGAAAACGGCGCGGAAACCGTCGTCGAGGCCCACGTGGACCCGATTCTCCGGCAGGTCGAGACGTTCGGCTTCTCACTTGCCAGTCTCGACCTCCGCGAACACCAGGCGAAACACACCGACGCCATCGCCGAGGCCCTCGAGCGCGAGGGGATCGACTACCGCGGGCTCTCGGAGGACGAGCGCGTCGAGTTCCTCACTGACGCCGTCTTGCAAGACGAGACGGTGATCGACCTCGAGGCCGTCGAAGACCTCTCGGACGCTTCGACGCGCGTGCTCACCCTCTTCGACGAACTCGCGGACTGGCAGACCGAGTACGGCGTCGAGGCGATCGACACCTACGCCATTTCGATGACCGACGAACCGAGCCACGTCCTCGAAGTGCTCTTTCTGGCCGATCAGTCGGGCATCGTCTCGCTGCCCGAACACTGCGGCATCGACATCGTCCCGCTGCTCGAGACCGAGTACGCCCTCTCGGGTGCCCGCCGCATCATGGGGACGCTCTTCGAGAACGAGGCCTACGCCCAGGCCCTGAAAGCCCGCGGGCGAACCCAGGAGATCATGCTGGGGTACTCGGACTCGAACAAGGAGAACGGCTTCCTGGCGGCGAACTGGTCGCTGTATAAGAACCAACGCCGACTGGGTGAGATCTGCGACGATTACGACGTGACGATGCGGCTGTTCCACGGCCGCGGCGGCTCGATCTCTCGGGGTGGCGGCCCGATGAACGAGGCGTTGCTGGCGCTGCCGAACAGCACCGTGACGGGGCAGGTCAAGTTCACCGAACAGGGCGAGGCGATCGCCGAGAAGTACGGCAACCCGCGCATCGCCGAGCGAAACATCGAGCAGATGTTAAACGCCCAGCTTCGCGCGCGCCGAAACGCGATTAACCAGCCCGAAGAGGAGATCCGCGAGGAGTGGTTCGAGGCCATGGAGACCATGGCGACCGCCGCGCGACGGGAGTATCGCGACCTCTTAGAGAGCGACGGCTTCGTCCAGTACTTCGAACAGGCGACGCCGATCACCGTCATCGAGGATCTGGACCTGGGCTCGCGGCCCGCTTCCCGAAGTAGCGAGCGGACGGTCGAGGACCTGCGGGCGATCCCGTGGGTCTTCTCGTGGACCCAGTCGCGGTGTATCCTCCCCGGCTGGTACGCGATCGCCGCGGGGGTGAGCGCGTACCTGGACGAGGGCGGCTCGATGGAGACGCTCCAGGAGATGTACGACGAGTGGCCGTTCTTCCGCTCGACGCTCGACAACGCCGCGCTCTCGCTGTCGCGAACCGAACTCGAGATCGCCGCGGAGTACGCCGATCTCGCCGACGAGGAGCTGCGCGAGGAGTTCTTCTCCCGCCTCAGCGACGAGTACGAGCAAGCCGCCGAGTACGTCACGACGATCGGTCGGCGCGACCAGTTACACACTCGCGACTGGCTCGGCGAGAACTTGGAGCGACGGAACCCCTACGTCGATCCGTTGAACGTGCTACAGACGTACCTGCTGGATCAATCCCACAGAACCGACGTCGAGGAGCGAACGCTCAGACTGACTGTCAAGGGAATCGCGGCCGGAATGAAAAACACCGGATAATTCGCCGATCAGTTCAGTGATCGTCGATCATCTGACTCGGCGGCTCATTCAATCAATCGTCTGAGTTCGCGGCCCGTTCGGTTTCCGCCGTCGAGTCGTCGGTTCTACTGCGACGGCGGAGCCACTCGAGTGCGAGGCCGCCGCCGACGAGTCCGGCACCGCCGGTGAACCCGGGGGTATCGTCGCTCGCGGCACCAACCCCGTCTCCACCGTTGGAACCGTTTGCGCCGCCTTCGCCGGACGCGTTCGAACTCGCGGGCGGCGACTCGTTCGCGCTCTCGTCGCCGCCGGTTATCCCCCCTTCACTCCCGTTTGCAGCCGTCCCGCTCGAGCGGTTCGACGCGTTCGTTGGTCCGCTCGCGTTCTCGGAACCGGTCGTTTCGGTCTCTGATTCGATGATGTCCTCGAGGTCCGTCACCTCATCGTCGGTTCCGTTATCCCCGTTCGCGCCGCCGTCGACGCGCTCGTCGGTCGCGTTTTCCCCGCTGCCGTCAGGTCCCGCGTTTTCGTCCTCCGCGTCCGTCGAGTCTGTTTCGCGTTCCTCGCCGTTGGACGGCCGTATCGCGACGACCTGGTTGGGGCTGGTAATGTAAACCGTCTCCTCGGTCGTGACGAACGAGTCGCTCGGCCAGTTCAGTTCGTCGAGCGTGTTGATGTCGAACTCCCCGACGCCGAACGCCCAGCGACGGCTTCCGTCCGCGATATCGAACGCGAATATCGCCGGTTCGTCGGCCATCAGATGCGAGGGGACGACGACTGTTTCGCCGACGATCACGGGTCGGCCCCACTGGTCGACCGAGCCGCCGATCGACCAGCTCTTATCGGTTTCGTAGTGTGTCACTTGCATGCTGTGTCGGTTCGTTCTGGCCCGAACGTCGTCGGTCACAGCCAGCGGAAATCGAAACGAGATGTTGGCGACCCGTTCGCCCGTCTTCGCGTCGAGGACCGGATTTTCGGCCGCGTCCGAGATGTCTCCGGTGTAGAGGTGCTCGCCCGTCGCCACGAGGTAGCCGTGAGGATCGCTCGAGTACTCCCACCAGTGCGACCACTCGCGTTCGCCCGTCGTCGCATCGAGCGCGACGAAGCCGGCGTCACCGACCGCCGCGTATACGAGCTCGTTCGCGGCGGCCACCGGAATCGGCTCGAAAGGCAGTTCCTCGGAATCGGTTGCCGTCTCGAGTTGGACCGTCGATCGCTCCCAGGCGATCGAACCGTCTGCCGCGTCGAACGCGTAGAGGGTGTCTTCGACGACGACGTACACCAACTCGTAGGCGACGGTGGGGTCGGGAACGGTCGCCCCGTCGTCGAACTGTTCTCGCCAGCGCACGTCGCCGGTATCGGACTCGAGGGCGGTCAACTGCTCGCCGCCGACGAAGACGCTTTCTCCCGCTACTGCGGGGGTCCCGTCTGCGCCAATTTCCCCGCCAACCCACAGCGCTTCGCCCGTCTCGTCGTCGATCGCGTGGACCTCGTTGCTCGTCCGGAGGTACACCGTCCCGTCGACGACGGCGATGTCGCCTTCTTCGCCGTACGACCAGGCGACTGCTCCGGGTTCGGGGATCGGCTCGTCTGCCGGCACGGACGCTGTATTTCCGGGGCCGCCGTGATAGGACGACCAGCCGTCGGCCGCTGGCACCGTTCCGTCGGACGACTGTGCGCTCGCAACGCTGGCACCGATCGGAGCGAGCAACCCGCTCGCTACGAACGCGCTGCCGGCACCCAACACCGATCGTCGACTCCATCTAGTCATACCTTAACTGACTGATGAGCGCTGATTCCTATCCCCACGGTAAGTGAGTTTCAGTGGCCGAAACTCGAGGTGAGCGCCGCGCTCTGCGAGGCGACCGCAACTTGACTGGCGTCGATCATCGAAAACAAAACGGTTGTGAGCGCCTCACTCGAGGGTCGGAACCGGGACGGACTCGAGGACGCTCTCGACGATCGCCGACTTTTCGACGCCGTTGACGGTCGCGTCGGGGGTGAGAACGAGTCGATGCGCGAGCACTGGTTCGGCCACGCGCTTGATGTCGTCCGGCGTGACGTACTCGCGACCCGCGAGGGTCGCGCGAGCGCGGGCGGCCTCGAACAGGCGCTGGGTCCCCCGCGGGGAGACGCCGACTTCGACTCGACCGTCCGATCGCGTCTCACGGACGAGCGCGACGACGTACTCGAGGAGGTCCTCGTCGACGCGAACCGATTCGGGAACGTCGCGGATCGCCGAGACGGTTTCTGGCTCCAACACCGGATCGACGCTCGGGCTCATATCGTCCCGGCTGGCTCGCCGTCGGAGCAGCTCTCTCTCGCCGTCTTCGTCCGGATACCCCATCGACGTCTTGACGAGGAAGCGATCGACCTGCGCCTCCGGAAGCTGAAAGGTGCCTTCCTGCTCGACGGGGTTCTGGGTCGCGATGACGAAAAACGGCTGTGGCAACTGCCGCGTTTCGCCGTCGGTGGTGACCTGTCCCTCCTCCATCGCCTCGAGCAACGCGGCCTGGGTTTTCGGCGGCGCGCGATTGATCTCATCGGCGAGGACGATGTTCGCGAAGATCGGGCCTTCGTTGAACTCGAACTCGCGCTCGCGTTCGTTGAACACGTGCGTGCCGGTGACGTCGGCGGGCAGGAGGTCGGGGGTAAACTGAATGCGCGAGAACGAGAGCCCGAGCGCGGTGGCGACGCTGCGGGCGGTCAGGGTCTTTCCCGTCCCGGGGACGTCCTCGAGCAGGACGTGTCCCCGTCCGACGACGCCGACGAGGATCGTCTCGAGAAAGTCTCGCTCGCAGATGACCGCGTCGCCGATCTCCTCGAGAACCGACTCGCACTCCGCGCTCGCCTGTGTGAGATCCATAGCGGTATGCAGCGACGGAACGCTCAAAGCTTTTCTGTTTATTTGTCACGTCGGCGCGGGAACACCTCGAGCGAAAAATCGAAACCCGTAAAAACGTTAGCCGGATACTACGAGGTGAGCCGAGATAGCCTAGCCCGGCCAAGGCGGTAGATTCGAAATCTACTGTCCTCACGGACACGGGAGTTCAAATCTCCCTCTCGGCGTTCTTCCGCGAACAAGTTGACGAGCACCGCGTAGCGCGTGCTCGCATCCGTGAGCGGAAGTCGATCACCGGGTGATTTGAACGAGACCAGTCGCGCGCAGCGATAGCGAGCACGTCTGGCCGTTGTTCAAATCTCCCTATCGGCGCTTTTCACGACGACAACCACGGTGAGCGAAGCGAGCCGTCCGTCGTCGTGAAAACGGTATAGAGGAGTTTGAACGAGAGAAGACGCAGCGCTCGAGCGCGGCGAAACGATCGTCTTCGCGTGGTTCAAATCTCCCTCTCGGCGCGTCCCCTCTCGGTTTAGGAGCAAACACAGCGAGCGAACCGCGAGAGCATCCAAAGGTACTTCCTCAGTATCGACCAACGTCGACCAGATGGACCAGCGCTGGTTGCAACGCCACCAGATCGGCGTCTACGCGCTCGCAGTCGGCGCTGCAGCCGGCATCGGACTCACGCGACCCGACACGGCGTCGGCACTCGAGCGACTCATCAATCCCGTGCTGGCGGTCTTGCTCTACGTGACGTTTCTCGAGATCCCGCTCGTCGAACTCCGGAACTCGCTTACGAACCGGCGGTTCATGGCCGGTGCGCTCGCGGTGAACTTCCTCGTCGTCCCGGTCGTCGTCTTCGGCCTCGCTCGAGTGCTCCCGGACGATCCGGTCATCCTCGTCGGCGTCTACATGGTGTTGCTGACGCCTTGTATCGACTACGTGATCGCGTTCACGGACATGGCAGGCGGCGACGCGGGGCAGCTCACCGCCACGACGCCCGTGTTGATGTTCGTCCAATTGCTCTTGTTGCCGGCATACCTCTGGGCGTTCATGGGTCGGGAGATCGCGGCGGCGATCGAGCCGGGGCCGTTCCTCGAGGCGTTTCTCTTTCTCATCGCCGGGCCGCTGACGCTCGCGTGGCTCACGCAGCTGTGGGGCCGGCGCGCCGACGCTGGCCACCGGTGGGAGGAGCTCATGGGGTGGCTCCCCGTTCCGATGATGGGAGCCACGCTGCTCGTCGTTATCGCGTCGCAACTGCCCCGCGTCCGGGACTCGCTCGAGCAAATCGCGGTCGTCGTTCCGGTCTACGTGGCGTTCCTGTGTCTCATGCCCGTTCTCGGACGGCTAGCGGCGACCGCCCTCCGTCTTCCCGACGGGGAGAGTCGGGCGCTCGTGTTCACGTCCGTTACGCGTAACTCGCTGGTCGTGTTGCCGCTTGCGCTCGCGCTCCCGGCGGAGTACGCCATCGTCCCGTCGGTCGTCGTCACGCAGACGCTCGTCGAACTCACCGGGTTGCTCGTGCTCACTCGACTCGTCACCTCCCGCGTCTGGGAGCGCTCGGAAACGATGCTCCGAAACGTCGGATCCCAGTGATCGACGACCAAATCGGCTACTCGCGTTTCGCGACGAGCGTGAAAACCGGCTTCTAGAGTGTGTCATAGAACGGTCCACAGCCAATCTATATAATCTCGTTCTATCGAATCAGCGGGTGAGGCCAGGGAAAGGACTCCCCGTCCCGCTGGAAGATCAACGACTCATATCGATCAACGCTACGCCTGTGAATCCAACGACTATCGTAACCACCATGCAAAGTAGTACGATTAGATCCTCAGCCAGTGCCGATGAGACGAGATGAACACCAAACAGTTCACCGATCGAGATCCCCAGCGCTGTTACAATCGGCGCAGCAACGAAGCCGTACCACGGATTGTTCCACCCCTCGTGATCGAATCGAAATAACCTCCGTTTCAACCCTTCTTTCATACGTCTATATCATATTCAAATGAAATAAATTTAGGGGTCAGTCGCACACCGAGTTGCCGTTCAGTAGAGAGCGTGGATCTTACGCGCTTGTTTTCTCGCCGTTCAGAAACGTCCAGACCAGCAATCCACCCACTGTGAGTGTCCCAACCCACCACGCACCTGCGCTGAGAGTTGTTCCATCGGTAGCGAGGTCCGCCGAAAACGCGAGGAGGAGCAGGATACTGGCATAGAAGAACGCCTCCCTAAAGCGTCTCTGCATAATCTGTTTTCATTCTAACTAAGCAAGTACGTGCCGATAATAAATACTCCTAACGTGTCAGAGAAAGGCCCGTAGACCGTTTTGTTCACCTCTCTTTCCGAATCCGACCGTGCGTAGAATGGGCGTATGATCGTTTCTACGATACTGTATTCTACCGACTCGAGCGCCACTCACTCCTCGATCGTCGCACCCGCCCGAGACGGCGACGCGAGGATGACCTCGCCCTTGAGCGAGCGCTCAGCGAGCGCCCTGCGCGCGGCGGCGGTGGCCTCCCGGCCGTAGCTCTCGTCGGTGACGCCGTAGACGACCGGCCCCCACGACGACTGACCGACGCCGAACAGGACGGGACAGGACTCGAGCGATTCGACGAGTTCGCCGGCGGGCGGGCGGAAGACGCCGCCCTGGGCGTCGGCGTACCAGGCACCGTTCTTGCGCCCGATTTCGGCGACGGCGTCGCCGAAGGCCTCGAGTCGTCCTTCAGCGGCGGCCGGAAGAAGCTGGCCGGTGACGACGCTCGCGAGCTCGTCCGCGACCGCGGGATCCGCGCGTTCGACGACCGTGCGCATGCTCTCGTCCTCGCCGGTGCCGCTCCGTCCCGGGTCGGCGTCGGGAACGACGACGAGAAAGCGCCAGTCGCGCGGCAGGTCGTGTCTGGCGACCACCGGCGGCACCGTCCACTCGCCCTCGGCGGGCGGTTCCGTGGTGAACCGGCCAGTGGGGTGTCCGGCGTCGACGACGAAGCCGCCGTCTTCGAACGTCGCGACGCCGACGCCGCTTCTGCCGCCTCGGCCCATCGCAGGCGCTCGCTCCCGGACTTCGGGTTCCTTGTCGTAGGCCATCGCCGTCGCCGCGAGAATCGAGAGCGCGAGTTGCGTCCCGCTTCCCAGTCCGACGTGTCGATCCAGCCGGTTCCCGGTCGATATCGAGACGCCCGGCACGTCGAGGACGTCGGCCGCTCGAGCCGCGTACTCGCCGACGAGCGGATCTCCCGCGACGATATCGTCCGCTCGTTCCGCAGAAACCGTCAGGCGCGGCTCCTCGAGGCCGATACCGATCCCGCCGTAGAGGCGCTCTCGAGCGAGCGAGAGGTTCTGAAAGCCGACGTGAAGCCGAGCACCTGCGCGTACGGTCGCCATGAAAGCGGCTATGGACGCGTTGGGGAAGGGGGTTACGGCGGTGGCAATGGCCGCCAGCAGCCGAATCGACTCTCGCTTGGACGAGATACGCACCGGTCGCCGAACGGTGCCCGTCGCGCGGACTCGAACGTCGAATCCCGAGGATCGTCACACGAGCAGCGGCCCTCGAACCGGATTCCGAGCGCGCCGAGAGATCGGCTGTGCCACCGTTTAATGGTGTGATAAGGCGGCCGTTCCGAACTAACGAACGCATAATAAACTGGGAGTGAACGCTATCGATCGATAGTTCGGTGAAAGGGGTTACCCGCCGATTGAACCCTCGAACGGTCTCGAGCGAGACGGCCGGCGGATCGTTTCGGTCGCCCCGACGGTGTCGGTGACGGACCGTTTGGGCCTCCGACGAGTGCCGAAGCGTCGCGCGGATCCGGAACTGACGAAAGTTCGGGTCGTGGATCGACGAGAGGTGACCCGTAGAACGCGGGTCGGGATGGGGCCGCTCGAGACCGCAGTGGTTGCCCGTCGACGTCCCGGTGAATATAGGATATGATCTGTAGACAGCAAGCGGTGATTCGATGAAGCGAAGCCTCACGAGCGGTATCCTCACCGTCGCAAGCGGGAAGTTCATCACCCTCTTTCTGGGGATCATCTCCTCGCCGCTGCTCTATCGCTGGATGGGTCCGGCCGATTACGGGGCCTACGCGACGGTGCTTTCCGCGCACTCGGTGATCATGATCTTCGTCAGCACCGCCGTCGCCGACGGCGTCCGCAAGTACGTCGCAGAGGACCGCTCGGTCGAGGGCTGGGAGCGATCCGTCGTCGGGTTCTATCTCCGTCTGGCGACGCTCCTCGTGGTCGTCGGCTCGGCGGTTCTGGGCGTGCTCACCTACGCCGGCGTCTTCGAGTTCGTCTGGGGGCCGGAGTTCACGCGTTACTCCTACGTGATGATCGGGATGGTGATCGCCTCCCAGTACATGATGTTCGCCCGCAAATCGCTGATGGGATTCGGCCTCGAGAAGTACTCGGAGCCGCTCAAGGTCCTCTATAACGTCTCGTTCGTCGTCGTCGCGGTACCGCTGGTCTACTACGGCTACGGCGTCGTCGGCGCCTTGCTCGGGCAGGTGATCGCGGCTGGGCTGGCCGCCGCGCTCGGCCACGTCGTGTTACACTTCCACCAGTCACTGCGGAGCGTGTTCGAACGCGACGACGGGGCGCTTCCCAAGCGAGAGATGATGTCGTTCAACACGCTCTCGATCGTGCTCGTCTTCTTGCTGATGTCGTTGTACCACATCGACGTGATGATGTTGCAGGCGTTGGGAACCCAGGCCGAGGTCGGCCACTACAAAGCGGCGCTCGTGTTCGCGGAGTTCCTCTGGTTCGCGCCGATCACGTTACAGACCGTCTTCGTCCACTCGACGTCCGAACTGTGGTCCCAGGGCGAAAACGAACGCGTGTCGAGGCTGGCGGCGAAGACGACGCGGTACACGTTCTTGCTCACCGCGGTCATGGCGATCGGCATGGCCGCGCTGGCCCACGACGTCGTCCCGGTCTACTGGGGGCCGGAATCGGAGCCCGCGGTCGAACCCCTCCTGTTGTTGTTGCCGGGCGCCGTCGGGTTCGCGCTGGCGCGGCCGATGCTCGCCATCGGACAGGGGAAAGGAGAGCTCCGATACCCCATCATCGCGACCGGTCTGGCCGCGGGTATCAACGTCGTTCTGAATACGGTGCTGATTCCGCTGTACGGCATGCATGGAGCGGCCGTCGCGACCTCGATCGGGTACGGGTCGATGGCGGTGTTCCACGTCTGGAGCGCCTGGCAAGTCGGCTTCGATCCGGTCTCCGATGCTCGATACGCGCGCGTACTTGCAACGGCACTCGTCGCGGCGGTCCCGATTTTCGCGATGGCGAGCGTGCTTTCAGTCCCGATCGCAATTCCCATCATCGGGTCCCTTCCGCTCTCGGCGTTCGTCGTTCCCCCCGTCGGTCTAGCAGTATTCCTCGCCATCGCCGTCGCGTTCGGCGCGCTCGATCTCACTGAGATCTTCCGCGTTCTGGCCCAGTTCCCGGATCCGATCGGGTCGAAGGCGAAACCGGTCTGTCGCCAACTCCAGAACCGCGATGGTGAGGGTCTCTTCTCGCAGTACTTCAAGTTCTAACCTCCGACCCGTGACGTTATGGCGCTCGTCGCCCACTCCCCACCTGTGTCAGCCGATCGCTCTCTCGGTGCCGTCGTTCTCGCGGGCGGCTACTCGAGGCGCTTCGACGACGGCGACAAGGCGCTCGCCGAACTCGAGGGAACGCCGATGATACGCCGGGTCGTCGATCGGATCGGCGCGGTAACCGACGACGTGGTCGTGAACTGCCGATCCGACCAACGGGACTCCGTAGAGGGGGCTCTCTCGGGCGCAGACGCCACGATCCGGTTCGCGATCGATCCGGTTCCGGACCGGGGCCCCGTCGCCGGGATCCACGCCGGACTCGAGGAGTGCGAGCGCGAGTACGCCGCCGTCGTCGCCTGCGACATGCCGTTCGTCGATCCCGCGCTCATCGAGACCCTCTTCGACCGCGCTCGCGAGCGGGACGGTGCCGTCGTCGAACTCGAGTCGGGGTGGCTCCAGACGACCCAGGCCGTGTACCGAACCGCCGCCATGGCTCGGGCCTGCGCCGAAACGATGGGGGCCGAGGACAACCGCGTCCTCGCGGCGCTCGAGAAAATCGACTGCGTGACGCTCTACGAGAGAGCCCTCGAGGGAATCGACCAGCGAACGTTCGAGAGCATCGATACGCGGGAATCCCTTCGGGCCGCCGAGAAGCGCGTCGAGTAGTCGATCGGAATCGTGAAAACGGAGGGACGGGCGACACTCTTCCCGGCGGCCGGGAGCAGAAAGGGTAACTTATGACCCTTCGAGTGCAGACTCGAGTATGAGCAGCGATACGTTCGACCACGACAAAGACGAACGGCTGCAAAGCCGCGACGTGACGGAGGGTGCGGAGAAGGCCCCGCACCGGGCGATGTTCCGGGCGATGGGCTTCGACGACGAGGACTTCGGTTCGCCGATGATCGGCGTCCCGAACCCGGCGGCGGACGTGACGCCGTGTAACGTCCACCTCGACGACGTCGCCGGCGCGGCGCTCGATGGCGTCGACGAGAACGGCGGCATGCCGATCGAGTTCGGCACGATCACCATCTCCGACGCAATTTCGATGGGCACAGAGGGGATGAAAGCCTCGCTCATCTCTCGAGAGGTTATCGCCGACAGCGTCGAACTCGTCGCATTCGGCGAGCGGATTGACGGCCTCGTGACGGTCGCGGGCTGTGACAAGAACCTGCCGGGAATGATGATGGCCGCGGTCCGAACCGACCTGCCGACGGTCTTTCTCTACGGCGGTTCGATCCTGCCCGGCGAACACGAAGGCCGAGACGTGAGCATCGTCCAGGTCTTCGAGGGCGTCGGGGCGTACGGCACCGGCGACATGGACGCCGACGAACTCGACGAACTCGAGCGCCAGGCCTGTCCCGGCGCGGGCTCCTGTGGCGGTATGTACACCGCGAACACGATGGCCTCAATCTCGGAGGCCATCGGTCTCGCCCCGCTCGGAAGCGCCTCGGCACCGGCCGAAGACGAGGAGCGCTACGAAGTCGCCCAGCGGGCCGGCGAACTCGGTGTGGAAGTCGTCGAGGAGGACCGTCGGCCCTCCGATATCATCACTCGAGAGTCCTTCGAGAACGCCATCGCCGTCCAGACGGCCATCGGCGGCTCGACCAACGGCGTGCTCCACCTGCTCGCGCTCGCCCGCGAAGCCGGGATCGACCTCGACATCGAGGACTTCGACGAGATTTCCCGGAAGACGCCCAAGATCGCCGACCTCCAGCCCGGCGGCGACCGCATGATGAGCGACCTCCACGAGATCGGGGGCGTCCCGGTCATCGTCCGACGGCTGCTCGAGGCCGGCCTGCTCCACGGCGACGCGATGACCGTGACCGGCCGCACCCTCGAGGAAGAACTCGAGACGCTCGACCTGCCCGACGACGACGAGATCGACGCGGACTTCCTCTACTCGGTCGACGAGCCGAAGGAGGACGAGGGAGCGATCAAAATCCTCTCTGGGAACCTCGCGCCCGACGGCGCGGTCCTGAAGGTGACCGGCGACGACGAGTTCTACCACGAGGGTCCCGCCCGAATCTTCGAAAACGAGGAGGACGCGATGGCCTACGTCCAAGAGGGTCACATCGAGAGCGGCGACGTGATCGTCATCCGTAACGAGGGGCCGAAAGCCGGCCCTGGAATGCGCGAGATGCTCGGCGTAACCGCGGCCGTCGTCGGCGCCGGCCACGAAGACGACGTGGCGCTCATCACCGACGGACGCTTCTCCGGTGGTACTCGAGGCCCGATGATCGGCCACGTCGCCCCCGAAGCCTACGTCGGCGGCCCGATCGCGTTCCTCGAGGACGGCGACACGGTGACCGTCGACATCCCGGAACGGGATCTCGAGGTGGACGTCGACGACGCGGAACTCGAGGCACGACGAGAGGAGTGGGACCAGCCAGAGCAACCCTACGACAACGGCGTGCTCGCGAAGTACACCCGGGACTTCGGCTCGGCGGCGAACGGCGCCGTCACGAATCCGGGCCTCAGAGAAGAGTAACGACGACTCGTTTTCGCTGTCGATCCTTCCTGCTACAAGTCCGTTTTCGCTGTCAGCCTTTCCTGCTACAGTCCGTTACCGCAGTCAGCTCACTCGTTCCAGCGCGCGTCCGCGAGCGTCCGCTGGACGATCTCGTCGCCGACCGCCTCCGCAAGCGTCTCGAAGCCCGTCCGCTCGGTTCGATCCGTCGCGTTCGCGACCAGCCTCGAGACGATGAACTCCGGGGTCGAGCGCCCGACGGTGTTGAATCGGGGCTGGTAATCGACGAGCAACTCGAGGTCGGGATCGAGCCCCTCCGCGAAGATACCGTCGACGCGGGCCGCCTCTGGCAGGGGCTCTAAGTCGTCCGCGAGGTGCGTGACGAACACGCCCATCGCGTCCCTGTCGACCGAGAGCGTGACGAGCCCGTGTAATAGATCGGCCGCGCTGCCGGGTTCGGTGATCGCCTCGAACTCGTCGACCAGCATCAGCGTTCGGCCGCCGGACGAAAGCGGCGGCACGATCGACTTCAGCGTCGACTCGAGCACGCCGGCGTTGAAACTCGCGTGGCGTCGGTGAAAGACCAGCGAGTCGACGGGGGTTACTTCCGCCCGATCGGCCGGAACGGGCAGCCCCATCGACGCCAGCAACACGACCTGACAGAGCGTCTCGAGCAGCGTCGTCTTCCCGCCGCTGTTGGCCCCCGTGAGGACGGCCACGTCTTCCTCGCCGGGGACGGAGCCGACCTCCTCGGGGACGCTCGTCACGCCGTGAGATCCGAGGCCGTACGTGACCGGCTGGACGGACTCGTCGTCGCGCGCCTCGAGCGAGAGGTTTCGAGCGTTTACCACCGAAATCGCGTCGTCGTCGCTCCGAGCGCCTTCGTCCCCGACGAACGTCGGTCGCGTACAGTCATAGGCGATCGCGAACCGCGCGAGCGAGAGGTGTAAGGCGATCTCGTCGACCGCGGAGACAGCTTTCTCGACGGCCTCGTCCGCCGCCTCGAGCGTTTCCTCGAACTCCGCCGCGACGGCCGCCTCGCGCTCGTCGACGGCCCCGGTGAGGTTCGATCGAAGCTCCCGAAGCGTGCCGCCGACGAAGTCGGTGGCGTCGCTGGCGTCGGTCGGCATCGCGTCCCGAACCTGCTCGACCGTGACCCCCGTCTCGCTCAGCAGCCGATCCTCGAACGCGTCGCGGAAGCCCTCGACGTCGTGGACGCCGTCGTCTCGAAGCTCCTCGATGAGTTCGAGCGCGTTCGCGTCCATGTCTTCGACCGCCCCCAGGGCGGTCCGGAGCCGATCGAGTTCGTCGTCTGCTCCCTCGCGAACGCGCCCGCCGGTCAACGCGCCGAGCGCGTCGGCGGCCTCCGCGAGCGTCTCGCGGTCCAGTTCGGCGATCGTCTCGAACGGCCCGGAGTCGACGCCCGCCTCGAGCAGCGCGAGCGCCGCTTCGACGGCCGCGTGTTCGCTCTCGTCGCGCTCGTCGTAGCGGTCGTAGGCCTCGAGCACGCGGTCTTTGTCCGCCTCCTCGAGATCGGTCCAGGCGTCGCGGGCCGCCAGAACGCCGTCGAGCCGGTCGGTCATCTCCTCGCGGCTGGTTCGGGGCGTGAGCACTCTGATCCGATCGGCCGCGCGCTCGGTGACCGCGTGTTCGACCGCCAGATCGAGCAGTTCCTTGTAGGCCGTGCGCGCGTCGCTGGTCGCCAGCACGTCCATTCCCGCGCCGCCGGTCGCCCGCCGGAGAATGCGGGTCGCCCGACCGCGGGGCAATCCCGCCTCCGAGAGGGTCCGAACGTCGCCGCTCTCGATCGCTCTGATGGCTCGTTCCCTGCCGAGTTCCGCGACCAGCGTCTCGCGGGTCTTCGGCCCGACTCCCCAGTACTCCTCGAGTCGCATACGCGAACGTTCGAGGGAACTGTCTTGAACGCTGTGGCACGGCTCGGGTCGATCGACTGGCTCCGTCCCCGCCAAACGGGAGACGTCTCGAGTACGCTCGAGCGAACCCATCGAAGAAGGAGCACAGCTCTGGCTGCGCCGAGACAGTGCGTGCGACGGAACCAGCCTACAGCAGTTCGAGAACGGTCAGCGTCTCGAAGGGAAACGACTCGTCGGCGACGGCGACGGCGCTGAAGCCGTTCTCGCCGGCGCGCTCGACGACTTCGTCGACGCCGGTGAGACTGCTCACGAGCAGGAACACGACGCCGTCGGGGGCGAGCACGCGGGCGACCGTATCCAGAAACGGATCGACGACCTCGCGCCCGTCCTCTCCGCCCGAGAGCGCCCGCTCCATCCAGTCGTCCCACTCGGTGTCGGATTCCGTCGGGAGGTACGGCGGGTTGAACGCGACCGCGTCGAAACGGCCGTCGGCGAACGGTTCGACCAGATCGGCCCGAACCGGCTCGACGCCCTCGCTGCGAGCCTGCGCGAGGGCATGGGGGTTCACGTCGGAGGCGATCACGCGCGCACCCGTCTCCTCGGCGAGTCGGTTCGCGACGTAGCCCGAGCCGGTGCCGACCTCGAGCACGAGGTCCTCCTCCTCGAGCCGGTCGCAGGCGGCGTCGGCGAGCAGCTCCGAGTCCTCCGCCGGCTGGTAGACGTCGGTCTCGAGGTCGCGTCGGTCGGCGAGATCCATCTATCCGTCCTCCGAGGGCGCGACTCGTTCGCCGTCCTCGTCGGACTCCGAATCGGAGCCGTCCCCGTCCGAGTTCGCGTCGCGTCCCGAATCGGAATCGGCGCGTTTCGAACGGGCGTCGGTCCGTTCGTCGTACTGTGCGGCGTGCGATCCGGACGAATCATCGTCGGAGTTCGCGGCATCGGCGCTCGCCGGTTCGATCCCCTCGTCGTTGGCTAGCACGAACCCGCCCCGTTCAGCGCGTCCGGACAGTTCGCGCTGTGGATACGGGATCTTGATGCCCTCCTCGTCGAAGGCGTCCTTGATCGCCGTAACGCCCGCGGTCCGTGCGCGCCAGCGTCGGCGCGCGCTCGGCTTGTCGATCCAGAATCGCGCGCTCAAAAGCACCGCGGAGTCGCCGAACCCCTTCGAGACCACGTGGGGAGCCGGTGCCGTCTGGGCGATCTCGAGGTCCTGCAGCGTCTGTTCCGCTAGCTCGGCCGCCCGCTCGACGTCGGCGGTGTAGTCGACGCCGATCTCGATTTCGACTCGCAGTCGCCCCCGCCGCGAGCGGTTGATGATCATGCCCGAGGCGATGATGTCGTTGGGTACCATGATGTACTCGCCGTCGAACGACTGGATCCGCGTGTTGAAGATCGAAATGTCGGTCACGGTCCCCTCGCTGTCCTGTACTTCGATCCAGTCGCCGATCTCGAACGGCCGCGAGAACATCAGGACGAATCCCGCGAGGACCGAACTCAGCGTCTGCTTGGCCGCCATTCCGAGCCCCGCACCGAACAGGCCCGCGCCGACCAACAGCCCGTTCAAGTCGTCGATCCAGACGCCCAGAATCACGACCATCGTGAGCGCCCAGATCGCCACCTGTGTAAGGCGATGGGTGACCTCGCGCTGGTGGTCGGTGACGGCCGTCGACGAACTGAACAACTCCTGTATGACCCGCCGGACGAAACGCGTCACGATAAACCCGCTCAGGAGGAGGATCGCGGAGATGACGGCGCGAGCGATCTCCGGTGACTGGGGGTTCAGACGCTCGAATTCGTTCGTAATCAGTGTCGTTTCCTGCCAGACGCCGAGGATGACCGCGAGCGCGACACCACAGGCACAAAAGAGGAGAAACATCGTGACGAAATCGGCGTACAGCGCGCGTGTTCGGGTGGAAAGCCAGTTCTGTATCCGCTGGTACGACACCACGACGTAGAGCAACACCCCAACCGTCGCGATCGTCACGACGAGGCGCTGGGTCGACGTCGAAAACTGCTCCCCCAACCAGTCGAGCCCGAAGAGTACCTCGAACATCTCTGTCCCTTTCGATCGTTTCGTCGTTGGACCCACCTGTATCCGTCGGTCGACCGCGGTGGAAACTGTCCGCGAGAACTGTCGGTACTCTGCCGTGAGAGCGTCGCTTCTGATACTCAGTCGCCGTCGGTTTCGGTACTCAGCCGTCGGTTCGATCGCTCACGTCCGTCGCGAGGTTCGCGAGCGCGGCGAACTCGGCGGGCGTCACGGCGTCGGGGCGCTTTCGAAGCAGGTCCTCGTCGGCCGCGTCGACGACCGCGTCGGGATCCGCGAGCCTCGAGATGTGGCCCGTGTTCCGAACGGCGTTTCGCATCGTCTTCCGGCGCTGCGTGAAAAGCGCCTTGACGAACCGGAGGAAGAACCCTTCGTCGTCGACTTCGTACTCCGGGTCGCGCGGCGCGAGCCGGACGACCGCGCTCTGGACCGCGGGCGGCGGCGAAAACGCCTCTTTCGGGATCGTTTCGACGAGTTCGACGTCCGCGTAGTGCTGGGTCGACACCGACAGTCGGCCGTACTCGGACGCCCCGGGCTCGGCGACCATCCGTTCGGCGAACTCCTGCTGGAACATCAACACGAGCGGCCGGGATTCCGGCAGCAGCCGAAACGTGATCTCACTCGAGACGCCGTAGGGGAGGTTCGAAACGGACGCCGTAAACCCGGGTAACTCGACCTCGAGTGCGTCCCCTTCGACGACCGTCAGTCGTCCGTCCTCGATTTCGTCGGCGAACTCCTCGCGAAGGAACGCGGCCAGCTTCCGGTCGCGCTCGATCACGGTCACCGCGTCGGCGACCGCGAGCAGCCGATCCGTCAGCGCGCCGGTTCCGCCACCGATCTCGAGCACGTGGGACGTATCAGCGTCGATTTCTGTCAGATACGTCGGCAGCCGATCGAGCACGCGGTCGTCGATCAGAAAGTGCTGGTCCCGGTCCGGATCGCCCCGAACGCCGGCTCGAGCGATCAGGCCGTCTGGGTCTCTCATCGCTCGGCGCTTCGAGTTCCCGGCGTGTAAACGCACCGTCTCGGCGTCAGAAAGCGGACGCTACTCCTGATCGCGTTGGCCCACGAACGTCTTGTACTTCAGATCGTCGTCGCGCAACTCCTGAATGATCCGTTCGACGAGGATCTCGTCCGGATCGTGCAACCCGGAGACCCGATCTGCCAGTTCCTCGAAGTCGTCGAACGGCTTGCGCTTTCGTTCGTCGAGGATGCCGTTTCTGAGTTTCTTCCCGATGCCCGGCAGGAGGTTCAACTGGTGGAGCCGTAACGTGATCGGCTGTGCCTCGTTGTAGAAATCGACGAAGCGCTCTTCGTGGTCTGCGACCAAGTCCTGAACGACGTACTCGAGTTCGGACTGTGCACCCGACGACAGGTCGTCATACTCGACCTCGCGCGCCTCGACCACGATGTCCCGCTCTTCGGCGGGTTCGACGACGACCTCGCTTCCGATCGTGAGTCGTTCGTCCTCGTCGAACGCGACCTCGTAGAGGGAGAAGTCCTCGATGTCCATCGCGTACCCCGCTGGCGACTTCGCGTACTGCGGGCGGCCGTCGTCGGAGAGGCCGTGTGCGAGGTAATCAAGCACAACCGTCCGGCGTACGTTCGTCTCGTCGCGCTCGGCTTCGCTCATTAAGGTTCGATACGGTGACGGCGTACTTAAAGAGTCGGCTCGCTATCACACAGTTCCCGAGTCAGGCGTACCGGGCGATGGTGTTGAGAATCTCGTCGAGTTCGTCTCCCGACAGCGAGTAGCGCTGCTGTGCGTAGACCGATCGGAGTTCGTCTCGGTCCTGTGGGAGGAGGTTCGTGATCTTGTAGGCGGTTTCCTCGTCGACTTTCTCGTGGTCCTGGAGATCCTCGACCAGCGCCTGTGCGTCCTCGGGGTCGAGGACGGCGAACCGGTTGACGTGCTCGATCGTCCGCGCGAGCTCGTAGCGAAGCTCTCGGTCCTCCTCGAGCGCGCGTTCGGTCTCGATATCGGCGAGGTGTTCCTTCACGTCCGAGACCGTCAGGAACTCCTCGTCGACGATCTCTTTGAAGATCGTCATTCCTGCGCGCTCATGTGCGCGGCCGAGACGAGCACCGTTTTGTCCTTGCCGCCGTCGTTGATCTGGACTTTGAACGCGCTCCCCTGTTTCCCGACGACGCGTCCAGTCTGCCCGTCGAATCGCGGATGGAAACGTCCGTCAGGAATGCTCGGGTCGATCTTCAGGTGGACTTTCTGTCCGTCGTCGTAGTCCTGAATCGCCCGCTGTGGCGGCGACGTACCGCGGTCCCGAGGATCGTTCGCGAGTTTTCTCCGAGTTCCTTGGCGTGGCCCATTAGATTTCGGCATAGTCGTACGACTGATTTGAGCGGTGACGGTTATAAAACGCACGTCTTCGCGCGACGAGTACCACGCCCGCTCTCTCACCCGACCCGCGAAGCGGAAATCTCATCGGTCCGGGCCCGATAGGACCACTCATGCAAATCGAACTGCGCGTCTGCCAGCACTGTCTCGACGGCGACCACGGCAACGACAAGCGGACCGACGTCATCAACGACATGGTCAACTGCGCCGAACAGATCAAAGAGTACAAGGACATCATCGATCTCGACGCAGTCCACATTCGAAAGGTGCGCGAGGACGAACAGGGGAAACCGACCGCGCTGCCCGTGGTGGCCGCGTCCATCCAGGACAATCAGGTCGCGTTGAACGACCTGCAGCTCGTGACCGAAGGCCAGGACGGCAACATGTTGATCTACATCGATCCGCAGGACGTTCTGACGGTTCTGGCCGGAAACCTAGACGAGATCAGCAAGGCCGTCTCCGAGGACGTCACGGTCGACCTCTCGCCGACCGGCGCGCAGATGGTATCGGAAGCCGACCTCGGCGCTCGAGGGCCGGACAACTGAACGACTCGGATCGAAGCCGCACGAATCACCGGTTCGATCGCCCCGTCGCTTTTCGTGATCGGGAGACGAACACATCACAAAACAGTGACACGAAACCGTCTAAAGGCCGAGAGCAACCGTCGAAGGATAGTCAGCTGTCTCGGGAGCGGGGCGCTCATGGAACGATCCGCCGCTCGAGAAATCGAAGTACCGTTTCGAAATCGACTACCGCGTTAGATTCGACCGACGTTCTCCACGCCGACGCTCTCGACGCCTTCGACGTCGCCGAAGCTCTCCTCGACGGTTTCGGTCCCGCCCGCGCCGTCGGGGACGATGACCGTCGCGTACAGGGCGACGAGACCGAACGCGACCTCCTCGCGTTCGGTGCCGTTGATTTTGGCGCCCTCCGGGAGCGCGCTCTCGAGGCGCTCTTGGAGCGCGTCGAGGTCGATCTCGGGACTGTTCGGCATGACCTTGATTTTGGCGGCTACTTTCCCCATTGTCGTACTTAAGGTCCGGTGAACCCGCAGTCGTCACACTCGTAGAGGTTGCTCTGTTTCCGGCACTTTGCACAGCGGTAAATCTGGTTGCCACATTCGGGGCACTTGAACGCTGCAGCGTTCGTTCCCGAGATGTTGATCCCACAAGAGACACAGGAGCGCGTCTCTCGTCTATCCGTGGAACTCATACCGCTACCTTTCCGCCCGCCGCTTTTAACGGTTGTCTTTCGATACTCGCCCGCGAGTCGGCCGAAACGGGGCCTCTCGAGGCCCGACCGTAGCTGCGTTCACGACTGGCCGACGCCGTCGGTCAATCGTGCGGGTGGAATCGTCGCACCGCGGATCGAACGGCGTCGTCGCGACCGATGAAGGTCACGTGGTCTCCCTCCTCGAGGACGGTGTCCGCGTTCGGAACGTAGGTCTCGCCCTCTCGAGCGAGCACAGCGACGATACAGCCGTCGGGAATCTCGGCGTCCAGTTCGGCGATGGTCGAGCCTGGCAGGTCCGTGGCCGTGACGGTAATCTCCTGTGCGTCGTGGCCCTCGCCGAGTTCGGTCATCCAGTGGGCCAGCGCGGGGCGTTCGATCTCGTTGTCGATCGACCACGCCGTCGCGCTCGAGACGTCGATCGCGCGCACGCCGAGCGTCTCGAAGGCGTCGACGTTCTCGGGGTCGTTGACGCGGGCGACGACGGTTTCGACGTCGAACTTCGTCCGCGCGAGCTGTGAGACCAGCAGGTTCGTATCGTCGTCCGCGGTCGTCGCGACGACGATCTTGGCGTCGTCGATACCCGCATCTCGAAGAGCGGAGTCGTCGGTTCCGTTCCCGGCGGCGGCCGCGAATCCCGCTTCCTGTAACCGGGTAACGACCTCGGGGTCCCGATCGACCAGCACCACGTTTTCGCCTCGTTTCTCCAGTCGCGTGGCGAGGGCCCGACCGATTCGGCCGCCGCCGACGATTATCGTGCGCATTGGAATCACCTGAAAGTACTCCGCGATCTGGCGAGCGAAGCCCGCCTGGATGACGACGGTGATGAAGATCACCAGAAACACCGTTCCCGCGAGCGTCTGGGAGGCCTCGAACTGGCCCGCGGCCTCGAGTTCGAGCGCGAACAGGGTCGCGACCGACGCGGGGACGATCCCGCGGGGGCCGACGAACGAGAGGAAGAGCCGTTCCTCGCGGCTGAACCGACGATCGGTCGTCGAGAACGCGACCAGAATCGGACGGATGAAAAGCGTCACCGCGACGACGACAGCGATGCCGCCGGTGCCGAGTCCGAACAGGGAGTCGAAGTCGATCAGCGCGGCCAGCGAGATGAACACGAACGAGAGCACGATCAGCGTGAGATCGCGGTTGAACTCGAGGACCGACGCCCGGTGTGGGATATCGACGTTCCCGAGGACGATACCGGCGGTCGCGGCGGCGGCGACGCCAGTCTCCGGAAACACTGACTCGGCGAGGCCGAAGGAGACGATCGCGCCCGTCACGGTCACGAGCCGAGCGATCTGCGGCGCGCTTCCGGCCGGTTGGTCGACCGAAACCAGCAGGTAGCGGACGATACCGGCGACGACGATGCCGATGCCGATCCCCGCCGCGAGCCGCTGGAGGAACGCCGGCGGGACCAGCGCGGGCGAGTCCCCGACGACGACGGTCTCGAAGATCACGATCGCGAGGATGGCGGCGGTCACGTCGTTGACGATCCCCTCGGCCTCGAGCGCGGAGGTGACGTGTTCTCTGACGGTAATCACCTCGAGGATCGGCGTGATGACCGTCGGCCCGGTCGCGACGAGCAACGCACCGATCAGAAACGCGAGGCCCCAGGAGGTCCCGAGGAAGTACCTGACCGCGACGCCGGTTCCGAGGAACGTAAGCAGCGCGCCGACCGTCGTCAGCCTGAAGATGGCTCTCGGCGCCAGCGCGAGTTTCTCTCGCCGGAGGTGAAACGCGCCGTCGAAGATGATGATGGCGACGCTGAGTCCGACGATCGCCGAGAGTCCGTTCCCGAACGTCTCCGGGGTCACGAAAGAGAGCCCCTCCGGCCCGGCGAGCACGCCGATGACGATCAGAAACAACACGCTCGGAACCTCCAATCGCTTGGCGAGAACCTGCGCTCCGATGCCGAACGCGAGGATGCCGACGGCGACGAAGAGGATCTCGTCTGCCACTACCGTAGCGGAGCACGAGCGGTGTGTTAAATGGTACCACCGCGTTCGGAGTTCCGATCGCGAACTCAACATTCAAACCCGGTCCGGCCCTACAGCCGGTAATGCGCCTCGACGACTACATCGAGGAGTTAGAGCCCGACGAGGAAGCCGAGCGACGGCGGCTCGCGAAGGAGAAGTCCTACGCGATCACGGACCACCTCGAGGACTTCGAGCGGAACTTCGAACAGTCGCTTTCGGGCGATACGCTCGTCGGGTCGACGGCCCCCTCTATCTTCGTCGGGCGATCCAACTATCCGGACATCCCGATCGGTCTGCTCTCGCCCGTCGGCGACGAAGATCGGGCCGAGGAGTACGTCACCGACGGGGCGTGGTACCAGCAGGGCTACGCCATCGACGACGTCCTCCAGCGCCGAACCGGGCTGTTGAACTCGAGCAAATCCGCCAACGTCGACTCCCCGAGCATCGCGAGTCGGCTCGCGCCGTCGGTCGACGACGTCTGGGACGGCTTCGTCGGCGTCCAGCGCGAGGTGGCGATCTCGGACCGGCCGGTCGACCTCGAGATCGGACTCGACGACACGCCCGATCTCGGCCTCGACGCGGGAACCGACGTGGCGACGCCGCGGGGCCCTCGAGCCAACGCCAGAGACGCGGACTTGCGGGAGAATCCCCACGTTCCGCGAGCAGTGAAAAAGACCTTAGAGGACGACGACTGGCAGGCCCAGGGGGCGATGACCTACCTCTATCGCCGCGGGTTCGACGTCTACGAGATCAACTCGATCCTCTCGGCGGGCGCGCTGGGCGAGACCAAACAGCGCCGACTTGTCCCGACGCGGTGGTCGATCACCGCCGTCGACGACACCGTCGGCCAGTTCGTCCGCGGGCAGATTCGGACGAATCCGAGCATCGACGAGGTACAGGTTTGGGCCAACGAGTACATGGGCAATCGGTACTGGATCGTCCTCGCACCCGGCCGGTGGGAGTTCGAACTCGTCGAGATGAAAGCCCCCGGCAGCATCTGGAACCCCGACCCACACGACGCGGTCTGGATGGCGAGCGCGAGCGAGGGCTACGAGGGCCGAACCGGCTACGTCGAGGAGACCGCGGGCGCGTACTACGCCGCGCGACTCGGCGTGCTCGAGCACCTCGAGTCGATCGGCAGACAGGCCAAGTGTCTCGTGTTGCGCGAGGTCAGCGACGACTACTGGGCGCCCGTCGGCGTCTGGCAGGTCCGCGAGAGCGTCAGGAACGCCTTCGAGGGCGCGCCCGGCAGCGCCGACGCGAACGGCCCCGGCGGCCGCGAATCGATCGCCGGCGAGTACGGCGAGGCCGAAACGTTCCACGACGCGGTCGCACACGTCGCACAGCAACTGCCCGTCTCCTACCAGCGACTCCGCAGGAAATCCGAACTCGCCGCCGGGTTGCAGTCCAGTCTCGACGCCTTCTCGAGCGGGACGTAGCGCCCGAAGCACAACGCGATAATCAGTCTGCAGCCTCGAGTGACTACTCTTCGAGCGCGACTGCGGCGAACCGAAGCCGCCGATAGTCTGCGACCCAAGAGCCGTCCTGAAACAGCGTCGGCCTGAGTTCGTCTTCGACCGCGGCGACGATTGCATCCCGTTCGTCGGCTGGAACCGATTCGAAAAACGAATCGCCGAACATCGTGAGCCAGTCTTCGAGGCCCTCCTCGCCGTTCTCGAGTTCCGTCGGTCGGTCGAACAACCTCGCCGAGCGAACCTCGAAACCGTGTGTCTCGAGTCGCGGCGCGTACTCGCCGATCGAGGGGAAGTACCATGGGTTCGCGGCTTCGTAGCCTCGTTCGCGCAGTTCCGTCTCGAGCGCGTCGACGATCGATCGGACGTTGCCAGCGCCACCGAGTTCGGCCACGAATCGGCCGCCCGGACGGAGCGCGTTTCGAATCGATTCGAGGGCGGCGTCTTGGTCGCTGATCCAGTGTAACGCCGCGTTCGAGAAGACGGCGTCGAACGGCTCGTCGAGATCAAACTCGGTCGCATCCGCACGGACGAACGAACAGTTCGAATGCGACGACCGCGCGCGCTCGATCATCGCTTCGGAGGTATCAATTCCGACGACACCGGCTCCTCGGGAGGCGATCTCTGCCGATAGCTGTCCCGTTCCACAACCGACGTCGAGTACCCGGTCGCCAGGTTCGGGATCGAGCCACTCGAGCAGGTCTTCGCCGTACTCGGAGACGAACGAGTGTGAGCCGTCGTACGCGTCAGGGTCCCACGCATGTCCGTTTCGGTGTAATTCCATCGTGTGGCCGTCAACGAACGGAACTACTTTAGCCGGTTCGACACAGAACGAGCGTATGATCGCTCAGGGACCCCTCCCGCCCGACCTCCTCACCGCGCTCGCGGCGCTGTTCCTGTTGTTCGGCGTCCCGCTGGTCCTGTTCGGGCTCATCATGCTCTACACGGGCTACGTCCAATACGACGGCGAGCGCTACATCGAGGAACTCGAGGAAGAGGCCGGCCTCGCCGAGGGCTCGAACGGGCCCGCTGAGGGGCCAAACACGCCCGCTGAGGAGTCGAGCGCTGGTGTCGACGAGCCCACCACACCTGAGGACGAGACCGACTCGAGCGAGCCGTGATTCTCGTCTGAACTCCCTCGCTCCACGGCGATCGGCGGGGGACGGGTTCGAAAAAAGCGCGATCTAGAGGTTCGAGTACGCGGTATCGACCATCTCGCCCGTTTCGTCGACGATGTCCTGCCAGTTCTCGTCGTCGGGGGCGATGCCGAGCAGGCGAGCGATTTTCATGATCGAGATGTGGTAGACGACCTGTCGTCCCGGCGATTCCTCCCAGATGACGACGTTGCAGGGAAAGAGCCCGCCCATCTTCTCGGTCACGTCGAGGACCTGATCGGCAATATTCGGATTACAGGCACCGAGGACGTAGTAGGGGTCCCGATCGGCGTCGACTTTCTCGTTGAGCAGATCCGACGGCGAGAACTCGGCCGGGACACCGAACCCCTCCGCCTCGAAGACCTCGCGCGTGTGCTCGATGGCTTCCTCGTGATCCATCTCGAGGACTGCCTTGTGTTCGCCGTAGTCTTCGGGATCGATAGCGGTCGGATCGATTGGAAGCGCCATGGACGATAGTTCGCGTTCGGGCCTGAAAAATCGTGCCGAATCGAACACCCTCCCGAACCGAATCCTCGCTCGAGATCAGATCCGTGTGTTGACAACGGCAACGCAACTCGACCGGGAAACGAATTCGAATCGCTCACAGCGGAACGGGGAGCCAGCTAATGGCCTCGAGGAGTGGTGCCGGGTCGAAAAGCGGCTCGTGTAACACCAGCCAGTCGAGGAAGACGAGACCGACGCCGTGGGCGATGACCGACGGGAGTATCGACCCAGAGTTGTAGTCGACTGCGCCGAAGAGGACGTCCGTCGGCCCGGAGAGTAAGAACTCGATCGGCGGCTTCGAGGAGTGGTGAATCATGTAGACGATCGGGCTGATGAAAATCGCCTTGTATCCGAGCTCTCGCACCCCAACACAGAGCAGTCCCCGGTAGTACGTTTCCGCGGCGAGCGCGAGCGTGAAGAGTTTGATCGCGTGCGGAACGAACTCGCCGAGGGCGGCCGACGTCTCCCACATCGGGTAGAAGCTCCGGATCGTCGGGAGGGTCGATCCCACGAGATAAAACGGCAGGACGAAAAGCGAGAGCGCGACGGCGTTTCGGATCGCCGCTCGGTCGACGGTCCAGCCGATGCGCCGGCCGTGGGTCAGCCCCAGCGCGAGCGGGCCGCCGATCAACAGGACGCTGTCGACGACGACGCGCTCGCCCAGCTCCGGCGGAACGACCCGCATCCAGATGATCGTCAGTATCGCGCCGAGTAGCAGCGACTTCTGGACCCACGAGAGGCGGTCGAACTGATCGCGAACCCAGCCACCGGCAGTCGCGTCTTCGGTCGCCACGGGTGGTTACTCGTCCGCCGTCTGGATGGGGCCGGTCCCGATGACGTCCCTGACGTGCGTTTCGAACTCCTGGTAGCGCTCGAAGTAGGTCTCGTCCACGTCGGCGAGTATCTCGGAGAGTTCCCGCGGACCGTCCGGCGTCCGAACGACGCTGTCGCCCTCGAGTCGGTCGACCTCGCTCTTTTCTTTGGGCCAGGTGAGCCGAGAACTCACGCGGGCGAGGGGCGCTCCGTCGACCGCCGTTCGTTCGCCGAGTGTCACCGCTGGTTCCTCCTCCTCCTCGTCGCTCATGGGTGGGACTTGGCAAGGCCGTCGATTCAAGCTTTCGCTTCGGTCGGTATTCGACGGGGCCGCAGCATCCGCGCGCGGCGACGAGCGCGCTCGAGTGCCCACACTGGCGCGGTTCCCATCCTCGAGCACTGAGTCTCGTCTCCAGACAGTCGGTTCGTCTTCGAGCGGGACGCGAATCCGTCTCGAGTGGAAAGCGAATCCGACTCGAGTCGGGCAAACGTCCAACGCGAGTGATCGATCGAGACGGTCAGTTCCCCCAGAATTTCGAGACTTGTCTGACGTATCATTTTTTGTGGCCCGAGTACCAACCGCTGTATCATGACCAGCCTGACGGAGGTCTATCGAGGAAACGAACGGGAGGTGTCGAGCCTCCGACGGCTGTACGCGGGCGCGGTGCTCGTCGCTCTCGGGGCGATGCTGGCGGTCGTCGCCGTCTTCGTCGCGACGACCGACTTTTTCTCGTCGTACTTCCCCCATCCGCTGGGGCCGATTCGCGGGGCCGGAATCATGGCCGGCATCGGCGTCCCGACCGCGTTCGTCGGCGTCTTCATCGTCTTGCCCGCCTCGCGTCGGGTCAAGGCAGCGGCCGCGATCGGGACGAGTCTCTGCACGCTCGGCGTCGCCATGTTCGCGTACGCGTATCCGTACCACTGGCGGGGACACGGCGAACAACTCACACTCCACGTTTCGGTCGTCTATCTCCTCGGTCTGTTCATCACCGTCTGTTGTCTGTTCATCGCCGTCGTCAACTTCAAGACGCGGAACGATCCAGGCGGGATGCTCGAGATGAACGTGACTCGACGGGGCGAAACGAAAGTCGTCGAGGTGGACAACTCGAGCGGCGGCGCGCTCGGCGGCGTCGGCCTCTTCGGGGCCGATCCCGACGGCGACGTCGAGACGCAGACGAACGTCGACGGCGATTCGAAGATGCGCTCGGCCGGCGGGAGTGGAACGAACGGCGCGCCAGCCGGACCGGGGGCGGTCCCGACCAGCGACGGCGGTTCGGAACCGGAATCGCTCGAGTCGCCGCTCGAGACGGGCGACGGCCGGGACGCGGAACTCGTAGACACCCCCGTCCAGCCCGAGAGCCCGGTCGAACCGGCGGACCGGTACTGCGGAAATTGCCACCACTTCGAGTACGTCCGGACCGACTCGGGCATGGTCCCCTACTGCGGCTACCACGACGGCGGGATGAAGGACATGGACCCTTGCCAGGAGTGGACGCCGAACCAACACGACGCGGACAGCCAGTAGTTCTCAGGGTGTACCAATCGCGGCGCGTTTCGCATCCGCCGCTGACGTGCCGATCGTCTCCTCGATCTTCTGAACGTTGCTCTTCTCGAGGTGTGGCAGTCGAATCGTCCGTTCCCCGTTTTCGAGATCGATGCGAAGCGTCGTCGTTCCTAGCAGTCGATCCGGGGTGGAACTGTCCTGCTCGAGTGACTCGATCCGATCGAAATCGAGTCGCCAGTGCGGCCCGGCAGACCGCGCGCCGTAGCAGACGAGATCGTCGGTTTCGTCGAATTGGTACCTCGTCCACCAGTGCCTGAGGACATGATCGAAGACGCCGAGCCCGCCCAACAATGCGAGGGCGACCGCGAGCCACTCGAGAACCACGAGGTCGGCGCCCATCACGAGAACGAAGCAAACCCACCCGCCGAACAGGCCCACGAGCGTGCCCGCCAGCGACCGGACGCCGTTCGTCACCCCGCCGAGAAGAACACCGAGTCTGTGCGATCGAATCGAGTCTGTAGGACGTGATTCCTCGAGCGGGCGCGGGTCCCACTCGTGACCGGTTCCGGTCTTGTCGACCTCGAGCGAGCCGCCGAGTTCCTCCTCGAACGACAGCATCGTCCCGTAGAATGTCCAGACGAGATCGAACGCGAACTTCACGACGAGTAGCGAGGCGAGAAAAAGGAGCGCCGTTATTTCCCCAGCGACGGTGGGTGCGACGACGATAATGACAGTCCCGAGAGTCCACAGCGGCCAGAGCGCATCTTGGAGGACTTGTTGTGCGTTTAGCTCACGGTACCGCCGGCCACTCACGTAGGTCGACATCGTCTTCCAGCCGTTACCGACGAAGAGACTGATTCCGACGACAAGCACCGAGTAGAGGGTCCCGGATCCGGGTTGGACAACTTCCTGAAACCCAGGCATCTGTCCGATAGCCAGCAGGCCGATAGTAATCCACGCGCCGCCAAAGCCAACCCCTGCAATGGCGACTATCGGAAGATTGTGAAGGTACCACACGAGATCCGTTCGCGGAATCGAAACGCCGCCCCTTCGGTACCGGAACGCACCGAACAGAAACATCTCCGACGAATAGTCGGCGGGTCGCTCGGCGAACCCGGCTTTGAGAGTCGCCCAGAACAGTCCGATTCCGATCTCGAGCCAGTAGACCGAGACCAGCGTCGTAACGTCCCAGTTCCAGAGCAAAACGCCGAGGAACGAAAGCGCGTTCGAGAGCACGGCCCACCAGAGCAGCGCCTGCCTCCCGAACATCGTGTCCCGCGAGAGCTGCATTGAGTCAACGCCCGCATTCGTGTCACCAAACTGTTTCGATATGGGTCTTCGGTCTGGGCGAACAACCACTCTGCTCGAGCGTCGTTGCCGAGGACTGCGATGGCGACGATGGCCTCGTTCCGAGGGCTATCCAAGCACGGTTCCGATCGCCTGTCCGCCCAACTCGAGACTCAACTGCGGAATCCGGTAGATGATGATCGCGGCGACGACCAGTTCCGCGCCGGTGACGACGACGGTCACCAGATCGGCCATCCTGCTCTTGACGGCGACGCCGACCGGAAGTCCGAACTCCTCGGACCAGAGCGGATAGAAGAGCGCGATACCGCGCTTGCTCCCGGCGACGTCGAGCACGTAGTGGGTGAGGATCCCGATCCAGACGTACTGGAGGTTCTCGAAGAAATACGGGAATGCGACGAACGCGACCAGAATCGGCAGGTTATGCAGCGTCTTTCGGTGTTTTCCGAACGCGGTGTCGACGTCGGGAAAGAGCGCCCCGAGGGTGACGGGAACGCCGATCATCAGAACCGTCGCGAACGTCTCTTCGGTCCCCGACGGCTCGAGCAGGTACCCCAACCCGATGCTCAACAGGGCCGCATTGAGAACGTGTCCCTTCTTGTTCATCTACCGGAGGCTGGGAACCGACGGACGGAATAGCTTTCTGTCGAGACGCGCCACGGCCGACCCTGTACGAGTCACTCTCAGTGAATTCGATCGATCGCGGCGATCAGGTCCTCGAGCGCCTGTTCGACCGTTTTCGCTCGAATGACCGCCCGATCGCCGTCGAACTCGTAACGGGAGACGGTCGCCTCCGAGGTATTGGTTCCCCACGGTCCGGCGTAGGAGACGCCGACGTAGACGGTCCCGACGGGGTCGGCGTCGGTTCCGCCGGTTGGGCCGGCGACCCCCGTTACCGAGAGTCCCCACGTCACGTCGGTCACGTCTCGAACGCCTCGAGCCATCTCGAGCGCGACGGGTTCGGAGACCGCGCCGTGTTCGTCGAGCGCCTCGCGGCTCACCCCGAGGTGGCGGCGCTTTGCGTCGTACGCGTAGGTCGTCAGCCCGGCTTCGAAGTAGTCGCTGGCGCCCGGAATCGCCGTGATCGTCGCGCCGATCAGCCCGCCGGTACAGGATTCGGCCACGGCGAGGGTCTCCTCGGCGTCTCGGAGCGCGTCGCCGACCCGCATCGGAAGCTCGCGATCGATGTCGTCGTTCATACTCGAGTGGTCGAGAGCCGGCAGTTTGAATGAACCGGTGAGGTGGGTCCGCCGTCGAGTTCGGCGGTACCTGCCTCCCTCCCGCGTGTCGAAAGATCCACGACCCGTCGGCGCTCACACGAACGCATGGACTACGAGACGCCGCTTTTCTTTCGCGTGATGCAGTACGCGGCCGATGCCGACGGCGACGTCATCGACATGGTTAGCGGCAACCCGGACTGGGAGCCACCCGCGGCGCTTCGAGAGGGGCTCTCCGAGTACGCCGGCGCCGACCCCGAGCAGTTTCAGTACCCGCCCAGCGACGGGCTCCGCGAGCTGCGCGAGGAGATCGCCGCGCGCCGGAACGTGGACGTTTCACAGGTCGTCGTCACCAACGGAGCCGGCGAGGCGAACTACCTCGCGATGGCCCGTGCTCTCGAGCGGGACAGCGGGTCCGAGGTCATCCTGACCGATCCGGTCTACCCGTACTATCCCGGGAAGACGACCATGCTCGAGGGGACCCAGACCTACGTCGAAACCGACGACGCGGGACGGCTCGACCCGGACGACGTTCGATCGGCGGCGAGCGCCGAGACCGCCGCCATCGTGGTCAACTCGCCGAACAACCCCACCGGTGCGGTCTATCCCGAGGAGACGGTTCGCGAACTGGTTTCGATCGCCGAGGAAAACGACGCGGTGCTCGTGAGCGACGAGGTCTACGATCACTTCGACCTCTCGGGGGCCTTCGCCAGCGCGCTCTCGGTCGACTCCGATCACCGGATCGTTACCAACTCGTTTTCGAAGTCGATGGCGATCACGGGGTTTCGAGTCGGCTACGCCGTCTTCCCGAAAAATTTGGTCGAGAGCGCGAGAAGTCGTCACATGCTGGTCAACGTCGCCGGCAGCCGGCCCGCCCAGCACGCCGTCTTGCACGCGCTGCGTGAAACGGGCCCCGACTACTACCAGGCCAATCGAGACCGTCTTCGCGAGCGCGTCGAGACGTTCACCGCCGCCCTCGAGCGGGCGGGTGCGACGTACACGAAACCCAGCGGTTCGTTCTACGTGCTGGTTCGATTCGACGGCTTCCCCGGCACGCTCGAGAACGTCGAACGACTGATCGACGAGGCGGGCGTCGCCGGCATGCCGGGGAACGCCTTCGGAAGTGCGCGCGAGGACTGGCTTCGCTTCGCGCTCGTGACGCCGCGCGTCGAGGACGCGGCCGACCGACTCGTCGAGTACTTCGGGTGATCGGGCGTCTCTCCGCTCCCACCGCCGAAGCGGGCTATCGGAGCGACCCCGACCAGTCACACTGCGAACACGCGAACAGGCCGGCGCCGTTGACCGTCTCGGTGCCGCAGTCGGGGCAGGCGGTCGATCCGGTCGGCCCCGCTCGTCCGGCGCTCGAGTGGAGAGCACGGGGAGACCGCGTGTCGGTCCGAGTCGCGAGTGGGGTCTCGAGGCCGCGTTCGGACACGGAACCGGCGTACGGAAACGGGCCCGCGTCTCGAGCGGCGCGGTCGGGCCCGGTAGCGCGTTCGAATTCGGTAGAGCGTCTGGGGTCGGTCGTTGTGGGGATGGGTGGAGTCGTCATTGAACGATCGGTTCGCGTCATCGGACCACGATCCCGCATATAACCGTATCCCCTAGACGAACAGGTTCGTTTACCGGTGTTAATACACCTAGTACGCCTCAGCGACGGGATATCGATGAGGGTATGCTCACGCGAAACGGCGGTTTGAAGACGGTTCGATTCGCCCAGGCCGTCTCTCGCAACTGCGGTGAGCGGCGCGATGAAAACGGACCGACGGGTACTCGTGTCTGGACGGGATACCCGCAGGTATGAGCGGACTCGACGTCGACCCGGTCGAGGAGACGAACGAGGACGACGACCACACGATCGAGGTGACGCCGACCGATTCCGTCGCGGAGGAAGACCAGCGCCGGACGGTCGACGTCGAACCGAGCGACGAACCCGTAGACGGGCCGGAGTACGTCCTCTACGGGGGGAAAGGCGGCGTCGGCAAGACCACGATGGCGGCGTCGACGGCCCTAGACAGCGCCCAGCGCGGCGTTCGCACGCTCGTCGTGTCGACCGATCCCGCCCACTCGCTCTCGGACACCTACGAGACGGATATCCCCGCGGAACCGACCCGGATCCGCGACGACGCGCCGCTGTACGCCGCCGAGATCGATCCCGAAGCGGCGCTCGAGGACGCCGATACGATCTTCTCGCAGGGAGACGGCGGCGGCGAGCCCGCAGCAGACGCCACCGGAACGACCGCCGATTCGAGCGGATCCGACGACCCGTTCGGCGGTCCCGACGGTCCGATGGGCGGCATGGGCGAATTGCTCGGCGGCGAGTCCCCGATGGACGCCATGCTCGGCGGCGACATGCCCGGCTCCGACGAGGCGGCGGCCGTCCAACTCCTGTTAGAGTACATGGACGACGACCGATTCGATCGGGTCGTCGTGGACACGGCGCCGACCGGACACACCCTCAAGCTCCTCCGATTGCCGGAGCTGATGGACTCGATGATGGGCAAAGTGATGAAGCTCCGCCAGCGGATCGGCGGGATGCTCGAGGGCGTCAAGGGGATGTTCGGCGGCGCGGACGACGCTGAGCAAGAGCCCGGGATGGAGGATCTCGAAGAGCTTCGCGAGCGGATCGAACGCCTCCGAGACGCGCTCAGCGATCCCCAGCGGACCGACTTCAGGATCGTGATGGTTCCCGAGGAGATGAGCGTCCTCGAGTCAAAACGGCTCCGCGCGCAACTGCGGGAGTTCGACATCCCGGTCGGCACGCTCGTCGTCAACCGCGTGATGGAACCACTCTCGAACGTTACCGACGACGTCGAGGGCGACTTTCTCGAGCCGAACCTCGACGACTGCGAGTTCTGTCAGCGCCGCTGGGACGTCCAGCAGAAGGCGCTGACGGAGGCACAGGAACTCTTCCGCGGCACCGACGTTCGCCGGGTCCCGCTGTTCGCGGACGAAGTCCGCGGTGAGAACATGCTCGAGGTCGTCGCCGCCTGTCTCCGTTGATTCCGAGGAGAACACGGCAAGCAGATAGACGAGCGCCGATTCTCGAACGATCCGCGACAGGTATCGTCGCACTTCTCAGACGAATTTCTGGAGGAGTCCGTAGGCCGCGTCGCGAATTCGATCGGGCAGGAATCGCGCGTAGGAGCCGTACTGGGCCATCGGGCCCACGGGGTATCGCGCCGGCGGCTCTCGAGCAGTCCCCGCCTCGACGATCGCCTCGGAAACGTCCGTCGGCTTCAGCGCGAGCGGTCCGCCGCCACCGATGAGCTGTGCGTCGTCGTAGATCTCGTAGAGCGTCTCGTAGGCCGGCGTCCGGTTTTCGGGCAGTTCGTCGTCCGTGCGTTCGACGAACTCCGTCTCAACGGTGCCGGGTTCGATCAGGACGACCTCGATGCCGAACTCCTCGACTTCCGCCCGCAGCGAGTCGCTCATCGCCTCGAGGGCGTGTTTCGAGCCCGAGTACGGCCCGGTGCCGGCAAAGGAGAGACGGCCGAGGACGCTCGAGACGTTGATGATCCGGCCCTCGCCCTGCGCTCGCATGTGCGGTAAGGCGGCGCGAGCGAGTCGATGCGGACCGTAGACGTTGACGTCGAACTGGCGGTGGAGGTCGAGCGTGGAGACGTCCTCGATCGGCCCCATCTGGGCGTAACCCGCGTTGTTCACGAGACAGTCGATCGCGCCGCCGAGCTCGACGGTCTCCTCGACGACTCGAGCGACCTGATCAGGCTCGGTCACGTCGAGCTCGAGGGTCGTACACCCCGCCTCGGCGAGGTCTGAGATATCGTCGGTGTTTCGGGCCGTGGCGACGACCTGCCAGTCCTCCTCGAGGAACGCCTGAGCGGTCGCTCGCCCGATACCCGACGAACAGCCGGTGATGAGGACGCACTTCTTGCGGGTGTAGCGGTCGTCGGCGCTGTCGGTCGTCGTGCGCTCTCGGTCCTCGCTCGAGGCGGTCGGTTCGTCACTCGCGGTGTCAGTTCCGCGCTCGTCGCCTGCTCCGGAGGGATCCTGTCCCCCGTCGTCCGTTTCCTCGGCTTCCTCAGCAATGGCCATACAGGTTGGGTTCGTGAGACGTCACCTAAGTACCGACGGTTTTTCTCGACAGTCGGTCGCTCCGGTGATCCTGTCGCCAGACCTTGCACAGCCCCGAGAACTCGAGTATACGGGACGGACAGACGAAAATCCTTCCGAGAGATTGCGAGAGAGACCACCGGAAAATTGTAACAACTCGCCGAGGACCATCGTGTTTAGTTACGCGAATTCCACCAGACGGCAAAGGCTTGTAGCCACGTTTCGGCGGTCGCTGGATCGACGTGACTAAATCTATTGCTAAATGAGGGATTCCGGCGTTTTATTTCTCTAAAGACACGTTCGACAGTGTTCCGATTTCCATGTCGTTCGGGTCGAAATCGGAGCCCGGCTCGTTGCAATGCAGCCGCTAGATGGTGTGCGTGATCGACGAGAAACACGGCGTCCTCGACGTCGTGTTTCTCACGAAGCTCTCGCAGAAACCGTTGCGTCAATGCCGTCGTAGTCGTCGTAAACAGCCGTAAATGCAGAAATTCGTTCGTCTTGGGATCGACAGCGGCGTGCAGCCAGAACTGCTGACCATTGATTCGGATCACCGTCTCGTCGAGCGCGACGTGATCCGGACTTGCGTTGCGAGCGGGCTGTAGATTTGCCTTCTGCACCCAGTCGTGAACAGCTTTCTGCGACCGGTTGACACCAACTTCTCAAGTTCTGAGATGGTATTCGAAAGCGATAATCCGCCAAGATGGAGTCGAATACCGCCTCTATAATTGAGGGGTTCGGGGTCAAACGCTCTCGGAAGGCCGTTCATGACTGGGTGCAGAAAGCCGATCTACAGCCAGTAGATGATGCAAGTCCGGATCAATAGCCAGCAGTTCTGGCTGTACGCCGCCGTTGGTCCAGAGACGAACGAATTCATGCATGTACATCTGTTTATGACGACTACGACGGCGTTGGCGCAGCAGTTCCTGCGGGAGATTCGTGAGAAACACGACGTCAAAGACGCCGTGTTTCTCGTCGATCACGCCCAGCATCTCACGGCCGCACTACATCAATCAGGACTCCGATTTCAGACCGTGCGTCACGGAAATCGGAACGCTGTCGAACATGTATTCCGAGAAATAAAACAACATACATCCGTATTTAGCAATAGTTTCGGCCACGTCGATCCGGAGACCGCCAAAACGTGGTTGCAAGCCTTCGCCGTCTGGGGAACTCACTTAACTAAACACGATATGGGACGGAACGCGACCTACCGGTAGATAAATCTTGGCCAGAAATTACTATATTAACCCTATACGTTCAGAGATAATTATAAAGTAGGTTTCACACCACTATGTTCGTAATGGGTAGTGAATACCGGACACTGTCGGGCGCAGACAGCGGAGATCGGAGAGTACACCGCCGACGAATTCGAGATTCGAGTCCGATCGGCGGCGACCCGGCGGGCGAGTCGTGAGCGATCGAGCGTCGTTCCTCGTACAGACAGCCGAAACAATCACTCGACGCCGCGGGAGACCTGTCGGACGCGAGAAACAAGAGTGATTTATCCCGCCCCTCCAGTACCCCGTATGCACCACGATTCAGCCACAACTCTCCGCGAGTGCTACGCCCACGCCAGAGACGAGAACTACGGATTCTTCGCGAGCAACGTCACGCACTTCGAAGTGCTCGCCGGCCTCCTGCGAGGAAGTGCGCAAGCGCGCTCGGATCTCGTCGTCCAACTCGGCAAGGAGGAAGCGGCGTTCTTCGGTGACGGCGACTCGACCGTCGGCGTGCGCGTATTCGGCGCGTGCCTCGACGCCTTCGCCGAGCGCTACGACATCAACGTGTACTGCAATATCGACCATGTCCATCTCCCAGAGAGCGTCAGCTTCCTCGAGGCTGCAGTCGACTCCGGTGTCCCCGACTCCGTGATGGTCGACGCCTCAGACGCGGCCTTCGAACGCAACGTCGAGTTGACCGCTGACGCTGTCGAACGCGTCGGGGACGACGTGCTCGTCGAAGCCGAACTCGGCCGCATCGCCGGCGTCGAGGGCAGCACGGAGACGCCAGACGACGAGGCGTTCTACACGGACCCCGAGGACGCCGTCGAGTTCGTCGAGCGAACTGGCGTCGACCTCCTCGCGGTATCCATCGGCACCCAGCACGGCGTCGCGTCCGGTCGCGACCTCGACGTCCGCCCCAACCTCGCCGCCGATATCGACGCCGCGCTCCGCGACGCCGGTCACGAGACCGGCCTCGTCGTCCACGGCGCGTCCGGCCTCTCCGACGAGCGCATCCACGAGCTGCTCGAAGCCGGCGTCTGCAAGTTCAACAAGAACACGCGCTACCAGTACGAGTTTGCACGCACGCAAGCGGACTTCTACCACGAGCACGCGGACGCGATCCGCCCGCCTGAGGGCGTCCCCGACGACCGTGAGAGGTTCTTCGCGGAGAGCGACTGGTCGCCCGAGAAGGCTCAGTTTCACCCGCACGTCGTCTCCGAGGCGGTCCGCGACCGCATCGCGTCGGTGATGGCCGACCTCTGCGAACTGACCGGGAGCGCGAACGAGACGCGCTACAGCGAACGATGAGCGAGGCAGAGACCGTCCTCGTCGGGATCGACTCGGGATTGACGAACGTCACAGTGACGGCGTTCGACCCGTCGGGCGCTGAACTCGCGAGCGCATCCCGGGACACGCCGGCAGTCGAGACGGTACGCGGACGCGACGAGCAGGACCACGACCGTCTCTGGGACGTCGTCTGCGAGGCGACGGCAGCAGTCGTAGAGTCCGACGCGGTTTCTGCGGACGCCGTCGCGGGCGTCGGCGTCGCCGGGCACGGCCACGGCCTCTACGGTCTCGACGCAGCCGGCGACCCGGTCTGCGGGATCAAGTCGACGGACAGCCGCGCGCTCGACGCGCTCTCGGACGCACAGCACGAGGCGGCCACAGAGCGACTCGGCTGGGAGCCGTTCGGCGCGGACCCGCTCAGCCTCCTCGTTTGGCTCCGCGAGCACGACCCCGAGGCCTACGAGCAACTGGAGACGGTGCTGTTCTCGAAGGACGTATTGACGTATCGGCTCACCGGCGAACGCTCGACCGATCCCTCGGAGGGGAGCGTCTTCTACGGGCCGGACGGTGACTACGACCGAGCGGTGTTCGAGGCGCTCGACATCACCGAGGCGTTCGACGCACTACCGCCGGTCGTCCCGAGCACCGACGCCTGCGGGACGGTAACGGATGCGGCCGCGACGCGGACCGGACTCCCCGCGGGAACGCCGGTCGCGACGGGCCTCCACGACGTCGCCGCGTGCACGCTCGGCGCCGGCATCATCGAGCCCGGCGACGGCCTCGTCATCCTCGGGACATGGGGACAGAGCGTCGCCGTCCTTGACGACCCGACGGACGGGGACGCCGGATTGCCGCGTCGCTACCTCGATGGCTGGCTACGCTACGAGGGCGTGCGCTCCGGTGCGGCCTGCCTCGAGTGGTTCGCCGAGAACTGTGGGAGCGACTGGCGTCGCGAGGCAGAGGAACGCGGCGTCTCGTCGTACGTCGTGTACGAGGAGGTGATCGAGGACGTGCCACCGGCGGCAAACGGGCTCATCTTCCACCCCTACCTCAAGGGAGCGACGGACGCGCCGAACAGCGCGGGCGGGTTCTACGGCCTCCGCCTCGAGCACACGGACGCGCACATGCTCCGCGCCGTCTACGAAGGTATCGCGATGACGCAGGCGCGGGCGCTGGACGCGATCACGACCGATCTCAACGCCATCCGGCTAACCGGCGGCGGCGCGCAGAGCGCGGCGTGGGCGCAGATGGTGGCCGACATCTCAACCCGGCCGGTACGGGTTCCGTCGGAGCGCGAGACGGGCGCGCTCGGCGCGGCGCTCTGCGGCGGACTCGCCGCCGACATTTATTCGACACCGAGCGCGGCGGTCGAGCGCGCGGTCGGCACCGCGGCTCGCCACGAGCCCGACCCGGCGACGGCGTCCCAGTATCGGACGCTCGGCGAGGCGTTCTCGCAGATCGCGGACGCGATGGCGGGGCCGTGGGAAACACTCAAGAGGGTGGGTGAGACGGAATAGCGTGATGAAGTTACTACTTTGTGGTGACCCGCAGCAGCCGAGCGAGTACATGTACGAAGCCCTCGGCCGCCTCGAGTCGCGCGGCGTGAAGTTTGAGCGCATGGACTGGATGGGCGACGCCTCGCCCACGGAGTTCCGGAACGTCACAATGGACATGGAAACCGACGGGCCGGGGAGCTACGACACGGACGCGATCGCCGCGAACCTCGACGACGTCGACGGTCTCGTCGTCCACAAAGCGCCGGTGTCGCGCGAACTCGTCGAGGGTGCGGACCTCTCGATCGTCGCGGCTGCACGCGGCGGCACCGAGAACGTCGATATCGAGGCCTGCCGCGAGAACGACGTGACCGTCCTACACGCGCCGGGGCGGAACCGTGACGCGGTCGCGGACTACGCGGTGTCGATGCTTCTCTCGCGCCTGCGCGAGATCCCGTTCAATCACGCCGACCTCTCCGGCGGCGAGTGGAACCAGGTCTTCGACCCCGACGAACTCCCGCCGGACGTCCGCACAACGACGGTCGGCATCGTCGGCTTCGGCCACATCGGCCGCGGCGTCGCCGACCGCATCGCCAGCTTCGATCCCGACGTGCTCGTTCACGACCCGTACGTCAACGACGACGAGATCCGCGAGCACGGCTCGGAACCCGCCGATCTCGAGCGCCTGCTCGCGGACTCGGACGCCGTCACGCTCCACGTTCGGCTCTCCGAAGAGACCGAGGGAATGCTCGGCCACGACGAGTTTGCGACGATGAACGACGAGGGATTCCTCGTCAACACCGCTCGTGGCGGTCTCGTCGAGACGGACGCGCTCGTCGACGCCGTCCAAGAGGGCGAAATCGACGGCGCCGCCCTCGACGTCTTCGAGGAGGAGCCGATTCCAGACGGCCACCCACTCCTCGATCTCGACGGCGTCGTCCTGACGCCGCACGTCGCCGGCTCGACGCGCGACGCCGTCCTCGGCGGCCCGCGCATCATCGCCTCGCAGCTCGAGGACTATCTCGATGGCGAGACGCCGGCGCACACCGTCGAGTAAAATCTCTCGCGTCCAGCCACCGCATCGTGCCGTAGCGCTCACCGATCGAGGCCGCGACCGTGTCACCCAGATCGACCGGCGAGACAGCGGACACAAGGGAAAGACGAATGCCTCAGCAGTGTCCCCGCACGCGCCGAGGAGCATGCTACCAATCGTCCAGAGGATCGGAAGGTTGCCGATGCCGACACTCGTGTAGGCGGCGCCCGGACAGATCCCAGGAGTGCTGCGCCGGCGACAATACCGAGCGTGAAGACGACACGCCAGTCACGCGACTGGACGTACTTGTAGCGGTTGAGTCGCTCGACGTCGTCACGGCCAATCCTGGTCCCTAATGAAGAAGAAGGATACGCGACCGTCGCCGAGAACGCGATTGAAGAAGCATTCTACACGGACTGCTCGGCAGAGGACGTAACGCTTGCTCGCTCATTACTCAGACCGGAACCGCTTGCATCGTTGGTAACTCCAGTCGACACAAACGAGGAGAAATTCGGTCATGTTCCACGAGTCTACATCGGGTGTCAACAAGACCAAGCAATCTCACCCTGAGACGCAGGAAACGATGCGGGACAGCCTTCCCTGTGAAGACGTTCGGACGCTAAATACGAGCCATTCGATGTTTCTGTCCGCACTTGATGCGCTCGTCACGCACCTCGACGATATCGCATGAGCAGCTTCTAGAAACGCGCATCTCTATCTAACAGCGGTTTCACCTCAATCAGTCTCTAATATATCGAATACCGACAGAACCGATCGGAACCGTGTGTATTGGGACAGCCAGCCTCAACTACGGATTAGGCTGCTCGGGGAGATTGTAGACCGCCTGAACAACCAAGTTCCCTTTAGTCAGCCTCCCGTACAGCGGGTAATGGCAGAGATTCCGGATTCGCTACGCCTACTCTACGAAACAACACTCGAAAAGCAGGGGGACCAGTACACGATTTCCATTCCAGAAGAGCTCGTCGACGGAAGCTCGCTTACGCCAGGAGATATCTACCGAGTGGCGCTGCTTGCCTCAGCAAACGAAGTTCAAGAAAAGACCAGCGGTCAATCTGCATCAAACGGTGATCGTCACCAGAGTCGGAACCAGAATGGGGGCCCCACCAGTAGAAGAAGGCGAGGCCCGGTCGGTGCATCGTGTTTAGTTACGCGAATTCCACCAGACGGCAAAGGCTTGTAGCCACGTTTCGGCGGTCGCTGGATCGACGTGACCAAATATATTGCTAAATGAGGAAGTCCGGCGTTTTATTTCTCTAAAGACACGTTCGACAGTGTTCCGATTTCCATGTCGTTCGGGTCGAAATCGGAGCCCGGCTCGTTGCAATGCAGCCGCTAGATGGTGTGCATGATCGACGAGAAACACGGCGTCTTTGACGTCGTGTTTCTCACGAAGCTCTCGCAGAAACCGTTGCGTCAATGCCGTCGTAGTCGTCGTAAACAGCCGTACATGCAGAAATTCGTTCGTCTTGGGATCGACAGCGGCGTGCAGCCAGAACTGCTGGCCATTGATTCGGATCACCGTCTCGTCGAGCGCGACGTGATCCGGACTTGCGTTGCTAGCGGGCTGTAGATTTGCCTTCTGCACCCAGTCGTGAACAGCTTTCCGCGACCGGTTGACACCGAACTTCTCAAGCTCTGAGATGGTATTCGAAAACGATAATCCGCCAAGATGGAGTCGAATACCGAGCTTCATCAGCCGACGCGGTGTCCGCTCTCGCTCCACAAAGTCTAATTCGATCCAGTCGCTACAACCACTGAGGCGAGCGATTTTCGCCATAGACCAGCTGAAAATCACCTCGCCTCATTCTTCAGCCTTAACTAAACACGACCACCGAATCGTTACAAAGCTTGATGAAGTTGTGGACTCCGAGTGGCGCGATCGGAGTGATTTTCTCGAGCCTTGACCGGCGGCCCGTTTTCTAAACTTCGCATCGGACAGTACCGTCTCGCGTGCATTCGAGACAGTAGTCAGTCGGTTCTCGAAGTCCACCGGATCGAGCATCGTAGCGGTGCCTATACCGCCGATGATTAACGAAGAAATTCGTTGGAATCACCGATCTGTGAATCACGAATCGAGAGTTTTCGCCTCGTCAGCGTAGCTATCCGCCAGTCGAACCGGCTCCGGCAGCTTGTAGCCCGAACTCAGTTCCAGCACGACGTCGGCGGCCATCTCGGGGCCGACGCGGTGGCCGGGACTGACGTACAGCGGATTCACGTACCGACTCGAGGACTCGTACTGCTTGGTCTGGACCGCGTACCCGAGCAGGATGCCGTCGGGGGCGTCGACTCGCGAGTTCGCCTCGATCGGAACTCGCGTTCCGGCCGGCAGGTCCTCGAGGTCGCCCGCGGGGTCGCCACAGAGGAGGCTCTTGGCGACGCCAATTGCGGGCGCGTCGACGAGGACTCCGATGTGGGTCGCGATGCCCGCCTGCCGGAAGTGGATGCGGCCGCTGCCGTCGAACAGGAACAGATCCGGGTCGACCGTGAGCTCCTCGAGCGCGTCCAGAATCGGCGCGCCCTCGCGGAACGCCAGTAGGCCGGGGATGTACGGAATCTCGAGGGGCGTGATGGCGTAAACCCGCTCGATTACCTCGCCGCCACGCATCGCGACGACGGCGCTCAGGGCCCGCTCGGGTTCGTCCTCGAGGAGGAACGCCTGGTCGACGCCGGCGACGATCGGCGGGTCGGCGTCGCTCGCAGTTGCGGCGAGAGGATTCGAGAGAACCGCCGGGTCGAATACGGGTTCGTTTCCAGCGTCGGCCTGATTTGCGGGTGTCGAGCCGATATCGAATTCGTCCTCGAACACCGCACTCTGGGCGATCTCCCGCTGGAGCGACTCCATTTCCTCGGTCGACAGCGAGGCGTCTGGGAGGAGATCCGGCCTCGAGAGTTCTGTCATTGACAACTGGTAGTCGCCGACCGAAAATGAGTGGCAGGGTTCGGGCCGGATCGACCGAAGATTGGGTTAGAACGGTCCGCGTCCGCGGCCCGGCCCGCCGGGACCACCTGGACCACCGGGACCGCCGCCACCGAGCTGTAACTGGTTCGGCGTGCGGATGTTTTTCGTTCGCTTGAGGTACTCGCCGTAGGCGAAGCCGATCACCAGCCCGATGAGGTGTGCCGCGTGGGCGATGCCACCGGCACCAGCCATTCCCCCACCGACTAGCAGGAGACTTATCACGGCGAAACCGCCGGTAAGGACCCACAACGGCATCGGAATGAAGAACATGAAGTACACCTTGAGATCCGGATTTAATATTGTCATCACGCCGAGGATTGCCAGCGCTGCCCCGGATGCCCCGAGGACACCACTCGAACCCGATCCACCCTGAAGAAGTTGGATGAGAACCTGGGCAAGCCCAGCTGCTACCCCGCTACCGATGAACAGCAACCAGAAACTCCGGTCGTTGATGTACCGACTCAGCAACGGCCCGAAGAAGAAAATCACGATGCTGTTGAACACGAGATGCATGATACCGCCGTGGGCGAAGATAGACGTGAACCACGTCCAGACGTATTCGGGGTTCTGGGGCGTGAGTACGAATATCGAATCGTAGATGATCGGGGAAGTGGACGTGGCTACCAGCACGAATTCTGTCGCGATCTGGGCGACGAACGTGAGCCACATCAGTAACAAAACCGTATAGGTCGGGTTTCCGCGGAAGTACCCGAGCACGCCGCTCGAGCCCGTGTTAAACGGCAGCTTCGACGTGATCTTCTCCGTGGTCGAGGCCTCCGCGCTCGAGTTCACGCTGTCGTCGAAGCCGCTGTTGAAGACTCCCTTGGGGTCGTTCCAGTCGTGTAGGCCCGAGCAGTCGTGGTTTTCCGGCAGACGGTGCTCGCCGCAGTGTGTCCCACCGCAGTGGCGACACTCGTACGGCATGTTCTCTTGTTGCCCACACACGTCGCACTTGGCCATTGACCGGGGGTATGGGGGGAACGGCTAAGGGATTTGGGGTTCGGGCTCGATCGCCGTCGTCAATTCGAGGTCGTCCCACCGCGACAGTGACGTACATTTTTGCCGTTCAGGACCCAACGCACGGGTGTGCAAGAGTACGAGCGAAAGCAGCTCCTCGAGCGCGTCGGCCGCGAGGGAGCGACCGTCGGCGCTGATATCCCGGAGACGATCACCGTCCAGGGCGAGGACATCGATCTCCAGACGTTCGTCTTCGAGATCAAGCGCCGCGAGACGATCCCCGCGGGCGAGCGCGATCGGGTCGAGCGAGCCAAGAAGAACCTGCGACGCGAGCGACTCGAGCGCGTCGAACGGATCGAGGAGGACGACATCAGCCGCGAAACCGGCGAGGAACTCGCTCGAAGCATCGTCGGCATCGACAGGGCGCTCAACGCCCTCGAGAACTTGGGACCGACCGACCTCGAGCGAGAACAACAGGCAAAGCAGGCCGCGGATACGAAACGCTGGATGTCGTTCCTGCAGAAGGCACTCGGCCGCGAAGACACCGCGGCGTCGCGGGGAGGCCGGTAGTATGAGCGAACCGAACCAAGAAATCGCGAGCGACGAACGGAGGACCGCACGATGACGACCAACGCCGAACTCGCCGCCCGGTTCGAGGAGTTCGCCGACCTCCTCGAGGCCGACGACGTCGAGTACAAACCCAGGGCGTACCGCCGCGCCGCAGAGAACATTTTGGCCCATCCGTCGCCGATCGCCGACCAACTGGAGGCGGGCAACGAGGCGGCCGTCGAGAACATCGACGGCGTCGGGGACGCCATTTCCTCGAAGATCGTCGAGTACGTCGAGACCGGCGAGATCGAGGAACTCGAGGAACTGCGCGAGGAACTGCCGGTCGACATGGCCGCGCTGACCCGGGTCGAAGGCGTCGGCCCCAAGACGGTCGGCTCGCTCTATCGCGAACTCGAGATTCAAGATCTCGACGACCTCGAGGCCGCCGCCGAGGCGGGAGAGATTCAAGAGGTCAAAGGGTTCGGCCCGAAGACCGAGCAGAACATTCTCGAGAACGTCGAGTTCGCGCGGACGATCGGACAGCGCCAGCTTTTGGGCGAGGCCCGACCGCTGGCCGACGACGTGCTCGAGTACCTCGAGTCGATCGACGCGGTCGAGGAAGCCGAAGTCGCGGGCTCGATTCGCCGGTGGCGAGAGACCATCGGCGATGTCGACGCGCTGGCGGCCGCCGACTCTGGACGGGATGCTATCGACGCGTTCCTCGAGTGGGACTCGATCGACGACGAGATCGAATCGGGGCCGGAGAAAGCGAGCGTCCGGGTCGGCGACGTTCGGGTCGACCTGCGCGTGGTCGTCCCCACAGAGTTCGGCTCGGCGCTGCAGTACTTCACCGGGAGCAAGGACCACAACGTCCGGCTGCGCAACTACGCGATCGAGCGGGACATGAAGCTAAACGAGTACGGCGCGTTCGATATCAGCGATATCGACGACCCTGATGCCGGCCAACGCGTCGGCGAGCGCGTCGCGGGCGAGACCGAAGCGGAGATGTACGAAGCGCTCGACTTGCCCTGGATCCCGCCGGAACTGCGCGAAGACCGCGGCGAAATCGACGCCGCGGCGGCAGGCGAACTTCCGGAGCTCATCACGCGAAGCGACGTCCGCGGCGATCTACACACCCACACGGAGTGGTCCGACGGCAACAACACGATCGAGGAGATGGTCGAGGCCGCCGCCGACCGCGGCTACGACTACTACGCCATCGCCGACCACGCCCTGGGACCCGGCGTCGTCGGCGGCATGGGCCTCTCGGACGCGGAGATCGTAGAGCAGGTCGAGGAGATTCGAGAGGTCGACGCCGCCGCTGACATCGAGGTGCTCGCGGGAATCGAGGCCAACATCGACGCCGACGGAGAAATCGACCTCGGCGACGAGGTAATCGATGCGCTCGACGTTATCGTCGCTTCCCCGCACAGCGCGCTCGATCAGGACTCGGCGGCCGCCGCGAAGCGACTCGAGCGGGCAATCGAAAACCCCGCGATCGACGTGATCGGGCACCCGAGCGGACGACTGCTCAACGAGCGCGAAGGACTGGCCATCGACGCGTCGGCGCTGGGTGCCGCGGCCGCCGCACACGACACCGCACTCGAGGTCAACAGCAATCTGCGACGCCTCGACCTCTGGGGCAGCGCCGTCCAGGCCGCCATAGAGGAGGGCGCGACCATCGCGATCAACACCGACGCACACCAGCCGGCGACCCTCGAGTACGTCCGCTGGGGCGTCCACACCGCCCGACGCGGCTGGGCCGAACCGGACGACGTGATCAACACGTGGGATATAGAGGAGCTTCGAGAGTTCCTGCACTGAGGCTCCTTTCGAGAATACTATAGCAAGCACTTTCGACGGTTCGAGAATCGATCAATAGACGGCGTCGTCTTCGAACCGGCCGTCGTAGGCGATGTGATTTGCGTGAGTCGGCTCTTGGCCGGAGAGAAAGAGCCGATCGATCTTCTCCCAGGTGTTTTCGTACCCGAGGTGGAGGAGTTCTTTCGCCGTCGTCGTCCACCGCTCGAGGCCGGTGGCGTGGACGACGCGCCGTCCGATCCCGTTCTCGAGGGCTTCGAGAACCTCCGCTTCGGTCTCGAACTCGCGGTCGAACGCGGTGTAGGCAGCGCCGACCGTACTCGCGAAGTGCGCGTACGACGACGTAAACGGCGGTATCGAACGCGATTCGGCGATATCCCGCGCACGTCGGTTGTCCCGCGGGAGGTGCTTCGGGTTGTAGACCTCGAGCGCGTCGATGGTCTCCTCGTAGGTCCGAACGTCGTCTTCGCCGAGGCTAACCGTCAGAAATTCGGGATGGGGAATCAACACCGTCGCGTCCTGGCGCTCGAATTCGGCCATCGCCGCCTCGAGGGAGATGAAATCGGGAACGGGATCGGAAAGTCCCAGCGCGAGCACGTGCTTGCGATTGCGCCACGACCCCGTAAACACCTCTCGGGCGGGGATCACGAGCAGATCGTCGCTCGAGAAGACTTCCGCCCGCCGACGGATCTCGGGGAGGCGCGTGAAGTGTGGCGCGTAGACGATGGCGTCGAGACCCGCCGATCTGGCGTTCGCAACGACGTCTCTGTTGAGCACCTTGACGTGGCAATCGACTCGAAACTCGGCTCCGGCAGTCACGTCAGCCAGTTTCGCGACGTTGAAGTTATGAATTCTGATTCGTCAGTCAGAAGGACGTGTCGTGAAGCCGACTGGTCGAAAAGATCTTTAGGTGCCGTTGTCTCACAGTCATCAATGCCCTGGGACTGTGGAATCGATGGCTGCGGGGAAACCTTCGACGACGTCGAACCCGCGATCGTCCATCAGGCGACCGAACACGAGCGCCGCGAGTGCAAAGTCTGTGGAACCATCGTCCCAGACGGCTATCTCTCGATCCGCCACGTCTTCACCGAACACAGCCGCGCCGAGTACGTCAGAGCCTACAGCGCGAGTTCCGAAGACGTCCGCGAACGGGAGGAGCTCCTCGAGGAGATCGAATCCGTCGCGGACATGGAACAGATCGCGACCGAACTCTCGCGGTAGCTACCACCCGAACCACCGCATCCACACCCGGTAACCCGGCGCGAATATCTCGCCACCAGTTCTCGAATCCGTCGTGCTCTTCCCTTTCACGTTGTCGGGTCATACGTCGTCGGGTCACTCGCTTCGCTCAGCGACCACTCCTTGCAAAATATAGTATGAAATGACCTCGGCGCACAGCGCCGAGTGAACCAACCCGCTATCGCTCGTCGGAAACCGCTCACGGCACCTCTTCCGTTCGCGTTGTTCGACGAACTACCGTTCGTCGCTATCAAGCACGCGAATCTGATCGCCCCGTACCGTCACTGGAATCGGAACCGTCGCCTCGTACAGTTCGACGGTCACCTGATCCTTGCCCTCGTCGATGCGTTGCACCTGTGCTTTCTCGCCTTTGAACGGCCCGGCGATGAGTTCGACGATGTCGCCTTCCGCGATCCCCTCGACGTCCGGTTTCGGCGAGAGGAAGTGCTCGACCTCGGAGATGTCCGACTCGCCCGGAACGATGGTTCGGGCGTGCGGAATGTCCTCGAGAACGCGGTTGATTACCGCGCTCCCGTCGGCCTCGACCATCACGTAGGAGGTCAGCGAGTCGGGTGCGAGCGCGGCGTGGATATCCGGCTCTTCGCGGTTGATGATCATGTCTGCGACGGTGCGCTCTTGACTCGCTGTGGTTTTGACTGCGTAGATCGCCATTAGGCGCCACCTGCACTGGTCAGGAACACCATGATCGTACCGATGATGAACCCGACGAGACCGATGAAGATGATTCCAGCGCCGGCGATCTTCGAGACCTGCAGGAACTCGTTCGTCGACGGTGTCTTTGCCATTTTTAACACCCTGACGTACGAGGTGAGATCGTACGGAACGTCCATATATGTGTGTTTAGAGGACGCGCCCTTTTATTTGTCTTTCGTGTCCAATTTCTTTCACCCGGGGTCGATTCGGATCCGTACCCGATCCCAATATGTCTCGCTCAACCGGCACCGACGTTGCAATTGACGGCAGGCTACCCAACCCTCGGGAGACCGAACGACCGCTATGGCAGAAGACGACACCGACCGGCGAGACGAGTACGAAGCGGAACGAGAGGCAGAGATCGAGGACGAACTCGAGCGGATCGACCGCGACCCCGAGGAGGTCGACGATGGGAGCGACGACCTGGGAACGCAGAACGCGCCGCGTTCCGAAAGCGACGAAGATTCGCGCGAGGAGTCCGAAGAGTGAGACACCTCGTCTGAGGGCGACCACCGCCAGTACGCACACCGCGCGAGTTCGATACCACGGCGCGCACTCGTTGTCAGCCACTGGAACTCCGCGACCACTGGAACTCCCCGGCTCACCGAGTTCGAACAATCGGTCGTGCTACGAACCGAGCCACCGCGCGAGTGCTCCTGCGAGAAGCACCAGTCCACCGGCGATAAACGTGCCGGGAACCGGAAGTGCGAACAAAATTGCACCAAACGCGAGGACCGCTGTTGATGGTTTCATCCGGACGTGACTACGAGACCCAGACGGTTACCACTTGGGCCACTCAAACGGGCTGGAGCAGAAAGCTGGGGCCGGAGGATCTGATACTGATCATTCGTCGGACACCCAGATCGACGTGAGAGCTCTTCTACGACACCCTGTCGGAAAGCGATCCACAGACGGATACGCCTCGAGGGAACTCCGCGAACGGGATTCTTTTGCCCCCGGCAGCCGACCGGTGGGGTATGGAGGTCCACGTCGTCGCCGACGACCCGGTTCGAGCCGCTATCGACGCCGCGCTGTCCGATATCGATATCACGACCCGAGACGCCGAGCCGACGGCGCTTTCCGGCGCCCGATTCGCGATCGTCAGCGACGTCGTCGGCTCGGACACGTTCGAGCGGGCGCTTGATGCGACTCGAGCGGGGGAGACCCCCTGGATCGCCGTCGAGATCGGCGGCGTCGGCGGCCACCCGATCGCAGACGTCGACGCGGCCGTGTCGGGGTTCGCGCCGGCGACGGCCTGTTACGACTGTCTCCGCCAGCGCGTCGCCTCGACTCGAGCCAGCGAGGAGTCGCTTGAGCAGCCGAGCGCGGATCGGAGCGCGGCCCGACTCGCCGGGGCGATCGCGGGCCGTGAGTGCGTTCGGACGTTTAGCGGGGACGGGGAATCGATCGTGGGCCGCGTTCGCGAACTCCCTTACGCGAGCCGGCGGTGTCTGCCGGTCCCGACCTGCAAGTGCGGGAGCGACGGACGGGACCGGACGCTCGATCTCGCCGACGAGTCGTCGCTCGAACTCGAGCAGGCGGTCGAGCGAGCCGAACTGGCGATCGACTCCCGGCTGGGGCCGGTCCGCTCGATCGGCGAGGCCGAGTCATTCCCGGCGCCGTACTATCTGGCGACGCTCGCCGATACCGACCCGTTCAGCGACGCGAGCGCCTCGAAGCAATCAGCCGGCGTCGACGACGACTGGAACGCCGCGCTGATGAAGGCAGTCGGCGAAGGTCTCGAGCGCTACTGCGCCGGCGTGTACCGCGACGCCGCGCTCCGATACGCGTCCGTCGACGACCTCGAGAATCCCGTCTCGCCGCTCGAGCTCGTCCGGCCCGAAGACGCGCCGGAATTCGATTCGTCGACGACGTGTCGCTGGGTCGACGGCGTCGACCTCGAGAGCGGCGAGTCCGCACAGCTTCCCGCTGCGGCCGTTCACTTCCCCCAGCCCGGCGATCCCCTCGTCCCGGCGATCACGACCGGACTCGGGCTCGGTTCCTCGACCGCGGACGCCGTTCGATCGGGGCTGACGGAAGTGATAGAGCGCGACGCGACGATGCTCTCGTGGTACTCGACATACGAACCGATCGGTCTCGACGTCGAGGACGAGGCCTACGACCGACTCGAGCGCAGGGCTCGAAGCGAGGGGCTCACCGCGACCGCGCTGTTGGTGACTCAGGACGTGGACGTCCCCGTCGTTGCCGTCGCCGTCTACCGAGAAGATGCTGAACCGGGCGGCGACGATCGCTGGCCCCGGTTCGCAGCCGGCTCTGCGGCGGCGCTCGACGGAACCGCCGCCGCTCGCTCGGCGCTTGCAGAGGCGCTCCAAAACTGGATGGAACTCCGCGGAATCGGGCGGGACGAGGCCGATACCGCGACCGGGCAGATCGGCCACTACGCGTCGTTTCCCGACCCGGTCAGGGAGTTCGTCGACGTCGAACGAACGATCCCCGCAGACCGCGTGGGCCCGGACCCGGCGCCGACCGGATCGGACGCTCTCGAGGAACTCGTCTCCCGGACGAACGCGGCGGGCCTTCGGCCTTACGCGGCGCGAGTGACGACACGAGACGTCGAACGACTCGGGTTCGAGGCGGTTCGGGTCGTGGTTCCCGGCGCACAGCCGCTTTTCACCGACGAGCCGTACTTCGGCGACCGCGCAACCGATGTGCCCGACGAACTCGGTTTCGAACCCGCCCTCGAACGCGAGTTCCACCCCTATCCCTGAGACCTGACACTCTTCTCGAGAGTGGGTCTTCTGTTCAAGATCTGCTCGAAAAATCACACCGCTCGAGTGAAGTCCGATCCGGGATAGCTGCGGTTTCCCGTCTCGTCCGAGTGATTGTCCCGTTCGATCTGCTCATGTACTCACTGGCGAGCCAGTTCGCCAACGCGAACCGACGGCGAATCCGTTCGCTCGTTTTCGGTCAGGAAGACTCGTTACTGTCGGTTTCGTTGCCGTCGGATTCGACGGACTCGTTACCCTCCGTCGACGCGTTGCCGTCGTCCGCGGACGAAGAGATCTGAAGGTCGAGGTCGTCCTCGTAAATCGTGATCGAAACGAGGACCGTCTCGGGGGTAACGGCCCCGACCTCGACCCGATCGTCCCCCTCGTCCTGATCGACGAGGACGGCCTGCAAACTCTGTTCGATCCCCTCGAGCGACGGCGCACTGACGCGTTCACCGGGCGTCACCGAGTAGCTCTGATCGTAGGTTCCTCTGCCGGTACCTCGTTCGCGAGCCTCGAGTTGAATGTACTGGGTCTGATCGGATTCGTTGTAAATCTCTATCGGAATCGGACTTCGTATCTCGCCCTCGAAGTGCTCCCGAATGCCGCCGACGCAGCCAGCTAATCCAACGGTCGCGAATACGCCCGCGGATTGGAGTACAGTACGGCGATTCACACTCGAGACTCGGGACCGGACGGTTGTATGTATTACTTTTTCGAACCCGCCGCCTGACAGTCTCGGCCATCGGGAGGCGGGTCCGATCAGCGCACGATCTAGTTGGTTCCAAAACATAATATACGATGTGTGAGAACCTGTTCGCATGGGAGCTCCCACAACTCGAGGGCAAGCAGAGTACGGAACGGTAGACGACGTCGGAATCGCTCCTGACACGGGATGGAACGCACAGTACATCGACGGCACGTGGCGGTCGCCGGGCGACCGATCGACCATCTCAGTGAACGCGCCGGCGACGCGGGAACCGGTCGGCGAGGTTCCGCAGGGAACGACCGACGATCTCGACGAGGCGTTCCAGATCGCGGAGACGGCACAGTCGGAGTGGGCACAGATGCCACCACAAGAACGCTCCCGAATCGTCTCGACGGCCGCACAGATCCTCGAGGAACACATGGAGGAACTCATCCACCTGATCGCGATAGAGGGTGGCGGCGTCCGCGCGAAGGGCGAGTTCGAAGGCGGAGCGGCCGTCGGCGTCGCATCCCACGCGGCGGGCATGGCGCTTCGGAATCGCGGCGAGCGCTCCGAATCGACGATTCCCGGGAAGGAGAACATCGTCGTCGAGGAACCGGTGGGCGTCGTGGGAGTCATCACGCCGTGGAACTTCCCGACGGTGCTCTCGATGCGCGCGGTCGCGCCGGCGATCGCACTCGGAAACAGCGTCGTCCTGAAGCCCGACGAGCACACGCCCGTCACGGGCGGACTCCTGCTCGCTCGAGTGTTCGAACTGGCCGGACTTCCGGACGGCGTGTTGAACGTCGTCACCGGCTACGGCGAGGATATCGGCGATCACTTCTCGGGCCACGAAGTGCCGGACGTAATCTCGTTTACCGGGTCGACCGAGATCGGCCGCCGCGTGGCGACCAACGCGGTCGAGAACTTCCACTTCCCGGCGCTGGAACTGGGCGGGAACAACGCCCACATCGTCACTGACGACGCCGATCTCGAGGTGGCGATCGAAGCCGGCGCTTTCGGTTCGTTCACCCATCAAGGACAGGTCTGTATCTCGATCAATCGACACCTCGTCCACGAGGACGTCTACGACGACTACGTCGCGGGGTTGGCCGAAGCCGCCGAGCACGTCCCCGTCGGGGACCCGCTCGAGGACGAGTCGATTGTCGGGCCGATCATCAACGAATCGCAGTTCGAGGAGATGACCGACTACCTCGAGAAGACCGTCGACGCGGGCGCGGTCGTCGAAGCCGGCGGCGAGTCCGACTTCCCCTATGTCGAACCGACCGTCCTCTCGAACGTGACGAACGACATGGCGGCGGCCTGTAACGAGCACTTCGGACCGATCGCACCCGTGATTCCGTTCTCGAGCGACGAGGAAGCGATCGAACTGGCCAACGACACGGAGATGGGGCTGTCGGGGTCGGTCCACTGTCGGGATATCACTCGGGCCCGCGCCATTGCAGAGCAAGTCGAGACCGGTATGATCCACATCAACGACCAACCGATCAACGACGATCCGCAGGCGCCGTTCGGCGGCGTCAAATCCTCTGGGATGGGGCGGTACAACGACCGATGGATCGCAGACGAGTTCACCACGACGCGCTGGATCTCCGTCCAGCACGAACCCCGAGAGTACTGAACGCGCTCGAGGCGAGTCACATCTCGATCGGGGGATAGCGACTCGCTCGGAGAGATAGTGACTCGATAAGGGTCGTAGCGACTCGAGCAGGGCGGTATTTTCAAGGCGGAACCGAGCGATATGGAACCAATGGAGAAAGTCGAAATCGACGAGGTCGACAACGAGCCGAATCCGATGGCAGCACAGTCAGTTCGGCGGCCGGTGTCGGACGCCCTCGGAACGACCGATTTCGCCATGAACTACTTCGAACTCGAGCCGGGCGAGTCCTTTTCGGGCGGCTATCACACCCACCATGATCAGGAGGAGGTCTTCTACGTACTCGAGGGGACAGCGACGTTCGAGACGGAAAACGGACCTCTCACCGTCGACGCTGGTGAACTCGTCCGATTCGCCCCCGGCGAGTTTCAGCAGGGGACCAACGAGGGCGACGACCCCCTCGTCGGCTGGGCCCTGGGCGCGCCCGACTCGAGTCACAACTGGGAGGACATCGAATCGGTCGTCTACTGTCGGGCCTGCGACTCCGAAACCAAACATGGCCTCGAAATCACAGACGGGGGCGGCTTCCGGCTCAACTGCTCGAACTGCGACAGTTCGTTTACGATCGCGTAATCGGATCCGCGTCGGCAGCGCCCGCCGTGATCACTCGTCTGCCGGCGAGTAGTTCGGCGCTTCGTCCGTGATCACGACGTCGTGAGCGTGGCTCTCGGCCTGTCCGGCCGCCGAGACGCGGACGAACTCGCTTCGCTCTTTGAACTCGGGGATCGTTTCGCCGCCGACGTAACCCATCCCCGACTGCATCCCGCCGGCGAGCTGGTGGAGTTCGGACTCGAGGGTGCCCTTGTACGGCGTCGCGGCCTCGACGCCTTCGGGGACGTACTCGTCGTCGTCCTGCGGTTCGTCTTTCAGGTACCGGTCGCTGTCGCCGGACTTCATCGCGCCGACCGAACCCATGCCGCGGTACTGCTTGTACTTCTTGCCGTTCATCGTCACGACCCGACCCGGCGCCTCTTCGGTTCCGGCGAAGTACGAACCGAGCATGACCGCGTCAGCGCCCGCTGCGATCGACTTGATGGCGTCTCCGGAGTAGCGGATGCCGCCGTCGGCGATCACCGGCACGTCGTGTCGACTCGCGACGTCCGCGACCTGGGAGACGGCGGTGATCTGGGGCATTCCGGATCCCGAGACGACTCTCGTCGTACAGATCGATCCCGGACCGATGCCGACCTTGATCCCGTCGGCGAAGTCGACGAGATCCTCGGCCGCCTCTCGCGTCCCGACGTTGCCGACGACGACGTCCGCGTCGACGGACTCTTTGATCTCTCGGGCGCCCTCGATGACGTTCAGGTTGTGCGCGTGTGCACAGTCGATAAAGAGAATGTCGACGCCGGCCTCGTCGGCTGCCTCCGCGCGGTCCGTTTCGAACGGGCCGACGGCGACGCCACAGCGGAGTCGACCGTCGTCGTCGCGAACCGCCTCGCCGTACTCGCGGCGCTGGAGGATCCCCTGCATCGTCACCAGGCCGACGAGGAGGTTCTCGTCGTCGACGACCGGGACGCGCTCGATCTTGTGTTCGTACATCAGATCGAAGGCGTCGCGCGCGTCGATGTCTTCCGATGCCGTGATGACCTCGTCGGTCATCGCCTCGGTGACCGCATCGTCCTCGTTGACCTCGAGGTGAGGCCGGATGTCCGTACTCGAGATGATGCCGAGGACTTCCCCGCGCGTGTTGACGACGGGTGCGCCCCCGACGCCTTCCCTGACCATCATCTCGTCGACCTCGCGGACGGTCATCTCCGGATCGGCGGTCACGACCGAGTCGGTCGGGATGATGAGGTCGTCGGCACTTTTGACGCGGTGGATCTCCTCGACCATCTCGTCGACGTTCATGTTCCGGTGGAGGACGCCGAGCCCGCCGTGGCGAGCCATCGCGACCGCCATCTCGCTCTCGGTGACGGTATCCATCGCCGCGGAGATGATCGGAACGGAGACCTCGATAGATTTCGAGACGCGACTCGTCAGATCCGCGTCGTCGGGCTCGACGCGGCTCTCTTTCGGGCGAAGGAGTACGTCGTCGAAAGTCAGGGCTTCCGGTACTCGAAGCTTCGAAGAATACGGCTCGTGTTCGGGAGCGTCGTTCGCCATGTAAACTGTCCGGAATCGGGAGCCAAAAACGTTGCGTGTTGCACTTTCAGCCCGCAGAGCGGCACCGATGATCACGGGAAGAACTGGCGGAGTGATCGACTCGAGGTTCGGTCTCGACCACTCTCGAGCGTTCGTTCGGCACCGACAGAATGTAACGATCGGAAACCGAATGCGGAGTGTCGCCCATTACCGTCGAGAAATGCACACTGTCGACGGACGATCCGCGGAGTATTGGAACCACGTCTCACACAACGTTTATTAATAATGCAGGACTTTCCTACGATATGTTCGCTGTGAGTTCCACCACGGCCCGAACCGGTGATCGGATGCGCGCAGTTTCTATCGCACCGTTTACATTCGGGTTTTCGAACCTCACAGCAGGCCAGAAACGGTCGAACGGCTGGCCCAATGCGTGCCAGTCCGGACGGGACCGTTCGTTACACTCCCATCTGGCCCCGGGTCACGGCCATCGACCCTGATCGATGAGCACGTCACAGCACCCGGTCGCACTCAGCCTCGAGCGATTCGTCAGCGACGACGCCAAACTGCTCGCGCTGGTCATGGCCCTGCCGCTCGTCGACGGCGTGTTCCCGGCGATGATCCTCGCTGGCGCGGTCGACGACCCGATCGGCGCGATTCAGGTCGGGCTCCTGATTTTCGGCGGCAGCGCGACCGTCGCCGTGATCCTCGCGGAGATGGACGGCTCGCCGAGAGAGCAGGCGGCCATCGTCCTAGTCGTCGGCCTGCCGTTGATCGCCCTCGCCGCGGTACAGGCGGCGCTCGCGCCGACGATCGAGAGCGTCGTGAACATCGCCATCTTCGAACGCTTCGCGGCGCTTGTGATCGCGGCCATCGCGGCCCACACCGCGAGTGCCACCGTCGGCGAGTACATCCCGAACCCCGGCATCATCATCGCGCTGGGGCTGCTCGCGAGCCTCGAGCCGAGCGGCGCCGAACTGGCCTTCGAGGCCGACCCCGCGCTGATCGCCAACGGGACCCTCGCGGCCGGCGTCGGCGTCCTGTTCGCCCTCACGGTCGCCGTCGCCGGTCCGTACCTCCGGACCTACATGGACATCGATCGGTTCCGATTCGGCAGCGCCGTCGCGCTCGGACTGCTCCCCCTCTCGCTGCTCGGGATGGCCTTCGGCGAGGCGCCGCTCGCGGCCCTGCTCGTCGCCGCCGTGCTCTCGATCGATCCCCAGTTCGACGGCGAGGCCGCTCGAGAAACCCTCGAGACCGCTCCCCGACCGGACGGCGGCAGCGCCGAAGACCGATCGAACGCGACCGAACCGAAGGTGCCCGACTCGAGCGACTCCGAGGACGACACCTACCCCGGCGACGATTCGACCGACACCGCGGGCCGAGCCCCCTGGCTGTGATCGAATCGTAACGGCTTTAGGGAGGATCGCTCTATGATTGCTCGAGGGGTCGTGGCCAAGCCAGGCATGGCGGCTGACTCCAGAGGCTACGGCGCCCGGGACGACACTCCAGACTGATATACTGATCGGACACCTGATCAGTGTCCGTGTGATGACCCTCTGGAGTTCCGAGGCGCACCGGAGATATCAGTAGATCGGGGGTTCAAATCCCTCCGACCCCATGTGAAATAAAAGAGGGCGTGGATCGATTTACCGCGCCCTCGACACTTCTTATTCAGTAGCGGGTGGTCCGCGTGACGGTCGCATCATGGCCGTCTGTTAGATAATAGACTCGTCAGAACTTTGGAGAGTATGTGACGGATCAGTTCGGGCGAGTCTTCGGCGACGAAAACAACCGAGCCCATCGCTGTGGAAACTGTGATTCCTACCGACGACTGAGCCGGGGGTCCGCCGCCGGTCTCGAGGTTCGGGTTCTTGATCGCGAAAATGGATGTCGATTCGATGAATGCGCGCTCGAGAGCGGCGACTCGCTCGAATGTGGTTTCCCGCCCGCCACGTCTGCGAGAACACGCTATTCGAGGTCTCTGGGCGTGAGGGAGATATCTGTCCGTTCTGTGGTGGCCGGTTACCTCGAGGTGGACAACGGTGAGCGGTAACGCCTCGAGCGGTACTGATCATCCCCGATCCGCGCGGATGCGGTCGAATCCGAACCAGATTCCGATCAGGATGGCTACGAAAAGTACGGCTATTACAGCCATCCCGATGTTATCTGACCATCCGCTAAGTGCTGGAACCACGAATCCGCCGAACCAGCCTACAAGCATTCCTCCGAGTGCGACGGATGCGATTAATAATATCAGAAGACGATCGGTGAGTTCGCTCATACAAAATTTTAGGTCTCTGACAACGATAAGCACGCTGCCTGAATCGGCCCTATTTGGGTCTGGCCGATCACGTCGCCGAGTCGTCGCCGTTCCAGCAGTGGCTCGCCGAGAACGGTGCCGACCTCGAGTTCGACGACAGCGAGAATCCCAAGCGAATGCGGATTGATACGATTCTCTCGCAGTTGAAAGCCGACAGCTTCGAGCACGTCGCGACGATCGCGGCGGAACCCCTCGAGAAGTGGTCGAAGTCGGGCAACGATCCGACGGTTCTCCGTGGCGCGCAGTTGACCTGGAAGACTCCCGGCGGCGGGAGTGAAACCGGATTCGTCGGCGCTGTTGCGGATCGGTGAATCAGCTTCCGTAGTGGCAACGCTGTTTTCGCGGTTGTTTTCTACAAGCCAGATTGAGTAACACGGCTTCCTATACAAATTTGGTTGGGCTCGAGCCCTCGAGGGCGGGCTCGCCACAGCGATCGCACCGGACCGCATGCGGGGTCGTTTCGCGCTGCGCGCGAAAGCCCCCTTGGCGGGTGTCCCCAAGGGGACAGCGCCAAAAAATTACAACGCCCCCACCCCGCTTCCGCACGCAGATCTCGAGTTGATGCAGATGAAACAGGGGTTCGGCACTGTCTAGTTTAACTCCTCAATCGCGATGATGCACGAGGACATGAATTACACATACGCTGTTTCAGGTGCCCACATTGGGCAAATTCTAGAAGATCCTAAAAATAGTCTTATAACGTTCCGATATATTGCTATATCATTTAAATAATATCACTCATAAGGATTTTGGTGGATAGGGTAATAACTTTGGTATATGAGTGTGGATTCGGAAAAGAGTAAGTCAAATTCGAAAACATCGAATTTCACATATGGGTTAGTACTGTATTTGGTGCTCGGTGCCAGTTCACTAGGGATGATTCTATTTACAGAAGCAGAAATTAGTTTGACGTACGTTCTTATTGGGGCCCTTGCAGGGAGCGTATATATTATCATTCACCACTTTCTTAGTTCTCATTCACTTTTTCAGCGGGCGTATGAAATCGTTGTTTTCCTTTCCATTATTGTTCTCGTTACGCAGGACGTCACAGGGAAACTTGCCATGGTGGTAGGAGTTTGTATCGCTACCATTGTAGTCTCATATTGGCTGGATACAGGGACAGATAATATGAAATGAAGGACAGATCTCAGAACGTCAAGGTCCAGAATTATTGGAGATATCAACATCATCTTCTCTTGAGAATCCAATTCACTTCTCCTAACTAACATCAACCACTACGTATCACCTCAGTCTAATGTGTCCGTTTGACACCGTACTGAACACTCAAAACATATTCCATATAGTAGGTGCGTTGGAAATGAATAGAAAGTTAGATTTAGAGATCGTCCGGATCTACCGCTTTAATCCGATACTCGCCATCGTCGACGCGATCGACTGTGATGGTCGCATCTTTAATCTCGCCGTCGGCGTCAACCATCCCATCCCGGCGAAGATCGTCTTTTGGCAGCATAACACCACCTGAACCATCGATATTTCTGAGTTTTCGGATTGCCATATTGGATTCGTAGTAGCCGCCCCCGTGTTAAAGGGAGGTGGTCACGGGGGTTACCACACCCTGTTATACCCCTTTTTCGGGTGATATTATCCCCGGTACCCATGTCTGTCAGCCGCGGGCGCGCGATAAGCGCGTTCGCGTACCCCTACCCGCGTCCGGGAGGGACTGAGAAGGCATGGTTTCAGACGAGGACATATCCGACGACGGCGAGGGAGAGAGGTTCAGAGACTGGTCTAATGTTCGCGACGAGAGGGAGTCATGATCGCGACGGCGATCGCCCTGGTGGGATCCGCGCTCGCGACGGCCGCGATCGTCGACACACGAAGGGCCGACGCATGATCGAACGCGATCCCGACGACCCCACTCTTACCTTAAATTTGCCTTATTCATTCAGTTATTTATCCCCTCTAGAGAAGTCTCTTCCAACAGAAATGAAGGTTACTGCAGCGCTGGAGTGCTGAGAAGCAAGAAAACCGGTGCTGTCTCAAGTCGACAAAAGACGATCCTCCCACAAATCGAATTATCACTCGAACAGTCGCTACCGACGAGGATCAGTAATATCGGCCAATCACTCTTCTGACGGTGCTAAATAGTAGCCGCTGAATGTCTATCGAAGACGTTCTCGAAATTATTCGATCACCACAGACTCGCCACAAACGGGGCAAACGGATCCATTATTTGTATTCTCAATTTCAGACTGTGCGCCCGTCCATCCGCAAGTTGGACACTGGATTGGATCGGATCCAGACACAGGACACTAGAAGCATTTGTCGCCGGATCAAAAAACGTAGTGACTGGATCGGACAGCTGTCAGACTACTATCGGGGGAGTCAGCATACTCATTAGTTCGTTGTCCGATCATATTCTGGGTGAATGCGTAACGTCACAGCGCGAAAAACACAGATAACTAACTTGTTGGAGATATTAGAAGATATCGAGCGACCACAATACGAGACAGTATGCAGGGAGTGCCTCGAGCCCACCGACTCGTCGCAGTTCCTCGCGACCCCGTCCAATCCGAGGTGCCTGACGATCGAGATCCACGAGTCAATCTCGAGCCCGCTGCTGGCCGAAATCACAGGGACATGAGCACGATAGCGAGCAGTGCGAACCCGATACCCGCCACTTTTCGAGCCGTGAGCGATTCCTCGAGGAAGACGATACCGATGACGGAACTCAGGGCGATAAAGAGCCCGTAGATGGGGACGACGACGCTGACGGGGCCGAGCTCGAGCGCGCGATAGTACGCCAGGAGACCGACCGCTAGCGTGATCCCCCACCCGGCGATATAGGGCGTCTTCGGATGGTTCAGGTACGGCCGGACCGGAATTTCCCTGTAGACTAACACGCCGCCGACGAACACGAGCATGACGAAGTTCGAGAGGAAGACGGCCATCGTGCTCGGGATCGACTCCATCGCGATTTTCATCACCGGCGCGACCAGGCTGTACGCGACGAACGCGACGAGCGAGAGAGCGAGATAGCGACGGACCACTACCGCTCACCCGCGCTCAGGTAGATCGCGACGATCGCACAGGCGATGCCAGCACCGCGAGTTACCGAGAGCGTCTCGTCGAGAAAGACGATGCCCAGCACGGAGCTCCCGACGATGAACATGCCGTAAATCGGTACGACGACGCTGACGGGACCGGCCTCGAGCGCTGACGTGTACGCGAGAATGCCGATCGTGAGAAACAGTCCGCCGACGTAAATATACGCGGCGTCCGGTGAGACCGCGTAGGACGGGTCGGCGGCGTCCGTCAGGAACAACACGACCGTCGCGATCACGAGAAACACGATCGTCGCGAGAAAGAGCCCCACCCCTGCCGGCACTTCTCGCGTCGCGATACTCGTGAGCGGGGCGACGGCCGAGTACGCCAGAACGGCGAGGACGACCCACAGCAGATACTCCATATGGTCAGTGGTTTCGGGGCGTGTATATCTGTTATTGCCATCCCGTTCGGCTGCCGGTTCGTCGCGAGACCGCCCTCGGCTGGCGCCGATCTCGTAGCTCGATTGCAACCTGTGTGTCCTCGAGCGCGCCGCGGCGGGTACGTCACTCCAGTGCTCACGCGATGTCAGGTTCGTGAGCGTAAAACCAACGTTTTATCAGTAATTCCCGTCGTTTATACGGTAATGAGCTCGAACGTATTTCTCGTGTCGGACGATTCTGAACCATTTGAGCGGACTGTTCTCTCGGAAGTCGATCTGAACGACTATCCCGACCGACCCGAGGAGCTAGCCGAGGTGGAGTCGGCTCGATTCTGGGGCGTCGAAGCGGGCTCGAGCGCGGAGACGTACTTCGAGAAGATGGACGAAGGCGATCTCCTACTGTTCTATCGCGAGGGCGAATACGTCGGAACCGGACGCATCGGAACGACGTTCGCGGACGACGACGAGTGGGCGAGCGCGACCGTCTGGGACGATAGCCCCCGCACGCTGATCTACACGATCGACGACTTCACGGCGACGTCGGTGCCGAAAGCGGCCGTGAATACGATCTTCGAGTACTCCGACGGCTACAACCCGAACGGTCTGATCCGGGTTGCGGAGAGTCGAGTCGACAACACCCTCGAGGCGATCGAACTCGCCGTCCAGCAGTACGACTAGGGGCGGTCGACTTTGCACCGACCGACGCTCTCGGCGACGCCCCTGGCATCATCGGATTTATTCGACTCCCGTTCGCACGTCGATCAATGACTGTCGTCCTCGCCGGGGTCGGCGCCGATACCACGAACCTCGGCGCGCTCGGAGCGCTTACCGAAGACGGACGCTTCGATTACGTGCCGATTCCCGAAAAAACGCGCCACACGAGCGAATCCGAAACGCTCGGGTCGTGGCCCCTCCGCACTCGAGACGGCGTCGCGGCCGATCTCGCGAGTACGATCTCGCCGCGGCCGATCGCCGACGAGGAGACGCGTCTCTCCGGGGCCGACCTCGCCGAGTGGCCGCTCCACCGCGATCCGAACTTCGACGCGCTGACCTACGGCGAACACCGGAACGGCTACGTCTCCCGTCTGCGCGCCCTCGAACCCGGCGACGTCGTCGGATTTTACGCCGGGCTCCGCCGACCGGACGGCGACCGGGCACACCGGTACCTTCTTGGCTACTTCACGGTCGATGCGGTCGACGTCCTCGAGCCGGACGCGTCCGCCGACCGGCGGCGAGCCGTCCTCGAGGCCCACTCGGAAAACGCCCACGCGAAGCGGGCGCGTGACGGGCTTGCCTACCACCCGGACAAGACGATCGCACTGGTCAACGGCCGCGAACCCGGCGGCTTGTTCGATCGACAGCCGATTCGACTCAGCGAGTACTACGTCAAATCCGGCAACGAGCGGGCACAGTACTACCTCCGCGAGACGGTCGCCGACGCGTTCTCGGTCACGGCCGGCGGCGAGAACATGATGTACAAGCCGGCCTACCGCTGTTCGATCTCCGGCGAGTCGTTCCGCGAGCTCGTTGGAGTCCCGGGTGAACGCTCGAGCGAACACGGCCACATCGCGGATCTCGGGTGAGTCGACGCGTCGCAGCCCTCGCGTCACCCAGTTTCCACCGATCGAAAGCCGGTCCGTGGATCCGGCGACGTGACGATCGATCGGTTTCATGATGAAAGCCGACGAACGGACGAGACAGTGACCGACGATACGGATTCAGACGACGGAACGAATCGGCGACACGACCGCGTCCGTGTCCACGCCACGCCCGGATCGGGGAACTCGCTCTCTCACTGGACGAGCGCTCGGAACCCGCTGCAGGTCGCGATCAATTACCTCGTGATCTGGCTCGTTCGTATCTCACCGAGCCTGCGGCTCAAGCGCTGGCTGATGCGCCGAATCGGCGTGCGCGTCGGCGACGGCGTCTCGTGGGGGCTCGAGGCGACGCCCGACGTCTTCTGGCCCGAGCTAATTACCGTCGAGGATCGGGCTATCGTCGGCTACGACGCGACGATCCTGTGTCACGAGTTCCTCCAGGACAAGTATCGAACCGGCGAGGTCGTGGTGGGCGAGCGGGCGATGATCGGTGCGGGAGCGATCGTCTTGCCCGGCGTCGAAATCGGCGCCGACGCGCGCGTGGCGGCGAACTCGCTCGTCACTCGAGACGTGGCTCCCGGGGAGACGGTCGCGGGCGTTCCCGCCCGGCCGATGGGGGGCGACTCGAGCGACGACGCCGAGTAAGAGCGATCGAAGCGCCTGCTCGAGCGTGTACGGATCGCTGGTCGAGTGAGAAGAGCGTAAACCGGGAAAACTACAGCGACGACCACGACGTCCGGGCGCGGTTCCAGGACGTGATGTCGGCCATCCAGCGGGCGGCGATGAGTTTCTTGAGGTTCTTCGCGGGGAAGCCGCCGAACGTGTCGAACGGCAGCATCTTGACGTCGTGGGCGACCGCCTTGTCGCCGACCGAAATGACGGTTCCTTTGTCGTCGTACTCCCACGTTTTCAGCGGTCGGTTCTCGATCGCTCGAGGGATGTTCTCGCCGACGACCTCCGCGGCTTGCCAGGCGGCCTGGGCCGTCGGTGGCGCGGGCTGGTCGCCCTGGTCGATGATGGCCGAGTCGCCGATCGCGAAGACGCGCTCGTCGGAGGTCTGGAAGTTCGCCTCGGTGGTGACGCGGTTGTGCTCGTTCTCGAGGTCGGCGTCGTCGAGCGCGTCGCGGCCGGTGATGCCACCGGTCCAGACGAAGGTATCGAACTCGAGGGGCTCGCCCTCGTCGAAGTGGATGACGCCGTCTTCGGCTTCGGTGATCGGGTCGTCGGTGTGGATCTCGACGCCCGCGTCCTCGAGGAGGTCGCGCAGGGCCTGCTGGATCTCCGGATCGTTGCCGGGGAAGATCTCCTCGAGCGCCTCGACGAGGTGGATGTCGATCGGGGCGCGATGGATGTCACGGAACTCGGCGATTTCGCCCGCCGTCTGGATTCCCGACAGTCCCGCACCGCCGACGACGATCTGTGCGGGTTCGCCGCGAGTCGCTTCCTCGCTGGCGGTCTTGATCGATTCGTGGATCTCGAGTGCGTCGTCGAGGCTCTTGAGGGTCAGCGAGTGGTCTTCGAGGCCCGGAATACCGTAGTAAGCGGTCTGGCTGCCGAGGCCGACCATCAGGTAGTCGTACTCGACCTCCTCGCCCTCCGCGAGCGAGACGAGTCGGTCGTCGGTGTCGATGCCGGTGACTTCGTCCTGAATGAACTGCGTCGATCGATCGGCGATCTCGCCGACCGGAATCGTGATGTCGGATCGGACGTTCGGGTCGCGAATCACGCGGTGGGCTTCGTGGAGAACGAGATGGTAGTTGACGTCGGCGATCCACGTGAGCGAGGCGTCGGCATCGAGCTCCGACTGGAGTTTCTTGACGGCGCCGGCGCCGGCGTAGCCAGCACCGAGTACGACTACATTGTCTGTCATACCCAGTAATGGTGCGTACACCGATACAAAGGTGTTGAAACACACACTACCGTGTTTAGTGTTAACGTACGAGGCTCCCGAATGACCGTCTGCCCCGGATTTGTGGTCGTAGAATGCTCGCTCGAGCCTCGATAGCGCCAGACACACGCCGACGGAAGATCAGAGTATCCGTTTGCCGAACGCGCTCGCGGTCAGTTCGGCGGCCAGCGTCGCCGTTTCGTTCGCCTCGTCGAGGATCGGATTCACCTCGACGACGTCCATCGACCGGAGGACGCCCGTTTCGGCGTGACGGGTCGAGACGGCCTCGAGCGCCGAGTGCGCTTCGCGGTACGTGACCCCGCCGCGGACGGGCGTGCCGACGCCGGGCGCGGTTTTTGGATCGAGCCAGTCTAAGTCGAGGCTCACGTGGATGCCGTCGGTCCCGGTCGTCGCGACGTCGAGAGCCTCCTCGACGACGGTCGTGATCCCGCGAGAGTCGATGTCGGACATGGTAAACGACGTGATGTCGCTCTCCCGAATGCGTTCGCGCTCCCGGTCGTCGATGCTCCGAAGGCCGACGTACGCGATCGACTCCTCGCGAACGCGGGGCGCGCGGGCCCAGTCCATCTCACCGAAGATGCCGCGCCCGAGCGCCGCGCCGAGTGGCATCCCGTGAACGTTTCCGCTCGGCGACGTTTCGGGGGTGTTGAGGTCCGCGTGGGCGTCGAACCAGACGACGCCCAGATCGGCGTCACGAGCCGAGCCGTTCATCGAGCCGATTGCAATCGAGTGGTCGCCACCGAGGACGAGCGGAAAGACGCCCTCCCGAATCGTCTCGTCGACTTCGCGCGCGAGCCGTCTCGAGACGTCTTCGACCTCCCGCAGGAACTTCGCGTCACCGCGGTTCGGCTGGTTGGCTTCCGGATCCCGTTCCTCCGCGCGGGGCATCTGCAGGTCCCCGGCGTCGGTCACCGCGAGGCCGGCACTCTCGAGTCGCTCGGCGACGCCGGCGTACCTGATCGCCGACGGGCCCATGTCGACGCCGCGACGGTTCGCCCCGTAGTCCATCGGCGCACCGATAATGCGAACTGTCCGGTCCATACTCGAGCGTGTACTGCCAGTCGTTTGGCGGTGTCGATCGACGGAGAACGGCTGTCGACAGGTTTAGGGTTAGACGCCTCTAAACCTGAGACATGATGCTGAGCGACGTGATGGAAGACTACCTCAAAGCCATCTACCAGCTTCAGCGCGATCAGGACGATCGCATCAAAACGTCCGAGATCGCGTCCGAACTCGACGTCACGTCGCCGACGGTGACGAGCATGCTCGAGAAACTCGAGGAGCGCGGCCTCGTCGATCGCGAGAAGTATCGCGGCGTCACCCTGACAGCCGAAGGCCAGACGGTCGCACTCGAGGTCGTTCGCCACCACAGGCTCCTCGAGTCGTACCTGACCGAACACCTCGATTACGACTGGTCTGAGGTCCACGCTGAGGCGGACCGACTCGAACACCACATCAGCGAGGCCTTCGAGCGCCGGGTCGCGGCCGCACTCGACGAACCCGACGTGGATCCCCACGGCTCTCCGATACCGGGTGCCGACCTCGAGCCGCCGGCGGCGCCCGAGGGAGCCGCCGTCTCCGAGTTCGAACGGGGCGACGCAGTCGTCGTCGAGGAAGTCGCGGACCGCGACCCTGACATCCTCTCGTATCTCGCGGATCGCGGCGTCGAACCCGGCGTCGAACTCGAGATCCTCGAAGTCGCTCCCTTCGGAATGGTGACCGCACGCGCCGAGGGTCACGACGAGACGGTGTCGCTTCCGGAAGGCGTCGCTCACCACGTTCGCGTCGCTCCCCTTCCCGGGATCGAGCCGTAGCGTCCGCCGTCGACTCCTCCCAACGAAAGGAAACGCCTTACTACTCACGGAAACCACGACGAAATGGAGACGAACGCCCGGCTCACCCGCCGGGTTTAAGGAAATCAATTACGTAGGATTCCATATGTCATCAATCGAACTCACTCCGAGCCAGAAGAAAATACTTCGTGCCCTGACAAATTTACACAACGAGACCGACGACGCGATCAAGGGGGAAGACATCGCAGAACAGGTCGACCGCAATCCGGGCACGATCCGCAATCAGATGCAGAGTCTCAAAGCGCTCCAGCTCGTCGAGGGCGTACCCGGTCCGAAGGGGGGATACAAGCCGACCGCCGCGGCCTACGAAGCCCTCGAGATCCAGCAGATGGACGATCCGGCGTCGGTTCCGCTCGAGCACGAAGGCGAACCGGTCACCGACATCATCATCGAAGAGATCGACCTCTCGAGCGTTCACCACCCCGAACTCTGCCGTGCGGAGATTCACGTTCAGGGCGCGATCGGCGACATCAACGAGGACGATTCGGTCGTCGTCGGGCCGACGCCGCTCTCGAAACTCCTCATCGAGGGAACCGTCGACGGCAAGGACGATACGAACAACATCCTGATCCTTCGCATCGACGAGATGGTCGCACCGTCAGAAGAAGCAGCCCACTAACAGGACACGGAGCAGACCACGGTTTCGGGACTCGAGTCGCACCATCTGACGCTGTCTCTCCTCGAGTTGCTCTTCGAATCGCGATTCGATTGCAAAAACACCGAGAGCGATCGGTCGTCGTCTATTCTTCTGATTCGTCCGACTCGCTCGCGTCACCCGCGGCGACCGCCGGAATGACGTCGACGCTCGCGACCGCGTCGGCCTCGTCGACGTCCATGATGGTCACGCCCATCGTGTTGCGCCCGACCGTCGAGATCTCGCCCGCGCGAGTCCGCATGATCTGGCCGCGTTCGCTCATCGCGACGAGGTGATCGTCTTCGGTAACCGCCTTGACCGCGGTGACGGGCCCGTTTCGCTCGTCGGTCTTGATGTCGATCAGGCCCTTGCCGTACCGCGATTGTTTGCTGTACTCCGAGAGCAGGGTCCGTTTTCCGTACCCGTTCTGGGTGACGGTCAACAGCGAACGGTCGTCGTCCTGATCCATCGCGACCAGACCGGCCACCGCGTCGCGGTCGTCGCCGTCGCCCTGGAGTTTGATCCCGTTGACACCCCGAGCGTTGCGTCCCATCTCGCGCACCTCGTTCTCGTCGAAGCGAATGGTCATCCCGTGTTCGGTCGCGATCACGAGATCGGTCGTGCCGTCCGTCACCTCGACGTCGACGAGTTCGTCGCCGTCCTCGAGGCTCGCCGCGATGATTCCCGTCGTCAGGATGTTGTCGAAGTCCTCGCCCGCGGTCCGTTTGACGTAGCCGTTTTTCGTGACCATCGTCACGCACTCGTCGTCCGCGAAGGAGTCGGTGTCGACGACCGCCGTGATTTCCTCGCCGTCGTCGAGATCGAGGATGTTGACGGCCGATTTGCCGCGCGCGGTTCGACCCATCTCGGGAATCTCGTAGGTTTTCAGCTGATAGACCTGCCCGTGGTTCGTAAAGCAAAGCAGGTAGTCGTGGGTGTTCGCCTGGAACACCGCCGACACCCTGTCGCCTTCTTTGATATCTGCGCCGATGATCCCCTTTCCGCCTCGGCCCTGGGGATCGAACGTGTCGATCGGCATCCGTTTGACGTAGTCGTCCTCGGTCATGACGACGACGACGTCCTCCTCCGGAATGAGATCCTCGTGGGTGACGGTCCCCTGATCCTCGATGATCGAGGTTCGGCGCTCGTCGTCGTACTCGTCTTTGATCTCCCGAAGTTCGTCCTTGATGACGGTCAACAGCTTCTCCTCGCTCTCGAGGATCGCGGTCAGGCGGTCGATTTCGGCCTGGACCTCCTCGTACTCGTCTTCGATCTCCGCGGCTTCCATCGACGTGAGGCTGCCCAGTTGCATCCGAACGATGTGTTCTGCCTGCGCCTCGGAGAAGTCGAACTCCGTCGCGAGCCCGGATCTGGCCGCCGAGCGGTCCTCGGAGTTGCGGATGAGTTCGACGACGTCCTCGACGTTCTCGAGGGCTTTCAATCGCCCCTCGAGAATGTGGGCACGATCCTCGGCCTCTTCGAGGTCGTACTCGCTGCGCCGACGCACGACTTCCCTGCGATGAGAGACGTACTCCTCTAGGGTCTCTTTGAGCGAGAGGACCCGCGGCTGGCCGTCGACCAGCGCGAGATTGATGACGCCGAACGTTCGCTCGAGGTGATTCTCGAGCAGTTTGTTCTTGACGACGTCGCTGTTCGCGCCGCGTTTGAGGTCGACGACGACGCGGACGCCGTTCCGGTCGGACTCGTCCCGAAGGTCAGAGATCCCCTCGATTTCGCCTTCGTTTACGTCTTCTGCGATCCGCTCGACGATTCGAGCCTTGTTCGCCTGGTAGGGCAGTTCCGTGATGACGATGCGTTCCCGGTCCGATTTCCACTCCTCGACCTCGAACTCGGCCCGAACTCGGATGCGACCGCGGCCGGTCGCGTAGGCCGAGTAGATCGCGTCGCGGCCGACGATGTTCGCGCCGGTCGGAAAGTCGGGGCCCTTGACGTGTTCCATCAGGTCCTCGACGGTCGAATCCGGGTTGTCGATGAGTTCGATCGTCGCGTCGATCACCTCGCCGAGGTTGTGCGGCGGAATGTTCGTCGACATCCCGACCGCGATCCCCGACGAGCCGTTGACCAGCAGGTTCGGGAACGAGGAGGGTAACACCGTCGGTTCCTCGAGTCGGTCGTCGTAGTTCGACTGGAAGTCGACGGTGTCCTTGCCGATGTCCTCGAGTAGCTCCTCGGAGAGTGCGGACATCCGCGCCTCGGTGTATCGTGGCGCTGCGGCCGGATCCCCGTCCATCGATCCGAAGTTCCCCTGCCCGTCGACGAGGGGATAGCGCATCGAGAAGTCCTGTGCCATCCGGACGAGCGTGTCGTAGATCGCGCTGTCACCGTGGGGGTGATAGTCACCCATCGTCTCCCCGACGATCGAGGACGACTTTCGGTGGCTCGAGCCGCTGGTGACGCCCAGTTCGTGCATCGCATAGAGGATGCGCCGATGGACGGGTTTGAGCCCGTCGCGGGCGTCGGGGAGGGCACGACCCGCGATGACGCTCATCGCGTAGTCGATGTAGCTTTGCTCCATCTCGTCTTCGATGCGGACGGTTTCGACCGACCGGGCCTCTACGTCCGTGGGTTCGGGTACGTCTGAGCTCATGTGTCTTGCCTACTCGCTAAATGTCGATCCACTCTGCCTCGGGGGCGTTGTCCTTGATGAACTGTTTTCGCGGCTCGACGGCATCGCCCATCAGCACCGAGAACATCTTGTCCGCCGCCGCGGCGTCCTCGACGGTGATCTGTTTGAGGATGCGGTTTTCGGGGTTCATCGTCGTCTCCCAGAGCTGTTCGGGGTTCATCTCGCCGAGGCCCTTGAACCGCTGGACCTGCGTCGGGTTACCGTCGCACTTCTCGGCGACGATCTCGTCGCGTTCGGCGTCGGTCATCGCGTCGTAGGTCTCGCCGCGATAGCGAATCCGGTACAGCGGCGGTTGGGTCGCGTAGACGTACCCGCCCTCGAGCAGCGGACGCATGTGCCGGTAGATAAACGTCAACAGGAGCGTTCGAATGTGCGCCCCGTCGACGTCCGCGTCCGTCGCCATGATGATCTTCTTGTATCGGATGTCCTCGACGTCGAACTCGTCGCCGATTCCCGCCCCGATCGCGGTGATCAGGTTCCGGATCTCGTCGTTCTCGAGGATCCGATCGAGCCGGTGTTTCTCGACGTTCAGGATCTTCCCTTTGATCGGGAGCACCGCCTGAAACTCGGGGTTTCGGGCCTGTTTCGCGCTGCCGCCCGCGGAGTCGCCCTCCGCGATGAACAGTTCGGCGTCGTCGGGGTCTTTGGTCTGACAGTCCGCGAGTTTCCCCGGCAGCGAGGTCGAATCGAGCGCGGACTTTCGTCGCGTCAGTTCCTCGGCTTTCTGGGCCGCCATCCGGGCCTTGGCCGCCTCGACCGCCTTCATGATGACGGCCTGGGCGGTGTCGGGGTTCTCCTCGAAGTAGATCCCGAGGCCCTCGTGCATGGCGCTCTCGACGATTCCGCGCACTTCGCTGTTGCCGAGTTTCGTCTTGGTCTGACCCTCGAACTGGGGATCGGGGTGTTTGACCGAGATGACCGCGGTCAGTCCCTCGCGGATGTCCTCGCCTTTGAGGTTGTCCTCGAGATCCGAGAGGAGGTCGTTCTCGTTGGCGTAGTCGTTGACCACGCGCGTGAGCGCGGTCTTGAATCCCGTGAGGTGGGTGCCGCCCTCGCGCGTGTTGATGTTGTTCGCGAACGCGTGGATCGACCCCTGGAGTTCCTCGGTCGCCTGCATCGCGACCTCGACCTGGATGTTCTCGTCCTCGTCCTCGAAGTAGATGATCTCCTCGTGCATCTCCGAGCGAGTCTCGTTCAGATACTCGACGAACTCGCGGATGCCGCCCTCGTACTCGTAGGTTTCGGCGACGGCCTCGCCCTCGTCGGTCCGCTCGCGTTCGTCGCGGAGGGTGATTCGAACGCCCGAGTTGAGGAAGGCGAGTTCGCGAAGCCGGTTCGAGAGCGTCGAGAACGCGAACTGGTCGGTCTCGAAGATCTCGTCGTCGGGCCAGAACCTGATCTCGGTGCCCGTATCCTCGCCCGCCTCGAGGTCGCGAACCCGTTCCATATCGCCCTGGGGTTGGCCGCGCTCGAACGCGTGGCGGAAGACGCCACCGTCGCGCTTGACTTCGACCTCGAACCGACTCGAGAGGGCGTTCACCACGGAGACGCCGACGCCGTGGAGGCCGCCGGAGACCTGGTAGGACTTGTTGTCGAACTTGCCGCCGGCGTGGAGGACGGTGAGGATCACCTCGAGGGCCGGGCGGTCGTACTCTTCGTGGGTGTCGACGGGGATCCCACGGCCGTCGTCGGTCACGGTAACGGACCCGTCGTCGTGGATCGAGACGGTGATGTCGTCACAGTGGCCTGCCAGCGCCTCGTCGATGGAGTTGTCCACCACTTCGTAGACGAGGTGATGGAGTCCTCGAGAATCGGTAGAACCGATGTACATCGCCGGGCGCTTTCTGACGGCCTCCAGGCCTTCTAAGACCTGAATCTGGCCGGCGCCGTACTCGCTTTCCTGAGACATGAAAACCTGTTTTCGGATAGTGGGTGGGAGGTTAAAAAGGTCACGTACGCGCGCTCGCGCGAGTAGAAAAAAGAAAGAAAGTGACAGAATGCGGATGTGTGAAGGGGTCCGTTCTGTCACTCGAGACAACACGTCTAGCGACCGTTTGTCTCGTATCCGGCCGAATCGGCCCGTACGCCCGCTTCGAACTCACGCTCGTCGGACGTGTTCGCAGTCTCCCGCGGACACCGTCTGCTCGCCGTCGTCCGTTTCGACGATCAACGCGCCGGCGTCGTCGATGTCGACTGCCGTCCCGACGACTTCGCCGTCGGCGCGGTCGACCCGCACGTGCGCTCCGATCGTCAGCGCGTGTTCCCGCCAGGAGTCGACGACCGACTCGAGGGCGTTTCGCTGCGCGTCGAACTCCTCTAGCAGTCGCTGGACGAAGACGCGCCGGTCGACGTCGCCGACTTCCTCGCGCACGCTGGTCGCCTCGGGCGGAAGTGCGGCCGCGTCGACGTTCGCGTTCACCCCGATCCCGACGACGAGCCAGGTGACGCGGTCGGTTTCGCCTTCCATCTCCGTGAGGATCCCCGCGAGTTTCCGATACGGACGAGCGCTTTCGTCGTCCTCAAGCGGGACGACCACGTCGTTGGGCCACTTGATCCGGGCGTCGACGCCGGCCTCGCGGGCGGCCCGGGTCGTCGCGACCGCGGCGGCCAGCGTGTACAACGGCGCTCGCGTCGGGGGCACGTTCGGTCGACAGACGAGGCTCGCCCAGACGCCACCGCTGGGTGCGCTCCAGGCCCGCTCGAGTCGGCCCCGCCCCCCGGTCTGTTCGTCCGCGAGAACGACCACGTCGGACGCACCGTCGGTCGCGAGTTCGCGCGCGCGGTCGTTCGTGCTGCCGATCGAATCGTGATACTCGACGGCAAACGGCGCCTCGAGGCCGTACTCGACGGCCAGTGCGTTGTACTCGGTCGGCCCGCCGAGCGCGTAGCCGTCTGATCCGCTCTCGATTTCGAACCCGGCCTCGCGCAGTTCGTCGACGTGCTTCCAGACCGCTGCTCGAGAGATATCGAGCGACTCGGCGAGGGCGGGGCCGCCGACGGGGCCCGCGGACAGGGCCTCGAGGACCGCGCGTTTCGTCTCGTTCATGCTATAGAACGTGAGGTACGAACACTTCAACTCGCCGGAAAGGGCGTTCGAACCCGGCGTCTCGCGATCTCACGTTAGCGTACCAACAGCATAGAAAAATCCGTACGAGTTCTTCGGCCCGTTTTTCGCGCGATGCGTTATTCCGGGCCTCGGCGTCGTACGTGGCTCCCGGGGGCTTCTACGGCCACGAGTCGGACGCGCCACCCCCTATCGGCTGTGGGCTCGGCTCGAACGGCGCTGCGGGTCGCCGGATCCATACGTCCGTTCGCGCCGTCGTGTGCCTCACCGGATGCCTTCAGTGATGGCCGTTCCGTCTGTGGTTTGTTTCGCCGGGAGCAGGGCGTTCGCCCCACGCGAGAGAGGGGGCTGAGATCGCTTAATTCTTTCTCTCTGACGTGAATCGGGGGCGAACGGTTCGATCGACACACCGCGAGCGAGGGTCCGTCTCACTCGGCAGGATCACAGGATATCCCGAAACCGCGTCCGACTGGCGCGCTGGCGCGTTTAACAGCCGTATAATAATCCCCCCGGGCTGCCTTCGCCGTCGTATGCCAGGAATCACCGTCGCCGACGAGCCGATCGATCGCGGGGCCGTCGACGACGCGCTCGGCTCAGTCTGTTTTACCGATCGATACGACAGCCACTACGTGATCGACGACGAGGGGATCGTCGCCCACTCGGGGTACGACGAGTATCCGATCGAGGTCTTCGATACCGACGCGTACACGATCGTTCTCGAGGGACACCTATACGGGACGGACGACGTCGAAACGACAGTGACCGAGGCGGCAGAACTCGTCGCGGGAGCCCGGACCGAGGAACTCTCGGAGTGGGTCGGCGAACGGGACGGTGACTTCCTGCTAGTGGTCGTCGATCAGGACGACGGCGAGACCTGGGCGATAAACGACGCGTTCGGGCGACTGCCGACCTACCGCGCGACCGTCGGTGGGACGACGATACTCACCCGCGAACTCAAGGTCGTTCGCGAACTGGCCGGCCAGATCGGGGACGGGCTCGAGCCGGATTCGCTCGCGCTCGGCCAGATGCTGCTGTTTGGCTATCCGCTCGGGACGCGGACGCTTTTCGAGGGCGTCGAGCAACTGCCGCCGGGGTCGGTGCTCGAACTCGAGTCGGACACCGCCGACTCGATACACGAGTTCCAGTTCGACGAGCACGCGAACGAGCATCGATCCGTCGAAGAGAACGCCCGGCGGCTCCGCGACCGGTTCGTCGACGCCTGCCAGAACCGAGCGAGCGTCACGGGCGAGACCGTCGTCTCCCTGAGCGGCGGCCTCGATTCTCGAGCGGTCATCGCCGGCTACACGCACGCCGACGGCGAACTGCTCGCGGCGACGTCTGCGCGGACGAACGGCGGAAACGCGGCCGAAGTCGACGTCGCGCGACAGGTCGCGAACGCACTCGAGGTCCCGTGGCAGTCCTACGTCGCGGACAGGACCGACCGCCACCGAGAACTGCTTCTCGAGATGAGCCAGGGGATGAACAACCTCGGGATGTCGCTCGGCCTCAACTTCGCCGAACAGGTCGCCGCCGACCACCCCGATGCAACCTTCGTAACCGGCGACGGCGGCGACAAGGCCATCCCGGATCTCACTCCGTCGAAAGACGTCGACTCGATGGACGAACTCGTCGAACTCGTCGTCGACGGTCAGCAGGTCTTCTCGCTCGAGGAGGTCACGGACATCGTCGACGTCGACCCGGCGCGGCTGGTCAGCTCGGTCAGGAGCCGACTGCTTTCGTACCCCGAATCGACCCTCGAGGGCCGATACGTCCACTTCCTCGTCCGAGAGCGGGGGATCAACTGGCTCAACCACGGCGAGGACCGCACGCGGTACTACACCTGGTCGACGACGCCGTTCTACGCGCTCCCGTTCTTCGAGGAGGCGATGGCGTGTCCGCCGGCCCAAAAGGACGGCACGAAGCTCTACCGAGAGTTTCTGGCCCAGCTTTCGCCCGCCACTCTCGAAATCGACTACGTCGACTTCGGCGCGCCGATCGACTCGCTCACCTACAGGGTCAAACGCTTCGGCTACGACTGGCTCTCCGAACACCCCGGCCTCAAAGATCGGGTCTTCGGACTGCTCGGACAGGGCGAAAGCGGTGCGGACAGTCCCCCGATGGCCCTCGCGGAAGCGACGAGCGACCCCTCCGACTTTCGGGAGCACTTCTCGAGCGAGGCGGTCCAGCGGGTGACGTGGTCGGGCGGGCGCTACACCGCCACCCAGCAGTATTTCCTGTTGACGCTCATCGCTGCGGTTCGAGGGACTGACGGCTCGAGCGAGGCGGACTCCGAATCGGTCGACGGTGAGGCAGAAAAACTGTCCGTCTCACAATAGTACGACGAGGACTCGTATTTTGAGACCACTCGAGTGTTCCGAACCGCGGACAGACTCACTTCGATCGTTTTTCCTGCCTTGTGCTCACCTCGTTCGCACAAGACCTACGGGTTCGTCGCCTCATTTCGGGCATGCTTCTTAACGATATCACTCGTCTTTGACTCGTGAGATCTGTGAGAAGCATGCCCGGGGAGGGCTCCGAACCCTCGATCTCCGCATGTCCCAGGTCCGAGGCTCGGCAGAGTCCTCGAGGGACACGGAGGCTTCCAAGGCGAAACCGCACCGAATCTCTGAACCCTATGAGTGCGGCGCTATGTCCAGCTAAGCCACCCGGGCTCGTTCTCCCGTAGTGCGGTCCCTTTCTTTAACCTTCTCATTCGCGTCGTGCGTGCGCTCGGCCCGCACGGCAGACCCGTCCTACCCACGGATTTATCACAGGTCATTGCGAACAGCGGACATATGAGCGTTCCCGGCATCGTACAGTCTACTCTCGGTACCGAAGAGATCGTCGCGCGCGTCTCGCTCGGCGGGGACGACGAGCTCTTCATCACGCCGACGGACTCGATTATCTATCGTGCTGACGGACTGCTGAGCGACGAATCGGTCGAGGAGTTCCCCCACGACGCCGACCGATTGACGATTTCGGATGGCCGACGAAAGACGCGGTTCACGCTCGAGTACGCCCTCGATGGCACTCGAGAGTTCACGGTTCCGTCGGGATCGACGGACGACGTGCTCACGCCGCTCGTCGCCGGCGTGTTGAACGGCAACGGCATCTCCGACGCCGGCGAGGAAGTGATCCGGGCCTACCGGTTCAGCGAGCTCACGCTGATCGTCACCAGCGACCGACTCGTCAAACACATCGGCGAGGCGGTGTGGGACGAGGACTTCGAGCAGTATCACTTCGACGACGTGACCAACCTCTCGTTCGAGGACGGCAGCGTCGCCACCCAGATCGTCCTCGAAGTCGAGGGACGACCGAAGCGGATCAAAGCGCCCAACGACGAGGCGGCCGACCTGCGAGAGCGCCTCGAGCGCGCACTGTTTGCCTATCACGGCGTCGATTCGCTGGCCCACCTAAACGACGCGGTCGGTCACGAGACGGAACCAGAACCGAGCGAGGATCCCGCAACGGCCTTCGGCGAGGGGGTCGATCCGCTCGACGCGAATCCGCCGGCACCCGAGGACCTAGACCAGCAATCTGCAGGGGAGTCGTCCGACGGGCCAAACCCGACTCAGGCCTCGAGCGCCGATTCGGACGCGGTGACGGGCGCCGGTTCGACCGCCGTCTCGAGTACCGAGTCGAATCCGAATACGCGCGCCGATTCGAGCCCGGCCGCGAGCGCTGAGACGACGACTGAAATGGACGCCGGATCGAACCAGCGTTCGGCCGTCGAAACCGCTCCCGACGGGGAAACCGATCCGCAACAGGTCGACCCGCTCGCGTCGGGTTCGTCCCGAGACGAATCGTCGGACCAGCACCTCGAGCCCGAGACCGCCGATCGATCGTCGGGCCCCGAAACGGACGAAACCGAAGACGTATCGGACGATGGGGGGCCAGACGCGGCCGATGACGGCGCCGAATCGACGTCCACTTCGTTCGGTGAGAGCGGCTTTACGGCCGCGACGGCTGGCACCGATCCGGAACTGCTCGAGCGACTCGACGAACTCGAGGAGACAGTCGCGAGACAGACGGCGATGCTCGAAAAGCAACAACAGACCATCGAACAGCTCATCGCCGAGCTTCGACAGGGACGGTAGCGCTACTACCCAGCCGAGGCGAGACGACTTTCTCCGACCGAGTACTCATTCACGACCGGTGACTTTTCTGATACACGAGGAGCCGAAGGGCCCGATCTCCCCGGCCTCGAGGTCGAGGAAGTGACCCGTCGAGAGGCCGGACCCGCAGCGCTGACATTCGAAATCGCCCTCTTTCGTAATCACGTCTTCGCCGAAACGCACATACTGTCGACTCTTCGGGCGGATGATGCCGTCGTCGCGTTCGATTATCCCTCGCAATTCCGCCTCGTCGAGGATCGTTCTGGTCACGGTCGGATCGGCGGTCACGATCTCGAGCCGGTCGACGGCGTCGGCGAGCGGCAGCGACTCGTGTTCGAGTCGCTCGAGTATGGCCAGTCCCCGTTCGACGCGGTCGTCCATCGATGAGTGCTGGCCTGCGGAGGCGAATAAGCGTTGTGTCCCCGGCCGCGAGACACAAAACCTTCGGTAATCGAGTCGAAACGTCGGTCGATGACGCGACTCCCGCGGCGTGCGATCGCAGGCGCACTCCTCGTGAGCGCGATCGCCACGGCGGGAGCGCTGGTCTCGCCGGGCGGAGCGAGCGCCCTTCTCGAGTCGATCGTCGGTGATCCCGTTCGATTCACCCTCGTCCTCGCGGGGCTGTATCTCGTCCGACCGCTGTTCGCCTGGCCGACGACGGCGCTTTCGTTCGTGGTCGGCTACGGCCTCGGCGTGACACTCGGTGTGCCGATCGCACTCGTCGGCGTCGTCGTCACCGTGACGCCGGTTTTCTTCGCGGTTCGGTGGGCCGTCTCCGACCCGGCGACGGAGTCGTTGGAGACGTTGCCGTTCGGCGAGACTATCGACCGGGCCGGAAGCGCCATCGGTCGGTACTATCGAACGGCGGGGCCGATCCGCGGGGTGATCGCCTCGAGACTCGCGCCGATCCCGTCGGACGTCGCGACCTGCGCCGCCGCCGGGAGCGGCGTCTCGTATCCCCAGTTCGTCGTCGGAACGGTGGTCGGCGAACTCCCGTGGACGGTCGCGGCGGTCGTCGTCGGATCGTCGGCCGCGACCGTCAGTACGGGTGGACTCGGGCAACTGGGCGTAGTCGTTACCGCGTGCTGTCTTCTCGCAGTCGTCGTCTTACTCGCAGGGCCTGCCGCCCGCGCGTTCGGAACCGAATCCGCGGAGCAGAGCCGTCGTGAGGAGGGGACGAGCCCGTCGTCTGAGTCGCGGTAGCGGGCGAGATCGAATCGACGGTCGTCGAAACAGTAAACGACAATACCATGTATCACGACCCACAGTATCGACGTATGACCGCAGTCGGTATCGACGCCGTCGAAATCTGGACCGGTAACCTCAAACTCGATTTACCCGGCGTGTTCGCACCCGAGAAGGGCGAAGACCCCGAGAAATACACCAAAGGGCTCGGACTGAACGCCAGTTCGTTCCCCGACAGCTACGAGGACATCGTCACGATGGGTGCCAACGCGGCTCACCGGCTGATGGAGCGAAAGAGACTCGAGCCCGACGACATCGGTCGGATCGACGTCGCGACCGAGAGCGCCTTCGACAACTCCAAGCCGGTCTCGACGTACATCGCCGGCTGTCTCGAGTCGGTCTTCGACGGCGACTTCCACCACGCGAACAAAGGCGAGCGGAAGTTCGCCTGTATCGCGGGCACCCAGAGTCTCGACGACGCGTACAACTGGATCCGCGCGGGTCGCAATCGCGGCCGCGGGGCGCTCGTGATCGCAACCGACACGGCGCTGTACGCTCGAGACGACCCCGGCGAGGCGACTCAGGGGGCGGGCGCGGTCGCGCTGTATATCACCGAAGACCCGGATCTGGTCACGCTGTCGACCGAGCAGGGGTACGGCTCGGCCGACGAGACGGACTTTCTCAAGCCCAACCAGCAGTTCCCAAGCGTCGACGGCAAGCGCTCGGTGCAGGTGTACCTCGCCCGCATGCGCGAAGCGCTGGTCGATTACCAGAGCGTCGCGGGCGAACTCCACCTCGACGACGTTCGGTTCGTGCCGTTCCACACGCCGTTCCCCGGCATGGTTCGCAAGGCCGCGATGTTGGCCTACCGCCACATCATCCGCGATACGGCAGTCGAAGACGAACTCGCCGAGGAAATCGGTCGGCAACCCCGCTCCGAGGCGTTCGAAACCGACGATGAGTTCCGCGACGCGCTTCGGGAGTACATGGACGGCCTCAAAGAGACCGACCGCTACCAAGAGTGGTACGCCGAGACGATCGACCCGACGCTGACGATCGCTCGAGAGGTTGGCAACTGGTACACGGGCTCGGTCCACGTCGCCCGGATCAGCGCGCTCAAATACGCTCTCGAACAGGGCGAAGACATCGCCGGACAGACGCTCGCGGTCGGCTCCTACGGCAGCGGTGCGCAGGCCGAAATCCACACGGAGGTCGTACAGGACGGGTGGAAAGAGGAAATCGAAGCGCTCAATCTCGACGAGCAGCTCGCGGATCGATACGAGTTGACCTGGGACGATTACGAGGAGATCCACGACGCACACAACCACGACATGGACGTGGATATCGAGTCGATGACCGCCCCTGACGGCGAGTTCGTCTTCGGCGGGTGGGGGCGGATGGGCGAACGGGAGTACGAGTACGTCGAGTAATCGACGGCTCCCCCGAGTAAGCCCGGTCGGTAGTCAGGCGCGGTCGACTAAACTACGGCTCGAGGGAACGACTGGACTCCCGGTTCGGGCCGGGCGGCGTCGAGTGACGATGTGTTTTGTCTCGGTCGACGAGACGGGGCCGAAAGCGGAACACGGTTTTTGTGCCTCGGTGACCTTTCTCACCCATGAACGGATTACAGGTATCTGGGAGTCCGTACGCGCCACACACGGACGAAACCCTCGAGGCGATGCTCGACGCGGTCGAGGCCGACACGGTCGAAGCGATCTTCGACGTTCCCGAGTCGGTTCGGTACGACGGCGAGTACGGAATCGAGGCCCGAACGGAACGGGAGACGCGCCGACTGGTCCGGTCGATACTCGAGCGCAACGACGACCTGACGGAACTGCTGGGACGGGGCCACTACGGCTACTACGTCCCGTCGGTCGTCGATCACCTGGCCGATCGCTCCGAGTTTCTGACCTCCTACACGCAGTACCAGCCCGAGATCTCACAGGGGTTCTTGCAGGCGCTGTTCGAGTACCAGTCGCTGCTCGTCGAACTGACGGGTCTCGAGGTCGCGAACTGCTCGATGTACGACGCCGCGAGCGCGCTCGGTGAAGCGGCGACGCTCGCGAACCGGGTCCGGCCGACCTCGGGCCACCGCGTGCTCGTCCCCGAACTCCTGAGCGAGGGGCGACGGAGCACTCTCGAGAACTACGTCGCCGGCACCGACCTCGAAGTCGAAACCTACGCGTGTGCGGACGGAACCGTCGACCTCGATGCACTCGAGCGGGCGGTCGACGAGGAGACCGTCATGGTCTACGCGGAAAACCCGACGATTCGGGGAACGATCGAAGAACGGCTCGAGGAGATCGGGACGGTCGCCAGTGACGCGGATGCACTGTTCGTCCTCGGAACCGATCCGATCGCGCTTTCGCTGCTTCAGAAACCGGTGGACGTCGGCGCGGACGTCGTCGTCGGCGACGCGAGCGTGCTCGGACTGCCCGCGAGTTACGGGATGGGCCTCGGCCTGTTCGCGACCCGCGAGTCACACCGCAGACAGGTTCCGGGTCGGCTCGTCGGTGCGAGCGAGGACGCGACGGGGAGACGCGCCTTCACGCTCACGCTCCAGACGCGAGAGCAGCACATTCGCCGCGAGCGCGCGACCAGCAACATCTGTACGAATCAGGCGTGGGTCGCGCTCCGGACGGCGATCCACGCGGCGGCACTCGGGCCCGACGGGATGATCGAACTCGCGAAACGCGGCGTCACTCGAGCCGAATCGCTCGCCGCGGAGGTCGACGCGCTCGTCGGCGCCAAAGCGCCCGTCCACGACCGGCGGCACTTCCGCGAGTTCGTCGCCCACGTCGATCAGCCGGCGAAAGCAATCGCCGACGACCTCGAGCGAGACGGCTTCGCGGTCCACGTCGTCGGCGAACACGAACTACAGATTTGCGTCGCCGGGACCACGGACGGCGAACTCGAGGCGTTCGTCGACGCCCTCGAGGGGGTGCTCTGATGAGCGACGACAGCGCCGGGGAGCCGCTCGGACGCGTCGATCCGAGCGGCCGCTCGCGGTACGACCAGGCTCGATACGTTCGAAACGGCGTCTACGAGCCCTTACTCGTCGAGAAAGATCGAACGCGCGTCGAGATCGGTGACTCGCCGCTCCCCGAGGACCTGACCAGAGACGACCTCGAACTCCCCGACCCGTCCGAACCGGAACTCGTTCGTCACTACACGCGTCTCTCCCAGATGATCTACGGGATCGACAGCGGCCCGTACCCGCTGGGATCCTGCACGATGAAGTACAACCCGAAGTTCACCGAAGACGTCGCGGCTCTCCCGAGCGCGCTCGTCCATCCGGACCGCTCGGTCGAGTCGATTCAGGGGACCCTCGAGGTACTGGGCCAACTGCAGGAATACCTCGGTCGTATCGGGGGTATGGACGCCGTGACCCTCCAGCCGCCAGCGGGAGCAGCCGGCGAGTTCGTCGGCATCCGCGTCGCCGCGGCCTACCACGAGCACAACGACGAGGGCCACCGCAGCGAGGTGATCGTCCCCGAGAGCGCCCACGGGACGAACTTCGCGACCGCCGCACTCGGCGGCTACGATGTGGTCTCCCTGCCGAGCGACGAGAGCGGACGGGTCGACCTCGAGGCGCTCGAGGCCGCACTGTCGGAGGACACGGCGGCGCTGATGCTGACCAACCCGAACACGTTGGGGGTGTTCGAACGCGATATCGAACGCATCGCCGAGATGGTCCACGACGCGGGCGGCTTGCTCTACTACGACGGCGCGAACCTGAACGCCCTGCTCGGTCGTGCCCGCCCCGGCGATATGGGCTTCGACGTGATGCACTACAACGTCCACAAGACGTTCGCGACGCCACACGGCGGCGGCGGACCGGGTGCCGGGCCGGTCGGCGTCGTCTCCGAACTCGCACCCTTCCTCCCCGAACCGCGAGTTCGCGAGGCAGACGGCGGCTACGAACTGTTCGCCCCCGACCACTCGATCGGCCACGTCCACGGTTATCAGGGCAACTGGCTCGTGCTCGTGAAAGCGTTCGCGTACATCGCCAGACTCGGAGACGACGGCCTTGCCGACTCGAGCGCGAAGGCCGTCCTCAACGCGAACTACCTCGCGAGCCAGATCGAGTACGACGTACCCTATGGCCCGTTCCACCACGAGTTCGTCGCCAGCGCCGGCGAGCAAGACGCCGCCGACGTCGCCAAGCGAATGCTCGACTACGGCGTCCACCCGCCGACGACCAAGTGGCCCGAAATAGTCCCCGAGGCGCTCATGACAGAACCCACCGAAATCGAAAGCAAAGAGACGCTCGATCAGCTCGCGGCCGCGTTCAACGCCGTCGCCGAGGACGGAGACGAGGTCCTCGAGTCCGCACCCGAGCGGACGACTGCCCGCCGAATCGATCAGACGAGTGCCGCCCGAAATCCGCGGCTGTCCTGGCACGCACTCGAGGATGAGTAGCGTCGCGCTCTCGGATCGTTGGGCCGCGTCGAGAAATCGAGAGACAGAAAAAGCGTCGTCCGATCGAGGTAGCGGTTATTCGCCGCCGCCGAACATCTGGCGCATCATCGGGTGCATCTCCATCATCTGCTCTTCGGCGATCTCCTCGTACAGTTTGTACGTAATGGAGACCGCGAGCAGGAGGCCGGTCCCGTCGACCCCGCCGATGGTGCCGAGCATGTTCGCCCAGACAGCGAGCAGCCCGACGAGCGCACCGCCGATGACGGTCACTTGCGGGATATACCGCTCCATGACCTTCTCGATGACACCGACGTTCTGGCGGAAGCCGGGAATCTGCATCCCCGAGTTCTGGATCTGTTGGGCCGTCGCGTCCGGGCCCATGTCAGTCGTTTCGACCCAGAAGACCGCGAAGATCGCACCGCCGACGACCATGAACGTGAGGTCGATACTGACCCGGATCATGACCATCCACCAGGCCTGGTCGACCGCCGCGGTCCACCACATCCAGTCCTGAGGCGAGTAGATCGGTGACATGTAGTAGAAGAACCCAGAGACAGGCGTTCCACCACTGTAGACGCCGAGTATGCTCGGCATCCCGATCTGCGTTTCGACGATCTGGCCGATGAACTGGATGTTCGCCTGCAGCGCGCGAACGAGGATCATCGGCAGGACGCTCGCGTAGATGAGCTTCACCGGGAAGCGACCGCGAGCGCCTTTCACTCGAGAGTGACTCAACGGGATCTCGACGCGCACCGATTCGGCGTAGACGACGATCGCGAAGATCAGGATCGTCGTAAATAGTGCGAGGAGCTGTCCCTGGTTGAGCAGTATCGTGTTCAGTCCGTCGCTACTGAAGACCGAACCGACGGCGATATCGCCGGTGATGATGCGATACCAGTCGAAGAAGAACCCGCCGGCCTGGGGCTGGATGAATCCGGCGACCAGCCGCTGGCTGACGCCGGCGATGATGAACAGCCCGATACCGCTTCCGATCCCCCACTTGCTGACGACCTCGTCCATGTAGAGGACGAGGATCCCGCCAGCGAAGATCTGGGCGAACATCAGCAGTTTGATCTCTGTCGCCGAGAACGCGAAGCCGCCGAGTTGCAGCGACTGCTGGGCTGGGAGGATGCCGCCGGCGAACACCATCGGGAGCGCCGTCAGCGCGGTCATCGCGACGACGAGGACCTTCTGGAGTCCCTGATAGAGGACCTGATCCCGTGGGTCGTCCGTGTCAAGGCCGAGCAGATTCGCACCGCCGAGCAACTGCATGACGATGCTGGCCGTGACGATCGGGCCGATACCGACCTGGAGCAGCGAGCCCTGAGCACCGGCGATGACCGAGCGGAACTGACCGTAGATGTCCTGTCCGCTCGCGGCACCGAGCAAGTTGATGTTCGTCAAGAAAAAATACAACACGAGGATACCCGCCGTCCACGCGAGCTTGCGCTTGAAGGGAACGTGTCCCTCCGGACGACGTACTGTCGGCATCCGCGTCAAAACCGGTTCGGCGGCTTCCTTCCATCCCATATGTTATTCCTCGTCTGATTCGTCGGCGTCGGCTTCGGCGTCCGCAGCTTCCTCCGCGCGCTCGGAGAGAACCGGCTCTCCGCCCGCGTCCTTGAGTTTTTCTCGAGCGGCATCGGTAAAGGCATCGGCCGTGATCGTAAGCGTGTTCCGGACCTGACCGGTGCCCAGGACTTTCACGACGTCCGCCTCGTGACCGTCTTCGACGACGTCGCGGGCGTCGATCTCGTAGCCGTCGCCGGATTCGTCGGCGAGGTCGTCCGCGACGTAGAGCGCGACGTCTTCGTCGAGCTTCTGGACGTCGATTTCGACGACATCGTCGCGAATACCCTGCGGTCGTTTGAAGCCGTGTTTGTGCTTCGGTTCGTAGTTGTGGAACTCGTGTTTTGAGCGCCCGGCACGACCGCGTCCGCCCCGATGGCCGGCCCCTCGACGATTCTTGTGGGAGCCGCCACTGTGCGTTCGCGAGCCGCGTTGGCGTCGTTTTTTACTCGTCATGGTTATCGCATCGATTCTAGGAGGTCGTTAATCTCCTGGGTTGTATGTTTTCCGAGTTGGCCACCCTCGGCGGCGGCGTGTTTGAGGCCGTCGTGACCGCCTCGTGGCGGGTGCAATCGAAGCGTCGGCGAGAGACCTTCCTCGCGAAGCGTCGTCTCTTCGGCCAGCAGCGCTTCGGCCAGTTCGCTAAACTCGCTGTACTCCGTGTTCTCCTCGAGCCACTCCTCGTCGACGTCGGACTGACGTCCCTCCAGCGGTTCCGCTCGGTTCGCGAGCAGCGTTGCGAGGACGTCCTGATCCGGTTCGCCGTGGGCGACGAAGTCGTTGACCTTCGTCACCATTCCCCGGTACGCGTCGGTATCCGGGATCAGCGTCGCATGGTTGACGTTGTGGATGTTGAGCATCGAGAGCGTGTCGTCGACTTCGGTCTCTCGATTCACCTCGCCGCGAAGCTGTACGACGGCTTTCATCCGTCGATCACCTCGGGCTGGCGCGCCTGCGAGGCGTTCTCGAGCGCGTTGTAGGTCGCCTTCGCGAGGTTGACCGTCGTTCGGGTGTTACCGTGGCTTTTCGTCCATGCGTTTTCGATGCCCGCGAGCTCGAGGACGGCGTTGACGGTGTCACTCGCCGCAAGTCCCAGGCCTTCCGGCGCGGGGATGAGTTCGACCTCGACGGAGCCGGCTTTGCCGGTCGTCTGGTGGGTCAGCGAGTGTGGCCGGTCGGACCGGTCCTCCCAGGATCCCGAACCGCGTGGGACCTTGATCATGTTGAGCTTCGCGATACCGATCGCCTTCTGGATGGCAGAGCCGACCTGATCGTCTCGTCCCTCGGCGTACCCGATGAATCCATCGCGGTTGCCGACGACACAGACACAGCGGAACTTCACCCGCCGTCCGGAGTCGGTCATGCGCTGGACCATGTTGATGTCGAGAACCTCGTCGTCCAGTCCGGGGAGGAGCTGGTCGACGATTTCGGGTTCCTTCAGGGGAAGCCCCGTGTTGAGGGCGTCTTCCATCGTGTCGATGTCGCCCTCCTGGACCTTCCGGCCGAGACGGGTGACCGGCTGCCAGCCGTCGTCGTAGTCGTTTCCACTCATTCTAGGATCGCCTCTCGTACGTCATCGAAGTGTTCGGGTAGTTCGGTCGCATCGAACTCGCCGCTGTAGAGCGGTTCGTCGAGGCTCTCAGCGTACTCGGCGATGTGCTCGCCGCGAGTTCGCTCCCAGTCCGCGAGGACGCTATCGTTGTGGGGTATCTCGATACCGGCGTCGATCGCACCCTCTTGAACGGCAAAGGCCTTGTTGCCGGGCGTCGCCGTGTTCAGACCGATGTCGAGGACCGCCTCCTCGAGATCGGATTCGACTGCGCGTTTGCCGGCCAGCAGGCCGGTCAGGTACGCCGCCGGAATGTTCCCCGTCGGTGCTTCCCAGCCATACTCGGCTAGGTCGCTCGAGTGTGCACTCGCGATCGTTTCGTCGCCCTGGGGTCCGGGGGAGATCAGCTGCGCCGTAGTGTGCTTGTTGCTCTTGCGAGCAACGAGGCGGGGCTTGCCCGATTTCAGCAGGCGCAACCTCTGGTGGTAATCCGTCCGGACCTCGCGGCGACGACGCATCGGTACTTTGTATCGTGGTCCTGTCGCCATTATTGGTCACCGTAGTTGTCGTCGATGTAGTTCAACAGGTACCGAACGCTTCGGAACTCGCCACCGCCCGCTTTCTTGTAGAGCTGACGGTACTGCGTCGGCGTCAGTTCGCCTTTATCGCGAAGTTCGCGGAGCTTTCGGCGCTGTGCGCGAATCTGTTTGGTCCACTCGTCTTTCTCGTTCTGGCGTGCGCCCTTCTTGCCGCGGCGCTTGCCCGGGCCGTTCTGGTGGCCATACGCGCGTTTCGCGTTGCGCTCACGGGCCTGTCCGCGGGAGTTCCCGCTCGCTTCCTCGGCCTGGATAACGCCCTGATCGACGAGGTCGCGGATCTCGTCACGCGTGATCGCCTCGGCGATGTCGGACTGGGCCTCGGGATCGAGCCAGACACGATTCTCGCCGACGTCGAGGACGTCGGACGCCAGTCGTTTCTGTGCGGAAAGATCAGTCATTGTTCGTCCTCCACTTCGACTTCCACGTAGGTCGGGTTCAACACGCGAACGCCGTCGTCTTCGGCGAGTTCCTCGATTCGCTCGCGTTTGCGAGCGCCGACCGAGGAGGCGATCCGAACCGCCTGGGTATCGCCGTCGACACCCTCGAGGTCGTCCGTGTTCTCGACGTAGACCTCTTCGAAGCCGCTCGGGTGTTTGCCTCGAACGGCTTTCGGCGTTCGGTAGCCGGCCTGAACCTTCGGCCCCTTTCCTTTGACGCCTTTGCGCTGCTTCGAGAGCTGACCGCGCGGGCGTCGCCAGGATTCGGGCGTCCGCTTTTTCATGTGGTAGTCCTGCCGGTTGAACTGCGGTTTGCCTTCAGCGCTGCGTTGGCTCAGCAAACGCTGTTCGTTCTCCGAGAGCTCCGGCGTCTTCTCGACGAGACCGCGTGGTTGCAGTTCCGTCTCGACGTCTTCGTCGACCTCCGCCTCGGCGTCTTCATCTTCGATCTCGGCTTCGGTCTCCTCGGAAACCTCGAGGTCGCCGACGTCGGCCTTGATACGCGCGGCGAGCGCGTTGCCGATGCCGTCGATCTCGGCGAGGTCGTCCTGTGACGCCTCTTTGACGTCCGTGACGGACTCGTATCCGTCATCGCGAAGCGCGTCGGCTTTGCTCGCGCCGACGCCGCTGATGCTCTCGAGATCTTCGGGCTCGTCGCCCGCGTCGACCGCTTCCGAGGTGGCCTGTTCGTCAGTGTCATCTGCGTGTTCGTCGTCTGCCATCTATCAGGCACCTCCGGTTGCCGGCTTTTCGGTGATGTAGACCCCGTCTTGGAAGACGCGGGTGTCCTTTCCTTTGACCTTCGTCAGCTGTTCGATGTCAGCCGCGGTCTGTCCGACGTCCTCTTTGTTAGGACCGACGAGGGTGAGTTGCTCACCGTCGACGGAGACGTCGGTGTCACCGTGGATAGTCGTTCGTCGCTCTGCCTTCTCGCCAAGGAAGTTCTCGATGACGACCTCGCTGCCTTCCGCGCGGACCTGCATCGGGAAGTGAGAGTAGAAGACTTCCATCTTGTACTCCCAGCCCGCGGTCACGCCGTGAAAGGCGTTCTCGATGTGGCTCTCGAAGGTGCCAACGGTCGCGTTCGTTTTCGCGTCCTCGTTGTCACTTTCGATGACCACGGTGTCGTCTTCGACCTCGACGGTCACGTCGGGATACCAGAGACGCCGCGTGATGGTGCCTTCCGGACCCTCGACGGTCACGTCGAGATGGTCGACCTCGGCAGTTACTTCGTCGGGAATTTCCAGTTCAACTCGCATTGTTAGTAGACGTATGCGATCACCTGCCCTCCAATCCCCTTCTCGCGCGCCTCGTAGTGGCTCATGATGCCACTGCTCGTCGTGACGACGAGCGTCCCGAAGTCTCGAGCCGGGAGGAACCGTTTCTCCCATTTCTCGAATTCATCGGCACCGACGGCGTAGCGGGGTTTGACGGGCCCACATTCGTTGATCGCTCCTTTCAGTTCGACTTCGAACGTTCCGGCCTTTCCGTCATCGACGAGATCGAATCCGTCGATGTACCCGCGGTCGTAAAAGACCTCGAGCACGCTGCCGATTTCGTTCGAGGCGGGCTGTACCTCGTGGCTCAGGTGCCCGACATCCTCCGCGTTGTCGAGCCCCGAAAGCGCGTTGCTGAGCGGATTATTCCCTGTCATCTGTACTTCTTGAATCCCATGTCGCGGGCGATTTCGCGGAAGCACTGCCGGCAGAGGTTGATGTCGTACTTGCCGACGAGCCCCTGCTTTCGACCGCAGCGCTGGCAGGCCTCGATCTGGCCCGTGCGCTTTTCGGCGTGTTCGCCCGTTCGATCGTTTTCACTTTCACTCATCTGTGGACTCCTCCACGTCGACGTCGAAACTGGCCTCGAGGTACGCGATCGCGTCCTCGGGCGTCAGTCGATGTCGCGATGGAATCTGTTGGGTCGCTTTGTCGCGTTTCGAGACGCGGTATCCCGGTCGGACCAGGTTGACAGTCACGTCAAGCCCGTAGATCCCGATGCTCGGGTCGTACTCCTGACTCGGGAAGTCGGTGTGTTCCTCGACACCGAAACTGAAGTTCCCCGTGTCGTCGAACTGGTTCGCCGAGAGGTCGGCGAGAGCCAGGGCCGTCTCGAGGAATTCGGTCGCGTCGTCGTCGCGGAGCGTGACTTTGGTACCGATCGGCTCTCCCTCGCGGATTCCGAACTCGGGTTCGGTCCGTTTGGCCTGCGTTCGAACGCTCTGCTGGCCGGTGACTTCCTCGATGATGTCTTCGGCTTTCCCGAGGTCGCGGCCACCGCGGCCGACACCCATGTGGACGACGACCTTCTCGACGCGCGGTTGGCGCATCTCGTGGAACTCGGCGTCGCTCGCTTCGCTCATTCGTCATCACCCGTGAACTTCTCGTCGATAACGAAGACGTACTCCTCGACGGTCTCGAACAGCTCGTCGTCGGTCTCGACGGTCACGATGTTGGATCCGCTCCCCCTCGTGACTTCGATGTTCTCGATCGTTCCGATCTTGCCGGCGTGGTTGCCGCGAACGGCCGTCACGAGTTCGCCCTCCTCGTACGGGAAGTGGGCGACGATCGATTTGTCGTCGTTGTCGATGACCAGCGAGTCTTTCGCGCTGTACTCGTCGTCGACGATGACGTTCGTTCCGTCGTGCAGCGTCAACTGGGTGTCCCCACCCGTGACCTGTTGTTTGTTTTCGATCTTGCCGAGGCGGCTATCGGCCGCGTCGGCGTCGATCGGGGTCAGCGCGAGCCGACCGCCCTCGTCGGGGAAGATTCGATAGTACTCCTCGAGGTCCGGGAACGCGACGATGTCGAACATGCCGATCGGGCGCTGTTCGTCGTTGATCGCGTCGCCGTTGACGAGGATCGAGTCCTCCGAGAGCGCGTAGCGCGCTTCTTTCTTCGAGTCGACGTAGCCGAGAACGTCCCGCAGGAGAACGACCAGCGGAACGCCAGCTTCACCGTGCGGGCCGGCGCCGGCCTTGACGGTGAACGTCTCGGTCTTGCGTTCGACGGGCCAAGATTTCGGTACCGAGAGTCGTTTCTGATGCTTGCTCATGCAGTCTCACCTTCCAGGCGCGCCTCGCGTCGGTCGTCCTCGAGATCGAGTTCGGTGATGCGAACGTTCGAGGACTCGAGCGGCCGCGGCACTTCCTCGCCGTCTGCCGTCTCGATCGTCACGTCCTCGACGTGGATCACCTGCTCGGTAAGGTCGACACGCAGCACTTCACCCTCCTCTCCGGCGTGATCGCCGCGCATGACTTCGACCGTGTCGCCCGCGTTGACGCGGGTGCGACGCGTGTCGTACTCGTCGCGGAGATCGTCCGAAAGGGTGGCGTGAAGCTGCTTCTGTCGCTGGTGAAGCGGGGCACGCGCAGTTTCGTTTCGCTGTTTGTGTGGTTGTTCGCTCATTGTCTATACGATCATCGTTGCCGTGCTGGCGATTGCTCCGAAGCGCTCTGCGACCTCGCGGGCGATCGGGCCCTTGATTTCCGTGCCGCGGGGCTCTTCGTTCTCGTCGATGATGACCGCCGCGTTGTCCTCGAACTTCAGCCGCGTGCCGTCGGGCCGGCGGATCGACTTCCGCTGGCGTACGACGACGGCCTCGAGGACCTGTCGGCGCATCTCGGGAGTACCCTTCGTGACCGAGACGGTCACTTTGTCACCGATGCCCGCCTTCGGCTGGCGGCTCTTGGTGCCGTGGTAGCCCGAAACGCTGATAATCTTGAGTTCCCGCGCGCCGGTGTTGTCGGCACACGTGACCAGCGACCCCTTCTTGAGTCCCTGGGTGACGTCGGCTTTCATCGCCTCCATCACTGATCACCGTCGGTTTCGTCTTCGTCCGCGTCCGCGGCGACGTCCTCGGCCGAGAGTTCCCGTTCCGGTTCGCTCTGACGGGTCAGCTCGGCGAGGTCCTCGGCGGTCGCTTCTTCGGTTACTTCGACGACCACGTGCGATTTCGTCTTCGACAGTGGTCGGGTCTCTGCGATCTTGACCGTGTCACCGACCGAGAGCGGCTCGAGCACGCCCGGCACGTGTGCCGGAATGCGCGAGCGACGTTTCATCTGACGGTCGTACTTCGGAACCGTCACGTCGTACTCTCGCTCGACGACTACGGACTTGTCCATGTCCGTCGAGACGACTGTTCCCTCGAGGATCTGTCCTCGAACGGAAAGCTCGCCGTAGAACGGACACTTCTCGTAGTCGTACTCCTCCGGGTTTTCTGGTTCCGGAGGCGTTGTTACGTCTAGTCCTATTGCCATGGTGAGTCACCTGACGTTTCTGTTCGTCGGGCGGGTCGTGAGAGCAGCCGCGATCCATCGACCGTAACGTAGGCTACGTCCTCGCCAGCGGCGTGCCAGTCGGCACGACAGCCGTCGGTAGGAGCGCCGGCTCGGTCCTCGCCGGAAGACGAGGGTTGAGTGTCGGCCAGTTTGGACGCAGTCCCCGAGGACTTCTCGTCCCCGGCGGCTTCATCTGTGATCGCGAACTCGAATACCGTGCCCGATTTCGGCACCATCACCACCCGAGACGTTCCGTCTTCACGATCGACCGTCGAACAGTCTCGCCAGCGTTCCGCCTCGGGCGGAACGCAGACCTCAATCGAGAGCGTCTTCATCGTCTCGACGACGACGCGGCCCTCGAGGCCCTCCTGTCCCTCGTCGTCGCTCTCGACGACGCGGACCGGAAGTCCGTTGAGTTCGTGTCGCGGGAGTGTCTCTGGTGTGAGTGCCATCGTTCTTTCGTTATTCGTCTGTGTCAGCCGCGGTTTCGCTGCCACCGCTCGAAGACGCGTTGTCCTCGAGGTCGCCTTCTTCCTGCTGGATCGTCTTGATCCGCGCGATGGTGCGGCTCAGTTCGCCGATGCGACCCGGGTTCTCCGGCGCACCGCCGGCCGCGAGAACGGACTTCTGGTTGAGCAACTCGGTCTCGAGTTCCTCGAGTTCCGCCGCTCGCTCCGCGGCCGTCATGTCACGGATCTCCGCGACGTGGAGGATCGCCATCAGGAATCACCCTCCTCGGCATCCTCGTCGTCCGCCGCTTCCATCTCGTCTAGAAGCTCCTCGGCTTCGGCTTCGACGTCTTCCTCGAGTTCGTCGAGGTCCTCCTCGACGTCCTCGGCGGAATCGTCGGCCTCCGCGTCGGGCTCCTCGGATTCGACTTCTTCTTCGATGACCTCCTCGACGACTTCTTCGTCGAGGTCGGACTCGTCCGTGTCGGCTTCTGGCGCAGCATCCTCGTCCTCGTCAGCTTCCGTAGCCTCGTCCGCTTCGGGCTCGCCCTCGAGCAGCTCTTCGACGCCTTCGTTCGCTTCGACGGCGTCGGGGACGACCTCTTCGGGATCCATGTCGTCGTGGATCTGGAAGTCGTCGGGGAGTTCGGCTCCCGGCGGGATGATCTTGACGTCCACGCCGATGGTGCCGAGTTTCATGACCGCAACGCCCTGGCCGTGGTCAACGACCTCTTCGGCGGGCTCGCCGTTGTGCTTGATGTAGCCACGGTTGAACTTCTCGACGCGCGAGCGTGCGCCCGTCACCTTTCCGGAGAGGACGATCTCGGCACCGAGCGCGCCGGCTTCCATGATCCGGTCGATCGTCGTGTGACCGGCCTTGCGGAAGTACCAGCCGCGCTCGAGTGCGTTCGAGAGTCGGTCGGCGACGATTCGAGCGTTCAGGTCGGGTTCTTCGACCTCCTGAACGTCGATCTGTGGATCCTCGAGGTTGAATCGGTCCTCGAGGGCCGTCGTCACCTTCCGAATGTTCTCGCCGCCTTTGCCGATGACCATCCCAGGTTTCTCCGCTTTGAGAACGATCTGGGTTCCCATCGGCGTCTTGGCGACGTCCATGCCACCGTAGCCCGCACGACCGAGTTCCTCTTCGAAGAACTCGTCGATCTGCGATCGCTGTAGGCCGTTTTCGATGAATTGGTGTTCGTCTGCCATTTAGTTCTCACCTCCCTCGTCGGCGGCGTCTGCCGATTCGACGACGATCTCGACGTCGACTTGCGGCGTGTTCCACGACGAGGCCCGTCCCATCGCGCGCGGTTTCCGGCCGACGGACTCGCCGACCTTGTGGGCGGCGACGTGGACGATTTCCATCGATTCCCCGTCGAACCCCTGGTGTTCCGCGTTCGCGGTGACGTTCTCTAAGAGGTCGAGGAACTCCTCGCTGACCTTCTCCGGGTAGCGGCCGGCGTCCCAGCCCTCGACGTCCGATCGGTGTCCGACGCCGCTGTTGTGCGAGCGGAACGGAACCGACTGCTTCTCGTCGATGACGTCCTGCAGGTACGCCTGGGCGTCCCCAACGGTTCGACCCTTGAGTTCGCGTGCGACCTCTTTGCTGTGCTTGTGGCTCATGTGACGCTCCCGGAGCATCGCCTTTGCAGTGGAGTCCGGATCGGCGTCGACTGAGTAGTTGATTCCCATGCGTTGATCACTTCAGTGGGACGAACTTCGACGAGCGAGTCGCACCGATACCGGCCTGTCCGTGTTCGACGGACGTCCGGGTCAACTGGAACTCGCCGAGATAGTGACCGATCATCTCGGGTTCGACTCGCACGCGCTCGAAGGACTGGCCGTTGTACACGGCAAACGTGAGTCCGACGAACTCCGGGAGAATCGGCATGTTCCGGAGGTGCGTGCGGATCGGCGCGTTCGCTGTCGTCTCCTCGTCTTTCTCGCGGGCCTTCTCGAGCAGTTTCTCCTGCTCGACCGAGAGGCCGCGTTCGATACTTCGCCGCTTGCGAGCGGGCAGCAGTTCCACGACGTCATCGAGGTCCATCTCCTGCAGTTCCTCGAGCGTGTGGCCGCGGTAGGTGAACTCACCTTCACGGCCGGTTCGGTAGTCAGAACTCATTTGTTACCACCTCGGCCGGTTCGGCGCGAGGAAATGTCGCCCACCTTTCGTCCCGGCGGCGCGTCCCGCGAGACGGACTTGGGCTTGCCGGGGTGCTGGCGGCCACCGCCACCGAAGGGGTGGTCGATCGCGTTCATCGCAACACCGCGGACGCGAGGCCACTTCGTGCCTCGCGCTTTCATCTTGTGGTATTTGTTCCCTGCCTTGACGAACGGCTTCTCCGTTCGACCGCCACCGGCGACGACACCGATGGTCGCACGACACTGCGGGTCGAGGCGCTTGACCTCGCCGCTTGGAAGCTGTACGACCGCCGCGTCGCGGTCGTGTGTGATCAGGTCCGCGTTGACCCCAGAGGAGCGGGCGAACTTGCCGCCGTCGCCCTGGTTGGCCTCGACGTTACAGATCGGGACTCCCTCGGGGATCTCCGCCAGCGGGAGCGTGTTCCCGGGCTTGATCTCCGCGGAGATGCCGACCTGAATCTCGTCGCCGACCGTCACGCCCTCCGGCGCGAGGATGAGTCGCTGATCGCCGTCTTCGAACTCGACGGCGACGACCGGCGCGGAGCGGGCAGGGTCGTGTTCGACGTCGACGACCGTCCCGCGAACGATATCGCTGTCCTCGGGCTTTTTGTGCTCGAGATTTGCCTTGTACCGGTGTGAGGGAGCACGGAACGTCGGCGTCCCGCGTCCGCGTCGTTGTCCGAGAATTCGTCGTCCCATTCTCAGAACACCCCGATTCGCGAGGCGACTTCCTGTGCGTCGTCGTCCTCGGAGAGTTTGACGATTGCTTTCTTGGTTCCGTTCATCGTTATCTGCGTGTTGACGTCGGTGACGCCGACGTCGAAGCGCTCTTCGACGACGTCTTCGATCTCCGGTTTGGTGGCGTCGACGTTGACGACGAACTGGAGCTTGTTCTCGAAGTCCATGTCGTTCATCGCCTTCTCGGTGACGAGCGGATAGTCGATGATCGATTTCATCGCTCGGCCACCTCCTCGAGTGCGCTTTCGGTCCAGACCGTCAGTCGGCCCGGCTGGGTGCCCGGCGCGAGGTCCTCCGCGTTGACTTCGGCGGCGGTCGCGACGTCGGCACCGGCGAGGTTGCGAGCGGCCCGCGACGGACCGGTCTCGCTCGAGGTGACGAAGAGGATCGATTTCGGCGTGTCGTACTTCCGTCCGCGGGTCGTCCCACGTCCGGATCGGACGTTTCGACCCTCGTCGGCGCGCTCGATGTCGGCGTCGATGCCGACTTCCTCGAGGAAGGAGACGACCTCCTTCGTCTTGACGAGGTCCTCGAACTCGTCGCTGACGACCAGCGGGAGCTCGGCGTCGTCGTCGAACTGGTGACCGCGCTCGGCCACGAGTTCGGCGTCGGTCGTCGCAGCGATCGCGCTGCGGACGGCCAGTTTCTTCTCTTTCGTGTTGATCGATTCAGTCTGGTCCTTCTCGGCTTTCGGCGGGTGTGCCTTTCGTCCCGAGACAGCCTGTGGAACGCGTCGTGCGCGTCCGTTCTCTCGCGGAACGTGGGCCATGCCGCGGCCGCTACCGAACGATTCGGCGGGCGTTCGCATGCCCGCGAACTCGTCGGCGCCGTAGTCCTGTTTTCGGTTGGCCTGTGACGTGCGGACGGCACGGGCGATCAGGTCCGGGCGGAACTGCGTGTCGAAGACCGCCGGGAGCTCGATTTCCCCTGCGTCTGCACCGTCCAGGTCGCGTACTGTTGCCTGCATGGGTTATCCCTGGTTTGATGCGGTGGAGACGTACCGAACCTCGGGATCGAGGCGCGGCTGGTCTCCGGGTCGGATCGCCGGGCGGAAGCGTACGAGACGCTTGTTCGGCCCGGGGAGCGAGCCCTTGATCAGCGCGTGCGGCCCGTCGACTTCGCCGTAGTTGACGAAGCCGCCGTCGACCGTCGCGTCTGCGCCGTCGCCGATGTCGACGAGGCGTTTGTTCAGTTCGGTTCGCTGGTGGTAGCCCGTCTGTCCCTGCTGTGGAACCGTCGAGCGAACGCGGCTCGGGTTCCACGGACCGAGGTTACCGATGCGGCGGCGCCATCCCTGCCGGGCGTGTTTGCCCTTTCGCTTCTGGACGCCCCAGCGTTTGACCGGTCCCTGCGTTCCTTTCCCTTTCGTGACGCCGCTCGCGTCGACGTACTCGCCGGCGCGGAAGACGTCGTTCAGGACGTGCTCGCCGCCGTCGGCGACCAGCTCGAGTGCGAACTCGAGACGTTCCTCGACGGAACCGCCGCCGACGCGGGTCTCCATGACGTCCGGCTTCTTCTTCGGGATCGACTGTACGGAACCGGGTACTGTGTGGGTGATGACGCGAACGTCGTCGACGCGGCCCTGCTCTAGCAGGTCGCGCACGTCGGCTTCGGCAGCCTCGACGTCGTAGTCATCTCCGGGAAGGTCCAAGACGCGATCGAGATCGTCCTCGAACTCGTCGGTCCAGACCTCGGTTATCGGCTTGATACCATACGGTGTGTCTTCGTACGCACGCAGAGCGACGGCGCGCATCGGCGGCGTCTCCACGATGGTGACGGGAACGGTCGTCTCCATTCCCTCGGTCGTCGAGTTAGCGGCGTCGTCGACCATTACCACGTGGGTCATGCCGGCCTTGTAGCCCGCGAAGCCCTGGAGCGTTGGCTGTCCATCGTCGTCCGGCCACGAGTTAAACCGTGGGACCTCGCTGGTCGCACGCTGTCGTGGACCGAACCCGAGTGAGCCTTTGCGTGGTGCGTTTGGTTGTGGCATTCTATCACGCTCTCAGTGTGAGGGAAGCGAGCGTGGCGAACAGCGCTTCTTCCGTTCGCACGACGTCGCTTCCCTGGTTCGGAACCGTATTGAGCCAGAGGTCGAACCCCGGATCGCCGTTGGGTTCGACGTCTGTGTCGTCCGCGGCGTCGAGTCGCGCGACACCATCCGTTCGCACGGTGTCGGCGTCGATGCCGAGGATTGCCGGCAGCCCTCTCTCGGGCGCACCGAACGCGACGGTGAGACCGTCCCGCTCGATTCGTCCGGCCAGCGTCTCGAGTTTCCCCACGGTGAGCGCTTCACCGAACCGGGAAGCTGCGATTCGAACGCCAGCATCCTCACGGCTGAGAGCCGCCGAAAGGTCCGTTTGCTCGATCGACAACCCCTGTGTGGGCTTGCCGACGATTTTCGCACGGACCGGTCGTCGCGAAGAGATCCTGACTGTCACGCGCTCTCCCTGCTCGAGTGCCATCTCCGACGGCACGTTCAGAGAGATCGGGTGTTGCAGACCGCAATTGACCCGGACGCGTTGATCAGGTCCGACCTCGGTCACGATTCCGTGTCTTTTCGACCCCGAATCGTCGGATTCGGAGCCGGTCTGTGACGGTGCGCGGAGCGGCGGTAAGACGCCCACGTACTCCAGTTCGTCCCGCTTGCCCCAGATCTCCTTTCGGAGATGCGGAGGCGTCGTGGCGTACCGCAGTACGGTGCGTACGAACCCGCCGTCTAATTTCCCCGTTTCGCCCTCCCGGTCCGGGAAGACGATCAGGCGATCAGCCCGAAAGATCGTCGCCGCGCGGGCGACGTATCCGAGTTTGCGAGTCGCCTCGCGTTTGTCCTCGGCTTCTCGAGCGAGCGACGACGGCACGAGTACGCGTGTGGTCATACCGTGACGCTTCGGCGCCTCGTCACTAGACTGTAGCGATATTTCCTGACGGGATCTTAAAAGGGTAGCGGAATCGTTTCCGGCTGTGACACTCTGACAGTCTCGAATTCGTGCGTATCAGCCACACGCATAGTTGCGTCACCTAACGCGTTCGGTCGACCGCCGTTTTTCGGCAGATTCGGTGGTTTCCAGCGGACTGGAGCTCGAGGCCGGGAAATCGACGCCGTCGTGTGATTGTCTCTCGAGAGCGAGTCGATTCGCAACCCTTATACATCCTTCCCGATGTATTCAGAAGTGTAGCAGGGCGTTGGTAGTGTAGTGGTATCACGTGACCTTGCCATGGTCACAACCTGGGTTCAAATCCCAGCCAACGCATATTTCTCCGAACAATCACGTGAGGAGAAATATCTGTCTGGGTTTGAATCAGACGAGTCGCAGCACCGAGCGAAGCGAGTGATCGTCTCGGCGTGGTTCAAATCCCAGCCAACGCATTTCTGTCGCGAACAAACTCGTGAGTGACAGCGGTCGTCTGGGTTTGAATTTTACCGAGTTCCGCGAGTTTTGTGAAGCGGGAGCTATCGCTATTTCCGTGAGCTCGAACCGTCTCGTCTCAACACGTCCTCGAGATCCGCTCGTCGGCGACGGGCTCGCCGGTTGGGCCGTCCGGGCCGACCGGTTGCTCGAGACTGTAAATCGTCACCGTCTCGATCCGGTGGGCCGATCGATCGCAGATGTACTCCACGCTGGGTTCGAACTGGCCCGGTTCGGCGGAGCGGATGTTCCCTCCAAATCGTTTCCAGAGGGTGCTGGGGTAGGTTTCGATCGGATCCGGCGGCCGATCCAGCGTGGCAGGCTCGCCCGTCGCGAGGTCGATCCGGTCGCCGGACTCGAGTTCGGCTTCGACGACGTAGCCCCTCGACGCGTCCGGCGGATTCGGCGCGAAGAACACCCAACCGACGTCGTCTATCTCTGCGGTCAGTTCCGGAGCCGGCGAGTCGACGAAACCGGCCTGGACCGTCTGCCAGAGCACCAACGTGAGCAGGAGGGTAGCGAGGACTACCGCGACGCCGACACGGCCGACTCGTCGGAGCGCGGCCGGAACGGTCGCCGAGGGAATCGACGGCAAGGGCGTCGTCGGTCGACGCGGAACGGTGTGTCGGATCCGCGACTCGAGGCCGTCGAGGAACGCTCGCGTCCGACTGCGTTCGACGCGATCCCAGACGCGCGGGGGAAGGAACAACAACAGTCCGCTCACCATGACGAACGGGAACACCCCGATTTCCATCGTCGCTGCCATCCCGAGGTGGCTGCAGACGAAGGCGGCGGCGACCACGGTTCTGCCCCGCCCGGCGAGGACGATCAGGAGCGGCGCGGCCGAGAGCGTTCCGACCCAGGCCCAGTTGACCGCGGTGAGGACGAGCGGAAACCCGGTTAGAAACGGACCCAGCAGGGCGAGAAACTGCTCGAGATGGAAGATCCGCTCGACCGCGACGCCCTCCATCCAGGGCTCGCTCTGAAACTTCAACACCGCGTTCGTCGCGTAGATGAAGACGAGGTGGAGGAGCGCCGTCGCCGTCGCGACGGACACGACTCGAGCACCGCCGTCTGTGCCCCACCACGAACGTCCGCCCGGACCTCGATGCCGACGACGAGCGTCGAGAGACCATCGAGCACTCAGCGGGAGAAACAGTCCCAGAAACAGCAGCGACGTCAGGATCGTATCGCCGCCGTTGAGGACGTGCGGGTTCCTGAGCTGGAGCGAGGCGAGCAACGCGACCGAGACGAGGGTTGCGAGACGGGTCCGATAACCGAGACACAGACAGATCGCGGCGACGGCGGCGATCGCGAAGAGGACCCCCTGCGCCCACGGCGACCCCGACAGCGCGTGGACGGAAACGGATGCGAACGTCGGGTAGGTCTCGGCGAGCGCCGACCGGGGGAACACCCCAGCGTCGGTGTAGAACGGAACGAGCCCCGGAACGCGAAGCAAGAGCAGGTCACCGAGAACGACGAGCCCAATTGCGATTCGAAACGCGGCGAGGGCTCGGAGATCGATTCCGAGCCGCGGCCGTATCACCGATCGGACCGCCGAAATCCAGGATCGAACCGCCGGAGTCGTCGATCGACCCGCCGAACCGGACCCGGTGTCGGCACCACTCGAGCCAGACGGCGGTGATCGATCGGCGACCATCGATGGAGTTTACTCGCTTACGCGGTTGTAAGCCGCTCTATAAGTGTTTTCCCCTCCCCGACGGCTGGGTGCGCCAGCGCGAGATATAACCGTCGACGACGAGAACGTCGCGGTATGCAGGTCGCGATCCTCACGATCGGTGACGAACTGCTCGCGGGCCGAACGACCAACACAAACGCATCGTGGCTCGCCGGGAAGATCACCGATCGCGGCGGAGCGGTTCGTCGCATCTTGACGATTCCTGACGATCGAGCCCTCATCGCAGACGTCGTCGCGGAGTGGAGCGAGCGCTTCGACGCCGTCGTCGTCACCGGCGGTCTCGGCGGCACGCCGGACGACGTGACCCTCGAGGCCGTCGCGGCCGGACTGGAGCGCGATCTCGCCGTCGTCCCGTCGGTCAAAGAGCAACTCCTCGAGAAGGGCCGCGACCTCCGCGAAGAACGGCCCGAGTTCTTCGAGGAGTACGACCTCGAGTTCGACGTCGACGCCGCGGCCTCGCTTCCGGAGGGCGCGAGACCAATCGTGATCGACGACGGCTGGTCGCCGGGTTGTGTGATCGAGAACGTCTACGTCTTCGCCGGGATCCCGGACGAGATGAAGGCCATGTTCGAGACCGTCGAAGCCGAGTTTTCGGGCGAGGTCGTCTCGAAAACCGTCTTCACGCCCGCACCCGAAGGATCGCTTCGAACGGTTCTCGAGGGGGTCGACGAGCGGTTCGACGTCTCCGTCGGAAGCTATCCCCAGAGCGAGGACCGGTTGGGTCGCTTGCGAGTTACAGGAAGCGACGAAGATACCGTCGAAGCGGCCGCAGAGTGGCTCGCAGAGCAAGTCGAAACGAGAGAACCACCCGAATCCAACTGAGTCGATTTCGAGGCACTGAGCAGTCGCATCGGCTGTCGAGTACCGGTGTCGATTAAAAAACAGAGCGCCGTTCGCAACTGCCCGGACAGTCGTTCGCTACTGTCTGAGGATCGTTCGCAACGGCTCAGAACTCAGCGAGGCGACGTTACCGCTCCGGGAACGCGTAGCCGACCTGATACTGGCCGTCGTATCGGACCAACACGTGATTTACGGCGCCGATTTCGTCGACGTCGTCGCCGCTGCGGTCGGTCACGCTCTCGGCGTCGACGGTGAACGAATCGCCGTCTTCGAAGTCGCCGTCGATCTCGTCTCCGAGTGCGAGCGTGTAGGAACCGTTCTCGGCCCAGATTTCGGCCTCGAGATCCGCTGCGGGAAGCGCATCTCCACCGACGTGTTCGACCGTTCCGCCGTCGTACGCGAGATCGATCGACGGTTGCGTTTGCGTTCTTCCGATAGGGGTGTCCGTCTCGGCCCAGACGGCCTCGACGTCCGAGCCAACGGCCACGTCGTCGATCTCGAGCGTCGCACCCGTCGAGACGGTTTCGAACTCGTCGGTCCACTGCGTGTCCGCCGGCTCACCGTCGATCTGGAGTTCGTATTCGGACGCCGAGCGCTCGACGTCGTCCGTCGGCTCCGACTCTGAGTCGGGCGAAATCGGGGCGAAATCGAGCGTCGCCTCGAGGGTTTCGCTGTCATACTCGTACTCGAAGCGGGCTCTCCCCGGCGGATCGGCCTGGTGTTGCCAGATGCTGTCGTCGTAGTCCGTTCCCTTCCAGCCAACGATGACCGTATCGCCAACCTCGACGTCTTCGACCGTCGCGGTATCGCCCTCGGACATTGTTTCGCCGTCCCACGGTTGTGTCGACACCCTCGGTTCGGATCCGTCTTCGTCCAGTCGGTAGATCGGCCGTTCGTCGTAGACGGCAAGGAACACCTCCTCGCCGTCGAGCGAGAAGTCGTCTGCGTACTCGAGGGTGAGTTCGCCGGAATCGATGTCGTATGACGACTCGAACCGGAAATGAGAGAGGATCGTCGTCCTGGACGAACTGCTCCCGAGTTCGTGTTCGTGGGTGAGCGAAACGGACAGGTTCGGTTCGACGTCGTCCATATCGACGACGATCGTGTCGCCTTCCTCGAGTTTGCCGTGTCCGTCGGCCCAGATCTCTCGATCGTACGGTTCGTCGTCGATCTCGAGGGTGAGGTCCTCGATCGGCGTCGGGTCGCCGCGGCCGATTTCGATCTCGAGGAGGTCGTCGTCCTCGATATCGAAGTCGCGTTCGACCTGGAGATAGCCGGGGCTCTCGTGCTCCCTGACCGCCCGTTCTGCGGCGAGATCGCGCGTAACCGTCGTGCTGACGAACGACCCGTCGACCTCGACCGAGGGCTCGCCCGTCGTCGCAGCGTACGCGAACTGGCTCTCGAGCGTTTCGATCAGTTCGTCGGTGGCGTCCGACTCGTCCGCGAGTTCGATCCCGACAGACATCTCCATCGTGTCGGCGTCGATCACGGTCTGGGCGGTGACGGAGTACTCGATATCGACGTCTTCGAACCCGCCTAAAGTCGGTTGTTCGTCGCTTATCTGAACGGACCGTGCGTCGCTCTCTGGGAAGGTAGAGAGTCCCGATTCGATCGCCGACTCGGCCTCGAGGAGTCGATCTGCTTCACCGGCGTTCGCGTCGAACGCCGCCTCCACCGTCTCTCTGTCCGTCGACCCGACGACGACGTCGCCGTCCGACCCAACGACGCCGTCGGATTCGGGTTCGTAGTACTCGTACTCGACTCCGGCGTCAGTTTCGCTCGAGTCGGTCGATTCCGGCAGTTCGATGTCACCGGACAGAACCGTAAGCGGTTGAGAGTACTCGTCGGTGTACGACGTGACGAAGGCGCTTTTCGACACGTTGCTGGCGTCCATTTCTGCCGTGTTGATCGGCGGCGACGGACCGTACGGCTGGTCGGCCTCGCGCATCCGTTCGTAGTTCGTGACGGCCACGCCCATCGAGTCCTCGGCGACGGACGCTGGGAGGTATGCGAGCACGTCGTCGAACGAGGATTCGGTCGTCGTCGATGCCTTCGGGCGGTCGCCGTCCGGCGCGGCGACCGTCGATCCGGTGAGGGTAGCGGCCATAGTCGCACCGATGCCACCAAGAATCGTACGGCGGGGACACTGTTGCATACGACTCCCGATTGTTGTTAGGGGTATAAGTAAATTTTCCTTACTTTCTCACAGTATAACACGTCCGTGATGGACGAATATCGCCAGCTCTGGGCGACCTAGCCGTTCTCGAGTCGCCCGCGTCGGTTGAGACGCTCACGCGATCTGGTCTTCGTACTCGTCGGCAGCGAGCAGCGACTCGAGTTCGTCCGCGTCCGTGGGCTCGATCTCGAGCATCCAGCCGTCGCCGAACGGGTCGTCGTTGACGAGTTCCGGCGCGTCGAACAGGTCGTCGTTGACCGCGACTACCTCACCGCTGACCGGCGCATACAGGTCCGAAACCGCTTTTATCGATTCGACGACGCCGAACTCCTCGTCCTGGCTGACGTCGTCGCCCTCGTCGGGAAGCTCGACGAAGACGACGTCGCCGAGCTCGTCCTGCGCGAAGTCGGTGATACCGACTCGGACGAGGCCGTCCGTCTCGTGAGCCCATTCGTGTGATTCCTGGTACCGTCTGTCCGCTGGAATGTCGAAGTTCATTGTACTGTCTCGATGAAGGGTGTCGTTTCGACCCGCGCTTTCTTTGACTGTCCGCGGACCATCACTCGCAGCGTCGTCCCCGGGTCCGCGTACTCGACCGGAACGTATCCGAGTCCGATCGGAGACTCGAGGGTCGGGCTCATCGTCCCGCTGGTGACCGCGCCGACGACGCGGCTGTCGGTGTTCGTGATATCGTAGCCGTTTCTCGGAACGCCCCGGTCCATCAACTTGAGGCCGACCAGCGTCTCCTCGACGCCCGTTTCGTTGACCTGCGCGAGGGCGTCCCGGCCGACGAACTCGGTCTCGAGCGCGACGGCGAATCCGATGCCGGCCTCGTATGGCGTCCGCGGGTTGGACTCCCGGTCGAACTCCTGGCCCGCGAGGAGGTAGCCGGCCTCGATCCGGAGCGTGTCGCGTGCACCCAGCCCGCAGGGCTGGCAGTCGATCGCCGACCAGACCGACTCGGCGTCGTTCCACGGGACGACGAACTCGAACCCGTCCTCGCCGGTGTACCCCGTTCGGCCCGCCCAGCACTCGACGCCCTCGATCGTGACCGTCTTGGCATCGAACCGCGAGAGAGCATCGATCGACTCGTCTGCGGCGGCGTCGACGAGTTCGGCCGAGTTCGGACCCTGCACCGCGAACATCGCGTACTCGTCGGTCATGTTGTCCACGGTCGCCTCGAGGTCCCACTCGTTTCGGTGGGTGATCCATCGCTCGTGGATCGCCTCGTCGGTGCCCGCGTTCGGAACGAACAGGTACGTCGCCGTTTCGTCCTCGTCGGGCAGCCGGTAGATAACCGTATCGTCGATGATCGTCCCCTCGGTGTCGGTGATGGCCGCGTACTGGGCGTCTCCGACTTCGAGCGCCGCCACGTCGTTCGTTGTGAGTCGCTGCAGGAGCCGGGTCGAGTCGGGGCCGGTGACGTGAATCTCGCCCATGTGCGAGACGTCGAACTTCCCGGCGTCGGTCCGGACGGCGACGTGTTCGTCGCGGATCGAGGAGAACTCGACCGGCATGTCCCAGCCGCCGAACGCTGTAAACTTCGCTCCAGTATCGTCGTGGAGCCCGCGCAGTGGCGGCGTCTGTAGCGGCATAGTCGTGTGGACACCCCCGGGATAGTAATGTCTTTTCGTCGCCGCGCGTGCGAATACACCGCCCGCTGCGGGTACGAACCCGACCTAGTGCCGGCGGCGGCCCTTTCGTCACACCTATTTCGAGACCCCCACTACGAGGCAGTATCTATGTCCGTCTTCGACCGCGTTCGGTCTCGTCTCGAGTCTTCGTCGGAGCCCGCGCCTGAATCTGCGAACGAATCGTCGCCGACCGTCGGGCTCTTCGTCGACGGCCCGAACGTGCTGCGAGATGAGTTCGATGTCGACCTCGACGACGTTCGCGACGCGGCGCTCGAGTACGGACGCGTCGGGATCACCCGGCTCTACCTCGACGAACACGCGACGCCTGGGTTGATCCAGGCCGCAGAGGCTCGAGGGTACGAGGTCGTGGTCACCAGCGGCGACGTCGACGTCAAACTGGCCGTCGATGCGACCGCGTTCGTCGCTGGCGACCCGGTCGACGTCCTCGTCATCGCCTCGCGCGATACGGACTTCAAACCGGTGCTCGAGTACGCTGGGACGGCCGGCATTCGGACGGTCGCACTCGCTCCCGGAAGCCACGGGCGCTCGGATGCACTCCGAAACGCGGCCGACGACGGCGTCACGCTGACGGAGTGAACTCGTCTTCACTGGGTAGAGAGGAGTTTCCGTTAGGCCAGAGATATATAGATCGTCGTTCGTAACTGAGTAGCTACTTATTACTCTCGAAAACCGATCTGAACGATCCGAATACGGTCGGGAGTAGGGCTCTATCTCCGAATAGTGGCGCCCTCTATAGATTGAAATTAGATTTATAGATTAGAATAGATTTATGGTCTCATGTCCGCAACCTCTGCACATGGAGACGCGAAAAGTCCAGGTCACGGGCGGATCGACGTACACGGTATCGCTGCCGAAATCCTGGGCGACCGACAACCAGGTCAGCGCCGGGACGACCGTCGAGTTCTACCCCGAGGACGATTCGCTGCTTTTGACGCCCCAAAGCGACGTCGATAGACAGGAGGGGACCCTCGACGTCTCGAGTCTCGAGGACGACCGACTGACCCGAGCCGTCATGACGATGTACGTCAGCGGCTTCGACCTGATCCGCCTCGAGGCGAACCGGATCACGACCGACCAGCGCCGCGCGATTCGGAACGCGACCCAGAGCCTCGTCGGCGTCGAGGTCCTCGAGGAGACGACCGACAGCGTCGTGATACAGGACCTGCTCGATTCTTCGGAGCTTTCGATCGTCAACGCCGTGACTCGCATGCGCCTGATCGCCTCGTCGATGCTCGAGGACGCTATCACCGCGCTCGTCGAGAACGACGACGACATCGCACGGGACGTGATCGAGCGCGACGACGATGTCGACCGGCTGTGGCTCGTCGTCTCCCGAATTTTCCGCGCGACACTGCGCTCGCCTCGATCGGCCGAGGAACTCGGCGTCCCCCGAGAGGATTGTTTCGACTACCACTCGAGCGCCCGCCAACTCGAGCGGGTCGCGGACCACGCGGTCAAAATCAGTCAGCTCGCACTCAAACTCGAGGAGATCCCGGAGGAGGTCGCGGACGCGCTCGTCGCGCTTCGCGAAGACGCCTTCGACGTGCTCGAGAAGTCCCTCGACGCGCTGTTCGCCGACGACAGCGACGAGGCGAACCGGCTCGGACACGCCGCCCGCGAACGGATTCTCGAGATCGACGAACACACACGAACGATCGACGACATGCTTCGGGACCTAGAGCCCATGCAGGCCCAGTCGCTCGGGCTGATCGTCGACTCGCTCTCGAGAAGCGCCGACTACGGCGGCAACATCGCGGAGACGGCGCTACAGAAGGCAGCACCGAGTCCCTGATCCCGCCGACGTTGGCTTCCAGTGTGGTTTGTTTGGTCCTCCCTCGGAGACCTCGAACCGTTCTCTTTCGCTTGACAGATGCCGTGAAAAGACGCGCTCACGCGCCGATCTGCTCGCCAATTCCGCGAACTTACGCTCGATCCGGTCGGTTGTCGGGAAATAAATGTGAACACCGGCAGATTCATTTCCGTGTGTTGAGTTAGCCGAGCTATGGTCGAAACACTACTGCACGCTGGGCAAGGACACGTCAACCTCCTGTGGATACTCGTTCCGAGCTACCTGACGTTTATGCTCGGTATCGGCGTCGGGGTGTACTCCGATCGACTCCGCGAGCTCGTCACCGGGCGGGAGGCGGAAGCGGCCGAGTAACGGCGTTCGGCTCGAGGGCTATGGAACCTGACCGATTTGAATCGCTCGATTTATCGTCGATACTGAGACGCTGTTTTCGCCGTTTAATTCGTGTGAGACGCTCGATTTCGTAGAAGCACCCGGAGTTACACATCGATACTAGCAAGTTATCAGTCCGCTCGAGCGCTCGGAGGATTTCGATTCGCGTTTTGACAGCACTAGTTCGACCGTCGCTACACCGGTTCGGCTTTCGAAGCTACAGAGCGATCGCTCCCGGTCGTCGCACGCGGTCGTCCGAAAGAAACGAAATCGGCGTTAGTCGAGAAGAACGGCGTTGACCTGGCCGGTCTGTCCCGGACGGGAGGTGACTCGAGCGGTGCCTTCGTCGGTGTCGATGACCGCGCCCTTCGTGATGATGTTCCGTCGGACGTAGTTGGGGTTCGCGTCGTTTTCGACGACGTCGTTGATCTCGGTCGTGACCGTTTCGCCGCCGTCGTTGACGTTCGCGACGTTCGTCGCGAGTGCGCGGGTCTTCTCGCCGTTCCCTCGGACGTCGATGGTTCGGTAACGCGGCTCGCCGACCTCGGTCTCGGTCGGCAGGCGACCGAGTTCGTGCTTTCGTCGGTTTCGGATGTGCTTGAGTCGTCCGCCGGTTCGCTTGCGAGTAGAACGGCCCTGATCTTGCATACCCGTTGAAACTCCGGGCGGATACTTGAATGCAACCTTTTCGCCCGGCAGGTTCGATCCGGCGGGCCGGAGTGGCGGTTTCTCCGTTCGAGCGTCGCCCACGCCATCGCGGATCCGGTGGCCGTCTTCACGACGAATACGCTCGTCTACCTCCTCTCCGCGGCGATCATCTGTACGGGAATCGGCAGCTGGGGCTTTCGCCACTGGCGAGAGTTCGCCCGCGTCGAACCCTTCGAGTCAGCGGACTCACTCGAGTGAAAAATCGCGCTCGTCGGTCGTCGACTACTCCTGCTGGGCGTCGACGACGGCCACGCCGGCCAGATTGACGATGTCTTTGACCTCGTCGCCCCGCTGGAGGACGTGAACCGGTTTGTCCATCCCGGTCAGCATCGGGCCGATGGCGTCGGCACCGCCGAGGCGCTGGAGCAGTTTGTAGCCGATGTTACCCGACTCGAGGTTCGGGAAGACGAGCACGTTCGCCGGTTCCTCGAGCTCCGAGAACCCGTACGTTCCCTCGAGGATGTCCTCGACGACGGCCGTGTCGGCCTGCATCTCGCCGTCGACTGGGAAGTCGACTTCGGGATCGTCCTGCAGTTTCTGGGCCGCTTTGCGCGGTTTGACGGTGCCTTCGTTCGTGACGCTGCCGAAGTTCGAGTACGAGAGCAGTGCGGCGCGGGGCTCGACGTTGAACCGTCGCGCGAGTTTGCCGGTCTGTCTGGTCACCTCGGCGAGAACGTCCTCGTCGGGCGACTGATTGACCGTCGCGTCGGCGATGAAGATCACGCGGTTCTTGAACGTGAGCATGTAGACGCCGGCGGCGTACTCGACGTCCTCGGCGGTGCCGATGACCTGCAGCGGCGGGCGAAGCGCCGAGGGATAGTGATGCGAGAGCCCCGTGAGGAAGGCGTCCGCGTCGCCTTCTTCGACCATCACGCTCCCGAAGTAGTTCGTGTCGCGGCGGACGAGTTCGCCCGCTTCCGTTCGGGTGATCCCCTTGCGTTTTCGGAGCTCGTGCAGCCGTTCGGCGTACCGTTCGTAATCGCCCGCGTCCGGGTCGGCAACCTGCGGTTCGAAGTCCAACCCGAGGTTCGCCGCGGTCGATTTGATCTCGGTCTCGTCGCCGATGAGGATCGGCAGGGCGATGCCCTGTTCCTGGAGCTGGTAGGCCGCCCGGATCATCTTCTCGTTTTCGCCCTCGGCGAGCGCGACCGTCTTCGGGTCGGTCTTTGCCTTGTTGAGGACGACGCGCATCATCTCGCGAGACTTGCCGAGTCTGGCCTCGAGTTGCTCTTCGTACTCGTCGATATCGATCTCCGTGCGGGCGGCTCCGGACTCGATCGCGGCCTCCGCGACGGCGGGGGCGATCCGGAACAGCACGCGCGGATCGACCGGTTTGGGGATGATGTACTCGGAGCCGTACTGGATCGGGTCGTCGCCGTAGGCTTTGACGACCGCGTCGGGGACGTCCTGGCGAGCCAGATCCGCCAGCGCCTCGGCGGCGGCGACTTTCATGTCCTCGTTGATCTCGGTCGCGCGGACGTCGAGTGCGCCCCGGAAGATGAACGGGAACCCGAGGACGTTGTTGACCTGATTTGGGTAGTCCGAGCGACCCGTGGCCATGATGACGGTGTCGTCTCGAGCCTCCTTGGCCTCGGCGTAGCCGATTTCGGGGTCGGGGTTGGCCATCGCGAAGATGATCGGATCCTCGGCCATCGAGCGAACCATATCCTGGGAGACGATGTCGGCGACCGAGAGCCCGACGAAGGCGTCTGCGCCCTCCATCGCGTCCGAGAGGTCGCCCTCGGGCACGTCGCGCGCGAACTCACGTTTGTACTCGTTGATGTCGTCGGCCGTCGCGCGGGCCTCCGTGATGATTCCCGAGGAATCACACATGACGATGTTCTCCGGTTTCGCCCCGAGCGAGACGTAAAACTTTGCGGTCGCGAGCGCGCTCGCGCCGGCCCCCGAGAAGACGATCTTCATGTCCTCGATCTCCTTGTCGGCGATGTCGGCCGCATTGAGCAATGCGGCCCCGGAGATGATCGCCGTGCCGTGCTGGTCGTCGTGGAAGACGGGAATGTCCATCTCCTCGCGCAGGCGCTCTTCGATGACGAAACAGCCGGGGGCTTTGATGTCCTCTAGGTTGATCCCGCCGAAAGTCGGCTCCATCATCTTCGCGGCCTCGATTATCTTCTCGGGGTCCGCGTCGTCGAGTTCGATGTCGAAAACGTCGATGTCCGCGAACCGCTTGAAGAGAACGCCCTTTCCTTCCATGACCGGCTTCGACGCCTGCGCACCGATATCACCGAGTCCGAGCACCGCGGAACCGTTCGAGAGGACGCCGACGAGGTTCCCCTTCGCGGTGTACTGGAAGGCCTCGGACTCGTCCTCGTCGATCTCGAGACACGGGGCGGCGACGCCGGGCGAGTACGCGAGCGAGAGATCCCGCTGCGTATTCGTCGGTTTCGTCGTCGAAATCTCGAGTTTTCCCGGCGGATCGATGCGATGGTACTCCAGTGCGTCCTCGTCTAGTCCCATAGGTGGATCACTAACGTGGACCACTAAAAACAATGCGAAGGCGCAGTTCGACTATCGACGAATTATCTGTCCGTTCGCGCCCGACACGACCCGGTTCGACGATTCGACCCTTTTATACGGCCCGCGACAGTCCAATCGGATATGGATGTCGCGCTTGGTGGGACGTTCGACCCCGTTCACGACGGCCACCGACGGCTGTTCGAACGGGCGTTCGAACTCGGCGACGTGACCGTCGGGCTGACGAGTGACGACCTCGCGCCGAAGACCCGCCACGAGGATCGACCCGTCCGATCGTTCGATCGACGGAAAGATCGACTCGAGGACGAACTCGAGCCGTTCGCCGAGGAGCACGATCGATCGTTCGAAGTCCGCCCGCTCACGGAGCCGACCGGCATCGCCACCGAGCCACCGTTCGATTACCTCGTCGTTTCGCCGGAAACCGTCGATGGGGGCGAGAAAATAAACGAAATTCGGCGAGATCGAGACCTCGACCCGCTCGAGGTGGTCGTCGTCCCGCACCTGCGAGCCGAAGACGGGGACATCATCTCGAGTACGCGGATCGTCAACGACGAGATCGACGAGCACGGGAACGTGCTCGACGAAGGCGGCCAATAGCCCTCGGGCGTGAGACGCTGTTTCACTCACCGTCTTCGAGGCGTTCGTACCGGTTCTTACCGCTGGATACCGTTTCATCACCGTAGCTGGCACTTACGAGGCGTAGACGCGAAGAAATCGATCGATGGCAATTATTGCGCGACCTTACCACCGAGGCGGCTCGAGTCCAGCCGTCTCGAGGAGGTCCTTCCAGCGCTGTTGAATCGATAACCGCGAGACGTCGGCGGCGTCGGCGACCGTCCCCTGCGTGCGACCGTCGCCGGCGACCAACGAGCCGGCGTAGACGCTCGCAGCCAGGACGGCGCGCTTCGACCGGTCCGATTCCGGAACGTCAGTGAGAAAGAGGTCGCTGGCGTACGAGCGAGCGTCACTCGAGAGGTCGAGCCGATCCGCGACGATCTCGAGTTCCTCGAGCCAGGGCTCGTGTTCGATGCGGTCGCGAGCGCTGTGCATACGTCATCTGTTCGCCGGAACAGGGATAAATCCACGGACGGCGTCCGCTCCGCCGCCGCTCGTAAACTCGCCCGGGTGTCGCCTACTCGAAGTTACGGACGCCGTGAAGGGTCTCTGGGAATGGATACTCACCGCAATAGGTGGCTGTATCGGGCAACGTTCAGCTACGAACGACTAGTAAAACTGGCCGTTTGGGTGCGATCGTATAGGTCACGATTACTAAAGCCGGATACACGGCAAGGTACAATCGACGCCCGTCGCTCTCCCGCGACCCGCGTCTCACCATGAGTACCGAACCAACTTGCAAACTCGTCTGTACCGGCTGCGGCCTCGAGATGCCCTACCGAGACCGATCGCTGGCCGAACAGGCGGCGGAGCTACACCAGTTGCGGGATTCGGAGCACGTGACCTTCATCGTTCCACCGGATTGGTCTCCCGAAGAGCCGCTGATTCACGACTGATCGGGATCGGCAACCGGAGACTCGATGGGATCGACAGGTTCTTACTCGAATCGTGGGAACGGTAGCCTGCGCGCGGGTAGCCAAGCTAGGCCAACGGCGCAGCGCTTAGGACGCTGTCCCGTAGGGGTCCGCCGGTTCGAATCCGGTCCCGCGCACTGAACGAGTTTTCGAGCGCAGCGAGAAAACGAGTGAAGGAGCAGGAGCGGATTCGCGGCCCAGAGGACGAGCGAAGCGAAGTCCTCGCGGTTCGAATCCGGTCCCGCGCATGCTTCTCCGAGCAATTTCGCGAGGAGAAGCATCGCCAATACGGATTCGAAGTAGAGAAGTCGCGCGCAGCGTAGCGAGCACGTCTTCGCGTGGTTCGAATCCGGTCCCGCGCATTGTCCGCGAACAAATCCGCGAGCGGCAGCAATCGAATGACCGGTTCGAGACAGACGGGTCACAGCCCGGAATGGCCGAGCGAAGCGAGGCCACAAGCCCGGACCGTCTCGGCGAGATTTGAATCCGGTCCCCGCGCCACATTCTCGAGCGATACGCATCGCCAGAGCCATCACACCGGTGGCAAACACAGCCAGTGCCCTCGGGTAGTCTCAAACTCGAGAGTTTCACGGACGGACAGACGGTGAGGCGAGTGAACCGTCGTCTGCTGGTTCGAGTAGGTCCCGTCACGCTGTCGGCGAGTCAAACAGAGTCAAATACCTCCTCGCCAACGATAGCGTATGGAGCAGCGACGACTCGGTTCGACGGATCTGGACGTAACGGAAGTCGGCCTCGGCACGTGGAACATCGGCTCCGACTGGGGCGAAGTCTCGAGCGAGGAGGCCCGAACGGCAGTCCGGACGGCCCTCGAGGAGGGCGTGACCTTCCTCGATACCGCGGACGTCTACGGCGATGGCGCGAGCGAGCAGTATATCGCCGACGTACTCGAGGAGTGGGACGACTCCGAGGACGTGACCGTAGCGACCAAAGTCGGCCGTCGGATCGATCCCCACGAGGCCGCGGGCTACACCGCCGAGACCCTCGAGGAACACGTCGACCGGTCGCGGGAAAATCTGGGTGCGGACACGCTCGATCTGGTCCAGCTACACTGCCCGCCGACGCCGGCGTACTATCAGCCGCGCGTGTTCGACGCGATGGAGGCGCTCGTCGAGGACGGGAAAATCGACTACGTCGGCGTGAGCGTCGAGAAGGTCGAGGAGGCGCTGAAAGCGATCGAGTACCCCTGCGTCGAGACGATCCAGATCATCTTCAACCCGCTCCGACAGCGCCCCGCGGAGCTGTTCTTCGAGGAGGCCAAACGGCGCGATATCGGGGTTATCGTCCGCGTGCCGCTGGCGTCCGGACTGTTGACCGGCGCGCTCTCGGCGGAGACGGAGTTCGACGAGAGCGATCACCGAAACTTCAACCGCGAGGGCGAGGCGTTCGACCGCGGCGAGACCTTCAGCGGGCTTCCGTTCGAGCGAGGGCTCGAGGCCGTCGATCGGATCGAAGACCACGTGCCGGCCGGAATGACGACCGCGCAGTTTTCCCTGCGCTGGATCCTCGACCACGACGCCGTCTCGACGGTGATTCCCGGCTCGAGTTCGCCCGAGCACATTCGGGACAACGTCGCGGTGTCGTCGCTCGACTCGCTTTCGAACCAGACGCACGGCGCCGTTCGCGACGTCTACGAACGGACGGTCTACGAGCACGTCCACCAGCAGTGGTAACTCGGGACCGCAGAATCGAGTGAAACGCGACCGAAATCGGTTATCGTCTCTCGGCGTACTCGTCGGAATCGACCGGCTCCTGGCCTATCTCGTCGGATATTCCGGTACCACTCGCGCCGTTCGAGCCGTCGTCGCTCGAGGAACGCCTGTCATCGCCGCGATCACCGCCGTCGCGGTCACCGCCGTTGGAGATCGAATCGCCCTCGTCCGACCTACGATCATCGCCAGCCGTCCCTGCGCCAGCGAGCGTGTGCGGGTCCGCCGGTTCGTCGCTGTGTCTGGTGTCGTCCCGCTCGAACGCGTAGAGGATCGGTCCCAGGAGGAGGATGACGAGCAGTCCGGGAATCGGCACCGACGGCACGAACATGAAGAGTCCGAGGCCCGTCATTCCCGTCAGGAACATGACCACGGCCCAGACCGGCGGCCAGGCGACGCCAACCCGTCTCGCGTCCCAGTAGACGAGCACCGAGAGGGCACCGATCACGACGGGACCGAGCGCCGCGATGATGAGATCGATCATACAAAACGATTGCGTGCGGCCGGGAAAAAGGGTTCTGAGATCGGTTCGCTCGAGCGCCGACCCCGTCTCGAAATCGGCTAGTTTGGGCTGCTGTCCGCATCCACTACCGATCACTCCAAGCCTGGAACGCCGTCGGCCTCGAGGGACTCGAGGAGTCGAACCGTCGCGAGCCCGCCAGCGATGAGACAAAAGCTCGCTCCGGCGATCATCGCGATGGCTTCCGGATTGCCTGTCGAAAGCACGATCAGTGACGCCGCTCCGAGGGCGAGCGAGATCGCGAGCAGCAACTCGAGGGATCGATCGCGAATCGTCGACCAAGTCGACGGCGGCACGAGCCGCTCCGATCGATACGTGTGGACCATACGGAATACTGTTGGATGTCCATCATAAGTGTTTTCCGCGGTTTCTCGATACGCAACTCCGCCCGGAACGTATGTCGACTATTCTCACCCGTTCAAGCCCACAACGTTTATTCGATCACGAACGACTTCTAGGAGTAATGGACGGACTTGACGACGTGTTCGGGGACATCTTCTCGGGTGTCGATGCCGTCGTGCTCTTCGGGCCGAGCGGGTCGTACTACGAGCGCTTTTCGTCGATCGATGACGTGGACGTCATCGTCGTCGGCACGGAAAACGTCGTGAGTGCGGAGACGTTCGTCGAACTGCCACTCGAGTTCGAAGACGTCACGGAGCGGATCGCCTTCGGTCTCGAGGGCGCGTTAGAACAGGGAATCATCGAGGACGGCGACGTCCTCGCGTGTGCGACGAGCGTCTTCAGCGACGGTATCGACACCGTCTCGCGCGTCCGAGCGGACGCGGACTCGAAGATGGGTATCTACGACCTGTTTTCGCGGTCGCGCGCGGATCCGGAAGTGATCAAAGCGGTGCTCGAGCTGGCGGTCGAACTCGGCAAGAAAGGCCAGAAGGGCAAACCCGTCGGCGCGTTGTTCGTCGTCGGCGACGCCGGTAAGGTGATGAACAAGTCCCGGCCGCTCTCGTACAACCCCTTCGAGAAGTCCCACGTCCACGTCGGCGACCCGATCGTGAGCGTGATGCTAAAGGAGTTCTCCCGTCTCGACGGCGCGTTCGTCATCTCCGATTCGGGCAAGATCGTCTCGGCCTACCGGTACCTCGAGCCGTCGGCGGAGGGCGTCGACATCCCGAAAGGACTCGGAGCCAGACACATGGCGGGCGGGGCGATCACCAGGGACACGAACGCGATCGCGATCGCGCTTTCCGAAAGCGACGGCATGGTACGGGCGTTCAAAGGTGGCGAGTTGCTGATCGAGGTCGATCCGGAGGCGTACTGATATGGAGTTGCAGACGTTCGTCGACGAGCCGGCGATCATCGCCGTCGCAGTGCTCGCGCTCGGTCTCGTCGTCGGCTACCTCGTCGGCAAACTCAACAAGGAACTGCTCGGGGCGGCGGGCGTCACCGACGCCGTCGAAGGAACCCCGTTCGAGCGGACGGCACAGAGCCTCGGCACGTCGACGGTCGAGATCGTCGCGCGGATCAGTTCGTGGTTTATCTACGGCATCTCGGTCCTCACCGCGATCCACATCGCCGAACTGCTCTCGACCGACGCGTTCTGGGCGAGCATCATTCGATTCATTCCGCAGGTCTTTATCGCCGTCTTCGTGCTGATTCTCGGATTCATCGTCGCCGACAAGGCCGAGTTGGTCGTCAGCGAATACCTCCGCGGCGTCAAACTCCCGGAGGTTTCCATCATTCCGAAGGTCGTGAAGTACTCAGTGCTGTACATCGCCTTCATCATCGCGCTGGACCAGATCGGCGTGCACGTCTTCGCCCTGCTCATCCTGCTCGCCGTCTACACCGTCGGAATCGTCATCGTCGGCGGGTACGCGTTCAAAGATTTCCTCGTCTCGAGCGCCGCGGGTATCTACCTCCTGTTGAACCAACCCTACAGCATCGGCGACCGGGTGCGGATCGGCGACCAGTCCGGTATCGTCCAGGAGGTCGATCTGTTCGTCACGAAGATCGAAGACGACTCCGAGGAGTTCATCGTGCCGAACAGGCGCGTGTTCGAGGAAGGCGTCGTCCGAATCCGGGGCTGAGCCCGCCGAGAAGAACGCTACTTTTCCGCACTCGAGATCACTCGGATCCGAGATCACTCGAGGCTGAGCCCCGCGTGCCACCGATCCGCACCGGCCTCGCGTTTCACCGCGTCCATTTTCGCCAGCAGATGCGTCGCCAGCGAGGCTGTCTCGGCGGATCTGGACTCGCCTTCGGTTCGGAACTCGCCGGTCTCCCGGTTGGCGTAGACCGAACAGACGGCTCCGGCGCGGAGCCCGTAAATCGAGGCGATCGTCATGATCGCGCTGGCTTCCATCTCGATGTTTTTCACGTTCGCTTCCCGGAGTTCGTCGACTAACTCCGTCGAGCCGGCGGCTTCGAAGCCCTCGAACCCCGGCCGGCCCTGTCCCGGGTAGAAGGCGTCGGCGCTCATCGTGACGCCGGTGTGGTAGTCGTAGCCGAGTCGCTCCGCGGCGGCGACGAGCGCGCAGACGACCTCGTAGTCGGCGCTCGCGGGATAGTCCTCGCGGACGTACTCGTCGCTGGTGCCCTCCTGGCGAACGCCACCCGTCGTGATTACCAAGTCGCCGACCGCCATCTCTTCCTGTAACGCGCCGCAGGAACCGACGCGAATGAACGTCTCCGCGCCGACGCGGGCGAGTTCCTCGACCGCGATCGCCGCCGACGGCCCGCCGATCCCCGTCGAGGTCACCGAAATCGGCGTCTCCTCGTAGGTGCCGGTCGCGGTCCGGTACTCCCGGTGGGACGCCTGCTCCTCGTACTCGTCCCAGTGGGCGACGATCTTGTCGATCCGCTCTGGATTTCCCGGGAGTAAAACGGTGTCGGCGACGTCCGCTGGTCCGACCTCGAGGTGGTACTGTCGGTCCGCGTTCGGATCCTCGCTGTGACCTGCCATGAGGTTCGTGTGGTTCGATCTGGCGGCGTATATAAATGCCGGGAGGCCCAATCGGGCGTATGGCCAGCGGTCACCTCGCGGACACGTACGTCGCCGCGTTGCAACACGACCTCGAGGAACTCGACCCCGAAACGACGCGCGTCGGCGTGGTCAGAAACCCCACGGGCTGGTTTCACGCCGCCGTCGACGAGAACGTCCCCGAACTCGGGCCGCCTGAACCGCTGCTCGAGTCGGCCAAATCCGCCGAGGAGGCGCTGAAGATGCGCGGCTTTTGCGGGGAGGGCGCACACAACGCCGCCTGGGAAGAGGTCGGCTTCGAGGAGACCTATCGCTCGCATCTCGAGGAATCGGCGAGCGCACAGGACGCACTCGAGAGCCTCGAGGAACGACTCGAGGGCGGCGAGTCACTCGCGCTCGTCTGCTTCGAGAACACGGCGAAAAAACGGTGTCACCGGACGATTCTGCGGGAGTACCTCGAGGACCCATGACGAGACCAGTCCGGTTCATGTCACTCTCCGGCCTGTCACTCGAGCGTCTCTTCGGTGATCGTGTCGGGGAGCAACTCGCCTAAGGTGTACTCGGTCGTCGACTCGCCCTCGTCACAGATCACGCGAAGGTCGTCTCCACAGAACTCGGCGAGCGTCTGTCGGCACATTCCACAGGGGGTAACGCCGTCGCGCCGGCTCGAGCTGACGGCGATGCGTTCGAACTCGGTCGCGCCGTTTTTGATCGCCTCGGCGATAGCGACCTCCTCGGCGTGGAGGCTGTTGCTGTAGTTCGCGTTCTCGATGTTACAGCCGACGTAGATGTCTCCCGTCGCGGTCTCGAGGGCCGCACCGACCCGATACTCGGAGTAGGGGACGTGCGACGCCGACTGGATGTCGCGTGCCATCTCGACAAGTGTTTCCTCGTCCATAGCGACAGATACCGCGACTGTCGGCAAGAAAGCACCGACCGGCCGAATCGTCGATCAGGTCGATACCTGCGCTCGGCACAGAGGTCGGCGAGACGCTGGATTGCGTACGGTCCAGAGGCAGTTCGGGTGAGATCGAATCGCCCCGCCCGGAGAGAGTAGTCCTAGTAGGAGCGGAGTAATACTAATTAGGTATTACCGTATAGGTATACACGGATATGCCTCGCGTCACCACCAAAGGGCAGGTCACCATCCCGAAGGAGATTCGGGATCGCCTGGGAATCAGGCCGGGTGACGAAGTGTCCTTCGAGCAGACCGGCTCCGGATACGAGATTCGGAAAGAAGAGCCGACTACGACGGAGGGGACGGACCCCTTCAAAAAATACCGTGGCGCCGCCGAGAGCGACGAGTCCATGCCCGAACGGATGCGCCGACTCCGCGGCGAATACCCGCGCGAGAGCAGCGAGGCGGCGGATGGGAATCGTTCCGATTCGAACGACGACGAAACCACGACGAGGGAGCCGTGATAACGGCGGTCGATACGAACGTCCTCCTCGCGCTTTTGTACGACGACGCGCACACCGATACCGCCGAAGCGGAACTTCGACGCGCATATCGGGAGGGGCGAGTCGTCATTACGTCGATCGTCTACGCCGAACTCGCAGCCGATGGTCATTTCGAGACCGCAGCCGAACTGAATCATTTCCTCGAGGACTTGAGTATCCGGCTCGTCGAACCTTCTCAAGAGGCACTCCTCGAGGCGGGACAGCAGTTCGAACGGTACACGGATCGACGGCCGAACGGTCTCCAGTGTCCATCCTGTGGAGAGAAACGGACCGTCCGATGCGAGCAATGTGACGAACGTCTCGCGTCCCGTCAGCACATCGCCGCTGATTTCCTCATCGGCGGGCACGCGACCATCGATGCCGATACCCTGCTCAGTTTCGATACCGGTTTCTATCGGAGCTATTTTTCGGAACTCTCGGTCTCTCCGCAGTGAAACCGGCGTTATCGTACACCGTGTGAGCGACAGGCTGGTGAAAGCAACCGCTCCTCGACGATCTCAGTCCGCGTTCGCGATCGCCGTCTCGACGACTTCGCGCGTCTCTTCGACCAGCCGATCGACCGTCTCGCTTTCGGCGTAGATTCGAACGTACGGTTCGGTGCCGCTCGGGCGAACGAGCACCCACGAGGCGTCGGAGAACTCGAGGCGAACGCCGTAGTCCGTGTCGACCTCGGCGTCCGGGAACGCGTCCGGCAGCGCGGTCTCGAGGGCGTCCATCGCCGACTCTTTTACCGCCTCGGGACAGTCGACGCTCACCTTCTGGTAGGGTCGTTCGGTAACGGGGTCGCGAAGTGCGTCGGTGCCGCCCGCTTCGCGGGTCAGCGCAGCGATGATGCCGGCGCTCGCGACGCCGTCGATCCAGCCGCCAAAGCGGGTGTGGATGTGTTTCCACGGCTCGGCCGCGAAGACGACCTCCGTGTCTGTGTCACCCTCCTCGCGTTCGCAGGCGATCCCTTCGTGGAGCGAGCCCAGCCGAACGCGTTCGACGCGGCCGCCCACGGCGCGAACCCGCTCGTCGATCCGCGCGGAGGCGTTCGGCGTCGTCACCACGACGGGGTCCGGACTGTCCGCCCGCCGTGTGTAGTGGGCCGCGGCGACCGCCAGAATCGTATCCTCGTGGATCACCTCGCCATCTGGGCCCAAGACGACGAACCGGTCGGCGTCACCGTCCTGCGCGATTCCGAGGTCGAACGACCCGGACTCGAGAAACGCCGAGAGGTCGGTGAGCGTCTCGGGCGTGGGTTTGCTCTCTCGAGCCGAGAAGTGGCCGTCGACGGTGGCGTTTATCGCGGCGACGCGAGCGCCGAGGCGCTCGAGGATCTGGGGCGTCGCGAGCGCCCCGACGCCGCCGCCGCAGTCGACGGCGATCGAAAGTCCCTCGAGTGGCCGTGATTCTGCTGGGGAGGCTTCAGCGCTGTCGGCGTCCGACAGGGTCGGGAACTGCTCGCCGACGTAGGCCACGACCGCGTCTCGGTACACCTCGAGTATCTCGAGGGACGCCGATTTGCCCCACTCGTCCCACTGTGCCAATTCGGACGCGTCGACGGCCGCTTCGATCGCCAGTTCGGCGTCGCGGTCGTACTCGACGCCGTCTGCGAACAGTTTGATTCCGTTGTCTTCCGGGGGGTTGTGACTCGCCGTCAACATTACACCGCGGCGTCCCCGCGAGGCGAACGCGAGCGCCGGCGTCGGGACCTGCCCGAGACGCAGTACGTCGGCGCCCGCGCTCTCGAGGCCAGCTTCCATCGCGGCGGCGAGCGCGGGGCCCGTTTCGCGCCCGTCGCGTCCGACGACGAACGTCTCGCCCGGTTCGCCGGCGGCCTGTCCCACCGACAGCGCCAGCGCCGGTCGGACGGCGTCCTCGACCGGCCCGCGTATCCCCGCCGTCCCGAACAGCGTCATGGCCGACCGTTTCGCGAGCAGATACTTATGTATTGATAGCTCGACACCGCGGACCGAGTCACCGTCCCGATCCGATCAGACGTGGGGCCGGGCCCGATGTCTCCGGACTGTCTCGTCGGAGGTCGCGTCGTCGGAGAAAAGACACCGTCGTTTCGGGTTAGTTGCGTCGCAACTGGCGACGCCATTGCGCTTACAGTCGGGTTTCGGCCCGGATCGCCGGTTGACTAGTCGACCCGTCACTCCGCCGGGGGGAACTCGTCGATGAGGACGACGGCTTCCCCCTCGACGACGGTCTCGTCAGCGTCCTCGTCGCGAACGAGCGTCTCGAGTCGATACTGGTCGTCGCCGAGGGCATCGACGATTTCGACGCGCGCGGAGACGCGGTCGCCGATCTCGACCGGTCCCCGGAACTCGAGGTCCTGTGAGAGGTAGATCGTGAGCCCGGGGAGTCGGGCGAGCGCGGCGCTGATGAGTCCGGAGACGAGGGTTCCGTGGACGATGCGGTTCCCGAAGCGCGTCTCGGCTGCGAACTCGTCGTCGAGGTGGAGGCGGTTCGTATCGCCGCTGCTGTGGGCGAACGCTCGCACGTCTTCGTCCGTGAGCGTTTTCTCGAACGTGACGGTGTCGCCGACGGTGATGTGGGACGGGTCGTCGACGGTGCGTTCGAACTCCCAGTCGAGGTCCGAGTAGTCGACGGACGGGATCGTCGCTGGGATGATGTCTGTGGACGCGCCGGCGGACTCCGAACCGTCCGAGTGCCGGTCGGCTGCCGGCGTCCGACTCGAGTCGTCGTTGGACTCGGTCGCTTCCATCGCCGGAACCATCGCGGAGACCGCAGCGCGGTTGGCCGCAGCCGTGGTCCGAATGATGCTCTGGGTCATCGCCGACCAGGCGTCGGTCATGGCGGAAAAGTCCGATTTCCCCGAATTCTGTTGGGACATTTGATACGATTTCCGTACGTGCGTCGCGGTTAAGTCTCCTTTGGCTCCAGCCGGAATCGTTTTAACAACTCGAGAATCGGAATCACGGCGCATTTCAGAACATCTGTGTCGCATTTAGGATTTCGGACGCGTCGATATCGATGTCGAATTGTGAATTTCCGGACCGTATATGAACAACTAGCTACCCTAAAAGGTAGTAGATGTATTCTAATGGTATCAGATGGTGACTAGCGGAAACCCTTATTAGGAGTCGGATCGTTCGTACGGATGATGACGGACGACTCCGACCGATCACCGTGGTTCCCGCCCGCGATGTTTACAGAGCAGATGCAGGAAGCCGGTGAGCAGGTCGCACAATCCCAGCAGGAGATGCTGAAACAGATGATGCAGGCCGGTACGGCGAACCCGCTCGAGGGAATGTCGTCGCTCGGTCCGATGAACATGGGCACGGCGACGTTCAAGGCCCGTGTCCAGAGCGGCGGCCGAGTCAGCATTCCCGGCCCCGAACGCGACGCCCTTGATATCGAAGAAGGAGACATCGTGCAGACGATCGTCGTCCCCGTCAAACGCGACCGAGAGGACGAATAACATGACACAGAACCCACTCACTCACCTGTTCGACGCACAGCGCACCGCAGTGAAACAGAGCCAGACGCTCACCCACGACGCCGTCGAAGCCCAGAAACAGTCGATCGAAGCCTTCGCCACCGTCGTCGACACCTCGAGTTCCGCGCTCGAGCGAAACGCCGACGTGACGAGCGGTGCGATCCACGCGTGGCTCGACGCCGTCGAGGCGTCACTTCCGGAGGACGCCGCCGACGTCGACGAACTCCGCGCGCTCGTCGACGAAGGCTTCGAGAACGCGACCGAAGCGCAGACAGAGACCCTCGAGACCTTCCAGGACGCCATCGAGGACTCCGCCGAAGCCTACGACGAGTTCGCAGACAGCTACACCGACGCCGTCGATAGCTCCTTCGACGCGTTCCTCGACGCCCACGAGCAGGCCGAAGCCAACGTCACGGCCGTCGCCGAGAACGTCGAAGATGCCGCCGAGAAGTTCGACGCCGGCGCGTAGTCCCGAAACGCTTTCACGCTCCAACGATCAATTTTATTCATGACAGACCCAGCATCCCAGATGCACGACTGGAACGCCGCGGCCGAGCAGTGGAACGAACAGTTTCTCGAGGCGCTCGAGCAGAACATGGAAGCCCAGGCCCAGTTCGTCGAGAGTTGGTCGGAGACGGTCGGCGAAGCCACCGAGGAGAACGACATCTCCGAGGGCGTCGAGGGCTACGCTCGAGCCTACGAGACGTGGATGGACGCCTCCCAGCAGATGGTCGAGCGGATGAACGACCAGTTCGAGGGCGAGGACGTCGACATCGAGGAGTTCCGCGACATCTGGCTCAACACGGCCAACGACGCGTTCAAGGACGTGATGTCCACGACGGCGTTCGCCAAGATGACCGGCGAAACCGTCGGCGACGTGCTCGAGGCCCAACAGCAGGCCGACGAAGCCGCCGAAACGACGCTACGAACGCTCGGGTTCGCGACCGAGAGCGACGTGGTCGAAGTCGGCGACCGCCTCGTCGAACTCGAGCGACGCCAACACGCCGTCGAGCGGAAGCTCGATCGAGTCCTCGAGCACCTCGAAGACGAATCCGGGGACTGATCGAGCGACCGGAACTCAGCCACCAATGAAAAACCCATACACACTCGCGATGGACATGCAACGGCAGGCCTGGGAAGGGGCCGCCGAGCTCGCCGAAAAGACCCGCGTGGCGCCCGAACGGACGGAAACGCTCGAGAACGTCGAAGTCGGCCAGACGCCGAGCGAGGTCGTCTACGAGGAGAACAAACTCGAGTTGTTACACTACGAGCCGAAGACCGAAGAGCAACGCGACGTGCCGATCCTGATCGTCTACGCGCTGATCAACAAACCGTATATCCTCGACTTACAGCCCGACCGATCGGTCGTTCAAACGCTGCTCGAGGCCGGATTCGACGTGTACCTCATCGACTGGGGCGAGCCTTCGGCGCTGGATCGCTCGCTCACGCTCGAGGACTACGTCGACCGGTACATCGACAACTGCGTCGACGTCGTCCGCGACCGATCTGGCGAGGACGAGATCAACATCCTTGGCTACTGCATGGGCGGCACGAAATCGGCCATGTACGCCTCCCTCTACCCGGAGAAGGTCAAGAACCTCGCACTGATGGCGTCGGGGCTCTGCTTCGCCGGCGACGGCGGCGTCCTCGAACTGTGGGGCGACGAAGACTACTACGACCCGGATCGGGTCACCGACGCCTACGGCAACGTCCCCGCCGAGTTCCTCGATGTCGGCTTCGCACTGATGGATCCCGTCGCGAACAACGTGACGAAGTACGTCCGCTTTTACGACAACATGGAAGACGAGGACTTCGTCGAGAACTTCGCGCGGATGGAACGCTGGCTCTCGGAGGGGATCGACGTCGCCGGGGCCACCTACGAGGAGTTCATCACCGACATCTACCAGGAGAACAAGCTGATGGAGAACGAACTCGTCCTCGGCGACCGGCGCGTCGACCTCGAGAACATCGAGATGCCGGTCCTCCAGATCGTCGCCGAGTACGACCACCTCATCCCGCCGAACGCTTCGAAGCCGTTCAACGACGCGATCGCCTCCGAGGACACCGAGATCCTCGAGTTCCCCACCGGCCACATCGGCATGTCGGTCTCCTCGCGGAGCCACGACGAACTCTGGCCGAAGGTCTGTGAGTGGTTCGAACAGCGGGCAGAGAGCGACCTCGAGTCGGAGACGGGGCCCGATGCCGGTGGCGAGCCTGCGGATACAGACGAATCGGATGCTGCACTCGCTACGGATGTCGACGGTGACGAGACCGGCGTCGACGCCGGTTCCGGCCCTGGCGTCGGCGATGACGGCGTCGAAATCGAGATCGATGGAACCGATGCCAGCGGGGACCTCACCGGCCTTTCCGGCGTCGGCGACGCCTACGCCGAAGACCTCCGAGAGGCGGGAGTCGAGACGATCGACGACCTGGCCGCGGCATCCGCCGCGGATCTGGCGACGGAGACCGGCATCTCACCGGCACGACTCGAGGACTGGATCGAGCAGGCCCGATCGAGATAATTCCGTAGCGAGTGTGGAGAAACCTCCGCGGAGTACCATCGGACGGTTCCGCCTTCACAACTGCTTTTGTTCGGTCAGTGCTAGCTTCTTATTAAGGATCGCGTTCGTCTGGAAAACTGAAAGCCCGTACGTTATTATATAGGGCATGAGGTTCATTGTCTAGGTATCTATGTCAATGGATGGGCGAACCTGCGTCATCACCGGCTCGGCTCGAGGCATCGGTCGAGGAATCGCCGAGTACCTTGGAGCCGAGGGTGCGAACGTCGTCATCAACTATCGCTCGTCGGAGGGGGACGCTCACGACGCGGTCGACGCGATCGAAGACGCTGGCGGTTCGGCGGTCACCGCCCAGGCCGATGTCTCCGACCGCGAAGCCGTCGAACACATGCGTGAGGTCTGTCTCGAGGCCTTCGGCCCGGCGGACGTGCTGGTGAACAACGCCGGCATCACCGCGGATCAACAGTTCACCGAAATGTCTCGAGAGGACTGGGACCGCGTGATGGACGTCAACCTCGGTGGAATGTTCAACTGCACGCAGACGTTCTACGACGACATCTGGAACGCCGAGGAGGGCCGGCTGATCAACATCTCGAGCGTCGTCGGCAAGCAGGGCAACTTCGGGCAGGCGAACTACGCGGCAGCCAAGAGCGGTATGTTCGGTTTCACCCGGACCATCGCGCTCGAACTCGCACAAGGCGGTTCAACCGCGAACTGCGTCGCACCGGGCTTTACCGCGACGGACATGGTCGAGACCGTTCCCGAGCACGTCCTCGAGCGGATCATCTCGAGCGTTCCCTTGGAACGACTCGCCGAAGTCGAGGACATCGCCGCCGTCGTCCGATTCCTCGCGAGCGAAGACTCCTCGTACGTGACGGGCGAAGTGATCGACGTCAACGGCGGAATGGATCTCTGAGCCCGATGGCCGTCCTGGTTCGAATTGTCGATCAGTTTTGAACGGTACCGCTATTCTCTCCACTTCGGGAGCTGTGACATCGCTTCCCGTGCTTCGGCGACGAGTTCCTCGAGGACCGCTTCGGCAGGTTGCACGTCGTCGGTAAGACCCACACTCTGGCCGGCGAAAAGCGCCATCTCCTCGATGTCTCCGTCCACATCCGATGTTGCAAGCGCTTCGTCGTATCGCTCGATCGGTTCGCCCGCGTCGGTGGTCGCGACGACCTCGGACTCTCCGGGCCGCTCGCCGGTCGGGGGCTCTCCTGCTCGCTTCCATCGTTCGGTCGTTTCGTTTTCCAAAACGCGATGTGGCATTCCGGGCCAGCCCTTATCGAATAGCGTCGTCAGAGCGGTATCGGTTTCGTCGCTCTCACAGAGCAACCGCTGGTAGTCGTCGTGAACCGCCGCCTCCTCGGTCGCAACGAATCGAGTTCCGAGCCACGCGCCGTCAGCGCCGAGCCCGAGGACGGCCGCGATAGCCCGCCCGTCGCCGATCCCACCTGCGGCAACGATCGGCACTTCGTCCCCGACCGCATCCGCGACTCGAGGCACGAGCACCGTCGTTGCGACCTCGCTCTGGACGTGTCCCCCGGCTTCGATACCCTGTGTGACGACGATATCGACGCCGGCGGTTACCGCCTCCCGTGCGGCCGTTGCGCTCCCCACAGTCTGGAAAACGATCGCGCCTGCCTCGTGAACCCGATCGACGTACTCTCGAGCACTGCCGAACGAGAAGGAGACGGCATCGACGCCCTCGTCGAGAATGACTTCGAGATGGTCGTCAGTCTCGAGAATCGTCGTCGCGTCATCGAGCGCGAGGTTGACTGCGAACGGGTTGTCGGTCCGCTCGCGAGTTCGGCGGATCACCCGTCTCGTCTCCTCGAGGTCCCGCCAGGTGACCGCAAGGTGGCCGAGTCCGCCGGCGTTCGAAACGGCGGCAGCCAGTTGGGGATTCGTCGCACTCCCGATCGGGGCCTGAACGATCGGTCGTTCGATTCCGAGCGCGTCACAGAGCGGCGTTTGAAGCGTCATCTGTTCCCTTCGTTTCTCCGTGCTATTCCGACGCTAGTCGCTTTTCCTTCTCGAGCACTCGCACGTTCTCGATGCCAGTCGCCGGATACTGGCCGTCCTCGTCTTTCTCGACGGCTTTGACCATATCCCAGACGACGTTGAGTCCTGTCGTGACGCCCTCGAGCGCTTCCATCTCGCAGCCGGTCTTGCCCGTCGTCTCGACGGCGACCTCGAGCGCCACGCGGTCGTTCTCGAGCGAAAAGTCGGTGTCGACGTTCGTGATCGGGATCTGGTGGCACATCGGGATCGTCTCCCAGGTGTGTTTGACCGCCTGAATCGCGCCGATTCGAGCCGTCGCGAGCACGTCGCCCTTGTCGACCCGATCGTCGCGGATCGCCTCAAGCGTCGAGGATTGGAGGCGAATCTCGCCCGCGGCGACCGCGCGGCGGCTGGTATCGGGTTTGTCGCCGACGTCGACCATCTGGACATCGCCGTCGTCGGTCGTGTGGGTGAGCTGGCCGGCGTCGCCGCTGGAATCGGTATTCGACCCGCCGTTCTCGTCCGGCGTGGTCGTCGGGTGATCGTCGCTCATTCGTTACTCGTCCTCGTCGGCCTCGCCCCAAAGCACTGCTGGAACCTCCTCGAGCAGGTCGGAGGCGAGAAATCCCTGTCCCATCCGCTCGGCCCCTCGTTCGCCGGCTCGCCCGTTGACGTACGCGCCGGCCGTCGCGGCCTCGAGCGGCCCCGCGTGCTCGAGCAGGCCGGCGACGATCCCCGCGAGGAGGTCGCCCGTTCCGCCGACGGCCATGCCGGGCGTCCCCGCACGGCAAATCCTGGTTCGCTCGCCGTCGGTCGCCACGTCGTCGACGCCCTTCGCGAGGACGACGTGGCCGAGGTCCGCCGCGAATTCCTCGAGTTCGTCCGCCGCGGCCGCGAGGTCGTCCGTGTCAGGGCCGCCCATTCGCGCCAGTTCCCGCCGGTTCGGTGTACAGACCAGCGTCGCCTCGGTCTCGAGGTCGGGCACGACTCCGAGCGCGTCCGCGTCGATCACCGCCGGGCCGGTGTAGGACTCGAGAAACTGGCGTGCGGCCTCGAGCGTCTCGTCTGCGGTTCCGAGCCCGGGTCCGAGGATCACCACGTCGTCGTGACGCTCTGCGGTCTCGACGAGGCCGTCGACCTGCTCGGGAACCAGCCGGTCGCCGTCGTAGGGCTGGACGATCAGGTCCTCTGCATAGGATTGGATTTCGCCCGCGACCGCATCCGGTGCCGAGACGAACGAGAGTTCCATCCCGCTCCGGAGGGCGGCCTGGGCGGCCAGCGCCGGAGCCCCGGTGTAGGGGCCGCCGCCGATGACGAACGCCCGACCCGTTCGCCCGTCGGGTCGCGCGGCGCGGAGGTCGCCCGGCCCGACGTAGCGTTCGGCGGCCGCCGGAATGCCGATGTCCGCGACGGTAACGTCGGCCGAGAGCTCCTCGAGGCCGGGCTTTTCGTCGTGGAAGGTGACGACGCGATCGGCTTCGACGCCGTTTTCGGCGTGCGCAGCGGTGACTCCGCCGTCGCCGTCGACCGCCGCATCGGCGTCGAATCCGGACGGAACGTCGACCGCGATCACGGTCGCGTCGCTGTCGTTGATCGCCCGCGCGGCGGTCGCCGCCGGTTCCCGAAGCTCGCCGCTGATTCCGGTTCCGAGCATCGCGTCGACGACAACGTCACACTCCGGGAGTTCGAACGAACTCGAATCCGTCACCGTTCGCACGTCCGCGTTCTCGAGCGCGTCCCAGTTCTCTCTGGCGATTTCCGTCCCGATCGCCGACGGCCGGCCGAGGAGGATCGTCGTGCAGTCGTAGGCCTCGAGAAACCGGGCGGCGACGAACGCGTCGCCGCCGTTGTTCCCGCGCCCGGCGACGATCGCGACGCTCGAGTCCGGTTCCGCGGCGTTCCGGACCGCCCTCGCGACGGCGTTGCCGCTCGACTCCATCAGCTGTTTCTGGGTGACGCCAAGCGCCGCCGCGTTCTCGTCGACGGCGGCCATTCGCTCGCCTGTGATCATGGTCGGTCTTCGACGGGCGGTCCGTTGAAGATTGCGTTCTGTCGGATCTCCTCACTCTCGATTCGTATCCGGTTGAAATGCTGCAGGGGTTTCGAGACCACCGATATCAACGAACGATCTGGCGTGAAGGTAGAGCGTGCTGGCAGAAGTAGGATTAGTCGGCTGCCAGCGACCGGAGTTGTTCAATACGGGCCTCGAGCGATGGGTGCGTTGAACGAAGGCCTGATTTTACTGACTCGGTCCCGAGCGTCGGCACTATATTTATCGCATTCGTCGATCGAACGTGCTCTCGAAGGTCCGAAACCGGTTTGGCTGGCGATGAATCGTCTATTTTCTCGAGTGCTGTTGCGAGTGCAGCCGGATCGCCAGTTATTGCAACAGCGCCGCGGTCAGCGGCCATCTCTCTGCCGCGAGAAAACACACCGATACCCACCAGTGCGACGAAGCTGAGGAGATGACCGCAGACTTCGAAGATGTTTGATGTGTATCCGATGTCTTCTGTGAGCGTCTCGGCAGCGATGAGTGGGACGAGCGCGGCAGTTACTAATCTCAAATCATCGTTACCAATATGTGCGGTTTCGTGTGCGAGAACGGCTGAAACCTCCCTCTGGGAGAGTGTGTCGATAAGACCTCTCGAGATGATGATCGTCGGCATCTCACCGTGGTCAGCTCTACTGAGCGGGTCGACCGGACGATACATTGTAAATGCGAGCGGCGTCTCTGTTGGATCGATACGAACCGCTGGCTCGGGGATATCGACCTGTCTCGAAAATCGACCGACTGCAGACTGGATGGCCGACCGGTCATCTACCGGTGCGTCCGAGATGGGCGTCGTCCTTTCAAACAGCTCAGTGCGTTCGTTCCGAATCGCCTGTTTAATAACTCGAGCGAGCCAGACGACTCCACCGACAGCTGCGGCCAACCAGATGAGTGGCCATATCACTCGCGGCGGAAGAATATGAGCGAACTCGAGGAAGTCTGATAGAGAGGCAGAGATAGCAATCGTAAGGGTGAGAACTAGAACCAAAACGACGGCGAGACTGCCGGTGAGGGCTATCCCACTGATACCCACCGCGATTACTGCGCGCGTTGCGAGGCCGGCGGGTTGAGTGAGTCGCACACGTAACGGTGCTTCGCGGTGTTCAAAAATTTTAGTCTACGGCGTGATGAGCGTTCACTTCCGGTCCGGTGGCCAAACCCTCTTACCCGCACGGACCCCAGACGCGGACGATGGATGGGAGCGCGCTGCCCGTCGACGACGAGCACCTGCCGTTCGATCCCTCGAGCGTCGAGATCGACGACCGGGAGGTGTTCGGCCTGCTCGAGCCGGCCGTTCAGGAGTGGTGGCTCGAGGCGTTCGGCGAGTACGTTCCCGAGAACGACGGCTTCTTCACGCCGCCGCAGGTGGGCGCGATCCCGAAGATACACGAGGGGACGAACACGCTGATCTGTGCGCCCACCGGGTCGGGCAAGACGCTCGCCTCGTTTACCGCGATCATCAACGAACTCTTCGAGCGCGACCGAGAGGAAGAAGACGGGTTAGCCAATTCCGTCTACTGCCTGTACGTCTCGCCGCTGAAGTCCCTCGCCAACGACATCCACCGGAACCTCGAGGTTCCACTCGAGGGGATAGAGGAGATCGTCGAAGACCGCGGCGAGTCGATGGGCGAGATTCGCCACGCGATCCGCCATGGCGACACGTCCTCGAGCGATCGACAGAAGATGCTCGAGGAGACGCCCCACATTCTGAATACGACACCCGAGACGCTCGCTATCTTGCTCAACTCCCCGAAATTCCGCGAGAGGCTTCGAACCGTCGAGTACGTCATCGTCGACGAGATCCACTCGCTCGCGGGGAGCAAGCGCGGCACGCACCTCTCGGTGAGCCTAGAGCGACTCGAGGCGATGAGCAAGACGGAGATCACACGGATCGGCTGTTCGGCGACCATCGAGCCGCTGTCTCGCGTCGCGGAGTTTCTGGTCGGCTACGAGGATGCGGATGGTTCTGATCCAGCCAAGACCGATAGCGAATCGGCATCCGACGGCGAGTCTGGATCGACTGGTGAGTTAGGATCAGCATCCGGCGATGAGCGAACGCCGCGACCCTACGAAATCGTCGACGCCAGATTCGCTCGCGAGTTCGATCTCCGCCTCGAGTGTCCGACCGATGACCTGATCAACACGTCTCGAGACGTCGTACAGGACCGGTTCTACGAGCAGCTTCACGAACACATCCAAGAGCACACCAACACACTCGTGTTCACGAACACGCGATCCGGCGCGGAGCGCGTGCTCCACAACCTGCGCGAGCGCTTCGACGAGTACGGCGAGGAAAACTCCGGCTGCCACCACGGCAGTCTCTCGAAAGGGGTCCGACAGGAGGTCGAAGGGAAGCTCAAGGACGGCGAACTAGACGTGGTCACCTCCTCGACCAGCCTCGAGCTGGGGATCGACATGCCCCACGTCGACCTCGTGGTGCAGGTCGGGTCGCCCAAATCCGTCGCTGCGCTGCTCCAGCGGGTCGGCCGGGCGGGTCACCGCGTCGGTCAGACGGTGACCGGTCGCGTCATCGCGCTGGATCGGGACGAACTCCTCGAGTGTACGGTGATGTTGAAAAAGGCCGAAGACGGCTTCGTCGACTCCGTTTCGATTCCGGAGAACGCCCAGGACGTCGCCGCCCAGCAGGTGTATGGGATGGCGATCGCCGAAATTCGGCCCGAGCGCGAGATTCGAACGATTCTCGAGCGAGCCTACCCGTACCGGAACTACTCCGAGCGCGAGTACGAGTCCCTGATGAGCTACCTGACGGCCGACTACGCCGGGATGGAGGACCGAAACGTCTACGCGAAGATCTGGCGGGACGAGAACGACCCGCCCGACGGCGAGCACCACCACGAGGAGTTCCCCGTCGGCGAGCCCCTGATCGGCAAGCGGGGCCGGCTCGCTCGCGTCATCTACATGACCAACATCGGGACGATTCCCGACTCCTTCACCTGCGACGTCCACACCAGAGCGAGCGACGAGTGGGTCGGCCAACTCGACGAGAACTACCTCGACACCTTGGAGAAGGGCGACGTGTTCGTCCTCGGGGGCGACCACTTCGAGTACCAGTACCGACGCGGCTCGAAGGTCTACGCCGATCGGACGAGCGCCCGCCCGACCGTCCCCTCGTGGTACTCCGAGCGCCTGCCGCTATCCTACGATCTCGGCTGTGAGATCCTCGCGTTCCAGCGGGAACTGCTCGCCCACCACGCCGAGGGCGGCTCGCCGCGGGTCCGGGCGTGGCTCCGGGAGTTTCCGCTGGGCGACGACTGCGTTCGCGCCGTCGCGCGGCTGTTCGACCACCAGCTTCGGTACGCCGGCCCCGAGAGCGTGAGCACCGAGAACCGACTCACTATCGAGGTCGAACGCGACCGAGAGGAGTACGAACGCCACTACTACGTCCATTCGAACTACGGCCGAAAGGTGAACGACGGGCTCTCCCGGCTGTTCGCCTACCGCTGTGCACAGGAGGCGACCGCGAACGTCCGCGTCGCCGTCGCCGACAACGGGTTCGTCCTCTCGATGCCGCTCAACCGGAAGATCGACCTCGAGGGAATCGTCTCGGACCTCGAGGCCGAACAGGTCCGGGATGACCTCCGGAACGCCATCTCCGGAACCGACCTGCTCCAGCGGTACTTCCGGATCAACGCGACGCGAGCCCTGATGATCCTCAAGCGCTACAAGGGCTACGAGAAATCGGCCAGCGAACAGCAGGTCTCGAGCGAGATGCTGCTGGGCTTCGCGGAGGATCTCGAGGAGTTCGCCGTGATCGAGGAGACCTACCGGGAGATCCTCGAAGACAAACTGAACGTCGCCGAAATCGAGGACATCATCGCGCGCATCGACGACGGCGAACTGGCGATCGAACGCCAACTGCTGGACTCGCCCACCCCTCGAGCGTTCGGCCTCGCGACGCTCTCTGCGAGCGACGTCGTCCTCGCCGAAGACGAGAGCGCCGCCTTACAGAGCTTCCACGAGCACGTCCTCGAGGAAATCGGCGAGGAGTCGGTTCGCGGGCTTCCGACGGACGACTGACTAACTGCCGCGTTTGGCAGTTACATTGGAACGGCGACGCTCCCGAGTTACCGCAGAACAGTCCATCAAAAGGTAACATACCACACTCTGATTTATTGCAAAAAGGCCAGAACATGTTGGAAAATGGACTCGATTACAGATATCGAGATGAAGCGGATTCTTTCGGGAAAAAGCGATTGGATCGGGCCGGAGTTTGCAGAAACGCTCTCACAGCATCCGCTCGCTTCGATCAAAACGGAGTTCCCTCACTTCGCTCACTCGATGGAGTCCCCGGAAGGACCCGAGCGACCGAGACAGCGCCATCCCGTGTTTTACGGCTGCTACGACTGGCACTCGTCGGTCCATAGCCACTGGGCGCTGATCCGTCAACTTCGACTGTTCGACGATCATCCCGTAGCCGCCGAAATTACGGAGAGTATCGACGCTCGAGTTACCGCCGAGAACGTCGCTCGAGAGGTCGACTATTTCGAGGCGAACGAATCCTTCGAAAAACCGTACGGCTGGGCGTGGTTGCTGCATCTTGCGGCGGAACTGCATCTGTGGAATAGCGGCCAGGCGGCTGCCTGGCGGGAAGTCATCGAACCGCTCGAACAGAAAATCGTCTCCCTCGTCGAATCCGAGTTTCTCACTCAGGACCGTCCGTTCAGAGTCGGAACGCACCAGAATTCCGCGTTCGCCCTCCACTGTATACTCGATTATGCGAGAACGGTTTCGAACGACTCGCTGGAAACTGCGGTCGTAGCTACTGCGACCGAATTCTTCGCCGAAGACCGCGAGTATCCCGTCGAATACGAGCCGCTCGGCTGGGATTTTCTCTCCCCATCGCTTACCGAAGCGGATCTCATGCGGCGCGTGTACGACCGCCCGGCGTTTGTCGACTGGGTCGAACGGTTTCTCCCTAATCTCACCGCCGCGCCCGGGCGAACGCTCCTCGATCCTATCGACACGGAGTCGGACCCCGACGAGGAAATCGCCCTCCATTTCGTCGGATTGAACGTCTCGAAAGCGTGGTCGCTGGCTGGAATCGCAGATGCCCTTCCCGGGCACCAGTACGCGCCCATCCTCGAGCGAAGCGCGAAAAGACACGCCGAGCGCGGGCTATCTCAGGCGTTTACCGACACCTACGCTGGATCACACTGGCTTTCCTCGTTCGTACTCTACTTCCTGACGAGAGACGAGGGCGGGATCGCGCCGGAGTGATACGCGGGCCAGCGGTTCGTGAGAGGGGCCGAAGCGATCGAAACGCACACGTAAAACGGCCCGAAACAGGCTTCGTATGACCGAAGACGATCCGCCCGACTGGGACTTCAAAGACCGCGACATCGCGATTCTCTGCGAACTCGCCGACGACCCGCAGCTCTCCTCGCGAGAACTCACGGACGTGCTCGAGTCGGAGTACGACATCGAGGTCTCACACGTCACCGTCAGCGAATCGATTCGGCGAATGCGCGACGAGGGGGTCTTCCGAGAAGCGATCATCCCCAACGAGGAGTACTACATCTTCGCGCTATTCGAGTTCAAGTTCAACACCGAACACTTCGCCGAGAGGTGGCAGGCGGCGATGGAGCACATCCGCGAGGACAAACACACGCTGTTTTTCTTCCTCTCGGACGGCGAGTACCAGTGGAAGACCGTGATGATGTTTCGCGATCGCCAGGAGGTCTCCCGGTGGATCCACGAGTGTTACAAGGAGTACGGCGGTGTCATCGCCAACATCCGCAACTCGGCGGTCCACAACGTCCTCAAGTTCCAGACCGACCCGCGAATCTACGAGGATCTCGAGGAGACGTCGGACTAAACGCGTCTCGTTCGTGGGAAATTCGACACTCTCGTTCGGTGGAAATCGACACGGTAGTACGGCGCGGCCCCAGTCGGCTATCGTCAGGTTTCTCGAAGTCCCTAGAGCGGCTCCTCGCCGTCGACGATCCGCTTCGCTCGAGCGGCCAGCGCGGGCACTCGAGCCTCCATCTTCGGGTACATCGGATCGTCGCTGTTGCCCTCGAGGTAGCGCCGGAAGAACATCTCACCGAGGCCCGCGAGTTTGTACACCGCGAGCGCGCGGTAGAACCGCTCGTGTTCGAACGTATAGCCCGTCTGTGACTCCCATCGATCGACCAGTTCGCGTCGACTCGAGTACCCCTCTCGCTCCATAAATCGGGTCGTCAGCTCCGGAATCGCCGGCTCCGGATCTTTCGAATCGCGCCAGTATGACAGCATCCAGCCCAGATCGGCGCGCGGATCGCCGAGGGTGGCCATCTCCCAGTCGAAGACGCCGATCAACTCCGGGGTCTCGCCCGGGCCGAACATCACGTTGTCGAGTTTGTAGTCGCCGTGGACGAGCGTGTGCGGGTGGTCGTCGGGAACGTTCTCCTGCAGCCACTCCCCGACGTCGTACAGGTCCGGAACCTCGCGTTCCTCCGCGGTTACCTCGAACGCCCACATGAGTTGTTGGCCCCAGCGGTCGACCTGGCGCTGGGTGTAGCCGGTCGGGCGACCGAACTCGCCGAGCCCGACCGATTTGTAGTCCAACTCGTGGATCGTCGCCAGCGTGTCGACCAGTTCCTCGCCGATCCGCGCTCGAGCGTCGGGAGCCGCGAAGCGCTCCGGCTCGTCCTCCCGGAGAACGTCGCCCTCGAGGCGCTCCATCACGTAGAAGTCGCTCCCGATGACATCGTGGTCTTCGCACGCGAAGAGCGGCTCCGGGACGGGAATGTCAGTATAGGCGACGGCGTTGGTCACCCGGTACTCCCGAAGCACGTCGTGGGCCGTCTCCGCGACATCGCCCGGAGGCGGTCGTCGGACGACCAGTTCTCGATCGCCCCAGGTGACGAACAGGGTCTCGTTGGAGTGGCCCTCGAGGTGTCGACGAACGTCGTACGTCTCGACCTGTCCGAGGTGGTCGGTTAGAAACGACGCCAGCGCGTCCTCGTCGACGAGGCGCTCGCGGTACTCGTCACTCATGGCTTCCACGGGGTAGATCTAGAGAGGTCGGTGGTCGAAAGCACCCGCTGGTCGCGTCGATACGGTTCGGCATTGTTGTGTCTACCAGTCTCACGGTGCTTAACGAAAATAGTTTCGACGAATGCTGCGTTTTACAATGTTCTCGAGTCGCCGTCGACGATCTCGAGCACCTCGCGAGGGTCCTCGATCCGGTAGGAGACGGCCGGTCCGTCCTCCGCGCCGAAGGCCACGCCGTGCAGGCCCGCTTCGGCGGCCCCTTTCACGTCGTGTTCGTATCTGTCGCCGACCATGAGCGACCGGTCCGGAGCCGTCCCCGCTTTCTCGAGTGCGGTCTCGAACATCGCCGGATCGGGTTTGGTCCGCCCGACCTCCTCGGAGGTCGTGATCGAGTCGAACGCCGATCGCACCCCGAAGCGTTCGAGCATTCGTTTCCCCTCCGCGTCGTCGACATCGCTGATGACGCCGACGTGAACGTCGCGCGCCGCGAGTCGACGGATGGTTTCCGGCGCACCGGGAACGGGTTCGGTGGCGTCGTCTGCGGCCGCTTCGAAAACGCGGTGCCAGTCTTCGCGGGGAACGTCCGTCCCGACGAGCGTTTCGACGGCAATCGCGTAGCCCGTTCGAGCCGGGCGAAACTCCGTGCCGTCGCGCTCCCGGAAGTACTCGCCGAGAGCGGAGCGCCACGTCTCGAGCGCCCGCTCCCGACTCGTCTCGAGGTCGTAGCGGTCGACGAGTTCGTCGACGAACGCGGCGTGGGCTGCCCGAACCGACTCGAGGTCGAGGATGACGCCGCCGATGTCCCAGAAGACGGCTTCCCACCGGCTTCGGTCGCACGAGCCCTCGCTCGTCGAACCGCGCTCGGCCCCGGCAGCGCCCTCGGATTGTGCCGTTCGTGTGTCTCTCATTCGTTATTTCGCGGACGACCGTTTGCGGGCCGGTTTCGTCGACGAGCATCGACGATGCAGCTTCGAGCGCCGTACACGCGTGCCCGCCTCGGTAGCCTCGCCCGCATCCGTCTACTCGTCCGCGTCTGTCTACGGCTGTCAATGGCGACGAGACACTTAACGATACGCTTCTCATACCCATCTTTATTACCAGTGTCTCCGTATTCTGAACTGTGTCTAACAATGGTAAGAGAATCAGCGAACACGTCGTCGATCTCCGTCGGTGAGGACAGATGAGTACCGGTCAGTTCAGCGTCGACGGCGATACGGCCGTCGTCACGGGCGCCTCGAGCGGGATCGGGAAGGCGATCGCGGAGTCGTTCGCGGCCGACGGCGTCGACGTCGTCGTCTGTTCGCGCGAACAGGACAACGTCGATCCCGTCGCTGCGGGCATCCGCGAGAGCGACCGGCCGGGAGCCGCCGTCGCCGTCGAGTGCGACGTGACCGACCGCGACGCCGTCGACGCGCTCGTGGAGACGACCGTCGAGGAGTTCGGCGGCCTCGACGTGCTGGTGAACAACGCCGGGGCGTCGTTCATGGCCGGCTTCGACGACATCAGCCCGAACGGCTGGGAGACCATCGTCGACATCAACGTCAACGGGACCTACCACTGCACCCACGCCGCCGCCGCCCACCTCAAAGAGGGCGGCGGAGCGGTCATCAACCTCGCGAGCGTCGCCGGTCAGCAGGGATCGGCCTATATGAGCCACTACGGCGCGGCGAAGGCGGCCGTCATCAACCTAACCACGTCGCTGGCCGCCGAGTGGGCGAGCGACGATGTTCGGGTGAACTGCATCGCCCCCGGGTTCGTCGCCACGCCCGGCGTCGAGAGTCAGATGGGCGTCTCCGCGGACTCGATCGACCGCTCGGACGTGGACCGACAGATCGGAACCGTCGAGGAGATCGCGGACATCGCGCAGTTCCTCGCGAGTCCTGCCTCGTCATACATGGTCGGGGAAACGATCGCCGCCAAGGGCGTCCCTCGAGTCGAGGAGACGCCGGACGTATGAGTTCTCGAGGCGGAGGTGGAACGACGGATCATCGCGAACTCCGGACGACGACCGCTCGAGACGTCCACCTGCCGGTCGCCGCCCAGCCCAGCGTCGACGCGCTCGTCGAGTACGCGCGGGTGGCCGAAGCCGCCGGCTACGACCTCGCGTGGCTGCCCGAAACGTGGGGCCGGGACGCGGTGACGGTGCTTACCGCCATCGCCGAGCGAACCGAGACGATCGGTGTCGGCTCGAGCATCGTCAACACCTACTCGCGCTCGCCCGCCCTGCTCGGACAGACCGCGGCCACGCTACAGGAGGTCGCGGACGGGCGCTTTCGCCTCGGAATCGGGCCGAGCGGCCCCATCGTGATCGAGAACTGGCACGGCGTCGACTTCGACGACCCGCTCCGACGGACCCGCGAGTACGTCGAGGTGATTCGGCGGGTACTCTCGGGCGATCCCGTCGAGTACGACGGCGACCAGTTCTCGCTCTCAGGGTTTAAACTCCGGAGCGAACCGCCGGCGCGGACGCCGCCGATCGACGTGACCGGCATGGGACCGAAGGCCGTCGAACTCGCCGGCCGCTTCGCCGACGGGTGGCACGCGATCATGTTCACTGCCGATGGAATGGAAGACAGACTCGAGGATCTCCGCCGGGGCGTCGAACTCGGCGATCGGTCGCCCGAGGACGTTCGCGTGACGGTCGGCGTGACCTGTTGTGCGCTCGCAGACGCCGAGCGAGCGCGGGAACTCGCCCGCCAGCACGCCGCCTTCTACATCGGCGGCATGGGGACGTACTACCGGGATTCGATCGCTCGGCAGGGCTACGAGCAGGCCCACGAGATCCACGACGCCTGGCAGGACGGCGACCGCGAGCAGGCGACGGCCGCTCTCGACGACGACCTTCTGGACGAGCTCTGTGCCGCGGGCCGTCCCGAGACGGCCCGCGATTCGCTGGCGGCATTCGAGTCGCTCGAGGGCGTCGACGCCGTCGCGGTGAGTTTCCCCCGCGGCGCGAACGAGGACGAGATCCGAGAGACGCTATCGGCGCTGGCTCCCGCGGACGACTCGTCGTGACGGCGTCCGATGGAGCCTAACCTACGCGAGTCCGGCCACCGCTCCGACGGACTCGGCTCGAGCGACCACTTTTAACACCCGCATCGCTGTAGGTTGCGTTCGATCCACTATGGACATCACCGTCGAAGGCGAGCAGGTCGTCGTCGATCACGAGGGCACCGACTACCGATTCGACGTGATCGGCGAGAACGAACTCGAGTTCGCGGCGACCGGCGACGCCGCCGCGGCCGCGCCCGAGGGCGTGATCGAATCGCTCGAGTCGAAGGGCTACATCGTCAGGCCGTGATGGTGGGTGAAGGTCCCATCGAGGGGCCAGACAATTGTTGCTGTCCTTACCGCCCGAACACGTTTCGAACGAAAAACGGCGCTCGTTTCGATACGCCGTAAGCACTATCTCCATAAATACCGCCATTTATTCGGACTGAAACGCAACTCACCGGACGACTCGCTCGAGAAACGACGGTCGTACAACACCTCGAGATGAGCGTCCTCGTTACTCGTCCGGGTCGTCTACGCCCGCCCGTCGACGAAGCCATTCGAGACCGAGCGCACCGCCGAGCAGTCCTGTACCGGTAGTGAACCCGGGCGCCCCATCGGCGTCGTCCGTCTCGCCGTCGGTATCGGCCGTCTCGTTATCAGTGGTGTCCGTCTCGTCTCCGTTACTAGTGTTGCCGCCGTCTCTGTCAGCACTGGTTTCATTGCTGTCAATACTGGATTCGCTATTGTCGGTGCTAGGTTCAGTGTTATCCTTCCCGCACGTGGAGCCGGTTCCCTCGTCTGGACAGTCGGATCCGGCCTCGTCAGTCTCGTTCTGGTCCTCACCTGTATCGTCGGCATCTCCGCCGGTATCGCTTGATTCTTCGTCGGTGTTGCCGGTGTCCCCTGACTCATCGGCCTTCTCAGTGTCTTCGTCGGTATCATCTGACTCGTCATCGGCGTTGTCGGTTTCCCCACCGCTGTCGTTGCTATTATCCGACTCTTTATCACTGTCGTCGGTGTCGTCGGTATCCCCGTCAGTGTCATCCGTACCATCCGAGTCTTCGTCGGCAGTTTGGTCTCGGAGCGCGACGAGTTCGCCGTCGTGATCGACGTAGACGGTCGCGCCACTGATCGCACGAATCTCTCCGACTGGCATCTCGTCGATCGAGATCGCCCACTTCTCGGTCCCGTCGTACTTGTCGAGGGCGACGAGTGTTTGACTATAGTCCGCAGTACCGTCACCACCGCTGACGGAAATCGAGGGGTCTTTGCGAAAGTAGATGTATACTGTCTCTCCGCTGATAACGCCATCGCCGATATGGCCATAGAAAACCGATTTCTCCCACCTGTCTTCGGATTCGCCAAGTAAACGGGCGTGGATAGCGTCTGCATCTCCACCGATGAAGATCTCGGTTCCGAGCGACAGACCCGTGTATTCCGTCGCCGCCTGCTGGATTTCCTCGCCCGTCTGTGGATCTTGAATCGTCCGTTGGTAGTACCCCATATTGTCGAGGGCGACTGCAGCCGATGTCGCGATGGGCTGGGCGCCGCTTCCGAAGCCGCGAGCTCGCCAGACTTCGTCTCCAGTATCGGGCTCGAGGGCGAGAGTGTACACCTCGTTCACGATTTCCTCCGTTACGGCGTACACCACGCCGTTGGCTGCGGCAGTTGACTCGGTAAATGCGTACGCTTCGCTGGACGCTTCGTCTGTAACCGATTCGTTCTCCCATACCACTGACCCGTCGTCGGCATCGAGCGCGTACAGTGTGCCGTCAACGACCACGTAGACCATCTCGTACGCCACTGTCTGCTTGCTGATCGATTCCTGGGGGTCGAAGTCGGATGCCCAGCGGACCCTCCCGTCCGCCCGGTCGAGCGCTACCACTTCAGAACCGGTAAGGTAGACGGTATCACCCACGACCGCCGGAGCGTTCGCATCGACGGTCTGGTTCTCCCAGACAATAGTGCCATCCGCCGCGTCGAGCGCGACAACGCCGTCTTCATCGGTCGTATACACCGTTCCGTCAGCGACGGCGACAGAACCGTTGGGATCGACCGTCCACGCGACCTCGAGCGACTCACCGTCGAACTCGTGACCGTTGGCAATATATCTCGCGTGGCCGGCGTCGCCCCGGTAGGACGCCCAATCTTCGTCTCTCTCCGGATTGGGTTCTAATGCCGGGTCCGGAAGGTCGTCGACAGTCGACTCGGACGAACCCGCGCTGATCGACGCGATCCCACTCCCAACCGAAAGCGAGATACCAGATACAAGCACCGAACGGCGATTCCAATTCGACATATCGGTACCAAGACAGGAGACGAGTATTACTACCCACTTGCTATGATGAACTTGTGCGTAGGACAACTGTTTCAGTTCGATAACGAAAGAACGCGATACGCATTCCGAACGAAGCACCGGCATGACCAATTCGAGGCATCGGTGCCAGCGGTCGGTTCGTCGTACGCTTCGAGCGACTGGTCGATTCCCTGCTCAGGAGGAGTGATCAATCGGCGAGAGTGAGCCCACAGTATCCGTCGTCCGGAGCCGACAGCTACAAACCGACGATCGTCCCAGGATTTGGTATGCCCGGGAAAGTGGGGCCGGCCGATCTGCTCGAGCACGTGTTCGGACGGACGGGAGCAGCCGACGAGACCGTCCAGCAGGGGCCGGCGGACGGCGAGGACGCTGCCGCGATCGACTGGCCGGGCGGCCAGCTCGTCGTGAGTTCCGATCCGATCTCGCTCGCGGCCTCGAAGGTCGGGACCCTCGGCGTTCACGTCGCGTGCAACGACGTCGCGGCTTCGGGAGCCGATCCGCGGTGGCTCACGGCGGTCGTACTGCTTCCCGAGGGGACCGACCTCGAGCCGATCAGCGCCGACCTCGACGCCGCCGCACGAGAGGTGGGCGCGTCGATCGTCGGCGGCCACTCGGAGTACGTCGACGCGCTCGAGCGCCCGCTCGTCTCGCTGACGGCGATGGGGGCGACCGAGTCGTTCGTCCCGACAGGCGGGGCGAACCCCGGCGATAGGGTGGTCCTGACCGGCGCGGCGGGCCTCGAGGGAACCGCGATCCTCGCGGCTGACTTCGGTGGCGACCTCGACGTGGATCCGACGATCTGCGAGCGAGCCGAGACGTTCCTCGAGGAGATCAGCGTCGTCCCTGCGGCGCGTCTCGTTCGGGAGTACGCGACGGCGATGCACGATCCGACCGAGGGCGGCGTCGCCGCCGGACTGCTCGAGATCGCCAGAGCGTCGGGTTGCCGGCTCGAGATCGATCGCGACGCCGTCCCGGTTCGCGAGGAGACGGCCGCGCTCTGTGAAGCCGCGGGCGTCGACCCGCTGTGCATCTTCGGGTCGGGGGCGCTTCTCGCGACGATACCCGAGGACAGCCTCGAGCCCGCGCTCGAGTCGGCGGCCGCGAACGGGATCGAGGCGACGGCGATCGGAACCGTCCGCGACGCCGCCACCGGCCCCGAACTCCGACTCGGCGACGAGACGATCACCGACCCGGTCGAAGACGACCTCTACCCGCTCTGGTCGGCGGTCGACGCGGCGGAGTGAGAGCCCCGCTCGCCCGAGGAGGCCGCGGTTCCGACGATAGCGTTCGTCAGCAATTTTCCGGGATCGACAACGACGTCGGCGCCGGCTTTCTCGATGGCGTCCGGATTTCCCGTTTCCGTACACACGACGATCCGGGCGTCCGTCAGTTCCCGCGCGGCGAGCACGGCGTAGGTGTTCCGCGCGTCGTCGGTCGTCGCGACGAGGACGGCCGTTGCCGCGTCTATCTGCGCCTGCCGGAGCGTCTCCTCGTCGGCCGGATCGCCCGCGACGACGTCGATGGCTCGACTCTCGAGTTGACTGGTTACCGTCTTGTCGTCGCTGACCACGCTCACGTGGGCGTGCTTCTCGAGGCCGTCGACGAGCGATTCGGTCAGATCGTCGTATCCGAGCACGGCGATTCGTTCGCGTTCGTCCTCCCGGTCCAGATCTTTCGCTCGTCGACCGGTTCGGGAGAGGCGGCTCTCGATTTCGGGTCCGATAAGCGAGCCCACGGTTAGCCCGACAGTCGTCGGCCCGAGCACGATGAGCGAGACCGCGAACAGTCGCGCACCCTGCGTGAGCGGATGAACGTCGCCGTAGCCGACCGTGCTGGCGGTGACGAACGTGAAGTAGACGGCGTCGAGGACGGTCTCGAGTTCGGCGAATCCCGTCCGGAGCGCGTAGGCGCCAGCGGTGCCGTAGGAGAAGACGCCGATGATCGCGATCATCGAGCCGATCTGGGTCGCGGTGAGCGACGTCGATCTGGTGAACCTGTCGCTGGTGAGCACGAGGACGATCAGCCCGCCCAGCGAGAGGACGACGAGGGGAATCGAGAGCAGCCGCGACTGGGCGACCCCGTGGATTCCGGAGAGAAGGACGAGCGCGGCAGAAACGACGTACGCGAGCCGAAAGCCGCGATACATCCCCCAGGCGCTGACGAGCAATGCGAACCCGAGAACGGTCCCGCTGAACTCCGAAATCGCCTGCAGGTCGCCCCAGAGCCCGCCCGCCTGAACGGCCGGTTCGGTGACGATGGCGACGACGCCGGTCGCGATCGAAACCAGGGCGATCGCCGTGACGATCCAGACCGCGACTCGACCCCTCGGATGACGGGAACGAACACGCTCGAGCATGGGCGTTCGACCACGCCGACGCCGATAAACGATCGCCGTTCCGAGCCGGTCTCCACCGCTCGGACGACCGACAGCGGATCGTATGCGAGTCGACGCGACCGTCGGCCCAACCATTGCTGGTTCGGCGGCTTCGAACCGTGAAAGTAAAACCGGGGGACGGTCACCTTCCACGTAGATGGTAGACCGTGGGTTCGCGTTGGAATCTCGCCTCCACCAACGCGAGGCAAACGACTTGAAACGGACGCTTTCGCCCGTCGATAGCGTTTCCGAGCGGGGCTACTTCGCCGAGACGTCGGGCGGCGACCTGCCGGTTCTCGAGTCCGAGGAGGCGCTGGTGTTCGCCTCGAACAACTACCTCGGGCTCACGGACGACCAGCGCGTCCAGGACGCGGCGAGACAGGCCGCGGCGACCGTCGGTACCGGCTCGGCTGCCAGCCGACTGGTGACCGGCGACACGCTCGTCCACCACGATCTCGAGCGCTTACTCGCGGAGACGAAACGCACGGATCGCGCGCTCACCTTCTCGTCGGGGTACGCCGCGAACGTGGGGACGATCACCGCGCTCGATCCGGACGTGATCTTCTCCGACGAGTTGAACCACGCCAGCATCGTCGACGCGGTCCGCCTCACCGACGCCGAGGTCGTGATCTACGACCACTGTGACGCGGACGATTTGCGGGCCAAGATGACCGAACGCGCCGAACCTGCGGAGCCGAACGGTTCGGACGACCCCGCCGACGAGTCCTGGCTTGTCGTGACCGATTCGGTCTTCAGCATGGACGGCACCGTCGCGCCGCTCGAGGCGATCTGTCGGGCCGCCGAGGAAGTCGGCGCGTGGGTGATGGTCGACGAGGCCCACGCGACGGGGCTGTACGCCGACGGCGGCGGCATCGTCCAGTCGGAGTCGCTCGAGGACCGCGTCCACGTCCAGATGGGGACGCTCTCGAAGGCGCTGGCGAGTCAGGGCGGGTACGTCGCCGGCAGCGACGCGCTGATCGAACTCCTGATCAACGAGGCGCGACCGTTCGTGTACTCGACGGGGCTCTCCCCGCCCGCGGCCGCGTCAGCGAGCGAAGCGCTTCACATCGCCCGCTACGGCGACGTCCGGGAGCGACTCTGGGAGAACGTCGCCCACCTCCGAGACGGCCTCGAGGCCCTCGACCTCGAGGTGCTGGGCGAGTCGCAGGTCCTCCCCGTCATCATCGGCGACCGCCGGGACGCGCTCGACTTGGCGGCGGGGTTGCGCGAGCGCGGCATCGTCGCGCCCGCGATCAGGCCGCCGACCGTCCCCGAGGGAACCAGTCGGATTCGCATCGCCCCGAGCGCGTCACACGACGAAGCGGACATCGTCGACTGTCTCGAGTCGTTCCAGATCGTCGGCGAGAAGGTCGGATTGCTGTGACAACGTTCGAATACAAACACGCTCACAAATGATTCTCGAACAGATATGATCCTCGAACGCGACGACGACCGACTCGCGGTCGTCGGCACGGACACGGGCGTCGGCAAAACGGTCGTCACGGCGGCCGTCGTTCGCGCGCTTCGGACCGACGGGATCGACGCTCGAGCTGTCAAACCCGCCCAGACGGGTCATCCGCCGGACGACGACGCCGGGTTCGTCGAGGCGGCCTGCGAGGACACAGCAGCGGCCGCGGGCGGGGGTCCAGACGCTGCGACCTGTTTCGAATACCTCGAGGAACCCCTCGCGCCGCGAGTCGCCGCCGAGCGCGCGGGCGTCGACCTATCCTACGACGAACTGCGCGACCGCTGTGAGGACGCCCTCGAGGCGGCCGAGATCGGCGTGCTCGAGGGAATCGGCGGGCTGTACGTGCCGCTGGCGGGGGACCGAAACGTCATCGACTTGGTGGCGGACCTCGCGTGCCCGGCCGTCGTCGTCGCCCGCTCGGGACTCGGAACGCTCAATCACACCGCGCTCACCGTCGAGACGCTCGAGCGCCGCGGCGTCGACGTCCGCTCGATCGTCTGTAACGGGTACCGCGGGGAAACGGCCGCCGAACGGACGAACGTGGCGGAACTCGAGCGGATGACGGGACACACCGTCGAGACGGTACCACAGCTCTCTGCCGAAACGCCTCGAGAACTCGCGCTCGGTGTCGGTCGGGCGCTGTCGATTCCTATCGAGTCGGGTTCGGCGACCGACGGCGATTGATATCCTCCCGCGCTGAAGCGCGCAGACACCCGAGCGGCGGGATACGATTCGCAGAGATAGATCGCCGTATCGAGCGGCCTACATCGGCGGCGTAAGCCGAGTATCCGAGCGCGATTCGTCGTCGTCCCCCGCCTCAGAGTCGTCGTCCTCTGTCTCCGGGTCGGCAACCGGAACCGACGAGTCGCCCTGTTCCGCGACGAGCTTCGTGGCGAGTTCGGATTTCCGGTGCTCGACCTCGAGGTGGACCGTCAGCCGCGTTTCTTCCTCGAATGAGACGCGACAGATCGGACAGGTGCAGTTCGTGGGAGCCATTCGACACGAACTCACGCGAGGCGGGACCGTAATTGTACGGATCGGTCGCTTTCCTAGAGAAACTCGCTTAGCCCCGACTGGTCGTCGTCGGTTTCGCTCTCCTCGGTTCGCTCGCTGTCTCCCGCTTCGTCGGACTCGGCGGCGCTCGATGGCGCAGAGTTCGAGCCGCCACTCGAGCCGGTGAGCGTCGCTTGTCCGTCCGAACCGCCGGCGTCGTCCGATTGGCTGTCGGAACCGCTCGATTGCGTGCCAGCGTCGTCAGGGCCAGCCACGTCGTCGCCGTCAGCGTTAGGGTCGTCGTCTCCCTCCGACGAGCGGATCGCGTTCTCAAACGCGGTTCCTGAGTGCTCGACGGCGACCGCCTCCGTTCGCTCCTGAGCGTCCTCGACGATCGACTCGACCTTGTTGGTGTCCGCGCCGCTGCCGGTGATAAACGAGACTTCCTCGGCGTCTAAGTCGTAGGCGGCGGCCATCGTCACGGTCAGGTCGCGGTTCTTGCAGTGGTGGGTCATCGACTCGAGGTACGGGACGATCTCCCGGCGCGCGGTCCCGACGCTCGTTCCCTCGCGCTCTGCGATGCGCTCGGCGATCGAATCGCGGGTGTCTCGAGCGCCGCGGGTCCGTCCGAGTTTCGACCAGTAACTCGGCGGGCCGTAGCGGGTCCACCCGCCCTTCTCGTCCCGCCGAGCGGCCGCGACGCCGGCGGTCATGTTGTCCGAGGCGTAGCGCCAATAGGAGTAGTCCTGCGTCGCGCGGACGCGCCCGAGCCAGCGATCCGCGTTCGCGAGATACTCGTAGGCGTCCGCCAGTTCGTCGCCCTCGTAATCTTTAGGGACGTTGTCCTCGATCCAGTTGAGCAGGTCGTCCGGGTTCTCGTCGACGTCGTAAGACGCCCGGAGCGCCCCCTCAGCGTCCTCCTCTTTGATGAGCGCGTCGAGGTAGTCGAAGATCCCCTCGGTCGTGTCGCGTTCGCCAGTGACGACGTCCTCGACGGTGAGTCGGTCCGCCTCCTCGGCGACGGCCTGCAGGTCGTTGACCGCCGAACGCAGGTCGCCGCTGGTCGAGTCGGCGATAGCCTTCAGGGCCTCCTCGTCGAACTCGACCCCTTCCCGGCGACAAATATCCCGGAGCACGGGGACGATCGACCGCGAGGAGACGTCGCGAAACTCGATGGTCTCACAGGAGTTGCGAAGCGACTGGCTCATCTCGTAGAACTCGTTGGCGACGAGGACGATCGGCTGCTCGGCCTCTTTGACCACTCGAGTGACCTCTCGAGAGCCGCCATAATCCGCGTTGCCGTGGAAGTTGTCGGCCTCGTCTAACACGACGAGTCGGCGACCCGTCTCCCCGCCGGTCAACGTCCCGCTTTTGGCCGCCTCGCCGGCGATCCGCTCAATGACGTCGGCCTGCCTGTCGTCGCTCGCGTTGAGTTCCATCACCGGCCAGCCCATGTCCGAGGCCAGCGCGTGCGCCGCGGAGGTCTTCCCGACGCCGGGACTGCCGTGGACGATGACGGCTTCGCGGTGGTCGTCCCACGACCGCGCCCACTCCTCGAGTTTGTCTCGAGCCTTGTTGTTCCCGCGTACCTCCGACAGCGTCGTCGGCCGGTACTTCTCCGTCCAATCGCTCATTACTCGCCCTAGGCGCGAGTCGCGTTTAGTGGTTGCGGAGCGTCACTCCTCGTGCTCTTCGACCGACTTCAGGTCGAGACGGGACGTAACGTCCGCATATGTCTCGTCGCTCGAGACGATGGTATCACCATTCGATTCGACGAGATGAAGTGCATCGAACGGTGTGAATCCGTGGTCTTGCACGTACGTCGCAGCTGTAACGACCGTCTCTACGTCACCGCGCACCTCGACGAGGTTGGCGGCGTTCGAAATGACGTGTTCAGTATCACGATCTTCCCGGTAGGCGACCATCAGGAGTTCGATGAGTGTGAACTGCGATGTCCACAATTCGTCACGGTGTTCCCGGTACACCGACTCGGCGGCCTCGCCGAGCCAGTCATCGTCTTTAATCAGCGCGAGAAGAAAATCGGTTTCTGCATACATCTATCGTCCGGCCTCGTCGAGCGCTACATTACGTGCTTCTTCACGGAGTTCGTCGGCTGATTTTTCGACATCCGCGAATTCGTCCCTGAGTGCCTCGAGCGGATTATCGGCGACCGGTACCAATTTGACCCCGTCGGGGAGCTGAACGACGTGATATCGATCTCCATATCGCTCTCGGACCTCCTTTGGGAGCGTGAGGCGACCGCGGTCGTCAAGCGCTACGTCTGACATACCTCGGGGTACGGTGGGCAAAAATAAAAACGTTCCCCGATATGAGGAATTACCCATTCGGCGTCCACTTGTTGGAGTTTGTCTCCGCATTCACGACCGGCGACACATATTCGACGTTCTCAGTACATCGAATTCACATCGTATTTGCTCGACTTCTCCGTACAATCGCTTATTACTCGCCCTAGGCGCGAGTCGCGTTTAGTGGTTCCGGAGCAGTACGCTTCGCCGACTGCCTCCGAATCTACGAAGAGACACGTGTCATCAGCCACCCGACCCAGAGTTGTTTACGGCGGCTTCGAGAACCTCGTCACGAAGTTCGTCGGTCGATCTCGACATCCGAAAATCTGTCTCTGAGCCCCTCGAGCGGCCGTCTACTAGTGGTACGAGTTTGATTCCCCGGAAGCGGAACGGCGGAATACCGATAGCCGTACCGTTCTCGAACGGCCGGCGGAAGTGCGAGACGACCGCGGTCGTCCAGCGAAACGTACGACAGACAATAGGTTAGAACGGGTATGAACAAAAATCCCGTCCCGTCGCAATTTCGATACTCAATCGTGTCGATCTTCAAACCGCCGCTATAGTCACAATCGTCTATATTTATGGAGTCCGATCGTCTTTTATACTATGAACAGGTATCCACAATTGGACGATTGAACACCGAGTGTCGAAATGCAAACGAAAGTTCACACCACTGATGGGGCGAGTGACATCCAGTACGACCACGCGAACGATCGATACCGCTTCGAGTACGATCCCGACGGCAGCGCGGCTTTGACGACGACAGTCGTTCACGCGCTGGCGTCGATCGCGGACACCGACGTCTCGCAGGGGGAGTTCTCCCTGTACGACAGCGTCGATCCGGACGCCCTCGAGCGACTGTTCGCATCGAAAGCTGACGGGAGCGGCCGAACCGACGGTCACGTCGCGTTCACCGCCCTCGAGCACGAAGTATACGTCTACGCCGACGGGGAAATCGTCGTCTTCCCGCCGGAGTCTCGGCCCCGCGGCCCCGCGAACTGACGCCTTCGGCCCGCTTCACCGGCGCGAGTCCGATCTCGATAGCCCGAGGGGTGAGCTTTAGGATACTCCACGCCGATAGCTGTCTCAATGACAGTCATCGGCTTTCTCAGTACGGCACCAGTCGTCGAAGACAGCATGTCCGAAGAAGTCGCGAACGCCGTGGCGGCGCTCGAGGATTACGACGTCGCGTACGAAACCGGCCCGATGGGAACGACCATCGAAGCCGAATCGACGGACGAACTGTTCGCCGCCGCGCAGGCGGCCCACGACGCTATCGACGCGGATAGAGTCAGCACGGTGTTCAAAATCGACGACAAGCGAACGAGCGACCAGACGGCGCGGGACAAAGTAAAGGCCGTCGAGTCACACCTGGGACGCGAAGCGAAAAGCGATGGAACGTAGGGCTCGAGCGACTTCGGACCGGGCCGAGACGCACTCGAGAGGATAACGTTCAATCCGTTGGATCGGGTACGTCCGGTATGGAACAGACGACGCTCGAGGTAACTGGAATGAGTTGCAACGGCTGCGAGCAAACCGTCGTCGAGGCCCTCGAGGGCCTCGACGGGGTCTCCGAGGCGACCGCCGATCACGAATCGAACGAGGTCCGCGTCGAACACGACCCGGCGCTGGCGGACGCGGCCGCGCTCGGCGGTGCGATCGAGGGCGCGGGATACTCCGTGTCGGCGTAGCGGCCGCCGTCACGAACCCGAGCGCAGTCGATCACGCGAGGGTGGTTATCGCGGCAGTCGATCCTGGTCCTGGCGCTGTTTTCGGAACGAAGTTCGCGTCGCGCTTCGCTAGTTGTACGTCTCCTCGAGGTAGGCGACGATGTCGTCGCTCTCGTGCATACCGTCGACGCCGTGGGCCTCGTCGACGATGACGGGAACGCCGGTCTGGCCGCTTACTTCCTCGACCTCCGTGCGTTCGGCGTGGGACTGAGGCACTTCGACCGAGTCGTATTCGAGGTCGAGTTCCTCGAGTTTCGTTCGGACTTTCGCACAGAACGGGCAACCGGGCAGTTCGTAAAACGTGATGTCTGCCATGACAGTGTCTTGCCGGGCCAGCCGTATGAGCACGTTGGTTGTCAGGTCGGGTCGAAAACGAGGACAATAGCCGACTGGTACCGACCGGTGGCGTCTCAGAAGGCGACCATTCCGGCCTGCACCGCGAAGTAGGCGACGAAGTAGACGATGAACGAGATCGCGAGCAGCCACTGGCCGAGCGAGACGTCGCGGTACTCGCCCACCGCGGACTTGACCAGCGGGTAGGTGATGATTCCCGCCGCGAGGCCGTTCGAGATCGACGTCGTCAGCGGCATGATCGTGATCGTCAGGCCGCCGGAGATCGCCCACGCCGGGTGATTCCAGTCGATGTCGGCGACGCCCTGGAGCATGATGATCCCGACGACGACCAGCGCGAGATAGGTCGCGTACTGCGGAATCGCGGATATCAACGGAACGATCAGCAACGAGAGCGCGAAGAAGCCGGCGACGACCAGCGTGGTGAACCCGGTTCGGCCGCCCTCCTCGAGGCCGGTCGAGGATTCGATGAACGTCGTCACCGTGGAGGTGCCGATCATCGCGCCGACGGTCGTCCCGACCGCGTCGGCCATGAGCGGTTTCTCGGCCTCGGGCAGGTCGCCGTCCTCGTCGAGGAAGCCGCCGATCTGGGAGACGCCGATGAGCGTCCCGGCGGTGTCGAAGAAATCAACGAAGAAGAACGTGAAGACGACCATGGCGAACACCAGCGGATCCTCGGTGATCATGCCCAACCCGTCGACGAATCCCCAGAACAGCGGCGTGAAGTCGTACTGAACCGACGCGAGCATCGAAACGATCCCCTCGTTCGTCACGCTGTCGTACGATCCCTCCGGCGTGAGCACGTCGGGTTGAACGACGCCGGCGAGCGTCAGCGCCCAGCCGGCGATAGCCGTCGACACGATGCCGATGACGATCGAGCCCTTGACGCCGCGGGCGTACAGCAAGAGCATGACAGTGAGCCCGACCAGCGAGAGGGCCGCGACCGGGCTCTGGAGGACGTTTCCGAGCGTGATGAACGTATCGTCGTGTGGAACGACCAGTTCGATCTCCTGCAATCCGAGAAACAGCAGGTAGACGCCGATCCCCGCGCCGACGGCGAATTTGACGGGTTCGGGGAACAACTCGAGGACGTACTTCCGAGCGCCCACGGCGGTCAGTGCGATGAAGACGACCCCTTCGACGAAGACCGCAGCGAGCGCGAGTTCCCACGGAACGCCGAGGATGAGGACCACCGTGTAGGTGAAAAAGGCGTTCAGTCCCATTCCCGGCGCGAGTCCGAACGGCCGGTTCGCGTACAGTGCCATGACCACCATCGCCACGACCGAGGCCAGGATGGTGACCACGGCGATCATCTGGAAGAGTTCGTTCGCGGTGTACTCCGTCCCCTGTATCATCGTCGACGATTGGATCTCGCCGGTAGCGTGATTGTAGAGGATCGCATCGGTGAGGATGCTCGGGTTCACGACGATGATGTACGCCATCGCCAGAAACGTCGTGAGTCCCGCGATCGACTCGGTTCTGAGATCGGTGCCGTACTCGTCGAAGCCGAAGAACTCCGCGATCGTCTCACGTGCCCCCATGTTGGATGAACGAGCATAGCGACACCGGTAAGTTAACGCTTCCTGTCTCGACTGGCCACTACTATTGCACGTTCGTGCATATGCCGTAGATCTGGGTCGCTCGAGGAACCGGTGGATCGTCGGTTCGAGCGCCCGCCCTCGAGTAGGGGAGCACCCTCCGGTATGGAACCAACCGTGGTACTGGGACCAACTACGGCACTGGGACCAACGTATTTGACCGTCCACCACGTACGGCATACCATGAGGTTTGTTATCGTTGGGTACGGTCGCGTGGGATCGCGGACGACGCGCGTTCTCTCGGAGGAAGGACACGACGTCGTCGTCGTCGATAACGATTCCGACCGGATCGACAGAGCCGTCGGCGACGGGTTCGACACCGTCCACGGCGACGGCGCGGACGAAGCGGTCCTACTGGACGCGGGAATCGACACCGCAGACGCCATCGGCACGTTCACGCCCGACTTGAACGTCAACTTCGCAGCGTGCATGGTCGGCGCGCACCACGGGTGTCGAACCGTGTTGCGCATCGACGAGGATTACCGACAGGACATCTACGAGAAGTACGCGGCTGACGTCGATGAGATCGTCTACCCCGAGCGTCTCGGAGCGGCCGGCGCGAAAACCGCGTTGCTCGGCGGCGATTTCAACGTCGTCGCGGACCTCACGGAATCGTTGCAACTCACGGTCGTCGAGATCGCGGACGGCTCGAACGCCGTCGGAAAGCGAATCAGCGAACTCGAGTTGCCCGGCAACGCCCGAATCTACGCCCACGGGCGCGCGACCGACCCGTTGACCATCCCGCTCCCCGGCACCGAACTGGCGTCCGGCGACGAAGTCGCCATCATCACGGAAACCGAGTCGGCGGAGGAGGTCCGAACGACCCTCTCGCCCGCCTCGAGTTAGCGTTCTCTCCTTCGACGAACGGTGGCGTCGTCGGTTCCGCCCGTCGAGTGTTCGGCTGTCACTGTCTCGTCTCTCATGGGTCGATGTCTCGTCTCTCGAGTCGTTAGTTCACACGCACATCCGAGCCGAAAGTGGAGGTGAGTAAAGTGGGGAGCGAATGGGGGGAGGCGCGCCGACGGGAGGATGGGGGGAGATTGGTACCCGTCACGCGATGCGCGCCTGTTTGATTCGTTGGTTCGATACATGATAAAACTGCGTCAGACGATTGCGTGACGATCGTCAGACGGCGAGGAAATGTCCGTCGGCGATCCGTCGATTCCGCTCACTCCGATCGATCCGGCCTGAAGACGAGCACGTTCTGGTGAACCATCGACGGGACGTACGAGAACGGGTAACCGTAGACGTGGAGGTCCTTTGAGGGATCGTACCAGATCAGGTTGGCGACCAGTCGAACGGGGGCCGCGGATTCGACGGCGCGCGCGAGGTCGGCCGAGAGGAACTCGTAGGACTGCTCGCGATACATATCCCCGATGAAGACGACGAGGTGGCCATTCGATTTGACGGTCGCCGCGAACTTGGCGAACTTCTCGCCCATATCCGCGAGCCACTCCGCTTTCGTCTGCTCTGCCGGCGCTCCATCGGAGTCTACCACTCCGTCGGCATCGTTCGCTCGGTCTTGGTTGAACTCGCCCGAATCGGTATCCTCCTCGCCAGAGTCGTCGTCACCCGCCCGCTCGGCGTCGAACGATCCCAGTTTGCTCGCTCGAGTCGCCCGCTCGTTTCGGGTCTGTTCGAGTTCGTCCATGTGCCAGTACGGAACGTCGGTGAGCAGGAGGTCGATCGACCGGTCCGGGATCTCCTCGATCAGAGATGCACAATCTCCGTGGCGCAGATCCTGCGTCTCGAGGGGCGGTTCGCCCCGGTCGCGGCGCTCGTCGTTCTCTCGCTCGAGGACGTTCTCGTAGACGTCGATCCAGCGCTGGTTCCGCTCGAAGCCGATGGCGTCGCGCGACCCCGTTCCCTCGTGCTCGCAGAAACTCGCGCCGAGCAAGGTGCCGCCGACGCCGGCGAAGGGGTCGAGGACTGTGTCGCCGGCCTTGCTGAACCGTCCGATCAACTCCGCACAGAGTCGCGGCGGCTTCTGGCCGCCGTGTTCGCTGCGGAGGTCGTGCTGGACGTCCGGCGGGTACCCCTCGGCGATCACGGATTTCGTCGCGTACTTCCACTCCCGACCGGTCAGGTCGTTGACCCGGTTCCGTTCGTCGTAGATGCCCCGTCCCTCGAGATACCGCTGATGATCGGCGAGTTGGTCCGTGTCGATGACCTCGCCGTCCTCGACCGGCAGGGACTCGTCTCGAGCGCGTTCGGCGTCGAACGCCCCGTCCTCGTCCGTTACGAGGCGACTCTGGCGGTGGCGCTCCTCGTCGCTCATACCTCGAGTGGTCGTCGCTGGGCCATAACAGTGGTGGAAGCCGCAGGTCCGGCTCGGCGACGGTATCCACGGCTGCCTCGACAAACCGCGCGTCGAGTAGGTCGCCGGTCAGTTGTACTCGCGCCAGCGGTAGCCGCAGTCGGTACACTTGAAAAAGCGGGTCGGCGGTTCGTCGGCCGAGGCGGTCTGTTTGAGTTCGTACCAGGCCTCCTGGTTGCCACACTCGTCGCAGACAATGTCCGTCGCGATCGGTTTGCCCTCGAAGTTCGCCTCCTCGCTCGACTCGATCACGTCGTCGTCAGTCTGGGCCTCCGTCGTGACGAACGCTGACTCGCGCTCCCGGTCGCGGTCGTTCGAGCGACCACACTCGTCGTTCGTACAGACCATCTGATCGCCGTCGGCTTTCATCATCGAACCGCACTCGTCGCAGAACTGCATACGCCGCGTAGGGCGTCGACGCGCAAAAATCCCAAGGATGGGGCATTCGATGTCCGCTCTCCGGACGGCGACGAGGCAGGCGGCGAGCTCGCGATCCTGTCATCGGTTATATCCCGCCGTTTCGGGGTTGATCCGTCCGCTTTCGGCGTTGTCTCCCATAAGATTCGTCGTTATGGTTGGTCGGATTCGCGTTGGGTCCCGCCGAATCCATCGTTGGCTCTGACCGGAGAGCCGCTAGAATCACGACAGTTCGCGGCGGAGAAGAGCGTGTCAGGTACTTCGCGCTGGCGGACATAGAGACGAACGGATCTCGAGGCCCGCCGCCCGCAATCGGTCGTCAGGCGACCGCGGCCGCGACGAGATCCGTCTCGGAGGAGGAGACGAAATGGTATCCAACGACACAGCAGACGAGATTCAGGAGTATCTCGGCGTGGTTCCAAGCTGGATCGAGGCGCTGCCCGACGCCGCCGCCGATCACAGCTGGAACATCGTCCGCGATCTCCAGCTCGAAGAAACCGACCTTACCCGACGGGAGAAGGCGCTCGTCGGAGTCGGCGCGAGCGCTGCGATCCAGTGTCCCTACTGCATCCACTTCCACCGCGAGGAGGCGAAACTCGAGGAGGTAACGGAGGCGGAGTTAGCGGAAGCGTTCGCGCTCGCCGGCGACGTTCGATACTTCTCGACGGTGTTACACGGCGCGGAAATGGACTACGAGGAGTTCGAAACCGAAACCGAATCGATCGTCGATCACATCAACGAACAGCAGGCACAGGCGGCCGACGACGATTAGTCGAACTGGTGTCCGCTGCTATTTTTTCGGGAATCGAGCTATCCTCACTACCCGCGGGACTGCGCCGCCGATCCCGACCGGAACCGAAGTCGCTATTCGGGTCGGGTCGATACTAGCCATCGTGAGCGAGTACGACGCGGTCGTGTACGATCTAGACGGGACGGTCGTCGACCTCGCCGTCGACTGGGACGCCGTCCGGACCGACGTGCTCGACGTCTACGACACCGAGGGCGTCGAACCGCCGGCGACGGACCTCTGGACTCTCCTCGAGAGAGCGGACGGCGCGGGCATCGCCGCGGCGGTCGAGACCGCGATCGCCGACCACGAACGCGAGGGCGCGCGCCGATCCACGCGACTCGCTCGAGCGGACGAACTCCTCGAGCGAGACGTCGCCGTGGCCGTCTGCTCGCTGAACTGCGAGGCGGCCTGTCGGCTCGCGCTCGCGGCACACGACCTCGAGGCCGCCGTCGGCGCGGTCGTCGGCCGCGATACGGTTCCGGCGAGAAAGCCCGATCCGGAGCCGTTGCTCGAGTCGATTCGATTGCTCTCGAGTACGCCGGAGGCGGCGTTGTTCGTCGGCGACTCGGAACGAGACGAGCAGGCGGCCCGGCGCGCGGGCGTCGACTTCGAATACGTCGACGAGCGGGTGCCGGATCGCTGATCGCAGATTCCGGGGCGTTGATTGTGCGACTGCTTGATCGCCGTCTCCTCCGGTTGTACCGAAACCGACCTCTCCTGACGCCGTTACTCCTGAGTACGCTTCGCGTACGCGAACACCGACAGCGCGGTGACGACCCAGATGGGCGCGCCGACGCGGATCGCGAACTCGGCGCGTGCCCCCCAACTCGTCAGGTCCGCCGTGGTCGAGAGCAGCGCGACGATGGGCGCGCCGACGGCGATGGTCAGGACGAACGTGACCTGCATCACCCAACCGAAGTCGACGCCGTCGGGCGAGGTGGTTTCGACGGGTTCTGGCACGAGTGAGCATCGCCGTGCAGCCCTAATAAGTGCCGCGGGAATCGGTTGTTCCGCCCGATAGAACGCGAGAGCGCTGGTCCGCGCGAGCACGTGGCGGTCCGTTCGGCGGGACAAGAGCCGTTCGATGGTACGAGAGTCGTTCGACGGGAAGCGTTCGACTGTCCGACAGCAGAGCGGTGAGGTTTAATGAACGGCCACGAAGGAATGGAGTATGGTAACCGTACGGGATCTGCGCGAGCAGATGGGCGAGACGCCCATTACGATGTTGACCGCATACGACGCACCGACGGCCGAAATCGTCGACGAAGCGGGCGTCGACGTGATTCTCGTCGGCGACAGCGTGGCCAACACGGCCCTCGGCTACGAGACGACGGTTCCGGTGGACGTCGATCAACTGGCCAGCCACGTCGGTGCCGTGACTCGAGCCACCGAGGAGGCGCTCGTGGTCGCCGACATGCCGTTTCTCTCCTTCGGTGTCGACGAGGCCGACACGATCGAAAACGCCGGCCGGATGCTCAAAGAGGAGGGCGCGTCCGCGGTGAAACTCGAGAGCGGTCCGCACACGGTCGGTATCACGGAGCGGCTGGTCCAACTCGGCATCCCCGTGATGGCACACCTCGGATTGACCCCGCAGCACGTCAACCAATACGGCGGCTACCCGCGTCAGGGGACGGACCGGGCGGCCGCCGATCGGATGCTCGAACTCGCCGAAGATCACGCGGATGCGGGCGCGTTCTCGCTGGTGTTAGAGCACGTCCCCTCGAATCTGGCGGAGACGATAACCGACGCAATCGACATTCCGACGATCGGTATCGGTGCCGGTCCCCACTGCGACGGGCAGGTACTGGTCTTCCACGACGCGGTCGGTCTGAGCGAGTGGACGCCGTCGTTCTCGAAGCAGTTCGGCGACGTTCGCTCGGAGATGGAGTCGGCCGTCGACGAGTACGTCGCCGCGGTCGAGGACGGCGAGTTCCCGGCCGAAGAGCACAGCCATCAAGAGGGCGATCTCGGGGACATCTACTAGTTTTCGGACGGGACCGAACGAGGGCGAGACGCCGAATCGCCGCGTGGCCACCTATCGGGACGCTACGAAGTCGTCCAGCGCCTCGTTGAACGCGTCGGGTCGCTCGAGCATCGGCAGGTGTGCCGCGTCGTCGATGGTCACGTACTCGCCGTCCGGCAGTTCGTCCGCGAGGAACTCGTGATACCACGGCGGCGTGAGCCGGTCATACTCGCCACAGACCGCGAGGGTGGGGACGTCGATTTCGCCAAGATCAGCGCGCACGTCGAAGCGGTGACAGGTGCGAAAGTCCCGCGCCGTCGTCCGTCGCCCGCACTCGCGCATTCGTTCGCGAGAGGCCTCGAGCAGTTCCGCGTTCGGATCGTGAAAGAGTCGATCGGGTTCGTGGAGGAACTCGATGGCCCGTTCGAAATCCGACTCGAGCCAGGCCAGCAGATCCTCGAGGACGCCCATTCGCGCGCCCGTTCCGGTCAGGATCGCCGCGTTGGGCTCGAAGGATCGCTCGAGCAGCGCGTGGAGGGTAACGGCACCGCCGAGCGAACTCCCGACGACGGCGGTGGCGTCTGTCTCCTCGACGACGGCGAGCAGATCGTCGCTGTAGGCAGACAGCGTCGCGTAGCCGGCGTCGGCCTGAACGTCGTCAGACGCGCCGTGGCCGCTCAGATCGAGCGAGACGAGGTCGTACCGGTCCGATAGCGAGTTTTGAAACTCCCAGACGGTGTGTGACGTTCCGCTGCCGTGGACGAAACAGATCGTTTCGTCGGAGCGCTCACCGGCGGTCGCGACGAAGGCCGTCTCCCGTCCGTGATGGGTGACCGTGTCCATACAGTGTCAAAGGATAACGACCCGCATAAATACCCGAGTTCGCGTCGGCTTGCGAGAACGCGTCTGGTGTGGCAGTACCGGGTGACGGAACTGCGTGCAATGTCTTTTCCGCTACCTCGATCCCTTCCGGCGATTTGTCGGCGAAAGATATAAATACTAGCATGCCTAACTTAGGGTTAGTTACAATGGATACAGCGCAATTAACGAGCGATCAATTCGCTCGCAAATACGAGTACGACGACGGGTCGGTCATCGCGGTCGACCTCGGCACCGCCGTGCCCGAGCCGTCGGTCGACCTCGTCGATGGCACCGTCATCGTCGTCGCCGACGACGAGCAGTACGAGTTCGACCTACCAGTCGAACAGACGGATGCGCACACGTTTATCAAAAACGGCGTGCTCACTATCGAACTGGAGGACAACGCATGAAGCTCACCGTCAAACCCCTCAAGCAAAAAGACGCAGGCCGCGGGCTCGCAGCGATCGATCGCGTCTCGATGAGCGAGCTCGACCTCGAGAACGGAGACTACATCACGATCGACGGCAAGGGCGACGGCCAGTCGGTCGCCCGCGTCTGGCCCGGCTACCCCGAGGACGAAGGGCGGAACGTCGTCCGGATCGACGGGCGATTACGCCAGGAGGCGAACGTCGGGATCGACGACACCGTCACCGTCGAGAAGGCGGACGTCAAGCCCGCGACGGGCGTCACCGTCGCGCTCCCGCAGAATCTCCGCATCCGGGGCGACATCGGACCGCTCGTCCGGGACAAACTGAGCGGTCAGGCCGTCACCGAGGGACAGACGGTGCCGTTCTCGCTGTCGTTCGGACCGATGTCCAGTTCGGGTCAGTCGGTCCCGCTGAAGATCGCGAGCACCTCGCCGTCGGGCACGGTCGTCATCACCGACTCGACCGAAATCGAGATCTCCGAGACTCCCGCAGAGCAGATCTCGTCGGGACCGGGCGGGACGTCCGAGGGCGTTCCGGACGTCACCTACGAGGACATCGGCGGCCTCGACGAGGAACTCGACCAGGTGCGCGAGATGATCGAGCTGCCGATGCGCCATCCCGAGCTGTTCCAGCAACTCGGCATCGAGCCGCCGAAAGGCGTCCTCCTGCACGGGCCGCCGGGCACCGGGAAGACGCTGATGGCGAAGGCGGTCGCCAACGAGATCGACGCCCACTTCGAGACGATCTCCGGGCCGGAGATCATGTCGAAGTACTACGGCGAGTCAGAAGAACAACTCCGGGAGGTCTTCGAGGAGGCAGAGGAGAACGCGCCGGCGATCATCTTCATCGACGAACTCGACTCGATCGCCGCGAAGCGCGAGGAAGCCGGCGGTGACGTGGAACGGCGCGTCGTCGCACAGCTGCTCTCGCTGATGGACGGTCTCGAGGAGCGCGGACGGGTTACCGTCATCGCGGCGACCAACCGCATCGACGACATCGACCCCGCGCTCCGTCGCGGCGGTCGGTTCGACCGCGAGATCGAGATCGGCGTCCCGGACAAGCAGGGCCGCAAGGAGATCCTGCAGGTCCACACGCGCGGGATGCCGCTCTCGGACTCGGTCGACCTAGAGCACTACTCCGCGAACACCCACGGCTTCGTCGGCGCGGACCTCGAGAGCCTCGCCCGCGAGAGCGCGATGAACGCGCTTCGCCGGATCCGACCCGAGCTGGACCTCGAGTCGGACGAGATCGACGCGGACGTCCTCGAGAGCCTGCAGGTCACCGAACGGGACTTCAAGGAGGCGCTCAAGGGAATCCAGCCGTCGGCGCTTCGAGAGGTCTTCGTCGAGGTTCCCGACGTTACGTGGAACGACGTCGGCGGGCTGGGAGACACCAAAGAGCGGCTTCGAGAGACCATCCAGTGGCCGCTCGACTACCCCGACGTGTTCGAGGCGATGGACATGGAGGCCGCGAAGGGGGTCCTGATGTTCGGGCCGCCCGGAACGGGCAAGACGCTGCTCGCGAAGGCGGTCGCCAACGAGGCAGAGTCGAACTTCATCTCGATCAAGGGGCCCGAACTGCTCAACAAGTACGTCGGCGAATCCGAGAAGGGCGTCCGAGAGGTCTTCGAGAAGGCGCGGTCGAACGCACCGACCGTGATCTTCTTCGACGAGATCGACTCCATCGCCGGCGAACGCGGCGGAAACACCACCGACTCGGGCGTCGGCGAGCGCGTCGTCAGCCAACTGCTGACCGAACTCGACGGCCTCGAGGAACTCGAGGACGTGGTCGTCATCGCGACGACCAACCGACCGGATCTGATCGACAGCGCCCTGCTCCGACCGGGTCGCCTCGACAGGCACGTCCACGTCCCCGTCCCCGACGAGGAGGGCCGCGAACGGATCTTCGAGGTCCACACGCGCGACAAACCGCTTGCCGACGCGGTCGACCTCGAGTGGCTCGCCGCCGAGACGGAGGGCTACGTCGGCGCCGATATCGAGGCCGTCTGTCGCGAGGCCTCGATGGCCGCCAGCCGCGAGTTCATCAACTCGGTCGATCCCGACGAGATGGCAGAGAGCATCGGTAACGTTCGAATCGGCCGCGAACACTTCGAACATGCCCTCGAGGAGGTCCAGCCGAGCGTGACCCCCGAGACGCGAGAGCGCTACGAGGAGCTCGAAGACGAGTTCCAGCAGGCCGAACCCAGCGGCGAAAGCGACCAGCTGGGTCGAACCTTCCAGTAAGCCGCTCGAGTGCGGTTCGCGTTTTCCCGCAGTTCACGTTTTCCTGCGGTTCGCGTTTTTGCGCTGTTCGGACGTTTTCCCGTTCCTACGATCTCTCGAGACGGAAACGGCCCCTCGAGCCGGAATCGATCCTCCGAGACGAACGCCGCGAGACTCGAGTTCGAAAAACGGGGCGGCGCTCAGTCGCACCGCGCGACCGGTCGGTCCGCGAGATCCTCGAGCAGTTCCTCGGCGTGGCCGTCGGGCGTCACGTCCTCGTAGACGGCGTCGATAGTTCCGTCAGGGCCGACGACGTAGGTGTTGCGAAAGACGCCGTCGAACGTGTTGCCAAACATCCGTTTCTCGCCGTAGGACTCGTACAATGTCGCCACCTCACCCATCTCGTCTGCGAGCAGATCGAACTCGAGGTCGTACTCGTCGGCGAATTTCTCGAGGTCCGAGACGGAGTCGTCGCTGATCCCGACGACGGCGACGTCCGCGTCGTCGAATCGCTCGAGCGCGTCGTTGAAGCCGCAGGCTTCGGTCGTACAGCCGTCGGTGTTCGCGCGCGGGTAGAAGTAGACGACGAGCCGCTGGCCGTCGAAGTCCGATCGCCGGACGGTCTCGCCGTGCTGGTTGGGGAGTTCGAACTCTGGTGCGTCGTCGCCAACGTCGAGCATGGAACCGACTTGGGGAGCGCGGTTGTATGTATTGTGATTCGGCCCGGCCCGCGAGCCGACGGTTCCGCGATCGTTTCCGCGGAGCCCGTCGCTCGTCCTCGGCGGGCCCGTCGCGTTCCAACCGATCAACGCCTCGCCAGCCGCCGACGGCCTCGCCAGTCCATCACCGCCTCTCCCGCAGGCCCAGCCTCATCAGCCGGCTATCGCCTCGCCCTTCCCAACCGACTCACTCGCGCCGCTCACGGCATCGCTGCGCTCGTTCGCCCCTCGCGGATCGGCGCGGCGTTCTCGCCGACGGCGGCTCGGACGCCGCGCATGCGCGCCAAAGCTGTAACTCGAGGTGATTGCGTCTCGAACGAATTATGGGACACGGAAAAGTTCCCTCGCAACGGTCTGCTCGTACCGTACTCGTCGACGCGGCGATTTAGTCGAGCTGTTCGGCCGCCTCGCGCTCGACCAGCGGTGTCGCGTTCTGCTCGGGCAGCGTCACCACGTCGTCGGCCGCGAGGCTGTACTCACGATCGTCGACGCCGAGGATCGAGCCGACGTCCTCGGTAATCTTCACGGTGAGGCGCTCGAGCGAGGGGTCGTCGGTCGTCGCGTCGTCGACAGCAGGTTCGCCGCTCGAGGCGGTCGCTGCGCCGCCGTCGGTCGCCGGAGCTTCGGACGCCTCGTCCGCCGCGGAATCTTCGTGCATCGGGTCATCGGCCGACGAATCCGGAGCGTCCGACCGCGTCGCCGGCTCCGGCGGGTCGCCGCCCATCACGTCCGCGGCGCTGACGCCGCTCGATTCGGCGGTCGCCGAATCGTCCTCGGTCGTCGGCCGGTTCGCGGGGCCGGAATCCGACGGCTCGAGGTCTGCTGGCGGCGTCTCTGGCGGTGCCGGCGGCGCTGTGTCGGACGACTCGCGATCGGACTGGGCGGTCGACTCGGTCGATTGGTCTGACGCGTTCGGCCGGTCGGTCGCGTTCGGCCCCTGCTCATCGAGTTCGTCCGCGGGTGCGTCGACGCCCTCGAGGACGTCGAGCACTCGAGTCTTGTTCGACTGGATGCGATCGACGAGGTCGTCGAAGAGGTCCGCTTCCTCCGCGGTAAGGCCCTCGTCGTTCGCCGCCATGCCGGCCGCGGAGAGACTCGCCTGCTTGACGAGTTTGCCCATCCGGCGCTCGTAGATGGCCTCGACGACGTCCTTGGCGGTCTCGATCTCGTCCGTGAGCCGGCTCACTTCCGGCGAGGAGAACGGGTCCTCCGCCTCGGCGGCCGCGCGGTCACGTCTGTCCTCGAGGTCTGAAATGTACTCGCCGACCTCCTGATAGAACGAGGGGCGCAGGTTCTGGAGGCTATCCTTCTGGCGCTCCTTGCTCTGGACCGAGCGTAGTTCGTCGAGATTCATTCTTTCTCCTTTTCGGCGCGACCACGCGCCATGAGAAACATGGCGACGTACTCTGGTAGTGACTGGTCACCCTCCCGGACTGTAAAGATATCGCCCCCGAGTTCGATCTCGCCGCCGCGCTCGACGTCGACCGCGACCTCGTGACCGGTGAACGTTTCGGGGACGGCGTCGACCAGCGGATCGAACGCCTCGAGTTCGTCCGGTGCGAGCCGACAGGTCGTCAGGGCGCTCCCGCCGTGGAGGCTCCCCGGCAGGCGGATGAGTCGGTTCGTGTCCGTCGTCACCGGCTCGTCGATCGGCGCGTTGTCCCGCTCGACGGCGGTCGCGGCGAAGCGCTCGGCCAACTGGGCGATCGCCGTGTGGACGGTGATGTTTCCGGCCTCGAGGCCAGCGCGGTTGTTCTGGGCGGCCGAGAGCGTCGCCTCGGCTTTCCCCTCGCCGATGCCGTCGAAGGCCTGCAAGCGCTCGAGGGCGTCTTCCTCGTCCATCTCGAGGAGGTCCTCGACGAAGTCCATGAAGTGCTCGTGGATTCGCTCACCCCAGCCGCCGTCGACCCGCAGCGTCCGTCGCTCCGTCGGCGTCTTTCGGCCGAGCCCCGCAACCGTCTCGGTTTCGATCAGTTTCTCGAAGTCGAGGCCGATGCCGCGGACGTAGTCGACGATCTCCCGGCGGTGTTCCCGATCGAGGTGCTGGACGTTCTCGTCTCGAACGTGGACGTGATAGCCCCGTCCGCCCGAAAAGGCGATTTCGACGTTCTCGAAGGCGAAGTCGTTCTCGAGGAACTCGAGCAGGCGCATCAGTGCGTCCTTGCACTTCCTGAGCATGTCTCCGTAGGAGTCTTCGCCGAGGGTCACGCTCGGCAGGTGATCGGCGTCCAGATCGAAGACGAGATCCGACGACCGCCACTCCTTGTCGGTCATCGACCCCGCGCCGGGATCGCGGTAGCGCCCCGCGGAGAAGTAAACGTGCTGTGGTCGTTTGCGGACGAGAAACTCCTCGATGTCCCCCAACTCGAGCAGCGAGCGGTGTCTGACCATCGTCGTTCCGGGACCCTCGGTCCACGGGATAAACCCCCACTCGCGCTCGTTGGCCTCGGGCGGTAGCGTAATCTCCGTTCGGCGGTAATGATCACGGAACCGACCGCGAAGATAGGCTCTCGTTCGCTCCTCCATTCGTCTACGGTTTCTGCGACGGGAGACTATAATCTTCCCGAAAGTCTCGAACCGCCGAAAGACAGGTCGCGGTGGCGCTCACCGGCCGTGATACGAAAACCCACGGAAGACGTGCAGGTCGCAGCCTGCTCGGTCACGGGCGGTTCGCTGATTACATGGGCGGTTCGCTGACCAGACGGACGCGAGCCTATCGGCGAATCACACTCGCGTCAGTGAATCGAATACTTATCGGCGGACCAGATCAGAAATCTTGTCGGTAATCCCGCCGCTCGAGCCGAGTTTGAGGTAGTAGGCGTCGCCGCCGTCTTCGTAGTAGTTGTCGATGCGGCGCTTGATTTCGAACCCGAGGTGCTCGTAGAACTGGAGTGCGCCTTCGTTAGTCGTCCGGGCGTGACACGTGATCGTATCGTGTTCCTGTGCGACGCGGGCGATCAGTCGCTTGCCGATCCCCTCTCCCTGATAGTCGGGCGAGACGGCCAGAAAGAGGATGTAGCCGTCGCGCCGGACCGCGGCGAAGCCGATCAGTTCGTCCTCCTGAAGGAACAACTGAACCGTCGAGCGGCGATAGGCGTCGGTGAAGAAGCTGTGTCGCTGTTTGAGGACGCCAACACTGTCGTTGATCTCCTCTTTGAGTTGCCAGGCTTCGTCGACAAAATCGTCACTGCCCGAGGTGACGACGCGACTGTCGATGTTGACGCTCACTGTACTCATCTAACAGTCTCGCCAATATAATTCCACCGGCAAGCGAACCGCTCGCCCGAATATCTGACAGCCGACATCTCCGGTCGAGGCGAAGACGAGACGGGTCGATCCCACGGTGACATAGCGGATTCTGGACTCGCCGCAACGTGGCAGTTCTGACCCACCGCGACCCGTGTCGGACCGATGGTCATACGTTCGTCGCCAAGTAACTCGCACTCGATGGGGTTCGAACTGCGCGACCACACCGCCGACGTCGCCGTCGCCGCGACCGGACCGAGTCTCGAGTCGGTCTTCGGATCGGTCGCGGACGGACTCGCCGCCGCCTCGTGCGAACGCGTTCCGGAGACGGGAGGGGAGCGATTCTCGCTCTCGGTGACGGCCGAAAACCTCGAGGCGCTGCTTTTCGATTACGTCGACGAACTGATCTACCTCCGGGACGTTCGCCTCGAGCTTCCCGTCGATCACCGGGTCGAGGATATCGCGGTCGCGCGGTCCGACGAGCCGACGGCCGACGGCGAGTCGATCGACGACGCGGCCTACTCGCTCGAGGCGACGGCGCGCGGGATTCCGTTATCGGCGGTCGTCGCTCGCGAGATCAAAGCCGTCACGTACTCGGAGATGCGACTCGAGGAGACCGACGACGGCTGGGAGGCCTACGTCGTCTTCGACGTGTGACCCGCTGACGCCGGGCGAGCCGCCGGGCCCTGTAAATGTCCTAATCCGAACCCGCCACGGCGTACAGAGACGAACACCTTTCACCGTCCGCGTCCGATTTTCGGGTATGACCACGTTCGACGCGAACGGCGTCACTCTCGAGCGGGTTCGGGAGCACGTCTGGGAGATCACACAGGAGGGCGAGATGCGAACGCCGGCGCGGGTTCTCGCGAGCGAGGCGTTGCTCGAGGAGATCAGCCAGGACAAGACGCTCGAGCAGTTGCAGAACGCCACGCACCTGCCGGGGATGACGAACTACGCGATCTGTATGCCCGACGGCCACCAAGGCTACGGCTTCCCCGTCGGCGGCGTCGGCGCGCTCGACGCCGAAGACGGCTGCATTTCGCCGGGAGCTGTCGGATACGATATTAACTGTGGCGTCCGGATGATGCGGACGAATTTGACCTATAGCGAAGTCAAAGGGCACGAAGAAGAGCTCGTCGACTCGCTGTTTGCAAACATTCCGTCAGGTCTTGGCGGCGGCGGCATCGTCGAAACTGGGATCGACGACGTGGAGGAAATCCTCGCCCGGGGGGTCGACTGGGCGCTCGAGAACGGACACGCCGTCGAGGACGACCTTCTCCACTGCGAGGACGAGGGAATGCGGGAGGAAGCAGACCCCTCGAAGGTCTCCCAGAAGGCCAAAGACCGCGGGAAGAACCAGATCGGCTCGCTCGGCTCGGGGAATCACTTCCTCGAGGTCCAGCGCGTGACCGACGTGTTCGACGACGAGGTCGGGGCGGCGTTCGGCCTCGAGGAGGACCAGATCGTCGTTCTGATCCACTGTGGTTCTCGAGGGCTCGGTCACCAGACGTGTAACGACTACCTGCGAAAGATCGAACGACAACATCAGGGACTGCTCTCTCAGTTGCCGGACAAGGAACTGGCGGCGGCACCCGCGGGCTCGCAACTCGCAGAGGACTACTACGGCGCGATGAACGCCGCGATCAACTTCGCGTGGGTCAACCGCCAGTTGATCATGCACCGCACGCGGAGGGTCTTCGAGCGCGTCTTCGATCGATCCTGGGAGGAGATGGAGATGGACTTACTCTACGACGTGGCCCATAACATCGCGAAAAAAGAGACCCACACCGTCGGCCCGGACGGCCGACCGGCGGCGGAGAGCGACGCCACAGCGAACGAGGAACGCGAACTGTTCGTCCACCGAAAGGGCGCGACTCGAGCGTTCCCGAAGGGCCACCCCGAAGTTCCCGCGGCCTACCGTGACGTCGGCCAGCCGGTGATTATCCCCGGAAGCATGGGTGCCGGCAGCTACGTCCTCCGTGGCGGCGAGGCCTCGATGGATCTGACGTTCGGGTCGACGGCCCACGGCGCGGGGCGGCTGATGAGCCGAACGCAGGCGAAAAACGACTACTGGGGCGGCGACGTACAACAGGAACTCGAGGAGCAGGACCAGATCTACGTCAAGGCTCAGTCCGGGGCCACAATCGCCGAGGAAGCGCCGGGGGTCTACAAGGACGTCGACGAAGTCGTTCGGGTCTCGGACGAACTGGGGATCGGCGACAAAGTCGCGCGGACGTTCCCCGTGTGTAACATCAAGGGATAGGTTCGGGTCGAGTCAGCCCACTATCCACACGGTATTCAGTAGGTTGCATTTGCAGGCTTGGCGACTACGTGGTCGATCGACGTATCAGAATCCATGCCGGATCAACACAGTTCCACGGAGGTCGGAACGGCGACGATCGTCTACGAGACGCCCGAAGACGGGCGAGAATCCGTCACCGTCGACAACGACCGCATCGCCTACTTCCAGGACCACTGGCTGTTCGCCTACGGGACCGACGAGGACGGCAACGACGTGGTTCGTCGGGTCCCTGACAACCAGGTTTACTACGTCGAACGATCCGTCGAAGAGATAGGGGAGACCTTCGAGTCGACGCTCGAGAAAGCCAAAGACAAGATCGAGGACGTTCGGAGCTAGGCGATCCGGTTCGGGCGATCGTCCTCGAGACACCCCCGCGAGGATCGACCACCGCGTCTGCATACGACCGTTTCTCCTGCAGGTCGACAACCACGCTCACATACAGACCACCGCACCCGTCGCTGCTCTAGCGCGGATACCGACGGTCGCAACGTTCACAACCGCGGGGACGAACCGATAGGTAACGGATGAACGACGGGCCACGGCTGCCGGGGGTCGATACCGTCGACGAGGACGATCGGATCGTCCTACACGTCGACGCGGACTGCTTTTACGCCTCCTGCGAGCGTCTCAAAGAGCCCGAACTCGAGGGCGAACCGGTCGTCGTCGGGATGGGATACGAGGAAGGGGAGACCGTCGGTGCGGTCGCGACCGCGAGCTACGAGGCCCGCGAGTTCGGCGTCGAGAGCGCACAGGCCATCTCGACTGCGCTCGAGAAACTGCCCCGGCGCGCGGCCCTCGAAGACGGTTTCGACTCGTCTTCGGACGCGAACGCGGACGCCGACGCGGACTCGGATTCAAGTCCGGAGTCCAGTTCGACGGCGACGGAGAATCTCGAGCGGTCGGAAACCGGTTACTACCGCCCGGTCGATATGGAGTACTACGAGTCGGTCGCCGCAGACGTTCGGGAGATCCTCCACGATTGCGCCGACGTGGTGCGCGAGGTGAGCATCGACGAGGCCTACCTCGACGTGACCGAGCGAACCGCCTGGGAGGTCGCCGACGGCTTCGCCCGCCACGTCAAAGGCCGCATCGAGCGCGAGGTCGGCGTCACGGTGAGCATCGGGGTCGCGCCGACGATGAGCGCCGCGAAGATCGCCAGCGACTTCGACAAACCCGACGGATTGACCGTCGTCCGGCCCGGCGAGGTCGAATCGTTCCTGGCACCGCTCGAGGTCGAGTTGCTCCACGGCGTCGGCCCCGTGACGGCTCGAGAGCTACGAGGGATGGGCCTCGAGACCGCCGGTGAGGTCGCGGCGGCTGATCCCGGCCCGCTCGAGGACCGGTTCGGCGAGCGCGGCCGCGAGCTGTACGACCGGGCCCGCGGCGAGGACGACCGACGCGTCGAGCCCCGCGGCGAGCCCAAGAGCTTCTCCCGGGAATCGGCCTTCGCCGAGGCGGTCGAGGAACCGGATCCGAAGTACGAGCGGATCGAGACGCTCGCGGCCGCGGTCGCGGATCGCGCGACTCGAGAGGGCGCGCTGTACCGAACCGTCGGCGTGAAAGCGGTGTTGCCACCGTTCGAGGTCAACACGCGCGAGCAGTCGCTTTCCGGTCCGGTGGACGATCCGGCCCTCGTCGAGCGGATCGCCGCGGACCTGTTCACCGAGTTCGAGACGGAACCGGTTCGAAAACTCGGCGTCCGCGTGGCGAACCTCGAGTTCACTGGGGCCGATCAGGCTCAGTTGGACGGCTGGGACGGCAGTGATAGGGGCGATTCGACCGACTCCGTTGCCGGCAACTCGCCGTCCGATTCGGCGGGTACCAGTGACGTCGAGCACAAAAATGATGGGGCAGAGAACGGGTTGGACGACGGATCCGCGACCTCTTCGGAACGCGAGCGCCTGCCGGTAGGGCAGACCTCACTGACCGACTTCCGATCGGACTGACTCCTCGTCGACCGCCGCCCTATCCGACGGTCGTCGCGACGCCTTTCGTCTGGCGGTAATCGCTCGCGAGGATCGACTCGAGCGTCTCGAGGATCGTCTCGCGGTCGCCGTCCGTCCACTCGGTCGGGTTGCGAATGGGGACGACCATGAACCCGCGGCCGCGAATCTCACTGGCGTGGAGATTCTCCATCTCGAGGTCGAGTTTGCCGCGCTGTGTGGTGTACTCGCCCAGCACGTGGTCGGTCGCGCGTTCGCCCACCGGGAGCAGGATGTGGGCGTTGATCGCCCGGAGTTCCGCGTCGAAGTACCGCTCGAGTTCGGCGTACTCCTCGGGCGTCGGTTCCCGACCGTCGGGAAGCGAGCACATGTGGATGTAGTCCGCGAAGAGGTTCTCGAGACGGGGATCGCTCGTCGGGCCGGCGACGAACCCCGCGTCGCGAAAGAGTTCCTGAACGCCGACGCCGGCGTCTGTTTCGGTGAACGGAACGCCCGTCGTCTCGCCGCCGTGAAGGCCGGGATAGCCGCCGATCACCTGAAAGTCGGCGTTGGCGTCACCGTAGCCGAACACGGCCGGCCGCTTCCCCGCGTCCTGCCGTTCGAACGGTGGTCGCATGCCGAAGGGATTGCTCGTCCTGTCGGTGACGTTTTTCACGTGCGAGAATACGAGTGGAGGACAGTTAATTCGAGCGATTTCGGCGAATACTGGATTATCTATCGTGTGGGTTCTGTCCGACGGGACCGCTCGGCGTCTCGGAGTCGATGGCCAGCGTCGAGCCGACCAGCGACTCGAGCCCGCGGCGAAGCCGCTGTGAGACGGCGGAATCAGAGATGTCCAGTTCCTCGCCGAGTTCGACGAGCGTCGTGGCTCGCGGGACGTCGAAATACCCCCGCTCGTAGGCCGCAACGACGAGTTCTCGCTGTGGGACCGTCAGTCCGAACCGGTCGTTTCGCTCGGGGTCGACCGCCTCGTGCAGTTGTACGAGTTCCAGCGAGATGTCCCGATCCAGACAGGCGGTGTAAAAAGACGACAGATCCTCGTAGGCGGGAAACCGCAACTGAAACGTCCACCGATCGCCCGATCCCGTCCCGCTCGTGACGATGGCATCGTGTTCCCGAATCGCGGCGAGAAAGCCGTTCACCGCCGTCGTCCACTCGATTTTGAGGAGGTCGTGGTCGCCAACGCTATCTATTTGCGTCGCCGATTTCACGGTCGACTGTGCTTCGATCGTCTCGAGGACGGTTTCGGTTGCGGACCCGGGGACCCACAGGTACGGAATCACCTCCTCGCTGGTCGGAACCTGGGTTTCGATCGTCAGGGGCCCCTCGAGGTCGGACTCGAGTATCGGCCCGAACGGGAACGCCGACGCTGGTACTGAAACGCTCGCGATAATGCTCATTGATCCTGACGGGCTACGTGTCTGCGATCGACCGCTGTTTCGTCGCCCTCCGAGCAGCGGAATTTACGGGTAAAATTGCGACGTACCGTCGTCGGTTTCGACCGAAGCGATCGGCGTCGTGGATTCCGAATTACATGATCGTACATTCGTCCTCGCTATCCCAACTATCCGTACCGGTAGTAAAAATCGAGAGCTTCGGTACCAAAGGATTTTATAAGCACATTGTTCTTTGGAAATATGGATTAGCTATCGCGCTGGACTACCGGTGTCGACAACGCAATCACCTCTTCGCCTGTCCGGTCTTTCCTCAGAGGGGGTGACAGCGACTCGATGGTCCGAGATCTTTCAAGTCGAAAACGTCTCGAACTCGAGAGCCGTTCCGCCCCGAAGACCGATCGATTCCCCCCGAACCCCCGAATCATCGAATCTCCTGTGAACGCCAACGGCAGGGGACGACCATAGCGAAGTCGTCGGTTCGACGACCCCCGACTCCCGAAACCGTGAACTCGACGAACGCTCGAGCGAGACCGCGAGCGACTTACCGACGGGGAACGTAATCTGACCGGATGTATCAGCTCGGCCACGTCGGCGTCGCGCTCCTCGCGTACGCGCCGCTCGGGATGGCCGTCGCGTTCGCCGGGTCGGAGACGCTCGCGGTCGTCGGCGGCCTCGTCTGCGTGTCGCTCTCGACGCTTCCGGACTGCGATCACGATCTCCCCCTCCTCGAGCATCGCGGACTCACCCACACGGTGGGGTTCGCCGTCCTCGTCGGCGCGGTTCTCGCTGTGGCGGCCGCAGTGTTCGTTCTCGACTCGGGGTCGTTCACGACAGACCCGATCGTTCCGTTCGCGTTCGTCGTCGGAACCCTCTCGATCCTCTCCCATCTCCTAGCGGACGCGATCACGCCGATGGGGATTCGGCCGTTCCGCCCGCTCTCGAGCTATCACTACACGGCGGACTTGACGCCCGCGGCCAATCCGATCGCTAACTACGCGCTGTTGGCCGTCGGCGTCTGCGTGACCGGCGTCTGGGTAGGGCTGGTCACCGCCCTTTCGTAGCCGCCGGGTCGCGTCGCTCGAGTACTCGAACCCCCGTGACCCGTCGGTTCTCGCGGTGTGATTCCCGAGCGATATATGTGCGTCCAGCGTAATGACAGGCTGTGACGGGTCCGGAATCGACCGACGCATCGAATCTCCGGCTGCGATACGAAGACGGGACCGTCCGTCTCGACGGCACGGTCTCCGCGCCGCTTCGAGCGCGTCTTCACGAGGCGTCCGCACTCGAGTTCGAATCGGACCCGCGAACCGGGACGCACCGCGTTCCGGCCTTTCAGTACGCGACGCTCCGCGCTCTCCTCGAGCGCCCCGCAGACACCGGTGGAAACAGTCGCGAGAGCGCGAGCCCCGGTGGAGAGAGTGACGAAATCGCGAGCGCGACCGTCGACGACGGAGTCCTGTCGCTCGGGGCCCTCTCACAACTCGAGTCGGCCTACACGCTTCGCGAGTACCAGGAGACGGCCCTCGAGCGCTGGCTCGAGACCGATCCGAACCGGACCGACGACGATCTCCCGCCGGCCCCGAGAGGCGTCCTCGAACTCCCTACCGGCAGCGGCAAGACGGTCATCGGACTGAAAGCGATCGAGCGACTTTCGAAACCGACGCTGATCGTGGTCCCGACGATCGACCTGTTAGAGCAGTGGGAGCGGGAACTCGAGGCCGAGTTCGACGCGCCGATCGGGCGGTTCGGCGGCGGCGAACAGCGCCTCGAGGCGATCACCGTCTCGACGTACGACTCGGCCTATCTGAAAGCGGATTCGGTCGGCGACCGGTTCGGTCTGGTCGTCTTCGACGAGGTCCACCACCTCGGCGGGGAGGGGTATCGCGACATCGCCCGGCTGCTGGCGGCACCCGCACGGCTCGGACTCACGGCGACGTTCGAACGGCCGGACGACGCCCACGAGGCGGTCGCCGACCTCGTCGGCCCGCTCGTCCACAGCATCGACGTTGACGAACTCGCCGGCGAACACCTCGCGCCCTACGACGTCAAACGTCTCGAGGTCTCGCTCACGGACGAGGAGCGCGAGGAGTACGAGCGAAACCAGTCGATTTTCACCGACTACCTCGCGAGTTCGAACATCCGGATGCAAAGCGGCTCGGACTACCAGGAACTCGTCAAGCGCTCGGGCACCGACGCCGCGGCTCGCGAGGCGCTGCTCGCCCGGCAGCGTGCGCGCGAGATCACTCGATCGAGCGACGCGAAGATACGGGCGCTCGAGTCGATTCTCGACGAGAACCGCGACGAACGCATCATCGTCTTCACCGCCTCGAACGACCTGGCCTACGAGGTGAGCGAGCGATTCCTGATCCCCACGATCACGCATCGAACCGGGACCGAAGAGCGCCGCGAGATCCTCGAGCGCTTTCGCGAGGGGACCTACTCGCGCGTGGTCACCTCGAACGTCCTCGACGAGGGCGTCGACGTCCCGGACGCCTCCGTCGCCGTCGTCCTCTCGGGGAGCGGCAGCGAACGCGAGTTCACCCAGCGGCTCGGGCGAGTGCTCCGACCGAAAGACGACGGCGGGCGAGCGCTGTTGTACGAAGTCGTGAGCCAGGAGACCAGCGAGGAGCGCGTAGCCGATCGGCGGCGATGACTCGAGCCTCACGAGACCGCACACCGGTCGATTTTTACTCGCGCTGTACCGATCGGTTGGTGGATGTTGACGAAGGACCTGTTGCGCGTCTCGCGCGCGGGAGGGCGATATCAGCCGCGCTTCGCCGAGCGCGAACACCGTCCGCTCGCGGCGCGAGTCATCGGGATCTATCAGGGCCACGTCGGCGAGTCCCGCGGCGCACTCGAGTCGGCGCTCGAGGAGCTCGAACGCGAGATCAGCGGCGCGGGGGCGGCGTCTGCGGGGGCAACGTCGAGCGGGTCGGCGTCGACCGCGAGCCAGCGATCGGTCGACGAGTTCAAACTGGTCCGCGGCTTCGCCGCGCTGTTGGATCGCGAGACGACGGTCCAGACCGAAGCGCCGCTCGAGCCGGTCCGCGCCCGCAGAGCCGCCTTCGAAGCCGCCGAGGCCGTCGGCGGGGTCGCCTCCGAGGAGGAACGCGCGATGGCGCTGGTCGGGGCCGGCGAGACTCTCGATATCTCCGCGGACGATATCGCAGCCTCGCTGTACGCCGACCTCGAGGACAGACAGATCGTCGAGAGCGTCGATTCCCGGTGGAGCCCCGACGAGCTGCTGGCCCAGTACAACCTCTCGCTGGCCCAGACGGCGCTGTTCGACGCCACGGAGATCCGCGTCCGCTCGAGCGACCCGAAGGCGCTGATCTCGGCGATCAAACGGCTGCGCCTGATGTACGAAATCGAGAAGACGCCCGCGGGGCGCGAGGTCGTCGTCACGGGGCCGACGCGCCTCTTTCGGGCGACGAGGCGGTACGGAACCCGCTTTGCCAGATTGCTGCGAACGGTCGCGAAGACGAGCGAGTGGCGACTCGAGGCGACAATAGACGACCGCGGGACAGAGCGAACGATGTCGCTCTCTGCCGACGACCCGGTGTCGGTGCCCGACGCCGAACCGGTCGTGGACGTGAGCTTCGACAGCGGCGTCGAGTCGGATTTCGCCGCCCGCGTTTCGGCCGTCGACCTTGAGTGGGATCTCGTCCGCGAACCCGAGGCCTTAGAGAGCGGCACGCGGGTGATGATCCCCGACTTCGCGTTCGACTACCGCCACGCGGACTTCCGTGTCTACCTCGAGATCATGGGCTTTTGGACGCCCGAGTACGTCGAAAAGAAACTCGCACAGCTCGAACAGCTGGAGGACGTCGACATGATCGTCGCCGTCGACGAATCGCTCGGCGTCGGCGAGGAAATCGCCGCTCGAGACCACCGCGCGATCCCCTACTCGGGATCCGTTCGACTCAAAGACGTCGCGGACGTCCTTCGAGAGTTCGAATCGGACCTCGTGGCCGAGAGCGTGGCGTCGCTCCCCGACGAGATCGAGCCGGACGAGGACGCCGTTGCGCTCGCCGCGCTGGCCGAGACCTACGGCGTCAGCGAGGACGCTCTGTCCGAGACGTCGTATCCGAACCACGAGCTCGTCGGGCGGACGCTCGTTCGTCCCGCGGTGCTCGAGGACCTCGGGGACGAAATCGAAGGCGGCATGGACTTGACTGACGCCGAATCGGCGCTCGGGTCGTACGGTATCACCGACTCGAGCGCGGTGCTCTCTCGACTGGGCTACCGCGTCGACTGGGAGGGGCTGTCCGGCGGTACCGTCCGCGAGCGGTGACGTTTTGACGCTTCACCGGCGATTCACGCTCGATGAACGACGAGGATGAGCGCCCGCTCCCGCCCGCCGATCTCGATCCGGAAGTGGTCGAGTCTCTCGCTGTGTTCGAGGACGAAGCGCCCGCGACGATGCGAGCGGTCGCAGCGTACCTCGAGGAGCGCGCCGAGTGGGAAGAATCGAGATCGGCCGATGGGAGTGAGGAGACGCCCGCCGGCGTCCCCGAGCGAGCGACCGTTTCGGTCACCGAAATCGGCGGCACCGAGTACCGCTACTACCAGTGGCGCGAGGACGACGAGATCAAATCCGCGACACGAAAGGTGTCGTGACACCGCGACAAAACCGGCAGTAACCGCTCACCGACGTCCGAAGCTGCAGTACCCCTCACCCAGTCCGGGGCCCGCAGTACCCGCTTATCCCCGTCCGAACCGGCTCACTCGAGGCTCACCAAAATCTCCGCGGGCGCGGCGTCGAATCCGCCGCCCTGGGCCAGCCAATCCGAACCGCCACCGCCGCCGCCGAATTCGGCGGTGATCTCCTCGAGCACTGCCGTCGCCGCCGTCGCCCCGTCGGTTGCGACGACGGCGAAGACGGAATCGGTTTCGCCGGTCGCGACGACGATCTCGCCGAATTCGCTCCGTCGATCCTCGAGCACGTCGCTCACGATTCCCGCCGAGACATCGGCCACGTCCGCGAGGAGCCACTTCGCGCCGTCGTTCTCGACGGTTTCGCCGCGCTCGAGGCGCGCTTCGACGAGTTCGCGTTCCCGCGTTCGAAGCGCGTTCGCGAGTTCCTCGCGCTCGGCTTCCCGGCGCTCGAGTTCGTCGGTCACGTCCGCGAGTCCCACGCCCAGTTCCGACTTGGCGGCGAAGGCGGTCTCCTTCTCCGTGGCCCGCCGATCGATCGCGTTCGGACCGACGGCGAACTCGACTCGAGTCATCCCCTCGCCGGGGTTCGACCGTCCGAGAACGGTCACCGGACCGATTTCGCGGGTGTTCCGAACGTGGGTTCCGCCACACGCCGCGACGTCCCACGGGTTCCGCGAGACGACGCCGTTGTGACCGTTCTCGTCTTTCTCGCCGATCGTCACGAGCCGGACGCGTCCCTTCGTGAACGCGCCCTCCTCGGTCGCCTCGTTGAAGGCGACGTCCTCGCGCTCGCGGGCGTCCGCGACCGGAACGTCCTCCCAGGAAACCGACCGGGACTCCCAGACGACCCGATTGAGCCGCTCGTTCAGTTCGACCAGCACCGCGTCGTCGACTTCGGTCGTGGTCTCGAGGTCGACGCGAACCTTCTCGGGGCCGATGTCGAACCCGCCGTAGCCGAGTTCGTCGAGGAGGTCTCGTCCCGCGCCGTAGAGGGCGTGACTCGCCGTGTGGGCGCGCATGCAGTACATGCGAAACGACCAGTCGATCCGACAGAGCACGCGACGGTCGGCGCTGAAGGGCGGCTCCTCGGCAAGGACGTGGACGTGCTCGCCGTCGACGAGTTGGACGTCCTCGACCTCGACGTCGCCGATCCTCCCCCGGTCGGCCGGTTGGCCGCCGCTCTCGGCGTAGAAGTAACTCGTCTCGAGCCAGACGCGTCGCCCGTCGACGGCCGACACCTCGGTTTCGAATCGCGTCGTGTACGGCTCCGCTGCCGCCTGTTGCCCGCTCATCGGTTTGACTCCGTCTGCCGCCGATAAAAGTCTGCTCGCCGGTCAGCGCAGTCGGTCGACCTGCTCGGGTAGCGGACGCGACCGCAGTGGCCGCCTACTCGGCGCGTTTCCTACTCCTCGAGTTCGATGTCCAGTCGCTCCTCGAGCGCGGCGATGAGCCCACCGCCGATGCCGGCCTGGGTCGCTCGCCCCTGTTCGACCGCGAGCAGGTCGCTCTCGGGGACGCCGAGTTCCTCGGCGAGTTCGCCCCGCTGCAAGCCGGCGTCCTGTCGGGCCTCGACGAGGACGTCGCCGTAGCCGGTGACCAGGTACGGCAGCGGATCGTCGTCGTAGTTCGTCCCCTCCTTCTCCCAGTGTTCGGAGTCGCCGTCCCAGATCGGGTTCGCCTTGGCGACGTTCTGGGCCGCCTTCTGCTTCCGATTCGGCTCGTCCCCCTGTCCGCTCTCGCGACTGTCGTCGCCGCCGCGGGAGCTACTCGTTCGCTGTGCGTCGTCGTGGGGAGCACAGTCCGGACAGACCTCGAGTTCAGCGCCTGCGACGTTCGCTCGAGTGAGCGAATCGCTTTCCGCGCCACAGAGTTCACAGGACGTCCCACCACCGCCGCCGGACGATCCCGTCGAGTACTTTGCCATGATACCATTTGGCAATTCGCGCATTTGAACGCTCCGCTTGAGACGGTTCCGTGTGATATCGCCGCAGGCGTCGGACCAAAGGAAAGGGCTTTAATAGTCACACTGGATACGACTGAGTGCAGAAAGCACACGCGAGCGTGGGTAGCCAAGCCAGGCCAACGGCGCAGCGTTGAGGGCGCTGTCCCGTAGGGGTCCGCCGGTTCAAATCCGGTCCCACGCATCGCACCGGTGGACGATGTCCACCACTACGATGCAGGTGATTTCCCTTCGAGGACATCACCCACGCATAATTCTACCGAAGCTAACGTCCGCGAGCGAGCGCGCTCGCTATCGATTTTCGACTCTCGAGAAACCGTCGATTACCCGGGAGTCTCTCGAGTTCGACCGTCGAATACCCCGTCGAGTCGCACCCTCGAGCGGTAACGCGAGGACAGTAACCACTTTCCCGCGTCAGTCGAAGGTGTAGGTATGGCGTTCGTCTCTCGAGAGCGCGTCGCACCGCTGACGGGTATCCTGAGCGTCGTCTCGCTCGCGGTCGTCTTCGCCGCGGCGGGCGGGCGAGTCCCCCAGTCGGTGGTTCCGTTCGCCCCCGAGAGTCTGCTCGAGGCGATTCCACACGTCAACGCGCTCATCAGCCTGACCGCGATCGGCACGATCACGATGGGCTGGCGGTGGATTCGACGAGGCGAGATCGGCAAGCACAAAGCCGCGATGCTCACCTCGTTCGGCCTGTTCGCGTCCTTCCTCGGGCTCTATCTCTACCGGCTGGTCGCGACCGGCGGCCCCCAGCCGTTCCCCGGCCCGGAGGCGATCTACCAGTTCGTCTACCTCCCGGTGCTCGCGATCCACATCCTGCTGGCGATCGTCTGCATCCCGTTTCTGTACTACGCGCTCCTGCTGGCGGCCGCCTACCCGCTCGAGGAGCTTCCGGAAACCAGCCACGCGCGATTCGGACGGATCGCCGCGAGCCTCTGGCTGATCTCGTTTTCGCTCGGGATCGTTGTCTACCTGCTTCTCCACGGCGTGTACTGAGTTCCCATCTCGAGGGACAGAGATTTTGCCAGCCAGCGCCGCGCGGTGGGCTGCGGTGGTTTCAATCAGAAGGAATATGATAGAGGGATGGAAAGAAACACGTGATGAAACGCCGATCCCTCCTCGGTTCTCTTGGCGTCACGGTCGTCGCGAGTAGCGCCGGTTGCGTCAAATCGGCTCTTGGTCCGTTCGACAACTCGAGCAGGATCGGTTGGATCGGCGTGAGCAACTACGATACTGAGCCCCACCAGTTTGGGGTACGAGTGGAACGTGATGATTCCATCGTTCACGAGTCTTCGCATGCAATTCAAGAAAGGAAGGGGAACAGCCTCTCCGGAGAAGCTGTCAACTGTACGTGGGGCAAGACCGCTGGAACACATCGCATCTCTGCAAAAATCGATGAGACTGATTGGGTCGAGCAATCTGTTGCCGAGGCGATCGACGGCAGCGTCGGATGTGTGACGGCCAGAGTAACGTACGGAGACAGCAGTGATACGCTGGAGATAGTTATCAGAGAGAACTGTGATGACGTTCCTGAATACAACGGCGGGTGCGAGTTCGCTAACGAGTGAGTGCACGTTACGAAGAACGCGGAACGTCCCTTTTCATACCCAAAACCATGCCAGCCTCAAGACGATTCAAATGATTCTGCCAACTCACGTACGAGAAGGCCCGGTACGCTTTCGATAGGGTCGCTGAATAGCGATCGCTCGAGCCCAGTGGATTCAAACGCCCTCGAGCCCAACACACCCCAAAATGGAGAAGACGCCGCGAGGGACGTCGGTCGGGGTCGACGACCCCTACGAGTTCGCGGGCCTCTGTGACCACCTGACCGGCGAGGGCCGCTGTCGGTACGCCTTCGACCACTACGAGCACGATCCGGAGTTCGCTCGAGAGCGCGCCGAAGACGACTACACCTGCCCGCCCGCGAACCCCGAATCCGAAGCGACCTGGGCTGATTGTCCGCACTTTCGGTCGCGCAAGCAAGACCGAGAGTGCGTCCGCTGTGGCCTCGAGGAGAAGCGAAACGAACTCACCGAGGAACGACCGCTGCTGGAAGAACACCACCTCTCGTACCGGGACACGCTCGAGAAGAGTGCCAACGCCGCCGGTGACGGTAAGCCAGCCGGTAACGATGAGACGGCCGTGGGCGACGAGCCGGCCGGAGACGGCGCTGACGACGGCGAACTCTCCCACGAAATTACGATCTACCTCTGCCGATGGTGTCACGCCAAGGTCCACAACTCGTGGGCGCGGATTACGGACGACGTCGCGCCGGACCCGGCGGCCGTCGCCGCGCTCGAGGAACGTCGGGGACGGGAACTCGAGGAGACGGGCTTCGAGTCGGCGGCCGATCGGTACGGAGAGTAACGAGCGAAGGAATCGACGCGTTGTAGCCGGGTCGAACGACTAGGGACTCGAACGCGCCGCTGGGCGTTCGATCTCGGCTAGCAGACTCGAGAACACGAGATACTCGTAGAGCACTGCCGCCGGAAGCAACAGGATTCCGACTATGGTGAGCAGGAGCACGATCTGGAAAATAGTGAAGACGATGGGACCGACTATCGCCACGAGCAGGAAAACGGCGAGGTATCGGAGACTGAGCGCCGTCCTGACGACGCGTCGAACCCGCAACGCGTCGCGCATGCGCCGTCGGCGGCTGAATCGATACGTAATGGCACCCATGCAGTAGAGAAAACCGAAATAGAACGGGACCAGCACTGCCCAGAACAGCGCCAGCGCTGCCGTCTCGTCGAACTCCCGGATGAAAAGCACCGCGAACCCTGTGAGGACGAAAGCGACGATGTAAATCAGGAACACGCCAGCCAGTTTGACCCCGTCGACGAAGAGACCGCCAAAGTCCTCGAACCGCGGCGGTTCGCGGCCGTCCGACGCGTTCTGTATCGCCCGAACGAAATAGCCCGTCAGAACGAATATCGGGAGTATCAGAACGGAGCCGATCAGTAACACCGAGCCGATCAGCATCGTCTCGAGCGTGTCCTCGCCCTCGAGCGGATACGTGAGCGCGTCGACGATCATGGACTGGCTCGGTGCCATCCTCGTATAAGTCTTCATTCCCATTTCTGGGCTCGAAACAGCCGCTGGCATGGCAAAGAGGAAACTTGGCGAATCAGTCGCGTCGTGGTCACCGGGTCGATACACTGCCGTCGGTCGCGCTCGGAGACGTTCGCCTCGAGTAACCGGTGCCAATACACACGCGTCGGTGATAGTACGGGGATCCTACCTATGTCGCTCCGACTCGAGCGTCGACGCGATGGAACGAACCGATTCGATAGCCCGCCGCCGAGCGCTGGCGTTGGCTGGCAGCCTCACGACGACCGCGCTCGTCGCCGGCTGTCTCGGCGACGACGAGGCGGCGACCACGACCGACGAATCGTCGAACGACGGCGGATCCGATAGTGACGGCGACGGGTCCGGCGAGAACGACGGCGAATCCGAAGGTGACGACGACACCGAACGAGACGACACTGACGATGAGAAGACAGGTTCGGAGTCTACGTCTCCGGACGCGTGGGCCGACGTCGAGGAAATCCGGCTGAGCGCCACCACCTCGCGGTTCAAGGGCGTCGAACCCGCACTCATCGAGGGCCAGGAAAACCCGACGCTGGTCCTCACCGAGGGCCAAGAGTACGTGATCACGTGGGAGAACGAAGACGGGCAGTCCCACAACCTCGAGCTCTGGGACGAGAACGAACGGATCGTCGACGGTCACAGCACCGAGGTGATGGCCGAGAAAAACGAAACTCGATCGCTCGAGTTCGAGGCCACGGCGGCGATGACCGAGTACGTCTGCCGGATTCACGTCGACTGGGGCAAACGCGGCGATATCGAGGTCGTGACCTGAGAGCGTTGTGCGGGCGGACTGGGAAGCTGTTGTACCGTTTCGCTACTCGAAACTTCACAGAGAGCTGTTCACTCGAGAATGTCGCCGATCCGGCGCGGTTCGCCCTGCAGATCCGGCTGTTCGGCGACCATCTGGAGCACCTCGTGGTCGGTGACGTCGTAGTAGGACTTCTCGGTCGCCTCCTCGATGAGTTCCTGCTCGAGTCGAAACTCCGTTCCTTCGTAGACGACGTCGACGCCGGTGTCGTCGAACGCGAGCGTGGTCATACCAGCCGGTACGGGCCGCTGGACTAAAAGCGGGACGACTTCCGCGGCGAACCCGTTCGGACTCTCCGTCGGTTGTGGCACTCGGTGGCCCTCTGGGCACTCACAAATCGACGCGAACCCGCGGGCGCGGCTCGCAGCACGGAACCTGTCAGCGGCTCGTCTGACGAACGGCGACGGCGCGAGAGGTTTAATACAGGGGGGCCACATTCGTTGGGAGTGTGGCCTTCAGTAGGGATCCGCTCGACGAACTCGTCGTTCCCGACGGGACGGAAGCCAAGGAAGTCGACCTCGTGACCGACGGCGACGTGCTCGTCGGCGGGCGATCGACTATCGAGTTCGGCGTCCGTGGCCGAAACGTCCTGCTCGGGGAGAACGTCGAGGTCGACGGCGCCATCGAAGCCGAGGGCGACTGTCGCCTCGATATGTGGTGTGACGTCGACGACGACGTCCTCGTCGGGCAGGACGCCTACCTCGGCGAACGCGTCCACATAAACGGCGAACTCAAAGTCGCCGGCGATCTCGATATCGGCGACGACGTCGACATCGAGGAGGGGTTCGAAGCCAACGGCTGGATCGTCATCCGGAATCCGATGCCGACCATCGTCTTCCTGTTCGTCTACCTCAAGCACCTCCTCTTAATCGGGGAAGACGACGCGGCCCAGCAGCTCATCTCCGAGATGGTCGACGAGGACGAAGCAGCCGAAACCGAACCGCTCGTTATCCCCGGAAACGCGACGGTCAACGACGACGCCTGGCGCGTGTCGACGCCCGCCCGAATCGGGTCGGGCTGTCGGCTCCACGGCAACGTCCGAGCCGAGACGATCGACGTCGGCGCCGACTCGAATATCTTCGGAAGCCTCCGCGCTCGAGGCGACGTCTACGTCGGAAACGGAACCCGGATTCACGGCGACCTGACGACCCGAAACGGGGACGTCGTCCTCGAGAAGAACGTCCGCGTGCTCGGCGACGTGTCCTGCGAGACGCTCGATATCGCCCCGCGAGCCGAAGTCGACGGCACGATTCGCGCCGACGGCGACATCACGATGGGAACTTCCGAGCGGGACCTCGAGTAACGTCTCGTTGTCGTTCTGACTGCCGTCTCGAGCGGCCGTAAATCCCTCCGTTCGCGCTTCCGCCGGTGATTTTCACCCATATTCTTAATACCGAGAGTGTCGATAGAGTGAGGTGAGTTATGTCACGGATACACATACCACAGATACGGAGGGACGAATGCGATCCGTCGTGTTGACGAAAGGCGTCCCCCACTTCTCCGAGGGAGCCGTCTCCTTCGACGAGGACGGCCACCTAGAGCGCGGGAAGACGCCCACGGTGATGAATCCCAACGACGAGGTGGCACTCGAGGCCGCGCTTCAGACGAAGGTGCGCCACGGCGGCCACGTCAGCGGCGTGAGCATGGGTCCGCCGGGCTACGCGAGCGTCCTCGAGGAGGCCATGGAGTCGGTGTACGCGGACGACAGCTACCTCCTCTCGGACCGGGAGCTCGCGGCCTCGGACACCTGGGCAACGGCGATCACGCTCTGTTCGGGCCTCGAGAAGTATCAGGAGGAGATCGCGGATATCGACCTCGTCTTCGCCGGGTTCAAGACGGCCGACGGCGAGACGGGCCAGACCGGGCCACAGACCGCCTGGGCGCTCGAGTGGCCGATCGTCACGCACGTGCTGGCCCTCGACATCGACCCCGACGAGCGGGTCCTGCGTGCGAAACGGCTCGTCGAAGGCGATATCGACGAGATCGAGACCGTCGAAGCGCCGCTGCCGTGTGTCGTCATCGCGGATCCGGAATTCTCGCCGACCTACCGCACGGCATCACACCGCCTGACACACAAGCGGCTCCGTGCGGAGACCGAGGCGCGGGCGGCCGACCACGAGGACCACCTCACGACGTGGAATCACGAGGACCTGAACCTTGATCCGGACTACATCGGTCTCGACGGCTCGCCGACCATCGTCTCCTCGGTCGATCCGATTCCGAAAGCACCCTCAGAGCGAGAGGCGACGATGATCGAGCCCGGAGACGAAGACGGCATGGGACAGGTACTCGAGGAACTGCAGCCCTACGCGGGGGGTGACTGACCGTGGGAATCGACCCCGATGAGCACACGATCGACGAACTGACCGAGGAACTCGAGACGGTCGACGACGCCGAGGAGTTGAACGCGGTGCTCGAGGCAGAGCGAGCGGGACAGGACCGGAAAACCGCTCGAGAGGCTGTTCACAGACGGCTCGAGAAGATAGACGAGCCGACGGATGACAATGAAGCTGACGAATCCGAGGACGCCGAAACGGACGACGAAACCGAGGGCGAGTACGAGGAGACGGAAGAAGACGTCGGCGAGGACGCCGAAGGCGAGCCGGTCGAGGAGGGAGCCGAGGACGAGGCCGCCGAAAGCGAGGAGGCCGCTGAGGCAGAACCAGAAGAGCCCGAGGAAGACGACAACCTCTCACATCCCACTCGAGACAAGCGCCACGTTCGCGCGCTCGACGGCGGCGAGTACGCAGACATGTGGGTCTTCTGCGAGACGCAGGGGGGCGAGTTGCTCGAGGTTTCCCGAGAGATGCTCGGCAAGGCTCGAGCGCTGATGGACGAGTTCGCGGCCGACTACGGCGACGACGAGCGCGTCGTCGCGTTCCTGATGGGCGACGACTGCGAGGCCCTCGCCGAGGAGTGTATCGCCTACGGCGCGGACGTCGCCGTCTACCACGACGACGATCGGCTCGAGCGGTTTCTGCACAAACCCTACACCGAGATTTCGGCGCACATGGCCCGCGGGGAAGGAACGGCCGAGAGCACCGAGTGGCGCGAGTACGACCGCCCGCGATACGTCCTGTTCCCGGCGACGAACAACGGACGAGACCTCTCGGCGAAGGTGCAGGCCGAACTCGATTCGGGGCTGGCCTCGGACTGCTCGGACCTGTTCATCGAGGAAGAGGAGGTCTCGAATCCCGTCAAGACCGGCGAGCCCGGCGTCAAGAAGACCTTCGAGAAGGTACTTCATATGAAGCGTCCCGACTTCTCGGGTTTCGAGTACTCGACGATCCTGTGTCTGGACAATCCCGGCCGCGACTTCCACCCGCAGGGCTGTTCGATCATTCCGGGCAGTTTCGAGCCGATCGAACGCGACGACGACCGGGACGGCCTCGTCGTCGAACACGACATGGCTCTCGAGGACGACTGGTTCGCGGTCGAGATCACCGACCACGACCGCCTCGAGGAGGGTATCGACTTGACCGGTCACGACGTGATCGTCTGTCTGGGACGGGGGATCGGCAACGACCCGACCGAGGGGATGGAACTCGGCCTCGACCTAGTCGACGCGCTCGACGACGCAGCGCTGGGAATCACGCGCGGGATCGTCACCTCCTCCTACCAGTTCGAGGGCCACGTCGAGCGCTACTCGAGCGAAGAACGACAGATCGGCGAGACGGGACAGGTCGTCGCGCCCGATCTCTACGTCGCGGCGGGGGTCTCGGGTGCGGTCCAGCACAAGGTCGGGATGGACGAATCGGACACGATCGTCGCGATAAACACGGATACGGACGCGAGAATCAGGAATTTCAGTGATTACTTCATCGAGGGAGATCTCTTCGAGGTACTCCCGCAACTCACGTCGGCGGTCGAATCGGGCGAACTCGAACTCGAGGCTGCGACTGACGGCGGTGGCGACGGGACGGGGAGCGCGGCTGGCGGCGGCGACGAAACGGCTGACACGAACGGAGGTGGGGACTGATGGCGACCAGTAAACAGACGCGGGCCGACGACGAGTACGAACACTACGAAGCCGTCGTCGTCGGCTGCGGCCCCGGCGGGGCCGCCGCCGCGGCGAGGTTCGCGGACCACGGCGTCGAGACGCTCGTATTGGAGCGCGGTCCCGAAGCGGGTTCGAAGAACGTCTCCGGCGGGCTCATCTACGCCGAGGAGTCGGCTCCCTACACGATCGACGACCTCTTCGAGAATTTCCGAGAAGAGGCGAGCGAGCGGCCCGTCACCGACTACGAGATCCACAATATTTCCGGAAACAAGGTCAAGACCTACGACCTGACCGATCTCCACGAGCACGACACCGAGTGGTGTGACGCCGTGCTCCGGCGACCGATGGACTCGTGGCTCGAGCAACGCGTCCACGAGAGGACGAGCGAGACCGGCGGCGGCGTCCTGACCGACGTTCGGGTCAACGGCCTGCTGCGCGAGAACGGGGAGATCGCCGGCGTCACCTGCGACGAACTCGATCCAATTACGGCGGACATCGTCGTCGCGGCCGACGGCGTGAACTCGGAACTCGCTCGCGATGCCGGTCTGATGGACTGGGAGGATCCCGACGAGTGGTTCCAGGGCGTGAAGGCGACCGTCGAGATGGACGCCGAGACGATCGCCGACCGGTTCGGGATCGACGACGACGAAGGCGTCGCGCACCTCTTTTCGGGGGACTTGTTCGACGACGTTCGCGGCGGCGGCTTCCTCTACACCAACGAGGATTCGCTCTCGATCGGCACCGTCTTTCACCTCGACAGCCTGGTCGCAGAGCGGGCCGAACCCCACGAACTGCTCGACTCCTTGCTCACTCACCCGCTTTTGGCCCAGTGGTTCAGAGACGAGTACCACGAGCGCGAGTACGCCGCGAAGCTCGTTCCCGACTCGAAGAAGGTCGCACACAGGGAACCGTATCGGGATCGGCTCGTTCTGGTGGGGGACGCGGCCGGCCAGATGCAGGCTCAGGGGCCGATCATCAAGGGGATGAACCACGCGGTCAGCGCCGGCGCGCTCGCGGCCGACGCGTACGTCGTCTCGCGGGGCAACGCCGATCCAGAGAGCACCGGCCGGCGATACACGAAGATGCTCGAGCGGTCCGGGACGATGGAGAAACTCCGGCCGCGACGATACGACCTCGCCCGCACCGTCGGCGAACACGACGCGGTCGCGAACGCCGTCGATCGCGTCCTCGAGTCGCCGATCGGGAGCGTCGCCGTCGGGAACCCGCTCTCGAAGCGAGCGATGAAGCTGGCGTACAACTCGCCGTTTCTCGTCTCGATGCTGCCCGACACCGCCACGGGCTACGTGACCCTCCCCTCTCTCATCGGCGAGGAACACGGCCGAACGATCCACTGGGACAACGAGATCGAGCCGCCGTCCCTCGAAGAGCGCATCGGCGATCTGACCTACGATACGGACGTCGGGAACCCCCACATCCACCTGCGGGACGACTCCGTCGAGGCGAGCGGGGCCGCCGTCTACGCGTGCCCGGTCAGCGCCGAGGACTTCGGCGGCGGCTGTTACCGATCGGAGACGGTCCAGACGAACGGCAGCGAGGAGACGCTGATCAGTCTGGACACCCAGCCCTGCGTCGAGTGTGGCACCTGTGCGATCGTCGCCGATACCGACTGGGAGCACCCCCGCGGCGGCAAGGGCGTCGAGTTCCGCGAGGGGTGATGTCGCGACTATGAGCCGATACGGCCCGCAGATTGCGGCGCTCGCCCGCCAGGCGGCGCGCGACCGAGCGGAGTTCGACCCCGAAGCGGCGACGTCGTCGGACGGTCGGGCGTACCTCCGCGAGGGGGCCGGACCCGCGATCTGGATATACCTCGAGGCACACACCGGCGGCCGGACGGGCCGTTTCACAGCGCCCGAACTGACGGCCCTCCGCGGGGCGATGAACGCGTGGCTCGAGTGTTACACGCGCTGTCACGGCGTCTCCCTCGAGGCGGAGTTCACCGTTCGCGAAGCGGCGACGGTGTTGCTCGAGACGCGGAACGTGTTCGAGACGGCGCAGTTGCTGACACGCGTTCCACAAAAACGGTCGAAACGGGAGTCACGGGAACGAACGAAACAGCAGGGATCGACGTGAGCCGTCGATCGAACCCGTAAGCGCAGTCGTCTCTCGCGGCAGTTTTCAGTAGATGAGTTCGTCGTCGTTCTCGACCATGTAGACCGTTCGCGCGGCGATGTTGACCGCGTGATCGCCGACGCGCTCTAGGTCTCGGATCGTCAGGAGAAGCCGGGACACGTCCTGTAGGATCGTCTCGACTTCGTCGGGCGAGTCGAGTTCGCGTTCGATTAGGTCGCGGACGACGGTTTCGCTCGCCCGTTCGGCGAACTCGTCCAGTTCGTCATCTCGAGCGGCGAGGGCGTAACACGCCTCGGTGTCCTCGTCGTCATAGGCCGTGACCGCGTCGTCGACCATCTCGAGGGTCAGTTCGCCCATCGCCTGCACGTCGACCTCCGGAAAGAGGTCCTGTTCGGCCTCGAGGCTGTACTCGCCGAGGTTCACGGCGAGGTCTGCGACCCGCTCTAGGTCCGTGATGATCTTGAACGACGCCGCGATGAACCGGAGGTCGCTCGCGACCGGCTGTTGTAACGCGAGCAGGTCGATACAGTCCTGCTCTAAGTCGAGGTACATCCGGTTTATCTCCCCGTCGCCTTCGATGAGTTCCTGTGCGAGCTCGTCGTCTTTCTGCTCGAGGGCGTCGAGCCCCATACGGAGTCGTTCCATCACGACCTCGCCCATGTAGCAAACGTCCTCTCGAAGTTCCGAGAGCTTATCTTGATAGGAGTTTCTGGCCATGGTGCAGCCACCATTCCGGGCAGGGATATAACTTGCGCCCAATCACCCTTCGGCCGCCCGCGATCGACTCGGGTAACGGCCGCATTCGGGAACGACGATACGCCTATAAAAACGGGGCCCAAACCAACCCACATATGAAAAACGTCGACGACCTCATCGAGAGCGCATCGGAGCTCGCGACGCGCGGGCTGTCGAAGGGCGAAATCGCGGACGAACTGAACGTCTCCCGGGAAACCGCAAGCTGGCTCGTCGAGCGAAGCGATACGACGCCTCAGCCGACGGGTACGGAACAATCAAACGGACCGACAGGAAACGGACCGCAGGACATCCACGTCGACTGGTCCGCGATCGGCCGCGACAGCGGGCGCATGGAATCGATCGCGTCCGCGATGGCCGACCTCCTCGCGAAGCACGGCGAAGACGTCGACCTCACGATCGGGATCGAGAAGGCCGGCGGCCCGATCGCGACGCTGGTCGCTCGAGAGCTCGAGACCGACCTCGCGACCTACACGCCCGCGAAACACCAGTGGGAGGAAGGCGATCTGGACGAACTCGGCGGGATGTTCTCCCGGAACTTCGCGACGATTCGCGATCGGGAGTGCTACATCGTCGACGACACCATCACGAGCGGGACGACGATGCGCGAGACCATCGAGGCGATCCGCGCCGACGGCGGCGACCCGCTGGCGTGTGTCGTCCTCGCCGACAAACAGGGCGTCGAGGAGATCGACGGCGTCCCGGTCTACTCGCTGTTGCAGGTCATCAGCGTCGGCAAAGACGACTGATCGGACGAGTAGCGGGCCGGCGACCGAAACGACGCTGTTGCTGGGTGACGATCGGCGACTCGCGGAAAAATACGGAGTGAGCGGTTTACCCGTGGATCCCCATCGCTTCGATCTGTTCCTGATAGCGGTTCCGGATGGTGACTTCCGTGACCTGCGCGACGTCTGCGACTTCGCGCTGGGTCTTTTTCTCGTTACAGAGCAGCGAGGCAGCGTAGATCGCGGCCGCGGCGTAGCCGGTCGGTGATTTGCCCGAGAGAAGCCCTTCTTCGGCCGTCTTCTCGATGATTTCGTTGGCTTTGGTCTGGACCTCTTCGGAGAGTTCGAGTTCGGAACAGAACCGGGGGACGTACTTTTTCGGGTCGACGGGTCGCATCTCGAGGCCGAGTTCCTGCGAGATGTACCGATACGTTCGACCGATTTCTTTGCGTTCGACGCGTGAGACTTCCGAAATTTCCTCGAGACTGCGCGGAATGCCCTCCTTTCGGCAGGCGGCATACAGCGCAGATGTCGCGACGCCCTCGATGGAGCGCCCGCGAATGAGGTCTTCTTTGAGCGCGCGGCGGTAGATGACCGACGCGACCTCGCGCACGGATCGCGGCACGCCGAGTGCCGAGGCCATGCGGTCGATCTCGCTGAGCGCGAACTGGAGGTTGCGTTCGCCGGCGTCTTTGGTACGGATGCGCTCTTGCCATTTCCGCAGTCGGTGCATCTGACTGCGCTTTTTCGACGAAATAGAACGTCCGTAGGCGTCCTTGTCTTTCCAGTCGATCGTCGTCGTCAGTCCCTTGTTGTGCATCGTCTGGGTCGTCGGCGCGCCGACGCGGGACTTCTGTTGCCGTTCCTGGTGGTTGAACGCCCGCCACTCAGGGCCGGGATCGATCTTTTCCTCTTCCACGACGAGCCCACAGTCTTGACAGATGAGCTCACCCCGGTCGGAATCCTTCACGAGATTATCCGATTCACACTCGGGGCAGGCACGTACCCCTTCTTGTTCCTCGGTCTCGTCCGTCTCACGTGTTCGCTCCCGCTGGCGGGTGGACCGTGTCATCGCACTTTTATAGTAGTATCACGGACGTATATAAATCCTTGGTAAGGGTTTTTTCTCTTTGAGCCAAAGTGCCGATTTCCGTCCCGAGACGTACTGACAGACGGAGTTTGTCGCTCAAAACCAGAAAGACTTTATTCGGATCCGGCCGAATTCGCACGAATGCCGGTTATCGAGTGCGACGTCGATCGAGCCCGCGAACGGCTCGAGGACGCGGGCGTCACCGTCGAATCGGGAAACACGGACCACGAGCGCTGGCGGGCGAGCCGCGGCGACGCGACGGGGATCGCCTACGACGACAAAGTCGTCGTCCAGGGATCGAACCCGCAGGACCTCGAGGCGCTACTGCGCGAGGGCGGCGGTCGCGCGCACCTCTACTTCGACGGCGGGGCGCGCGGCAATCCGGGCCCCGCGGGAATCGGGTGGGTGATCGTTACGAGCGACGGCATCGTCGCCGAGGGCAGCGACACGATCGGGCGCGCGACGAACAATCAGGCCGAGTACGAGGCGCTCATCGCGGCGCTCGAGGCCGCACGCGATTACCAGTACGACGAGGTCCACGTCCGCGGGGACTCCGAACTTATCGTCAAGCAAGTCCGGGGCGAGTACGACACGAACAACCCGGAACTCAGAGAGCGTCGCGTGACCGCACTCGAGTTGCTCACGGGCTTCGGGGAGTGGACCATCGAGCACGTCCCTCGAGAGGCCAACGAACGCGCTGACGAGCTCGCGAACGAGGCGCTCGACGAGGCCTGAACGCTCGCGTCCGCCGCCGAAACGAACCCATGAAGGCGCGCCGGGAACGCACGACTGAAAAGCCGCCCGCTCCTCTTCTCGAGTATCCACATGCCCACACCGAACGAAGAGTCGACCACCGGGCCCGACGCCGAGAGCGCCGGAGACGAAGCCGAGCCGACTTCCCGAGAGACGACCGAAGAGGCCGGGGAATCGCTCCCGAGAGAAGTGATCGACGACGCGGAACGACTCACCAGACTCGAGCGAAACGCCGTCGACGACGAGGAAGCGGCCGCCTACGAAGCCGAGCGCGAGACGCTGCTCGAGGACCACGAGTACACTGCGCGGGTCAGAACGGAAGACGACGACGTGCTCGTACTCCACCCCCAAGAGTGGCACGACGAGGACGCGGGCGTCATCAGAACGGACCGGATCGACGATCTCGAGCGCGCCGTCGAAATTCCGCTCGAGGGCGCTGGCGATCCGGACGACTGGGAGGCAGTCGATGTGGCGAATCGCGAACTCGTCGATGACGTCCGAACCGCTCACGGTGAGGTTCATGGCGACAACGCCGCTCTCCTCGCGGATTTCATGGGTAACCACTACGCGAAGCCGATCGAGTCGGCGACGGCCGCGGAGCTCTCGGAGTTCCGCACGGAGTACGTCGTAAGAAATGCGTGGCCGTCCGACGAGCAACGAGACGCGCTCGAGCGCTCGATCGAACTCGTCTTCGAGACGGCCGGCGAACCGGTGCCCGAATACCGGTCCGAGTGATCGTCGTCAGTTCGTCGTCGACGCGGTACCGACGAGATCGTCGCGTTGCGTGTTTCAGTAGCTATCTTCGACGATGTCGGAGATCTCGTCCGCGCGGTCGTCGCCCGTGACGACCTTCGAGAGCGTCCAGCTGATACCGTCGAGGACGGCGTCGTAGCCGTCGTCGGTCAGCGAGTACTCGTTCGTTCGCTTGTCGAGTTCACTCTTCTCGACGAGTCCGAGTTCGACGAGTTCGTCGAGGTTCGGGTAGAGTCGCCCGTGGTTGACTTCGGTTCCGTAGTAGTCCTCGAGTTCCCGCTTGATCGCCAGGCCGTACATCGGCTCTTTGGCGAGGATGATGAGGATGTTGTTCTGGAACGCGGTCATTTCGCGCGCAATACCTTCTTCGCCCGTGACTGCTTGTGCCTCTGACATAGATTTGTAAATGTCACCAGACTATTTAAGACTTGCCAACTATTCGTCCAATGATTACAGCCAAACAGTCTCGCAGCGTGCTGTCGACCGTTTCATGGTCGTTTCGTCGGCTCACCTTACTAATTCGTCTGGTGGCCATCGGATATAGGTTCCAGTTCGATTACGAAAGTACTTTTTGATCGTCCATGAATCGTTTCGGTATGGTAAATCTCTGGGAAGACATAGAAACCGGACCGAACGCACCCGAAGAGATCTACGCCGTCGTCGAGTGTCTCAAGGGCGAGCGCAACAAGTACGAGTACGACAAGGACGTGCCGGGCGTCGTCCTCGATCGCGTTCTCCACTCGAACGTTCACTACCCGTCCGATTACGGCTTTATTCCCCAGTCGTACTACGACGACGAGGACCCCTTCGACGTGCTCGTTCTCGTCGAGGATCAGACCTTCCCCGGCTGCGTCATCGAAGCGCGCCCCGTCGCCCTGATGAAAATGGACGACGACGGCGAGCAGGACGACAAGGTCATCGCCGTCCCCTCCGAGGATCCCCGATACGACCACATCGAAGACCTCGAGGACATTCCACAGCAGCAACTCGACGAAATCGACGAGTTCTTCGCGACCTACAAGAACTTAGAGGAAGGCAAGGAAGTCGAGACGCAGGGCTGGGAGGACAAACAGGCCGCCTACGACGCGATCGAGCACGCACAGGATCTCTACGAGGAGAACTTCGCCTGAGCGTCGAGGGTCGAACTGACTGACCGGTTTTTTCGCTGGACACACAGTCGGTACACAGAGTTCCCGGTAGCTGCGAAGATTCGCAGTGGTGCGGAGATTCACAGAGGTGGAGCGATTCGCGGCGGTTAACAGAACTGCGGCGATTCACGGTGGTAATCAACGCGCAGACTCGCATGCGTTATGAGCATGGGTAATTTTATTGGTCGCGGGAGCGTTGATTCACACGTTATGGCAGCAAAAGAGTCCCCCGTTGGATACCGGCGTTCAGACCCCGACGAACCCGAGATCGGCGTCGGGATGGCGCATCCGACGATCGTTCCGACGAACTTCGAACCGGACGACGCCGAGTAACGCGGGGCTCGCCGATCTCGAGCAGTCATCGCTCGGACACGGTCGAGCGACCGGCGATTCTCGGATCGCTCCGTCGGCCGTGACCGACGTCGGTCGTTCTCGAAAACAGTGTCTGGAAACGAAGGTTCTTGTATCCGCTCGGACTACCATCCCGCATGGGTCTGTTTGACCGGTTACGGGGCGATGGAAGCCCTCGAGTCGCGTTTATCGGAGTTGATGGTGTCCCGTACAGTCTTCTCAGGGATAACGAGGATCGCTTTCCGAACTTCGCGGCGATCGCGTCGGATGGGACTGCAAGCGAAATATCGAGCATCGTACCGCCGGAATCCAGCGCCTGCTGGCCCTCGTTGACGACCGGGATGAACCCCGGTGAGACGGGCGTCTACGGCTTTCAGGACCGAGAGGTCGGCACCTACGACACGTACGTTCCGATGGGCAACGAAGTGCAGGCCACCCGAATCTGGGATCGGGTACAGGAGGAGGGACGAAACGCGACGGTGATGAACGTGCCGGTCACGTTCCCGCCCCAGCGAAACGTCCAGCGGATGGTTTCTGGCTTTCTCTCACCCGGCCTCGAGAAGGCGGCCTATCCCGACGACGTTCGGGACACTCTCGAGGGATACGAGTACCGGATCGACGTCAACCCGAAACTCGGCCACCAGGAGGACAAAAGCGAGTTCATCGAGGACGCCCACGCGACCGTCGACGCGCGCTACGAGGCGTTCAAACACTACATCGAGGAAGACGACTGGGACCTCTTTTTCGGCGTCTTCATGACGACCGACCGGGTCAACCACTTCCTGTTCAAAGACTACGAGCGCGACGGCGAGTTCCGCGAGGAGTTCCTCGAGTTCTACGAGAAGGTCGACGACTACATCGGCGAGCTACGCGAGGCGCTGCCCGAAGACGTCACGCTCATCGTCGCCTCCGATCACGGCTTCACCAGCCTCGATCACGAGGTCCACTTCAACGAGTGGCTTCGGGAGAACGACTGGCTCTCCTTCCGGACCGACGAGCCGGAGGAACTCGACGACATCGCCGACGAGACCAAAGCCTACTCGTTCATTCCGGGTCGGTTCTACATCAACCTCGAGGGGCGAGAGCCCCGCGGGTCGGTTCCCAAATCCGAGTACGACGCGGTTCGCGACGAGCTCAAGGCCGAACTCGAGGAACTCGAGGGGCCCGAGGGCCGCACGGTGGTCGACCGCGTCGTCGAGAAGGAAGCCGCTTTCCGCGGCGACCACGACGAAATCGCGCCCGATCTGGTCGCGATTCCGTCGAACGGCTTCGACCTCAAGTCCGGCTTCAAGGCCGATTCGGAGGTGTTTACAACGGGACCGCGAAACGGGATGCACAGCTTCGACGACACGTCGCTGTACGTCGACGACCCCGACGTGACGATCGACGACGCCGACCTCTACGACATCGCGCCGACGATCCTCGATCTGATGGAGATCGAGTACAGCCGCGGCGAGTTCGACGGCGCGAGCCTCGTATAAACTGGTCCACCGCTCGAGAACCGGACGCACGATCGATTCCATTTTCAGCGCGAGGCGGCGAACGTAGCTATGAGCGATCCGACGACGAGTGAGGACGGTAAACGGCGAGGCGATACCGACGGACGAGAGCGCGCCCTCGAGGAGATCATCCACGCCCGCGGCCACGAGAACGTCAGCGCCGAGCACGCGAGCACGTTCGAGATCTCGACGGACGACTTTCTGACCCCCGCGGGCGACTGTATTCTCGCGATCGAAGCCGACCGCGCGCCCGCGGATTTCGACCCGGAGTTCGTCGCCGCCTGCCAGCGCCCCGACGCGACGATCACGGTCACGCTCGAGGCGGCCGGCCACCGAGACTCGGTTCAGGGTCGCGGCGACCCGGCCCTCGAGTTCTCGAGCGAGCGCAGCGCGGTAGGCCGAACGAGCGAGTACGTCGACGAGCGGACCATCGCGCTCGAGGCGGAACACGCCGCGGAGGGATTCGACCGGGATCTCGTCGAGGCGCTGGCCGCGGGTGCGGACGTAACCGCGACGATTACCGTATCCGTGAACGATTGAGCGCGACTGAGCGTTAGAAGCGGTGGAGGGAGATGGACCTTGAGGGAGCTATCCAGTGATGTTTTGCCCGCTCGAGCGTACCTGCACACATGAGCGAAGATCCGGAACCGTCGCGCAACATAAGCGGCGGTCTCGAGGGCGGTGGCGTTGCGGCGGAGTTCGACCCGGCGACGGCCCAGACGCGGGCAGAGGCGGTCGTCGACACGCTCGGCGAACTGTACTGGCAGAAGGCCTACGGCGGGCAGGATGCCTTTACCTGTCTCGTCCGCACGATTTTGAGCCAGAACACGAGCGACAAGGCCAGCCAGCCCGCACATGACGCGTTGCTCGAGCGCTACGGTGCCGACGAGTCGGGAGCGACTGACGCCGATCTGGCCGAGGCGCTCGCGAACGCGGCCCAGAGCGAACTCGCCGAGACGATCAGTTCCGCGGGGCTGTACAACCAGAAGTCGGAGACGATCGTCGATGCGGCCGAGTGGGTCCTCGAGGAGTTCGGCTCCGCGGCGGCGTTCGACGCCTTCGTCACGGACGAGCCGCCGGAAACGGTTCGCGAGACGCTGCTGTCGGTTCGCGGCGTGGGTCCGAAGACGGCCGACTGCGTGTTGCTCTTCGCGGGCGGTCGCGGCGGCGTCTTCCCGGTCGATACCCACGTCCACCGCATCGTTCGACGACTCGGAATCGCGCCGCCGGACGCGGATCACGAGGGCGTCCGCGAAATCGTCGAACGAGACGTGCCGGCGGCCAAGTGCGGCTTCGGACACACGGCGATGATCCAGTTCGGCCGCGAGTACTGCACCGCGCGAAAGCCGGCGTGTCTCGAGGATCCGGACGCGTGTCCGATGGGCGGACTGTGCGAGCAGGTTGGCGTCTATCCGGCGACCGGCGAGGTCGTCGATCCGGCCGAGACGCTCGAGTGAGTCGATGCCGATCGATGGCCGAGGGATGATTTCGACGCGGCTTTGCCAGAGCCGCGTGCTACCGAACGCATGGTCGAATTCACGGACGCCGACCGCGAGGCCGTCTACAAGGCGATCTACACTCGACGGGATATCCGACGGTTTCGGACGGATCCGATCCCGGACCCGGTTCTCGAGCGACTCGTCGACGCCGCCCACCACGCCCCGAGCGTCGGGTTCTCCCAGCCGTGGGATCTGCTCGTGATCAAATCGCAGGAGACCAAACGCGCGGTGAAATCGATCGCGGACCGCGCCATCGCGGCGGCCAGGGAGGGGTACGAGGAACCGCGCCGATCCGAGTACGCCGCCCTCAAACTCGAGGGAATCCTCGAGTCGCCGGTCAACATCTGCGTGACCTGCGATCCGACGCGCGGGGCGCCCCACGTGCTGGGTCGAAGTTCGATGAAGCGGACGGACGTCTACTCGACGTGTCTGGCCGTCCAGAACCTCTGGCTGGCCGCTCGAGCCGAAGGCGTCGGCGTGGGATGGGTGAGCGTGCTCTATCCGTACGAACTCCAGGAACTACTCGGGATCCCGCCACACGTAAAGCCGGTCGCCTATCTGTGTCTCGGCTATCCCGAGGATGGCTTCCCGGACGAGCCGGTGCTCGAGACGGAAGGGTGGCGCGAGCGACTCGATCGAGAGACGGTCGTTCACGAGGAGTGTTGGGGGCCGAGATCGCAGAACGAGGACGACCGCGAGGGAACCGCGGTATCGAGGTGCTCCGAGGGCGAGTCACCGCCCGGTAGCGAGTGACCTGGGGCGGCTCCGATCGGTATCGGGTGACCTGCGACGACTCCGAACGGTAGCGAGTGATTTGGGACGAGTCCGATCGGTAGCGAGTACTTGCGAACGGTCCGCATGGGCTCGGACGCGACCGTTTCGAACTTCACAACCGTTTTATGTTCGACTCGGATAAGGCTGGAGCACCAATGGCTGCAGACCCGACACGGGTTGCAGAGACGAGGGGAGCTGAGGCGGAATCAACAACCAAATCGACGAGTGGCGTCTCTCGTCGGGGGATGCTGGCCGGGGCCGCGGCCGGTTCGGCCGCGGGGTTGGCCGGCTGTACGCGGATCTTCGGCGACGAATCGGCGGCGTCCGGCGAGACGCTTACCGTCTGCGTCTGGAGTGGGAACTACGCAGAACGGTTCAAAGAGTCCGTCGTTCCGATGTACGAGGACGAACACGACGTGACGCTGCAGGTCGAAACCGGCTGGAACAATATCCTCGCGAACATCAGACAATCGCAGGGGAATCCGCCGTACGACGTCACCGTCACGGACGGTAACTTCTACTACCGCGGTCGCCAGGGGGGGCTCTTCGAATCGATCCGAACGGAAAACGTCCCGCACCTCGAGGAGGCCATCGATTACTACAGCGAGTTCCGCCCGACGGAATACGGCATGCCGGTCGACGGTGCGCCGTGTAACATCATCTACCGGGAGGACCTCGACTTCGAGCCGAGCGAGTGGGCCGACCTCTCCTCGAGCGCGGTCGAGAACAGCCGGGGAATCGGCATCGACACCGGCTTTTGGTGGTTCCCGGTCCACGCCGCCGCAATAGGCATGGACGATCAGGAGGCCGCTGGCGAACTCTATGACGAATCGCTCCACGACGAGGTCTTCGACGAGATCAGAAACTGGAACGTCCAGAGCTGGGCCAGCAGCGGACAGGACATCTGGCAGGCGTTCGAAAGCGGAACGATCGACGTCGCCCAGTGGTACTTCGAACAGACCGCCTACGACATCGGCGACTACGATGGGCTCACGCACACGCTGCCCGAGAAGACCACCGGCTACCTCAACCACTGGTGTGTGACCAGTGGGACCGACAAGCGAGACCGCAGCGAGGAGTTCATCGACTTCCTCATGCGGTCTGACGTCCAGACCGAGTGGTCGAAATCGAGCCCGGCGCTGTTCTGTAACGCCGACATGGAGTATGCGAACGATCTCGGCGAACAGCTGCCGACGAGCGCCGAAGAGGCACAGAACATTGCCTTCCCCGACTGGGAGCAGCTCATGGACTACTACGACGAATTCGAGTCCGAGTACGCGAGTATCCGAAACGCCTGAAGCCAATGTCAGAAATAGAACTCTCCGGACTCGAGAAGCGCTACGGTGACGAACTCGCAGTCGAAGACGTCTCCGTGACGATCGAAGACGGCGAACTGCTCTGTCTGCTGGGTCCGAGCGGCAGCGGCAAGTCGACGACGCTGCGCATGATCGCCGGCCTCACGTCACCGACCGACGGAACGGTCCACATCGGTGCGGACGACGTCACCGACCGACCGGCCTACGACCGAACCACCGCGACCGTGTTCCAGGACTGGGCGCTGTTTCCTCACAAAACGGTCCTCGAGAACGTCGCCTTCGGCCTGCGGATGCAGTCGGCCTCGAAGGACGAACGTCGGGAACGCGCCCGCGAGATGTTAGAACGCGTCGAGATGGCGGACCACGCCGACGACAACCCGACGAACCTGAGCGGCGGGCAGAAACAGCGGGTCGCGCTCGCTCGCTCGCTGGCGGTCAACCCGGACGTTCTCTTGCTCGACGAGCCGCTGTCGAACCTCGACAAGCGCCTGCGAGAGGACATGCAGATCGAACTCCGCGAGATCCACGAGGATCTCGAGAAGACGTTCGTCCACGTCACCCACGACCAGGACGAGGCGTTCACGCTGGCCGACCGGATCGGGATCATGGCCGACGGCGAACTGGTTCAGGTCGGCGACCCCCACGAGGTCTACGAGAATCCGAAGAACCGGTTCATCGAGGGCTTCCTCGGTGACACGAACTTCCTCGCGGGCGAGGTCGCACAGACGACGGACGAATCGGTCGCCGTCGAAACGGAACTCGGCCAGGAGATGATCCTTCCGAGCAACGACGGTGACGCGCTCGCGGTCGGAGAGTCCCTGACGCTATCGCTTCGTCCCGAGGTCCTCTCGATCGGCGAGAGCCCGGTGGCGACCGACGCCGAACCGGAGACCGCGACCGTCGCAGACGGGGGAACAACGAACGAGATCGTCGGAACCGTCGAGAACGCCATTTACCGCGGTTCGACGGTTCGATACTCCGTCGCGATCGAGGATAGTTCGGTGTTCGTCGAGCGAACGGTCGCCGATTCGGGGGCGTTCGACGCCGGCGACGACATTCGAATCCGCTGGGACGGCGCGGACGTGCTCGCGTTCCGCGAGGACGGTACGAGGGTCGACCTGTAACCATGTCCGGAAATTCGAACGCCGCGACGTCAGGCGTCATAGAGCGGTTCTGGAAGCCGCTCGTAGCGCGCTCGCGCTCGAAACGAGCGCTGTTGCTCATGGCCCCGCTCGTGATCTTCGAACTCCTGATCTTCGTCGCGCCGTTCCTGATCTTACTCCGGATCAGCGTCTCGGAGGCGGGCGAGCGCGGGACGGCCTACGCGGAGGGGACGTGGTCGACAGACGCCTACACGAACGTCCTCACGAGCGAGGTTCCACGGGAGGTCATCGCACACTCGTTTACGATCGGACTCGTTGCGACGGCGATCGCCGTCGTCGTCGGCCTGCTGTACGCATACGCGATTTGGCGAGCCGAGGGATTCGCCAAGTCGCTGTTGCTGTTTTCGGTCATCCTGCCGTTGCTGACGACGCTCGTCGTCAAGACCTACGCCTTCCGGCCGCTGCTCTCCCCCACCGGGACGCTCAACAATCTCCTCGAGTCGATCGGGTTGCTCTCGACGCCGCTCGAGATCGTTCCGGGCCTCGCGGGGGCGATCGTCGGACAGGTGTACATCGTCCTGCCCTACGCCGTCCTGGCGATCTACAGCGTGCTGGCGACGATGGACTGGCAGTTAGTCGAGGCCGCGCGGGATCTCGGAGCGAGCCGGCCCCGGTCGGTCCTCGAGGTGGTCGTCCCGCAGGCGATGCCGGGCATCATCGTCGCCACGGTGATATCCTTCGCCTGGAGCGTCGGCTCCTACGCCGCGCCGTTCCTGCTGGGCGACAACGTCACGTTCGCGATGCGGGTCGAGGGCCAGATTCTGCGCGACTTCCAGTGGCCGACCGCGACCGCGCTGTCGGTCGTGATGATCGCGGCGATGCTCGTGGTGATCGGCGCGATCGTCGCCGTCCTCTCGCGCTTCGGAGGTGAGATGGAGTATGCGTAGAGAAAGCCTCGAGACGGCGCTCTTCCGGGCTGGCTACCTCGCGGTGTTCGCGTTCATGCTGTTGCCCCTCGCCGTCGTCGTCGTGACCTCCTTCGGCGCTTCGGGACAGCTCACGTTCCCGCCGGCGGAGTTCTCCCTCAGCTGGTACGAATCGTTCTTCGCCCAGACTGACTGGCTGCGCGCGTTCGACAACAGCCTGCTCGTGGGTCTGGGAACGGCGGTCGTCGCGACGATACTGGGCGTGACGGCCGCGTTCGGTCAGGAGATAGACGACGGGCTGGTCGGGCGATTGCTCGCGCCGCTCGTTCTCCTGCCGATGTTGATCCCGCCGGTCATCTTCGGCGTCACGCTGCTCGTGTACTTCACCGAGTTCGACCTGCAGGGGTCGTACGTGAGTCTGATCCTCGCGCACACGCTGTGGGCGACGCCGCTCGTCTACTTCGTCATGCGCTCGGTCTTCAGCCGATTCGACTGGCAGCAGTTAGACGCGGCCCACGACCTCGGCGCCGGCCCGGTGCGTTCGTTCGTCCACGTCGTCCTGCCGAACGTGAAACACGGCATCTTCGTCGGCGCGCTGCTCGCGTTCATCGTCAGCCTCCAGGAGTTCGTGATGGCGCTTTTCCTCTCGAATCACACCACCGAGACGATCCCGGTGGTCGCCTGGAACCAGCTCAGAAACTCGCTGTCGCCGATGGTCAGCGTCGTCTCGACGTTCCTGATCCTGATCTCGCTTGGCGCGATCCTCCTCGCCGCCGCGGCGACGAACCTGAACTGGCTGTCGAAACAGCTGTCCTAATCGGCGCTCTCGGGCGTTCGACGATTTTCGGGCGTTCTGTTGTTGGGCGTTCGATCGTTTTCGAGCGTCCGTTTGCGGGCGTTCGGCTGTTCGGGGGCGTTCTATTGTTTTGGACGTTTGGCTGTTTGCGGGGTTCCGTTTCCGAGCATTCGACGATGTTCTCGCATTTCGTTCTTCGGGCGTTCCGTCACTCGCGCGTTTCCTCATCGAACGCTCGCTCTTCGCGCCGTCCTCTCGAAGCGCGGCCGGATTGACGCGATCGGCGACCGGACGATCGGCGAGAAAAGCGAGGCAACCGCCTAGGTGGCCGCAAACTGGATCAGCGCACAGCCGACGAGGATCAGCAGCGACGCCGTCCCCTTCTGAACCAGCGTGAACGGATCGAACTGCTCGGCGAGCAGTTCCGGCGTCAGTTTGCTCAACGCCAGCGAGCCCACGAAGACGAGCAACACGTCGAGTTTGGTGATCGCGGTCGCCAGCGACACCGGCCCGGTCTCGAGCGCCTGCACGAACGTCAGCAACGCGAGGGCGTTCAACAGCCCGCCGACGATCAACAGTGAGATTCCCTTCGAAAGCCGCCGGGCGAAGACGTCGTCTCTCCCGCCGGTCGGCGGGAACCGAGAGCCCTCGCGAAACGGTGCTATCGCGGCGATCGATACCAGCCCGCCGACGCTGATCCAGAAGAGGACCTCGAGCGTCCCGAACTCGGTCGTAAGAACTTTCATTCCCGTGTTGAGCACGGCGAAGGCCGCGGCGGCGGCGAGCGCGACGCCGATCGTCGACGGGCCGACGGTCCCGCGAATCGACCCGCTCCCGTGTTCGTAGGAGATGAACAGCGCGCCGAACACCACGAGCAGGACGCCCGCGTAGACCCCAGTGGGAAACGACTCCCCGAGGAGAACGAAGCCGAGAACGAGCACGAAGATCGTTTCGAGGGCCAGCGCCGGGACGAACCGGGAAACGTCGCCGCTGACGAGCCCCCAGTAGTAGATCCCGTACCCGGCGGTCGAGACGACACCGAACCCCATGGCCGTGAGCGCCGCCGACAGCGGCGTCGGATCGGTGACGGCGCTGGCCGAGAGCGTCGTCGGCTCGAGGAGCAAGCCGGCCGCGATGTAGACGGCGTAGAACGGGATACAGGAGTAGATCGTCAGCGTGATCGGATCGTCGATTTCAGTCCCGCTGACGACTTTCGCCAGGAGCGCGATCGCCGCGTAGACCAGCGCCGTCACCAGCGCGTAGGCGAACCAGGTCGGTATCACTCGTCGATCACCAGCCGTATGCAATCGCTCACGAGGGCGGTATCGCTCCGACTCGGAAAGTCGCTTGGGTTCGATCCGAGCCGCGCGCGCCGTGACCGTTCCCGTTCACTCGGCGGTTCGAATTTTACTCGCCAGTTCGAGTAGGTGGCTCGTTCACGTCGCGACTCGAGCGACCACAAAACAGTCTGTACGGAGTCGAAACGCCGGCTCGAGCCTAGAGGAACCGGAAGGTCTCGAGGTTCTTCGGCGCGAACGTGCGCATGTTGTAGTCGTGATAGAGCGCAGAGGAGAGGTCCTGCGTGGAGCGTTCGTCGCCGTGGACACAGAGGACTTTCTCCGGGCGCGGGTTCATCGTGTCGACGAAGTTCACGAGGCCCTCGCGGTCGGCGTGCCCGGAGAAGCCATCGACGGTTTCGACTTCCATGTTGAGCGAGAGCGTGCCGCGGCCGTTGCCGTCGCCCATCGCGCCGACTTCGCTGGTGGGGATCTCGTCCCAGCCGTTCTGGATGCGTCGGCCGAGCGTTCCCTGGGCCTGGTAACCGACGAAGACGAGCGACGAGTCCGGGTCCGGACCGAGGTGACTCAACCACGACATGATCGGGCCGCCGGTGACCATCCCGGAGGTCGAGAGGATGATACAAGAGTCGCCGTCGGCGACGTCCTGGCGCTCTTCCTCGCCGCCGTCGATGTGGTTGAACTCGTCGGCCAAGAAGGGGTTCTCGTCGTCGTGGAAGATCCGATCGCGGAGGTCGTCGCGCAGGTACTCGGGATAGGTCGTGTGAATCGCCGTCGCCTCCCAGATCATCCCGTCGAGGTGGACCGGCATCCGCGGAATCTCGCCGTCTCGCATTGCCTTCTCCAAGACGAGCATGATCTCCTGAGACCGGCCGACGGCGAACGCCGGGACGAGGACTTTCCCGCCGCGGTCTGCGGTCTCGTTGATGACCTCCTTGAGCTTCTCCTCGGACTCCGCCTGATCGGTCTGGTAATCGTTCCGACCGCCGTAGGTCGACTCGAGAACGAGCGTCTCGACCCGCGGGAAGTCGTTTGTCGCGCCGTTGAAAAGGCGCGTGTCGTCGTAGTGGATGTCGCCGGAGAACGCGACGTTGTAGAGGCCGTCGCCGATGTGGAAGTGACTGACCGCGGAGCCGAGAATGTGTCCCGCGTTGTGGAACGTGAGCTTGACGTCCGGCGCAATGTCCGTGACGTCGCCGTACTCGAGGGGAATACAGTGTTTGATCGCCTCGCGGACCATCTCGGATTCGTACGGCGGCGTGCGCCCTTCCTTCGTGGCGACGTCGAGGTAGTCGAGCGTGAGAAGCCCCATCAGATCGCGCGTCGGCTCGGTGCAGTAGATCGGGCCGTCGTAGCCGTACTTGAAGAGAAGCGGAATCAGCGCGGAGTGGTCGAGGTGCGCGTGCGTGAGCACGACGGCGTCGATCGTCTGCGGGCCGGCACCGAGCGCTTCGGGCGCGTGGAGGTACGGCACTTCGCCCTCGGCACCGGGTTTGTCGCCGCAGTCGATCAGGATCCGCGTCTCGGGCGTCGAGAGGATGAAGGACGCGCGGCCGACTTCGCGACAGCAGCCCAGCGTGGTGATGCGAACGTACTCGTCGTCGGACATCTCCTCGCGGTGGATCTGTCGGCCGACGCGCTCTAAGACGTCACGGCGCTCGTCGCGTTCTTGCTTGAGGAAGTTCCGAACGTTCGAGACCGTCGAGGACTCGATCGGCGGCGTGCGGACGACTTCGGGCGTCCAGCCGACGTTTTTCGTGATGTCTCGAAGCGTCGAGCCGTGGCGGCCGATCACCATGCCCGGCTTCTGGGCCTCGATGACGACCTCGCCGGTGTCTGCGTGGAAATCGAGGTCCGTCACCCCAGCCTCTTCAGGGATGACGTTCATGATCTGCTCGCGCGCCTCCTCGGGTCTCGAGAGAACGCTCGGATCGGGCCGGACGGTGATCCGTTTTCGAAGCTTGCTCGCCAGTTGCCGGATCAGGTCGCCCTTCTGGGCGAACTTCTTCGGGTCGCGCGTGTAGACCACCAGTTCGGGGCCTTCGTATTTCACCGAGGAGATCGAGATATCTGCCGGTAACTCGCTCGTGATCTGTTCTTCCAAATCGTCGAGTTGCTGCTCTACAGTGCTCATAATCGCCGAATGTGGATTTCGTGAACGTCCCGTCGATCGTGGAGTCTGGAACGTCCCACGGAAAGCGGGGAGTCAGGGCGGTGTCGTATCCGAGAGTACCGCTCGTGTCGAATCCGTCGATGGCATCGAGAGACGACCCCAAACGGGGGCGTTTTCGTCGCATCTCACGACATCGATAGGTATCTCGGGTACGCCGTCCGTCTTCGTACGTCGGTACGCTCCCGGATCGGTTATCCTGGTCCGTGCGGGAAGATTCCAGGAAGAACCCGCTTACTCGAGGGTAATCCGCGCATGCTATAAAAGCCTTCGCAAAGATCAGGACGGTTGGGCCCGAACGGCCGGTATGCGACTCACGCCAGCCGCCGTCGTCGAACAGCGCGACTGGATAGCGACGCGATCTCCGAGCGTCGTGGCGACGATAAACGACGTTCGCGCCGCGCTCGGCGAGCAGTTCGAGACCGACGTGGATCCGGTCACCGAGACGCAGTATCGGGCGGAAGTCGACGCAGTGTTTGCCGACGGCGACCTCGCGGTCAACGTCGCGGCGTTGGTCGCGATACTCCGGGAGCTCGACGTCGCGGACGACTACCCCGGCTTCGTCGTCGACGAGATCCTCGGGCGCGAACTGGCCGCCACGATCGCGGGCACCCAGCCTCTTCGGACGTTGGGCGAAGCGACCTTTCACTACGCGGACGTTCACGTTCACGGCTCGAGCGAGGACAACGCGGGCGTCGACGACCTCGAGGCGGCCCTGGCCGCGGGCTTTCAGACGCGCCTTCCGGGCTGGGACTGGACCGAGCGCGACAGCCCGTTCGCCATCGATTCCGAGTAAGCACCGGGAAGGGACTCGCCTGCGTGGCGACGGGCGAGTCGTCGGTGGCTGGGCGTCGGTGGTGGGCGTCGATGCCGGGGTGTCGGTGGCGTTGTCGTCTGTAGTGATCGGTTCGACATCGGTCGATTCCGTCGCCGGTTCCGCGGCGTGTCGGGCCGTTTTTATCCGGTCGGCGGCTAGCTCGTCCAGTGACCGCCTCCGATCACACGGGTCCCGTCACCCTCGAGCAGCCCGCCGTCGAGACGGCGCGAGAAACCGTCGCCGACGGCATCGATCGCGACGCGCTGGTGACCGTCTTCGGCCGGTGTACCGTCGAGTACGACGGCCGGGCTGCGAGCCGGCTCGAGGCAGGGGATCGACACGTCATGTGCAAACCGGACGGCACGACGCTGGTCCACACCGACGAGGGCCAGCAGCCGGTCAACTGGCAGCCACCGGGGTGTAGCCACGAGGTGTATTGCGAGGATGACGCGCTGTTCCTCGAGAGCCACCGGTCGACCCCCGAAGAGCGGCTGCTGGTCGGGTTCGAGCGCGTGGCTCAGGTGTCGCTGTTTCCGATCTCCGACTCGAGCGACCTCACCCTCGTCGGGACCGAGGAGGACCTCCGCCAGCGGATCCTCGAGGATCCCGGCCTGCTCGAGCCCGGCTTTCGGCCGCTTGCGACCGAGCGCGACACGCCCGCGGGTGCGATCGACATCTACGGCGAGGACTCGGTCGGCCGCGCGGTCGTCGTGGAACTCAAGCGACGCCGCGTCGGCCCCGACGCGGTGAGCCAGTTGCGGCGGTACGTCGACGCGCTCGAGCGCGATCTACACGCCGATGCGTCGATTCGAGGGATTCTGGTCGCGCCGTCGGTGACGGATCGGGCGCGCGGACTGCTCGGCGAGCACGACCTCGAGTTCGTCTCGCTCGAGCCGGTCGGAGAGGGTTGATACTCGGATCGAGTGTCGATATTCGGCCGAAAGAGCTGGATTCGGCCGGCCGGGTCCGAGCGAGGGCTCGAAGCGGAACGCCCGAGGAGGGGTTCTCGAGTAGACGACAGCAGTCGATCTGGTACCATCACTCGAGCCGACAACACGAATCGCCACGTCCTCCCCAGCCGACTCACTCGTTCGTTGCCGCGCGACGCAACGCGTCGCACACGGCTCACTCGTTCATCCCTCGCACGGCTTTCGATCGCGGTTCGCTCCCGCTCGCCGCGATCCAGCGCGCGCCACCGCAGGGCGGTTGGTTAGACGAGGGTGGTCAGGCGGGGTAGGTAGAGAGAGCGACATTATTTCCGCGAGGCGAATCAGTTCGAAGCGGCTCACTCCTCGAGCAACCGCTTCAATCGATCCAGTTCCGTCAGCGCCTCGACCGGCGTGAGGTGGGCGAGATCGAGCGCGCGGAGTTCGGCCGCGACGTCGGTCGGCACGTCCCCGCCGTCCGCGGTCGCCGTCGTCGCGTCGTCGGTCGCGCTGGGCGCGTCGGTAGTTCCAGTCGTCGCGTCGTCGGCCGCAGTCATCGCGTCGTCAGTTGCGGCCGTTTCGCCGTCGCCCGCTCCCGCCCGTTCGGTCGCGGACTCGGCGCCCGCCTCCGCGACCAGCTCTCGCGAGCGCTCGACGACGGGTTCGGGGACGCCCGCCGCGGTCGCGACTGAGACGCCGTAGGAACCGTCGGCCGCGCCGGGGGCGATGTCGTGGTGGAAGACGACCTCGCCGTCTTCCTGGGTCGTCTCGAAGTGCAGCGTGAACGCGGCCTCGAGATCGTCGGTCAACTCGGTCAGCGGGTGGTGGTGTGTCGCAAACAGCGTCGTCGCGCCGACCTCGTCGTGGAGGTGTTCGGTGATCGCCTGCGCGATGGCGAGCCCGTCCGCCGTGGAGGTCCCGCGGCCGACTTCGTCGAGCAGGACGAGCGAGCGCTCGTCGGCCTCCTCGAGGATCGTCGCGAGTTCGTCCATCTCGACCATGAACGTCGAGCGCCCGCCCGCGATGTCGTCGCTCGCGCCGACGCGCGTGAAGATCCGCTCGAGGGGCGTCAGCCGAACGGAGCGGGCGGGGACGAAGCTCCCGACCTGCGCGAGCAGCGCGATCTGGGCGACCTGTCGCATGTACGTCGACTTTCCGGACATGTTCGGCCCGGTGATGATCCCCAGTCGGCGGTCGTCGGCGAAGCGGGCCCCGTTCGGGACGAACGACTCCTGGGTTCGCTCGACGACGGGGTGTCTGCCGCCCTCGATCTCGAGCGTGCGCGGTTCGTCCCGCCCTATAACCTCGGGCCGACAGTAGTCGTACTGGGCCGCGACGGTCGAGAGCGAGACGAGCGCGTCGAGCGTCGCGACGGCCGAGGCGAGCCCTTGGACGCGTTCGACTGCCGCCGCGATTTCGCGTCGAATCTCGCAGAAGAGTTCGTACTCGCGCTCGTCGGCGCGCTCCTCGGCACCGACGATCTCATCCTCCCGTTTCTTGAGCTCCGGCGTGACGAACCGCTCGGAGTTCTTCAGCGTCTGCCTGCGCTGGTAGTTCTCTGGCACGGACTCGAGGTTCGGGTTCGTCACCTCGATGTAGTAGCCGTGGACGGAATTGTAACCGACCGACAGCGAGTCGATGCCGGTCCGTTCGCGTTCGCTCTCCTCGAGGTCGTCGATCCACCGCTTGCCGTCCCGCGCGGTCTCGCGGAGTTCGTCGAGGTCGTCGTCGTACCCCTCGGCGATGACGCCGCCCTCGGTGATCTCGATGGGCGGATCGGCGACGAGGCCGTCCTCGATCAGTTCCCGAACGTCGGAGAGGGGATCGAGGTTCGCGTGCAGCGTCTCGAGTCGGTCGCACTCGTCCCGAACGCCCTCGAGTCGGTCTCGCAGTTCGGGGACGACCGCGAGCGTGTCCCGCAGCGAGCGCAGATCCCGCGCGTTCGCACGCTCGCGTGAGATCCGTCCGATAAGCCGCTCGAGATCGTAGACATCCCTGAGAAGGTCCGTCAGTTCCTCTCTGGTGCGGACGTCGCCGGTAAGCGCCTCGACCGCGTCCAGGCGCGCGTCGATCCGCGCGGGTTCGAGCAGCGGTCGGCGAAGCCAGTCCCTGAGTTTCCGCCCGCCCAGCGCGCTCGAGGTTTCGTCGAGGACGCCGAACAGCGTCGCCTCCTCTCGGCCGTAGACGGCCCGCGGTTCGAACAGTTCGAGGCTCCGCAGCGCGACGGCGTCGAGCAGGAGATACTCCCGCGGGTCGTACCGCGTGAGGTGGGTCAGGTACTCGAGTCTGGTCGTCTGGGTGCCGGTTTCGATCGTCCCGTCGGAGTCGGCGTCTTCGTCTTCCTCGACTCCGCCTCGGGCGTACTCCGCGTATGCGAGCAGGGCACCGCAGGCCCGTACTTCCGCGTCTCCCGCGAGCAGCGAATCGGGGTCGCCGAAGTAGTCGGCGAGCAGTTCGCCGGCGCGCTCGCGCTCGAAGACGGATTCGTCGAAGGGCGTCACCATGCACGCTTCGGGTGCCAGCGCCCCGTCGACACCGGGACCGACGATCGCCTCCGCGGGGGCGAATCGGCTGATCTCGTCTGCGATCGCCTCGCTCGAGGTCGAACTCGTCGCGAGGAAATCGCCCGTCGAGACGTCGAGCAGCGCGAGTCCGTGCGTGTCGTCGGTGCGAGCCAGCGCCGCGACGAAGTTGTTGTCGTCGCTCGCGAGCAGTTCGTCCTCGGTGAGCGTCCCGGGGGTGATGACGCGGGTGACGGCGCGTTCGACCACGCCGGGCGACTCGCCCGGTTCTTCGACCTGATCGGCGACCGCGACGCGGTAGCCTGCCTCGAGCAGGTCGTCGATGTACGACGCCGCGTTGTCGACCGGAATGCCGGTCATCGGGTACTCTCCGGTCGAGTCCTCGCGACTCGTCAGGGTCAGTTCGAGGAGGCGGGCGGTCCGCTCGGCCGCGCCGCAGAAGGTTTCGTAGAAGTCGCCGACCTGAAAGAGGACGATCGCGTCGTCGTAGCGAGCACAGAGGTCGTGATACTGGCCCATCATGGGCGTCAGTTCCTCGCGCCGGTCGGCCATTTCTGGTGGGGGGCCACAGGCCGAGTCCATATCCAGTACCGGCCGCCGGACGCTGAAATAGCTTGCTGGATCAGCCGGACGCGACCGCTCTCGAGCCCCGAACGACGGAAAAAGGTATTACGATTGGCTCGCCAGTAGCTGATGACACCATGGCCTCGCCGAACTCGAGCGGAACGGTCGCGGTCCTCGCCGCGCTGGTGGTCTGTGCGATCGTCGCGGGAGCGACGGCACCGGCTCTCGCCTCCGCGCCGGCAGACCGTTCGCTCGAGGGAAGCGGGCCAGTCCGAATCGGCGTGGATGCCCTCGAGGCCGATACCCTCTCGATCGATACAGTCGCGATCGACACCGACTCGAGCGGTAGTATCGACGATACCACCGAGAGCATCGATGACACGGTCGATAACACCAGCGAGGGAGTTGACGAGACGACCGAGAGCGACGGCGATACGACTGATGCGGGGACGGACGAGACGACAGACGTCCTCGAGGAGGCCGACGGTTCGGATAGCGACATCACCGACGACGCCGATGGATCGATCGACGACGAAACCGATTCGACAGCGCCCCTCTCGAACGCCACGAACGAGACGAGCGACCTCGGGAACGCTACTGACGGCCTCGAGAACGCGGCTGGCGAACTCGAAGGGGGCACGGATGATGTCGAAAACACCTCAAAAGACCTCGAAAACGCGACTGATGGCTTCGGAAACGCGACTGACACCTTCAGAGACACCCCCGGCGAACTCGAGGGGGCGACCGACGAACCGGCCAACGGAACCGGTTCGTTCCTCGCGGAACCGGTCGGCGCTACGACCGACGCGCTCTCAGAGACGGCGTCGGGGGCCACCTCGAGCGTTTCGAAGACCGTCTCGAGCGTCACGGCAGCCGACCCGACCGCCCTCTCGTCGGCAGTCGCCGCGACGGTCGATGACGAGTCGCCGGTCGGCAGCGCGCTCGCGGGCGAAGAGCCGACATCGCAGGGGCCCGCCAAGACCGCGTCCGATGCGGTTCTCGTCGGAATGTTGGGAGCCGTGTCCGCGTCGGCCGCCGCGGCTGGCGGAGCCGGCGCTGGCGGTGGAATCGGCGCGGCCGGCGCCAGCCTCGGCGGTGCTGGAACGGCGGGCGCGAGTGCGGCGGCCGGCGGTCTCGCGGGCGGCTCTGGGAGTGCCGGCGCGAGCGCCGCCGGGAGCGGGGGGCTGACCGGGACGGCCAGTTCCGCGGTGGCAAACTGGTCCGCTACTGGCCGTCGCCTCCTCCGACGGGCGCTCGCTGCGCTCCCGTGGGAGCTACTCCCGATCTTCAAGTACAGCAGGTACGACGACTCGGACCCCCTCGAGAACGAGACTCGAGCGACGATCTACGAGACCGTCGAATCGAAGCCGGGCTGTTACCTCTCGGAGCTCGGCGAAGACGCTGGCGTTTCCCTGTCGACGGTTCGCCATCACGTCCAGATCCTCGAGGACGAAGGGCTCCTCACGACCGCCAAAGTCAACGGCAAGCGCCGGTACTACCCCGAGGAGACCGACGCCGCGCTTCAGGCGGCGCTCGAGGAACCCGCCAAACGCGACGTGCTCGAGGCCCTCTCGACGCTCGAGCGACCGAACAACAGTCAACTCGCGAGCGCGCTCGATCGCGATTCGAGCACGATCACGCACCACCTGTCCGCGCTCGAGGACGACGGACTGGTGGTTCGAGAGCGCGACGGGCGGTCGACCGTCACCGAACTCGCCCCAGAGACGAAAGCGGCGCTGCGGGGGACGGAGATTTCGTCGCTCGAGGACGCCTCGGCGCGATCGCCGGCCGATTGACCGGGTGCTAACAGACGCGTCGGCGTGATTTCACTGGCCCCGTTGTGTCGATCAGGTTCAGTGACGGATCAGTCCTCGAACGACCCCGTGTCGCCGCGTCGATACCGGTCGATCCGCTGGTAGCCGAGCACGACCGCGTCCTCGTCGAGTTCGATCTCGTACCGCCCGAGGACGTCCTGCGTGTCCGGTATCGAGGCGCGTTCGACGACTTCCGCGACCGCGCGCCACCCCTCGTCGGTCGGCGTGATTTCGCTTACTCCGTCGAACCGATAGCCGATGAGTTCGCCCGCCGTCGACTGCACGGTTCGACGGACCGCGAGGACGCCCTCGATCTTGCTCTCGTCGACATCGCCGGTTTCGATGTCCGCATCCTCGAGCGAACTCGTATCGACGTCTTCGGGATCCGTCGTTTCCTCGCCGGCCATCGCGGCCGTTTGCGAACCGGTGGTTTCGCCATCCTGTTGGTCGTGTTCCTGTTCGTGCTGTCGTTCGGTTTGACTGTCGCTCACTGTTGGATCACTCTCGTCGTGTTGGTAGCAAAACCCGTCGTCCTGAGCCGGCCGCGAGCAGCGCTCACCGTCGTCGGTGAGCGCGTGACATCGCTCGCTCGAGTCCGCCTCGGCTTCGGCCATTGTAACAGGTTCGTTCCGCAGTCGTCTAGTTCGCGTTTTCGACCGGTTTCGGTCAGCTGTCGGCCATCTGCTGGTGACCTATCAGGAGGCTGAAAGAGGCGACGACTCGGGGCGTCGTTCGATCTCGAGTTCTTCGAGATCCTCGAGTTCCCCGTCTGTCGTCGCCTTCTCAATTTTTGCGATCTCCTGTGCGTAGTGTAGGAAGGTGTCCACCGACGCGACGACGACGCGTGCTTCGACGGTGAGCAGTTCGATCCCGACGACCGAAACGCGCGCCCAGATGTCGATGACGACGCCCTTGTCGAGGACCCGATCGAGTACCTCCGCGAGACTCGAAGAGTCCGGTCTTCGTTGTGGTGATGCCATCTCGACTGCCCTTCCACCGGGAACGGGTTTGACGACTCGCGTTGCGTTTGCAAGTTGGCCGCCACACAGCGTCTCCCACCGGTTCATCGGCGTTAGCTGTGGATTCCGAAATTGAGCCGATCCGGTTCCGATCGAACCGACCGATTATCGGGGGTCTGAGAGGCGTGGCACATTCGCGACACGTGGACACACTCGGCTGCGAACTGCTACTGCAAGCACGAGTATAACGGCGGCTGGAAGCGTAGTTCGGTTCGAATCGCGGTCGCGGCCCCAAGGTGACCCGACTGATGGCTCTGATTCGACTGATGACCCCACGGTGTTCGGGCTGATGATAGTCCGTGGAGCCTCCTCGTCTCCGCTGTGGTCCGTGGGATCTCCCTCGAGCGCCGTCGGGGATTCGGACCCGACCGGTCTGACGACGGGTGGCAGCCACGACGCTCAACCGGAGTCCGCGAACGCGACGACACCATGATAACCGAACCGAACCGCCGTCGGCGACTCCGAGCCCATCCCACCTCCTCGAGCGGATTAGTTCGATGCACGCCTCGAGCGGTGCATCGATCGCGCCCCTGCCCGCGCTTCGCGAGGCTATCGCTCGATTCGCGGTCGTCTCCGCTCGCTGCGAAGCCGTTTCCCTTCGCCCCGAGACTTCCCTCCGTCGAAGGAGGTGGTCACGCGTGACCAACCGCTACGTCTACGGCATCGTCGAGTCGGGCGCGAACCTCGAGTTCGAAACCGACGCCGTGGGGGGCGCAGATCGAGTCTACACCGTCCCGCACCGCCGGTACGAAGCGGTCGTCTCGGACATCGACACGACCGAACCGGAGGAGACGGACGAGGACGCGAGACGCCACGACGAGGTCCTCCGCGAGATCATGGCGCGGACGAACGGCCATCCGATCGTCCCGATGCGGTTCGGGATGGCCTTCGAGAGCAACCGAGCGCTGAAGAACGTCATTCGAGGCGCTCGGCCGGCGTTCCGACGCGCGATCCGCGATATCGAGGGTCGGATCGAACTCGGACTCAAGCTGGTCACCGAAGCGGACGCCGACGTCGATCGCGAGGCGATCGAGGAGATCGTCGCAGACGCACTCGAGCCGCTGGCCGTCAAGTCGGTCGAGAACGACGACTTCAGCGATCGGCTCGTCCTCAACCGGTCGTACCTCGTCGAGGAATCGGCGCGCGAACAGTTCGACGAGGCCGTCGCGGAACTCGAGGACAGCCCCGATCTCGAGGACGTAATCGTCCAGTATACGGGCCCGTTCGCCCCCTACAGCTTCGTCGACGTGACGATCGGGGCGCGGTGATCTCCCGTGTTCGTCCTCGACGACCTTCTCTTCGGGCCGTTCGTGAACATCCTCGACGCGATCCACACCGTCGCACTCGACGAGCTCTACGACATCGAGGCGCTCGAGGACGAACGGAAGGAGAACCGGCTCCTGTACGAACTCGGCGAGCGATCGGAGACGGAGTATCGCGCCCGAAAGGAAGCGATCGAGGACGAACTCGAGGTCGCCCGCGAAGCCCACGAACACCTGCGGAGCGGACGCGTCGAGGTGAAACGATAGTGACCGATGAACCGCCACCTGACGACGACCGATCGGACGAACCGGATGAGAACCGACGGGACGGGCCCGATGGAAACCGACCGGACGCGCCGGATGAAAACCGACGAGACGAGAAGAATAGAAACCGACCGGGTGCGTCGGGCGGAGATCGGTCGGGGGAATCCGACGACCGGCGCGATCAGTCGGGGGACGACGACCACTGGCTCTCGAGTCTCCTCGGGCTTCTCGACGCGCTAGATCGGTCCGCGAGCGGGTCCACATCCGATCGGCGCGGCGGCCGGTTCGGCTTCGAGTACGACGTCTCGATCGATTCGGGACTCGAGTCGCCAGGGTCCGCGGACGGACGGCCACCGGTTCGCTCGCCCGACGGGTTTCGAGAGCCTCCCGGCGGGCGCGATCCCGGGTCTCGATCCTCCCGAACGCGTCGGCGTCGCCCGTCGCCCCCGCCACATCACGTCTCGGTCCGACGGTTCGACGACGAGCTGGTGCTCGCCGCCGACATTTCCGGCGCGGACCCCGAGACGGTAACGGTCGGATTCAGCGGGAGCGGCGACGACACCGCGCTCGTCGTCGGCGTCGGCGACAGGGAACTCGAGCGCGTCGACGTGCCGTGGGAGCCGTCGTCTGTGGAAACGGACGCGCGAATCAAAAACGGAGTTCTGACCGTGACCGTCTCGAGCGGTCCCGCTGACGGGGAGGCGGACGCGAGATCCGACGACCCAGGTTCGGGTGGTGATCGACGTGACTGAGGGTTCGACCGAAACCGATACTGGAGCCGTTTTCGAGAACGCGCTGGAACGACTCGAGTCGCTTCGGACGGAACTCGACCTCGTCGAATCGCTCGAGGATGTCGACGACGAGACGCTCGAAGCCCTCCTCGGCGACGTCGACGCGCTCGTGGCGGTCGCGACGGAACTCGAGGAACTGTTCGACGCGCTCGACCTCGAACAGCTGCCGGAAGCGGTCGACGGCGACGAACTGCTCGAGGCGATCGACGCGAGCGAGGTGCCTGCAGCGCTGAGCGACGCTGACGAGAGCGGCGTCGGTGACGTCGTCGACTTCGGTCAGGTAGTCAGCGCGGTCGATCTACTGAACGCCTGGAACGCGACCGATCTGACCGCGATCTGGGAGGAAACACAGGACCTCGAGGAAGCGGTCGGGGACCTCGCGAACGACGAAGACGGCGGACTGGCATCGACGGCCGCATCCGCTGTCGCCGACGACGATAGCGGCGGTCTCGTCGGCGACGATGGAGTTCTCGGCGGGGATGAGGACGGCGACGGACCGCTCGGCGGCGGAGACGAACTCCTCGAAGATGTGGGCGACCATCTCGAGGGCGTCGATCCGACGGACGCGCTGGGATCGATCAGCGTCGACGAAAACCCCGAGGCCTACCAGGCGTTCATCCAGCAGCAGGCGATGGCGGGGATCGACGAGTTCCGGGACGCGCTGTTGAAGACCCACGGCAAATTCGAGACGCTCTACGAACTGAACCGCGAGAAGATGCGCCGACAGGATACGAGCACCAGTTCCAGAAACCCGACCGCCGTCTCGACGATTCCGACCGATCGGCGCGACCTCGGCGGCGGCGCTCGATACTCGACGGTGCCGCGCGCGGTGAAGTACTCGACGGCGCCGGCTCGAGATCAGATCTACGGACGCCGATTCGAACTCGAGCGAAAGCGGCGGGGGTACGACGATGACTAACGGTGAACGCAATGCTAGCTAAATCACGACGTCCGACGGTCGACAAGTCAGCCCGAATCGACTACGAACACCCGCTGGTCGTTCGAACGACCGCGTGTGGAGGTGATCGGCGTGGTCGATGACTTCCAGCCGAGTCGACAGCAGACCGACCTCGCGGAGGTCGTCGAACTGCTCCTCGACAAGGGGATCGTCATCAACGCCGACATCGCGGTCTCGATCGGCGACACGCAGCTTCTTGGCATTCAGCTTCGAGCCGCGATCGCCTCGTTCGAGACGGCGGCGAAGTACGGCCTCGAGTTCCCCGAGGGGACCGACATGCAACGAGTCGCCGAGGCCGTCGACGATCCCGAACTGGCCGAAACGGATCGTCCCAATCCGGCGATCGACCCGACTCGAGGCGTGAACGTCTCGCCGAGTCCCGAGGACGACGGCGGCGATTCGGACGACCGGGCCGACGCTGGGGGAAACGAGACGGCTCCGGCTGATGGCGACACCGAGGCGGCAGGCCCGGCTGATGACGATACCGAGATGGCAGACTCGACCGATGACGACGGCGACGCGGACGACGGAGAGATCGAGGCGGTGACGGAGGCAGGTGCCGAATGACGACCATCGATGTCGGCGACGGCGAGAACGCGAGAGACGGCCTCATGACGCTCGTGGTCACCGTCGTCGAACTGCTCGTTGACGCGCTCGAGCGGGAGGCCATCCGCCGAATGGAGTCCGGGGACCTGCGAGAGGACGAGATCGAGCGGCTGGGAGAACAGCTCGCGACGATCGAGGCCGAACTCGAGTCGTTGAAAGCCGACGAGGGGATCGACGACGACGTCGACGACCTCCGTGGCGACCTCGACGGGTTGGTCCGCGACGCCATCGAGCAGTTATCGGGCGAGCACGAGGACTATCGACGACCCGGCTACTCCGTATTCGGCGGTGAGAACCGATGAGTCGCGACCGAGCGGAATCGGGCCTCGACCCTCGAGAGCCGCGATCCACTGCCGGCGAACGGGACGCGTCGCCGCATGCCGCAAACGAAGGCGACACACCAATGGACGCCGCGGACGCGAAGGAAACACCGCCAGATATCGAGGACGGCCGCTACCTCTACTGTGCGGTTCGCGTCGACGGCGACGGCGTTCCGGGCGACGGGGATCGGCTCTCCCTCGAGAACGGCGGTATCGACGGCGAACCCGTCACGGTGCTCGCCGTCGACGACGTCGGCGTCGTCTGTCACGCGTGCGACGACATCTACGATTCGGGCGACATCGCCCAGATAAAACGGTGGCTCGTCCGCCACCAGACCGTCGTCGATAGCGCGGGTGAGACCTTCGGCACGCCGGTGCCGTTCCAGTTCGATACGATCGTCAGAACCGGCGACGAGGGGCTTCGAGAGTGGCTTCGGACCGAGTACGACACGCTCGAGCGAACGCTCCGGGAACTGGCCGGCCACTGGGAGTACCGCATCGAGGTCGTCGAGACGGATCCCGTCGACGAACGACACCTCCTCGAGACGGACGAGCGACTCGCCGACCTCCGCGATCGGATCGACGACTCGAGTTCGGGAACCGCGCACTTGCTCGAAAAACAGTACGAACAGCGCCTCGGCCAGTTGCGAGCGACCCGTCGGGAGACCGTCGAAGCAGACCTCCGGGATCGGCTCGACGAACGTGCCCGCGAAGTGCACGCGCTCGAGCGATCCCCCAGCGCGACGCTCGAGGACGGCGCGACGGGTTCGACGAAACCCGCGGGAATCGAGGACGGCGAGACGCTGTGTCGGTTCACCGTGCTGGCCCACGAGGACGACGAATCCGCCGTTGGATCGGTCCTCGACGACGTCGCGGAGAACCCCGGCTTCGCGGTCACGTTCACCGGCCCGTGGCCGCCGTACACCTTCGCCCCCGAACTGGGTGGGACCGACTGATGATGCCCAGAAAGGACGACGAGGTGCTGGTCGACCTCCTCGACGTGATCTTGCGCGACGGGGTCGTCCTCCGTGTCGACGTGATCGTTTCGGTCGCCGACATTCCCCTCGTCGGGCTCAAACTCACGGCCGTCCTCGCTGGGATGGACACGATGACCGAGTACGGACTCTTCGAGAAGTGGGACGCGGAGCGCCGTCGCTCGGCGCTCACCCGCCGACAGTACGGCGACTCGAGAAACCGCGTCTCCGCTGGATCGAACGAGACGAATACGACGCCGAGAACGGATACAACGCCGGGCGCGAACGACCGAAACGCATCGTCAGAATCGGACGAACGAAACGAAAAACGATGACAGGCGGGGGATCACCGAACGATACGAACCGAACTCGACTCCGGGCGAGGCAAGCCGACCTCAACGCGAATTCTCACGCGTATTTCGGCCGTTCTCTGGTGAGTTCGACGTCGCCGGTGACGCTCGCTTCGTCGTGGTCCTCGTCGTAAATGTACTGTCCCGTCGATTCGCAGAGCGTACATTCGTAGTGTTCGGTAATTTCGTTGATCATCTCGCCGTCTTCGAAGTACACCCGACTCTGCGTGATCTGGAGAAACTGGGCGGTCTCGCAGTTCGTACAGGTGATCATACCGACCTCTCGGCCGGGATAGGTTGTAGTTATCCGGCTTGTAACCGAAAGTAGGCGATTTCTATGAGCGGATTAACGGGGCCGGATCTCGAGCGGTTATCTCCCACGCAGCGAGCGATTGTGCGGCCCGTCACAACGGTCGTTAGCGACCGGGTAAGCGGTCTATACCGCATGCGTGCGCCGCGGTTCTGTCCCGTCGAACGCAGTCCAACCGGCGGAGTAACGCGCGCTATCTCCCGTCGAAACCGATAGCCGGCCGGAACCGTGACCGCGGTCCGGAGGCTCGTCGAAAAACCGGATCGTTTCGATGCTGCGCCGAACCGACGTCGTTGCTTTCCTGAACGAAACAGTTCTCGAAAGTGAACCGAACACCGAATCGGGTCGTCGTCCGTCGGCGTTCGTCCTCGAGCGTCGCCGTCACCTAACCGCGTCACCGGCGGGCGAGCGACCGGCGTGACGACCGGTCGACGCGCCATCCGCGTGGATCGACACGCCCTGCGTTGGTCGCCGCACCATCTATTCCGTGAATCGGCCGCGCCAGAGCGCAAGCCTTTCGTTCCGGCTGCGACGCCCGTCCGTTCTCGATTCCGATAGCCGTCCGTTCGGCTGCCGATACCCATCCGTTCTCGATGCCGCCACCCGTCCGTTCGCGATGCCAACATCGTTCCGGACGTAGGCACGCACCACCGAACGAAATCGCGGTCTATCGGCCGACGCGGGACGTGTTCACTATCCGCGTAGTCGGAGGGTACATCGACCGGCGAGATCGGACCGAACGAGTTTCGATACGCTACTCTCAGGCAGGTTGTTCATAACAAAACACCTGCCTCACATCGACGCCTTTGCGGGGAACACACCCCGTCGGGTGCGTACCCAGTGCTCATCACGTACTGACCGTACGATTGCGTGTCCGTGCCCGGATCCTCGAGGCGGCTTCGCCCCCGTGTCGAGGATGCTCATGTCTCTCAACCCAGGACGGGGTCCCGCTCCCGTCCGGGCTTCGATCGAACTCGTAGCAACCGGCCTACCGAGGGCGGGGCGACACTCGAGGCGGGTTCGCCGCCCGCTCACTCGAGTCGCGCGAGCAGATTGAGCGCGTAGACCGTCCGTAACACGTCGACGCTCTTTCCCTGATCGAAGACGAGGTCGTCCGTCCGAAGCACGTGATCGAGCGTGTCCTGCGAGGCGTGTTCAGGAGCCGCCGCGATGCCGGCGTCGTTGTCGTCGACCCACTTCATCACCCGCAGGTCGCTCTTGGAGTCGCCCATGACCAGCGCGAAGGGGTCGTCGACCCCCAGCACCTCGAGCGCCCGCTCGACGCCGACGACCTTGTTCAACTCGAGGCTGCCGATCTCCGCCGCGTCGGCCTCGTAGTAGGCCACGTCGATTCGCTCGAGCGTCTCGGCGAGCACGGACGGGATCGAACCAGCGTCGAGGTCCGGATAGGCCTGTTCGCTCTCGAGGACTGCGCGGATCTCAGGGTCCTGATCGGCGTAAAACGCCCGCGTCCACTCGTTGACCGTGTTGCCCTCGATGGTACGGGTACCACGTCCGTCGCCATCGCCGACCTCGAGCGCCGAGCCGACGGCGTCGGCGAGCAGGTCGATCAGGTAGACCAGCGCCTCGTCGATGACCGCGCGCGCCTGCGACGTCCCGGTTTCGTAGTTGGGCTTCATCGTGACGTTGAACTCGTTGCCCTGCAGGTGACAGCCCCGCCGGAGATCGGCCGGGGCCTCCGGGAGCACCCGACTTCGCACGTCGTCGAACACCGTGCGGATCTCCTCGTCTAGGTCCTCGTAGAGCAACTGCTTCGTGTTCGCGCCGTGGCCCGGCGTGAAGACGCCCGTCCCCGCCTCATAGACGATCGAGAGGTCGCCCGAGTGGACGATTTCGCTGCCGAGCCCCTGGATTGCAAAGCCCTTGACGTTCTCCAAGGTCTGGCCGGTACAGATGACGATCGGAATCCCCGCCTCGTGAAACTCCGTGAGCATGTGCAGGGTGTCCCGCGGAATCTCGTTGTCCGTTCCACCCGCGGATCGAAGCGTCTCGTCGACGTCGAGGACGAGCACGTTTACGGCCCGGTCGTACTTCGCGTTCAGATCAAGGGCGGTAAACGCCTGCTCTCGAGTCGCCCGCGCGGCGGTCTCGGCGAAGGTCTCGCCCGCGGCGAAATCGCTGCGTATCTCGTCCTTTCGCTCCTCAAGGACCGTGTTCGCTTCCTGCCAGTGCTCGAGGGCGGCCCTCGAATCGATCGCCGGAAACACGTCCACGAACTCCTGGTACTCCCGGAGCGTCTTCGTGTCGTACTCGTCGTAGAGTCGATAGACGAGGTCGTAACGTTCCATGGTACCTACAGGCGGTGGCAGTGGGATAATCGTTTCCCGAGACGATCGACGCGCCATCGCAAAATTGGGTCACTCGAGGGGCCGTCGGCGCGATCAGTCGGTTGGTACAGCGCTGGACTTCAGGTCGCTGCGTGCAGTCCCAGCCTCAGTCGTCGGTGTGTAGCGCAGATCCCTCAATCGTCCGCGTGCAGCGCCGACCCCTCGAGTTGGGGCCGAGCCACGTCGCGGTCGGTCTCTTCGCCCTCGATGTCGTAGGGGTACTCGCCGGTCACACAGCCCATACAGAGGTCCTCGCGGTCGCTCTCGAGGACGCTCGCGACGCCGTCAGTCGAGAGGTACGCGAGGCTGTCGGCGTCGATGGCCTCACAGACTCCCTCGGTGTCCTTGTCCGCGGCGATCAGTTCCTCCCGGGTCGCCATGTCGATGCCCATGTAACAGGGCGCGACGATCGGTGGCGCGCCGATGCGCATGTGGACCTCCTCGGCCCCGCAGTCTTTGAGCAGTTGTACGAGCTGGGTGGAGGTCGTCCCGCGAACGATGGAGTCGTCGATGAGCGTGACAGTCTTGCCCTCGACGGTCGATTTGATCGGGTTGAGCTTCAGCCGAACCGCGCGCTCGCGTTCGTCCTGGGTCGGCATGATGAACGTCCGGCCCACGTAGCGGTTTTTCATCAGCCCCTCGGCGAACTCGACGCCGTCGTCGTTCTCGTCTCGCGGCTCGCCCTCGGCCGTCGTCTCGCTCGCCGCGTCGGCGTAGCCGGAGGCGAACGCCCGGCCCGAGTCGGGAACCGGCATCACGACGTCCGTTTCCACGCCGCTTTCAGCCCAGAGCGTGCGACCGAGTTCGCGTCGAGCCTCGTAGACGAGCGTTTCGTCGATCACGCTGTCCGGGCGGGCGAAGTAGACGTGTTCGAAAAAGCAGTGTGCCGTGTTCTCCTGGTCGATCAACTGGTAGGAGTCGAATCCCTGCCCGTCAGCCTGCAGGACGACGAGCTCGCCCGGCCGAACGTCGCGGACGAGTTCGCCGTCGAGCGTGTCGATCGCAGCCGACTCGGAGGCCAGGATGTAGCCGTCCTCGAGCTTCCCGATACAGAGCGGGCGATTCCCTTGCGGGTCGCGCACGCCCATGATCGTCTCGTCGTGGCTGATCGTAAGCGAGTACGAGCCGTGGATCCGCTGCATCGTGCGCTTTACAGCGCGAACGAGGTCCTCCTCAAGCAAGTTGCGCGCGAGGTCGTGGGCGATCACTTCGGTGTCACCGTCGCTCGTGAAGGCGTGGCCCGCGCCGGCGAGTTCGTCCCGAATTTCGTCGGCGTTGACGAGGTTGCCGTTGTGGCTCAGCCCGAGCGAGCCGCTCTTGAACGACACCGAGAACGGCTGTGCACAGCTCGAGTCGACCGATCCCGCGGTCGGGTAGCGGACGTGGCCGATCCCCGCCGACCCGTTGAGCACGTCGAGGTCGTCCTCGCCGAACACGTCGCCGACCAGCCCCATGTCGACGTGGCTGTGCTGTTGGAAGCCGTCGTGGGTGACGATCCCCGCCGACTCCTGGCCGCGGTGCTGGAGCGCGTAGAGTGCGTAGTACAACGGTCGTGCCGCCGATCGACCGTTCAGCGCGACGCCGACGACGCCGCACTTCTCGGTCATTCCTGTTCGCCGGGGAGTTTCGCCCCGCGCTTCAGTCATAGCTCATCCTACGGAGTCCGACCGATAAAAACCTCCTTGTTTGTGCTCGAATCAGTCTCTAAAACGCGAAATATATACACAATTGTGGACACTCACGAACGGGAGCAGCCCTCGTCGTCGGGTCTCGAATCGACAGGTGCCCGATTCTCGAGCGCTGGGACAGACTCGGACAACCTAAATGCGGGCGTTCCCAAGCCCCGCCTGAAGACCGTGTCGTCTACTACACACACATCCAACTCGACTATGCGTTCGCTCCGCGATCGGTTCGGCTTTCCGCATCTGTTGGCGGGGACGCTCGTGCTGGTCGGCGCGACGATTCTGCTCGGCGTCGCGGCGAAAGCGACCGGCTCCGGTCTCGGCTGCGAGGCGAACTGGCCCCGATGTGACGCCGGGCCGTTCAACCTGTTTCCGGCCCACATCGTGAGTTTCTACGAGTGGTTCCACCGCTTCGTCTCGATGTTCGCCGGCTTCGCGATCATCGGGACCGCCGTCGCCTCGATCCGACGGGCGAACGTCGACCGACGCGTCACCGCGCTGGTCGTCCTCGGAATGGTGCTGACGCCTGTTCAGGTTGCGCTGGGACGTGAGACCGTCCAGCAGTACACCACGAACATCCTCTCGCTTCACTTCTGGACGGCAATCCTGATCTTCACCCTCTTCGTCGTCGCGACGATTCTCGTCTGGGCGCCGCGACTAACCGCGGGACAGGTCACCACCGCCTTCGCCGTCGGGAGCCTGACGGTCCCGGCCCACGTCGGGTTGAGCCTGTTCTATCTCGCGCCCACCACGAGCTATCCCCCCCGCGTACAGATCGCCCAGTACGCGCTTTCACTCGCCGTCGTCTCCGTGGCCGTCTTCGTCGTCCTCGTCGGTCGCCGCCACTTCGAGAAGCGAGGCGTTCGAAGCGTGCTCGCTCTCTCACCGCTGCTCGCCTATCTCACCGTCTTCTTCGGTCGCCAGTCCGTGGTGGGATACCGACTTGTCGAACTCACGTACCTCGGACTCGCGGCGGTGCTGACGGGTATCTTCCTCGTCGGCATCTGGCTCACGAAGTCGAACGCCCGCTCGTAGCCGGACGAAACGCGACCGGTCGAACGCCCCGCCCGCGGCCACACCCGGGCCAGCCGACACGTTCGCGACCGGACCTCAACCCTTTTATTACCGCTGTTCTTTGACTGGGATATGAGCGAAGACGAGGGCACGAACGCAGACGCCCAGTCCGTTCCGTCCGAGGAGGAATCCGACGACGTTGCCGGCGGAGACGACCAATCTACGCGCCCAGCCGAGGACTCCCCCTCCGACGAGCGCGAGGCGTCCTCCGACGGGCCCGAGACGGCCGACGCGTCGGATCCCGCCGCCGAGACCGACGTCTCGCCGACGCTCGCCGACGCCGTCGCGGCGATTCCGGACGAGGACACCACCGAGGAGGTCGACCGACTGCTCGAGGACGCGGTCGAACGCGAGGCGGACCTCGTCGGTCGCATCGAGGAACAGGCCGAAACGATCGGCGAACTCCAGGCGGCCCTCGAGCAACGAGACGAACGGATCGAAGCGTACGAAGCCGAGGTCGAGGACCTCCAGAGTCGGCTCAAGCGCAAGCAGGCCGACTTCCAGAACTACAAGAAGCGAGCGAAAAAGCGCCAGGAACAGATGAAAGAGCGCGCGACCGAGGACCTGGTCGAACGGCTCGTCGGCGTCCGAGACAACCTCAAGCGCGCGCTCGAGGAGGAAAGCGGCGACGTCGAGAGCCTCCGAGACGGCGTCGACATGACCCTCCGGGAGTTCGACCGGATCCTCGAGGACGAGAACGTCACCGAAATCGATCCGGAACCGGGAGCCGAGGTCGACCCCCAGCGCCACGAGGTTATGATGAACGTCGACAGCGACCAGCCCGAAGGAACGGTCGCGGACGTGTTCACGCCCGGCTACGAGATGGGCGAGAAAGTGATTCAGAACGCACAGATCACCGTCTCGAACGGTGAGTTCGCCGAGGAGGGCGTCGAAGCCGGCGCGGACGCGGAGGGTTCGGAAACTGGCGACCCGTCGGACGAAACCGAAGGAAGCGAAGCGTAGCGCGGATCGTCTTCTCGCGAGCGGCCACCCGTCCGATATCACGCCGTGAGAGCGCACGCTGTCGACAGCTGAAGGCGACTCGAGTGGTCGAGAGACCGATCGAATTTGTTGGTGCTGGTACCGACCGACACGGCTCGAGCAACCGCCGCGGGACTTGCTCTATGGTACCTATAGGCAACCAAATTTTATCGAACCCCAACTGTCGAGAGTCGCCGATAGAACTGCTCACAGCGGGTTTTATTCGATCGGCGGACCCAGCTAGTAAGCTTTAAAACAAAGTGCGCGTTATACCCGGCCAGATGACGAGCAACAAGATTCTCGGGATCGACCTCGGGACGACGAACAGTGCCTTCGCAGTGATGGAAGGCGGTGACCCGGAGATCATCGTCAACTCGGAGGGCGACCGAACCACGCCGTCGGTCGTGGCCTTTACCGACGACGAACGGCTCGTCGGCAAACCGGCGAAGAATCAGGCGATTCAGAACCCGGAAAAGACCATCGCCTCGATCAAGCGCCACATGGGCGAGGAGGACTACACCGTCGAGATCGAGGGTGAAGACTACACGCCCGAAGAGATCTCGGCGATGATCCTCCAGAAGATCAAACACGACGCGGAGGAGTACCTCGGTGACGACATCGAGAAGGCGGTCATCACGGTGCCGGCGTACTTCTCGGACCGACAGCGCCAGGCGACCAAAGACGCCGGCGAGATCGCCGGTTTCGATGTCGAGCGGATCATCAACGAGCCGACCGCGGCGTCGATGGCCTACGGCTTGGAGGACGACGCCGATCAGACCGTCCTCGTCTACGACCTCGGCGGCGGGACGTTCGACGTCTCGATCCTCGATCTGGGCGGCGGCGTCTACGAGGTCGTCGCGACCAACGGCGACAACGACCTCGGCGGCGACGACTGGGACCACGCCATCATCGACTGGCTGGCCGAGCAGTTCGAGGCCGAACACGGCGTCGACCTCCGCGAGGACCGACAGGCCCTCCAGCGGCTCAAAGACGCCGCAGAGGAGGCCAAGATCGAACTCAGCAGCCGGAAGGAAACCGAGATCAACCTCCCCTTCATCACCGCGGGCGACGACGGCCCGATCCACCTAGAAGAGAGCATGACTCGAGCCAAGTTCGAGTCGCTCACGTCGGATCTCATCGAGCGCACGGTCGAACCGACCGAGCAGGCGCTCGAGGACGCGGGCTACGAGAAGGGCGACATCGACGAAGTCCTGCTCGTCGGCGGCTCGACCCGGATGCCACAGGTCGCCGAGAAGGTCGAGGAACTCATCGGCGAGGAGCCACAGAAGAACGTCAACCCCGACGAGGCCGTCGCGCTCGGCGCGGCGATTCAGGGCGGCGTCCTCGGTGGCGAGGTCGACGACGTCGTCTTGCTCGACGTGACGCCGCTCTCGCTCGGTATCGAGGTCAAGGGCGGCCTCTTCGAGCGACTCATCGAGAAGAACACGACGATTCCGACCGAGGAGTCGAAGGTGTTCACGACCGCGGCGGACAACCAGACGTCGGTGCAGGTCCGGGTCTTCCAGGGCGAGCGCGAGCTCGCCGAGAAGAACGAACTGCTCGGCGAGTTCCACCTGACCGGCATCCCGCCGGCACCGGCCGGAACGCCCCAGATCGAGGTCGGCTTCTCGATCGACGAGAACGGGATCGTCAACGTCTCCGCCGAAGACAAGGGAACCGGCACCAGCGAGGAGATCACGATCGAGGGCGGTGCCGGTCTCTCCGACGAGGAGATCGATCGACTGCAAGAGGAAGCAGAAGAACACGCCGAAGAGGACCAGCAGCGCCGCGAACGGATCGAGGCGCGCAACTCCGCCGAGGCCGCGATCCAGCGCGCGGAGACGCTCCTCGAGGAGAACGAGGAGGTCGACGACGAGATCCGCGAGAGCGTCGAAGCGGCCGTCGAGGACCTAGAAGAGACGATCGACGACGAGGACGCCGAGGCCGACGACATCGAGGCGGCGACCGAGACCCTGAGCAAGGAACTACAGGAGATCGGCAAACAGGTCTACCAGGACGCTGGCGCGGGTGCAGCCGGCGGAGCAGCCGGCGCTGGAGCCGCCGGCGCGGGCGCTGCCGGCGGCCCGGGAGCCGCGGGCGGTGCTGGAATGGGAGGCGGCATGGGCGGCGGTCCGAACCCCGGCGCTGGCGGCCCGGACGCGGGTGACGACGAGTACGTCGACGCCGACTTCGAGGACGTCGAAGACGAGAGCGACGACGACGGCGACGACTCCTAACGACTCCGAACGCACCTGACGACCCCGAGCACCCGATCTCGCAGTTCGTTCTCGAGGGCGCACAAACGGTCATTTCAAGTGGCTCAATCGATTACGGTGGGGTAACGAATGAGCGAGGATTTCTACGATGTTCTCGGCGTGAGTCCGGACGCCTCTCCCGAGGAGATCAAGCAGGCGTACCGATCGAAGGCGACGGAGTACCATCCGGACGTCAGCGACGATCCGAACGCCGAAGAGAAGTTCAAGAAGATACAGAAGGCAAAGCAGGTCCTGACCGACGAGGAAAAGCGAAGCGCCTACGACCGGATGGGCCACGAGCAGTACGAGCAGGCCGAAAAACACGGGTACGACGCGAGCGAGGGCGGCGCCGGCGGCATGGGCGGTGGCCCCTTCGGCGGCATGGGTGGCGGTATGGGCGGTGGCGGCATGGGCGGCGGTGGCGGCCTCGGCGACATCTTCGAGCAGGTCTTCGGCGGCGGTGGCGGCCGCGGGAGACGCGGCCCGCAGAAGGGACGGAACATGCGAACCGACCTCGAGATCGATCTCGAGGAGGCCTATGACGGGGCCCAAAAGCAGTTCACGATCGCCCGTCCCGAGGCGTGTGACACCTGCGACGGCGAGGGACACCCGCCGAGCGCCGACGCGGAGACCTGTCCGGAGTGTCAGGGCCGCGGACAGGTGACGCAGGTCCAGCAGACGCCGCTCGGCCGAGTCCAGCAGACGACGTCCTGTCCGCGCTGTGAGGGCGAGGGAACGCTTTACTCCGAAACCTGTAGCGACTGTCGCGGCGAGGGATACGTCCGCGAGGAGGTCACGCTCACGGTCGACGTCCCGGCGGGCATTCAGGACGGCCAGACCCTCAGAATGGAAGGCGAGGGGAGTCCGAGTCCCGACGGCGGTCCGAGCGGCGACCTGCTGATCGACGTCTCGATCCGCGAGCACGACGAGTTCGAACGCGACGGCAACGACCTCCGATACCGCCTCCCGATCTCGTTCCCGCAGGCGACCTTCGGCGACACGGTCGAGGTGCCGACGCTCGACGGTGCGGTCGAGTTCGACGTTCCGGACGGCACCCAGAGCGGCGAAACCTTCCGCCTCGAGGGCAAAGGAATGCCCCGCCTCCAGCGCCGCGGAAGCGGTGACCTCTTCGTGCAAGTCCAGATCGTCACGCCCGACAGCTTGAACGCCGAACAGCGCGAGGCACTCGAGGAGTTCGCGGAGGCCGGCGGCGACGAAATCGAGGTCAACGAGGGCTTCTTCGAGAAGATCAAGCGGGCGTTCTGATCGGCGCGAGCGAACGGTGTCGGTTTCAGCGGCGATGGGTTCTGATTTCGAACGACGACGAGCGCCGCGAGTCGGCGTCCTTTTTCGGCTCCGAACGAATTGGCAGGTATGACCGCGACAACGGTCGGCGACCTGTTCGCTCGAGAGCGGCGAACGGACCGACCCGCACTCGAGGACGCCGCCGGCCGGACCTACGATGCCCACTGGCTCTGTACGAGCACGTGGAAGGCGGGGAACTTCCTCCGACACAGCGGCGTCCGCGAGGGCGTGGCCGTCGGCGTCGTCGGCTCGGGACCGATGGCGCTGCTCTCGTTTTTCGGAACCGCGTTGCTCGAGGGGACGACCAGGTTCGATCCGCCGAGAAACCTCGTCGACGACGGTGATTCGGCGGTGGCTCCCGACGGAACCGCCTATCGGACGGTCGTCGCTCCGACCGCCTCCGTCGGCGACTACCGACTGCCGACGGGCGGCCAGCGAATCGGCTACGGCGAGAAACCGGACGATCCCGCCGTTCACCACCTCGATACCGGTCTCTGGAGCGAGAACCCCTCGTTCCCGCCGATCGACACCGACCCCGACACGGCAGTGCTGACCGACGGGAACCGGACGATCACGCACGGTGACCTCCTCGAGAGCGCGCGGGACGTCGTCGAGGCGAACGCGCTCGAAACCGGGGATCGAGTCGTCGTCCGAGCACCGCTTTCGGATCCGCGGACGGTTGCAGCCGGCGTGATCGCGCCGCTGCTCGCCGACGGCGTCTGTGTCCTGTCGAGTAGTTCCGACGAGACCGATGCGGATGGCTTGACAGGTGAGCGGGGGGTCTACGCCATCTCATCTGAGAACCGCGAATCGACGCCCGAACCGCGACGCATCGCTCTCGAAACCGTCTCGATCTAGTTACCAATCGTTGGTAATACGGTTTCTTTATCCAGAGTGACCTGCGAAACTGGTGTTCAGTACAGTGCGTATACGGGTCGTGAGTTTCACAGGCAAATCTGATAAAGAAACTGTGCCACTCACGCTACCAACAACTATTGTATAGTCTCGATATTCAAATCGCTATCAATTTCAATAGTCAAAAGAGCATGTTCCTGTCCAGACCCGTTCCACGTAATTGTCTCCGAGGCAGCAATACTCTCATTCCAATTTCGTCTAACTTCTATCTTCACAATATAATCACCTGCTGGCACTATGTTTGGTACTGAAAACATATATTCGGGGGTCTGAGGCAATTCAGAACTATCCTCATAAATGGTCTCTGGAGAAAATAGTACACCTCCTTTTGACTGAATTTCGATTTCTGTCCAGAGAGTTTCATCAGTTCCATTGTACCATCTAATAGAGCCAGACCCCTTGTCTAAAAATGAAACTGTAACACCCCCTATTACTGCACCGCCAGCAAACGTCAGTAAATCCCTTCTTTCAAGCATCATGGTAAAGTACTGTTCAATTGAGTTATAGCATACCTTCTTGTTATATATTTATGAAATCATACTAACTATGTCATTCAAGCCTAAATCTGCTACAACGAAGAATGGTGGTTTGCTCTGCATGCACGCTCTACTTTGCAATCACCTCTCAGGGATTGACCGCTCAGAACAACTCAGGTATTTGGAATAAGAGGAATCCAACAACACCCAAAACGACGGCCCAGAACGCTAGATTTCCGATTTCGAAGTCGGAAGGGGAGCGGGTGAGTACCTCGTGTACTGACGCGATTATCATTCCAACTCCGGCGATACCAGCCACGGTAATTGGTAGGCTTGTACTCCCTTCAATAATAGCTGAAACCGACCTGATCGCGAAGGTCGCCCCATAGGCTGCCATACATATGTGAAAGATGTAGAATCGCTCCATGAAAGAGCGATAGTCTGTATCTCACATAAATTTGAAAGTTTCTGTGTGAATGCTATGCGTGAGCGGACTTGCTAACTACGCGTGTGGAGTTACCGAGTTGGCCGATTCAGTTTCAGTTCAATTCTGAGTGAAGAAATCGAGCTCCTATCTACTGTTATAGAAACGGATCGCTACAGTCGATGACGACCCCGTGTTGCGGGCAGACGTACTTGCAGTGGCGCTTGTACATCGCCGTCTCGCAGAACGGACACGGCGGTCCGGTTCCGTGCTCGAGGTCGCGTTCAGTTTCGGAATCGGAGCCCTCTCCGGACGCTGTTTCGCTATTGTTCATCGAGTATCCTCGCTGTAACGGTTCGTAACCGATCCAACGACAGGCGTCGCTATCAACGTGGCGACTGCTCGCGTCGATGACTGCCCGAACGACCAAAACCGCGAAAACAGATTCTCAGAGCCGAAAACGAACGGTCTCCCGGCGTCAGCACTCGCTCCAGCCACAGGACTCGCAGGTCTTGCAGCCTTCGGAGAAGTAAAGCGAGAGGGAGCCACAGGACGGACACTCCGGCGATTCGCCGGCATCGATTAAGTCCTGGGTTGCGTCGGTGTCGTCGACGGGCTGCTGGGCCGCAGCCCCGCCGTCGGTCTCGTGTGCGCCGGCCGGTTCGATGTCCAACTCGGCGTCGGCCGACTCCTCGAGGGTCGCCTGTTTCGGGTACGGTTTGTCGATCTCGTCGGCGAGGTACCGACGCATCGCGGTGCCGATAGCGTCCGGAATCGACTGGATCTGCTCGCCTTTGTCCCAGGCGACTTTCGGACTGCGGGTGCCACAGAGTTCGTCGACGATCTCTTCGGGATCGACGCCCGAGCGCAGCGAGGTCGAGATGACCTTCGCCAGCGCTTCGGTAAAGGAGTTCGTGAAGCCGCCCGAGTGGCCGATGTTCGCGAACAGTTCGAACGGCTGGCCGGTCTCGGGGTCCTCGTTGATCGTCACGTAGACCTTCCCGTAGCCAGTGTCGATCCGTTGGCTGACGCCCTTCAGGGCGTCGGGTCGCTCGCGTTTCTCGGTGAAGTCGACGTGAACCGCCTCGCTCTCGGCGTCTTCGAGCAGCGAGTCGACGTCTTCCTCGAGGATATCCTGTACGTCCTCGCTCTCGAGGAAGGCCTCGAGTCCGCCAAAGATGTCGTCGATCTGCTCGACTAAGGTCTCGGCGGCTTCGGTTTCATCGGCGAAGTCTGCGTTGTCCGCGCGGGTCGTCAGCACCTGCTTCGAGCGGGTGCCGTCACGGTAGTAGGTGACGCCCTTGCCGCCGTTGTCGTAGACCCACTCGAAGACCTCTTTGGCGTCCTCGAGCGTGGAGTCGTTCGGCGCGTTGACCGTCTTCGAGATTGCCGAGTCGACGCCGTTCTGGCAGGCACACTGGACCGCGGCGTGTTGTTTCGCCGAGAGGTCGCTGGTGATGACGAACAGTTCGCCGATGGCGTCCGGGACCGTCTCGAGACCCTCGACGCCGTCGAACTGGTTGGTCGCCATCTGCTCCTGTGCTTCTTCCTTGACGGCGTCGACGTCGATGTCGTTGTCCTCTAAGGTGCGCAGGAAGTAGTCGTCGAACTCGACCAGCATCTCGTCGCCCTGCACGTCGTCGGTGACGTTCTTGTAGTAGGCGACGTTGTAGATTGGCTCGCAACCGCCGGTCGTGTTACCGACCATCGAGGTGGTTCCGGTCGGGGCGATGGTGGTGACGTTGTGGTTTCGGATCGGGAAGCCGTCGGCCCAGTCCTCGGCGTCTTCGCCGGTCTGTTTCTCGAACCACTCGCGGTACTCGGTCGGGTTCGCGTACTTGGACTCGTCCCAGTCGTTGAACGAACCGCGCTCGGTCGCGAGTTCGTGGCTCTTCGCCTTCGCGCCGTGGTTGATGTGGGTCAACAGCTGGCTCGCGATCTCGTTTCCTTCCTCGCTGCCGTACTTCACGCCGAGTTGGACGTACAACTGCGCGAGGCCCATGACGCCCAGACCGATCTTGCGCATGTCGCGGACGGTCCGCTCGATGTCCTCGACGGGGAAGTCCGACATCGTGACGACGTTCTCGAGGAATCGCGTGCCGTACTCGATGCGCTCGTCGAACTCCTCGAAGTCGATGGCCTCCTCGAGGAAGGCCTCGATCGCGGCCTCGTGGGAGTCGTACTCCTCAGCGTGTTCTTCGGACCAGACCCGCCAGTCGGGCGCGTCGAGGGCGGCGAGCGTCGAGAGATTGATGTGGCCGAGGTTGCAGGCCTCGTTTTCCTCGAGGGGCTGTTCGCCACACGGGTTCGTCGCGAGGATGCGGTGGTCCGGCTCGGCCTCGACGTCGAAGGAGTGTTCCTTGTTCACTCGCTCGAGGTAGATCACGCCGGGTTCGCCGTTCTCGTGAGCGCCCTCGACGATGCGCTCGAAGATGAGTTCGGCGGGGATCGAGAGCGGTTCGCCGACCTCGACGTGCTCGCCGAGGTCGTACCGGCTGTACATCTCCTTGGTCTCCTCGGTGGCGATGTGGGGCTCTTCCGTGCGCGGGTTGGTGAACGTATACTCTTCGTCGTTCTGGACGGCTTCCATGAAGTCGTCGGTGACGCCGACGGAGATGTTGAAGTTCGACAGGTGGCCTTCGACGGCGTTTCGCAGGTGTTTGGGCACCCGGCCGTCCTCGTCGATGAGGTCTCGAGCTTCCTCGAGCGCTTCGCTGAAGGAAGTGTAAGTGTAGTCGTCGGGGTCGTTGAGCCGCAGCGTGTGGGCCAGCGAGACGTCCTTGTTCTTCGCGTGGATGAACTCGATGACGTCGGGGTGGGAGACGCGCATGATCCCCATCTGTGCGCCGCGGCGGGTCCCGCCCTGTGCAATCGTCTCACAGAGCTGGTCGTAGGTCCGCATGAAGGTGATCGGGCCCGACGCGATGCCGCCGGTCGATCCGACGGCGTCGCCGAAGGGGCGGAGCTTCCAGAAGCCGTAGCCGACGCCGCCGCCGGACTGGAAGACCTCCGCGGCCTTCTTGGCCGTCTCGTGAATATCCGAGAGGTCGTCGTCGGGGCTCATGACGAAACAGGCCGAGAGCTGCTGGAGTTCGTCGCCGGCGTTCATCAGTGTCGGGGAGTTCGGCATAAAAGAGAGCGATTCCATCCCCTCGGTGAACGTCTCGGCGACGTCTTCGACGTGATCGCGGATTTCCGCGGGTAGTTCCGGAACGACGGTGTCGTAGGCAAACTTGTTGACGTTGGCTTCCGTCAGCGTCGTTTCGACGTCGTCGGTTGCAGTGGTACCGTCGCCGAAGACCTCCGCGGCGAGTTCGTCCCGACGCGGGTGGTCGGGCTTTAGCTGGTCGGGCGTGACGGTGATCTCGAGATCGCGTTTTTCGGCCTCGTACGGCGCTTCCGCGAGCGCGATGTTGCGTCCGACGCGTTCGAAGAGCTCTTCCTGGGTCTCGATCAGGTCGCCGTCCGCGTTTTTCCGAAGATAGCGAGCCGGCAGAATATTCTGGTAGGCGTTTTCGGTCAGGCGCTCCTCGAGCGTGTCCCCGTCGGTGCGCTTGATCGGCAGTGTCAAATCGTCCGCAGAGAGGTCAGACTTACTCATGCGCGAGACACCTCGAGGTGAACGCGCCGCCGTCTCTCATTTCCGTACGGTAGGTAGTCCTCGGTCGAATCATTCGTGACGAAAGTTCGGTATTCATGCATTCCTCATAAAGTATGGTGATGTGGTCCTATTTTTCTTGTATTAGCACAATCTCACTTGTACAGAAGCCACTGTGTGATCTTGTGCGATGGTCGATCGCAGAACAGCCCAGACGGGCGCCTGCGAGGGTATTAGACTCTACGCAGCGGACGGCCTTAATGATTTTCAGACCAAACTGAAAGTGGAATATTCGATCTCTTTATCCGTCTCGAGCACACGAACGAGGCCGTATCCGAACGGTCTCTGGGCGCTGTCGTTCATCGAACTCCGTTTGTCACGTCACCAGAAAGGTTACGTCCTTGCGTTCACGATATCGACTATGATCGAGTCACTCACAGGCTCCCCGGTGTTGCTCGGGCTCACGTTGCTGGCTGGCCTCATGGTCGTTATCGTCGCGGTCAAAATCGCGATCAAACTCGCCGTCCGCGTCGGCATCGTGGCCGCGATTATTCTCGCCGCTTACTACACCGCCGGTCATCTGGGCGTCGTCTGAACCCGACCAGAGTCACACCGCGCTTGACGAATTAGCTGTCTTCCGTTTTCGAATTCCTTAGATATTCTCGAGGAAATTCTCGATCAGGTCGTGTCCGACCGCCGTCAGGACGCTCTCTGGGTGAAACTGCACGCACTCGATCGGGTGCTCGCGGTGGCGAACGCCCATCACGAGCGTCTCGCCGTCGTGATCGGCCGTCGCCGTAACGTCGAAACAGTCGGGGACCTCCGTCGCGACGAGCGAGTGGTATCGCCCCGCGCGAAAGCCGTCCGCGAGTCCGTCGAAGACGCGCTCTCCGTCGTGATCGATCGGGGACGCCTTCCCGTGGACCGGATCTGGCGCTCGACCGACCGAGCCGCCGTACTCGTAGACCGCGGCCTCGAGACCCAGACAGATCCCCAGCGTCGCCACGGTGGGGCTGATCTCGCGGAGCACCTCTCTCGTGACGCCGACGTCGCGGTCGTGTTTCGGGTGGCCGGGGCCGGGACTGATGATGACCGCGTCCGGATCGACGGCCCGCACCTCCTCGAGCGAGGCGGTGTTCTTCAGAATCGCCGTCTCTGCGTGCTGGCTCACGTACTCGACGAGGTTGTACGTGAACGAATCGAAGTTATCAATAAACAGTACCGTCGGGCGGCCGGTTTCGGTCGCCGAGGGAGCGGCGCTCATCGCGAAACCTCCGTGGGCGGCGTCGTGATCGGTGGCTCTTCTTCGATCCGCTCGAGCGCCGCGAGGACGCCGCCCATCTTCTTTTCAGTTTCTTCGTACTCGGCGGTCGGGTCGCTGTCCGCGACCAGGCCCGCACCCGCTCGGACGGTGATCCGCTGGGAGCCCGGCGCGGTCGCCGGCGTGTCGTTCTCGACGGTCGCGGTTCGAATCACGATCGCAAAGTCCGCGTCGCCAGTCCAGGAGTAGTAGCCGACGCCGCCGCCGTAGAGTCCTCGGGGCTCGGTTTCCAGTTCGTCGATGATCTCCATTGCCCGCACCTTCGGCGCGCCCGAAAGAGTGCCCGCGGGAAACGAGGCCCGCGTGGCGTCGAACGCGTCGGAATCCGCGCGCAACTGGCCGGTCACAGTCGACTCGATGTGCTGGACGTGGCTGTACTTGAGGACGTTCATGAACTCCTCGACGCGGACCGATCCCGGTTCGCCGACGCGGCGCACGTCGTTGCGAGCGAGGTCGACCAGCATCGTGTGCTCGGCCCGTTCCTTGTCGTCGGCGAGCATCTCTCCCGCCAGCCGCCGGTCTTCGACGGGACTCGAGCCCCGGTCGCAGGTCCCGGCGATCGGGTTCGACATGACTTCGGTCCCGCGAACCGACAGCAGCGTCTCGGGGCTGGCGCCGACCACCGTGAGATCGCCGTGATCGAGGAGGTACATGTACGGCGAGGGGTTCACGTCCCGCATCGCCTCGTAGAACCCGAGCGGATCGACCTCCCCGTACAACTCGCGCGTTCGCGAAATGACGCCCTGGTAGATGTCGCCGTCGAGGACGTGTTCTTTCGCGCGCCGGACGCTCTCCTCGTAGTCCCCTCTCGAGCCGGCGACCTCGTCTTCGCGGACGAATCCACCGGTTTCGGGTTCTTCGGCTCCCGCGAGGAGCTCGCCCACGCGCCGGGCCTCCTCGCGAATCTCCTCGTACGCGGCGGTCGGATCGTCGTCGGGCTCTAATACCGGGGTGAATACGAGCGAGACCGTTCCGTCGCGCTCGTCGAACGTGAGTGTCTTCGTCGTGAGGACGAACTGGGCGTCCGGGAACCGCGACTCCGGACGTTCGAGTCCGACCTCCTCGAGCCAGAGGTCGTAGACGGCGTCGTAGGAGAGAAAGCCGACGAGCCCGCCCTCTAAGTGCTGACGGTCGTGATCCGGCATGTTCGCCAGCCGGACGTCCGGCAGCGCGCCGCGAAGCGCGTCCACGGTGTCGTCGGCCCCGTCGGTATCCATCGAATCGAGCGGCACGTCCGCCGAGAGCGCCTCGACCGACGTTCCCTCGGGGCCGACCGTTACGACGGCCTCGGGGTCGTAACCGACGTACGAAAAGCGGGCGTGGCGCTCGGCGTCCGCGGAACTCGGCTGAAAGGCACCGTCCGGATCGCTCGATGGCGTTTTCTGCGCGCTCTCGAGCAAAAACGCGTAGGGGGTTTCGTCACTGGCCCGATCTCGACTGTGCGCCGATCGCCCGGTGAGCGTCGCGTAGGCGGCAAGCGGCGTCGTCTCGAGGTCGTACGTCGCGACGACTCGGACGACGGCGGGTCGGTCATCGCTCGAGCCGGCGTGTTCGCAAAACGCCGACCGATCGAGGTCGAACGTCGGCGTCTCGGCGGTGTGATCTGCGGGGTCGGCTGCTGTGGAATGGTCGGTCATGGATCGAAGTTCGATGGTCGGTGGCTCTCAGGGCCCCGGCTCGACGGCCTGTGCGTTTCCGGTCGCGCGCGAGACGAACGACTCGACCGCCGCCGGATCTTTGATCCCGCCGCGTTCCTCGACGCCGCTGGCGACGTCGACGGCGAACGGCTCGGCCGTCTGAATCGCCTCAACGACGTTGTCGGGGGTCAGTCCGCCGGCGAGGATCACGGCCGACTCGAGGTCGGCCGTCTCGGCTCGCGTGCGCTCCCAGTCGTGGGTTCGACCGGTGCCGCCGGCGCCGTCGTCGCCGATGGAGTCGACGACGAAGCCGTCGACCATGTCGTCGTACTGTTTGGCAACCGAGACGTCTTCGGCGTCGACCGCCAGCAGAATTCGGCTCTCGAGTTTCGCGCGCAGATACGCGAGATCGCCGGGGCGGATCTCGCCGTGGAGCTGTATCGCGTCCGGTTCGATCTCCGTCGCCAGTTCGATCGCCCGCGCGTAGTCCGACGGCATCGTCACGAGCACCGACGTGACGAACGGCGGCGTCTCGGCGACGAGATCCGCGGCGCGCTCGGGGGAGACGTCTCGAGGGGTGTCGACCGGCACGTCGGTAATGATACCGATCGCGTCCGCGCCCGCGTCGACCGCCGTCTGCAAGTCCGCAGAGCGCGTGATGCCACAGACTTTGACGCGCGTCATCGTGCCTCCGGCGAGACCGAGCGGAGCAGATCGAGTTTCGCCGCCGCGTCGCCGCTGTCAATTGCGTCTCCCGCGATAGCCGCGCCCTCCTCGAGCGAGTCGGCTTCGCCGGCGGCGTATATCGCCGCGCCCGCGTTCGCGAGGATCACGTCTCGCTTCGCGCCCGTAACCGACCCGTCGACGATACCGCGGAGGTCCGCCGCGTTGGCTTCGGGCGTCCCGCCCGCGATGTCGCCGATGTCGTGTGTCTCGAGGCCGATATCCACGGGATCGAAGGTCCTCGTTTCGACGCTCGAACCGTCGACCATCGCGGCGACCGTTTCGCCGTGGATCGCGATCTCGTCGGTGCCGGCACCGTGGACGACCAGCGCCCGGTCGATGTCCATCCGCGCGAGCGCGTTCGCGAGGACGGGGACGAGGTCCGGATCGTAGACGCCGACGACCTGTGCGTCCGCGCCGGCGGGGTTGGTCAGCGGCCCGAGGACGTTGAAGATCGTCCGCATGCCCAGTTCCTTTCGCGGCCCGATGACCGCCTTCATCGCGGGGTGGAACACCGGCGCGAGCATGAACCCGATGCCGTCGGTCTCGATGGCCTCCTCGACGGCCGGCGGTTCGGCTTCCACGTCGACGCCGACCTCCTCTAAGACGTCCGCGCTGCCCGAGGAGGAAGACACCGAGTAGTTCCCGTGTTTGGCGACCGGGACGCCCGCGCCCGCGGCGACGACAGCGCTCGTCGTCGAGACGTTGATCGTGTTGTAGTCGTCCCCGCCCGTGCCGCAGGTGTCGACCAGCGGCTCGCGGTCGGGTTCGATCGTGCGCGCGGCGTCGCGCATCCCCTCAGCAAAGCCCGCGATCTCCGCTTCGGTCTCACCTTTCGCGCGCAACGCCGCTAACAGCGCGCCGATCTGTGCCTCAGTCGCGTCCTCGAACACGGCGCTCGAGGCCGCTCGAGCCTCTTTCTGTGTGAGATCGTCCCCGTCAGTCACCCGTTCGACGTACTCCTGCATAGTAAACACCAATGTACGTAGTTGTCTTACAATGTCCAAATGAGTACATCGTCTTAAGCGTATCGGACGATCCGTGGTGATGGCTCGCGTACGCCGACCGATTCGAAACCTTCAATTACGGTGGTGGGCAACGATTAGTTGCACGAGGCGTGACGGACGCCGAGAGAACCGGACGGGTTGGTGGTCTAGTCTGGTTATGACACCTCCTTGACATGGAGGAGGCCGGCAGTTCAAATCTGCCCCAACCCACTACTTCTGTCGCGAGCAAATTCGCGAGCGACAGGATCGTTATGTTGGGTAGATTTGAATCAGGGAGTGAAGCGAAGCGAAACGACCGTGGTTCATATCTGCCCCAACCCACAAATTTCACGCCGAACAAACTCGTGAGAGGTATATTCTTTGTTGGATAGGTTGAATGAGGCAAGTCGCAGCCGGGAAGTGAACGAAGTGAGCGACCCGGACCGTCTTGACGTTGTTCAAATTTGCCCCAACTCATACTTTCTGTCGCGAGCTAATTCGCGAGCGGTGGCGTATGTGAGATGCCATCGCTGGGCTAGCACGAGATATTCGCGGTAACGAGCCACAGAGCCGTGCGAAATGAGAGAAACCCCTATTGGCTCACGGAACGGACGAGAGAAGAGCTACGAACCGAGCATCGAGAAACGCCTCGGACGCATCGGACGAAACGACGAACCGGTCGATCGAATTACTGGATCGAGAATCCCGCAGCGATGGTGAGCAAAAGCACCATGAACAGTGCGGACACCATCATGTACGTGATCGACCGTGGCTCTTCGATGAGGTGCTGGAAGTATCCAGCGACGAGGAGTATTTTGGCGACCGAGAACAGCAACACGCCGGTCAGCGCCGTCCAGTAGCCGAATTCGATCAGGTCGATCTCGAACAGCGCGAACTGCGCAGTGCCTAGGAGGAGCAGTGCGACGTAAATGATCGAGTAGGTCCGTATAGACGCCATTGATAGATGAGTGGGGGAGAGAGGCACTTATACCTTCCTCATATCGTTTTCGCGGCCGAGACGTGCCTCGAGAGACGACCGTCCCACGGGACACTCCAAAGAACTTGAATTCGAAAAGAAACCGCAAAACAGGAACCGATACCGCCTACAGCAGGTAGAACAGTGGGAACAGGAGGACCCACACGATATCGACGAAGTGCCAGTAGAGACCGAAGTACTCCACCGGCCTAGAGTCCTCGAGATAGGCGTCGACGGAGAGCACACGGTAGAACATGAAGCCTGCGACGAGTAGGCCGAGGATCACGTGAAGTGCGTGCATACCCGTCGTCACGTAGTACAGCGAGTACTCGAGCCCGGAGAACCAGTAGTCTCCATTGCCGAATTTCACGCTGTACTCGTAGCCTTTCACGCCCATGAACACGAATCCGAGCAGTATCGTCGCACCGAGGGTCGCGAGAAGCCCCTTCTTGTTCTGGCGTTCGGCCATCACGAGCGCGAGAATCACGGTGAAACTCGAGGTGATCAACACGTAGGTGTTCAGCAGTCCCGGCCAGGTGGCGAACGGAATCGTCTCCCAGTTCGTCCAGCCCATGTGGATCCGCATGAACACGTACGCACCGATGATAGCACCGAAGACGACGACGTCGGATGCGAGGAACACCCAGACCCCCATCTTGGTGTTGTTGACGCCGCCGAACGGCCAGCGTTCGGCGATGGCCATTTCGGGCGCGTTGAAGTTCTCGAGACCAAACTTGAACAGCGAGACCCCGAGAATCAGGACGCCGATGACGGTCAACGCCGGGAATAGCATATTCGGCTCGGCGGCAGGTCCGGACGGTAATCCACCAGAGATGTGGGCATTGCCGGAGTTGACCGCCGTCTCCATGAAGTTGAACACGAACGGCGTCAGACCGCTAACGCCGAGGAACGAAACGAACAGACCGAGACCGATACCGAACGGCCAGATGCTCGCGTGATCGGCGTGTTCTTCTTCCTGCTGGGCGACGGCGGTTTCCGCCGTAACGCCACCGTCGGTTGCCTTCGCCGAGTCGTCGACGAACTCGAGTTTTCCGCTCGCGTACGAGGGGCGTCCACTCCAGTTGTCGAGCGGTGGCGGTGACGGAATCGCCCACTCGGCCGTTCGAGAGAACTTCCACGGATTGTTGGGTGCTTTCGGCCCGAACACGTAGCTGTGGGCGAACGTGATGAACATGATCGCGATCGACAGCGCGAGGATGAACGCGCCGACGGTCGCCATCTGGTGGTATACTTGCATTCCTTCACCGTAGTTGAAGACCCGTCGCGGGGTTTCCCAGGCGAGGAACATCGGGAAGTAAAGCAGGTTGAATCCGAAGAAGTAGACGGCAAAGTTGAGTTTGCCGAGCCGTTCGGAGTACATCTTCCCGGTTATCTTCGGCCACCAGTAGTACAGTCCCGCGATCAGTGCGGTGACTCCCGAGACCATCACGTAGTGGAAGTGTGCGACGACCCAGTAGGTGCCACGGAACTCGTAGTCGAGCACGACGGCCCCGAGGAAGACCCCGGTGATGCCACCGAGGATGAACAGGACGAGCGCACCGAGACTGAACAGGAACGGCGTGGTAAACCGAACCCGTCCCTTGACCATGGTGTAGATCAGCGAGAACACCATCAGGTCGAATGGTAACGAAATCCCGATGGTCGTCGCCATGATTAGCGTCTTGATTTCGAGGTTAATCGTCGTCAGGAACATGTGGTGCATCCAGACGAGGAACGACTGGACTGCCACGAGGACCATCGCGATAATAACCCATTTTCGGCCGACGAGACGCCGACCACAGAAGGTCTGGAACGTCTCGAACATGACCCCCAATGCGGGGAAGAAGACGATATACACCTCTGGATGGCCGAAGAACCAAAACAGGTGCCCCCAGAGGAGTGCAGAGCCTTGACTCGTTGCGAAGTACTGGGTCATTAACACGCGGTCGATTCCCAGTAACATGAGTGCAGCGAGCAAGGCCGCGAACGCGAACAACATCATCCAGACCGTCAGAAGCCACGACCAACTGAACAGTGGAATATTCCAGAGACCGAGGCCTTCAGCACGCGACCGGTGGATCGTGACGAGGAAGTTCACCGTCCCGATCGTGATCGAGAAGACGAACAGAATCAACGCGAAGATGGTCGCCGTCCCACCAGTCGTCGCCTGGACTGCTGGCGTATACGTCGGGACGTTCAGGGGGGCGTACATCGTCCACCCGCCTGAGTACGTTCCGCCCTGGAAGAACGAGATGGCAAAGAGTAGCCCCGAGAACAGGTAGAACCAGTAGCTCAACGCGTTCAGTCGAGGGAACGCGAGATCTTTGGCTCCGATCTGTAGCGGGACGAAATAGTTCGCGAGTCCGCTCGCGATCGGCGAGAGGAACCAGAACACCATCAACAGCCCGTGTGCCGACACTGCCTGATTGTAGCCGCTGCTCGAGAGGAGGCCGGTTCCGCCGGACTCCCAGAGATGGACCCGGAACACCAGCGCGAGTAGTCCTCCGAGGACGAAGAAGAACAGCGCCGTTACGAGATACAGTACGCCGACGTCCTTGTGGTTCGTCGTAACGAGCCAGCGTTTGATGGACGTTTTCGGCGGCAGATCACTCATCAGTTCTCACCTCCCTGTTGGTCACTTCCGGTGTCGTCTCCTCCATTGTTACCTCCTGATTCCTCGCTCGAGGCGTTCGGCGACTCGAGCGTGTACGTCTCCTCGGCCGGTCCGGTGAAGTCGAGTTCCTCCTCGATCGGCTCGAACTCGGAGTCGTCCTCCGGCGTGATCGTGAGGTTGTAGGTACCGCCCTGATCAATCTCGTTAATCGTGATCGAGCCGTTTTCGAACTCGGAGCCGTCGTAGGAGTAATCGTGGCCGTCTTCTTCGGTGTGCTCGAGCGTGAGCTCATCGACACCGCTGGTCACTCGCTCTTCGTTTCCGTCCTGAAGCGTGATGTTGAGCGTGAACTGCTCGTCGACCCACTCCTCGTACCGGTCCTGCTCGTAGACGACCAGATCACTTTTCATATTGGAGTGGCCCGGACCGCACAGTTCGAAGCATTCGATCGCACCTTCGTACGTTCCCGCTTCGTCTGCGGTGAACCATGTTTCATCGTGTTCACCGGGGATTGCGTCGGCTTTTACCCGCTCTTGACTTATCCCAAAGGTGTGCCAGACGTCTATCGACGTCACGTTTAACGAGACTGGTTCACCGGCCGGTACGACCAGTTGACCGGGTTCAAGGCCGTTTTCGTACTGGTAGGTCCAGCTAAAGGTCTGGCCCTGAACGTCGACCTGAACCGAATCTTCGTCGAGTTCGTCGGGTCCGTCCTCGACGTAGAGAAGCATCCCGTACGTCCATGCGATGAGTGCAATGACGACCGCTGCACTCAGCGCGAACGAGACGAATAGTTTTTTGCCGCTGCCGCCGCCCGTCGGAAGTTCTCCGAGTGCCGGCAGATTTTCGTCGTCGGTTCGATCTCCCGTGTCACGATACTTGTACGCGTTGTACAGTGTATACGCGACGACGAGAACACCGACGAGTGTACCGAGTGCAAGAAAGACGAGGAAGATTTCCTCGAACACGTCCACACGTGTCATCTCTCCAGCACCGGAACCCATCTGCAGTGGAGTCGGAGTTGGAAGTGCGCTGTAGATTGTATTCACCTCTGTTGTATACCGAGTATATGTCGGACGATGCACGCTGGGAGCACTTATCTATTTGGAAACGCTTCCCGAGCCCTACGCACGCCGAGGCGGCCCTCCGTGTCGCGTCGGCGAGAGCGTGCTCCACAGTGTCCGTGAGTCCTTCTTCGACCCACGGGTCTTTTTTCTGTCGCTCTTGAACCGCTCATTTCGGAGAGAAACTACGTATTACCGCTCGAGCCGGCCATTGAGGCGAAGATGTTCGGGCCGTGAATGTCGCATCTGTTCTAGCACGCTCGAGCAACCTCTCTCGATGATCTCAATGTCCAGCGCGCGAGCGGTCGAACCTCGTTCAACTGCGTGCTAGTGCACGCACGGCCCGTCGTATCACTGTTTCTACAATTCGACGACCCAGACTCTCGTCGTTTCGGGAAACGCGTAGACGATTCGAATTACCCTATCGAGAAACTGCGCGATTCGATCCGAATCGGCGGTCGCACTCACGCGGACGTTGACACCCTCGGCGTCTTCCGGCCGGGTTAGCTCGTCGATGCTGAACGCGGGAAACTCAGAGAGGAGCGATTTCAGCCGCTCGAGTTCGTCGCCCGTGCAATCGAGGTTTACGATGCCCTCTGCAAACTGGAGCCACGGGACGCCGAGATCGGCAGCTTCCGGGTTTTCAGCGGTCGCGTTCTCGTCGACTTCGATCGTGACGAACTGACTCCCTCGGTCCCGATGGGCGGCGATCGCATCGACGTACAGCGAGCGCCGAGATTGGGGGTCAGACGCGTCGAATCTGGTCATACCCGTCTCACGTGCTCGTTTCTTTAAGCCTTTATGCGACGGTGTGGTACTGCTCGGTATGGCATCGCCACGAATTTTGATCCTGGGTGCTCCCGGGGCAGGGAAAGGCACGCAGAGTGCGAACATCACCGATCACTTCGACATCGAGCACATCACGACGGGAGACGCGCTGCGGGCGAACAAAGAGATGGACATCTCTCACCTCGACCTCGAGTACGACACGCCGGGCGAGTACATGGACGCCGGCGAGCTCGTCCCCGACGAGGTCGTCAACGAGATCGTCGACGAGGCGCTGTCCCAGGCCGACGGGTTCGTTCTCGACGGCTATCCGCGAAACCTCGAGCAGGCGTCGGAACTCGAGTCGATGACAGAACTCGACCTCGCGCTCATGCTCGACGTGAGCGAAGACGAACTCGTCCACCGCCTCACCGGCCGACGCCTGGACCCGGAAACCGGCGACATCTATCACGTCGAGTACAACCCGCCGGAAGACGACGACGTCGAAGCACGGCTCGTCCAACGGGACGACGACACCGAAGAGACCGTCAAAGAACGGCTTCGGGTGTATCGCGAGAATACCGAACCGGTTATCGAACACTACGAAGAGGCAGGCCTGCTCGAGCGCGTCGACGGGGAGAAAGCGCCGGATCAGGTCTGGGACGACGTCAGAGAGACCATCGAGTCAGCGATCTGACCGGCTGTCAGCCACAGATTGTCGATCTATCTTCGTGGCTCCTGAACCGTATCACACGCTGTCGATCACCCCCGCCGATATTCGAAGAAAAACACTTGTATATCGGACCGCCCAAAGGGCGAGTAGATGACTCGTACAGCCGATAAAATCGACACTCTCGTCCGCGAGGACGCTTCGATGGCCGACGCCCTCGAGTCGATCCGCGAAACGGCGGATCGAAACGGGGGAGAGGTCGAGTGGTCGGACGTCAGCGACGATCTCTCGAGCGGGCAGTGGGGCCGGCTGATCGAGAAGGGCATTCTGGTCGATGGCGACGAGGGATTCGAAATCGCGAATCGGGACGCCTACGACGAGGCGTTAGACGGTGATAGCGACGGCGGTGGAATCGACGTGCCGGATGTCGATATCGACGAGGAGGGGTCCAAGTGGTCGCAGTGGGACAAGATCGCCGGTGTCGCCTCCCTTCTGTTGATGTTCGGCTACTGGATCAACTCGATCGGGGACGCGGTCGGGCAAACCGTCAATATGATCTTCGGTCCGCTCGATGCTGCACTTCCGTTCTACGCCGTGATCATCGCCGTCGCGATGCTCACCGGTCTCTATTCGACCCTGCTTCAGGCGAACCTGATGGACACCGACCGCATCGGCAAGTATCAGGAGCGGCTGAACGCGGTACAGGAGAAACAGAAGGACGTTCGGGAGCGCAAGAAAGAAGCCGAAGAACGCGGTGCGAGCGAAGCGGAACTCGAGGCGCTCGAAAACGAGATGGAACAGGCTCGCGAAGAGCAGATGGAAGCCATGGCGGACAATCTGGGCATGTTCAAAGAGCAGTTCCGCCCGATGGTCTGGATCATGCTCTTTACGATTCCGCTGTTCCTCTGGATGTACTGGAAAGTCTCGAGGCTCCAGGGGGCCGAGCAGTACGTCATCATGCCACTGGTCGGTGAGATTCGGTGGCAACAGGGTGTCCTCGGACCGATGATGGCCTGGATCCTCTGGTACTTCCTCTGTTCGATGGGGTTCTCTCAGCTGTTACGGAAAGCGCTCAACATCGACATGACGCCCTCGAGTACCTGACGAACACAAACGACGCCGTCCGTTTTACGCCGATCGTCCGACTTGCGCCGAGTATCCCGTCTTGGCTTCGACCAGCCGTTCACTCGAGTATTTCACTCGCTGTTTTCCGCCCGCTCGATTGGGCTCGATTCAAAACCCATTTTACCGGGTAGCGAGGAGGTGAGATATGTTACTCACCGTCTCCGGACCGCCGGGAAGCGGAAAGAGCACGACAGCCGAGTTGCTTGCTGACGCCTTCGGTCTCTCGCACGTGAGCGGCGGTGATATCTTCCGAGAGCTCGCAGACGAACGCGGCTATACCCCCCTCGAGTTCAACAAACTCGCCGAGGAAAACGACGACATCGATCGCGATCTCGATCGGCGACTTCGCGAGATCGCGATCGAGGAAGACGACCTCGTCCTCGAGTCGCGACTCGCGGGCTGGCTTGCGGGTGACTACGCTGACTTCCGGTTCTGGCTCGACGCCCCCGCGAGCGTTCGTGGCGAACGGATCGCCGAGCGAGAAGACAAAGATCCGGACCGAGCGACGGAGGAAACGCAAGCTCGAGAAGCCAGCGAAGCCCAGCGCTATCAGGAGTACTACGGGATCGATATCCGGGATCTGACGATCTACGATCTCTCGGTCAACACCGCCCGATGGGAGCCCGACGCCGTCCTCGACATGCTCGTCACCGCGGTCGACGAATACGACCGACAGGGGGACGAAGGGAAAGCCCCGATCGAACTGGACGCCGAGTTTTGATGGCTCTCCGTGGCCCACCGGACGACCGGTCGCCCGCCGAGTTGCTCAGCTTCGGCGTCGTCAACCTCGACAAACCGCCCGGACCGTCCTCCCATCAGGTGAGCGGATGGATCCGCGACGCCGTCGCTGACTCGCTCGAGCGAGCCAACGCCGGAACGACGATCGATCGGGCGGCCCACGCCGGTACGCTCGACCCGAAGGTTACCGGCTGTCTACCGGTCATGCTCGGGGATGCAACTCGTCTCGCACAGGCCTTTCTCGAGGGCCAAAAGGAGTACGTCACCGTCCTCGAGACCCACGCGCCGGTCCCATCGGACGCCGAGTCCGTCATCGAGGAGTTCGAGGGACCGATCTACCAGAAACCCCCTCGGAAGAGCGCCGTCTCACGTCGCCTGCGCGTTCGCGAGCTGTACGACCTCGAGGTGCTCGAAGCCGCCGACAGACAGGTTCTGTTACGGATTCGCTGCGAGAGCGGCACGTACGTCAGAAAACTCTGTCACGACATCGGTCTGGCGCTCGGCACCGGCGGCCACATGGGCCACCTCCGTCGAACGGCCACGGAACCGTTCGACGACGGCACGCTCTGTACCGCCGAGGAGTTCGTCGACGCGCTCGCCTTCTGGCTCGAGGACGACGAGCCAGAGCCGCTCTTCGAACTCGTCAGCCCCGGCGAGCGAATCCTCGAGCATATCCCTGCGGTCGTCATCGCCGACAGTGCAGCTCGAGAGGTCGCCGAAGGCGCGCCGGTGTACGCCCCCGGTGTGCTCGAGGTCCCGGACGCGGACCGTGGCTCGCTCGTCACCTGTTACACGCCGAACGGATCGGCGGTTTGTCTCGGAACGCTGGTCGGTGACGCCTCGAGCGAGACGGGGACCGTCGTGGAACTTGAACGCGTACTCGTGTGATCGTCGGAGTCGCCGCCTGCCGGTTTTCGTGAAACGACACGCTTAAACGCTACACTCCCATCGGTCAATACGCGGGACCGTGGGGTAGTGGTATCCTCTGCGGATGGGGTCCGTAGGACCTGAGTTCGACTCTCGGCGGTCCCATCAGAATTTTTATAACTCCTCAACTCCGAGCAGCTCAGCCGCCTCTCTGTCTCCGTCAGATCTGTCGTCTGGTCTCGAGCCGTCGTGACCACGAGGGGGAAGGCCATTCGCGGTACCGCCTCGAACGGGTTTCACTGTCGAGTTTGCCTCGAGTCTACGGTTTCGGCGCTTCACCTACCGCGAAAACAGCTCACCGAATCCCTGCGGTAGCTCCACGCCGGCGTCTGAGAGCGCTTCCTCGAGTTCCTCGAGATCGTCTTCGGCCACGTCGCCCGCGGTGTCCGAATCCGTCTCGTCGTCCGACCCCGAATCACAGGACGACTCGTCGTCGGATTCGGGATCCGACTCCTCCTCAGGGATCGTCGTGCAGTTACCGGACCCACAGGGTTCGAACTCGAAGGTGCCGTTGAGCGCCATCGAATGATCGTCGTAGTAGCTGAAGAGATCCTTCGGGGCCTCGTAGAGGCCGCCGTAGTGATTGACGGGGCCGGTGGTGTCGATGATGTTGTCGCCGAGATCCGAGGTGAAGCTGAAGTTCTCGCGCTCGAAGATGAGGTCACCGTCGAGCCAGTAGCGGACGATACCGTCGCTGTTGGCCTCGCCGTTGGAGACCGAGTTCACGCAGACGTAGCTCTCGAAGTCGTACCAGACGCCGGGGACGATATCCGGCTGGGCGAGGGCGTACTCGTCGTCGTCCATGATGTAGTTGTGATCCTGTGCCGCGTCGATGTGGTAGGTGTCCGAAAGCAGATGAAACGGGCCGTCGGGGTCCGTTCCTCGGCTGGTGACGTACATGCGGTTGCTCCAGCCGTTAGTCCCGTCAGGGACTTCCCCTCCGGCGGAAGCCTCGCCGAGAGAAAGCGCGCAGTTCCAGAGCCGACAGTTCGACGGATCTCGGCCTTCCATCGACCAGTTCGTGTTCAGCGCGAATCGCATGCGGGTGTTGAGTTCGAACAGGCCGTCTTCGAACTCGTAGTGGGCGTTTGCACCCCAGTGGGTGTCACCGTTGACCTCTATCTGGATCGCGCTTTCGCCGGAATAGACCGGATCGGAGACGAAGTTGATGTTGTCGACGTCGCCGTTGGACAGCCAGTAGAGGTCGCTGACGTCGTCGTACTCGTCGTAGTCGAGATGGATGATATCGTCGGGCCGACTCCCCGCTGGTGCCGCCGCGACGCTGCCGGTCCCCAATCCGATTGCACCGAGGACGGCCCCCGCACCCGCAAGCGCGCCCGTCTGGAGCGCTCGGCGTCGGGTGACCGCGGGCGTTGCTCGCCGTTCTGACGCTCGCCGTTCGTCGCGTGAGTTCGATCGCTCTCCGTCCGTTCGCTCGGGATTCGAATGCTCTTCCATGCGGTCAGATAATTACAGGACTTCGCTAATTGTATTGTAGCGGTTACCCGCTCGAGAACCGTTGCGACCACCACAATCGAAACCGAGACTCGAGCCGGCGACAGCGCGGTCGAAGTAACGGCCACCAACCCGTCACTTGCGGATATCTGAACGGTGATAACCGATACCAAACCCCGATACCCGTTACGGATGACGCTGCTATCGACTGAAATACTGCTGGCCTGCAGAAACGAGCGCCTTGGATTCGGCGAACCGTCCGTGCTCCCGAGATCGGCGGGCTCTCGAGAGTGGGTGAGCGTTCGTTCGAATCGAAACGATTTCTCGACGTTCTCGATAGCGTGACAGACCAAACTCGTAAGGCGACGGTCTCAACCACCGTCGCCGTCTACGGACCCCATGAACGTCTTCTGGCTCGACGACGACCCGCGGCTGGCCGCCCGCTATCACTGCGACCAGCACGTGAACAAGCTCCTCCTCGAGGCGGCCCAGGTCTTGTGTACCGCCGCGCGGGAGAACGGCCTCGAGGCGGAGTTCCTCTACCGCTCGACCCACGTCGACCACCCCGTGACGCGGTGGGCGAGTGAATCGCGAGCGAACTGGCTCCGACTCCGCGAGCATGCCGCGGCGCTCAACACGGAGTTCGTCGAGCGCTACGACAAGGACGAGGACCACGCGAGCTGGCAGGTTATCGAGCGGATCGACCCCGACGACCTCGAGTTCCCGACGACGGAACCGACCCCGCGTCCGCAGGCCATGCCCGACGAATATCGCCGCGAAGACCCGGTCGAAGCGTATCGGGCGTACTACGCCGGTGAAAAAGCCGAGTGGGCCGAGTGGCGATACACGGATCGTCCGCCCTGGCTCGAGGAGTATCAGGCGATCCCCGAGAACGCCGACAGCTAGTACGCGCCGCGGCTGAACGATGCCATCGCGTCTCGGTACTGTCGTCGACGTGACGGCAAATGGCGTATGGCTGGCCGGTTCAGTCGTCCTCGAGAACCAGTCGGTCGCCGACATCGACCGCGCTCGCGGTTCCCGCTGGAAGTTCGACGATCAGGTCCGCCGTCTCCTTCGCGAACCCGCGCCAGGGTCGAAGCGTCTCGACGCGCTGGACGACATCGTCCTGAACCCAGACGACGTCGAGTGACATGAAAACGAACAGCATGTGGATGTCTCGAGCCTTCGCAGTGTCGTAGGTAAACGCGAGTCCGTAGCCGTCGGGAATCGACCGCCTGAACATCAGTCCGCGGGTCTGGCTCACGAGGGTGTCCGCGATTTCGACGTCGCTCGCGAGCGGTTCCCGCGTTCCGTCGGCGTGGTGGACGAGTCGCACAGCCTCGAGTCGACGCGGAGTCGTCAAAAAGATTCTCGCCGCGTCGCCGCTCGCTGCTTACCGCTTGCTGCTTGTCTTGCTACTAACCGCTTGTCGAACGAAACCTGTACCGTCAGTCGTCGGCGCTCGAGGCGGCCAGTTCCGTCGGCGGTCCGCCTGGGAGCTCGTCGCGGTCGTGTGCGGCCTCGAAGTCGAGATTCGGGCCGCGCGCGATGATTCCTGACGGCGTCACGTCCGGGTGGGTCGTGTAGTAGTGTTCCTTGATGTGATCCATCTCGACCGTCTGTGCGACGCCGGGAGTCTGATAGAGGTCGCGCAAGTACGGCCAGAGGTTCTCGTACTCGCGGATGAACTGGACGTTACACATGAAGTGGGTGTGATAGACCTGATCGAACCGGACGAGCGTCGTGAACATGCAGATGTCCGCCTCCGTGAGTCGATCGCCGGCGAGATACCGCTGGTCGGAGAGCACCTCGTCCCAGTGCTCGAGCGCGCCGAAGAGGTCGTCGATGGCCTCGTCGTAGGGCTCCTGTTCGGTGGCAAAGCCCGCTCGATAGACCCCGTTGTTGATCGGCTCGTAGATGTCGTCGATGATTCGATCGACTTCCTCGCGGTACCCCTCCGGATAGAGGTCCACATCCCGGTTCGCGACGTCGTCGAACTCGGTGTCGAGCATCCGCAAGATTTCTTGGGACTCGTTGTTGACGATGGTCTCCTCGCGCGTGTCCCAGAGAACGGGTACCGTCACCCGACAGGTCGCGTCCGGATCGGCGCGGACGTACAGTTCCCGCAGGTAGTCCGAACCGTACAGGTGATCCGGCGTACAGCCCGCTTTCTCTGGCGTGAACTGCCACCCGTCCTCGTCGCGATACGGGTCGACGACCGATACCGAAATCGCGTCCTCGAGCCCTTTCAGCGATCGGACGAGCAGCGTTCGGTGCGCCCAGGGACAGGCGTAGGAGACGTAGAGGTGGTAGCGACCAGCCTCGGGCTGGAACCGGGCGTCCGGATCGTCTCGGATCTCGTTGCGAAACGTCGTCTCCTGGCGTTCGAACGAGCCGTCCTCCCCGGTAGTCTCGTACGCGTCGGTCCGCCACTCCCCGTCGACGAGTTGGTTCATACCCGACGGTAGACAGTCCAGACACAAAACGAGGCGGCGACATCGATGTTACCGGGTCGGCTCGAGTCCGCTCGACATTGTTATTTCGAGCCTGCGTCCAGTCCATCGACCTCGAGCACCGCTACACCTTCGAGCGCCCGCTACATCTCGAGGGATCGCAGAGCACTTACCCACCCCCGCGGAACACACGCCCATGCAGATCAAGAGCCGGGAGCAGGTCGAGGGCGGCCGCGAGCGCGTCGAGGTCGTCCCCGAGAGCATCGACGACCTCTGGCACTTGCAGTACGTCCTAGAGCCCGGCGACCGCGTCGCGGGCGATACGACCCGGCGGATCCAGCGAAACGACGAGCAGATGCGCGATACGGGCGGCGAGCGCGAGCCGATGTGGGTCGCCATCGCCGTCGAGGACATCGAGTTCCACAAGTTCGCCAACCGACTGCGCGTCGGCGGCGAGATCGTCGCCTGTTCGCGCGAGGACCAGCTCGGCTTTCACCACACCTTAAACGTCGAGGAGCGCGACGAACTCTCGATCGAGAAGCGGTTCAAACCCGACCAGGAGGCCCGCCTCGAGGAGGCCGAGGAGGCGACGGAGAACCCAGACGTCGCCATCGCCACGGTCGAGGAAGGGGCCGCCCACGTCCACACGGTCGCCCAGTACGGCACCGAAGAGCGGGCGACGATCTCCGGACCGACCGGCAAGGGTGACTTCGCACGCGACCGCTCGGAACTGTTCGACGAACTCGCGGCGGTACTCGATCGGATGGACGTCGACGCGATCATCCTCGCCGGGCCCGGCTTCACCAAGCAGGACGCGCTCAAGCACTTCGAGAAGAACAACGCCGACCTGACCGACTTGATCACCATGGTCGACACCTCCGCGGTCGGCGACCGAGGCGTTCACGAAGTGCTCAAGCGCGGCGCGGTCGCGGACGTCCAGCAGGAGACCAGAATCGAGAGCGAGGCGGAGGCCATCGACGAACTCACTCGCCGGATCGCCGAGGGCGCGAAGGCGGCCTACGGACCCGAGGAGGTCAACAAAGCCGCCGAGTACGGAGCGATCGAAGAACTGCTGATCCTCGACGACAAACTCCGGAAGGAACGGGGCCCCGACGGCGAGTGGGCGCTCGACGTCGACGACATCGTCCGCACCGCAGAACAGAAAGGCGGCGAGGTGACCGTCTTCTCGAGCGAGTTTCCGCCGGGCCAACAGCTCTCGAATCTCGGCGGGATCGCGGCGCTGTTGCGGTATCGACTCGAGTGACCGCGAGAAAACGGGAGCGGTGACCGCGATAGAGACGAACGCGCAGACCACGTTAAGACGAGAGCGCTGACCACCCGCGCGCTCGAGCGAAAGCCGATCGATTCTCGTTGCTCGAGCGAAACGATTGGGTATGGACAAACGCTCACGTCTCATCGTCGGGACGATCTGGATCGCGGTCGCGTGCATCATGGCGACGACGCTCGAGCCGAGCGTGCCGACCACTGTGGTCGAAATCCTTCGGGTGTTCGTCGTCCTAATGGCGCTGTTTCTGGGGTTCGTCTATCTGTTCGATCCCCGCGGCCTGATCACCGAACGGCGGTTTCACTGACCGCGTAATTGAATCGGCAAAAGCCGCGCCGGACACCGACCCTCAGTCGTCGGCCATCGCGAGCGCCTGTCGATCGGACTCGAGGAGCCGATCGAGCGCGTCGACCATCGCCTCGACGCTGGCGCGGGTGATGTCGGCCTCGCTGCGGGCGACGGTGACGGTGCGGTCGTCCCGAGACATCGTGACTTCGACGGTCACGACGGCGTCGGTGCCGCCCGTAACCGCGTCGACGTGGTAGGACTCGAGTTCGGCGTCGGCCGCGGAGCCGAGCGCCTCGCGGACGGCGGAGACGGCGGCGTCGACCGGTCCGGAGCCGGTGCCGCTCGCGACGCGTTCCTCGCCGCCGACGTCGAGGCGAACGCTCGCGGTCGGGATCGGACCCCCGCTGGTCGCGGCGATGTCGACCAGTTCGACGACGCGCTCGCGCTCGGTTCCGGTGACGTCTTCGGCGATGGCCAGCAGGTCCGCGTCCGTCACGTGCCGACCGCGGTCGCCGAGTTCGGTCACCCGCGTCGCGATGTCGGCGACCTCGTCGTCGCTGGCGTCGACGCCGTGTTCCTCGAGCGCGGCTTTCACGCCCGCGCGGCCGGCGTGTTTCCCGAGTGCGAGTCGTCGCTCGCGGCCGACGGTCTCGGGCTCGTAGGGCTCGTACATCTTGTCGTCCTTGAGCGTGCCGTCGGTGTGGATGCCGCTCTCGTGGGTGAAGGCGTTCTCGCCGATCACGGCCTTGTTCGGCGCGAGCGGAATGCCGGTCGCGCGAGAGCAGACCTGCGCCAGGTCGTACACCTCCTCGAGCTCGAGCGTCTCGACGTCGTAGACGTGCTCGAGTGCGATGGCGACCTCCTCCAAGGCGACGTTACCAGCCCGCTCGCCGAGCCCGTTGACGGTGCAGTGAACGAGGTCGGCACCGGCGGAGACGGCAGAGAGGGCGTTCGCGACGCCAAGGCCCAAGTCGTCGTGGGTGTGTGCACTTACGGGACCGAGTTCGGCGAGTCGCGAGACGGCCTCGGCGGTGCGTTCCGGGCCCGTGTGGCCGACGGTGTCGGCGAAGCAGGTTCTGTCGGCACCGGCCTCGAGTGCGGTCTCCATCAGCGTCTCGAGGTAGTCGAGATCCGCGCGCGAGCCGTCCTCGCCGATGACCTCGACCCAGAGGTCATGGTCTTTCGCGTAGGAGACCAGTTCCGCGGTCTTCTCGAGGTTATCTTCCCGGGAGGTCCCGACTTTCCCCTCGACGTGCCGGTCGCTGGCCGGCACGACGAGGTGGATTCCGTCGACGTCACACTCGAGCGCGAGGTCGATGTCGGACTGGATCCCCCGACAGAAACTCGTCACGCGCGCCTCGAGATCGAGGTCGGTGACCCGAGAGATCGCCTGTCGCTCGCCCGCGCCGGTACAGGCGCTTCCGGCTTCGATGACCGAAACGCCCGCGCGCTCGAGCGCTCGAGCGATCTCGACTTTCTCGTCGGGAGAGAGCGAGACGCCGGGTGCTTGTTCGCCATCGCGGAGCGTGGTATCGAGCAGGCGGACGGTACGATCGGACGGAATCGTCTGTTCGGGGGAGTGTGTTACGGGCAAGAGTGATGAACTGCGATTTTCAGAATCGCGGAATTTCGCATCCAGCCGGGTCGCCCCGACTTCCTCTATCCTCGTCGTTCGGCGTTGAGATGGTATCTCGTGCCATTACACTGGGACAGTCGAACAGGAAGAACTTAAAGCCCCCGATGCCGGAGCACGTTCGCCGCGCCGTCGCCGTTCGAGCGCGTCGGATCGTTTCTCGAACCGCCCGTCGAATTCTAGCTGACTGCGCCTCGAGCGGCCCTCGACCGGGTGAACGATACTATATAAATATACCTCCGATATTTCGGGAAAACGCAATACGGGACCGGGGGATGTGCGGGACAACTCTTATGTAGAAGCAGTCGCTTACTTTATCCCATGTCCCGATCCGCACTGGTCGGCAACGTCACCGCGATGCTCGAGGACGCGGGCTTTGTGGTCAGCGACCGGTGTGCGATTCGACCGAAGAGTTTCGACATCGCAGCACGCCGCGGCGACGACCTCCTGCTCGTCAAAATCCTCGGCAACATCGACGCGTTCAATCGGGCGACCGGCCACGAGATGCAGCGACTCGGAACCTACCTCCACGCGACGCCGCTGGTCATCGGCCTGCGGAGTCGCGACGAGGATCTCAAGCCCGACGTCGTCTACTTCCGACACGGAGTTCCGGTGTTCAGCCCCGACACGGCCTACAACCTGTTCATCGAGGGCGTGCCGCCGCTGATCTACGCCGCGCCCGGCGGCCTGTACGTCAACATCGACGGCGACTTGCTCGCCGACGAACGCGAGGACCGCGACTGGAGTCTCGGACGCCTCGCGAACGAACTCGGCGTCTCCCGTCGCACCGTCTCGAAGTACGAGGACGGTATGAACGCCTCCATCGAGGTCGCGATGGCCTTGGAGGAACTGTTCACCTCCGAACTGACCAGCCCGGTCGACGTGCTCGAGGGGGCAGAGGACGTCCACGAGAGCGACTCGACCCCCGAGGACCCGGCCGCAGACCCCGACGACGAGGAAGTCGTCGCGGTGTTGTCGAACGCCGGCTACAGCGTTCACCCGACGCTCCGATCCCCGTTCAAGGCGATCAGCGAGGACCAAGACGACGGCGACAACGAGGTCGTTCTGACCGGTCACTCCGAGTTTACGAAGGCGGCCGAAAAGCGCGCCCGGATCATGAGTTCGATCGGGCAGGTGACCCGAACCCACTCCGTCTACGTCGTCGACAGGGCCAAACGAGACGCCGTCGACGGCACGGCGCTGGTCGAACGCGACGAACTCGAGGACCTCCGCGAGGCCGACGACCTGCGCGACGTGATCCGCGACCGAGCCGAGCGCGAAGAGGTCGCTTGATCGTCGCTTCGGTTCGCTCGAGTCGGCGTCGGTAGTTTTTCGGACGATTCCCCGCAGGACCCCGAACCCGGAAGCGATGAACGGATGCGAGCGCAAGACACGTGTCAGCCGTTTCGGGGTTCGAACTAATAAACTGTTTTAGGGAGGCGGGTGAAGCGAACCTATGGAGAGTCTCAACCGAATGGCGATCGAGCTCGTCGACGAAGCCCTCGAGTACGCCGAGGAGTTGAACATCGGCGGCTTCGATCTCGAGAACGAGGCCACCGTCCTCGACTTCGGCGTCGACTTCGACGGCGGAATCGAAGCGGGACTGTTGCTGACGGAGATCCAGACGGCCGGTCTGGCGACCCCCAGCACCGAACTGGACGACGTGGGCGGGGCCCCGATCCCGCACGTCGAACTGTCGACCGACCAGCCCGCTCTCGCCCTTCTGTGTTCACAGAAGGCGAGCTGGGAGCTCACGACCGACGATTTCGAGGGGCTCGGAAGCGGCCCCGCTCGAGCGCTGGTCGCCGAGGAAACCGAGTTCCGCCAGATGGGCTACACCGACGCGTTCGACCTCACCGCGCTCGCAGTCGAAACCGACGAGCAGCCGACGGAGGCGGCTGCGGCGCAGGTCGCCGACCTCGCCGAGGTCGAATCGAGCGGCGTCTTCTTGCTCGCCTACTCGACCGGGAGCCTCGTCGGCAGCGTGACCAGCGCGGCCAGAGCGGCGGAGATGGCGACGTTCCGGCTGACGGAACTGGGCTACGATCCGCGAGACATCGTCTCGGCGAGCGGGCGAGCGCCGGTCGCACCAGTCGCCGGGGACGAACAGGAGGCGATCGCCCGCACGAACGACGCACTGGCATACGGCGGGACGGCCCATCTCACCGTCCGCGAGGACGCGGACGTCTTCGAGCACGTCGCCTCGACGGCCGCCGACGAACACGGCCGACCGTTTGCCGAGATCTTCGACGACCTCGAGTGGGACTTCTCGGAGGTCCCCGCCGACCTGTTCGCGCCCGGGAAGGTGACGATAGACGTGCTGGGCGGTCCGACCCACGTCGTCGGCGAGACGAACGAGTCCCTGCTCGTCGAGTCGTTCGACCTCTAAGCGTAGCGTTTACACTGCTACGCATCTCGCCATGCGATTCAAACCAGTTCCCGAACCGCCCGCCGCCCTCGCGGACGTGGCGACGATTCGAGCGGCGGTTCCGGAGCGTCCAGACGAGAGAATCGACTGCTGTGCTCGGCTGATTGAGCGCACGTACCTCGAGGAGCGCGACGAGGCCGCGGACTGGCTGACCTTCCTCCGGGCGCTCGAGTTAGCGGCGGACGGGCCCGCGGGATTCGCCCAGACGTCGAACGAGATCGATCCCGAGTCCCTTCGAACGGCGTTTCGGGAGCGGGTCGTCGGCGTCGTAGGGATCCTCGAGACGCTCGAGGCGGCCGACCGGCCGCTCGAGCCCGCGGACATCTGCAACCGCGTTCGGACCCGAGCGAGCGGCGAGGAGGCGCTCGAGCGCACCGAACGGCTCCTCGAGTGGGCCGAGCTCCTCGAACTCGTCGCGGTCGATTCGGGCCGGTATCGGCTCCGCTAAGGGCGGTTCTGGTCGGTATAGAAAGATATGATGCGTGAGATGAGTGAGTCCGCCGGGGCAACTCAGTCCGCTGGATTCACGTCTGTCACGGTGCCGACGCCCTTGCTGCGGCCCTCGCGGAAGACGAACCGCTGTCCTTCCTCGACGAGGTACGGCCGGAACTTGAACTCGACCGTCGTCTTTCCTTTGTCACCCGGCAGGAGACGCCCGTTCTCCGGATAGAAGGCAGCGGCTTCGCCGATCGTCTCGAGGTGGACGACCGGTTCGTACCCCTCGCCGATGCGGGTGGGATGGTTGAGGACCATGACCTCCGCTTCGAACTCCCGAACTGGCTCGGGGTCGGCGTCGGCGGGCAGAAGGACCATCCCGCGCTCGATGGCGTCCTCCTGGATTCCCTTGAGTGCGATGCCGACGATCCGACCCGCCTGGGCCTGATCGACGCGGTGATAGTGCATCTCGATCGATCGAACCTCGACCGCCTCGAAGCGGCCGTCCGGCATCGGCCCGAGCAGTAACTCGTCACCCGCTTCGACGGATCCCGCCATCACCGTCCCCGAGGCGACGGCGCCGACGCCGGTCACCGAGTAGCTCCTGTCGACGTACATCCGGAACTCGCCGTCGTTTCCCGCCGTCTTCGGGAGCCGATCGAACAGTTCGTCGAGCGTCTCGAGTCCCGCCATCGTGATCGCGCTGGTGGCGACGATTGGGACGACGGTCTCGTCGATCTCCTCGACCGCGGCGTCGATCCCGTGGCGCGCGACGCTGAGCGGCGACTTGCCGACTTCTCTGAGCAGTCGTTCGACTTCGCGCGTCACCTCCTCGACGCGGTCGTCGTCGACGGCGTCGACCTTGGTGATCGCGACGATCGTCGGCAGCTCCGTCGCGAGTAAGATGCCGAGGTGTTCGCGGGTGACCCGCGTCGGCCCGTCGTCGGCCTCGACGACTAACAGGCCGTAATCGAGCTTCTGGCCGACCAGCCCACGGATCGTCGTCCGGAGCCACGGCTCGTGGCCCACGGTGTCGACGAACGAGACGAGTCGGTCGGCCTCCTCTACAACCTGCGCGCGGTCGCCCTTTCGGTTCGGGTTTCTGACGCGGATCGGGCCGTCGTCGTCGAAGCCGTAGACGGCGTAGGAGAGGTCGGCGGAGAGCCCGCGGTCGACTTCGTGGGGTTGAACGTCCAGAAACGCCCGCGTCGCCCCGTCGCCGTCGTCGGGCTTGCCGGTCACGAGCGAACCCACGAGCGTACTCTTTCCGTGGTCGACGTGGCCCGCGGTTCCGACCACGACGTGTTCGTCGTCGGTCTCGAGGACGGCACCCTCACAGATACGAGCGACGCCGACGAGACCCGTAGCGTCCGAGGAGGCGGTGTCGTCGCTCGCGCCGGATCGATCCGTGCCGCTCGCCGTGGTCTGGGTACCGGAGCCGACGCCCCACGTCTGTACGTCGTCGATGTGGCAGTCGGCCTCCTCGGCGAGCAAGGAGAGGACGTCCATCGACTCGGAGAACGTCTCCGGATCGATTCCCGCGAGGCCGCCGTCGTCGGTGACGCCGACCACGTACGTCGCTTCGCCGTCGCCGGAGAGGACGCGGTGTCGCAGTTGGGCGGCCAGACTCTCGCGTCGCCCGCCCTCGAGGTGGACGTCGCGAAGGAGTCGTTCCTTGAATTCGACGCTGCCGCCGTCCTGTTCACCACGTTCCAGGGCCCGCTCGAGTAAGGCCCGGTCACGGCTCATGTGCCACGGTAGAGAGTCACAGCGCAAAAGCCTTCTCGTTGAGTGTCAGACGTTGACACTGGACAATGATGGGTTTCTCGCGCGAATATCAACTATGGATGACCAATTCCGGGAGCGGTTTCAAGCGCCTGGAGTCCCTACGAAGACGTATGAGCGTAAGTGGGCTCTGCCAGATCTGTGAAGCGCGACCGGCCCAGGCTCGGTGTGACAACTGCGGGACGCTGGCCTGCGAGCAACACTACGAGCGCGACCTCGGACTCTGTGCGGACTGTGCGGCCCAGGCGCGACCGGGCGAGCAACCGGACGATACCGATATTCACCGATTCTGATCGACCATTCGACCGGTTCGTTTCACTGGTGGATAGCCCACCGCTGGAAAAACAGCTACCGGCGGCGTCGACACCGGCCGGCCTCAGTTCCGATACCGATTCAGTGGCTCGGTCTCAGTACTAGTCAGGAATCTCACTCTCGATACTGGTTCAATCTGGACTGCAACTTCGCCGCGGCCTGGCCGGCGGCGGCTGCGAACTCTTCTCCCGCGTCCTCGCCGGCGAAGATGATCCCTCGAGAGGAGTTGACGAGGCCGACGCCGTCGGCGAGGCCGTGCTCGACGGCGGCTTCCGCGTCCCCGCCCTGCGCGCCGATCCCCGGCACGAGGAAGGGCAGATCCGGTGCCAGCTCTCGGACCTCCTCGAGTTCGTCCGGGTTCGTCGCGCCGACGACGAGGCCGACGTTGTCGTTCGCGTTCCAGGTGTCTGCCAGCGCCGCCACCCGTTCGTAGAGCGGTTCACCGGACGCGAGTTCGAGGTCCTGCAGATCAGCACCGCCGGGGTTCGAGGTTCGACAGAGGACGAACACGCCGGCTTCCTCCTCGGCGAGAAACGGCTGGAGGGAGTCACGGCCCATGTAGGGGTTGACGGTGATCGCGTCGACCGTCTCGAGGATCTGGGCGTACTGTCGGGTCGTGTTGCCGATGTCGGCCCGCTTGGCGTCGAGCAGGACCGGGACGCCCTTGCCGTGGGCGTAGGCGACCGTCTCCTCGAGGGCGCGCCAGCCGTCGGGGTCCTCGTAGAACGCGGCGTTTGGTTTGTAGACAGCGGCGTGTTCGTGGGTCGCGTCGATGATCCGGCGGTTGAACGCCCACCGCGGGAGGTCGTACTCCGCGAGGTGGTCCGGGATACGTTTCGGGTCGGGATCCAGCCCGACGCTGACGATGCTGTCGACCGAGGCGATGCGGTCGTGCAGTCGATCGAAGAAGTTCATGCCCTCGAGTGCAAACCCGACGGCCGAAAGTGTTGCTATCGGCCGCGCCTCGAGTGCGATGCCTCCGAGGACGGTGATCCGGATACGACGCTGTCGCCGTCACTCGAGAAACTGCGCGGTGTCATGGAATCGACACGGAAAACTATCCCAACACTCGTCTTAAGACAGGAATATGACGCGACTGGCGCTCATCGCACACGACGAGAAGAAACCGGAACTCATCGAGTTCGCACAGGCCCACCGATCGCAACTGCTCGAGTACGACCTGATCGCGACCGGGACGACCGGCAAGCGACTGATGGAAGCCACCGACCTCGAGATCGACCGCATGGAATCGGGACCGCTCGGGGGCGACCTGATGATCGGCGCGCAGGTGGCGGAGGGACGACTCGATGGCATCGTCTTCCTGCGGGATCCGCTGACCGCCCAGCCCCACGAGCCGGACATCTCGGCCCTGCTGCGCATCTGCGATGTCCACGACACCGCGCTGGCGACGAACGTAGAGAGCGCGACGTACCTGCTCGAGGGCGTGGCCGACTCGGACGACTAGTCGGCGCGTCGAACCGTCTCGGACTCCGCTCGAAGAGTTCGAACGCCGACGCGGCGTCGGCGCTCCGGTCGATCGATCCAGCAAGCTATTTCTCGGTTCACCGGCGTTCTCGAGGCATGGCAACGTACTACGAGGACATCGACGTCGGAGATACCCACACCTTCGGCGACCGAACGATTTCGAAAGACGAGATCATCGAGTTCGCCGAGCAGTACGATCCCCAGACGTACCACGTCGACGAGGACGCCGCCGAAGATTCCATGTTCGGGGAACTCATCGCGAGCGGCTGGCACACGGCGTCGCTGTGTATGCGCGAGTTCGTCGAAAACATCGCCGACGAGGCGTGGCTCGGGGCTCGCGGCATCGACGAACTCCGCTGGATCAAACCCGTCACGCCCGGCGACACGCTCTCGATGACCGTCGAAGTCGTCGACAAACGACCGCTCGAGGACGACCCGACGGTCGGTCACGTCGACACCAGACTGACGGCGTACAACCAGGACGACGAGGCCGTGATCACGTGGATCGGACTCGGCATCGTCGCGCGCCGGGACGCCGAACAGTCCTGATCGGGTCCTCAAGGAACTTCCTCTCGCTCTCGAGGACGAACTGACTCCTCGAGAGACCCGGGGTGAGCGGACGATCGTTCGGTGCTCGGAGGGAGTGTCACGGTATTTAATATCCGTCCGTCTCGACTAGAGGGTATGACTATCTACGAGAGCGACCTTCCCGGCGTCGGGAAGAAATACGAGGTCGAACTCGAGGGGGGAGAACGCCTCGTTATCGTGACACACAACACCGGAAAGCGTGAGGTCTACCTGAAACCCGACGCGGACGCAGACAGCGACAAACTGTTCGAACTGCCGGATCGGATGGCTCGAAAAGTGGGCACGATCCTCGAGGGCGCGTACTTCCAGCCGGTCCAGACGAACCGGGTCGAAACGATGCTCGCCGACGAAACGTTCATCGAGTGGTACGGCGTGCCGGCGGATTCGGACCTCGCTGGGCAGGCGATCGCCGACGCGAAGGTCCGCGAACGAACCGGCGTTTCGATCATCGCGATCCAGCGCGGCTCCGAAGTCATCACGCCGCCGACGCCCGAAACCGTCCTCGAGGCCGAGGATACGGTCGTCGTCGTCGGCGAGCGCGAGGACTGCATCGAGTTCGAACAGTTGCTCGGGAACGGCGGGCAGGAGTGATCGCCGTGGAGGGCTCGCAGGGGGTGACAGCGAGTGGCGACTGAAACCACGCTGATCGAGATCGGCGTCCTGTTCGCCGCGGCGGCGAGTGCCGGCGTTCTCGCGAACCGACTCGGACAGTCGGTCATCCCGTTGTACATCCTGTTCGGAATGGTCTTGAACGAGTACGTGCTCGGTTCCGCGCCGGTCCCCGAGTTCCTCACCCCAGTCGTCGGCGAGACATTCCCCTACCTGGCCGAGACCGACTTCATCTACCTCGGGGCCGAACTCGGAATCGTCTTCCTGCTCTTCTTTCTCGGCCTCGAGTTCAACCTCGAGCGACTGCTCGAGACCAGAAACCGGATCGGCAAAGCCGGGTCGATCGACCTCGCGTTGAACTTCGGCGTCGGACTGGTACTCGGCTGGCTCTTTTTCGGCGACCTCCTGGCTGCGTTCATCCTCGCCGGGATCGTCTACATTTCCTCGTCGGCGATCATCACCAAATCACTCATCGACCTCGGCTGGATCGCGAACGACGAGGCCGACGCGATGCTCGGGACGCTCGTCTACGAGGACCTGTTCATCGCGATCTACCTCGCCGTCGTCTCGGCGCTCGTTCTCGGCGGCGGCAGCGTCGGCGACGCGATCGGTCAGATCGGCGCCGCGATGGCGTTCATCGTCGGACTGCTGGTGCTCGTTTACTTCGGAACCGAGTGGTTCCAGCGACTGCTCGAGACGGACTCCTTCGAGTTTCTCGTCCTCCGGACGCTCGGTGTCCTCGTGCTCGTCTCCGGCGCCGCCCTCTCGCTCGGCGTCAGCGAGGCCGTCGCGGCCTTCTTCGTCGGGATGGCGTTCTCCTCGACCGACCACGTCCACGACCTCGAGCAACTGCTCGCGCCCCTGCGAGACACGTTCGCTGCGGTCTTTTTCTTCTGGATCGGCCTGCTGACCGATCCGAGCGTGTTCGGCGGCGTGGCGGGCATGATCGTGGTCGCCGCCTTGTTCACGACGCCGGCGAAACTCGTCAGCGGCTACCTCGGCGGTCGGATCTACGACCTCGACGAGCGCCGATCGATTCGAGTCGGCCTCGGGATGGTCACCCGCGGTGAGTTCTCGCTGATCATCGCGAGCACTGTCATCGCGGTCGCCAGTTCGGGTTCTGGCGGCGCGATCGGGACGGGTACCGTCGATACGATCTACGCCTTCTCGGTCGGTTACGTGCTGTTGATGAGCATCCTCGGGACGACGCTCATGCAGTACTCCGACCGCGTCGAAGCGGCGCTCGTCCCGCGACTCGAGCGCGCCGCAGGCGCGGAGGGACGACCCGGAAATTAGGGGACTGAATCCCGAAAAGAGATACCTTCAAACCCGTCCGGTTCCTTGCACCGAGCATGGTAGAGGCGGTCGTCTTCGACCTCGACGAAACGCTGGCCGTCCCGGACCGGGATCGGGAGACGATTCTCGAGGACGTCACCGCTGCGACGGGGATACCATCGATCAGCCGCGAGTCGTACCTCGATGCGCACCGCCAGAACCTCACGCAAACGACCCGCAAGCCGATCTTCGCCGAACTGTTGGCCGATCGAGAGACCGACGCGGACGCCGAGGAACTCGCCGTCGCGTACCGCCAGACCATCGCCGATTCGCTGTCGCCCGTCGCCGGCGTCGAATCGCTGCTCGCTGACCTCCGGGACCGCTACAGCGTCGGCCTGCTCACGAACGGCCCCGTTCGGGCCCAGCGGGACAAACTCGAGACGCTGGGCTGGGAACGGGCCTTCGACGCGGCGCTCGTGACGGGCGAACTCGAGGCGGGCAAACCCGACCCGCGAGCCTTCGACGCGATCCTGTCCGAACTGGCCGTCGACGCCGAGAACGCGGTTTACGTCGGCGACGACGTCGAGGCCGATATCGCCGGCGCGACTAACGCCGGAATGGACGCGATTCAGGTGCTGAAACCCGACGGTCCCGCACCGGACGACCGGGCCGCCGGCCACCTAGCGCAGGATTCGATCGCGACGGAGCTCCCGGACGTGCTCGCGACGCTCGAGTGAGTGAAACCCAGGTCCGACGCAGATTGGACGCACTTTCGACGCTGAGTGTTACGCTTCCACGCTGAGTGAACGCGTTTCTGCGGCGACGAATCTCCCGAAAAGTCACTCCGAAATCGATCGGCTCACGTCGTCGAAGACGTCAGACGCTCGCTTGACCTCGCCGCCGTCTTCGACGAACACGAGCGTTTTCGGCGGCGTCGTCGCTTTCGGCCGAACCCTGAGTCCGACCGCCTCGGCGGCGCTTGCCGCGCGATCGCGGCCCCGTTCGAACTCGACGCGGACCCGATCCTCGTGGACGAACACGCTGGCGACCGGCCGCTCCCGTTCTGCCGGCCCCTCGCGTTCTGTCTCTGCTTCACGGTCCGTTTCCTGCGCCTCACGTTTCGTTTCCTCCGTTCGGTCCGACCCCTCCGTTCGGTCCGACCCCTCCGTTCGGTCCGACCCCTCCGTTCGTCCGACGTCGTACGCTCGAGCGCCGTCGGTCGTCGGCTCGACGTCCGTGTCGGCGTCGACGACTGCCAGCCGCTCGAGGTTGCCGTCTTCTCGGCCGTCGATTTCGCTCGCGAGGAGTTCGGCGATGCGACGGCCGTCCGTAACTCGCGTCTCGACCATACGGTCAGGTCGGCCCCGACGGAGTAATCGTCTTCGATCGCGGGGTTCAGTCCTCGGACCCGACTAAGGCGTTTCTGGCGACGGGAGCCAGGTCGGAGACGTCGATTCCCTCCCGGCGCGCGTAGACGACGGCCGCGGCTTCGATCGTGACGTCGAGTTCCTGCTGGAGAGTGTTGATCGCGCCGACGGCCTCGTGTTTCTCCATTCCCTCGGCGACGAGCGCATCGAGGACGCGCTCGAACGCCGACCGCTCCGCGAGGATGTCCTCGTCCGGAACGAAGTCGTCGGGGATCGTCACCGTCGCGGGGTCGAACGATAGCTCGAGGTCGGTTCCGTCCCGGGACAGGAGGTCTTCGCCGGTCGCGACGTCGATCAGTCGCGTCGCCTGATCGGGCGAAAACCAGTCCCGGTCCAGCGAGAGCGCGACGACGAACTCGTTTTCTCGAAGTCTGTCTGTGCCGTTCTGGACGAACGGCGCAGCGACGGCGACGCGAAGACTCATCGAAATTGATTCTTCAGGGCGAGAAAATAACGATGGCGGTTCGAACCGGAGCGATCGATACGGGTGATCGAACCGAAGCGGTCGCCGGACCGAACGACGGCCCGCTCGTCTGGGTTGGCGGCGTCGATCAATCGGAGGCGCGACCGCCGTTTCGGTTGGCTCGAGACGGCGGCGGAACCTCCGAAATCGTCGGCTCGGGCGGATCGGGGAGCACGCACCGATCGAGTTCCCGGTTGACGTGTTCGTACTGGGACGGCTCGTTCGCGAGGGCGTGAGCCGGATTTTGGTCGCTGTCGATGCGGGCCGCACGGATCTCGTCGAAGCCGTTGACTCGAGCCCGAATGCCCCGCCAGTGGTGTTCCGTGTTCGACGGGATCGAAAACGGTCGCGGCGGCTTCCGATCGGGATGGTTCGTCGCCAGAATCGCGTTGTTGACGTTACTGGCCAGCGAATCGTGGTCGATGAGAACGCCGACGCTCGCGTGTTTCGGTGCGCGTGCGGCAAGCACGTCGAGCCCGAGGTGCAACGCCCGATACTCGGCGACGTTGTTATCGGGCGGGGCGTCCGCGGTCGCAACGCGTGCGACTCGAGTGCCGTCTCTGGTTTCGATAACTGCGCCGAGCCCGCCACCCGTCTGTCGGAACGACCCGTCCGTCGCGACGTAGAAGTCTCGATGGTGGGTTCGGGGTGGGTGTGCGATGTGTGGGGTCGGCGACTCGTCGAACAGGTCCCGCAGTGCGGGGCGGCCGTGAGCGGCCATACCACACGTTGGTTCTGAAGGCAACTTAAAGTTTTGCCAGGTATCTGCCCGTGAAATCGCCTCGAACAGCGCAGGGAGTTGTGCAATACACCAAATTCTGGATTGCCAATACGTGCCCGAACCCTCCCAATTGGGGCCGACTTGCAGCGTCGCTCGAGCGAGGACGATAGCCGCATCGAAGTCCGCTCTCATCGACGGAATACCACAACGTATAGGATTCGCGACTCGAACGGCGATGCGTGAGTCGAAGTCGTCCCGCCTTCCTGTTTGGCCTCCTCTCGATCCTCTGGGGATCGGCGTTCGTCGCGATCAGCGCCGGTCTCGAACACTTCCCGCCGGTGTTGTTCGCCGCGTTTCGCTACGATATCGCGGGCTTGCTGATGCTCGGCTACGCCGCCTACGCCGCCGAGAACTGGCTCCCGCGCGGACGCCGGGAGTGGTACGCGGTCGCCGTCGGTGCGGTGTTTCTCATCGCCGGCTACCACGCGTTCCTGTTCGTTGGCCAGCGCCACACCACCGCCGCCGCAGCGGCGATCCTGGTAAGCCTCTCGCCGGTTCTGACCACCGGGTTCTCGCGGGTGCTGTTCCCGGCCGACGCGCTCTCGTCGGCCGGACTCGGCGGCGTCGTCCTCGGACTCCTCGGCGTCGCGATCATCGCTCAACCCGACCCGGGAGACCTGTTCGCGACAGACGTGGTCGCGACGATCCTGGTCTTTCTCGCCGCGACGGCGTTCGCGCTCGGAAGCGTCCTCGTCAGACGGATCGACGCGCCGATCGAGATCGAGACCATGGAGGCCTGGTCGATGCTCGGCGGCGCGCTCGTGATGCACGGCGCGAGTCTCGCGATTCGGGAACCGATCGATCCCTCGGCGTGGACCGCACCCGAAGCGATCGGTGCGCTGGCGTATCTCGCGTGTGCCGCGAGCGCGGTCGGATTCCTGCTCTACTTCGAGTTACTAGAGCGACTCGGCGCCGTCGAGATCAACATGGTCTCGTACGTCGCCCCGATCGTGGCCGCCGTCGTCGGCTGGCTCTACCTCGACGAAGCGATCGAGCCCGCGACGGCCGTCGGCTTCGCCTGTATCGCCACCGGCTTTCTCCTCGTCAAGCGCGAGGCGATCCGGCGCGCGATCGCCTCCGTGGGTCGATAGCCCTCGCCGAACGACTCGAGCCGAACCGTCCCCAGTCACAACGGCTGGAACTACCTACCGATCACAACGGTGGAACCGCCAACCGATCACAGTTCGTCTTCGATTCGATATGAGTGACCCACGTAGAGCGCCCCGAGGTTGCACCCCAGCAGCGCGAGGAAGGTTCCGGTTTCCGGCCCGTTCGAGAGCCCGGTGAGCAAAAGCGGAATGTAGACGAACGGCAGGATGATAGCCAGCCAGAAACTCGCCACTCGGATCGGCTTCGCGACCGACGGGAGGTAACGCTCGAGCGGCCGCTGTGTTGCCTCTTGCCCGTCGACAGATTCGCCCGACGAAGTCCGCCGGCGATCGTGTGGTGATTGGTTTGACATTACGGTTCGAGATAGAACGGGCTACTCCGCTGGCGTGGAAATAGGGCCCCGATCGTCTCGAGAAGTTGTGGAGAATTCAGACGAATGAAGACGAATGTGACGCCAGATATCGACGGCTATCGGCGGAAAACCCAGTCAGCTACCCCCGTGGCCCGAATTCGAGTCAGTCGCAGCGAAACCGCGATCGTGCCCGCTACCAACGGGTGCGTGTCCCGACGAAACGGTCGGTTAACGGACCGTTGATCGAGTGTCCGTTCTCACCGGCGACTGAACTGACGTTTTCACCGGCGACCGAAACCACACTCACAGAAATCGAGCGGCCGCGCTCGTCGAGGAACCGAACGATCGATCCCGATAGCTCGGGGACGCGAGCGAAACGGGAAAGCGGTTACTGGAAGCCGATACGACTGCCCCGGCGACCCGTCCCCGGTTCGGTCACGCTCGAGCCGCCCGCGAAGTCCTCTTTGATCTGCTCGTAGTAGTCGAGGATATCGTCGGTGATCGTCGGGCGAACGTTCTCCATGGCCTGTCTGAAGTGACGCATCTCGACGACGTCCGCCTCGGTGTCCTCGCGAAGGGCTTCGATGGCCGCCTCGCGCCCGATCGACTCGAGGTCGCTGCCGACGTAGCCGTCCGTGATCTCCGCGATCTCCGCGAGACTGACGTCGGCGGCGAGCGGCGTGTCCTGGGTGTGGATCTCGAGGATGCGCTCGCGGCCCTCGACGTCCGGTTCGCCGATCATGACGAGGCGGTCGAACCGACCCGAGCGGAGCAACGCGGGGTCGATCATGTCCGGGCGGTTCGTCGCGCCGATGACCATCACGTTGCCCATGTCCTCGAGGCCGTCGAGTTCGGTCAGCAGCTGGTTGACGACCCGTTCGGAGACGTTCGATCCGACCTCGCCGCCGCGGCCGGGCGCGAGCGCGTCGAGTTCGTCGAAGAAGATCACCGTCGGGGAGACCTGCCGGGCCTTGCGGAAAGTCTGACGGATCGCCTTCTCGGACTCGCCGACCCACTTCGAGAGGAGCTGTGGCCCGCGGACGGAGATGAAGTTCGCGTTGGTCTCGTTAGCGACGGCTTTCGCCATCAGGGTCTTGCCGGTGCCAGGCGGCCCGTACAACAGGACCCCAGCGGGCGGATCGATACCCATCCGATCGAAGCGCTCGGCGTTGTTCAGCGGCCACTCGACGGATTCTTGGACCTGATCTTTGGCATCGTGGAGGCCGCCGACGTCGTCCCAAGAGATCTTCGGTAACTCGACGAGGACCTCCCGCATCGCCGAGGGCTCGACCTCGTTGAGCGCGCCGCCGAAGTCGTCGCGTTTGACGATCATCCGGTCGATCAGGCTCGGCGGGATGTCCTCCTCGTCGAGATCGATCTCGGGGAGGTAGCGTCGGAGCGCCTTCATCGCCGCCTCTTTGGTGAGGCTCTCGATGTCCGCGCCGACGAAGCCGTGGGTCTCGTCTGCCAGGTGCGAGAGGCTGACGTCGTCGGAGAGGGGCATCCCGCGCGTGTGGATCTGCAGGATCTCCTCGCGACCGACCTCGTCCGGGACGCCGATCTCGATCTCGCGGTCGAACCGGCCGGGCCGTCGCAGCGCCGGATCGACCGAATCGACGCGGTTGGTCGCGGCGATCACGATGACCTGGCCGCGGGCCTCGAGGCCGTCCATCATCGTCAATAGCTGTGCGACGACGCGGCGTTCGACCTCGCCCGTGACGTCCTCGCGTTTGGGCGCGATGGAGTCGAGTTCGTCGATGAAGATGATCGCGGGCGACTCCTCGCTCGCGTCCTCGAAGATCTCGCGCAACTGCTGTTCGGACTCGCCGTAGTACTTCGAGATGATCTCCGGCCCCGCGATAGAGAAGAAACTCGCGGAGGTCTCGTTTGCGACCGCTTTCGCGAGCAGCGTCTTGCCGGTCCCGGGCGGACCGTGGAGCAACACGCCCTGTGGCGGCTCGATCCCCAGTTTCTTGAATATCTGGGGGTGTTTCATCGGCAACTCGACCATCTCGCGGACCCGCTGGATCTCGCTCTGGAGGCCACCGATGTCCTCGTAGGTGATGCCACCGCCGGTTTTCTCGAAGCCTGAAATCGGTTCTTCTCGGAGTTCCACGTCAGTATCCTCCGTGATCAAGACGACGCCGTCCGGTTCGGTCTCGACGGCGATCAGGGGGATCGCCTGCCCCGGCGAGCGCATGAACGGGTGGTTCGTCGAGGACATGACCGGGACGATGTCCTCGCCGACGACCGGTCGCTTCAGAATCTGGCGTTTGACCATGCCCGCGGCGTCGGAACCGAACTGCACCGACGCCTCTTCGGGCGGCGCGAGGACGAGTTCGTTCGCCTTCGTCGCCTCCGCCTTCCGGATCGTGACCCGTTCGCCGATCCCCACGTCGGCGTTCTGGCGCGTAAAGCCGTCGATGCGGACGGTGTCCGTGTTCCAGTCCTGTCGGTCGGCCCGCCACACCTTCGCGGCGGTCGTGTCTGCACCTTCTATTTCGATGATGTCGCCCGGACTGAGCTTGAGATGCAACAGCGTGTCCGGATCGAGTCGGGCGATACCGCGCCCCGAGTCGTTCGGGTACGCTTTCGCAACCTCGAGTTGAACTTCGTTCATATTTCGGGATGGACGGCGTTGTCTGTAACTCCGGTACGTGATCGGATAGGTTTTGTGCTCGTGTGAGCAGCGGCTGTGAGCCGGCGTTCGACCATGCTATCGTCTAACACATGGTGGTCGGACAGGGAGGTACATAGATGTACCGGCGTCGTCCGATTTCGCCGTCATGATGGCGACTCGATCCGGCGAGCCAGTCGGCCGAAAGAACGAGGACTTTTGGTTCCGCCTCCCGGCCTCGTAGACATGACACTCCTGACGTTCGACGGTCGAATGGGGGCGAGCGGCGACATGCTGCTCGGAGCCCTTCTCGACGCCGGCGGGGATCCCGCGGTCCTCGAGCCAGTCGAAGACGCGCTCTCGCTCGAGTACCGGATCGACGAGACGACGAAGTGTGGAATCTCCGCGACGACGGTGGACGTGGTCCTGTCCGGGGAGCGAGCCGAAACCGGAGCCGACGGCAGCCTCGAGGAAATCGGCGATGACGACCACGACGGCGGCGGTCACGACGGAAGCGACGGCAGCCGCGACCATCACGCTCACGGCCATGACCACGGAGAGGACTGCAGTCACGGGGGTCACGGCCACAACCACGACGAACACGATCACGGCGGCCACAGTCACCAAAGCGACGGTCATACCCACCACGACGGTGACCACGATCATGCCCACGTCAGTCACGACGGCGACGCTCGAGACGGCGACGACGCCGTCCACGCCGAGGGCCACGGTCCGCACCGAAGCTACCTCGAGGTCTGTGAAATCGTCGAGGAGATGGCCCTCGAACCGGCGGTCGAACGCGACGCGCTCGCCATCTTCGAACTGCTGGGCGAAGCGGAGGCGAGCGTCCACGGCGAGCCACTCGAGGAGATCCACTTCCACGAGGTCGGCGCGGACGACGCCATCGCGGACGTCGTGGGAGCGACCCTGTTGCTCGACGATACCGACGTCGATCGCGTCGTAACCACGCCGCTTTCGACCGGCGGCGGCGCGATCTCGATGAGCCACGGGCAGTACCCGGTCCCGACCCCGGCGGTCGTCGAGATCGCCGAGCGCGCGGACTGGTCGCTTCGCGGGGGGCCCGTCGAAACCGAACTGCTCACCCCCACGGGGGCGGCGATTCTGGGCCACGTCGCCGACGGCGTCGATTCCCTCCCCTCGCTCTCGCTCGAGGAGTCCGGCTACGGCGCTGGCGGCTACGATCTAGACCCGCATCCGAACGTTCTCCGCGCGCTGGTCGGCGAGTCCGACGACGCGGGCCCGCTCGTGCGCGACGACATTACGGTTCTCGAGACGAACCTCGACGACGCGACGCCGGAGATACTGGGCGGACTGCAGGAAACGCTCGCCGAGGCGGGCGCTCGAGACGTCTCGATCGTCCCGACGACGATGAAGAAGTCCCGGCCCGGCCACCTCGTGAAGGTCATCTGCAAACCCGAAAACCGCGAGCGCGTCGCTCGAGCGCTGGCCGAGGAAACCGGAACGCTCGGCATCCGCGAAACGGGAGCGACCCACAGGTGGATCGCCAACCGGGAGTTCGAAACCGTCGCACTCGAGCACGACGGAGACCGCTATGATGTCGGCGTGAAAATCGCGAGTGACGCGGACGGGACCGTCTACGACGTGAGCGGGGAGTACGACGACGCGGCGGCGATCGCGCTCGATACCCAGTGGTCGATCCGGGAGGTGCTTCGACGCGCGGAAGCGAAGGGGCGGGAACTGCTCGAGGACTGAGGGCGGTGCTGATTACCTGGTACTGACGTTATACTACTCGGTACTTACGTTTACCTCGCCGTCTTCGCCGTCTTCACCGTCTTCGGCGACAACGTCCCCTCGATCGATGTCGACGCTTTCCCCGCCGGTCACGACCGTGCTGCTCTGGTTCGTGGACGTGCGCTGGCTCGTCGACCCGTTCGACTCGGTGTGCTGCGACGAGGTGCTCGTCGCGACGCTGTGAGAGACGGCCCGTTCGTCTTCCGTGTCCCAGACGATCGTCCGCACCGTCGAGGTGACCGTGGTTCCGTCGTCGCTCGATTCGTTCGTTTCGATAGTTATGTTGAACATGGTGTCGTCTTCCAGTCCTTCACATTCGATCTCGGCGTCGTCGGGCAGTTCGTCGACGGAGACGTTGGCATCGATGGATTCGTTCGACGCATTGAGGGCCTCGTGACACTCGTCGGTCAGGTTCGTTTCGTTCTCGGAATCGTCGACATCCGCCGGGCCGCCGATACCGGCGACGGCAACGACTCCTGCGCCGATCACGAGTAGTAAACCCACCGCCACTACAATTCCCGTTGTCGATCGTCCCATCGGTTACTCACCGTATTGTCGCCCGAAATCGCACAGTGAATGTTGTTTCATGATTTTTACGTAGTATCTGAAGTTCGTGTATAAAATATCGAATTTGGGTTATGCCCGATCACACCTTCCGTGATCGGAAAGCGGGTAGAAACCCGCTTGCTAGCAGTTCTCCCCTGCTATTTTAGAACAGTCCAAGTTCGACGAGGAGATCGAGGAGACTGCTACCGGTGCCAGTGTCACCGTTACCGGTGTCACCGTTACCGGTGTCACCGTTACCGGTGTCAGGCTCTTCTCCAACGTTGTCATTTGGACCGGGACTGAATTCGAAATCAGTTTCCTCGCTCTGGTCGACGTCAGCGTCGCCACCGTCGCCACCGTCTCCGGCTTCAGCGTCACCGTCGACGTCGACGTCGGCGGAGGAGTCAGCGTATCCGGCCTGTGCTTGCTCGTTCTCTTGCTCGACTTCCTGACCCTGGACCACATCAGCACCGTTACCGCCGTTGTCATCGTGGTACTTGTTGTGGTTCGGGTTCTCACCAGGACTCGAGCTGCTCGCCGCCTGGGTGTTGGAGTTCGACGCGTCTTGTTCTTGATCAACGATCGCTGGTCCGGTGCTCACGTCGACTTCGTGCCCTTCGTGCGTGGCGTCGCCGCCGTCGCCACCATCGCCGCCGACGCCGACGCCGATATCACCGAATCCACCGTCATCGCCGGGTCCGGGTGCTCCGACGCCATCGTTCTGTGCCGCTGCAGTCCCGGCGAACCCCATGAATGCGAGGCTGCCGAGGAGTGCGAATACCATCAGCGCTGTGAATGTGCGTTTCATGTTTGCTTAGTGCATCGTCCGGGCATACACGCGCGGACCGCCGAAACCGGGTCGTCACCAGCGCACCGCGTTTCTGGGTTCTCCCAGCACTTCGAGTGCGCGGTTCCTCGCGGGTTGTCGACCGATCCGAGCGATGCCACGGCGCGTTGCCCGGTTGGTCCCGACCACCAGCGCCCGTATTAACCCGAATTACAGTTTCAATGGTCTATTTTCGATTGTGTCGCCGTTCGATCACCGTTACACGTCACTCTCGAGTTGTCAGTCACTGTATCACCAATTTATCGCCGGAACGGGAAACCTACCGACGATTTAATCGGTGTCTCGAGATCGTATGCAGCGGCTATACCGGCAGCGCGAGCGGGTAATTTCGCATACACACGAATCGAATCTGCTGTGTGTCCGGTTCGCTTGAGTGTCTATCGACACGGAGAGTCCCCGTTTCGTGGATATACAGGCCTACATGCTCGAGTTACTGAACGTCTCGGCCGCGAGCTAGTGTGTCAGTAGCTCTCATAGCACATGGAATCCCGCCGGTCCGAACGGTTTCCGCGAGTAGCGACAGGCTTCGAGTTCGTCTCGGAATTCGAACGGCTCGTTCGAGGCGGTAACGACCTTGTTCTGCCCGACAACCTACAGATAACAAAGACACTATTCGGAAAATGATGGTTCGCACCGCGAAGATGCAGTAAAAAAGACCCTCACAGGGCATTTGAAACGATACCAAAAATACACGATGATATCACGATCACAACTCACGACAGTTCTCGTCGTCGCGATGCTCGCGCTCTCGATGACGGGCGCGGCCCTTCCCGCGACCGCGCAGGACGATTCCGGCGGGGATGGTACCGGCGAGGACGAGCGAACGCTCCACACGCTCCAGGACGGAGAGGACCTCTACTTCGTCTTCGGTGCGGACCTCGGCGACCAATCAGTCGAAGAGTACGTAGACGAACACCTCGAGAGCAGGGAAAGCGACGCGTCCGGCACCTCGAGTCCGGCCGCCGATATCGTCCAGTACCAGGACGTGAACCAGACCAATGTCGACGTACAGGAGGGGGCGGCCTCCATCTCGATCGACGGCGGTGACGCGACGGCCATCCAGGACTCCAGACAGACGAACGAGAACACGCAGGAGGGAGAGGCGATCTCCGAGAACCAGCACCTGCAGGACCAACACGTCGAGTTCCAGGACGTCGGTGACGTCTACTTCCTCTTCGGCGAGGAGAACAACCAGCGCTTCGACGGCTGGGCGGTCGCCGGTGAGAAAGGCGGCGACCACGACGAGAAACCCGACAAAGAGGTAGAGTACTCGGAAGCGACCGTCACGCAGCTACAGCAGGTCGATCAGGCGAACGTCAACGAACAGAGCGTCGCCTTCGCGATTGCCGAGAACGGCAGCGACGCGCTCGCGATTCAGGACAGTTCCCAGCACAACGTCAACTCCCAGAGCGCCGTCGCGAACGCCGAAAACGTAAACCCGAGTAGGGCGAGCGGTGGTACGCAGGTCGCTACCGCCGAGCTGGATCAAGCCCAGGATAGCATGCAGACCAACATCAACCACCAGGGCTTCGCCGTCGCGATCGCCATCGGCAACGAGTCGACGGCGACGTCGATCCAGACGACCGAGCAGTCGAACATCAACGAGCAAATCGGTAGCGCCTACTCGGCGTCCGTCCTCGAGGCGACCGAAGGGATGAACGTCGCGTCGGCGAGCACCAACGGCGGCTCCGACGTCGTCGAGAGCACCAGTGACAAACAGAAGACCCCCCACGACAAGAAAAAGAAAGGAAGCGGATCCACCGACGCGAGCGTCAGCCAGTACCAGGACGTGAGCCAGCTCAACCTCAACCAGCAGAGCGCGGCCGTCGCGATCGCGCTCAACGGAAGCGAGGCGACCGCGATTCAGATCTCCCATCAAGAGAACCACAACGCCCAGATCGGCATCTCACAGGCGCTTCCGTCGAACGCGGCCGGATCGTCACCGGGCGTGCTCTACAGCGAAGAGACGACAGTCTCCCTGAAGGGTGAAAACTCCACCGAGAACCCGATCATGACGATCGACTCGGACGTCGGCGGCCAGCAGAAACAGGACGTCGCCTACCAGCCCGATGCAAACGTTGACCAGTACCAGTCGCTCTTCCAAGAGAACCTGAACGAACAGCACGCCGCGTACGCAGTCGCCGAGGACGACGGTGAAGCGACGGCCTCGCAAGTGAGCATGCAGTCTCAGGAGAACGTGCAGTTCGGCTCCGCGATCGCTCCGTCTGCGATCCCCGCCTAACGATCTGCACTCACAGCAAAACGTCATCTCGAGGCGGTCTCGAGATCGAACCGTTCCCGATTTTTCGCGCGCACGTATCGTCCAAAAGAGCGCCAGCGGTAGTGTTCGGGGACGTACGTTCTTATTCTTCGTCGGCGTCGCTGGTCGCCGATTCGTCGGTGTCGCGATGCTCGGCTAGTGCCTCGTCGATGCGCAACTCGCCCGCGGCGACGCGCTCGGCCAGCGAATCGTCGATCGCGCGGTTCGTCTCGCTGCGCTCGCGCGAGCGATCTTTGATTGCCTGTAACTCGCCTGCGGTGGGCTCGATCTCCCGACGTTCGACGGGTTCGCCCTCGAGTCTCGCGATATTCGCGGCCGCGAGGAGGTCACCGGCCCCTCGAGCGCCCGTTCCGAGGTACGGCGTCGTCCCCGTTTCGTCGACGAGTTCGACGCGAACGCCCTCGAGTTGGTTGACGAGCTTTGCGCTCTGGAGCCGGGAGCCGTCTCCGATCCGAACTAGCGGGTCGACGGCTTCGGCCGCTTCGCGGGTGATGACGTCGACGGCGTCGGCGATCGGAACTTGGAACGTGGCGATAATCATCTCCCCCGCGAGGACGGCGATACCCGGCTTTCGGCCAGGATCGACGCCGATGATCGTTCGGCCCCCCTCGCCCCGGAGTGCAGCGAGGGCCTGTTCGACGGCGCGTCGTGACTCGTTCGGTGCCGCGACGATCGTGGGAACACCCTCGAACGCGTCTGCGTTGTCTTCGTCCGTGATGACGACGTCGGTCTGCTCCGGAAGCTCGTCGTCGGGTTCGACCGTCGTAAACGTCGCTCCGCGATCGCGAAGCTCGTTGACGACGCCGTGATAGACTTCGAAGTCGGTCGTTGCGACGACGATCACACCGTTGCGTTCGGCCCGACGCGGAATAAACTATCCCGTTCTCGAGAAGGCGCCTCCGGACCCTCCCGTGGCCTTCGAGTCTGGACCGGTCGTCTCGAGGACGGTTCCGGGAGGTTTTTGCTGGCAGCGGCCCACGTTCGACCGTGAACGACGAGGCGATTCTGACCGGCTGTCCCCCGGTCGACGACCTGCTCGGCGGCGGGTTCGAGCGCGGTACCGTGACCCAACTGTACGGCCCGCCGGCCGCGGGCAAGACCAACCTGGCCCTCTCGAGCGCCGTCGAGACGGGCGCGAGCGGTGGGACAGCGGTCTACATCGACACGGAAGGCGTCTCCGTCGATCGGTTTCAGCAACTGCTGTCCGCTCGAGTCGACTCCGGGGCATCGGACCAGCGGGTCGAGGACGTCGCCTCCCGAATCGTCATCGAGGACGCGCTCGACTTCGAGGAACAGGAAGAGGCCGTCAGGGACGCCGAAGAGTTCGCCGAGCGCGCGGACCTGATCGTCCTCGACAGCGCGACCGGCTTCTACCGCCTCGAGCGGACCGGCGACAGCGACGGCGGGGAAGCGCTCCGAAGCGTGACCCGTCAGGTGACTCACCTCCTCTCGCTCGCGCGCAAGTACGACCTCGCGGTCGTCCTGACCAATCAGGTGTTCGCCGATCCGGACTCGGATCGAACGCGGGCCTTGGGCGGGAACACCTTAGAGCACTGGACCGGCGTCGTCGTCCGCGTCGAGCGATTCCGCGGCGGCAAGCGGCGAGCGACCTTGGAAAAACACCGCTCGAAGGCCGCCGGCGAATCGGTCCAGTTCCAGATCACCGATGCCGGACTCGAGGGGAGCAGTGACGGGTCGGGCTTTTAATCGAAGGCAGGAACACGGGCGGGGTTTTGTTCGAGGAGAGCACGACGAGTCGGGGTGGCGATCGAGCGGAAGCACGATAGGCCGAAATTCCGATCGGGCAGCGTCGAACCGGCGCTGATACGCCACCGTCGCTTTGCATCGATGCACCAAGAAAAAGACCGATCGACTCGCACCGCCGGCTCAGATTTCGTTGAGTTTTCGCAACAACTGGCCGCGGTACTCCTCGTCGCTCGCGATGCCTTTCATCTCGAGGACGTTGCGCTCGAGTTTGTCGAGCGCGACGCGGAAGCCGTTCTCGGCCCCGTAGCCCTCGCCGGTGCCCGCGACCTGTCCCTTGTTCGTCCGGAGGCGGATCTGCACCTGCACTAGCGGCGTGCCCCGGAGCTTTTCGTTGTGCTGGTGGAGGCGGACGTGGGCGTGCATCACCTGCATCTCTTGGTACTTGTCCGCGACCGCCTGGATGCTCTCCGTGATTGACTCTCGAGTGATGGTGTCGAGCAAGGACACGTTCGTGATCTGGACGTCCATGTGCTCTTCTTCCGTGTAGGTAAGGGCGCGCAGGACGTCGGTCTTCGTCACGATGCCGTCGACGACGCGGTCGTCGTCGTCGGGCGTGACCATCAGCCCAGCGTAGTCGTCGTCGAGCATCTCCTCGACCGCTTCCCTCGCCGTCGTGTCGAGGGTCGTCGTCTCGACGGGACTGTTCATGATGTCGTAGACCGGCACGTCGAGCATTCGATCGTTGTCCCCGACGCGGTCGCCGGTCGTCGTCCGCTCGTTCTCGCGGATGACGAAGTCCGCGATGTCGTGGGTGGTGACGACGCCGGTCAGGTAGCCGTTCTCGTTTACGACTGGCAGCCGGGAGATGCCGTTTTCCCGGAGGTAGTTGATCGCCTTACCGATCCCGTCGTTCTCGTCGACCGTGATCGGATCGTCGGAGTAGATGTCGCCGACGGTGAGCGTATCGAGGTTCTCGAGGACGGCCTCGAGGATCGCGTCGCCGCTGATGACCCCCCAGAGGTCGTCGTTTTCGAACACCGGGGCGACTTTCGAGTTGCTCTCGATGAGCTGTCGTGCGGTCTCGCGAACGTCCTCGTAGCGGTCGAGTTTTGGGGCCGGCGAGTTTCGACTCGGCTTCAAAAGCGCGGAGACTTTCGCGTCGTCCTCGACGTGGGATTGAAGGACCTCCCGCTCGCTGATGACGCCTTCGTACTCCCCGTCGTCGGTGACGATGATTCCTTTGGGGTTGCCGTTCTCGAAGGTCGAACGGACTTTCCCCATGCGCGTTCCGACGTCTACTTCGATGAAGTCTTTGGTGGCGATATCAGCGATATCCATCGTTACGGATGGAAGTACTCGCGCCGGGGTATTTAAGATACCGCCCGTCACGAACGGTTCCGGGGGACGCGCTTTTTTTGCACTGGAGATGTAGGAGGCCCATGGTACCCGATATCGGAATCTTCGGTCGGTACACCTACCTCGTGACGGAACTGTTCTGGGGAGCGCTCGCACTCTTCCTTCTCCGTCGAGCGGGTGCGCTCCGAAAGGCCGCCGTGACGATTCTCGCCCTGTACCCGGTGGCCTACGTCTGGGACCGGTACACGCTCGCGGTCGGCGTCTTCGACATCGAACTCCGCACCGGAATCGATATCGCCGGCATCCCGCTCGAGGAGCACCTCTTCATGGCCGTCGTTCCCGGGCTGGTGATCGGCTTTCACGAGACCATCTTCGGCGGCAGTGACGGGTCGGCATCGCGAGGTGACTGAGCACGACGCAGTGTCGGCCGATCAGGCGCTGTAATGTGGCAAATTCGATGTGTGCCAGCCATCATGTTCTGCGAGTAACCATGAACGTCTTGGTACTCGGGCGTCTCGATAGAAACGAATGGGCCCTGGCCCACCGACCGATTCCCCCGATGCAGAATCCATCGACGAACCGGAATCGTCCTCTAGCGGCGGGTCTCGGTTGGCGTCCGCGGTTCGATTCCTCCTCGCGCTCGCGGTACTGTCCGGGCTCGCCATCGGTGCGATAGCGGCTGGTCCGTCGCTCATCGACGATTTCGGCGAGTTCGACGACCTTCCCGCACCGAGCGGGGATCCGCCGCCGGCCGGCGAGCGCGATCCGGACGTCACCGATCCCGACGATCCGAACGCCACGAGCTACGAAACCGAAGTCGAGACGGTGACGTCCGAATCCGTCGAAGACTTCGTCCACGCGAAGGTCAACGATCGGCGCGCCGAACACGGCCTCGAGCCCCTCGAGTGGGACGGTACGATCGCCTCCGTCGCTCGAGCCCACAGCGAGGACATGCACGACCGAGACTACTTCTCCCACACGAACCCCGACGGCGAAGATCCCTACGACCGGTACAACGACGTCGCTGATTACTGCCGAAGCTACGGGGAGAACCTGGCGATGAACTGGCTCGAGCGTCCCGTCGAAGTACCCGACGAGCAAACGACCGAGGAGTACCAGACCGCAGAAGGGATCGCCGAGGCGCTGGTCGTTCAGTGGATGAACTCGCCGGACCACCGCGACGCGATCCTCGAGAACGGCCAGAGCCACTCGTGGGATCGCGCCGGCGTCGGCGTCTATCTCTCCGAGGAGGGAGAAGTATACGCGACGCAGAATTTCTGTACGGAGTGGTGACGACCGTGGAGACGACCCGCCCCGAGCCGATTTCGAACACGACTCGCTCCGAGCCGAACGACGGAACACACTCGCTATGAATCCGAAAGAAACGATCCTCGAGATCTACGCCACGGCCAGCGACCGCGACCTGACGTATCTCGCCGCGGGGTTCGCCTACTACGCGTTCGTGTCGGTGATCCCGCTGATACTGCTGGCGATCGTCGTCGGCTCGCTGCTCGGCGGCGAGGACGTCGCTGAACAGCTGATCAGGGTCGCCGGCGATTTCCTCCCCGAAGCCGGTGAAACCCTCGTCACTGACGCGTTGACGACCGAGTCGGGCCGCGCGGAAGCGACCATCGTCGCGCTCTTGGTCGCCGCCTGGGGTGGCCTGAAGGTGTTTCGGGGACTCAGTCTCGCGTTCGACCGGATCTACGGCACCGACGCCGAGAACTCGCTTCTCGAGCAGATCACGGACGGACTGGTCGTCATCCTGGCGGGAGCCGGCGGGCTCGGTCTGATGGTCGTGACGGCCGCGATCATCGGCGTGCTCTCGGAGACGGTTCCGCTCGCCGGCCTCCTGAGCTGGCCGCTTCTCGTGGTCGGACTCTTCGCCGTCTTCTACCCGATGTACTACGTCCTGCCGCCGATCTCACTCGAGCCTCGAGAGGCGATTCCGGGGGCCGTCTTCGCCGCGATCGGCTGGACGGTCCTCCAAGCGGGCTTCCAGATCTACGCGGCCAACGCCGGTCAGTACGAGGCCTACGGCGCCGTCGGTGCGATCTTGCTGTTCGTCACCTGGCTGTACTTCGCCGGAATCCTCATTCTGTTCGGCGCCGTCGTCAACGTCGTTGGCTCCCGTCCTGAACTCGCCGAGTGAGCGCTCGCGAACGCGATCGTTTTTCGAACCGGTCGGCCGGTATTTCGGACCGATCGCCCAGCGTCGTGGAGAAAGATTATGCTGTCGGCGACGGGAAACCAAACCATGACCGACGATTCGGATTCTGGGGACCGATCGACGCCCGGCGGCGGCCCGACTCGAGTCGTTTCCGAGACGAGCGTCGACGACATCCTCGAGTCGATCGACTCGTCTTCGGAAGCGGATCCATCCGACGACGAAACGGAGCGAGCGGCGGAGACTCGACGGGAGACGAATCGAGAGAAGGCCGACCGGGAGGAGACGGACAGCGAGAAGACTAATCGAGAAGCGACGAGTCGAGAAACGCCGAACCGAGCGCAGACGACCGAATCGGACGAAAACGGCGACTCGAGCGACCGCTCCCGCGAGTCAGACGACGACGCGTTCGACGCCGAGTCGATCGGCGACTCGAGTCCGACCACGACGACCATCGAAACCGGTCAGCCGGCCGATCCCAACGCCGTCACCGGAGACGCGGACTCGGTCGGAGCGGCCGACGACCCCGCACCGGCGGAGACGGCCGAAAGTGAGGGGAGCGCCACTCGAGAGGACGACGATGCGGACCTCGCCGCGCGTATCGAACGCGGCGCGGTCACCGGTGCGGACGTCAGAGCCGCCGAATCGGGCGACGACCGCGAGGAGACGACCGACATCGGCGAGATCGACCTCTCGATGGACGACCTCGAGTCCTCGAGCGGGAGCGCCGGTTCGTCGGGGCAAAAGCGCGGTCGATCCTCGACCGACGGCCCGCTGTCGGGTTCTGTCGGGTCCGGCGACGCGGATTCCGACGATGACGACTCTACCGAAGCGGATGAGAGCGAAGATTCGGAGTCCGACTCGGGCGGCGTGTTCGGACGGTTGAAAGGGCTGTTCTCGAGGTAACGGGGATCCCTCTCCCAGTCCGAGTGCCCGATTCAACGTTTTCGAGATGAGAACGGATCGGGACGGCGCTGGGTTGGACCGGTCGACTCTCGAAACCGTTGCTTACGCCGCGGCGTGGAGGTCGTACAGAGACGCAACTCCAATGAGCGCACAAAGAAGGCCCACCGACCCAGCGAGCGGGTCATTGACGCCGATGGATGAGCCCGCCACGAGTACGCCGACGACGATCGATGCGACCCCGCCGAATTTTCGTATCCGGATCGCGTCCATATATCGCAGTCACTGTGGGATCGTATTAATCATGCCGCTTACATCACGTGGAACGATACACTATTTTACTCCCGCCGACGGTGGATCCTCGAGACAGAAAGTAGTGGGTTGACAGAAAGTATGGATTGAGGGAGATTTGAACCACGTCAAGACATGCTCGCTTCGCTGCGCGTGACTTGCCTCGTTCAAATCTGCCCAACGTAACGATCCTGTCGCTCGCGAATTTGCTCGCGACAGAAGTAGTGGGTTGGGGCAGATTTGAACTGCCTACGCACTCCGCTTCGCTCCGTTTGTGTCGCCGTGTGCGGAGAACGAATAACAGATGACGATCACAGTCCGAATGAGTTGATAGAACTATACATCAAAGACCGGACCGGCGAGAAGGCCAAATCAACGATCTACAAAGACAGGGATCACCTCAACCAGTTTTGTGACTGGTGTGAGGAGCAAGGGATAGAATCAGTGCAGGACATTGATGGGTCACACTTCCTTGAGTACAAATTCCACCTTCGACAGAAAATAGCAGGTTCAACTATTCGCAACCATTTCAGCACCCTTAGAACGTTTTTCAAGTTCTGCAAGAGGATAGACGCGACCGACGGGAACCAAGAGCTTCACACTAAGCTGGAAACTCCCGACTTCGCCAAGGGCGATCTCTCTCACGACGATATGATGGACTTTGATGAGGTGAAGAAATTGCTACAGTACTTCGATAAGTTCGAATATGCTACTGCCAAACACGCTATGTTCGTCGTGTTTTGGCACAGTGGATGTCGTCGAGGGGCACTTAGAGGGCTTGATCTTGAAGATTACAAGCCAGTTCAACAGCGGGAAAACGGCGATATGGACTTGTCCGTTTCAAACACCGACCAGAATCTTAGCTACTGACTATAGTCTCTATATCTCAATGCCGTTTTGAATTACCGGCTCTGGTGAATCCCTAGACGCTGGCGACTTTCAACTCCATATCAGGTGGCTCGATGCGCTACTCTTGGACAATTTCGGCTTCGGTTTCCGCCGAATCTCCGCTGGCGAAACGATTGGACTCATTCGCAGTGCCACTATGTAGGTCCAACCCAACGCCCTATGGCGATTCACCAGAGCCGAATTACCGGAACCCGGATCGGGGCGTCGGCCTTCCTGCTTAACAAAGATGCCTTGGTCAGTTCGTAAGGAATTGAGGGACTCCTTTGGTGGATAACACTAAAGAAGGTTTACCCCAAACTAATGATAAATGGGTGGAATTTTGGGCCAGGTCCAAGAGAATTATTCTGATTATGTTGATCAGTATCCTGAACGAAGAATGTTTTCTACTTCTGGACCAACTGGACTCCCTCTCAATGACTCAATTCTAACAGGAAGTGGTCATGTCTATGATGCTAACGTTGGGGAGTTGGAGAGAGAGTACTTGTTTTCCGAGAATCCTTCTCTTCCAGCTATAGAAGAATTGCCGTTTGATGTGTTGCAGAAACTGCCGGTACAATTAACCAACATACTCCGGGTTCAGATAACTTCAGACCACAGGCGATATTGGAACCTAACCTACGAGATTCTTGATTCAGTTCAAAATAGATTGCCAATGATAACTCGCGACATGTGGTTTGAATCAAGAATGTTATTTAACCTCGCCCTTAGCACAAAACACTCTGTTGATCGGTCACATAGTTCAGAGGTGTTAAATAACACTGCTTATGTCGCCTCATACGTAGCTTATCCTGTCTTGGAAGGCTATGTCAAATCAAGATCTGGCGATGTAATTGAAAGAGATGGTACTGTTAAAAAAGAGGGTGAAATTTGGAGTCATAAGAATGGTGAATATTATAAATCTGATACAACATGTAGCAGTCTCACGGACTTATTGGTATATTTTGAAGAATCCATCGTAGACGACCATCATGAGTCAAACCTCAACAGATTCCGGGAAGAGGTGGCTAAATTTGTTGATGGGGATAAAGAACACGCATACGGCCTTCTATATCGTTGGAGGAATACACAGCTACATGGTCAAGGCGAAGCGGATGTTCAATATGGGATAGTACTTAATCTACTGTGTTATTTCCTGTGGATAGATGTGATCGATCAGATGGACCGTTGAAGATTTCCAGGATTTTATAGTCGATAGAACTAACATTCTTGACTTCTATTGTATAACCGCACAACGGCGACGGCCCCCGACAAGGGACTTGACGGAATCCAGTTCATCAATACTGGTGTTACCTATAAACGTCCCTACGCTGTCTATGGGTTCACGAGGAGTAAGGCGACGAGTGGGTTGGGGCAGATTTGAACTGCCGACTTCCTCCGTGTGAAGGAGGTATCATAACCGGACTAGATCACCAACCCGCAGCCGTGTGTATCCGTGCGTTCGACTTAAGGCTTCCTTTCAGTCATCGCCAGCGAAACGCTCGAGAATCCGCCGTCGACCGCACTTCACCGCGATTTCAGTCTCGAGGGGAGATGACAGGACGATCGAGACGACCTCGGATTCCATATATCGTTATAGAATATACTACTAGTACGAAGCCGGAAACACGTGTTCAGAATCAGTACGTTAAACTCGGTCCGGTCGCTACGAATACCCATGTCTCAGGAACTCGAACACGAGTGTCCCGAATGCGGGGTCAAAACGTTCTACCGGGCCGCCAGTACGACGTTGCACCTCGGAAAGAAAGTCAAGTGGCACTGCCCGGACTGCGAGTACGGCTTCGTCCAGATCAACGACATCGACTCGAGCGCGGCCTAACCGAGCGACACCGTTTTCTAGCGTTGCCGGTGGGTAGTATCGACTCGAAAATCGGAGCGTATTATTCGAATTCGGCGATCGACTCGAACGAACCGTCCGCGATCGCGTCGGCCACTCGATCGCTCTCGAGGTCCGACGAAACGTGGTTCGGGTACTTTCGTCGGAAGTACCCCACCAGATTCTGGAGGTCCCGCCGGAGGAACGTCGAGGCGTTTTCGTGATCGGTCGGGACGGCCTGGGGCCAATCGAAGATTTTCACGCCGGACTCGCTGACGAAGACGTTGTACTCGCTCATATCGGCGTGGACGTACCCGTGTTCGTACGCGCGGGCGAGTTCCGTCACCAGGAGATCGAGAACGCCCCGCACCTGCTGGTCCTCGAGTTTCGTCTGGGAGAGCTCGACGCCGTCCATCTTCTCCATCACGATGGCGTGGCGGTTCTGGTCGATCGGCCGCGGGACCGACACGTCCGGATAGAGCGACTCGAGGATCTCGTGCTCTCGCTCGGCGGCTTTCCGCGCGGTGTACATCCAGGAGACGTGGTCGTTGTCGGCGGTGTAATCGCGCTCTTTGTGTACCTCGCGGAAGTTCGTGTAGCCTTCGCGGTGGTACTTCAGCGCGAGCGGTTTGTAGGATTTGACCTCGTAGACGTCGCTTTCCTTGCCGACGCCGAGCGGCGATCCGAATTCGGAGATCGTCTCGCTTTCGACGAGCGCGCGCAGGGCCAGCGTATCGTAGCCCTCGAACTGGAGCGTGTACCCCTCGTACTGGATCGTCTTCTTTTCGACCAGCCCGCGTTTGAGACAGCGCTCGAGGCGGTAGTCGACCTCTTCGGGCGTCAGTCCGGAGAAATTCGTCAATTTCTCTCGCTGGACCCACTCGGAGAAGCGCATCCCCTGTTCGACTCCGGAGAGGAGATAGAAGTCCTCCGTCTCGAGTTCCGGCAAGAGACCTGCGACGTTCCGCACCATAGGCGGTGTATCCGCCGGGTACGTAAAAACGTCGTGACGTGGCGCGACGGCGGAATACGTCGGGACAGTAAATCACATAGTGCGATATCAAATCGAAAATCTGCTCGAAACGGTCGTCGAAGCGAGTCCGACCGAACAGCGTCGCTTGCGAAATATCTCGGTCGCGAGTTCGGGATCGAAACCTCTTTAGTATTTTAGGCGGGCCTAAACATATGGAGCGATTCACCGAAGCGGATGGGGCACTGAGCCGGCGCGAATGTGTTGCGTATGGCGGCGCAGCCGCGAGCGCCGGACTGTTAGCCGGCTGTATCGACGATTCCAGTTCGGGAGACGAGCCAGCGGACGGGGAGTCCTACACCGTAACGATGGAACCGGTCGGAGATGTGTCGTTCGACTCGGTTCCCGAGACGTGGGCCGCGAACAACGGGAGCTGGGCGGACATGGGCATCGCGCTCGGGCAGGATCTACCGACGAGCGCCTGGCTCGTCAATCGATACCACACCCAGTACTACGACGAAATCCCGGGCGTCGACGTGGACACGAGCGACATGATCACACTCTCGAACGACGGATCCATCGACCCGGAGGTCTTCTACGAGATGAACGCCGACGTCCACGTCATGGATCCGAACTTTTTGAAGAATCGCTTCGATGGAGTCGAACAGAGCGATATCGACGAAATCGAACGGCGACTCGGTCCGTTTTTCGGAAATTCGATCTTCTCGCGCGGCTACGACTGGCACGACTACGAGTACCTCTCGCTGTACGAGGCGTTCGGGAAACTCGCCGAAGTCTTTCAGGAGACGGCGCGCTACGACGCTTTCGAACGGCTCCACGAGGAGTTCCAGTCGAAGTTAGCCGAGATCGTTCCGCCCGAAGGCGAGCGACCGAACGTGGCGATCTTCTGGGCCTACGGCGAGGAACCGGAGTCGTTCTCACCGTATCTCATCGACGAGGGAACGAGTTTCAAGCAGTGGAACGACCTGCAAGTCACCGACGCGCTGGCCGAAACCGGCGTGAAGGACTTCCACAGCGATCGCGGCGAGATCGACTACGAAACCCTCCACGAGATCGATCCCGAGATTATCCTGCTTCGCGGCCTGGAAGATAAAACCGCAGCGGAGTTCGAAGAGACGGTCCTTGCCTATATGCGAGATCACACCGTCGCCAAAGAGCTCACCGCCGTCGAAAACGGTGATGTCTACCGCGGCGGCCCGCTGTATCAGGGCCCGATAACGAACCTCGTGCTCACCGAGCGCGCGGCACAGCAGGTCTACGACGTCGACGAGGAGTTGTTCGACCGCGAACGGGTGAGCGACATCGTCAACGGCGACAGAGCCGAATGACCTCCGAGCCAGATTCGCCAGCGTCCTTCGACTACGACGTCGTCATCGTCGGCGGTGGCCCGGCCGGCTGTTCCGCGGGCGTTTTCGTCGCCAGGTATGGACTCGAGACGGCCATATTCGACCGCGGCCGCTCCTCGATTCGGCGGTGCGCACACCTCGAGAACTACCTCGGGTTCCCCGCCGGGATAGACGTCGAAACACTGTACGGGCTGATGCACGATCACGCCGAGACAGCCGGATGCGAACGCGTCCCCGATCTCGTGGAGACGGTCACGCGTACCGGCGGGGAAGGTTCCAGCGAGCGATCGGGGTTCGTCGTCGAGACCGAGCAGGGTAAGCGAATCACTACCCGCCGCCTCATCGCGGCAACGCGCTACGGCGGCGAGTATCTGCGCGGACTCGACGAAGAGGACGCGATGTTCGAATCGTACGAACACGACGGCGAGGAACGCGAGCAGTTCGACAGGGAGTACGCCGAAACCGACGGGACGACACCGATCGAGGGGCTCTACGTCGCGTCGCCGTCCGCCGAGAGCGATACGCAGGCCATCGTCGCCGCCGGTCGCGGGGCGCGGGTCGGGATCGGCGTCGTCGAAGACGCTCGTCGGGCGCAGGGGTATCCCGATTCAGTCGCGAACTACTACGACTGGGTGCGACGGGAAGCGGAACTCGAGGGCGAGTGGCGGGACCGAAATCGGTGGGAGCGGTTTTTCGACGAGCGCATTCCCGAGGATCACGATTTCGAGGAGGTGACCCGCCTCGAGATTCGCGAACGGGAAATCAACCGCCGACTCGAGCAGTACATCGACCGTTCGGACCGAGAGCGCCGACGTATCCGCGGGCAGGAACGACTGCTCGAACACGTCGACGACGAGCGAATCCTCGAGGCGGCGCGGGAAATCACCGCGAACCGAGAATCCGAGATTTCGACCGACGAGTAGGAGCGGTTCCACGGCGACTTTCGCAATCGAGCGGAACCGAACGGGATCGATTCGACGACTGGTGGTCAGGACCGCTGGTTCTCCGTCGAGTGTCACGCACGCATCGTCAGACCGCATCGGGACACAGCGTTATCAGACCGATGGGGACAGCATCGTCAGACCAAAGTTCGGAATCGTCGCCGCGCCCGCCGGTCGATCCGTCGAACAATCAAAGCAGTTATAATGTTTTAGGCTAGCCTAAAGTATGAAGCGACGGCGAGACCAATGATCGGAACGACACTCGGAGACATCCGCCAGCACCTCGAGGCGCTCGCCGAGGAGACGGGCCAGTACTACCTGGTCTGCGGACGAACCGGCGAACGTCCCTCACCCGCGATCGGACTTCGCTTCGAGAACAGACCGACGGCCAGAGCGGCCGCGCGGGCGACCGAACAGTATCGTGCAGCACTGCGGCGGTACGATCCGCAACTGCCGCGTTACGACGTAATCGTCTGTGAAGAAGACGGCCACTCCTCACCGAACGAGTCCGAGACAGTCAGTACAAATCACGCTCGAGGCGCGACTGCGAGTCGCGAGACACCGCTTTCCCCGCCGGACGATCGGTCGGCGTCCGAGGAGTCGCTCGTCGATTTCTGTCACGCCATCGCGGGGGCGGTGTTCGAAACCGTCGCCGAATCGTCCCACCAGTCGGTCGAACGGGCGATCATGGACACCTATCTCGAGATCGCAGAGACGATCGAAACGCCGGACGAACTCTGCCTTCGACTCCTCGAGAGCATGGCGATCGAACTCGAGCGGCGACTCGATCCGGAGGCCCAGGCCGCGATTCTCGCGGCAGCGGCCGAGCGACTGTCCTCACCGCCCGCGGACGACGACCCCCTCGAGTTCGCGCTGTCTCGGCTGCAGTCGGTCGCGCTCTTCGATAGTTACACGCTCGAGCGAAACGCCCTCGAAAAGCAGGTTCAGACGCGCTCGTGGACGGTGACGCTGTCGGCGTACCCGCTCGGGCGCGCGGAGACGGGCGTCGTCACGCTCCCGCTGGCGATCGAACTGTTTCGCCACGCTCCCGAGTCGCCGATCTCGATTTCCCGGGCCGAACCGATCGACGGGTCGTCCTCGACGTGGGAACTCGTCGTGCGGAGGTCGACCGACGAACGCCCGTCCGGGCTGGTCAGCGTTCCGTCGAGCTAGCGATCTGCGACGGCCACGGATTCCGCCCGCGTGTCGTCCTGAATTCCTCGCGAGCGATCGCCTCCACAATCTCTAACACGATTCCACTCCTCTCGAGAGGTATGACCGCGACGGATCTCGAAAACCGGGACTGGCGACTGATTACGGACGACGCTCGCGAGGGCGCGATGCAGATGGCTCTCGAAGAAGTCGCCGCCCGAACCGCCCTCGAGGACGACCTGCGGACGGTTCGAGTCTACTCCTGGGAGCCCGGAACACTCTCGCTGGGGTACCGACAGGACGCCGAGACGGTCGACTGGGACTGGTGTGTAGAAAACGGCGTCGGCGTCACGCGCCGACAGACCGGCGGCGGGGGCATCTACCACGACGCGACCGCCGACATCTCCTATACGATCGTCGCGCCCGCCGCGGAGGTGCCCGGCGACCTCATGGAGTGTTACGCCCTGTTTTGCGAGCCGATTCTCGAGGCGTTCGCCGAGATGGGCGTCGACGCCGCCTTCGCCGAGTCCGAACGGGAGTCGATCTACCGGCCGTCCTGTTACCTTCGAGACATCAACCCGGCCCACGACATCGTCGTCGACGGGGCGAAGATCAGCGGCAACGCCCAGTACCGACAGCGCGACGTCGTCATCCAGCACGGCTCGATAAGCTACGGACTCGAGCCCGCGCGCCACGTCGGCGTCTTCGATACCGACCTCGAGGAGGCGACGTTTACGGATCGCGTAACGAGCATCCGCGAACAGACGGGTCTCGAGCGCGGTGAGGCGGTCGACGCGCTCGCCGACACGCTCGGCGCGTGGTGTGACGCCGAGGCGGGGTCGTGGCGAGACGACGAACTCGCGGCCGCCGAGGAACTCGCCGAGCGGAAGTTCGGCAGCGACGCGTGGGTTCGCGACCGGGAGGTACTCGAGGCGAGCGAACACTGATCGATCCGCAGCGCGTCGGTTGGAGGCAGGCTGGTTGGCGTCAGGCTGTCGGCGATAGGCTGGTTAGCGTCAGGGACGAGATCGCTTCGGTATACCTATCACGAACCAGTACTGACGAGGGCCTATGAAGGTCGGCGCACACGTTTCGATTTCCGGATCGCGCGTTTCCTCCGACGACGAGACACCGCCCTACGACGACATCCGAAACGCGGTACACCGCCAGCTCGCTTTCGGCGGGAACTGCGGACAGGTGTTTACGACCTCGCCACAGGTCTGGGCGCAGCCAGAGATCAGCGAGGAAGCCGCCGAGGGGTTCAAAGAAGAGACCGACGACAAACTCGAGGGACCATGGGTGATCCACTCCGCGTATCTGGTCAATCTCTGTACGCCCAAAGAGGACCTGCGCCGAAAGTCAAAAGAGAGCATGCAGGCCGAACTCGACGCGGCCGAACGCCTCGGCATTCCCTACGTAAACGTCCACCTGGGTGCCCACACCGGCGCGGGCGTCGAAGGAGGCCTCGACAACGCCGCGGGCGTCATCGACGACCTCGAGGTTCCCGACGACGTGACGATCCTCATCGAGTCCGACGCGGGCAGCGGGACGAAACTCGGCGGCGAGTTCGCCCACCTCGCGGGGATCATCGACCGCACCGAGACCGACATCGGCATCTGCATCGACACCGCTCACACGCTGGTCGCGGGCAACGACCTCACAACGCCCGCGGCCGTCGACGAGACGATCGGCCGCTTCGACGACGAGGTCGGACTCGAGTACCTCGAGTACATTCACTTGAACGACTCGAAACACGACGTGGGGACCCACAAGGACGAACACGCGCTCATCGGCGAGGGGTACATCGGCGAGGACGGCATGCGCGCCATCGTGAACCACCCGGATCTCCGGGACCTGCCGTTCGCGCTCGAGACCCCGACCGAAGACGGCCGCGGCTTCGCGTGGAACATCGAGAAAGTCAGAGAACTCCGCGAGGACTAACCGCGATTCGCGGCGGCGCGGGACTGACGACGAACCCGTACGAACCGACGGTAAACTCGCGCGGAACGACCGCAGACTCGAGACCGCCACAGCGAACTGACGTCCGCCGCGGCGAACGTGTCGCGCCCGATGTCAGCTTTTATCCGGCACCGACCAGGAGACCTCGACGGTGATCGATTCGTGAGCACCCCCGAGCATCGGTGACCGCTCGTTGGCTTCGATCGAGTACTCGACCTCCGAGGCGGGCGACAACTCGACCATCTTGTTCCCGATGCGGACCTCCGCGGTGTCGCCCTCGCGGAGCTCTCGAGCCAGTTCCTGAATTAGGTCCGACGCTTCTTCTCGCGCGAGGTCGTCCGTATAGGTTGTCGTATCTCCCATACGGACTCATCACCGATCGATCGGAAATAGGTTGGCCGCGAATCCGCAGGCTCGGCCGGTCGATCGGCGACGAGAGGAGCGAGCCGTCGCGGGAGAAACCGACCCGCTTTTACTCGAGACGCCGCAGTGTTGACCCGTGCGCGAGTTTACGGCGGAATACCTTCGTCGAACCCGCGAGGGCATGTGGGCGGATTCTCGAGCGGCGCTCGAGCCGCTTTCGCTCGAGTCACGGAGCCGGATTCTCGACGTGGGCTGTGGAACCGGCGAGTTGAGCGCCGTCCTCGCCGCCGATTCGCCGGGCGAGGTCGTCGGCTGTGACGTTGACGCGACGCTCCTCGAGAGCGCGCGAACTCGAGACGGCGTCTCGACGGTCGCCGGAAACGCGCTCGAGCTCCCGTTCGCAGACGACGCGTTCGATCTGGTCGTCTGTCAGGCCCTGTTGATCAACCTCCCGGACCCGGCGGCGGCGCTCGCGGAGTTCGCCCGCGTCTCGAGCGATCTGGTCGCGGCGATCGAACCCGACAACGGTGCCGTCGACGTCGACTCGAGCGTCGACCGCGAGGAACGACTCGAGCGGCGGGCGCGTCGGGCTTACCTCGAGGGCGTTCGGACCGACGTGACGCTGGGCGGGGGAGCGCGCGAGGCCTTCGAATCTGCCGGCCTCGACGTCCACGAGACGCGCCGGTACGATCACGTCCGACGCGTCGAACCGCCCTATAGCGAGGGAGCGGTGCTCGACGCCCGGCGGAAAGCGACCGGATCCGGGCTAGCGGACGACCGCGAGACGATGCTCGCGGGCGCGCTGACCGAGTCGGAGTACGACGACCTGCGCGGTTCCTGGCGGGAGATGGGCCGAGACGTGATCGACCAGATGGCGTCTCGAGAGTACCGCCGCGAGGAATCGGTTCCGTTTTTCGTCACGACGGGTTCGGTACCGGACACGAGGGGTGCAGTACCGGAGTCGGAGGGTTCAGTTCCGAATCCGACGAGTCCGGTTTCAGAGTGCGAGCGGTGAGCCCGCGGGAAGTCGCTCAGACCACGTCGCCGCGGATCGTCACGCCCTCCTGGGTCGACCGCCACTCGTGGACGGCCTGGGCAGCCTCGTCCGCCTCCGGCTCGTCCATTCCGAGCATCTCGAGGGCCGCAGACAGCGTCGGCAGCGCGAGGTCGCCCTCACGGAGTTTCCGAAACGCCTCTTCGCTCGTGGTGCCGTCGACCCAGAGACAGACCCCGCGCGGATCGAGCAACTGGGTGTAGTCCTCCCGGAGTTTCGCGCCGCGCAGTCGTTGTGTGACGTTGTCCTCGAAGGACGTATTACAGACCTCGAGGTGGACCGGTTCGTCGTCGGGAAGCAACTGGGCGGCCAGACACTTCTCGGGTGCGGCGTGGCCGTTTCGGTTCGCTCGAAGGTGTTCGGGATAGCGCTCGGCCCACTCGGCACGGACCGACTTACCGACGCCCTCGACGTCGTACTCGGCGTCCGCCGCTGGGCCACCCGCTTGATCGTCGCGGACGAGCACGTCTTTCGTCAGGTAGACGTCCAGCCGTTCGACCGGGTCGAGTCCCAGCGCGATATCCCCGAACGCCCACACTTCGCGGACGGGAACCGGCGTGAGGTCATTCTCGACGGTCTCGACGATCGCCTCGAGCCGGTCGACGGCCTCGTCACGAGAGAATCCGCTCATTACGCGTCGTAGCGTCTCGAGCCCCAAATCCGTTTCTCACGGCAGGTAGACGAAAGCCGTGACACGAGGACCAGCCGCGATACGGGGACTAACCACAATATGGGGACACGACGCGATGCGTGGACTAGCCACGCTACGGAGACGACACTGGCCACCGCGTCTTCCGACTGTTCGCTCGAGTGACGAGTCACAACGCTTTATATCAATCGACGTGATATTTAACCGATGGACGAGTCAGCCCCTCCAGACGACGGTGAACTCGAGTTCAGTCTCGAGGACCATCGCCAGTACGAAATCCTCCGGACTGCCATCGAAGACGCGTTGAAACACGTCCTCGTGACGATCATAATGCTCTCGTTAGCGTCCGGATTGTTCGTGATCGGTGCGCAATTCGCTCTCGAGGGCGGGGTGTTGCTTTGGATCGGACTCGCAATCGTGCTCGTCGCCTGTTTCATCGGCGCGATGGCACTCGATGTCCTTCCGGTGTGACTCAGCCCAGAGAAACGGCACAACGGCCTGAAACGACCGGAAGAGGTTCTTTTCGAAGACTCGTGTCAAGAGCGCAGATTTTTGGTCCCCGCCGATGAACGGGCGGGTATGAGACACCGCATCTTCAACGAGGGCAGCGACGACGATCTGGTCTTTATCATGGGCTGGGGAAATCGCTGGACCCACGAAAACGTGAGCTGGCTCATCGGCCGGCTCGCAGATGCCGGGTTTCGGATCCACGCGTTCGAACTCCCGACGAACATCGACGACTTCAAAGCCGACTGGCTCGAGCCGATCGTCGAGTACGTCGTCGACCTCGACGGCTACCAGCTGCTCGCCCACAGCGCCGGCGCGCTCGTCGGCCAGGCCCTCGACGGGGCGGAAAACCACGTCTACCTGAGCCCCTGGTGGGCCTACAGCGAGGACCACCCGGAGTTCGTCCTCGAGCTCGTCGAACGGATCCCGACGGACTTTCCGTTCGTCCCCTTCGGCGGGATGGGCACGGAAGACCTGGGTAGTCTCGCAACGGATCATCAGATCGCGACGACCCCCGAGTGGGTCTCCCCGGCGTTCGTCCGGGAGACGCGCCACGCTCAGCAGGAACTGCTCACGATCGACCACGACGCCGTCGTCTTCTGCTCGCTTCGAGACCCCGTCATCAGCCTCCGACCGATCGGCGAGCGCGTTCCCGCCGAACACGTCGTGCTCTACAGCGGCGGTCACGAGCTGTTTTCCTCCCGCGTTCGCGAACGCTACGTCGATACTCTCATCACGGCGCTGCAAGACGGCGCCAAATCGATCGAAGATCGGCCGACGGTTCCAGTCTGACGCTCGATCGAACGCTGGCTCCGCCCTTTTCCTGCATTCGATGTCCCTTACGCTCAGAGCGCGTCGGTCAGCGCCCGAATCTGCGTCGGTCCGTTCTCGAGCAGTGCGCGCGGAAAACCGCGTCGCGCGTTCGCCAGCGCACTCCGAAGCGCCGCTGCCGGCTCGTCGAAGAGTCCGGTTCCGTGACCGACGAGGATCCGTTCCGGGTTCAAATCCGTAAACGCCTCGAACGGCGGCAGCAGCCGACACAGGAGGTAGACGCCGAGTCGCTCCGAATTGGTCGTATACAACGGTGCCGTTCCGAGCATGTCGGGGACGTACAGCGTGTCGTCTGACTCCCGGTACGGAGCCGCTTCGCACCAGCCCGGCATCGAATCGACCCGCCTGGCGGTGAATCCCGAGCCAGCCAGTACATCGTCGTAATACTCGAGCGGTGCCTGAATCTGGTCGGAAACCCGACCCAACCACGAGGGAACGTAAACGGGAACGTCGTACCGACGCGCAAACGCGGCCGCGTCGCGAGCGTGGTATCGCGAACAGACGGCGACCCCGGAGACGTCGCCGAGCCCGTCGATCTCCTCGTCGATCCCGGGCGCATCGAGCGGATCGAACAGCCAGACGCCGCCGTCGTCGCCGACTACTGCGTGACTCGCGCGCAGTCCGGCCTCCTCGGGATGAGCCATCCACCCGAATCCCCTCTCGAAGGTATCGATAAGCCGGTAGCCACTCGAGGGCGATCGATCGTAGATACGCATCGTCCCGACGTCGAACTGTCGGGTAATAGACGTTTCGATCGGTTCGCTCGAGAGCACGGTGCTGAGTCGATGACGTGTGGTCTCCTCGACGCGGGCCGTGCGAGCGCTAGCGGAGACGAAACCGACATACACCCGCATCGACTAGGCGCTCGTAATGGAGTGTAACCGGTGCGAGGAGCCGTCGATCATGCACGCCGCGTACTCGGGCGCACACCTCTGTGAGTCACACTTTCGCGAATCGGTCGAGAAACGCGTCCGGCGACGGGTCCGCCGGGACGACCTCGTTTCTCCCGACGCGATGCCCGAGGACCCGCAAACGTGGGTTATCGGCCTCTCCGGCGGGAAAGACAGCGTCGTCCTCACGCAGATCCTCCACGAAACATTCGCGGAGGACCCCCGCATCGAGCTGGTCGGGCTGACGATTCACGAAGGGATCGAGGGCTATCGCGACAAGTCCGTCGACGCCTGCGTCGAGTTGGCCGACGACCTCGAGATCCGCCACGAAGTCGTCAGCTACGCCGAGGAGTTCGGCGTCGAGATGGACGACGTCGTCGAGGACGATCCCGAGGACATGGCCGCCTGTGCCTACTGCGGCGTCTTCCGACGGGACCTCCTCGAGAAATACGCCGACGAACTCGGTGCGGATCTCATGCTGACCGGCCACAACCTCGACGACGAGGCCCAGACGGCGCTGATGAACTTCCTCGAGGGCGACGTCGCACAGATCGCGAAGCACTTCGACGCCAGTCTCGGTCCTATTTCCGATCGCGAGGACCAATCCGAGTTCGTCCCGCGAGCAAAGCCCCTCCGTGACGTGCCCGAGAAGGAGGTGGCCCTCTACGCGCACGTCCGAGACCTCCCCGCACACATCACCGAGTGTCCTCACTCGAGCGAGGCCTATCGCGGGGAGATACAGCGACTCCTGTACGATCTCGAGGAGAATCACCCGGGGACTCGCCACTCGATCCTCTCGGGGTACGAGGAACTCGCCGGTCTCGTCGCGGAGCGATACCACGGCGACGACGAGGCGGGAGCCGACCTCCGCGAGTGCGTCGAGTGCGGATCGACGACGACTCGAGAGCGGTGTCGGAAGTGCTCGCTGTTAGACGCGCTCGCCTGAGTTCGATCGGGAACGGACGGACGTTTAGTACCGTCCCCTCGAGGTCGAGTTTCCAGACTCTTGCTGCGTAGTTGAAAAACGAAGTAACCGCGAATCCGTTCTCGAGGTCGAGAGCGCCACGACAAGAACGGATCGACTGTCCGTTCGAAACACGGGATCCGCCAGGGAAGATTACCGAATAACGTCGACGCCGTTTTTCTGCTCGAGTTTGTCTCTGCCGCCGTCACTCTGGGTGCCGGGGTGAGACGCTTCGACGTTGTTACTCGCATCGAAATCGGCGTCGTTGAGCCCTTCGATACTCTGGCGTGACTTATCGGCCTGTTTTTGGGTCGTCGGCCCGAGGACCTGCGCGCTCTGGACGCCGGTCATGATGGCCATGACGCGAACCTTACCCTTGTAGTTCTCCTGGATACGAGCGCCCCAGATGACGTTCGCGCTCGCCTCGAGTCGCTCGGTGATGTTGTCCGCGATGCCTTCGGCCTCTTTCAGCGTGAGGTCCGGTCCACCGGTGATGTGAACGAGGCCGCCGGAGGCACCCCGATAGTCGACGTCGAGCAGCGGGTGGTTCATCGCGTCGCTGACGACTTCCTGTGTCTTGTTCTTGTCCTGGGTCTCGCCGACGAGCATCACCGCGACGCCGCCCTGATTCATGATCGTGGACATGTCCGCGTAGTCCAAATTGATCAGGCTCGGCTGGGTGATCGTCTCCGAAATCCCTTTGACCGTTTCGGCGATAATCTGGTCCATCACCGAGAAGGCCTTGCCAATCGGGAGGTTCGGGACGTAATCGAGGAGCCGGTTGTTGTCGAGGACGATGATCGAGTCGGCCTGTTCTCGAAGTTTCTCGAGGCCTTCCTCGGCTTTGACCGTCCGAGCGCGCTCGACGTTGAACGGCGTCGAAACCATGCCAACGACGATAGCGCCCTGATCTTTCGCGATCTTCGAGACGACGGGGGCGGCACCCGTGCCGGTGCCACCGCCCATGCCGGCGGTCACGAAGACGAGGTCTGCGTCACCGAGAACCTCTTTGATCGTGCTCTGGGCCATTTCGGTCGCTCGTTCGCCCATCGACGGGTCACCGCCGGCGCCGAGGCCGTTGGTAAGGGATTTGCCGACGAGGATCTTCGTGTCGGCTTCGATCATCTTCAGATGCTGCTTGTCGGTGTTGATCGCGACGGTGTCCGCACCGTCGACGCCGATGTTATACAGCCGATTGATCGTATTGTTTCCAGCACCGCCACAGCCGACGATCACGATCCGCGGATCGCCGAACTCGTCGTCGTCCATCGATTCGTCCATCTGACGAGCTTCCGCTTCGGCGTTATCGAGGGCGTCTTGTACGATATCCTGCATCGTTACACCTTCGCCCAGCCGCGTTTACTCGTCTGGTCGCGACGACCGTTCTGTTGTTCGTTGATCATCTCTCGAACGGCCGACCGGATCGCCTCGCTCCGGTTCGGAAACTCGCCCGAGTCGACCAGCTGTTCGACCTCGTCGATCTGCTGTTCCGGGATTCGCAGTGTCACACGCTCCATTGTTGTATTCCCTCTGGGTAAGACGGCGCGCCCCTGTTAGACGCTTTGTCTTACACGGGAGAGTGGCGTGAAACGGGTTTTTCACGCATTTTGACTCTCGTGTAAGACGGTCGTCTTACGCACATATAGCAATGCTACCGATAGGTAATAAAGGTTTTGTCGGACAGAAATTTTCCCGTATTACGAATTTCTCGAGTGCTGGCCGTTCGAATCGAGAACGTCCGCCGCGGCCGTCCGACGCCCGCAGCCGGGACAGAATCCCCAGTCCGATCGCAGTTCGTCGCCACACTCACAGAACAGCCGGTGAGACGCTTTCTCGCCGCAGTTCGGGCAGTAGACGTGGTCTCCCGAGATGGATTCGCCGCACTGGCCACACTGTTGTCCGGTCGAGTTCGGTTCGGTCCGACCCGGACTTCGAGATTGGTGTGGTTGTGTGACAGAATTTCCAACGGCGTCGTTCGCCTCCTGTGTCTTACGCGTCTGCTGAGCCTTCTCGAGGGCCACCGTGACGTTTACGTCCTGAGGCTCTCGCTGTCTCCGCTCTGCGAGTCGGTCCTCGAGGAGTTCGTCGACCCGCTCGCGAACGAACTCGTCAATGCTCTCGTGGCCCGACCCGTCCCGTGCTGGCTCAGCCTGGGTGATCGTCTCCTGGGACTGAGCCGACGAACCGCCCTCGAGATACGTTCGAAGCGCGTCTCGCATCACCTCGCTTTTCGACGCGTCGAACGTCTCGAGTTCGTCGATGAGCTCGTCGTCGGCACGGAACGTGATCTTGCTCATGAGTGTCTCGATTGGATTCGTATTTCAGCCCCGTCCTTATGAATATTTGCCTTTGTCGGACGGCTGTCACACAGCCATCGAATGATAACCCTTATGTCCGTCTCGTCTGCTATGTTCGAGTGCCCGCCCTTAGCTCAGACTGGTAGAGCAGTCGACTGTAGATCGACTTGCCCCCCGTTCAAATCGGGGAGGGCGGACTTTCTTCCGGGTCGATTCAGAGCCGAGCGGAGCCGCGCTATCGTGCGATTCCATCTCGACGTGTTTGGGTTGAACAGGTCAACTGACTCGGGTGACCGCCGTCGTGCGTTCGCGTATAGCCGAACGTATCGGGGAACCTAGAAACTTTCGGCCCGATAGCGCGTACTGCTGTCAGTCGGGTGCACAAGCCTTGAGCGGCGTATTTTTATATAGCGCGTTGAACTCGATATGATAAAAGGATTACACTCCGACTCCAAAAATATCCCTGCTCTGCAACCAGACATATGCGCTCGGTGGTCTATGAGAGCCCTCACCAATGAGGCATAATTTCGGAAACCACCTGAACCACTACCCAGCATTGACATAGTGGGGTGCGGGATATTAAACAGAATGAACACTCTCATCAAAGCAATCCGTATTCTTAGAAGAGAAGGCCCCTTCGAACTACTCAAAAGAGGAGTTCCATATCTCATCGACAATTATGTTGGCCCGTTGTTGTTGCCAAAACCTTATGTTCAATATAATTCTGTCGACGTGAACACGGGAAAATACTTTGACTCGATTGCTCCGTGGAGATGCAATCAAAATAGACCCGATTACGAATCTGGACTGGTTTCGGGAATTGAGGAGTTCACGGAAGAGGGGGATAATGTAGTTATTGTAGGAGGTGGATGGGGTGTTACAGCAGTTAAAGCCGCACAGAAGGTAGGAAATTCTGGGAGGGTGACGGTATATGAGGGGTCAGAGAGACAAATTAACCACGTTCAAGAAACCATCAGGAAACATAATCTCTCCGATAGAGTTGATGTTGTACACGGTATTGTCGGGCCGGAAATTAGTCTTCGTGGGGAAGCAAAAAATGCATCTCGTGTTTCTCCAGAGCAACTTCCTGAGTGTGACGTTCTGGAATTAGATTGTGAGGGAGCCGAAATTGAGATATTGGAGAATCTGACAATTCAACCGAGGGTAATCTTGGTCGAAAGTCACGGGATAAGAGATTCCCCTAGTTCGAAAGTCGAAGAATTGCTAAACGACTTGTCGTATTCAGTGAAATCCAAGGAGATAGCAGACAGAGGGCGTGAAGATGTGTGTTTGGAGAACGATATTTACAGTCTCACCGCAGTTCAAGAGTAACCCTCCGATTGTCATATGATGTAGTGGAGGGATTCACCGAGAGATACTGTATATGGGAAACACCCCGTGTAATTCGATTGATGACCAGCGGGATAACACAGAGGGATTGACGGATACCAACATTCTCGAACACCTACCTTCTCTCCACGTACCTCCCTCCGAAGGTGTCGCTGTTGGTTCGACAGACCCTTCGTATGGTCATCTCCCCATACGTGACTCTATCAGAGGAGTGTACCTCGTCCCACTTCTGACGCATCCGGTCAGAGGCTCGGAAGCAATCATCCATCAACTGCTGGTCACCTCGACACCAGTAGTATAGTTGCTTCACGAAGGCCATATCTGCCTCTGATGGAGACTTTCGCCCCTCGTCGCTCCCTCGCACAGGCGGAGTACCTCTTCGTCTACATCCTTGCTGTCGGTCTTGACGTAGGCTTGAATCGTCCGACGTACCTGTTCGGGTGTTGCATCCGTTTGCCCTCCATCGAACTCCTGTTCGCTCACAGGCTTCTGCTGGCTCGTGAAGGAGAACTTCTGGCGCTTTGGGAGATAGCCGTCCTGCACCTCTGGGACGACTGTGGGCCTGCCCTCGACCGATGTGAAGCCATCGTACACATCTCCGGTAAGTACGAAATACCGGCTCTCGTCGTACACTTCGAGATGCCCTGCCTCCGATAAGTCGCCTCGGTGCTTGTGGTCGTCCGAGCGGTTGCCTTCTGCGATGACGTGTAGCCCTGTCCCCGAACTCGATACCTCGGTGTAAGAGTCGAGTCGTCGCACGATGGTGCGTGCCTCCTCAGTGAACTCGCCGTTTGCCTTGACGACATCGAGGTCGAATCCGACGAAAGGACCGCTCTCGGTGAAGCAGAAGGCCACTTCTCCACCGAGTTGCTCGGCCTTGTCCTGCACCTCGGTGAAGGAGAGATGATTCACCGATTCCTGCCACCCTTCGGACGGAGCGACTGGCTTCTTGTCCTGTGTTACGAGCCACTGGTCGTGTTCCCTCAGGCGACTCGGAATACCACCATCCGTGTTATCCTCGTTGTCCTGCTGGGAGGTGAACTCGAATCGACTCATCGCACGTCACCTCCGTACTTCCGCCAGACGTACTCCACCAACTTCTCGCCATCTACACCGAGCATCGCCTCGACCTCATCCACCAATAGGAGTCCTTCGCCATCTCGACGTCGTCGTACTTGCAGAGAGTGGCGAATCCGAGAGCGGCTCCATCGATTCCCTCGTGGTACCGACTGAATCCTCGCAGGTCTTCTTCCATCACCTTCTGGACTGCCCACTCCTCGACTGGGGCAGCGACACCGGCTTGCGAGAGGACGATGTGCGCTCGACAGAACTTCCAGACGTCTTCCTGTCGTACCTTCTGGCCATCCCATCCCTCGCTGTAGCCGTTGGCACGTCTCTCCGCAGGGTGCTGTCGTCCGTGTTGCAGGAGGAAGAACACCTCGTACCGTTCCTCCTCGTCGTCGTCTGCCTCTCGTGCGTAGAGGGTCGTGCGAGCCGTCGAACACGGTGGGAAACTCGGCTGATGGTCGTACTGATGCTTGTCTTTCTGCACCTCCTCCCACGACTTCGAGCCAGTATCGAGTCGTTCCTCCAAGGCGAGCGGTTGCCCTCCATCGGTTACGGCTTCCGCTGTGTCTGTATCCACGTCCTTCTCGGACGCTTCCCTGTCCTCCTGATTGCCAGAGTCGTTGCTGTTCGCCACGACTGCCAGACCGACTGCTCAGACCACCGGCTGAACAGGCACCCTCAGCAGGAGAAGTGGCTATTCATCGAGCGATACGTTTCTGACTTCCTTACACTACTATTGGTTAGTATCGTACTTAAAGATGGCGACCAATTCTATTCCGGCTTTCTGTACACAGAGGTGTTATTAGGTGACTTTTCTAGACGAGTGTGGACACTCATACACTCTTAAACACCACTGTGTTATATCTGTTGTCTGTAATCCAAAGAGGGGTGGTCTACCAGTCCCTTCACCCTCTCATATAATACTATGACAATCGGGCGGTTACATCAAGTCGAGGTACTCCCTCCGTTGCTCCATCTTCTCCTCCTCGGTCATCTTGTTGTAGTGCTTGTCCAACACGTCGGACGAGACGTCTGCCCTGTCAGAGACGACCTGCTTCGGCACGTCGTTCTTCAAGAGATGGGTGAGGCTCCCCTTCCGCAAGCAGTGGGGACTCCGTGACTGCTCGCACTTGCTGGCGTAGGAGTAGGGATACTGCTCGTCACAACAGCAGGACTCCCCGTAGTAGCAAGGTCGGGTGATGTGATACACGAGGGCACGGATGTTGCTCTGACTGACACGCCCCTGCTCGGTAGTGATGAGCGGCTCTCGTCCGTTGTCGTCCGTTACATCGGGACGAATGTGGGTAATCCAGTCGCTCACGACTTCACAGGTACGCTCCGGCAAGGCGATGATTCGCTCTGCCCTATCGGGTATTCGGCGGTTCGGAATCGTCCGAGAGGAAGATGCTATCTTGATCCTGATCGAGGTACACGTCTAATGCTCGGAGCGCGCCCGCGTAAGCTGCAACCATCACAAACACGAAAACGATCAAGGCCAGGAGACCAAATTCGATCACCATTGTCTGAATAACCTTCTTTTATAATGATATAAACACTGGTATGATGTTTAGATACCGACCGCGACCTGACGGCTGGGTCACACCGTATCAGGTTACAGTACTAATTCGGGGATCGGATCGCCGATCACCGGCCGACGAGATCCGCGTCCGTCGGACTGCCAGCGTCGAACTCTCGGACGTAAGCGTCTAACTGTTCTGGATCGTCCGCGTTCGGAAGCGAGACGTCCGCCGTCAGACACTCGGCGTCCACCTCGAGTTTCTCACAGACCAGGTCGGCGGTCGCCTCGGCCATCTGCCGGTAGGTCGTGAGTTTCCCGCCGACGATGCTGAGGAAGTCCTCGACGCCGTCGTCAGCGTGGTCCAGTCGGACGAACCCCCTCGAGATTCCGCGGCCGCCGCGGGCGGCTTCGTCCGGTTCGTACAGCGGTCTGACACCCCACCAAGTTCGGACGATCGCTCGCTCGCTGACGTCCGGGACCAGTTTCGAGCACTCAGCGACCGTGCGTTCGACCTCCCAGTCGGGCCGTTCGTACTCGTCGGGGTCGTCGACGGGAACGCTCGTCGTCCCGAGGACGACCTCCTCGTCGTGGGGGACGATGATGTCGCCGTCGTCCGGATCGCGACAGCGGTTGAGCACCGGTTCGAACGAGTCGTATTCGACCGAGACCATGACGCCTCTGGTCGGACGCATCGGGATCGAGACGCCCGCCAGTTCGCCGATCCGTTCGGCGTACGCGCCGGCGGCGTTGACGACGATTTCGGGTTCGATGGTGCGTTCTGGCTCGCCGCCGATCGAAACCTGTGAAATTTTCCTCGTTCCGGGTTCGCCGTCGCCCTCCTCGAGCGTCATCGACGTGACCGGCGCGTGAGTCAGAATTTCCGCCCCGTGATCGCGGGCGTCCGCCGCGTTCGCGGCGACCAACCGGGAGGGAACGACGACGCCGTCGGGGACCCACATCGCCCGTTCGACCTCGTGGTTGATCGCCGGCAGCTCCGCCCGGATCTCGTTCGCGTCGACGACCTCCGTCGGAATGCCGATCTCCGCACAGGCGGCGCGTTTCTCCTCGAAATAGTCCGGATCGTCGCCGGCCAACTGGACGAACAGACCGCGGGTGTGGCGAACACAGTCGCCGCCGATCGACCGAAGGATTCGGTTCTCTCGAAGGCACTCTCGAGCGCCCGCTTCGTCGGACTCGGCGTATCGGGCACCGCTATGTAAGAGGCCGTGAGACCGGCCCGACGCGCCCGCGGCGAGGCCGTCGCGTTCGACCAGCGTCACGTCTACGTCCCGGAGCGCGAGGTCTCTGGCGATCCCGACGCCGGTCGCGCCGCCGCCGATAACGAGGACGTCCGTTTGACTGTTCATAGCCGTCGTACGCGGTCCGGACGGACATATGTTTCACTCGAGAGCGAGTTCCAAACGAGTGAGAACACCCCGCGGAACAGCGGTAGGTAGTTGGTGTGATGGTGGCTTCCCGCGGGGTGTGGTGCAGTAGCCGCGGGCGGCGGTAAGGGTCGTCGTCGAAGGCAAGGTGGGTTTCGGCGGGTTCGATGTCGAAGGAAAGTCGATTCCTACAAGTCGGAGCCGAATCGCGGGAGGGTGAAAACGAGGGGGCTCGAGATGGGGTCATCGAGCCGAATCGGATCGATGGCATGGAGCCACTGCGGTCCCGGCGTGGGGAATAGCCGGGATCGGTCCGATCTGCAGGGATCGAGCCATGTCGGTTGTCTCCGCAGGCGTGTGGCCGCGAACGGGGTCACGAGTCGCCCGAATCGGTGTCGGACTCACCAACGCGACACCGAAAGTGAGGTTCCGAGGGGGTCGACTACAATCTGAATGGCACTGGCCGAACACGCCGGTCGAACAGACACTTCGAGGGGCAAAAACGGTGTATATGAGGTCTATAGAGCGATCCGGAGATCGACGGACGTCTCGAGAGGAGTCGGTTCGGAACGCGAGCCACCCACAGCGATCTCAGTCGAGCGGTCGGCACACGCGCTCGCCGGCCGACCGCTTTTCAGCGCGCTTCGGGTACGCCCGCACATGGCCGACGAACCCGACACGGATCGCGCACAGGATCGTATCGGCGACCGAAAAGCCGATCGCGCGGAAACCACCGAATCGATCCTCGAGAACGTCGAGGAACACCTGGGCGAACTCGAGTATCCGATCACCAGCGAGGAGATCGCGTCGGAGTACGGCGACGATCGGATGGCGCTTCCGAACGAGACGGAATCGCTCGGGAGCGTCTTCGATCGACTCGCCGGCGAGGAGTTCGAATCGGCCGAGGAAGCCCGAGAGGCGATCTATGGCGAGATAACGGGACAGGCTGGCGACGTAAACGAGGCGAACCCGGAACGCGACCTCGAGGGCCTCGACGACCGGTCCCAGGATCCGGTCGACGAGGGCGGGACGAACTCGCTGTGATCCGCCAGTGACCGGCGAAAACGGAACAGATGGTGACCAGAAACGCGTTCGCGTTCAATCGGGATCGAAGACATTTGCGGCGACGTCCGTCGAGAGTCCGTATTTGGCCGCCTCGATCGAGCGTGGAACGCCGGTCTCGCTTCCGGCGTAGTGTGCACGGAGCGCCTCGAGGAGCGCGTCCCGAACGCAGGCTCGCGTCGCCGCCCCGACCGCCGTCGCGGTCCCCGAGAACTCGGACCGCTCGCCCGCAGGGTCGTGTCCGACGATAATCGCGTCGCTGGTCGTTCCCGGAAACCCGGTTGTCTCGAGCAGCGTCGCGGCCTTGGCCTCCGCGGCGACCGTCAGGAGGTTCGCGAGCGCCCCGTCGGAAAGGGATCGGGTCGTTCCGACGAGGACGTTGACGGTGCCGACCGGATCGCCGGGTTCGGACGCGCTCTGGAGGTCGTCGTCCGGCAGCGCGCCACCCTGCGGGTCCATCGGCAGTACAGCGGGATTCGAGAGGCCGGCGGTGACGATAGCCGTGACCGACCCGCATCGAGCGCCGCGGGCGTCGCCGACGTCCACGCCGGTCAGCAACGCGGGGCCGCGCTCGTCGAACCCGGCGCGCTCGAGTCGGTCGTCGACGTAGGTCTCGAGGTCCGTTCGCGGCCAGCCGTCCGGGACCGTGAGGTTGTACGCTGAACCGGTCTTCCAGCGCCCGCCGTCGGCCCCGCTCGAGAGCCATTCGACGCCGGCGCGGCGGAGGCGAACGACCCCGTCGCGTCGAGTCGTCTCGAACGCGGTCGGTTCGGCCGAGTCGTCGCTTTCCGTCGGTTCGGGTGAATTGCCGGCACTCGATTCGGGGGCGTCCGTCACGTCGTCACCACCGCCGCTCACTCGTCCCCCGTCGGCTCGACGTCCGATTGTTCGACAGCAGACTGCTCGGTGTCTGGCTCGATATCTGACTGTCCGGCGTCTGACTGCTCGACGCCCGACTGTTCGACGTTCGAGAGGTCGATGCCGAGGGCCTCGAGCGCCCGATCGTTGCGTTCCCTGTCCTTCACGGCCACTCGGAAATGCGACTCGAGCGAGCGGAACGTCCGCGCATCTCTGATCGCGACGCCGCGCTCGCTCGCGGTCTCGATGAGTTCGGATACGTCCTCGTCACCGGCTTCACAGAGCAAGTAGGGGGCGTCGGACGGGAAGACGTCGAATCGCGTCTCGAGCGCCGCGCGCATTCGACCGCGTTCGCGGTCGACGCGCTCGCGAGTCGCCGCGACGAACGAATCCTGCTCGAGACAGTGCGCGCCGACTCGAGCGGCGGGCGTCCCGAGACACCAGGACCGGCGGGCGGTCTCGAGTCGGTCGCGCCGGTCGCCGGACGCGACGGCGAACCCGGCGCGAAGGCCCGGCAGTCCGAAGAGTTTGGTGAGCGAGCGGGCGACGATCACGTGATCGGCGGAGCGAGGGCCCCAGGAACGGCTCGCGGCGGAGGGCACGTCGGTGAACCCGAGGAAGGCTTCGTCGATCAAAAGCGTCGTTCCTGCGTCCCCACAGCGGTTCGCGAACCGCTCGAGCGCCTTCACGTCCGCGGCCTCGCCCGTGGGGTTGTTCGGCGTACAGACCACGGCGAGCGAACAGGACTCGAGCAGATTCTTCGTCGCCTCGAGCATCGATTCGCGTGCGACGAAGAGCGGAGTCGCTCCCTGTAGCCTGACCTCGCGTGCGTACTCGCCGAAACTGGGGTACGGAACGAGCGCCCTGTCGCCCGGCTCGAGGACAGTTTCCATCGCGAGCCGAATCGCCGCGAGACCGCCCGGCGTGGGGACGACGTACTCGCGGTCGCAGTCGACGTACGTGGCGGCCGCCGCCCGAAACTCGGGATAGCCGTCGTCGGGATAGCGACGCGCGTCCGAGAAGGCGTCCGCGTACACCTCCTCGACGCCGTCGAGGACGAACGGGTTCGTGTTCGCCGAGAAGTCGAGCACCGCTCGATCGGTCTCGCCGCCGTGAGCGACACGTTCCGCCTCGAGAACTGACTCAGGATCCATGGGTCGGTTCGTCGCCAGTTCCAGGGATTGCCTCGTCGCCGCCGGTCGCCTCGATGCCGAGTCGATCACAGACAGTGACGAGATGCTCTCTGACTACCGGGAGCTCGTCGTCCGGGACCAGCGAGAGCGCCCCACCCATCGCGACGCCCTCCTTGGCCTCGCCGGCGCAGTATCGCGCCATTGCGACGTGGTCTCCCTCGTCGAATCCGGGATCGGTAACGGTCAGCTCGCAGTTCAGGCGAAAGCAGGTCTCCCCGAGCGAGCCGCCCCGTTCGTCGGCGACGAACGACGTGGTCGCGATCGAGAGTTCGGCGTCGACGCCCGATCGGCGCAGGAGAGCGGCGACAGTCGCCATCTGCGTGCCGCCGGCGAGCGTCACCTCGAGACCGGCCTCGAGCGCGCCCGTCGCGACGCCCATCGCCGCGGCCTGCACGGGATCGCCCACCTGCCGGATCGCCTCGAGCGGTTCGTCGGCGCAGTCGCCGGCCGCGAGGTCGCTCGCGGCGAGCGCCTCCTCGACGACGGCTCGCTTTCGCTCGAGCGGGTTGGTCGGCAGCGACGAGGAGACGTCGGCGGGTTCGCCCAGCGCGGTCAGGACGCCGAGCGCGGTCGTCGTCCCGCCGGGGATGGTTTCGCCGATCAGGATCTCGTCGTCGGGGAGGCTCGCGCCGAACTCGCGAGCGCGGTCGTAGATCGCCGCCGCGTCGGGGACGGCCACCGCCGATCTGACGTCGGCTCCGGAGGCCGCCTCGAGCGAGACCGTCGGTGCCGCCGTTTCCTCGGGAAGCCCCGCGTCGAGGACGGTGAGGTCGAAGCCGACAACTTCCCGAACCGCCCGGGTGACGGCCGCGGGCGTCGGACACCCGCTCGGGCTGACGGGCGTGACGGGTGCCGCGATCGGTTCGCCGTAGGCGACGATCTCGGCGTCCGCGGGCGGCGTGTGCGACATCAGTTCCGGCGTCGCACCCGCCGCGCTGATCCCGTCGATCAGCGCCGTCTCGGTACCGCCGGCGGCGAGGACTACGCGCACGACCGACCTCCCGGATCGTCGGGGTCCGATCGAACGCCTGACGCGATGTCCGACGCGATCGGCGCGTCTTCCAGTCGGTTCACATTGACCGCCAGTCGGGGATCGTAGCTTACGTGTGTCATATCTTGGTCGTTCGTGCCGACGACGTTGACCCCCGTCGGCACCAGATGGGGTTCCGACTCGAGTCGGGACTCGATTCGCACGCCGAGTCGGCGCTTCAGCGCCGCGGGAACGCAGATCGTCCGCGACGCGTCGGCGTCGCCATGCCGGCGGATGATCCGATCCAGAACGGGGGCACAGAGCGCGGGCAGATCCGCGCCGACGGTCACCAGCGGGGGCTCGAGTTCGGGTCGTTCGAGCGCGGCGACGAGATCCGCGACGTAGCCGTCGCCGGCGGTTTCGATCGGCTCGACACCATCTGTCGTCTCGAGGTGCGTCGCCGTTTCGGTCGCGTTCGGCGAGACCGCGGCGTAGATCGACTCGACCCGACTCGCCTCGAGCGCGTGCCGGACGCGATCGATCATCGCCACGCCGTCGATCGGGTGCAGCGGTTTCTCGGTCGAGCCCTCGAAACGAGTGCCCCGCCCGCCGCACATCACAAGAGCATCCACGCGATCACCCCCGCGTGAACGCCTGCGACGCGGCCGATCTCGTTGGCCGCGCCGAAGATATCGCCGCTAATGCCGCCGAGGTAGCGTCCCGCGAGCGCCCACGCGAACGCGGTGCCGAGGAGCGCACCGACGGCGGTGACGACCGCGGTCTGTGTCGGCCACGTGAGCGCGATCACGGCGACGGCGATGAGGAGTGGAACGACGATGCCGAGGGGGGAGACCGCGTCGGTCAGCGACTTGCCCATCCCCTCGTGCTCCGTGCTTCCCAGCGTGGCCATCGCCGCCAGACCGAGTTTGGTCGCGATCTCCGCGACGAGGACGATACCGATCGCGTCGATCACACGGAGGTCGGCCAGCGCGAGCCCACCGAGTGCGAGCGCGGCCACGACGACCGACACAGCAAGGATCGCACCCACGCCCGTCGTCGTATCGGAGAGGACGGCCCGGCGTTTCTCGAGGTCGCCGTGGACCACCAGGGCGTCGCCGAGATCCGCGACGCCGTCGAGATGGTGGATGCCGGTCACCGCGTACACCGCGAGCGGGTAGGCGAGGGCGACCGTCGCCGCAGGGATGTAGTCAGTCAAGAGGAGCGGAATCGCGACGAGCCAGCCGACGAGATAGCCGACGAGCGGGAAGGTCCACGGGCTCGAGCGGAACGCCTCCCAGTCGTCCGTCTCCTGAGAGATCGGAAGTCGGGTGAGAAAGCCGATCGCGCCCCGGAGCGCGGAAGGTAATAAATCCATTATATCCAACCTTTCTCCGGAGGAAGGTAATTGCTTCGAGTTTCCGCGAGATCGAACGACGACGAAGCGAGTCGCTCGAGTGTCACTGGCTCCGCACTCGAGAAACCGACGACGCTGACGGCGTCGCCGACGATGGCGGCGCTGACGGTGGCGAGCGTGGCGGTAATCACGATGGCGAGCGTGACGGCGATCGCGACGGCGACGACGGCGCCGATCCGGACGGTGGCGAGCGCCCGTTCACCGTCTCGAACCGTCGGAAGCGACGTTCCCGGCCGATCGTCGAGGACGTACGCGCCCGGTTTCTCGAGTCGGATCGACCGCGCGCAGGCGAGCGTCGCCATCGGCCAGCCCGAGTTCGGCGACGACGGCACTCGAGCCCATCGTCGGGCGCGAGAGAGCGCGCCCGGGTCGGCCGCCGCGATCGCGAGACAGACCGCCGTCAGTCGCGCCGGGACCCACATCACGAGGTCGTCGAGGCGAGCGCTCGCCGTGCCGATCGGTTTCGACCGGTAGCCGAGCATCGAATCGAGCGTATTGACGCCCTTGACCCAGGCCGCGACGCCGGCGGCCGCCGGCAACGAGACGGGCGCGAGCACCGCGAACGGAATCGACGCGGCGACGAAGCCGTCCGAGAGGTTCTCGGCGGCGCTCTCGACGGCCGCGCTCCGGACGTGTGCCGGGGACAGCTCCGCGGCGTCGCGGCCGGCGAGCCCCCGAAGCCGTTCGCGGGCCCGCTCGAGGTCGGTTTCCGTAGCTGCGATTACCGACCCGCTCAGTCCCAAGAGGAGTCGCAGGCTGGTCGAACAGTAGAGGACGAGCGCGGCGGTTAGCGCGCCGAGTACCGGGGCGACGAGCGTCGCCGCGAAGACCGCCGCGCCGGCGACGGCGGCGAGCCAGAGCGGCAAGACCACCGCGATGGCGACGCCGATTTGGCGCTGTCGCCGCTGCCCCCCGCCCCAGTCTCGGTCGAGCGCGCCGACGAGCCGACCGAACCACGCGACGGGGTGGACTCGGTTCGGCGGCTCCCCGACCGCCAGATCGAGTGAGAACGCCAGCGCGAGGACGGCTAGCGCGGTTACGAGCATCGAAGCGCCTCCCGCTTCCGAGACGAAACTATGACACGGCTCACTCCCACAGCCCCCCTCCCTCGAATCGCCGGGGAAGCGTCTCGAGGGACTCGCCCCCGGATTCGCCGTCCTCGAGAACGATCGCGGTGCCGCCGACGGCTTCGTTGCCGCCGTCGGTCGCCGGGTCGTCGCCGACGTGGACGAGGTCGGACGGCGCGACGCCGAGTCGATCCGCGGCCACCTCGAAGATTTTCGGGGCGGGTTTGCGCCAGCCGCAGCCGACGCTGGTCACGACGGCGTCGAAATCGTCGCGGCTCACGTCCGCTCGGACCAGCGTCCGGCCGACGAGTTCGGGCACGCTGCAGTTCGAGCAGATCCCGACCGGTCCGTGTTCTCGAGCCGCCTCGATGGCCGCTCGAGCGCCGTCTCTGGTCTCGACCTCGGGGTCGAACGCGGCGACGACGGCCCGTCGCGCGGCGTTCGCCGGACAGTCCACCCCGCGGCTGTCGAGCGCTCGAGCGACGTGAGCCGGGAGCGGGACCTCCGCGCCCTCGGGCGCGTCGACGTGCATCTCCGCGTAGGCGTCGGCCCAGTCGGACGGCGCGTCGACGCCTCGCTCCGCGAGTTCCGCGGCGACGGCCTCGGCCGGATCGGCGGGTCGGGACACGGTCACGAGCGTGCCGAACAGATCGAACGTTACTCCCACGCGTGTGTAACTGGCGCAAGCTGACTTTAGTTTCGCGGTCGACCGACGGTTCCTCGAGACGACCGGATCCCCCTGAGTCAGACTGGCGCGCGCGGACGGTGCTGGCGAACGCGGTGAGCCAGCACGGTCGACTCGCGCGAGGGACGGCGCGAACGGAGTGAGCGCCGAGGCTGGGGAGGGTGAGGTCCGGGTGGGATCGAAAGGGGCCGATTCGTTCGGGACGGCGGACGACGCAAGCACCGCAGGAGCGAAGCGACGAGGAGCGCAGCGAGGCCCCCGACCGAACGAATCGGGGGCTTTTAGAGAAATCGCTCGAGTCACGCTGATTTGCTGGGTCGCTGAGTCGCTGGGTCGCTCCCGATCACTACTGGCTCCCGATCACTATCGCGCTCGAGTCGCCCCAACTGCCACGAACTCGAGAACGGTCCCACGAGACGATCCGCCGCAGAAATACAACGGACTACTTCCGAAAACTCGAAACCGAACTAGTCGCGCCGGGCGAACGCGAGGTTGCCCGAGATGTTCTTGATGTAGATTTCAACCACGTCGCCCTCCTCTGCGCCGGGGACGAAGATCGTGTACTTGCCTTTCTCCGCGACGCCGTCGCCCTTGCGGCCCGTGCCGGTGATCTCGACGGTGTAAGTCTGGCCCTCCTCGACGGCCTCGCGCTGTTGTTGCTGCTGGCCACCCGACGAGCGCTTGGTGACCGGTCGGAACGCACCGCAGGCGTCACAGCGCAGCATCGGCGTGCGATCCTCGCGGACCAGACGGGTGTCCGGCAGGCCACACTCCGAACAGAGGACGTACTCCTCGACATAGGCGTCGACGACGGCGTCGAAGTCCGTCTGGGAGAACGATCCGTTGTATCGGGCTCGGCCCTCCTCGAGTTTTCCGCTCGTACCCAGTTCGCGCTGGACGAACCGGTGGAGGTGCTCGGTCTCTCGAGAGAGCACGTCCGCGATCTCTCCGAGATTGGTAAACCGGGTGAACGCGCCGTCTTTCTGTGGCTCGGCGTCGGGAATCTGCAACCGTTCTTCGTCGCCCCCGATGTCGGGGACGTTCTCCATCGCGCGGTCGAGACTCGACTCGTAATCCATATCCGGGTAAACGCCTCGGGAACGTAAATCCGTTCTGCTATGGTGGTCCGGGGCTCGAGCGAGACGCTTCCGATCCGTCACCGTCGATCCAAGCGTCCGCGAACGTTCTTCGCCAGGGTGCGCACTGCAAACCCGGCCTCGCGCCGCGATTTCGTCGAGTAGTACGACCCGAGCGAGTCGGGCACGGTCGGCTCGAAGGTCGGCTCGCGAAGCGATTCGATCCCGGTCGCGAGCAGTTCGATCTCGAGTTCGTGTACCCGATCGTAGACCTCCCACAGCGTCGCGCAGTCGTCGATGTCGATCCAATCCTCCGCAACGATCTCGCCGCCGTCGATCTCGTCGGTGAGTCGCTGCAGCGTCGCGCCGATGCTCGAGCGGTCGTCGACGAACGCTTTCGGCGGTCCGAGCCCTCGATACCGCCTGATATCCGCGGGGTGGAAGCTCAAGACGCCGTGTTCGGTCGCGGTGAGGATATCGCCGCGAACCAGTCCGAAGCCGAACCTGACGACGACGTCACACTGATCTGTAGCGGCCTCGACCGCCGATTCCGGGAGTTCGTTCCAGTTGCCGTCTTCGATCGGGCGCACGCGGCGGATCGTCGACGACTCGAGGCAGTCGATCGTCCCAACCCGTCGGCGATGCTCGAGCGGATGCGATTCGTCCCCGAACAGCTCCGCGAGTTTCCGCTCGGCGACGACCAGCGACCAGGCCCGCTCTCGAGCGAGCAGCGACGCCCCCAGTCGGATCGTGTCCGCGCCGAGGCCGCCGTTGATCGCCGACGCGGCAGCGTCGGGGTCGACACCGGGATCGGTGGGGGCGGCCACCAGCACGAGCGGGATCTCGATATCCGTCCGTTCGACCGCCCGCTCGAGCGCGCGGATCTGCCAGCGCTCGAGGTAGGGATCGGCGAGGAGACAGACGCGCCGGGGTCCCGTTTTGGGCTCCGATTCAGCCGCTGAGTCGGTCGCTACGGCTGGGCTGGTTTCCGTCGCCGGATCGGCTTCCGTCGCCGAATCAGTCTCCGCCGCGCGATCGACGTCCACCCGTTCTCGTGTCGTCGTCATCGGTCCGGAGAATCACCCGCGTTGGTGGCGGATTCCGAGGAGCGAGTCTGGATCGGGGTTTCGCTGGCGGTACGACCTCGAGGGCCGGTCGGGTCGCCCGTTCGATCTCGGACGCCGTTCGAATCGGCGGCTCGAGCCGGATATCCGGTCGAGTCAACGTGTGCGTCGGATTCGGCTCTCTCGCGGGTCGCCAGCGTCTCGAGGGTCTCAGCGACGGTCCCGTCGGGGTGACTCGTCGCGTCGTAGAACGTCCGCGGCGGCCCGACCCACGCGCCCATCTCGAGGGCGCGCTCGATCAGCCACCGGTAGGTGCCGCCCCAGCCGGGGAAGTCGGCGTCGTAGAACGTCCGCTGGTGCCAATCGAGCACGAGAACGCCGGTTTCATCGCGCACTTCCTCGAGGATCCGCTCGCAGTTGTCCCTGATCCCCGACATCGTCCTAGCCGATTCCATCGTCGTCTGGTCCATGATCGTCCACGGGAAGACGACGAACTCGTCGTCGAAGGGCCGGCGAAGTTCGTGACCGTACTGGAACTCGAGGCTGTGCGGGTCGGCCAGCGAGGCGTCGTAGTCGAGCCCGATTTCGCGGTGGTGGTCCCAGGTCTCGGGGCGGGCGAGGTTCAGGTAGTGTTGGCGGTTCCCGCGGACGGGTCGGCCCGTCGCGTCCTCGATGCGGTCTTTCTCGTACCGAAGCCGAGCGAGGTCTCGAGGAGAGGTGAACGATCCCTGTAACCCGACCTCCCAGCCGCCGTTCTCGAGGCTCTCGAGCGTCGCCGCCAGTTGCGGGTCGGTGACGTCGTAGCGCCCGGAGTAGCGACTCCACCCCGAGAGCGTCGCCCACTCTCGTTTGGGCCGCTCTACGAGGCGGCGTTCGTCGAGGACGTAAAACGCCGACCTGACCCCGAGCATCGACTCGAGGGCCATGATTCGTTCGAACTGCCAGTAGGGATTCTTCGCGGACACCAACCCGGCGAGATGACGCGGGTCTCGCTGTTCGAGACTGTCGAAGAGGTAGTTCTGTGGCGTCTTGTAGACGCGATCGATGTCGTGGGTGAGACAGAGCGCGAACGCGTATCCTCCGTCTCCGCGTGAACTCATACCGAAACGTCACCTCGACCGGAAGTAAATAGACTCCGTCGATTTGCAGGGAGCGAGCCGCGGGCCCAACAGCGGATCGAAAACGGGGCGGTGCGTCGCCGACGATCCGCCCGCGACCGGCGGCCTGAAACTGCAGGTAGAACCGTTTCACGTGGATCTGCGCTAGACCCCGTATGTCCGACTCAGATCGGGAGCCGGCGGAGAAACCGACTCGAGACGAGCAGACGGCCGAACGCGAGGGAAAGACGATCGTCCGCGACTCGGCCGGCATCGCCGTCGTTTCGATCGTTCTCATGCTCGCGATCGTCCTGGCGATGATGCAAACCAGCGGAATGATCAGTCTCTTCGCGCCCGACGGCGCCGGAATCCTCTGGGGCGTCCTTCTCGTTCTCGGGCTCGTCGTGATCGGACTCGTCGCCTGGCGCTTGAACGCGGTCGGCGGTCGCTGATCACCTGCTCGCCGATCGTACTGTGCGAACGGCGAATCAGTTGGAACGCCGATGCGTCGGTCGAAAATCGCGGCGATAGACGAGGAGCGGACTATAAAATAGTGGTGTAACCACTATCTCGTGCATATTCCCGCGGTTTCAACTAATCTGCGCCCGTGAACGAGTTATGGACCCAGCTTCCTCGTTTCCCGACGACGCCTTTCGAGTGTTGAGCCACGACGTCCGACTCATCGCACTCGTCGCGCTCGAGGACGCCCAGACGGCGGATTCGTTCGCCGCAGATCCGGTTTCGTACTCCGAGCTCGCAGACCGGGTCGACGACTACCACGCAGAGGCGTTCGACCGCGACGCGGGGAATTTCGACTACCACCTGCGAAAGCTCCGCGAAGCGGGGTTCATCAGCCGCGTCGATGGCGGATATCGAATCAGACAGGCGGGCGTGCAGGTCGTCCGAGCCATCAGAGCGGGCGACATCACCGACCGGGGCGGGTTCGAGACCGTCACCATCGACGAACCGTGCCCGTACTGTGGCGGAACGTCTGCGATCACCCTCGAGGACGACTGGCTGTTCATCCACTGTCTGGATTGCGTGGGGGCGTTCGCACAGGACGAGTCGCTCCCAGCGGGGACGCTTGCGGGCTTCGAGGTCTCCCCCACCGGAATTCGAAACCGCGAACCGCTCGAGGCGTTTCGGACCGCGTTTCGCATGGGAATGCAGGTACATCGACTGTTCGCGGCGGGTATCTGTCCGGAGTGTAGCGGAACGACGACGACCCACACGCTCGAGACGTGCCCGGCGCACGATCCGGGAGGGAGCGGCGTTTGTCCGGAATGTGGCCGAACCACCGAGGAATTCTTCGCGATCTCGTGTGACGTCTGCCAGCGGTCGCTGATGAGCTTTCCGGCGATCGTCGTCGCGACCGACCCACACGTCATCGCCGTGATGTACGAACGGGGCCGCGACGTCACCGATCAGACCTGGATCGCGCTGTCGAAACCCCCCGACTGGCCGTGTCGCTCCGTCGAGACGGATCCCGCCGTACTCGAGTACACGATTCCGGTTCCCGACGGCGAGGCGATCCGCGTTCGACTCGACGACTCGCTGACCGTCACGATCTGTAACCCCTGATACCCCGACTCAATCGGGGAGAAAAACGAACCGGGTCTAGAAGACCGGCGCGATCTCGTCGCTCTGGATGTCCGCGCCTTTCACCGCAACCGACAGTTCCATCGCGCCGTCGTCGGGAGCCAGTGCGAGGGCGTCCGCCAGCCGCCCTACTGGGTCGTAGTTCAGCATGATTCGATTCGCTCCCTCGGAGTCGGCCCGTACGGTTTGCCATATCGCTCGAGCCGCGGCTTCGTGGCCGGACGCGTACCAGAGGTCCGAAAGCATCGTCATTCGAAGCTCCTCGCTTTCGGGAATCGCGCTCGGAAGGGACTCCGCGTTTTCGAGCGCGGGCGGCAGCGACTCGAGGACGAGTCGCATCAGCTTGTGCATCTCGGAAGCGAAGACGCCGGCCACTACCTCGCCGTTTACCGTCGCGACGAGATAGCGGTGGAGCGGCTCGTCTATCGGCGACTCCGCGAGCCGGTCGCCAAGTTCAGCCGGCGAGTACGGCCGGTAAAGATCGGTGTCAGCGTAGAACTCGTTCGATCGATCGACTGCGGCCGACCGCTCGTCGGGACCGGCGTCGTGAACGTCGTACTCGAGCGATTCGGCTGGCGAACCGAGCGGCTCTGCGGGGTGCATGACGTACTCTCGCGCGAGCGAATCGGCCCACGACGACGCGACCGCGCGCGAGGGGTCGTTTCCGTGCTGGATGTTCGCGAACGCGACGCAGTCCTCGCCGAGGCGTGTTCGAGCGTGCTCGAGCCGGCGTTCGACGAGCCGTTTCGCCAGTCCCCGACCGCGATAGTCGGGGTGGACCGCGAGCGCGTTCAACAACGCGGTCGGTCGCAGTTCGCCGTCGAACCGAGCTTCGGTGAGCGAGACGAACCCGACCCCGACGATTTGGTCCGCGGTCGTTTCGGCCACGAAGCCGGTCGATTCCGGCCTGAGTCCAGCGTACGCCCGGTACGGGTCGTGGGAAAACCGCGGCGCGAAGCTGACCGCGCCCTCGTCGGGACTGTTCGCGAAGAGGTCGCCGATCGCCGCCCCATCGGCCGGTGTCGCCGTTCGAATCGTCACGTCGCTCCCGTCAGTCGTCGATCTGGTAGTCATAGGTGTTGTGTGCCGACTATTGAACGACGGTCGTCGATACTCAGAGCGGTCGGTGGAATCAGCGAACCGACCGAGTACACGCCCGCTCTCACGGTGAACCCCCCGCGATCCACCCCGTGTCCGCCCCACCTCTAGCTGGTCGTCGACCGGACCGTGTTACACATTATCAATAGCCACTACAACGACGAAGTTCAATCTACAATAATGTTCCTATTGACGTATTTGCTGCCGCCGTGTCAGTCCCCGTCGCTGCGTCGCGACGACCGCTCGTCGGTCTCGGCTTCGGTCGTGGCCGTCGTTTCGGCGTCCAATCGCGCGTCGTCGATGTCGTCGGTGTCGTCGACTTCGCTGTCGGTTTCGGTTTCGTCGACTTCGGCGTCGACTTTGGTGGCGCTGTCAGTTCCGGCGTCGCTGTCAGTTCCGACGCCGTTGGTGTCAGACGTGCCGAACGACTCCTCGTCCGACGCAGTCTCGTCACGATCAGACGAACTGGTGGCGGGTTCGCCGCTTTTGGTCTCCTCAATCCCGGTTGGATCGGCTGTGCGCTCGTCCGCCGAAGTCGCGTTCGGCGTCGATTCGGCCCCCGACTCCCCGTCTGCGGTGTCGTTTTCGGGATCGGTGCCTGACCACCCCGACTCGTTTTCGCTGGCGGTCGAACCGCCGGTCCCGGTTTCTACACCCGGCCGTTCGCTCGCGGATTCGTTCGACCCGTTACTCGACCGCTCGATCGAATCGGGACTCGATTCGCCCTCGTCAGGACCCGGTATAGCACTCTCGACCGTTTCAGTCTCCGGGTCGACGCCTTGCTCGTCCGAGTCGCCCTGATCGCGCGACGGACCGAGCCCGGGGTTTCTCCCGCCCGGTTCGAAGATCCGAACGGTCGTCGACGCCTCGAGTTCGGACCCGTTCTCGAGCGTCGCGGTCACCTCGAGGGTCGGTTCGCCCGCCCCGCCGGCGTCGATGACGGCCTGTGCCGTCGGTTCGAACAGGCACTTCTGCGGGTTACAGGTCCGTACGGGTGCGTCCACGGACCGGCCGTCGACCGTCGCGACGGCCGACTCGGGGTCGATCGTCGAACCCGCCGGCTGCTCAAGATGGATCGTCGTCGTCCCCTGATTCGTCGTCGAAAGCGATTTCGGGGTGAACTTCAGGTCGCCTCGCGTCGGCTTCGGGTCTGCAGCCGAGATCCGGCCACCGTCGCTCGAGGCCTGATCGCTGAAGTACGCGCCCGAAAAACCGGTCGAACCCACGAGCACCAGTACGGTGATCGAGAGGACGGCGAGCTTCGATACCGTCCCGATCGACCCGGTCATCGGTCCGCTCGTTCGTCCTCGAAGAGGAGTTCGTACAGCTCGTTGACGACCAGGAGCGCGCACGGAACCACGATCAGGAGCGCGATGCCGGCTCGCGTGCCCGCAAACGAAATGACGCGCCCGATGTAGGGAATCGAGAAGGCGACGACCCCGACGATCTGCTCTTCCTCGACTGGGGAGCCGTCCGGCGCGTTGTTGGCGTCTCCCTGCGTCACGAATTCGTGACCGCCGTCGGTTTGCTCGACGTCGACGACCCGGTGTGTCACGATGCTCGTGCCACCGTCGGCACCGTACTCGTCGGGATCGGCGACGTCGAACGTAAGCACGTCTCCCGTTTCGATCCTCGCCGGATCGCGATCCTGTACGATCACGACGTCGCCCGCCTCGATGGTCGGGCTCATGCTATCGGAGAGGACGACGTAGCTCGCGTCGGCACCGACGACGGCCGGTACCGCGAAGACGAGAAAGGGAACCACCAGCGCGACCAGAAACGCCGCTCCCGCGACGCGTAGCGCCCGCCGTTTGCTGATTCCCGAACTCATCGTGGTGTTACGATACCGTGCCGTCGAACGTCTGGCTCTCGTCCTGGAGGAGCGCGAAGTGAATGTCCGTGGTCAGCTCCGCCCCCTGATACTCGTTGCCCATCTCCTCGCTGATCTTGAACGTGTACCCGAACGTCCGTCCGTCGTTGGCCGGATCGCCGTTCGTTCGCGGTGCGGGATGGAATCGAAGCTCCCGTTCTGCGATATCGGCGGCGGTCATCGAATCGCCTTCGTCGAAGACGTCGAAGAAATCCTCGCCGTCGACTGTGAAATCGAAGTCGCTGGGCGGGTTCGCGTCGCTCTCCGAGAGCACCTCGTAGTCGGAGACGTACTCGGACCCTTCCCAGTTGAGCGTCTCTATCTCGAGGTGTTCTTCCATGCTCGAGGCGTCGCTGCCCTCGCCGGGAGTCGTTTCGTGTTCGATGTAGACGGCGAGACAGTCGGCGTCGACGCTCCCAGAGTTGACCGCGTCGCCGTCGAACTCGAGGTCTCGGTCGGCCCACTCGCCGTCGGCGACCTGCAACAGCGCGCGTTCGTCGCCGGGCGCGACGTCTCTGAACGAGTACTCGTACGTGTAGCCGTTCGATACCGACAGCTCCATCGTTCCCGCTTCGATCGCGTTCCCGCTCGAGCGCTCGCTATCGCTGAAGTACGCGAGCGTTCCCGCGCCCGCGCCGGCGGAGGCGAGTCCGATCCCCGCGACGCCCGCCAGCGCACGTCGCCGCGTCAATATCGTGCGTGAGTTGTCTGTCATGGTGTGAAAAACGGTGGCGGGCGATTACTCGTCCTGTCCGGCGACCTGACGGAGCGTGAACGTGTGATCGATCTCGATCGACGCGCCTTGCAGGTCGTTGCCAGCGTCGCTGGCGAACGCCGCATCGATCGTCAGGGTGGCGCTCCCACCGGCGTCGATCCCGCCCAGCGTAACTTCGCCGTCGGCGAATTCGGCGAGCGTCTGCGACTCTGGAGCATCACCGTTCGAGTACTCGAACTCGAGGTCGATGTACTCCGCGAGGTCGGTGTCGCCGCCAATCTCGGTCTCGATCACGAGTTCTTCCGCGTCGATCGAGCCGGTGTTACTGAACGGGAGCTGGACGCCGTCGTAGTCGTCGCCCGGCGCGGCGTTGCCCCAGGTGTAGGAGAAGCCGTCGCCCGCGTTCACGTCGAGATCGATCGTACCCGCGGAGATCGTGTTGTCTTCGGCCGTTTCTTCGTCGCTGAAGAACGCCCAGGTGCCCGCGCCGGCGGTCGCGCCGGCCGCGCCGACCAGTGCCGTACTTGCAAGAACTTTGCGTCGCGTCAGTTCGATGTTCTGCTTCATTTGTCTCTCAACTGCGTTTTCACGCAGTAGCGACGAGGGGTGAGACGGCCTTTTGTATACACGTGCTGTGACCTGAACAAAGAGCCTGTACGGCCGGGAAGAGGTCGTATACTGGCCGTATAGAGCCTCTACGACACCGAATTGGATGGAGTAAGCCGAACACCGATAGCCGCGATCGAACGGCATGGACTTCTCAGGTCGATCCGAAGAATCCACGCACAAAAATCGCTCAGACCCACAGCACAAGCTGCTCTCGAGCGAAGGCAAGAGAATCGACAGGCCGTAGCGTCCAGGTCGTCAGGACGATTCGATATGGGCGACCTCCGGCGGCGGTCCCTCCATGCCGAGGCGGTTCTGCCGGTTGCGGTAGATGTTGACTGCGCCGATTACGGCGATTATCGCCGCCGTGAGTATCGCCCAGACGTCTCCCGATATCGCGGCGAACGGCAGGAGTCCGAGCCACCCGAGAGCGGAACCCGCTCCGAAGCTGATCGCGATTCCTGTGTAAAAGACGCTCCAGGGAATCTCGTCCTCGGGGACGACGTCCATGTAGATCCGAAGCGTTCCGAGTTTCTCCGTGGGGTGGGCGACCATTTCGTGGGTGTCGTACTCGATGATCCCCATCTTGTCGAGTTTCGGCAGATGCGCCTGATGAAGCGCCGTGTAGGTTCGTTTTCGCTGTTTCGACGTAACCTGTGCGCGCGAGACGCCGTTTTCCCACGCCGCGATCTGTTCGGACAGCGTCCGGAGGGAAATCGGCTCCCACTGTTGCATCAGGTAGTGAACCGTAAAGCGCCGACGCCGATTGCTCAGGGCTTGGTACGCGACCTCGCGGTCGATTCGTGCTCGTTCTTCTCGAGCCAGCTGCTGGGAATCCCGCCGACGTTCGCCTGTGAGACTCACGCCACTCACCTCCAGATTGCGATCTGCGACCGATCGGTTCTACTCACTCGAGCGATAGGTGACGCACCTTCATAGTCCGACCGCCCCCGAGGCGGTTCGCCCGTGTGTGTCGGTCCGTTCTCGCACGCAAGTCTCGCGTCCGCGTGCCGGTTCGACGTGACGCGTCCGTTAGTAGTGCCGTCTGCTGCCATTCTGGCTGCGACAAGGGATGTGCTATACTTTTGTATACACAATATATTAGCGACAGTGAGTGTTTACGACGGCGACACACAGCGTCGGTCAGGCTACAGCCACTCTATACTGTCCGTAAGCGTCGTATACTGCGGGAAAATAGATCGATCGATCAGACGAACTCTTCAGCGAGAGTCCGACCGTTCGACCTCCGGCGGCGGCGCCTCGATCGCGAACTCGTGTCGCCGATCGCGGTAAGTGTGAACGGCACCCATCGCGGCGACGGTCAGGGAACCGATCAGCGCCCAGAGGTGCCCAGGAAAGAGCCCGAACGGCGGGAGTCCGAGCCACCCGAGGGTGGCACTCGCACCGAACACGAACGCGATGCCGATGTAGAAGACGCTCCAGGGGACGTCGTCTTCGGGAACGACGTCGATGTAGACCTGCAGCGTCTCGAGTTTCGCCGTCGGGTGCGCGACCATCTCTCGAGTGTCGTACTCGATGATCCCCATCTTGTCGAGTTTCGGCAGATGCGCCTGGTGCAGCGCCGTGTAAGCGCGCTTTCGCTGTTTGGACGTGACCTGGGACGGTGGTACCGCGTTCTCCCAGGCGGCCACCTGTTTCGAGAGCGTGCGAAGTGAAACCGGCGTTCGCTCTCGTAGCAGATAGTGGACGATGAACCGGCGTCGTTTGTTGCTCAGTGCCTGATAGGCGGTTTCTCGACCGATCCGAGTGTTCTCTCCCCCACGATACTGCGTGTCGGTTCGCTCCGGCTGTTGCTGTTTCAGAGTGCTCATAGTCCCCCCATACCGGCTTAGTTCGCCGGCAGACTGACACGAACTCGCCGTCGCCGACCGAGTCGTGAAACCGCGTTTCTCCTCGCGTCTTCGTCCCCCGATCGAGATCGACAAAACGTCGTCGAGAGAGCCTTTTTCACTGTTTTCCGAACGATCGCCACTCTCACACCATCGGTTTCGAAACCGAACATGTTGCACGCAGATATGTGACGGAATACTAATTAGTTCTTCTGCATAACCCATTATGGTAAAATATCAGTCATAAAATGACGGCGTTTCCGAGTCGCTGTAGGAGTACTGTGGTACGCCGTGGCGTCGCACGACGACGACGGACAGAAACCCGTTTAGGTGCCGCCCCACCACAACGGGCAATGAGTTATCGAATCGGACTCGTCGGCAAACCCTCCGTCGGCAAGTCCTCCTTTTTCAACGCTGCGACGATGAACGACGTGCCCGAAGGGGCCTACCCGTTCACGACCATCGATCCCAGCGTGGGCGAAGCCTACGCCCGCGTCGAGTGTGCGGCGCCCGAGTTCGACGAGGAGTGTACGCCGAACGTCGGCTACTGCGACCACGGCACCCGGTTCGTCCCGACGAAACTCGTCGACGTCGCCGGGCTGATCCCCGGCGCACACGAGGGCGCGGGACTGGGCAATCAGTTCCTCACCGATCTGAACGAGACCGACGTGCTCGTCCACGTCGTCGACTTCTCCGGCGAGACCGATCTCGAGGGCGAACCGACCGAGGGCCACGACCCGCGCGACGACATCGCCTTCTTAGAGGAGGAGCTCGATCAGTGGTACTTCGGCATTTTGGAGAAGGGCATCGAGCGCTACGCATCCGGCTACACGACCGAAGACGACGCTATCGAGGAGGAACTCGCCGAGCAAATGAGCGCGTTCAAGACCAACGAGGACGAGATCAAACGCCTCATTCGACGGGTCGGCGTCGGCTTCGATCCCGAGGAGTGGGACGACAAGGACGAACTCGAGTTGGCCCGCGAGATCCGCAAGGAGACCAAGCCGATGGTGATCGCGGCGAACAAGATGGACACGCCCGAAGCGCAGGAAAACTACGAGGAGATCACGGCCGATCCCGACTACGAGCACCTGACGATCGTTCCCTGCAGCGCCCACGCCGAAAAGGCGCTCAAATCCGCCGACAAGGCCGGCGTCGTCGACTACCGACCGGGCGACGACGACTTCGAGATCACGGGCGACGTGTCCGGATCGCAGGAGGAGGGGTTAGAACAGATTCGGGACTTCCTCGACGAGTACGGGGCGACGGGCGTTCAGGCCGCCCTCGAGACGGCCCTGTTCGACGTGCTCGGCGTGATTCCGGTCTTCCCCGGCGGCGCGAACGGGCTGGGTAACGAACGCGGCGAAGTGTTGCCCGACTGCTACCTGATCGACCCCGACTCAACCGCAGAGGACTTCGCCTACAGTCTCCACTCGGACATCGGCGACGGCTTCCTCTACGCGACGGACTGCCGGACGAACCGCCAGTTGGGTAAAGACTACGAGGTCGAGCCTCGAGACGTCATCGAAGTGACGACCACGAACTGATCGTTCCACAGGCGTCGAGACCGTTCGCTCGCCTCCGTCGAGAGACTCGAGGCGTGGACTCGCTGTCCGTAGAACGTGTCACCGGCGCCAGATCGCGCGCTGGGCCGCGTCGTTCAACCGACTCGAGAGGCCGGCGATCCAGCCGTCCGGCGACAGGATCTTCAACTCGCGTTCGTCGACTTCGATGCGGTCCCGACCGTACGGATCGCGCTTTGCCCGCTCGTCGTCGTCTCGATCACCGTTCGCGACGTCGACCGCTACTGACATCGAACAGCGGCCGCACGCTTCGCGGTCCGTAGCCATGATCTATCGTTTGTGATAGGGTCGCACGTGTCTTAAGTCCTGCCGACACGCGAGGGTCGCAGCCGGCGACGGTGTCGACGGACTTTTGCACGTGTCGTGCCATCAGAGCGCATGGAGTACTCACGAGCCGAGCCGGTCGATCTCGGCCGACAATCACCTCGGGGACCGACCCGGTGACCAACATGAGTGACGGCACCCATACCCCCGACGAAACCGATTCGGTCGCGTCCGCGGCCGGCGATACCGCGACCGGGTCGACAGCCGACGCCCTCGCGGACGTCCCCGACTGGGACGACGAGTACGTCGACCGGGTCAGCGACCGATTGTTCCACAACTACGACCTCGAGAGAGACTACGCAGTCGAGGGCGAGCGATTCACGCTCTACGGTCGAATGCAGTTAGTGAACAAGAAGCACTTCCTCCACCCTGCGCTCTCGCTGGCCGAACACGAGTCGACCGAACACCTGTTCGTCGGGCGCGTCGACGCCGTCGACGATCGAACGCTCGATCGGTTCGTCGACCTCGGCGAGCGGCTGGCCGACGAGTGGATCGAGCCCGACGAGGAGCACTTCTCGACGGAGTTCACGTTCGTCACGATTGCGCCCTCGGTCCCCGACTCGATCCGCGAGCGCGTCGCGGGCTTCGACGGGCGGACGCTGTTGAAGTACGGCTTCCACGGCCACTACGAGATCAATCTCGCGGTCGTCGCGCCCGACGACGAGGATCTGGTCGCGAGCGAGAACGCCGACGTCGCGAGCGCCTTCCGGCTCTGGGACCCGATCGAGACGGACGATCCGGGGTTACTCGGACTGCTTTCGCGGCGGCTACAGCTATAGCCCGACTCCTCGACGCCGACGCGTCACTCGAGGGCGAACCGAAATGAAATGGCCGTGTGATTCTGCTCTTCGTGACTCGAGTCGGCGAAAAGCGAGCGCGATCGAAAACCGCGACGGCGAGTCGCGATCAATCGTCGTCCGAACTGACGTCGGCCGCGACTCCGTCACCCGTTCTCCGGGCCGACTGCATGTTGTCGTACCCGATCTTGAACAGCGACAGCGCCAGCCCGATGAGGACGGCGACGATCGCGAACTGAACGATCGCCGACACCTGCCCGAGCAGGGCCGTCTCCGCGTCGGCGGTTATGCCGAGCAGTCGTCCACCGAGGATCTGGTAGAGCCCGACCCAGCTGAGGCCGATAATCGTGATGAACCCCATCAGCGCCATCGGAGCGCCGGTGGAGAGCAACTGTTTGGACTCGTCCCAGTTCGCGAGCCAGACGGTTCCGGCCAGAAGCGCCAGCGATGCGAGCAACTGATTCGCACCTCCGAACAGCGTCCAGAGGTCCTCCCACCGACCGCTGGCGAGCAGGAAGAACGCGACGACTCCGATGATCGACGTGTTGACGTAGCGGTTTGCCGCGTACTCCTCGGCGGTCGTCTCCGGCGTCCCGACGATTTCCTCTAACATGTATCGGCCCAATCGAACGGCCGTGTCCATGCTCGTCAACAGGAAGCTCGCGAGCACGAGCGCCATGAACGGCGCGGCGTAATCGAACGGGATCCCGAGTGCGGTGAGAATCGCACCGCCGCCGGTCGCGAAGTTTGGCAAGGCGAGGCCGATACCGCCGTCGACGCCCGACGGCGTGATAGCGATGATCGTCACGGCACAGAGTGCGACTGCTGCGAGTAGCCCTTCGGCGAGCATCCCACCGTAGCCGATCAGTCTGGCGTCGGTTTCCTTGTTCAGTTGCTTGGCAGTCGTTCCCGACGAGACCAGCGCGTGGAACCCGCTGATCGTCCCGCAGGCGATCGTCAGGAACAGCAGGGGAAACAGCGGCATGACCGGAATGAGCCCCTCTGCGGCGAGCGGACCGCCCTGTCCGAGGAAGCCGTACCACGCCCCCGTCACGATCTCGAGGGAGATCTGGGCGTCGGTTTCGGGATTGACCGCACCGCCGCTGGTTCCCGTGATGAACGTTCCGACGACGACCGCGAGCAGGCTCCCGCCGACCCCCGCGTACAGGAGGAACGAGGAGAGGTAGTCCCGTGGCTGCAACAGCATCCACACCGGAAGGATGCTGGCCGCTGCTCCGTAGACGAGCATCACCAGAACCCACGCGCCGATGTTCGCGCTCTCGAGCAACACCGGGAAGAACGACGCCGAGTCGAGCAGCACGATCGTTCCGTCGGGGTAGTCGCCGGGAACGATCGCGAGCGGGTACTGGATGCCAATCCAGACCGACGCGAAGACGCCGGCGACGAAGATGACCGTCCCGAGCGAGAACGGGAGGTTCAGCTGGTAGAGCCAAACCCCGAAGACGAACGCGAGGGTCACGTAGAGGAGACTCGCGGTCGCCGCTGATGGGTAGGCGTTCAACACGACGCCGATGACGAGCGCGAACACCGCCACGACGAGGATCGTCAACAAGAACGCGAACCACAGCAACATGTTCTTGCCGCGTTCCCCGACGTACTCACCGATGATGTAGCCGATCGACTTCCCCTCGTGTCGAAGGCTGCTGGTCAACGAGACGAAGTCGTGGACCGCCCCCAATAACGGGTTGCCGATAGCGACCCACAGCACGGCCGGTATCCATCCCCAGACCAGCGCGGCCGTGATCGGGCCGACGACGGGCGCGCCGCCCGCGATACTCGAGTAGTGATGCCCCAGTAGTACCGGCTTCTTCGCCGGCACGTACTCCTGTCCGTCCTGGTACTTGTGTGCCGGCGTCTCCCGACTGTCGTCTAGCCCCACGAACTGCGAGAGATACCGTCCGTACGCGATGTACGAGACGGAAAACGTCACCAACACCAGTGCCACGATCCATATTACTCCTACCATGTTATCCTCTCTCTAGCCCGGGTAGGACGGGAGGAATATAAATATAATTCATTGTAGTCTCCGATAGTCTCGAATAGAGAGGCGGATCGGCCTCGAGCGGTTCGGTCCGATAATATTTCGATGAGAACCAATATTGTGTTATTGTATAAGGGAGAAATATCTTCGGGAAGCAAACCCGGGCGAGTCGCCCGCGATCAGTTTCCGCCGACATCGATCTCGAGCGAGTCACCCACCCGAGCGAGCCTGTCGCCCCGAATTTCTTCGACCGCCGTCTCGATCTCGGCGACGATCGGCGGCGAGAACACTCGAGCGGCCGTCTCGAGTCGCTCGCGTTCGGTCTCGACCCGATCGCGGAGATAGCTGGCACCCCGTCCGTTCTCGTCGGGATCGGGTTCGGGCGTGAGCCGATTGGCGACCAGGCCCCGGACCTCGAGATCTTGCTCGGCGAGGTCGTCGATCGCGCGTTCGGTCTCCCGGATCGAGAGCGAGTCGGGGTTGAACACGAGGAAAAACGCCGATTCGTTTCGGAGCATCTCACCGGCGGCCTCGAAGAACTCCTTGCGATCCTGTAAGTGTGCGAGGACGGGATCGCCGTCCATCACGCGACGGGGTTCCTGATTCCCGATCGCCGCCTTCTCGAAGAGGTCGATGCTCTTGCGGCGTTTGGCTATCAGTCGGTCGATCCAGCCCTCGAGGTAGTCCGGCAGCGAGAGCAGTCGCAGCGTGCCGCCGGTGGGCGAGGTGTCGAAGACGACGCGATCGAACGGATCGCTGTTTCGCATGACGTCGACGAACCGGTCGAACAGCGCCGCCTCGTACGCGCCGGGCGTCCCGTGGGCCATCTCGATCTGTCTGTCGACGGCGTTGACCATGGCCGCCGAGACCTGCTGGGAGAGGTTTCGTTTGACCTCCGCGAGGTGCTCCGATACCTCCGCTTGGGGGTCGATCTCGAGCGCGTGGAGGTGGTCGACGCCGTCGACCGGCCGGGGTTCGTCACCGAACTCCTGGTCGAAGAGGTCGCCGACCGAATGAGCCGGATCCGTCGAGACTACGAGGGTGTCGAGGCCGGCGGTCGCGCACGTGTGGGCGTACGCCGCCGAGACCGTCGTCTTCCCGACACCGCCTTTCCCACCGAAGAAGACGTATCGCTCCATCAGAAGTGGTACTGCCGGCCTTTCCGCTCGACGAGCGAGCCCCGGTCCCACAGCCGTCGCTCCCACGCTTCGAACTCGTCCTCGAGGTACGGCAGGAGTTCGGCCGTGTAGTACGAGACCGGCGACGGGACGCCGAAGGCGTCGGGGAAACACGACAGCATGAACTCGTCCTCGAGATCCTCGGCTTCGCTCTCGATCTTCTCGTAGGCGGGGTGGGAGAACAGTCCGTGAGAGAGCCCCCGGAGCCACTCCTCGAGCGTCGCCCGAAAGCGGGCGATGCGATCGGCGAGAGTCATTACCACTCATGCTCGAGCACGAACGCAAAAAGCTGTCGCGTCGCGAAGCGGGAGTCCGGCGGGACTCGTTCGCTCGCGATGATCGAGACGGTCAGACGTCGAACACGCCGGTTATCACCTTCGATTCGGCCTTTCGAAGGTGCTCTGCCGCGGTCGACGGTGCGCAGTTCAGTTCGCGAGCGATCTCGTCGCTGGTCGCTCCGCGCGGCGTGTCGTAGTAACCGAGGTCGATAGCCGTCCGAACGGCTTCTCGTTGCCGATCGGACAGTCGGTCGACGACGCCGTCGGCCGCGACCCGTTTCCCACCGATCGATTCGATGTCCACGCGAACGTCGTCCGGCAGTCCGTCGATCGCAGCCTGGATGTCGGATCGTCTGCCCACCGCAGTGAACGTATAACTCTCCCCGACGTTCCACTCCGCCGGCGGGATCGTCATCAGGCTGCCGCGCTTGAAGTTCTCCCAGAGCGCTCGAGCGTCGGGCGTTCCGGCTCCCGTCACGAAGCAGTAGCTCTCGCGCTCGGTTACCGGGAGCAGTTCGTACTCGTCGATGGCTGAATCTGCCCGTAGAAGCTCCTCGAATCGAGGAACGTCGCCGCGAACTCGCAGCAAAAACGACGCCGTGGGCGCGACGACGTTCCAGTTGATGACCTGCACCCGCTCGACGATATCGCGTTCGCTCGTCGCCCGTTCGTAGGTCAGGGGCAACTCGAGGTCTCGTGTGCGAATCGTCACTCGAACGCGTTTCATACACCGATACTCGATCGGACGCGGCCAAAAGAATTGGTCCGACCCGCGCCCCGCTCGAGTCCCGGTTCGCGCACTCTTATAAACCCAGTAGAAATGTGCGGCTATACGGATTCCATCCAGCGGCGCGTACCACCAGTCATGCACCGAAATATCGGCACCGTCGATCGGACGATCCGAGGCGTACTGGGTATCTGGTTACTCGTGACGGGGATCGCGGCACTCAGAGACGAGCAACCGACGAAAGCCGCGACGCTCGGCACCGCTGGCGTCGGATTGGTGGTGAATTGGTACACCGGGTTTTGCGGAGGAAACGCGCTTTTCGGTATCGATACGTCGGCGGGTGAGTCTCGCGAATGAACGGACGAACGAAGTCTGAAGCCCGAATGATACGAGACGCTCGAAAGATCGATCTCCTGTTCGTGTACGGCTGTATATTCACGTCGATCATCGCCATCCCCGCGTTCCTTCAGTATCTGTTCTTGTTTCGGGGAATCGAATACACTGAAACGGGGTTTCTGGCCGTTGGAACACTCGCGATGCTCCCGGGCCTTCTCATGGGTACTACAGCGCTGTGGGTCACAGTGCGGGGGTGAGAACTCGTCCCCGCAACGACCCTTTTACTCGAGTCGAGAGCCGAGAGACTAGATCAGCGATTCTCCCGCGATTAGGGCCAGAGGCCGCGCACTTCGTGTGCCTCCGCGATCCGGGAGAGCGCGACGATGTAGGCGCCGTCCCGCCAACTCACGTCTCGGGACTCGACCTCCGATCGAACCGCGTTCCAGGCGGTCACCATCTCGGCCTCGAGTTCGGCGGTGACCTCCTCTAGGCTCCAGGCTCGGCGGTTGATGTCCTGGAGCCACTCGAAGTAACTCACCGTCACGCCGCCCGCGTTCGCGAGGATGTCGGGGACGACTGCAATGTCTCGCTCCTCGAGGATGGCGGCCGCGGCGAACGTGGTCGGGCCGTTCGCGCCCTCGATGACCAGATCGGCCCGGATATCGTCGGCGTTCGCCTCCGTGATGACGTTACCGATCGCGGCGGGAATGAGCACGTCGACGTCTAGCTCGAGCAGTTCCTCGTTCGGGATGACGTCGTCTGCGGTGCTGGTCACCGCCTCCGGTTCCTCGTCGTGGGCCGGAATCGACGCGACGTCGATGCCAGCGGGGTCGTAGATTGCGCCGTTGACGTCGCTGATGGCGACGACAGTCGCGCCCCACTCCTCGAGCTTGCGGGCGGCGTTCGCGCCGACGCTGCCGAATCCCTGGACGGCGACCGTCGTCTCCTCGAGGGGCATGTCGTAGTATTCGCAGGTCTCGCGCGTGACGATGGCGACGCTGTGTCCGGGCGCTTCCTCGCGGCCGTAGCTTCCGCCAACGGAGGGCGGTTTGCCGGTGACGACGCCGGGAATGGTCTCGCCCTGTTGCATACTGTAGGCGTCCATGATCCAGGCCATCGCCTGCGAGTCCGTACCCATGTCGGGGGCCGGAATGTCTCTGGTCGGGCCGATCACGTCGCGGATCTCCTGTGTGAACCGGCGTGTCAACCGCTCGCGCTCGGCCTCGCTCAACGATTTGGGGTCGACGACGACGCCGCCTTTGGCACCGCCGAAGGGGATGTCCATCACGGCGCACTTCCAGGTCATCCACATCGAGAGCCCCACGCACTCGTCTCGAGTCACCTCAGGGTGGAATCGCAGGCCTCCCTTGTACGGGCCGCGAACGCTGTCGTGTTGGGCGCGAAAGCCGGTGAACACGTCGACGCTGCCGTCGTCTCGCTCGACCGGAACGGTGACCTCCGTGACCTTCGCGGGGTGGTCTAACCGCTCGAGGACGTTATCGCTGATCTCGGTCTGGGACCCGGCGCGGGCAAGTTGCCGTCTGGCCGTCTCGAGGGCCGTCTCCGGTTCGTTCGAAGCGTCCGCTCGAGGCGGGGCGGACGAGACATTCGAAGGCATGAATTACTCGACCGGAATCTCTCGATTCCGCATATCCGCACCGCACTCCGGACAGTCAATGGGGGACGTCGCTTGCGTCACCGCTCCGCAGGCAAAGCACTCGTATGTCGATTCCTCGTCGGGGTTTGTCGTGACGTCTTTCATGGGTATCACTGCCGAATCGGCGACGCGGCGCTCGTCGGCACCTCAGTGTAATAGGGATATTAGGAAAGACGTATTCGTTATACTACTAGCAGAATCCGCTCACCTGGGTTCAGTATTCAACCCCCAGTGCGTCAGTTGCCGGAAAACCGATCTCCTCGAAGAGCACCGAGAACAGTTTCCGCTGGACGGTTCGGTTGTGACCGTAGAACGCGGCCGGCGAAATATCGAGCGAGGCCGCGATTTCCTCGCCCGTTTGTTCACGGGGCGATTCGAAGAACCCGCCGTGATAGGCTACTCGGACGACCTCGAGCTGTCGATCGGTCAGCTCCTCGAGGAGCCTGGTCCGCAGGTCGCCGGCCGACGCGCCCTCGACCGGGCGCTTCGAGCGCAGTTCGACCGATTCGAAGCTGTTCGTCACCATTCGCGTCGGGGCTCGCGCGTCGACGGTCTGGGGGACGTCGACGACGATCCGCGTCCCCTCCGGCGTCGCCCGAACGCTCCGGAGGACGACGCCGTGGTCGGCCAGTCGGATCGCGAGAAACGGCGTCGGAAGCTCGAGGAGGAGCGACCCGCCCGACGCCTCCCCGTCGGCGTGAGAACTCCCGCCGCTCGCGTCCTCGCTGAGGATCTGTACGTCGGCGACCGAAACGAGGTCCTCGGCGACGGCGGCGACGGTTTCGACCGTCGCACCGTCGACGGACGCGACGACCGAGACGGCAGCGCCGTCTTCGTGCTGACGAACGCCGCCGTCGAACGAGACCGTACAGTCCGCGCGAGTCGCGAGCTGCTGGAACACGAACGTCTCGTCGTCAATCTCGAGGTCCAGACGCGTCCGCGAGGCGGTCAACAGGGCGTTCTTCCGTTCGACCGCGGCGATCGCCGACGCGATCGTTTCGCCCAGTTCCGCGAAGACGGCCCGGGACGTCTCGCCGAACGCCGACGGGCGGCCGGCGTAGACGGTGAGCACGCCGTAGGAGAACTCGTCGTAGGAGAGCGGAACGCTGATCGCCGACTGGTAGTCCTTCGAGAGCGCGCGCTTTCGCCAGGGCTCCTCGTGGAGCCCCTCGGCGACGTTCGAGACGACGGTGACGGCGTCGGACCGCGCCGTCTCGATCGCCGGTTCACCCGGGTTATCGCCGATCGGGCCCGCCACGGCGTCGAGATAGCCGCGGCCCGCGCCGTCGTGGGCGCGCGCCTCGAGACTGGTTCCGTCCGGGTCCAGCCCGCCGATCCAGGCGAACGAAAAGCGATCGGTCCCCGTGAGCCGGTTGCAGACGGCCGCTTCGATCTCTTCGCGGGTCTCGGCCCTGACGATCGCCTGATCGATCTCGCGGATGAACTCGTTGATGCGATTGAGCCGGGTCAGCTGTCGGTTTCGGTCTTTCAGTTCCCGCTCCTGTTCGTGTAACGCCGATTCGCGCTCGACGCGGTCGAGCGCCGCTTCCGCGGTCGTCGCGAGCAGGTCGACGACCTCTCGAGTGACCTCGTCGAACGCGCCCGCCGCCGTCGATCCGGTGATGAAGACGCCGTTGTTCCCGAGCGGGACGTACGCACCACTTCGAAGATCCGTCTCCGGTTGCGAGAGCCGGTCCGACTCGCGAACGTCGTCGAAATGCTGCGACTCGCTGTCGTCAAATATCTGCGTCTCGCCGTCGACGAACGCCTGACCGACGACTGAGTCGGGCGTCGCTCGGTGCGAGGCGAGTGAGCCGTGTGCGCGCTCTAACGCCGACGTCGCCGCCGCCGGCCGGATAGCGCTGTCGTCGGTGTCGAACAGGTAGACGCCGTTGGCCTCGAGATCGAGGACGTCCACGGCGTCCTCGACGACGATGTCCGCGATTTCCGCCCGAGACTCCGCGAGCAACAGCCGTCTCGCGGTCCGGTGGAGGGCGGTCAGCGCCTCCTCGCGGCGCTTTCGGGCCGTGATGTCGCGGCAGCTATACAGTAACGTTCCGCCCTGAATAGAGACTTCGCGGACGTTGACCAACAGCGTGTGCTCGTCGCCCTCCCTGTCGGTCGCGGTGCACTCGATGTTCGTCAGGACGCCCTGTTCTGCGAGTTCCTCGCGGTCGAACAGGTCGGGTCCGAGAAGCTCCTCGATCGACCCCATCTCGTGGAGTTCGTCGTCCGTATAGCCGAAGATGAAGTGGACGTTCGGACAGACGTAGGTGAACGCCCCCGACTCGTCCGTGATGAGGACCGTGTCGGTCATGTTGTTGAGCGTCACGCGGTGGAGCTCTTCGGACTCCCGGAGCTCCGCCTCGAGTTCGACCCGGTCGGTGACGTCGTTGCCTTCGGCGAGCAGGGAGATGACCGAGCCCGACTCGTCTCGAACCGGGCGGAACGTCACCTCGAGCACCCGTCTCGTCTCCGATCGGTCCCCGTCGCCGTCCGGTGCGGCCGCACACCGACTGGCGAGTTCCCGCCTGACGGGCTCGCCCGACGCCGCCCGCTCGAGGGCCGTCTCGATCGTCGGGCGATCGGCCGGGAGCCACCACGGCGTCGCCTGCAACGGCCGACCGCGAACGTCGGCCTGCGAGGCGTCGATCGCCTCGAGCGCGGCGGCGTTGGCCCGTCGAACGGTTCCCTCGCGGTCGAGCTCCCAGACGTACGTCTCCGGGTCGTCGAAGATCGTCCTGAACCGACGACCGGCTGCCCTGGCGTCGCGGTCGTCGCGCTCGCGGTCGATCACTCGCTCGAGCACTGCGGCGAGGTCGTCGCCCGCCCGTTCTCGCGGGACGTACTCGGCGGCTCCGGCGCTGATGGCGTCGCTCGCCAGCCGCTCCGAGCCCGAACGCGGCGAGAGGACGACCGGCACCGTCGGTCGGCCGGCGCGGACTCGCTCGAGCAGTTCCAGCCCGGTTCCGTCGGGGAGATCCGCGGCGGCGAGGACGACCTCGATGCCGTCGGCCGCGAGTGTTGGTTCAGGGTCGGCCGCGGGTGTCGGTTCGGAGTCGGCTTCGTCTGCCGACGGTGATCCGGATTCGAGCCGTGCAACGGCGTCGGCAACCGTTTTCACGCGAGTGACCGAGAGCGAACCGAACGACGTATCGACGGACGCGGCTTCGAGCGCGCTCTCGAGCGAGGGCGGCCCGTCGGAATCGGTCGTCGGCTCGACGACGAGAACGCGGACCTCGTCGCAGCGGACCGAAGGATCCATACGCAACCCGTATGCGCCCGACGGGATAGAACCCACCGATACGGACGGGACGTGAGAGGACCGCGGGGAGACTTCCGGGGGAAACCAAACCGCCGCGTATCGGCGTCAACTCGCGTTCGGGAGCTCCTCTGACAGCGGAACCCAGCCGTCGTCCGGGTCGACGCGGTCGGCGAGTACCGCGTTGAGCACCGCGCCGACGAGCAGACAGAACCCGCCGAAGTAGACCCACGTCAGTATCAACAGGATCGCGCCGGCGACGTCGAACAGCGCGACCGTCTCGGCGGTCGAGACGTAGACGCGAAAGCCGACGGCGAGAAGCGACCACGTGACCGCGGCGAAAGCCGTTCCGGGAACGATCTCGCGGATCGAAACGTTCGGTTGCGGGAAGACGTAGTAGATCGGCGCGAACAGCGCGAACAACAGCCCCGTCAGCACGAGCAGGCTCGCTCCCGTCGCGAGCGGCCCGGTAAAGAGCAACGACGCGCTGACGCCCAGCGCGCCGACGAGCGCGACCGCGACAGCGACGGTCGCGACGAGCAAGATCGTATAGAGACCCGTCACGAGCGACGCCGAGCGGGCGGCCTCGAGCGACGACCGCGTTCGCCTCGAGGCGTACACGACGGTAAACGCGCTGTCGACCGCCCGAAAGAGGCGGATCGTACTCCAGAGGAAGATGCCGAGCGCGAGCAGCGCCGCTCGCGTCCGGTTCCCGCCGGCGCTGGCGACCGTGTCGAGGTGCTCCCGGTCGATGACCTCCTCGAGTCCCGTCATCGTCTCGAGCGAATCGACGACGGTCTCGAGCGAGTCGACGACGGTGACGGCGACGAGCAGGAGAATGACGAGCGGGACGAGCGCGTTGAACGAGTGGTAGGCCAGCCCCGCGGCTGTGACGCCGATCCGCCGTTCGCGTGCGACCGCCGTGATCTCCGCAGCGAGGCTTCGAACGTTCGACCAGCGCACAGCCCCGCTTCATCAAAGCCGGTGAAATAATTTTCTCTCGACGATAACGGCGGGACGGAACGGCGAGACGAATCAGCGACAAATCAGCGAGACGAACTAGCGGGGCGAATCAGCGACGGAGCCGCCGCTCGAGCGGATTCTCGAACCGACGCTCAGCTACTCGGACGCCGAGTCGACCGCTACTCGTCGACGACGACCGACTGGACGTGGCCGACGACGCCGCTTTTCAGCTTCACCCGGGGGCCGTCCGGATCGTCGCCGTAGACCGTGCCGATCTCGCCGTGGATCGGTTCTTCGTCGGTCGATCGAACGTCCGCGTCTTCCTGTACGATTTCGACCGTCATTCCCTGTCGGAGTTCCTCGGCGGCCGGTCGTTCGGTAGACATCGTACTAGCGCTTCCGAGAAAGCGGTCCGAAAACGTGGTGCCTGCATATTCGGTGTCGTTTTTCAGAGGGGGGGACCACCGCATCGTTGCTTGCCGAAGTCGCGTCGCTACTCGTCGGCGAGGTCGTGTCGCTACTCGTCGTCGAACTCGAGGGCCGCCGAGTTGATACAGAAGCGCTTGCCGGTCGGTTCGGGCCCGTCCTCGAAGACGTGACCGAGGTGGCCGTCGCAGTTCGCACAGCGGACTTCAGTTCGGCGCATTCCGTGGCTGGTATCGACGTGTGTGGTCACCCGCGCGTCGTCGACGTCGTAGAAACTCGGCCAGCCGCAGCCGGATTCGAACTTGGTGTCGGAGTCGAAAAGCGTCGCACCACAGCCCGCGCAGGTGTAGCTTCCGTCGGCTTTGTGGTCGACGTACTCGCCGCTGAACGCCGGCTCGGTTCCCGCCTCGCGGAGGATCTGGTACTGCTCGTCGGTCAGTTCCTCGCGCCACTCCGCGTCGCTCTTTTCGGCCGGGTCGGCTCCACGGTCGGTCGACGACTCGCCGCTCGAGGGCGTGTCAGTCTCTGGGTCCATACGTAACCCTACGGGCGAGAGCCCTAAGAGTCTGTCCGGACGGCTCGATATCTCGGGTCGCGGATCGCCCGGAGAGCCCCGAGGGAACCGATCCGATCGACGGGAAAGCGGCTACCGGCCGGTAATGACGTTGGTGCTCTCGCAGTCGGGACACTGGGTCATCCGCCCGAGCTTCGGCACCTCGAGCCGTCGCCACTCCGAGGAGCCGCCTTCGGCTTCGAATCCGCAGTTCAAACACCGCGAGCGAGCTGCCGTTCCTGAGTCCGAGGACATACCTTCACGTACGGTATCGTCCCCCATAGGAATTTTCACGCCACCGACTGAGAGTCACGCCCCGTTATCGGTTCCCGGTTGGTCGTCGGTCCGCGAGGGTGTCGGTAGTTCACGGCGCGATATCGATCTTCGGACTGGGTAGCAACGCTCAAGCGAGCAGCCGCCGCTTTGAGGCCCCGCCGGCTGCTCATGGGGAGCGCCACGTTCGGTAGCCGCGGGGGGCACCGCACCTGGTTGCTGCCGTCACGACACGCACTTTGACGGGGGTCGACCGCGAAGGAACTCGCATGACGAATACGCGAACCGTCGAGCTCGAGGGTCACATCATCGACTCGGGAGCGATGGGGCGGTGTTTCGGCGCCGTGATGGATCTCGGCGGGGAGTTCGAAGTCGAGGAGTTCGACGTGGGTCGACACAAACACGCCGAAACGTACTGTCGCATGCGCGTCTCCGCGGCGTCCGCGGACGACCTCCGGGCGATCCTGCACGAACTGAATCAAAACGGTGCGACGGTCGCGGATCCTCGGGACGCGACGGTAGAGGCCGCGCCGGACGAGGAGGTCGTTCCAGTTGACTTCTACTCGACGACGAACCACCCGACGTTCGTCCGCGTCGACGGCTCGTGGGTCGAAGTCGAAGACCCCGAGATGGACTGCGCGCTCGTCGTCGAGCGGACCGACGACGGCCCCCTCGTGCGCACGAAAGTGCTCAACGCCGTCGAGGAGGGGGATCTCGTGGTCACCGGCGAAACCGGAATCAGGGTCGAACCGCCCGAACGGCCGCGAAACGGGGGCAGTTCCTTTGGCTTCATGCAAGGCGGCGTCTCGAGCGAGCGCCCCTCCGCCTCGCTGATCGAGGAGATCGCAGACGAGATGCGCGAGGTTCGGGCCGAGGGCGGCACCGTGCTCGTCGTCTGTGGCCCTGCGATCGTCCACTCCGGCGGTCGAGACGCGCTCGCGGACCTGGTTCGGGCGGGCTACGTCGACGCCCTGAGCGCGGGCAACGGCTTCGCCGTCCACGACTTAGAGCGCAACCTCTACGGGACCTCACTGGGCGTCGACACGGAGTCGCTCGAGCACCCCCGGAAGGGTCACAAACACCACATCTACACGATCAGCGAGATCGGCCGCGTCGGCGGGATCGAGGCGGCCGTCGAGGCGGACCTGGTCGACGGCGGTGTGATGTACCAGTGTGTTAGAAACGATGTTCCCTACGTGCTCGCCGGGTCGATCCGCGACGACGGGCCGCTCCCGGACACGATCACCGACGCGATCGAAGCTCAGAACGCGATCCGCGAGCAGGCCCGCGAGGCCGATCTCGTATTGATGCTCTCGACGCTGCTTCACTCCGTCGCGGTGGGGAACTGCCTCCCGTCGACGACCAAAACCGTCTGCGTCGATATCAACCCCGCGACGGTCACGCAACTGCTCGACCGGGGGAGCGCCCAGGCGATCGGCATGGTCACCGACATCGGGACGTTCGTTCCGATGCTCGCCGACGAACTGCTCGAGGACTGACTCGTCGACGAACTGTCCGAGGACTGACCGGCCGCCCACACGGACAGGACAGCTCGTCTCGAACAGTATACGAACGGAACAGCCCGTCTCGTCAGGACGGTTCTCAGTCTGTCTCGAGGAAAATTCGTCGAAACCCAACTAGTGAGGGGTGTCTATTTTATATGCACCTGTCGTACGGAAGACATCCTCGAGGGGTAGCGAGCGGAAGGCTACTGGTCAGGAACGAAAGAATGCAACGGGAACACATCCAGACGGGCAAGGCGATTCAGAAACGGACCGGAAAGACGTTTTACCTCGCGACGCGGTTTCTTCCGGAGCGGGTTCGCCACGCCACGCACGTCCTCTACGCGTTCTTTCGAATCGCGGACGAGGTCGTCGACGACGCGAACGGAACGCCCCCGGCCGAACAGGCCGCTCGGCTCGAGTCGCTCCGAGCGCAGGCCCTCGGCGAACAGCCCCCGGAAGACGACGTGCTCGTGGCGTTCGATCAGCTTCGCGAGCGGTACGACATCGCCGACCGGGAGATAAACGTCTTCATCGACGCGATGAAAACCGACATCGAAACGAACCGCTACGAGACCTACGCCGATCTCGAGGCGTACATGCGCGGTTCGGCAGCCGCCGTCGGCGTGATGATGACGGCGATCATGGAAACCGACGAAGCGGATCTCGCTCAGCCGCACGCGGTGAAACTCGGTGAGGCGTTCCAGATGACGAACTTCCTGCGGGACGTTCGAGAGGACGTCGTCGACCGTGATCGGATCTACCTCCCGCTCGAGAGCCTGCGCGAACACGGCGTCGATGAGAGAGCGGTGGAGAACCTCGAGTTTTCGGGCTCGTTCGCGTCGGTGATGCAGTCGGAACTCAAACGAACGGAACGGCTCTATCGCGAGGGCGTCGCGGGGATCAGATACTTGCCGAACGACTGTCAGTTGCCGGTCTTGCTCGCGGCGGTGCTGTATGCCGAGCACCATCACGTGATCCGGGCGCAGGACTACGACGTCTTGAGCGAGGAGCCGTCCCTGTCGACCACGCGAAAGCTGTTGTGTCTCGCGAAGACGCGCTGGCACTGGCACTGGAACCGGGATCCGGAGGCGGTCTTCAAGCGCGTCTCGGCCGTGCCGCCGAGCGAAACCGGCCGCCGCGGGCCCGGTCACGGAGAGGGCGTGCCAACCCGGTAAATCCGTTCAGAACGCGTTTTCCCACCGTCGTGATAGCGCCGACGTGATCGTCCCCAAGTCGTACCGATCCGTCCGAAACAGTCCGGCGCAGAACAGGAGCGCGACGCCCGCGGCGAGCCAGTTTCCGTAGATGACGTTGATCGCCCCCCACAGCACCGTGAAGCTGACGAGGTCGTCGAGGACGAACTCGCAGTCGTCGACGCGAGCCCGCAGCGCCGAGCGATCGAACGCGAGGTCGACGAGGATGACCGCGACGGTACCCGAGAGGAGCCAGCCGAGGTAGTTCGAGGCGGGGACGCCGTAGTAGGTACCCGCGGGATCGTAGGTCCAGAAGCCGATCGAAACCGCACCGGGATCGAGCACGAGGTCGACGGCGACGACTGCGAGGATCGCGACGGGCAGGCGAATCAACGCGACGTTCGAGGCCCTCTCGAGCGCCGACAGCGTCAGCAGGTACGCGTTGAGCACGAGCGGCACGAAGAAAAGCGGCAGGGCCAGCGGGACCTCGCCGAAGAGCATCGGCCCGAGCTGGATCGAGTACTCGAAGGCCCCGTAGGGCCAGTCGGTTCGAACCCCGACAGTCTCGATGGCGTACGTGTAGAGCGTCAAGGCCGCGAGTCCGGAGAGCGCCCGCCGATCGACCGTCGGAAGCAAGCCGACCACGAGCGGCGACCGCATGACCGCCGTCCCGAAGAGCAAAAACAGCGGGTTGTACGCAAGCGGCCCCGGGAGCACGCCCGCGTCGCTCGCGAGCAACGTCGTCGCGCCGACCAGTGGAAAGACGACCGCGATCGTGAATCGGTGCTCCCGAACGAGCGCCTCGAGCCGTCGCTGGACGGTCGATCGCGTTCCCCGGGCGCTCGAGGTATCCGCGGATCGCCGCGACTCGGACGGGGCGTCCGAGCCGTCACCGCCACGTTCCCGCTCAGACATACACCAGCCTCCAGAGGCCGCCCATAGTCAGAATCGCGCCGACGGCGGTGTTGATCGCGGGAAACCACCAGTAGGCGCGATCGACGTCGACGCTGGCGGTCGCGACGGCCGCGAGAAACGTCGGGTAGACGAGCATGAGCGCGCCGAGTCGGTACTCGAGAGCGCCGAAGGCGACGGCGGCGAGCAGCCAGCAGACGCCGCAGTACGCGTAGGTTCGTCTCTCGCCGAGCACCGTCGCGGTCGTTCGGATGCCGGTCGTTCTGTCGGGCTCGATGTCGGGAATCGCCGAAAACGTGTGCATGCCCATCGCCCACAGCCAGCCGCCGAGGACGGCGATCGCGGGAGGGTGCGTCCCGGCGACGGCCGCGTAGGCCGCTCCCGCGGGGGCGATGTAGAGCCCGTTCGACAGCGAGTCGAGAAACGGCGCGGTCTTGAACCGAAGCGGCGGCGCGCTGTAGGCGGCCCCGAGGAAGAGAAACAGCGCGAGCCACGGCCACGCCGCCGACGGCACCAGCGCGACGAAGAAGATCGGAATGAGCGCGCACGCGACGACCGCCGGCGCGACGATCCGCTGGCCCTCGTAGCGCGTTTCTCGGCCCGATTTTTTCGGGTTCGCCGCGTCGATCTCCCGGTCGTAGACGTCGTTGATCCCGTACAGAAAGACGTTCGCGGGAACCAGAAAGTACGCGAACAGCGCGAGAACCGGCGGCGAGAGGAGGCTGCCGACCGACTCCGCGGCGTAGGCCGCGCCCACGAGCACCGGTCCCGCGAGATACAGCCAGAACCGCGGCCGCGAGAGCACCAGCAGGTATCGAAGCGCGCCCTCGAGCGTGCTCGCGTCGTCGGCTCCCTCGGACCGGACCGTTCCACCGTGCCCGCTCGGTTCGTCGTCGGTCATAGACTCACCCGGCGTAGTCTTCGAGCACCGCGTCGGCCGTGAGTTCGCCGCTGATGAGACACATCGGGACGCCGATGCCGGGCGTGGTGTACGAGCCGGTGAAGTAGAGCCCGTCGACCGCCTTCGAGCGATGGGGCGGCCGGAACAGCGCCGTCTGGCGAAGCGTGTGGGCCATTCCGAGCGCCGTCCCCCGGAAGCTGTTGTACCTGTCGGCGAAGTCTTCCACGCTGAAGCGTTTCTCGAGGACGATGCGGTCGCGCAGTTCCTCGCCGGTGTTCGCGGCGATGTCCTCGAGCACCTGCTCTCGGTACCGATCCCGGCGTTCGGACGTGTCCTCGAGGCCGGGCGCGATTGGCACGAGGACGAACAGGGCGCTGTGGCCGTCGGGAGCGACGTCGTCGTCGGTTTTCGAGGGCACACAGCAGTAGTAGGCCGGGTTGTCCGGCCAGGCCGGCTCTTCGAATATCTGCTCGAAGTGTTGCTCCCAGTTCGTCGGCAGGACGAGCGTGTGGTGAGCGAGTTCCTCGATCTCGCCCTCGACGCCGAGATAGAGCAAGAACGCCGAGGGGGCGTACGTCCGCGACTCCCAGTAGTCCGCGTCGTAGCCGCGCTGGTCGGGCGCGAGCAGGTCCTGCTCGGTGTGTGCGTAATCCGCGTTGCTGACCACGATGTCGGCCTCGAACGCGCCGGGACGCGCGGACGAGTCCGTCCCACCGTGGGGATCGGTTTCGACCAGAAACGCGCCCGCTCTGCCCTTGATCGCCGTGACCGGCTGATTCGTTTCGTAGGTGACGCCGAGCTCTCGACCGAGTTCGACGAACGCGTCCATAACGCCGCCGAGTCCGTCCTCGGGGTACCAGACGCCGAGGTTGAAATCGACGTGGCTCATGAGGTTGTACAGCGCCGGCGTGTTGTTCGGTGACCCGCCGAGAAAGACCAGCGTGTACTGCATGATCTGCTGGAGCTTCGGGTGATCGAAGTACTTCTCGACGTGGCCCTGCATCGTCCCGAGCAAGGAGAGCCCGCGAGCCTGCCGGGCGACGTCGAGGTCGAGGTAGTCCCGCAGGCGCGGTCGGTCCTCGTAGACGAAGTGTTCCATGCCGACCTCGTAGTTTTCTCGTGATTTCTCGAGATACCGTTCTAACGCCTCGCCGGCTCCGTCCTCGTAGGATTCGAAGAGGGATTTCGTCTCCGCGAGATCGGGGGTGATGTCGACCTCGTCGCCGTCTTTGAAGAAGATTCGATAGTGCGGATCGAGGTGGGTGAGGTCGTAGTAGTCCGTCGGCGCGCGGTCGAACTGGCCGAAAAAGCGCTCGAAAACGTCGGGCATCAGGTACCACGACGGTCCCATGTCGAACCGAAAGCCGTCCTCCTCGAGAACGGATGCCCGGCCGCCGAGCTGTTCGTTCTTCTCTACGACGCGAACGTCCGCCCCCGCATCCGCGAGATAGCAGGCCGTCGAGAGTCCGCCGACGCCGGCCCCGACCACGACCACCGACTCACCCGCCAACGAGTTCATTGTGTCCCGATAGTAGGGACTGGATCATAAGCGTGGGTCACACATAGGTAGGCTTTCGTGACAGAACGAAGCCCGTCGAGACAGACCGAGGCGTGTCGCTCGAGCGACTGGCAGTCCGAGCGGGCCGTGGTTCGAGGTGATCGGCGAAGAAATCGGAAAACAGATCGCGCGAATATGAGACTCAGGTCCTCGCCGCGTCGTTCTCCCACACGAGGATGCGCGATCCGTCGCGGTTCGTTCGAGTGCGGTACGCGCGCACAGTCTGGCACCGGACTTGCTATCGACCGGCGGTACTTGTGGCTTGTCGTCGGAGCCCCATAAAAGTATGGGAGAGTATGTCACGCATGGTAGGTCGAAACGATGAAGCGCTACTACCCGTCCGAACGGATCTGTACTGTACTCAACGCTGCCTTTCGCAGCTAGAAGTCGACACCGCGTTTACCCGCGGCGATAAAAGTCGATCAGTCGATGTGTCCTTCGCGTCGCAGTTGGTCTGCGTCCTGCCCGGAGTAGCGCCATTCGATGGTCGCCTTCTCGTCTTGCCAGTCCCACGGCTCTGCAACGACGATATCGTCCTCGTTGATCCAGGTTCGATATTTCATGCGGCCGGGGATTCGACCGAGGCGCTCTTCACCGTCCTGGCAGCGAAGCCGGACGTGGTTACCACCGAGATGTTCGGTAACAACTGCGAACACCTCATCGTTGTTGGGCATGCGAAGGTTCCGCCGCCCTGTGTCTTCAGTCACAACGGTAATTGTATCGCCCGACGGTTAAATCATTTGAGTCGCACGGTATCGTGACACTCACCAAAGCGTCGGCGAGACTCCCAGTCCGAAACGCCACGGCGACGAGAGACGAAAGCGGGCTCTCAGGGTTCGCTGACCTTGAGGACGGGCTTGATCGTTCGCCCGTTCTCCGAATCTTCGACCGCCTGCTCGATCTCGTCGAAGTCGTAGTAGGTGACGAGTTCGTCGAACGGGAACTTCCCCTGCCGGTGGAGTTCGACGAGAACCGGAATGAACTCCTTCGGGTTGGAATCACCCTCGACGATCCCGGTGATCGATCGCCCGTTCAGAATCAGGTCGTTGACGTCGAAACTCGCCTCGGTGCCGAGCGCGGGCGCGCCGACGATCCCGACAGTACCGCGCTGCGTGAGCGAGTCGATTGATTGTTCGGCGACCTCGGGAACGCCCGTCGTCTCGAGGGCGTAGTCGACCCCGCCGCCGGTCAGCTCCCGGACGTGCTCTACGGCGTCGTCGACCGCGGCCGGATCGACGGTTTCGGTCGCGCCGAGATCCGCGGCGAGTTCGCGGCGGTTGTCCTTCAACTCGACCGAGATGATGTCCGTACAGCCCTCGATGTCGGCGGCCATCACCGCCGAGAGGCCGACCGATCCCGCGCCGAAAATCGCGATCGAGGAACCGGTCTTCGGGGCCAGCGAGTTGATGACCGCGCCGGCGCCCGTCTGGATGCCACAGCCGAGCGGTCCGAGCAGTTCCAGTGGGACGTCGTCGTCGACGGGGACGACGTTCCGTTCGGTCGCGATCGCGTGGGTCGCGAACGACGACTGGCCGAAGAACCGGCCGCTGATCGACTCGCCGTCTCGAGAGAGCGGCGACGTTCCGTCCTCCGGACGTTCGCCCCCGAAGTTGTGCGCGAAGAAGTCCTCGCAGTAGGCCGGTTGGCCGGCGCGACAACTCGGACACGCTTCGTCGTAGTCGAAACTCAGGACGACTCGGTCGCCGGGTTCGACCGACGAAACCGCGTCGCCGACGGACTCGACGACGCCTGACCCCTCGTGTCCGAGCACCGCAGGCAGCGGCGTCGGATACAACTGATCGCGGACGATCAGATCCGTGTGACAGACGCCGGCCCCGACGATCCGCACCCGCACTTCGTTATCCTGTGGCTCCTCGAGTTCGACGCTCTCGATCTCGAACGCTCCCCCTTCCTGTTCGACCACGGCTGCATCGATTTGCATGACAGGCCCACCCACGACGGGCGGTGGCAAGTATGTTGTGACCGTTTACGCGAGCCCCGCAAACAGTACCTGCCGTGCGCTCACAGGACTCGTTCGGAATCCGGGTTCTCGAGGTCCCACAGCACTTCCGGGAGGAACGCCTCGAGGTTCTCGATGACGCGGCGATCGCTGACGTTCAGCCCGTCGCAGTGGTCGTGTGCCGAGTCCCGGATATCGACGTGCAGGTCGCCCTCTTCGAGCCAGACGCCGAGTGGAAACACCGAACACCGGGTCGGTTTCCAGTCCTCCTCGAGATGTAGCGAGCAGAGCCCGTCCTCGCGCAGGAACGCACAGGCGTTGCCGTCCTCGTCGACGTGTGCCTCGCGGTCTTTGGGCTCTCGAGTGACGAACTTCTCGCCGCGGAAGTCGGTGGTCGTCTCCGCGAGGTTCGCGCGGGCGGCGAGTTCGATCAGATCCCGATCGTATAGCAAGACGCCGTGATGGCAACACCAGGTGCAGTCGTCGACGCACTCGAACGTGAGGTCGGGGTCGAACTCGACGACGGCCTCGCGCCCCTCGTAGACCTCGATTCGGCGCGGCCCGGCTCCGCGGTCGCTCGGCGTGTCGGTGCTCACGCTCGAGCGGACGGGATGCGTTCGGAAGTGCCTTTCTCCACGAGCGCGTCGAATCCCCCATCACGGGGGCAGACTCACTCCTCGAGAAGGAGGTAGGTGTGCGAGCCGCGGTGCTCGAGCGAGACGCGGTCCGTGCCGACGTTCGTTCGGACGAACTCCTCGACGCCTTTGGCCTGCAGATCGCTGACGTCGATCCGCGGGCGATCGGCGTCGGCGACGGGTTCTCGATCGGTCCGTTCGTCGTCGAAGCGCTCTACGAGTTGACTCATACCTCTCAGTTGGAGCGATAGTACGTGAAACCGATCCGTCCGCGGTGAAAGTGAAAGTGCGGGACTGAATCGGGGCCCCGCTCGGCATCGTTCGACCGTCTCAAACCGGTGCGGTGGGCAGTGCGCTCGAGTGCGGTCGTTCGACAGCCCGCGACTTCCGCTCTGAGTCGCGACGGTCGAGATCAGCCGAGGCGTTTCACGTCGACGCGGTGGCCGCCGTCGATACCGTCGACCCGTCCGAGCACGACGGCGTCGAGAATCGCGTCCGCCGCCCGCTCGCGCCAGGTCTCGAGCGCCCGCTCACGTCGTTTCCTGATTCGATCCGGGTCCTCGTCTCGGTCGTCCTCGGAGCGGTCGTCGAAGGAGGGGTAGGCCTCGAGTACCGCATCCGCGAGGAGGTCGTCCGGCTCGAGGTGGATCGCCTCGCTCACGCGGCCGCCCTCGTCGTGAAAGACGTGGAGTCGGGCGCGCATCCGGCCGTGAAACGGCGGCGTCATCCGGAGGACGGCGGTACCGGGATTCTCGCGGGTGTAGATCGCCGCGTCGACGACGTCCTCCGTTGCGACGGCGATAGATCGGATCGACGACGGGTCTTGATCGGACATGATGGTCGAACCCTCAGTATCAGCGCTCGAATTGCTCAGTATCGAATCTCGAACCCGTCTTCACCCTCGGGGGCTTCGAACTCGGCCTGTACGTCGCTGACGTCTGCGGCCGGGCTCCCCTCGTGACACCACTCGACCATCGACTCGACCGCGTCCTCGGGGCCCTCGAACACCGCCTCGACGCGCCCGTCCTCCAAGTTCTTCACCCAGCCGTCGACACCCGCGTCGCGGGCCGTGTCCCGCGTCGTCGCCCGATAGTAGACGCCCTGTACCGTGCCGGAGACGAAGACGTGCGCTCGCGTTCGCTCGGTCATGTGAGACGGCAGGCGGGCGAGGGGTAAAAATCCGGCCCACCCGCGCCGGCCGAACGCGCGTCGATAGGTGCGCGGCGCGATTTCTCGAGTTGCGCCGCGTGATCCCTCGAGTCGGGCGAGCCGTTTCTTGAGTCTGACGGCGACACGGACGGTGGACTCCCGAGGAAAAGCCAGACAGACGGCGTTCGATGGACGCCGACGCGTACTCTCCGACCGACTACTGGCCAGTTCGGAGGTAATGGAACACGTAGGTCTGTGCATAACCGGCGTACTCCCCGCCGAAACGCTCGCGGATGGCTCGAGAAGTCTCGGCGTAGTTCCCCCGGTCGCAGTCGGGATAGTAGTCGGCGACGGCGGTCTTGATCCAGGTGTCGAGCGGGACGGCCTCGTCGAACCCGAGCGCGAACAGGAGGATACAGTCTGCGACCTTGTCGCCGACGCCGACGAACCGGGTGAGGTACTCGCGAGCGTCCTCGTACTCGAGGTCGCGTGCCGCCTCCGGACGGGCCTCGCCGCTCGCGACCATCTCCGCGGTTCGAACGACGTAGGGTGCGCGGTAGCCGAGCCCGAGGTCTCGAAGTTCCGATTCGGTCGCCGCCGCGAGCTGGTCGGGCCGGGGAAACGCGTGGTAGGTCTCGCCGTCCAACTCGACCGCGTCGCCGTAGGTCCGAGCGAGCGTCGAGACCATGTCGTGTATCCGACCGACGCGCATCTGGGCCGAGCAGATAAACGAGATCAGGGTTCCGAAGGGCGGGTCCTCGACCAGCCGAAGGCCGCGATAGGCGTCGTAAGCTTTCTCGAGCAGCGGGTCGTCCGGCATCGAGTCGACGATCGCTTCGAGGTCGTCCTCGAGTCTGAGCAGGCGACGGATCGTCGCCTCGCGGTCGCTCGTCGCCTCCCACTCGAGGACGCCGCCGGTCGCTCCGGCTTCGCTCGCGCCGCGGCGTCGAACGCGGATGACGTCGCCGTCGACGACGGTCGAGTACCAGAGCCCGTGATCGTCACCCGACGGCGTGTCGGTGCCTTCGCCGGCGTACATCTGCCCGTCCTCGCGCCGCCAGAGGTAGCTCTGTCCGCTCTCGAGTGTCAGATAGAGATCGAAGCCGCCCGGACAGTTCTCGATCGGGATCGCGCCCGTTTCCATTGCCCTGCAATTCGCCAGCGACGGCTTGGGGCTTTCGAAGGTACGACGAGCCGTCGAAGGGGACCGCCCAGGTCGACTCGAGCCGGGCGGGCGGTGTCAAACCGACCACATCGCGTTTTCAGCCCACTCACGCGGGGCGAAGGTTCATACTGTTGGCTATACAATACCACGATATGAACTGCAGGGTTGTCGTCGAGGCCGCCGTGCCCGTATACGACGTCGAGACGGAGAACGAAGCAATTCGTATCGGGATCTCCAAGACCGGCGAGATGTTGAACCCTGATCTGAACTACGTCGAAATCAACATGGGGTCGCGAACCTCGCCGTCCGGCGAGGAACTCGAGCCAGCGTTCATCGCCGCCGACGAGGCGCTCGTCGCCCTCGAACTCGAGATGACCGTGTTCAACGTCGAGCGCGAGGAACACGCCTCGCGAATCGCGCGCAAGGAGATCGGCCAGCGACTCGAAAACATCCCGCTCGAGGTGCTCCGCGTCGAGGTCATCGAGGACGAAGACGACGCCGAAGCCGTCGGGGACGACGAAACCACCGAAGACGGGGAATCCGACGCAGACGCGAACGACCGCGACGCCGAATCGAACGAGCAGGGTTCCGACGAGACCGAGAGCGACGAGAGCGACGACACAGCGACGAACGACTCGAGTAAATCCAAGGCGACCACGGACGACGACGTGTTACCCGAGTTCGAAGAGCTACTCGAGTAGATCGCCGACGCGATAGCGCAGGACGACTTCAACTGGATTTTCTCCCCGTCCGAGCTAAGGCTCTCGAAACCGCTCGATCCATTGGCCCCTCGAGAGCGGGTTCGGTGACCGACGCCGACGCGACCGACAGACTCCCGCCCGTCGCGACAGGTCAGTCTGAACGATAGACGGAGACTGGATCGCTCGGATAACGAGTCGTTGTGAGAAGAAACGTCGGATAGCCTCGACGGCGACGGGGTGAAACGATCCACTGAGACGATAATAATGGGTGCCACTCTGTTGGGCGTTCGTCCGCCAAAAGCCGTTCGGTCGCAGGGAAACCAGGAACTCGGCGAGACGGCGTTGTCACTTCACGGGTTACGTTCCAGAGGAGTCGACGTGTCTTCAGTCGGCGGTAGCGGCGACTGCTTCCTGTTCTTCTTCGTCACGCATGTTGTACGTGATCCCCCCGGCAATCGCAAAAACGGCGGCTTTGTGATCTGTTTTCGATTTGTGAATCGATGTCGGTCGAATGCCGAGCGACTCGTACTCCTCGAGGTTAATCTGACAGTCATCCCACGCGGCACACTGGTTCGATACTTCGGCGAGAAGGCCGTGAAGGTGAATGAGCTCCTGTTTCTTCATAACCATGCAATTGTATCCACTGCAGGGTTATATTATTATCTTGAGACGCGTTAACACGCGAAGCAGGTCCCTGTAGTTGCCTGTTTCCACGAGAGACGACGAGCACATCGGGTCAAATTCGCCGAAACTCCCGACAACGTTCGACGCGGGGTCGGTAAGAAGTGCTTACCGCGTTCAACGGCACCGTTCGGAGCCGTCGGTTCGCGAGAACGGGCCCCGCGACCGACCGTCGTTCCACGCTTCGAACCGACGTTTCAAGAGTCGAAGCCGTACGATACCGATCGAAACGTCGGCTTAGCCGAGCTGTTTGAGCGTCCGGAGGTCGCGGTCCGTCCGCGCGAACTCGGAGGTCAACCGCGAGGCGTGACAGTTCGGGCAGTGAAAGAGTTCCGTCGATTCGGGGAGTTCGGCCGGCGACCGCTGCCAATCTTTGGTACATTCGGGACACAACAGTTGGATCGACGTCTCGTCCATGGTACAGTATTGCACACCGCGGGTGAAAAAGCTTCCTCGGTCGTGTCGGCCGGCCGACTCCCACTCGTGGGTCACCGAGACAGCGCGATGACAGACCGAGCTACCGCCGCGAGAAGTCTACCGGTCGCGTTAGGCCGGCGTCGCCGTGTCCGAGGCCTCGAGCAGTTCCTTGTAGCGGTTTCGAATCGTCACTTCCGAGATGTTCGCGACCTCGCTGACCTCGTTCTGGGTGACCTTCTCGTTGGTCAACAGTGCCGCAGCGTAGACCGACGCGGCGGCGAGGCCGACGGGCGACTTCCCGCTGTGGACGCCCTCCTCGCGGGCGGCGTCGAGCAGCTCTCGAGCCATCCGCTCGGTCTCTTCGGAGAGGTCGAGGCCGCTGGCGAATCGGGGGACGTACTGCTCGGGATCCGCCGGCTGTACCTCGAGGCCGAGCTCCCGGATGATGTAGCGGTAGGTCCGGGTGAGTTCCATCTTCTCGACCCGGCTGACCGCCGAGATCTCGTCGAGGCTTCGCGGTGTGCCGGCCTGTCGGGCGGCCGCGTACAGCGAGGCGGTCGCGACTCCCTCGATCGAACGGCCGGGGAGCAGGTCCTCCTCTAGGGCGCGCCGGTAGATGACCGACGCCGTCTCGCGGACATTTTCGGGGAGGCCGATCGCGCTCGCCATCCGGTCGATCTCGCCCAGCGCCTGCTTCAAGTTGCGCTCCTTGGAGTCGCGCGTTCGGAAGCGCTCGTTCCAGGTGCGAAGGCGCTGCATCTTCTGACGCTGACGGGAGCTCAGGGAGTTGCCGTAGGCGTCTTTGTCCTGCCAGCCAATGTTCGTCGACAGCCCCTGGTCGTGCATCATGTTCGTGGTCGGGGCGCCGACGCGGGACTTCTCGTCTTTCTCTGCGGCGTCGAACGCGCGCCACTCGGGGCCGCGATCGATCTCGTCTTCCTCGACGACGAGGCCGCAGTCCTCACAGACCGTCTCGGCGTGCTCGGCGTCAGAGACGACCCGACCGCCACACTCCGGACAGCGCTCTCTTTCGTCCGTCTCCGTGCTCGTCTCCGCTTCGGTCTCACTCTCACGTGAGTACGTTCGAATCGTTGAATCTGTCATGGTGTTTCGAGTTGGTTACGTGAGACTCCCGGGTGGGGGAACCAGAAGAAACCCGGTCGTCGCAGCTAACATAGTGTAAGGCCGAAGAGCTTAAAAAGCTTTTGCCTACTTTATAAACTGACACCCAAATCGGTTATATACGTTTCGTCTACATGGTGATCTATCGTGATCGATTCGGCGCTGACAGTCAGCCACGTAGATAAAACGTTGTCGGTCGTCGCGACCGGTTCGGTCGGGCAAAAATTGTCGACTAGACGGTAAAAAGGTGTCCCTCGGTGGGCACGTCGAACAGGCCGACTCGAGCGCCAGCGTCGAGCCACGCGTGGCCGTAGGAAAACGACGCCAGCGCGTTCACGAGGTCGCCCTGCTCGCGGAAGTGGGTCCCGTCCTCGAGGTAGGACTCGGCCATCTCGTAGCACTCGTCGGCGGCGTCGGCCATCGGCGACCCCTCGGGGGGTGCGACGGTCGCTTCCGAGAGGGCGTCCGATAGCAGTTCACCGTACCGATCGGTCTTCTCCTCGAGGTCTGCAGCCATCGGTGTAGCTATCGGGACTCGAACCCGTAAGTGCGTCGTCCGATCGACACGTTTCGCGGCAAATATCAATCGGTTTGTACCCCCTGCTGGTAGCGGGTCCAATGCGCTCGATCGAACTGCTCGTTCCCGAGGGGAAACGAGAGCGGACGCTCACCTTCCTCGAGGACGAGGACATCGACTACGTTCGGATCGACGAACGGGGTTCAGCGGGGGAACTCGTCGAGTTTCCGGTCCCGACGGAGGCGGTCGACCGGCTCTTAGAGCACCTGCGCGAGGATATCGGCATCGACGAGGAGTACATCGTCATCTCGTCGATCGAAACCGCCCGGACGCCGCGGATCGACGACCTCGAGGATCGGTTCGTCAACGGCGAAGAAGCCGACGACAGCATCTCTCGAGACGAGATCAGAACGCGCGCGCTCAATCTCACCCCGAGCCGGGTCACTTACTACACGATGACGATCCTGAGCGCGATCGTCGCGACGGCCGGACTCCTGCTCGACTCGCCGGCGATCGTCGTCGGTTCGATGGTGATCGCCCCGCAGGTGAGCGCCGCGCTCACCGGCACAGTGGGGCTCGTGATCAACGACCGGGACATGATCGTCAGCGGAATTCGCTCGCTGCTACTGGGGTTAGGCGTCGCGGTCGTCGGTTCGTTCGTCGTCGCCTGGGTCATCAGAGTGACCGGAGTCGTCCCATCGATCGTCGACATCGGGGCGATCACGCAGATACAACAGCGCGCCTCGCCCGGCGTGCTCGGGCTGGTCGTCGGAGCCGCCGCGGGCGCTGCGGGGGCGTTCGGCCTCGCGACGGCCATCCCCGTCTCGCTCGTGGGCGTGATGATCGCCGTGGCGCTCATCCCGGCGGCCGCGACGGTCGGCGTCGGCCTCGCCTGGGGCGCTGCGAGCATCGCTCTGGGGGCCGCCGTGCTCGTCGTCGTCAACGCGATGTCGATCCTGCTCTCCGGGCTCGTCGTCTTCTGGTATCTCGGATACCGACCGCGCGACTGGACGCCCGGGGCCGTCCGGTCGAACCTCACGTTCCAGCGGGTCGGCACGGTCGCCATCGTCGTGTTCGTGCTCGCGGCCGTTCTCGCCGCCGGCGGGTTCGCGCTCACCCAGCACCTGACCTTTCAGGACGCCGTCAGCGAGGAGGTACAGACCGTCCTCGAGGAGGACGACGATCTCGCGGATCTCGAACTCGTTTCGATCGGGACCGAGTTCGACGACCACGGGATCGTCAGCGAGCGAACCGAAGTCACGATCGAGATCCAACGCAGCGCCGGGCGGGAATATCCGGGACTCGCCGAGACGTTCGCGGCCCGGATTTCGGAGCGAACCGACAGGGACGTCTCCGTGACGGTCGAGTTCGTCGACCGCCGGAGCAGCGACACGTCCTGACGGCACCCGCGAGCGGACCCTCCGATCTCGAGGGAACGCGACGATGGCGGGCCGACCACGGAATGTCGGCAGTCAGTGCCGCGAAGCCGGTCTCGCGGCACGAAAGCCGGGAAACAGAAGGCGTTTTAGGCGTTGTGTCCCAACACGTTCCCATGAGCGACCAGCCTCGAGTCGAAGTCTACACCAAGGAGAACTGCCCCTATTGCGAGAAGGCAAAGGACCTCCTCGACGCGAAAGGCGTCGAGTACGAGACCTACAACGTCACTGGCGACGAGGAACTCTTCGAGGAGATGGTCGAACGCGCGGACGGTCGCAAGACGGCCCCCGAAGTGTTCATCGACGACGAACTCATCGGCGGCTGGGACGAGACCAGCGCGCTCGACGAGACCGGCGAACTCGACGAAAAGCTGGGGATCGAAACCGACAGCGCGGTCGAACACCGGCCGCTGATCATCGCGGGGACGGGCATCGCCGGCCTGACCGCCGCGATCTACGCCGGACGTGGCGACAACGATCCGCTGGTCATCGAGGGCGACGAGCCCGGCGGTCAGCTCACGCTGACGACCGACGTCGCGAACTATCCGGGCTTCCCCGAGGGCATCGGCGGTCCCGAGCTGGTCAACAACATGAAAGAACAGGCCAAACAGTTCGGTGCCGAGCTCAAAAACGGGATCATCGCCGACGTCGACGCCTCGAGCCGGCCGTTCCGGGTGGAGTTGACCAATGGCGACGTCTACACCGCAGACGCCGTGATCGCCGCCTCGGGCGCGAGCGCACGCACCCTGGGAATCCCCGGCGAGGAGGAACTGATGGGATACGGCCTCTCGACGTGTGCGACCTGTGACGGCGCGTTCTTCCGCGGCGAGGACATGCTCGTCGTCGGCGGGGGCGACGCCGCCATGGAAGAAGCCTCCTTCCTCACGAAATTCGCCGACACCGTCTACATCGCCCACCGGCGCGAGGAGTTCCGCGCCGAGCAGTACTGGGTCGACCGCGTCCACGAGCAGGTCGAGGCCGGCGATATCGAGATCATGAAAAACACCGAACTCCTCGAGATCCACGGCTCCCAGGAAGAGGGCGTCGACCACGTCACCCTCGCCCAGAACGAGGAGGGATACCCGAGCGAGAACCTCGCAGACCCCGACACCGAGCAGTTCGAGTTCGACGTCGGGGCGGTCTTCTTCGCCATCGGCCACACCCCCAACACTGACTACCTCGAGGGGACCGGCGTCGAACTGGACGCCGACGGCTACCTCAAAACCCAGGGCGGCGACGGCGCCGGCCAGACCGAAACCGCCGTCCCCGGCATCTTCGGCGCGGGCGACGTCGTCGACTACCACTACCAGCAGGCCGTCACCGCCGCCGGCATGGGCTCGAAAGCCGCCCTCGACGTCGACGAGTACTTAGAAAACCTCGAGCAAACCGCCGCGACCGCTGACGTCGAGGCGGCCGCCGCCGACGACTGAGCGGCTCCGGGAGTGTTCGAGTACTGACCCGCGACGCGTGGAACTTCCATTCTAAAGCGCACGATTCGATGATTCTGACGTGACAGACTCGCCAGCGACGGGACCGCGAGCGAGGCCGACACCCGTGTTCACCAGCGGGCGATCGGGTGACGTATCGGCGGGCCCAACGGCACTCGAGAGGCGGGGCTCCTCGAGTATAGCCGGTCGCGAAAAGGGCGGGTGGTACGCCCTGGTAGGTGTGCGTAGGGTACTAACGACAATGTGCCGCCCCTGGTGGCAGGGATTCCCCCGGCAGCCGCCACTTTCTGGCGGGATTATTTTAAACTATTCATCAGTTGAGCATGTGCGTCCCCGTCCCATACCGAGCCCGCACGGCGTGGCGTCTGCTGGCGGGTCGACACTCGAGATAGCGCGGGCGCTGTCGCTGTGTGGGATAGCGCTCGAAAGAAAGTGAAGTGCTGCGAAAGCCGGACGAAGTCCGGTAGTTAGTGGTCGTTAGTTCTGACGTCGGAGTGCGAGCATCGCGGCACTGACGAGTGCGACGAGTGCGACAGCAACGCCGAAGCCAGGTGCTCCGTCGCCTTCGCCGTCGCCACCGTCGTCGGAGCTACCGTCGTCGGAGCTACCGTCGTCGGAGCTACCGTCGTCGGAGCTACCGTCGTCGGAGCTACCGTCGTCGGAGCTACCGTCGTCGCCACCACTACCTTCTTCGTTGACGGTCAGCGTAACCTCTTCGCTGGCCTCGAAGTCACCGTCGTCTGCGGTGACGGTGAAGGTGTGGTCGCCTGCCGAGAGACCCGACGCTTCGAGCGTCGCGTCTGCCGTGCCGTCAGCGTCGATATCGACCGATCCGGTGTCGACTTCCTCACCGTCGGCGTTCTCGAGCGTGAGGTCTGCGGTGGTGCTCGAGCCTTCGTAGTTGCTGACAGTCACGTCGAACGTAGCGGTTTCGTTGACAGTGATGTCGCCAGCCTCAACGTCGAGGCCGAGTCCTTCTTCGTCGGGCTCAGTGCTTTCGACGAGTTCGACATCCTCAGCGGTGTCCGAAGTTCCGAGCGAGCCGGATGCTTCGAGGTCGAAAAGCGACCCAACCATTTCGCCCTCGAGGTTGTGGGAGGCCTCGAAGGTACCGTCATCGTTCACTTCTGCGGTGGCGGTGTCGACGAACGAGCCTTCCTCGCTTGGCGAGTCAGCGGTCGTGTCGATCTCTGTGCCAGGCGCGAGGTTGGTCGTACCCGTTGCGTTCGATTCCGCGTTTGCAGGCATCTCGCTGACATCGTCCCACTCGAGCTCAGCCTCCTCGAAGGTCACATCGCTCTCAGTGGAGAAGTCCTCGTCGAGGATGTTGCTCTTATCCGAGTCGACGGAGAAGTTGACGTCGTAAGCCTTGTCATCGACATCAAGCTGTGCGTCTCCTTCAAGCGACTGGTAGTCAACCTTGAGGATCAGGTCGCCAGCGTACTCTTCGTGGCTGTCGTACTCATCGGCGTCGATGAGTGGCGTGACGGTGATGTTGTTGGCATTATCGGGCCCCTCACCTTCGAGGATGCTGGTGTTCCAGTAATTGGCGGAACCAATGACACCTGCATCCTGCTCACTGATATTCAGCGAGACACCAGTCCTATCGAAGAAGGCATTATTGATCGCGCTTCCATCTCCCGTGAGGGCGTCGACCGAGCCGTTTGCACCGAAGTCCTCGATAGTCACGAAGAGGTGATCTCCATTGGTCGCAGATTCCGTTGCGATAGTATCTGTTTCGGAGACATCGCCGTCTTCGAAGTCACCGAAGTCGGTGAACGAGTCACCGGTTGGTGCAGTCTGGACGATTACATCGCCCGGTGCGCCTCGATCCTGAATCACGAGGGAAGCGCGGTCATCGCTTTCGTCAATGAAGTCAGCGGCGTAGTCCGTGTCGAAGGAACCGACTTCGATGTCCCAGGTTGCAGCTGGGAGCGCCTCATTGTCGTCGAGTTCGGTGTTTAGATCGTAGCCAGTGATGGTTGCGTTGTGAGCGGTGAAGCCAATCTCGTCAGCGTTATCGCCAGCCGCGTTGAATTGGCCGCCATCAGCTGCTCCAGCTTTGTAGGTGTTGAACTCGAGGACGACTTCGTCGTTATCGGTGTCGTAGTCACCGAGGGTCAGGTTTGCGACGTACCCTTCAGAGTCGTCACCGATCGAGACGGCGGTCTCGTCCGAGTTTGCAACATCGATCGTGATGTTGCCGATGTCTCCCTCTTCGATGGTGTCAACATTGATGATCTCGCGCTGCTGACTGTCATCCGTAATTTCAACGGAGGCGTTGTCAGATGCGTGCGAGTCCGTGTTCGAGAAGGTGAACTCTGCTTCGTCACCTGCGGAGAGTTCGCCATCGAAGTTAGCCGTGAGGGCTTCATCGCCTTCGTCGAGTCCGACGATCGTCAAGACATCGTCATCATCGTGAAGGGTGTTGTCAACGTTAATGTCACTGTCTTCTGTATTTTCACCGTTCGTGTAGGTGTTCTCAGTGGAGTAGAGCCCTTCAAAGTTAACGTCACCATCAGCCAACTCTTCGTTCTGTCCCGGGTCGAAGAGGTCAAAGAGTTCGTTACCGTTGAGGGAGTCAGACGTGACGTTCACCGTCTGGGTATCCCGGTCAGAATTGAAGTCGATGTCGACTTCGCCGTCCTCTGCGACAGTGTCACTGGTGAATTCAGTGTTGAGGTTCTCTTCTTCTGCCCAGAAGCTGGTATATTCATTTTCACCCCAGACGATTGTATATGGCTCCCCAGACTCGAGTTCTGACGTATCGAGGGTTGCGTTATTATCTTCGCTGTCAACGCGGAGTGTCGTCACAGGCTCTGCATCACTGTCTTGTCCTCCGGTTTCGCCTAACCCTTGGAAGACTTTAACACCTGCTTGTCCGTCATCGAAGTCAGTGAATTCGACTTGTTGACCGATCCATACCTCTGAGAAGGACGTGGAGTTTGTATAAGCGGGTCCTTCATTGTAATTGTCGCTGTTGGTCGCTGCATGTGCTGCTGCACCGCCCGCAAACGCTGCGGACGCGGCAACAACCGAGAGGACCAACATCGCGGCAAGGAACAGTGAACGTCCCTTTTCGCGATACGTTGTGTCGTTCGTCATTTATGTTATCTTGTTGTTTCGATTTGTTGGTTAGCGCGCGATTCACCGGTCAGGCGACCGTTACCGGCTTCCGACCTACATGTCATCGGTGCACGACTCAGCCTACCGGGTAGGGGTATATGGGGAATTTCGATGGTTCGTAATAAGTCTTCTTGTCCTATAGGTCCGATTTCGGGAGCGTTGTAAGTAGCGGTTAAACCGTTTCAAACGGCGTCTCGAGCCCTCGAGCGCCGATACACGAAAAGCAACTATATTTTCATGCGAGTGTCTGGCAATGCTGACTACCACCGTTGGTAATATATTGAGTGCGACGAAAGGGAATGCAAAATAGGCGGTAGAACCGCCACAACGGCTGTTCTGTTCACCTCGTCTCACGCGCGCCTCTCGAGACAGGTCGCAATTGGTCGTTCGATCCCGTGACTAAATCGGGTACTAATGATTGTTCGCACGCGTGGGACAGAACCGTTCACTTGAGTTACACCGGATTGCGATCTGTTAAACGCAATAACACGTCTTTTCGACTGGTGAAACTCGAGGCGTCGACCTGCGAGTTACTCGAATTGGCAATATCGAAATTGACGGACGCTACCGCGATAAGGCGTGTACAACGACGGTTGCACGCTGTGAAAGTACTGAGTGGGTACCTATACTGGGACTGCGGAAGCGCAGACACCAGATGAGACGAACACACTCTCCGACCATAATTTCCGCCTCGAAACAGTAATTATATGTCACTACAGGTCAATGAGCCGAACGGAAGCCACCGAACAGCGCGTGTGGGCGTTTCCGTTGAAATGCCCCGGGTGGTCATAGCACCCGAGACGTGGCTTCCAACCCTATGGAGGGTGGTTGCCATGATTGGATATCTTCTCCGCGGGCTTAAACATCCCGTCCGACAGACGAATCGAACCCGACCGCACTCGAGGCCCACGCCGTCCCGCGCCGCCGCTCGAGCGGGGGTGACCGTCGCGTGAGCGCGCTCGAGCCGAGCCTGACCGTGGCCGTCGTCCGTGCGCTCGAGGCCAACGGCCTCGGGTGCGAGGAGTACCGACTCGCCGACGCGTTCGATCCCGACGCCCTCGAGCGGCTGGTGGCCTCCGCCGCGGACCCGATCGAGGTCCGACTCGAGGTCGAAGGGGTCGGACTGGTCGTCACCGACGAGGAAATCCGGGTGCTCGAGGAATGACCGGGGCGGAGTCAGGAGACGGAACCGGCGGCCCGCCGCCGGAACCCGAGCCCTGTCCCCACTGCGGCGCGCCCGTGACGGCCGTGATTCAACTCATCCCGTCGGCCTACCACGCTTATCCCTGCGGCTGTGCGGTTCGGGGTAACCTGCTCGAGTAAATAGCGTTGTCAAACACGTTTTCTTGAACTATGGCGGGTTCGGTTGCTGGAGAAAAGACAACGTTCCTGACTCGAGCGTATCCCGCCAGAGTTGCAGGACGGCAAACGTAACGAGTCGCACCGTTTCGACTTCAATACACGACGCCACAGCATCATCGTGACTAGCCGCTGGTGGTGGATGAAAATGAGTATCTGGGACGTCGAGACGCGGATGAAGGTCGTACCGGTAGTTAAACTCCGGGCCTTCAGTGTAATGATACCGGTAGTTGAGTTCCTCGGTCCAGACGATATCGAAGCGGCCCGACTCTGAAACGATCCCGTCGGAAACGAAGAGATGAAGCTCCTGCGGATTGAGTGACGAATCGAATTCCGAATCGACGATGAGCGGTTCGTACGTTTCAGCGATTGTCCGTGCTCGAGTCAATAGCTGTTGATCTGGAGCACCGGTATCGGCCCATTCCCAATCGGTATCGCCTCTCAAACCTCTGCAACGCGGTGTGCTTCGTCCACTTGGAGGGCTGCTTTCGCGAGTGCGAGGTTTTTGCGCGTCGAACGCCACTCGTTGAGGTCCCCCCACCCGTCATCTTCGGGCTCGAGCCTCGTCGCGAGATCCTCGACGCTGTCCACATCGTATTTGCGCCGGAAGTCTCGAATGTCGCCGTTCATCTCCCGAATGCCTTCCAGTAACTCCGAGTGAGTGTGTGTCGTACGGAGTTCTTCGATTCGTTGGGTAATAACCCGTCCCTCGTCCCGTTTGTACTCTGTCGTGCGCCCGTTTTGCATCGAAACCGCGAGACCCGATTCGACGAACTCGTTCAGATATTTTCTCGTCGTCGGCTCGCTGACGAGTGCCTTCGAAGCGATTGTACTAACTGAGCTGTATACTGTCGTCTCTTCGAGTACCTCCTTTAGACGCTCTCTACTCGTCGTCTCCTCCTTCCAGTGGGCTTTCGCTCGCTCGTTTATATCGGTCATAACGCGACTAACGAGACGGCAGATAAAATATCTTTGGTGTGAAAATATTATTTATCCATTCGTGGGCACTCACCGGCCCTCGATGTCTGGTCGGTGGCAAAATATTAGTCCGCGTACACGCAGGCCTCGAGATACGACTCGACTTCCGAGCGAACGTCCGCGACCCACTCGTCATCCTCGCTCGTCGAGCGGCGCATGATCGTCCCGTTTATCAGCGTGATAATCGTTGCCGCGACCCCCTCGGGAGAACACGGCTGGAAGACACCCCGTTCGATCCCCGCCTCGACGATGTCGACGAGCAGGTCCTCGAACACGTCGTCGCTCCGGTTGAAGTGCGATCGGTAGGCCTCGTCGTGGGTCGCCTGCGCTCGGAGTTCGAACAGCGCGGCCAACGACTGGCGCTCGTCGTCGTCGATGCTCCGCTCGAAAAGGCGGTCGACCACCTCCTCGAGCGCCTCCCGCGGCTCCTCGATCGGCCCCTCGAGCGTCTCCGTGCGAAACGACTCGAGCATGAACTCGAGGGTCTCGAGAACCAAGTCGTCCTTCCCGTCGTAGTGGTGGTAGATCAGCGACTGGCTCTTCGCGAACTCGTCGCCGATTTTGTCGATCGTCAGGTCGGCGTATCCGTGCTCGAGCAGCGTCGAGAGCGTCGCGGCCATGATCTCCTCGCGGGTGTTCGAGGGGTTCTCGAGGATGTCATCTGCCATCGAGATCCCCCCGATGGAGGGGATCTGCGTGGAAGCCTCGACCCACCATCTGAAGAGGTTGACCCCCTCGAGCGGCGGTTCGTGGCTGTTCCCTGTAATCCATATCACCGTAGACGAGATAGGAGTCCAAAAAGGAGTTGATTGAACGTTCAATCACAAGGCCTATAACCACGCTGTTGTGAGTATTCTGTAATGACAGACATTCACCGAGAGAATATAGTTCGATTGGGGGGTTTCTCGGAGAGAAACACGGCGCGAAGTGATTGCTCGGGAACGAAGGTAGTGAGAGTATGACGAGGACGCGCCACTCGGTCGTTTCGGTACTACTGGTCGTTCTCGTCGGGGTGGGGCTCTGCCTCACTCCGATGGGGGCCCTTGGCGACGTGAAAGAGGGAGATTCGCTATCCATGGAAACAGCTGTGGATATTATCAATGAAGAGAATAATAATGGAAATATTGAGTACGGCGTATATGACGTAAACAAGAAGAACCTGGAGTCCGCTCTAGAACTTCAAAATTACACCGCCAACGATAGCAACGGCAATTACATTGCCAACGAAAGCGACGACAGTTTCAGAGACGATCTTTCGGATCCGGTGTTTAAGAAATACCTGATACAAGATGAAACGAGCGCAGAAGTGCCAACACGGGGTAGCAGCGGTGGAGGATACGTTCCTCCTGATCGGGGTGAGCCGGATCTGTCCGCGACCCTCCCGGATAACGAGGTCGGGACGGGAACGATAGAAGAACTCCAATTCAAGATTACAAACGATGGGGAGATCATCTCTGGTTCGGGACAGGGTGTCACCAAAGCCCAAAGCGTCAGCGTCGAGATGGACGACGACGGGCCGTTCGAGGCCCAGATCGACGAGCGCTCGATCGGAACCGTTCAGGACGGCAGCTTTGGCGAAGCGGTGTTCCCGGTGGCCGTCCCCGACGACATCGAACCCGGCGAGTACGAGGTGACCCTCGACATCAGCTACACGTACGCCGAGACGATCGGAACCGACGGCAGCGTCGACCGCGAGCGCGAAACCGAATCCGTCGACGTCACCGTCGAGGTCCCCGACGAACCCCGCTTCGAGGTCGTGGACGTCGATACCGACGTCGAACCCGGTGCCAGCGGCGATGCGGCGATCGAGATCGAGAACACGGGAACGCAGGCCGCGAACGACACTCGAGCGACCATCTCCGGTGGTGGCGGCGTCATCGTCAACGGTGGAGATGCACGAGAGGTTCTCGGTGATATCGAACCCGGCGAGACGGCCACTGCGGTCGTCAACGTCCAGGTCAACGAGGCGGCTAGCGGCGGTGCGAAACCGCTCTCCTTCGAGAATATCAAATACCGCGACGAGTACGGCGTCCAGCGGGATGCCGAGCCCGTAACCGCGAGTCTCGCCCCCGCGGACGAACAGGAGTTCTCCATCGAGAATCTTGAGAGCGATCTCACGGTCGGCTACGAGGGCGACATCAGCGGACAGGTCCACAACGACGGGCCACAGACGGTCGACGGCGCCGTGCTGGTCATCGAGCCGATGAGCGAAACGGTGTTCGTCGAGGACACTCGCTACGCACTTCCCGAGATCGCGCCCGGTGAGAGCGCCGACTTCAGCTATCCGACCGACGTCAGCGGCGAAGCCGACGGCGGCGCTCGCCAGCTTCGATTCACCGTCGAATACATGGGCGGCGACAATACGCCGCTCGAGGACGGCCCGTTCTCCGAGCGCGTGGTCGTCGACGATAGCCAGGACGAGTTCGCGATCAGCGGCGAGAACGCTTCGGTCGAACAGGGCGGGAGCAACGAGGTCGCCCTCGAGATCACCAACGAGCGCTCGGAGACGCTCTCGAACATCAACGCGATGCTGTACACCAGCGGCGAGCTGAATACCGACGACGACGAGGCGTTCGTCGACGAACTCGCGCCCGGCGAGTCCACGGAGATCACCTTCGACGTCTCGGCGACGAGCGCCGCGTCAGCGAAGACCCAGCCGGTCGAACTGGACTTCCAGTACGACACCGAAGGCGGCGAGACCATCGTCTCCGACACCTACCAGCATCCGATCGAGGTCACCGAGAGCGAGGACGATGGCGGCGGAATCACGGGAACGCTCGTCGGCGTGCTGGGCGCGCTCGCCGTCGCGGGCGTCGGAATCACGATCTGGTGGCGACGAGGGTAACTCGATGAGTGAGTCCGATCGCCCCGACGACCGCGCCAGCGACGACTCCGGCGACCGAACGGACGCGCTCGCCAGCGATGGCGGCCGCTCCGGCGAGGGGGACGACGCCGCGAGCCGCGCGAGCGGACTCGTTGGCTCGCTAACCGACCGACTCGGGAGCGGCGGTTCGGACGACGACGAACTGGATCCGTTCACCAGACGAATCAATCCCCTCATCTCGAAGCGTCCGTGGACGGTCGTCGTCGTCTTTCTCCTGCTGACCGGCGTCTTCCTGGCCGGTGCGGGCATGGGCGGCGGCGGGTCCGAAGCCGGCACCGACCAGTTCGCAGACGACACCGCGGAGTCGGAAGCCTACGAGGACATTCAAGACGAGTTCCGCGAATCGGGCCATCAGGGGGGTGGGACGACCGCTCAGTTGTTCATCGAAGACGAGCGAAACGTCCTCTCGCGACCGAACCTCCTGCGGATGCTCGAGTTTCAGGAGAAAATCGGGACCCGAGAGGAACTCCGCGTCGAGTCCTCGACCAGTCCCGCCTCGCTGATCGCCCGACAGCTCGATCCCGAGGCGACGACCGCCGAGCAGCAGTATCGAGCGGTCGACCGCGCCTCGGCCAGCCAACTCGAGCGGGCGATCGCGGACGCCGACGAGGCGGCCGGGCTTCCGGTGAGCACGGACTTCACCCCGGAGTCGGCCGAGGCTGACGTCGCGCAGGTCGCGATCACCTACGACACCCCGTCGATGGTCGACACGGACGACACCGCGGAGTTACAACAAGAGACAGAAGCCGTCGCCGACGAAATCGACGGCTTCGAGAGCGGCGAGAACGTGATCGTCTTCGGGAACGCGATCATCGAGGAAGAGACCGTCCAGCTGTTGAACGATACCGCGATCGTCGTCTTCCCGGCCGCGATCGTGCTCATCCTGTTCTTCCTGCTGGTGGCCTACCGGGACCCGATCGATCTCGGGCTCGGACTCGTCTCACTGCTGATGGCGATGATCTGGACGTTCGGGTTCATGGGCTTCTCTGGGATCGCGTTCTCCCAGTCGCTGCTGGTGGTCTTTCCCTTACTGTTAGCGGTCGGGATCGACTTCGGGATACACATCATCAATCGCTACCGCGAGGAACGTGCCGAGGGCGTACCGATCGGCGAGTCGATGACGCTGACGACGAAGCAGTTGACGGCGGCGTTTCTCATCGTGACGCTGACGACCGTCTTCGGTTTCGCGTCGAACCTCGTCAGTTCCATGAGCGGGATGCGCGATTTCGCCATCGTCGCCTCCGCCGGGATGCTCTTTACGTTCCTCATCTTCGGCGTCTTCCTCCCCGCTTGCAAGGTCGCCTTCGACCGGCTGAGAGAGGGGACCCGCTTCCCGCAGTTCGGAACTACGCCGATGGGCAGCGAGGGGTCCGTGTTGGGCAAGATACTCCCCGTCGGCGTCCGGATCGCTCGAGTCGCGCCCGTGGTCTTTCTGATCGCCATGCTCGTCGTCGGTGGCGGCGTGGCCGCCTATGGGACCGGCGTCGACACCGAGTTCGATCAGGAGGCCTTTTTCCCCGAACAGGATCGGCTCGATCAGTACGAGAAACTACCCGGCCCGCTCGCACCCGCCGATTACACCTTCATGACGGTCCTCGATTACATGGAGGAGGACTTCGATCGAGGCATGCAGAGTTCGGTGACGATCTACATCGAGGACGGGGATTTACGATCCGATACCGCACTCAGGGATATCGACCGCGCGCTAGAGAACCCGCCCGACGAGTTCCAGCGCGACGGACGGACGGCTGACGCGGACAGCATCGTCTCGGTCATCGAGACCCAGGCCGCGCAGGATCCCGAGTTCGACGCGGTCGTCACCCGGTACGACTCGAACGGAGACGGCATCCCCGACCGGAACGTCGACGCCGTCTACGACGAACTGTTCGCCTCCGACGCAGGCGGCGAGGCGAGCCAGTATCTCACGAGCGACCGCGGCTCGAGCCAGATCAACATCAGGATCGACGTCGACGCAGATCAGGCGGAAGCCGTCGACGCCGCCCAGCAGACCGCAAGCGACATGGAGATGGACGCGACGGCGACGGGGCAGCTGGTCATCTTCGAGTCCGTCATCGAGGACACGACTCAGTCGTCGATCAACAGCCTCGTTGTCGCGTTCCTCCTGACCACGATCTTCCTCGTGCTCGCCTACTGGTGGCTCGAGGGGCGGGCGATCTACGGGGTGCTCAACCTCGTGCCGGTGTTGATCACGGTCGCGTTGCTCGCCGGGTCGATGCGACTGTTCGACATTCCATTGAGCCCGATCAACGCGCCGATCCTCTCGGTCTCGATCGGGCTGGGAGTGGACTACACGGTACACTTCATGCACCGGTTCGTCGACGAGTTCGAGGACGGAAACGGCGCCCACGAGGCGTTGCTCACCACCGTCCGCGGGACCGGCGGTGCGCTCACCGGAAGCATGCTCACGACCGTCTGCGGGCTCGGCGTGCTCTACCTCGCCTTGATCCCGCTGATCATGGAGTTCGGCCTGCTGCTCGCGCTGGGCGTGTTCTACGCCTGCTTTACGTCCCTGCTCGTGCTCCCCTCCGTGATCGTCGTCTGGGATCGCCTCGAGAACGGAACGATGAGCATCCCTTCGCTGGGCTGAGGTTCTGGGCCGATGCGTATCCCGTCCCCTCACCCGATCGTCGGGCAGCACGTTCGAACGAAAAGGAAGTGCTTTGCGACTGGAAAAACGAGATCGAACATCACATGGTGGATCGTCGCGACGTGTTGAAACTCACCGGTGCGGTGGCGACGGTTGGGACGGCGGGCTGTCTCGAGATCCTCGCGTCGGCGTCCGAGGAACAGCCGCCCGCGTACAGAGATCACATCGTCACCGACGAGGACGGCTGGGTCGGGTTCGGCTACGTCGACTGGGACGAACTGACGTCGATAAGCGGTGCCGGCGCGGGCGAACGCGAGTACACCATCGAACTCGCCGCCGCCGAGGTGATGCACGGCTATCCCCTCGAGGGGGTGCTCGCGCTCACCGACCGACTGAGGGTCGAACTCGCCGGCTCGGGCCTCGACGACCTACTCCGACCGTACCCGGTTCTGGAGGGGCTCAACGCCGATCACCCCGACCGTGAAGACTCGACGTCGTTCGACTCGACGGTCGACGCAGTCATGACCGTCAACGAATCGCTGCTCGTCCGCGGTTCGATCGACGTCGAGGAGATCGCCGCCCTCGTCACCGAATCCGTCGAGGGAGACACCGTCCGCCGCGAGTACGAACGGAGCGGCGAACGGAGCGGATACGACGTGTTCGTTCCGGTCGAGAGCGACCCCTCGCTCGGAACGCCCGCGCTCGCGGTCGGCGAGGAGGTCATACTCGCCGCCGGCGGCGAGCGCGGGATCGAGTCGGAGACGCCGGCACTCGAGACGGTAACCGACGACGGGGACCGGGCGGTCGAGGAGATTGACGCCTTCGAGTGGCTACTGAGCCACGCTGGCGAGGGGCATGTCGTCTTCGGAGGGTACGGCGAATCGACGAGTTTTCCGCCGGACCCACGCGAACACTGGGGGAACACCGATCCGATCGCCGAGTCGTTCAGCCAGTTCGTCGACGCGAAAGGGGCCGTGGGCTCGCTTACGTTCGAGAACGACGCGACGACGAGCGCGGAACTGGCGATCGACTATCAGTACGATACGATCGACGACAGCTACGCGGCCGCGCTCAGGGGACGACTCGCATCGAGCGCGAGCGAGCGGTCGGTCACGGTGAACCCCGAGGAGCATCGCGTTCGAGCGACGGCGACCTGGATCGACGGTGGCGGAGACGGCGGAAACGAATCGGTTCAGGAGTGACGGACAGCGGGCGTACTGTCGGTGAGCGATCCTGATCGGAGTCGACCACCGCGGTCGCACCGTCGAGGATCGGGTCGTTCAGCGTTTTTGATAGCGTCTGACCCAGAGGATCTGTAACGGGACGATCAGAAACGGCGTGTAAAACGCGACCGAGAGGTTCACCGCGGCGACGCCGATCGAACACACGAACACGGCGGGCGTGATGAGACCGCGAACGGTGACCAGAAATGCGGTTCGCTCGTCGATAGCGTCGCTGGTGAACCCGCGTCGGTCGGCGTACCACCACAGCGCCGTCAGGGCGAATCCGACCATGGCGAGGTTGAGCGCGTACAGCGTCCAGGTGAGCCGAGTGCTGTAGACGCCGAGGAGTTCGGTCGGAAACGGCAGAAACGAGATCGCAAGCAAGAATAGCAGGTTCGCGTACAGCAACAGCCGATCGTGACGCACGATCTCCTGAAACAGGTTGTGGTGGATGATCCAGTAGATGCCGACGACGAAAAACGAGAGCAGATAGCTGAAAAACACCGTCTGCTGGGCTTCGAGTGCACCCGGTAACTCGGCCCCGACGCGGTCCGCCGGGATGTTCGGAACGCGAAACTGCAGCACCAACAGCGTGAGAACGATCGCGAACACGCCGTCGCTCAGCGCCTCGAGGCGATCCGTTCGGTCGCCCTCGAGCATACGAACCTGAACCATGCGCGTTCGTCCACCGCCATCGACAAAATTCGCAGCCACAGTGAGTCGTCGTTCCACGCGATGTATGCCACCGGATACCGTGATACTGGCTTGCCGATTTCGGTCCGAATCGCAACTGTTAAGGATGTTTTAGGCATCCCTAAAGATGAAATGGCAGGATCGAATTCGGCTGAAACGGGGCCGATCGTCCGCGACCGTGACGGGTGGGTGACCAGGCCGCTCGTCCTCTTTTGTCTGACGAGCACGCTGATCACCATCGTCGCCGGGTTCGCTCAGGTCAACTTCGGAACGTACTCGATGACGACGCTCGAGGTCGCTCGAGCGGTGACCGAACCGACGATCCTGTTCAACCTCGACGCCTGGACCGGCTTTCTGTTCGGGACCGAACTTCCCGAGATGGAAGCGGGCGAACTCATCGTCTGGAGCATCCGCCTCCCGCGCGTGTTCGTCGCGATCATCGCCGGCGCGACGCTCGCGGTCTCGGGTGCGATCTTTCAGGCGGTCACGCGCAACGAACTCGCGAGTCCGTTCATTCTCGGGGTCAGTGCCGGCGCCGGATTCGCCGTCCTCGCGACGCTCGTCGTCTTCAGCGGGCTGGCGCCGTTTCTCCCGTTCATCGCGGCTATCGGCGGAACGGTCGCGTTCCTGATCGTCTACGTGATCGCGTGGAAGAACGGAACGAGCCCGGTTCGGCTCGTCCTCGCCGGCGTCATCGTCAACATGGTCTTTCAGTCCCTCCAGCAGGGATTGTTCTTCTTCGCCGACGATCTCGGCATCGTCCAGACCGCGATCTCGTGGCTCACCGGCTCGCTCACCGGAACCGGCTGGCCGGAGGTCAGAATCGCGATCCTTCCGGCCGTGTTAGCGATCGCGATCGCGCTCGCCGGCTCGAGACAGCTCAACCTCCTGTTGCTCGGCGAGCAGACGGCTCGCTCGCTCGGCATGCGCATCGAGTTAGTCCGGTTTTTGCTGTCGGCCGTCGCGATCTTGGCGGCCAGCGTCGCCATCTCCGTCGCGGGAATCGTCAGTTTCTTCGGGCTCGTCGTCCCCCACATCGTCCGAAACACGATCGGCGGCGACTACCGACAGCTGATGATCGGCTGTCTGTTCGCCGGCCCGGCGCTGATGGTCACCGCCGATGTCGGTGCACGCCTCGCGCTCGGTGGGACCCAGATGCCGGTCGGCGTCGTCACCGGCCTGATCGGCGGGCCGTACTTCCTCTATCTGATGCGAAAACAGCGTTCGATGGGTGAGCTCTAATGAACCGAGACAACGCAAACGACGGACGGACCGCGACCTCCGAGTCGACAGACGCACAGGCGGCCGACGACCGACCGACGACCGCGACAGACTCGAACTCGATGCCGGACGTGTCGTCCGAGGAGTACGAACCCACGCGCGAGCAGGCGATCGACGAGGACGGCGTCGTCGTCGACAGCGCCCTCGTCGGCGACCGACTCGAGTTGAGCTACCCGACGGCCGACGAGACGATCGTCGACTGCGAGCGCCTCGACATCCCCGAAGGGGAGGTCACCGCGCTCGTCGGCCCCAACGGAAGCGGCAAGAGCACGCTGTTGAAGGCGCTCTCGAGCCACCTCGAGCCCGAGGAAGGCGTCGTCAGACTCCGCGGCGACGAGCTCCAGTCGTTCGGGCAGAAAGAACTCGCGCGCAAGCTGGGACTGCTCTCCCAGGAGAACGATCCGGTCGGAAGCATCACCGTCGAAGATCTGGCCTACTACGGCCGGTACCCACACCGCGGGTTCTTCGAGGGCATCTCCGCGGAAGACCGCGAGGCGGTCGACCGGGCGATCGATCTCGCCGGCGTCGACCACCTTCGAGACACCGAACTGGGCCAGCTCAGCGGCGGACAGAAACAGCTCGCCTGGATCGCGATGGTGCTGGCCCAGGATACCGACATCCTGTTGCTCGACGAGCCGACCACGTTTCTCGACCTCCACCACCAGTTTCGCGTCCTCGAGACGGTTCGCCAGCTCAACGAGCAAAAGGACGTCACCGTCGCGGTGGTCTTACACGACATCTCACAGGCCGCGCGCTTTGCAGACTACCTGATCGCGCTCCACGACGGCGTCCTCTACGACTGGGGGCCGCCCGAAGAGATCGTGACCGAACAGCTGCTGGCCGACGTCTTCGGCGTCGAAGCGAGCGTCCGGTACGATCCCGAGATCCAGATCCTGCCCAAACGCGCGCTCTCGGAGCGGCGACGGTAGCCGGCCTCGAGCCGCACGATAGGTTCTCATCGCAGCCCCACTCCACCGGTTCGTGAGCGACGGCAGCCCCGATCGCAGAGGTACCTCGCGGATGCCACTTCCAACAAGTACACAACGACGGGGCGAGTGAGAATTGACAATGGACGTTCGGTCGCTCGCGCCGTACCGGTTGTCGAAACCCGAGATCGCGGTTTTCGTCTCGGGTATCGTGAGTATGGGTATCGAGATCCTCGCGGGCCGAGTTATCGCTCCCCAGTTCGGAAGCAGCATTTACACCTGGGGCAGCATCATCACCGTCTGTCTGGCCGCGCTCAGTCTCGGCTACTGGCAGGGCGGGAGGCGAGCAAAGCGTGCGACCACTCGAGAGATGTCGTGGATCCTCTTCGGGACCGCGATCTATATCGCCGTGTTGATCTACGGGAGCGATCTGCTCTTGACCTACACGTCGACGATACCGCTCGGCGCGCGCTACGCGTCCCTGCCGGCGGTCACCGCTCTGTTCGGTCCGCCGACGTACCTGCTCGGCTTTATCAGCCCGTACGCGGCGGAACTCAGCCACAAAGAGGGGATCGGCGAAGCCTCGGGACACGTCTACGCCGTCGGCACCATCGGGAGTATCCTCGGGAGCACGGCCACGACGTTCGTGTTGATTCCCGAGTTCAGTATCGAGACGATCAGCCTGCTGTTTGGCTTTCTCCTCGTCGCGACCGCGTTCGCGATCACGCTCCCCGACGTCTCCCGATCCACGACCGGCACGGCGGTGGTCGTCTCCCTGCTGCTGGTCGGCTCGCTGGTCGGCAGCGTGAGCGCGTTCGACCACAGGGGCGACGTGGTCTACCAGACCCAGACCGACCAGCAGCAACTCGAGGTGATCGACGACGGGGAGATCCGAACCATGTACCTAGACGGGGCCAGACACAGCGCGATGGACCTCGAGGAGCCGGATCGACACGTCTTCGAGTACACGAAGTACTTCAACCTCCCGATGGCGATGACCGACGACATGGACGAAGTAGACAATGTCCTGTTCATCGGCGGGGGCGGGTATACCGGTCCGAAGGAGTTTAAAGACGAGTACGACGTCGACGTCGATGTCGTCGAAATAGACGGCGAAGTGACCGATGCCGCAGAGGAGTACTTCCGACTCGAGCACGGCGAGAACATGACCAGCTACGAGGAGGATGGCCGACGCTTCCTCAAGGATGCACCCGACGACAAATACGACGTGATCGTCCTCGACGCCTACAAGAAAGAGCAGGTCCCCTTCCACCTGACGACCGTCGAGTTCATGGAACTGATCTCCGATCGGCTGACCGACGACGGTATCCTCCTCGCGAACGTCATCTCCGGGCCGAGCGGCTCCGCGGGGGAGTTCTACCGGGCCCAGTACAAGACGGCCGAGCAGGCCTTCCCCGACGTCTATAGCTTCCGAACGTCGAGCTCGAACAGTATACAGAACATCGAACTCGTCGCGACGAACGAGGAAACCGACTTCACGCAGGCGGAGTTACAGCGTCGAAATGACGAGCGCGATCTGCCCGTCGACCTCGAGCCGGCCATCGACAACTACATGGACGAACCCGAAACCGGCGATACGCCGGTGTTGACGGACGACCACGCCCCCGTCGACAGGCTTCTCGATCCGATGGTCGGCCAGCGGTACATCATCGAGGAATCGGACGGCTCGACGAGCACCACCCAGACCGAGACCCCGGCGTCGATCGGCGCACGACCGGCAGTTGCATCCGGGTAGGTCCCCAATCACCGTATTACAGCCGATAGACGCCGGCTCAGCGATCGTGCTCTCGAGCGCGGAGCGTTACAGCCACGCGCTCGTTTGTGTACGGAAGTGTAACACGGATAGAGAAACAGCAACACGACTCGTGAGAGTCGTCAGCGACTGTTTCGAGAGCGGAATTCGAATTCTCCAAAGTATGTAGTAGTCACTCTTAGGTCCATACCGACCGAACGATCGGTGTGAAGGACTCGTACCCGCCGCAGCCACCGACGATCCTCCTCGTCGAAGACAATCCCGGAGACGTGCGGCTGACGCGGGAAGCGTTCGAGCGGTCCACGTTCGATGCGACGATAGAGTGCGTGAAAAACGGCGACGAAACCCTGTCGTATCTGGACGGGTGTGGCGACTCGAGGCCGTACCCGCAACTGCTGTTGCTCGATCTCAACCTCCCGAAGACAGACGGGTTCGCGGTCCTCGAGGAACTCAGACGGAACGACGAGCGCCCTCGGATTCCGGTCCTCGTCCTCACGAGTTCGAACGCCGACGAGGACGTCCTCAGGAGCTACGAACTGTCCGCCAACGCGTACCTCACGAAACCGGACTGCCCCGAGGAGTTCATTGAGATGGTCGAAACGATCGAGTCGTTCTGGTTCGAGGAGGTCCATCTCCCGCCGCCTCCGCCATAGGGTCGAGGAGGTCCATCTCCCGCCATCACAGTCAGGACACCACACCGTCGCCCGGACCGTCAGGAGGCGTCGGATTCGCTCGACGGAGCCTCGAGACACCCACCGCTCTCGAGTAACGCTTCGAGAACGTCGCGATCAGGCGGCGCGTCGATGAGATGTCCCGCACACTCACAGTCCGACGAACCGAACCCCCGAACCTGATCGCCGGGGATCGATCGGGCGAGTTCGCACTCTCGTCGTTCGTCCGGAAAGAAGACGGGGTTCTCGAGGCTCGCGTCGGGGCACCCGAGCAGATAGTCGACGTGCCAGTGGCGCGTCTCGCGCTCACCCCGGGCGAGTTCGGCGTGGCGATCCACGCGAGCGAACCCGCCGGGGCCGAACGCGCTGCCGACGTAGGCGTAGGTTCCGGCGTCGAACGCGAGCGATCCCAGCGACCCGACCTCGAGAGTCGTCGGCCGCTCGAGGGCGAGAACGAGAACGTAGGTTCCACGCATGCGTTCGAGTCGACGGTCGGTTCCGACGGCAAAAACGGAGTCGGTTCGGTCGAGTCCCGGTTCGGGCGATGGGTTACGTCTCGCCGGTACCGGGGTCCTCGACGGCGGGCAACCCGGTCGCCATCAGGCGGCGAGCGATCGCGACGAGTCCGTTATCGAACCCGCGGCCGAAGACCGCCTGCTCGCGTTCGTGTTCGCCCGACGACGACTCGTGGAAGGTACTCACCAGAATCGAACTCTGATCGACCAGAAGTAGCCGGCTGATTTCGGTATCGTCGCCCGACCAGAGAGAGCCCGAAAGCCACGCGAGACCCGAAACGAAGACCTGGGTTCCCGGTAGTTCATCCTGTACCCGTTCGCGGATCGACTCCGCCGTCGTCCCGATAATGACGGTGACACCGCGTTGCTGGGCCGCTCGGAGCCGCCCGATGAGTTGTTCGGTGAAAATGTCCTCGTCCCCGAGGACGAAGACCAGTTCCTGATCGGCGTCGTCGATCAGTTGCTGTGTCCGACTCGTGATCCCGGCCGTTCCCGACAGCGACCACACCTCGTGGGTGACGTCCGTTTCGGCGTTCGTGGACACCGAATCGATCGCCTCGAGCGTGTCTCGAAGCGAGTCCGTCCGCGAGTCGTATTTTTGCTGGAGCGTGTCGGCCGCTTCGCCGACGGAAACGGCCCGAAATCGCTGCGGGTTCGAGTGTTGGATCTCGACCAGTCCGCTCGATTCGAGTACTCGCACCGCATCGTACACTCGAGTGCGGGGAACGTCCGAAACTTCGCTGATCTCCTTTGCAGTCCCCTGCTGGAGACGGGTCAATGCTACGAAAGCCTTCGCTTCGTACTCCTGTAGCCCGAGCTGTTGGAGCAGTTCGACTGCCTCTTCGTGGTTCGATAGCTCATCCATGGGTCCCAACCCCGCCACCGGTCGCCCAGTAGCTGAGTACCGTTTACCGCTCCACGTGAAAACACCTTCCGCTTGGCACGGTCTCACGGAATAGCCATTTTGGTCCGGTCTGCTACGAACCCCAGAGACGATCCGTTTCCGGGCCCAAGCGACGGTCTTGATACAACGTGCGAACTCGACATGGGCCTCGAGTGTGCGGCGATCGAACGAATCGGTCAGCGGTTTCACTCAGATAATCACAACAGATATTTACGGAGTGACTGTGAAGTGGGAACCGGTACGCGGCTTCAAGCAGGGTCCCAACCACGCTGTCGCCGTGTACCGGACTCCCCTCGGGGAGATTTCCGTACTGACGACCCATTTCGATTATGTCCCATAATACGGGAGACGAACCGGCGTCTCGCGCCACGACGCAACTCGAGGCGTTCGGACTGAGCACCTACGCGGCCCGGACGTTCGTCGCGCTCGTCAGCCTCGGCGACGGAACGGCTCAAGACGTAAGCGACGTCTCCGAGGTCCCACGAACCCGCGTGTACGATGCAGCCGCGGAGTTGCGCGACCGCGGCCTCGTCGACGTACAGCACTCGAGTCCCAAACGATTCGTCGCCATCTCCGCGGAGACCGCCGGCCGGCGGTTCAAGCAGGACTACGTCCACCGAGCGAACGAATTGACGGACGCGCTCGATTCGCTCGAGCCGAAAACGCTGTCGTCGGAACAACGAGGCGTCTGGACCGTGACGGGACGGGAAACGATCACCGAACGGCTCCTGTCGTTCATCGAGGAGGCGACGGACGAAATCGTGTACATGACCGTCGAAGCCCTTCTCTGTGAGAAGCTCACCGACGCGCTTCGGGCGGCGTCTGATCGGGGCGTTACGATTCGGGTTGCGGGGATGTCGCCGGCTGCGACCGCTGAGATTCGCCAGTCGATTCCGAACGCCGAACCGTTCGACTCGCTGTGGGACTGGTCGGATATGCCCGCCGGACGCCTTTCGATGATCGATCAAGAGAAGACGCTGGCGAGCGTCCTCGTGGACGAAGACGGGACAGAGACGTCCGAACGTCGCGACGAGACGGCGATCTGGGGGATGGGTGAGACGAACAGTCTGGTAATGGTTCTGAAGGCGATATTCACGTGGCAACTCGACGGAAACAGAGACGATTGAGTCACCGTCGAAGACACGGTTGGCGCTGTGGGAGCACTAACTCGCCAACTACTATTCGAGTCACTGACTCAGCCGCTGGTACTCGAGCCACGAACTCAGCCGCTACTACTCGAGTCACCAACGCGACGACTACGCTTCGAGGTCACTACCGCAGCAACTACTCTTCGAGTCGCCTCGAGACGAATCCGAGGAGCGCTTCGACCCGGTCGTGAGAGCGGTACCTGACGGTCCCGGTTCGGCTATCGTACTCTATAACGCCGGCATCGGCTAACTTCGGCAGGTGGGTGTGATGGAGTTCGGCTCGAGTGAGTCGCTGGTCATCTGTTCTCGCAGTCGGCGGGTCGGTCTCCTCGATCGGACTCGACCGAGCGGTCCGCTCGGCGACGACGTCGGCGAGGGCTTCGATTTCGATGACACCACCGTTCTCGCGGAGTTGGTGGAGGATGGTTCGTCGCCGGGGGTCGGCGACCAAATGGAGTACTGTCTCGGTCGAGATGGTCTGCGTGTTGACGTTCATAGAAAGTCCCACCATGTTCAGACGGGACATTCGCTCGCAGGAACATGGATGTGAATGTTTGTCACCTCTGGGGAAACCAGTGGCGTTAACCCAAATCCTCACACCTCGTCGGCGGCCTTCACTACTGTTTTCCCGGTGACGGCCCTGAGAAAACCCATGGAACGCGCACTCGTTATCGGCGGCACTCGCTTTATCGGCCGCCACCTCGTCGAGGAACTGCTCGAGCACCACTACGACGTGACGATATTCACTCGCGGGACTCGCGACGACCCGTTCGCGGACGACGACCGGGTCACCCATCGCGAGGGCGACCGGACGAACGATTCGGCGCTCGAGGCCGCTGCTGCGGACGTCGACCCCGACGCCGTCTTCGATTGCGTCGCCTACCACCCGAAGGACGTGCGCGCGGCGACGCGGCTGTTCGCCGACGTCGACGCGTACGTCTACGTCTCGAGCGGCGCGGCCTACGGGAGCGAGGAGATTCCGAAGCGAGAGGGCGAGACGGCCCTCGAGCCCTGCACGACCGATCAGGAGACCGACGACTCGAGCGAAACATACGGGAATCGAAAGGCCGAGGGCGACCGGGCGGTGTTCGCGGCCGCAGAGCGCGGCGTCAACGCCATGTCGGTCAGACCCTGCATCGTCTACGGGCCCCACGATTACACCGAACGGCTGGACTTCTGGATCGACCGCGTGAACGAGTACGATCGGGTCCTCGTCCCCGGCGACGGGACGAACGTCTGGCACCGGGCCTACGTCGAAGACGTCGCCAGCGCGCTGCGGATCGTCGCCGAGCGCGGCGAGCCGGGCGAGGCCTACAACGTCGGTGACCGGCGACTCGTCACACTCGGGGAATCGATCGAGCTGATCGCGTCGGCGCTGGACACGTCGGTCGAGGTCGTCGACGCGGGTCGCCGTGAACTCGAGGCCGGCGAACTCGAACCCGCCGACTTCCCGTTCTATCGATCCTATCCCCACGTCCTTTCGACGGCGAAACTCGCCGGTCTGGGTTGGGAGTCGACGCCGCTTTCGACCGCGATCGACCGGTCAGTCGCCGACCACCGCGAGAGCGATCGCGACGGAGCGGACCACGACCCGGGGCGAGAAGCGGAAGAACGGGTCCTCGGGATTCTCGAGACGATGTGAGAGGGATCGGTGGCGACTCGAGCCGGGGCGGACGATCCGGCTTCTCGAACTCGGGCGATATCGCCCAGATACCGCGGCACACCGACGCCTACATGGGAATCGGCAGCGAACGTGCGATGTCGATTCCGATTCTCTCAACGACCCGCGATCGAGGGATCGAACGTTTACGCGTTCACAACTCACTTAACATATAGATAATTGAATTGATACGAAAACCCTTATTGCAGCGTTTGAGCGTGGGGTGAGCATGGCATCGCCGATCCACCGTGCCGTCGATACGTACCGGAACGACGGCCTCGCGGCGCTCTCGGCAACGGCGTTTCGCAGCCTCCGCAGGCGGGCCGCGACGGCGTACTGGCGCGCTCGCAAGTCGCGGACGTTCGAGATCGACGGCGTCGAAGCGACCTTCGACACCCGCGGTCGCGCCGCGCGATCGCTCCGGATCTTCGATAGGGGCGAGCGAATCATGGTTCGGGACCTGCTCTCGGAACTCGAGGCGTCGGACGTGTTCTGGGACGTCGGCGCGCACATCGGGTTTCACTCGAGTCTCGCCGGCCAGCGGGCCCGCCGCGTCGAGGCGTTCGAGCCGACCCCACACACCGTCCGGCAGGGTCGGGCGAACCTCGAACGAAACGAGGTCGACGGTCAGGTACACGAGTGTGCGGTGTGGGACGCCGACGAAACGCTCACGCTCGATCCCGACAGCTCCGCGACCGGCGGCGGTGCGATATCGGTGCCCGCCCGCACTGGCGACGGCCTCGTCGACGAGGGGCTACCACAGCCGACCGTCGCAAAGATCGACGTGGAAGGAGCCGAACCGCGCGTGGTCGACGGGATGGCCGAAACGCTGGCCGACGATCGCTGCCGGATCGTCTACTGTGAGGTTCACCGTCCCGCGGACACGCGGCCGTCGGTCGAGGACCACGGCTCCTCGGTCGATGGATTCCTCGAGTCGTTCCGCGACCTCGGCTTCGCCGTCGAGACGCTCGCGGATCGAGGCCCCGACTTTCACGTCAAAGCGACGGCCCTCGAGTGAGCCGGACTTCGTTCGCGACGAGAACGCCTTTATATCGCGGCCACCCTCCACAGAGATATGTTCGATAAGTCGACGTGGATTCGCCTGCCGCGAAACGTCGTCGTCGGCAAGGGCGTTCGCTCGCAGTTTCTCGAGGTCGTCGACGACCTCCACCTCCGGGGTCGGCCGCTTTTCGTGACGAGTCCGACGCCGCGTTCGATCGCTGCGGAACCGATCGCCGCCGACCTCGAGGCGGCGGGGATCGAGCCGGCCGTCGTGACCGTCGAGCGGGCGAGCTTCGAAGCCGTCGAGGAAGTTATCGAGACGGCCGAAGCCGAGGAAGCCGCCTACCTCGTCGGCATCGGCGGCGGAAAGGCGATCGATATCGCGAAGATGGCCAGCCACCACCTCGAGATGGGTTTTTGCTCGGTTCCGACGGCGGCGAGCCACGACGGCATCGTCAGCAACCGCGGCTCGGTGCCGGACGGCGATACGCGCCACAGCGTCGCCGCCGAACCGCCGCTCGCGGTCGTCGCCGACACCGAACTCCTCGCGGACGCCCCCTGGGAGCTCACGACCGCCGGTTGTGCGGACATCATCTCGAACTACACCGCCGTGATGGACTGGCGGCTCGCCCACCGGCTCAAGAACGTCGAGTACTCGGGCTTCGCCGGCGCGCTCGCGGAGATGACCGCAGAGATCCTCGTCGACAACGCTGATCACGTCCGCCCCGGCCTCGAGGAGTCGGCCTGGATCGTCACCAAGGCGCTGGTCTCCTCGGGCGTAGCGATGTCCATCGCCGGCTCCTCGAGACCCGCAAGCGGCGCCGAACACCTCTTTTCCCACCAGCTCGACAGGCTCGCTCCCGACGCCGCCCTCCACGGCCACCAAGTCGGCGTCGGCTCGATCATGACCGCCTACCTCCACGACGGCGAGCGCGGTCTCTGGCAGGACATCAGGGACGCGCTCGACAGCATCGACGCGCCGACGACCGCGGCAGAACTCGGCATCGACGACGAGACCGTCATAGAGGCGCTGACGACCTGTCACGCGATCCGCGACCGGTACACCATCCTCGGCGACGGCATGAACGAGGAGGCCGCTCGAGAGGTCGCCACGACGACCGGCGTCATCTCCTGACGCGGCTCGAAGGGCGAGGGAAACGCGCGACCCCCGAAGCGAAGCCGAGACTGTCCGGTCGCTAGCACTGGGACGTACTCGCCGCACTGAAATTTCAACTACCTAAAGTTTTTGCAGGATCCGTACGGAGGGTCACGTAATGGCCCCCTACACTCCGCTGGTCCGACCCCGGTCGTACTTCGAAACGCGACCCCGTCCGATCGGAACTGCAGTCGGCGTGTTCTCGCTCTATCTCGCCGGCTCGATCGGGACGCTGTACGCCGTCACGTCCCTCCTGCTCGAGCGGACGTGGGGACTCCCGGCAGATGGTGAAAGGGTCGTATTCGATGCGATCAACGCGTCGAATCTGAGGTTCGTTCTGCGCTCGGTCGTGCTCCTGGCACTCATCGCCGCCGTGATTCATTTTCTGAGCGGGTGGGACGAAACGGATGGCACTCGCGCCGATGCGCTGTGTGTCGCTGGCTGGAGTTTCGCCCCGCAGATTGTCGCGCTTCCGATCGATTTCACCGTTTCGTGGTACGTCCTTCGGGGTCGGCAGTTCGTCTTCTCGGACGACGCGGCGTTGAGCGCACAGCAAACAGCCCTCGGCGGAACGATCGAAACGATAGCGATTCCGCTCGCCCTGATCGTGGCCGCGTGGACGGTGTACATCGTTCTAGACGGCGCGGCAGCAGCCTACGACGTTGGCCGAACCGAAACGCTCGCCCCCGCCGTCATCGTCGGTGCTGTAACCATCCTCCTGTAACTCATCTACGTCCTCGACTGTGATTCACCTACGCCCTCGACTGTGATTCACCTACACCCTCGAATAGCACTCGATCGAAACGCCACCATTCGACGACTGCGTCGAGAGACCACCGCCGGCCGAGTGAGACGCTCAGACGTGCTCGTCGAGGAAATCCGCGATTTCGGCGTAGGCCTCGATCCGGTTGTCGAGTTTCGAGAAGCCGTGACCCTCGTCGTCGAAGAGTAGCTTTCGGACGGGTACGCCCTGCTCTCGAGCCTGGTCGACGATCTGCTCCGCCTCGCCGACGGGCACCCGCGGATCGTTCTCGCCGTGGAGGACGAAAAGCGGTGCCTCGAGCGATTCGACGTTGTTGATCGGCGAGATTTCCGCTAAGAACTCCCGGTCGTCGGCGAGTGAGCCGTACTCCGCCTCCCGGAGTTCCCGCCGCCAGTCGCCGGTGTTCTCGAGGAAGGTGACGAAGTTGGCGATACCGACGATGTCGATCCCGGCCGCCCAGAGGTCGGGGTACTCCGTCAGCGCGGCGAGTACCATGAAGCCGCCGTAAGAGCCGCCCTTGCATGCAATCCGGTCGGGATCGATCGCCGGGTGATCCCGTAGCCACTCGACGCAGGCGCGGATATCGGCGACCGAATCCATGCGCTTTTCGACGTCGTCGAGGCTCGCGTACTCGCCGCCGTAGCCCGCCGAACCGCGAACGTTGGGTTCGAAGTAGGCGTAGCCGCGATCGAGGAAGTACTGCTTGACGCTCGAGAACGAGGGCCGACGCTGGCTCTCGGGCCCGCCGTGGATGTCGACGATGACCGGCGTTTGTCCTTCCTCAGTCGACTCGGGGAGGGTAAGATAGCCCGGTACCGCCAACTCGTCGAAGCTCTCGACGTGTTCGATGGTCGATTCGCGGAAGCTCTCGCGCGGAATGCCGGCCGTCGGTGCCGCCGTCCACCGTTCGGCCTCGCCGGTCTCTACGTCGACGACGAAGACGTTCGTGTTGATCGTATCGCCGGACGTCGAAACCGCGAACCGCTCCGCGTCCGGGCCGAAACTCACGCCGCCGGCGATGCCGCCCGGCAGGTCCGGTTCGGGAAACGTCTCGAAGTTCGTCGGCGCGTCGGGATTGAACTCTCCGACCGTGAGGTCGGTGTAGCCCTCGACGTTTCGGGAGAAGACGAACCGACCCGTCTGGTCGTCGACCGCGATACCGTCGACGTTCCACTCGCCGCCCGATTCGACCGTCTCGAGCGCCTTCGTCTCGAGGTCCAGATACGCGAGCTCGAGCGTGTCGGACTCGCGATCCGTGATCAGGTAAAGTCCCGGACTCTCCTCGGCGCCCGGCGGTATCGGTGCCCAGCTCGCGCTCTGATAGCGAACGTCGCCCTCGTGTGGCGTGAGGTGCTCGAGTTCGGTCGAGTCGGGGTCGATCGACTCGAGGTCAGTTTCGCCGTCGCCCTGCTCGAGATCGAGCACGTACAGATCCTGATCGAAGTTCGAGTAGGCCTTCGAGACGAGCAGTTTCGAATCGTCGGGGCTCCAGCCCGCGAGCGTGAGCCAGCCGTCGCCTTCGAAGACGAGGGTCGCGTCGGCGGGGGCCGACGGTTCTCGAGCGGTCGGATCTCGCCCCTCGCCGGCTTCGTCCGCCGCCCGCGGTTGCACGTAAACGTCGAAAACGGCCTCGTCGCGCCGGTTCGAGGTGAACGCGAACCACTCGCCGTCGTGGCTCCAGCCGCCCCAGCGGTGTTTCGCGTCGGGCGCTCGGGTCTGGTTCTGCACGAGGCCGGTTTCGGCGTCGAGTCGGAACAGTTGGGCGCGTTCGTTACCGCCCTCGTCCATCCCGAAGATCAATTCGGGCCGCTCGGGCGACCACGAGGCGAAGCTCACCTGTTCGTCCGTAAACGTGCGCTGTTCGGGCCAGGAAAGGGGTTCCTCGAGCGTCCAGACCTGCGGGACGCCGGTCGTGTTCATCAGAAACGAGAGGGACTCGCCGTCGGGCCCGAACGACGCGCCGTAGGCGCTTCGGATGTTGAGATAGCGTTCGATATCGTACATCGGCTACCTCGACTATCTCGGGTCGAGTCAGTAACCGTTTCCCCTCGAGACCGCGGGCGTGCCGCGGCGAAACTCGCCCGTAGGTCCGGCCTAGTTCGTCCCGCCGAGATCAACGGTCCGTCGCGCGGTCGCGATGGGGCGATCAGCTGGTCGGGTTGCCGGCTGCATAGCCCGAACGCGTGTTGGGTGCGGTTAACGAAATACAGGAATCCAGAACAGTAACGGACGATGCCAGACGAGGCCGAATCCGGCGGCGAAGAACAGCCCGCAGCAGTCACGACGGTCCTCCTCACGGTGCTGGTCGTCCTCGTCGCGTTCGGGCTGACGGTCGCGGTGATCGGCCCGGGGTTCTTCGACGAGGGAATGGCCGGCGACAACGATCCGGAATCGCTCGGCGATCTCGAGGGGTCCTCGAACGTCAATTCGACGGATAGTGCGACCAACGAGACGGCAAGCGACGGTGAGTCGTCCAGCGACGGCGAAAGCGACGAGAGTGACGATGAACCAACAAACGCTATAGAGAATAGTTCAGGGGAGGAGGAAACGGACGACGAAGACTCAGACGACGAAAGCGACGAAGACGGCGAGGAAGACGGATCGGACGACACGGACGGCTCTGACGGCGAAGACGGCGAAGACGGAGGCGATGACGAGGAAGAGACCGATGCCGACGGCGAGCGAGAGGGCGAGGGCGTCGACGAGGGGGCAGGGGAAGCCGACGAGAGCGAGGAGACTGACGAAGCAGAAGACGACGAAGAGAGCGAAGGCGACGACGAGACTGGAGGTGGAGACGACGGGGAAGATGGCCCGCTCGACGGACTCGACGAGTTCATCGACGGAACCATCGAGGACGCGATGTCGGACGACGAGTGAGCTGAACGATAGGCGCGATTACGGTCATTTCTGCACAGAGGCGCGTGAGAGTACAGTGCTGTGGACGTTCGGCCCTCGAGTCGTACCGACCGCCCGCGGATCAGATAACTTAGGTGATTTTTTAATCCGGGGCTGCGTCCCGACGGCATATGCAGGTCGCGTTCGTCTCGTTCGAAACGCTCGAGCACCGAGAGACCGAGACGAACCGGCGATTTCGCGACGTCGTCGAGGGACTCCGCGACGGCGGACACGACGTCCACGTCTTCTGTGCGCAGTTCTGGACCGAGGAGAAGTCGGTCTACGAACGCGAGGATATCACCTATCACGCCGTCGCCACGGGCCTCGACGCGCGCGCGTCCTTTCTGCTTCGACTCCCGTTCGTCCTCGCGTCCGCTCGACCGGACGTCATCCACGCGAGCGCGACGCCGCCGGGGCAGGTGATCGCCGCCAACTGGGGCTCGAGGCTGGCCCGCTGTCCGTTCGTCCTCGAGTGGTACGGCGACGGCGGCGTCGCCGAGGACAGACTCACCCGGTGGGCGACGAGCCAGCCCGACCGGATCGTGGCGCCCTCGGAACTCGTCGGCACCTGGGTACAGGAGATCGGTGCCGAGACCGAGCAGGTGACGACGATCCCGAACCGAATCGATACCGATCTGATACGGGACGTCGTGCCGGCAGAACAGGTGGAAGTCGTCTACGCCCGACGGCTCGACGAGGGCGCGAACTTAGAGAGTCTCCTGCTCGCACTGGCGGAGATCCGCCAGCGGGGCTGGAACGCCGTCGTCATCGGCGACGGTCCCGAACGCGAGCGCTACGAGGAGTTGGCGAGCGACCTGCGGATCGACGACCGCGTCCGCTTTGCCGGCGAATGCTCCCGCGAGGAGCGAATCGCCGTCTACCGGGGCGCACACGTCTTCGCACAGACGGCCGAACGCTGTGTCTTCCCGACGGAGATGCTCTGGGCGCTCGCCTCGGGCTGTGTCGGGATCGTCGAATACCACGCCGACTCGAGCGCTCACGAACTCGTCGAGGGCTGGGACCGCGGTTTTCGCACCACCAGCGAACAGGAGCTGACGAACGCGATCATCAGCGCGGGCGACCTCAAGTATCGCGACTTCGACGACCGCTTTACTGCGTTCGATCGAAGCGCGGTCAGCGATCGGTACCTCGAGCTCTATCGGACGCTACAGGACCAGTCTGGCGTGTTGTAGGGCATCGACTGACTCTTCGGTACCAACAGTTCCGCAGGAACGGCTACAGCCCCTGGGCCAGCGCCCAGGCGAGCGTGCCGCCGAGGACGAGAAAGCTCCGACGCCGACCAGGACGAGGAGGTTCGGGAGAACGGGCAGGACGAGAAGCGCGAGGACGGCGACCAGAAGGACGATGACGAGGTTGAGGCGGCGAACGATCGCATCTTCTATCAGTAGTCGTGAATTTATGTACGCCGACAAATAGATTGGATACACGACGGCGCTCGTGCGGTCCGGCGGCCGGTCAGAGATCGAACTTCTCGGCCGCGGTTTCCATGTCCTTGTCCCCGCGCCCAGAGAGGTTGACGAGGATGCGCTCGTGATCGGTCTCCTCGGCCAGTTGAATCGCTCGAGCGAGCCCGTGGCTCGACTCGAGGGCGGGGATGATCCCCTCCGTCTCGCTGAGTTCACGGAACGCGGCGAGAGCCGCCTCGTCGGTGACACCGCTGTACTCACAGCGGCCGACGGCGCGGAACATGGCGTGTTCGGGGCCGACGCCGGGATAGTCGAGACCTGCCGAGACCGAGTGAACCTCGACGTCCTCGTCGATGACGCGGGTTTTCATCCCGTGAAGGACGTCGTCCGCGCCGCTCGAGAGTGGCGCCGCGTGGCGACTCGAGTTCGAGCCCTCGCCGCCGCCTTCGGCCCCGTAGAAGTCGACGGGGTCGTCCCGGAAGGCGTGAAAGAGCCCGATGGCGTTCGAGCCGCCGCCGACACAGGCGACCGCGGCGTCGGGCAGTTCGCCCGTCCGGTCGACGAACTGCTCGCGAGCCTCCCGGCCGATGACACTCTGGAAGTCCCGGACCATCCGCGGAAACGGGTCCGGACCGACGACGCTGCCGACGAGGTAGTGCGTGTCGTCGACGTTCTGGGCGAAGTCCTCGAGGGCGGCGTCGACGGCGTCGGCCAGCCCCTCGTCCCCGCGGGTCACTTCGTTGACCTCGGCCCCCATCAGTCGCATCCGGAAGACGTTCATCTCCTGACGTTCGACGTCCTTTTTCCCCATGTAGATCTCCGTCTCGAGGCCGAGCAAGGCGCCGACCATCGCCGTCGCAGTGCCGTGCTGGCCCGCGCCCGTCTCGGCGATCAGCCGATCCTTGCCGGCGCGTTTGGCCAGAAGCGCCTGGCCCAGCGCGTTGTTGATCTTGTGTGCGCCGCCGTGGAGCAGATCCTCGCGTTTGAGGTAGATCTCGGCCCCGTAGCGCTCGCTCAGGTTGCTCGCGTAGTAAAGCGGCGTCGGCCGGCCCGCGAACTCCTCGAGCAGCGCGCGCAGATCGGCTTGAAACTCGTCGCTCGTTCCGATCTCGTCGTACGCGGCCGCGAGTTTCTCGAGCGGCTCCTCGAGCGGCTCGGGGACGTGTCGACCGCCGTATCCGTCGAAGTCTCCGGAAGACATCTCTGCCCGCCAGTTGTGACCTCGTCGTAATGTATGTTTGTGATAGTTGCCGACCGGAGTGGAAAATCGGCTCTCGAGACGGGACTTACTGGTCGCCTTCGCCGTCGTCCTCGGAGTCGACACCACGTTCGGTGGTTTCGTCGGCCACATCGCCAGTATCAGCGTGGGAGTCTTCGTTCTCACCGCCGGCATCGGCGTGAGGTCCCTCGCTTTCACCGTCGGCGCGAGGTTCGTCCGGGGTGTCGGCTCGCATGTGGGAGGCGTCCGCTTCGACGGTTCCCTCGGGTTCGGTCCCTTCCGTCTGCGACGGCTGGGCTTGCTCCGGGTCCGGTCCGGTCGCTTCGGAGGGCTCTTCTGCGAGCGCCGAGTCTGAAACGTCGATTTCGACGGCGTCGTCGTCCGTACTCCGCCGCGGATCGCCTTCCCCTTCGACCCCCGGACGAGAGCGGGATAGCTCGTCAGTGTCCTCGGAAAAGTCGACGTCCGAATCCGGATCGTCGTTTCGCGACGCGCCGAGTTCGGCGTCGGCGCTCACGTCGCCGTCCTCGTCGGTCTGGGCCGTGCGGCCGAGATCGTGGCGCTCGGCCGCAGTGTGTGCCTCGTCGGACAGCGCTTTCCCGTCCGTTTCGTTCGCCGTCGTCTCGTCTCCTCCGCGACGACCGAGTGCCCGTTCGATCGCCGTTCCACCGCGTTGTTGTCGCTGGTACTGGCCGAATTTGAGGAGCCCGCCGCCCAGAGCGAGTTGTGCGATCGCCCGAAACCTGCCTCGAGCGAGGGAACGAGCGCCCGCCAAAACGAACGCGCCACCGCCCGCGAGCGCCAGCGAGCCGTCGCTCGCACCCGTCTGAAGGAGCGTCTCGAGCGCCGATCGGTCGGTATCGTCGTCGCCACCGTTCGTCTCGAGTCCCAGTTCGTCCGCGGCGTCGGAAAGAGAATCATCGGTCATTGTATCCGATAACGGGGAGAGCCCGCATCGAGGGGGCTACTCGCTCGAGATGGTTGAAAGGTGGGCCGGCAGGTGACTACGGGCTACCACTCGAGGTCGTCCTCGACCACGCGATCCGGGTTCGCCGTGGCGAGCGCGGTCTTCACCGCGGCGACGGTTTCGGGCACGTCGTGGACGCGAACGATATCGGCACCCCGATCGGCCGCGAGCGCGCTCGCCGCGACGGTCGGAACGAACCGATCACCGGACTCGTCAGCGATCGGGTCGAACATCGACTTGTGGGAGTGACCGATGAGGACCGGCGAGCCGAGCGCCCGAAACTCGTCCGTTCGGCGCAGAATCTCGAAGCCGTCTCGAGGCGACTTGCCGAAGCCGAGCCCCGGATCGACGATGATCTGTTCGCGGTCGAGACCCGCTTTCTCGGCGAGCAACACGAGTTCCGCGAGTTCGTCGATCACGTCCTCGACGACGTCGTCGTAGTCGACGTCTCGGTCCGGAACGACGGGCGCGTCGATGCTGTGCATCACGATCAGCGGCGCGTCGTACTCGGCGGCGACGAACCGCATTTCGGGGTCCTCGAGTCCCGAGACGTCGTTCAGGATGTCCGCGCCGGCCTCGAGGGCGGCCTCGGCGACGGCCGCTTTTCGCGTATCGATGGAAATGAGCACGTCCTCGGCGAGCGAGCGCTCCTCGAGTCGTTCGACGACGGGGACGACGCGGTCGATCTCCTCCTCGAGCGAGACCGGGTCGGCACCGGGGCGGGTGGACTCGCCGCCGATGTCGATCACGTCGACGCCGGCCTCGATCATCGACTCGGCGCGGGCCACCGCGTCCTCGAGAGTGCCGTACTCGCCGCCGTCGTGGAAGCTATCGGGCGTCACGTTCAGGATGCCCATCACCGCCGTTCGGTCCTGCCACGGGTACTCGCTATCGGGCTCGGACCCGCCGATGTCGAGCGTCTCGCGCAGTTCGCGTGCCACCTCGGCCAACCCGTAGGGCTGGGCCTCGAGTTTGTCGGTCAGGCGCTTGAACTGGGAAAGCGTCCCCATCAGGACGGCGTCGGTTCGCTCGTCCTCGCGCTGGAGTCCCGAGAGGGCACACTCGCCGCCGAGGCTCAGAAGCTCCTGTTTCAGGTAGGAAGCCTGTCTGTACTGCAGGTTCGTCTTGACGACGCGGTGGACGGCCTTGCCGCGCATCCGGTAGACGCCCTTTTCGGTGACGTCGGCCCCCTCGAGCGTCTCGCGGGCGTCCTCGAGCGACCGGATTCGCTTCGGCACGTCCGCCGAGGTCCACCGGGACCGGGCTTCGGCGACCGCGAAGAGCGACCCGGTGACGACGACCGCGTCGCCGTCGTCCGCCCGCTCGAGCGCGCTCGAGAGGGCGTCCTGCACGGCCGAGTCCGTGTGAACGTCGTCGGGGTCGACGCCGGCGTCGGCGAACACCTCCGCGAGGACCGCACGGTCTTCGGCGCGGTCGACCGTCGGTTCGCAGGTAACGACCGAGTCGGGCGTCGGCAGCGCGGCAGCCATCTCGCGGTGATCCTTGTCGTGCATCGCGCCGAACACGAGGTGGAGGTCGTCGTACTCGTACGTCGAGAGGGTTTCGGCGACCCGCTCGCACGCGCCGGGGTTGTGCGCGCCGTCGAGGACGATCAGCGGGTCGGTGTCGAGCACCTCGAACCGGCCGGGCCAGTGGGCGTTTCGCAAGCCGCGTGCAATCTCGGCGTCGGTCACGTCCGCGACCTGTCGGGCGAGCGCCGCCGCGATACCCGCGTTTTCGGCCTGGTGTTCGCCCGGCAGCGGAATCCGCGTCTCGAGGGCCCAGCCGTCGCCGACGAGTTCGATGTCGGCTTCGATGTGGTTCGCCCGACCGTCGTAGGTGACTCGAACGTCGGGTCGGACCGCGGACGACGATCGGTCGCCCGTCTGACGGTCACTCGCCCCGTACTCGACCGTCTCGCCGTCGTGGCCGACCGTCAGCACGTCACCCGCGACCGCGCGGATAGACTCGAGCGTCTCGTCGGTGACGCCCGTCACGAGCGGCGCGTCCGCGGGGGCGACGTGGGCCTTGTCGCGGGCGATCTCCGCTTTCGTCTCGCCGATGATGCCGGTGTGCTCGAGGCTGACGCTGGTCACCGCGCTCGCGACCGGATCGACGACGCTCGTCGCGTCGAACTTGCCGCCGATGCCGACCTCGAGAATCGCGATATCGACGTTTTCGCGACCGAAATACCAGAGCGCGAGCCCGGTCATCGCCTCGAAAAACGTCGGGGATTCGCCCTCGGCACCCCGACTGGTAACGTAGGGGCGACTCGCTTCGACGAACGAACGCACTGCACTTCGGGGGATTTTCCGGCCGTCGACTCGGACCCGTTCGCGCAGGTCCTCGAGGTGTGGCGAGGTGTAGAGTCCGACGGAGAGACCGGCTTCGCGAAGCGTCCGCTCTAACATCCGCGCGGTCGACCCCTTGCCGTTCGAGCCCGCGACCTGCACGAAATCGACGCCCTTGTGCGGGTTCTCGAGGTGGGCCAGGAGGTCGGCCGTCGACTCCGTCCCCGGTTTCGGACGGAACCGCCGCAGACCAAAGAGGAAATCCGCTGCCTCGTGATACTCCATATCTGATCCACAGAGTCCGTCCGCTTTAGGGTTGCGCAACGGCATTTGCCACGACACTACGTGTCGTCGAACGAGCCGTTTCGGATCGATTGATGGTCAGGTTCGACCGACGTTCGGACTTTCTTACCGTTACCTGAGAGGGAAAACTTATGATCTGGTGTTCGAATCTGTCCCGTGTATGACGCAGTTACTCACGATTGGCGGATCCGAAACGCCGTCTAACTTCGAAATCACCGTGGATGGAACGATCGAACCGACCACCGGGGACTCCTTCGAGGACGCGATCATCGCGTCGGGAACGACCGTCGAGGGGGCCGTTGACTCCGACCACCTCGAGTTTCAGTTCTCCGGCGAAGTCACGGACATCACCGTCACCGGCGGTAGCACGGATGTCGAAATCGACGGCGAGGCGGTCGATCCGGGCGAATACGCCACGTAATCGAATCGGGGAGCGGAACGGATCGATAGGGGGTTGCTGGATCGACAGCGGGCGTTAGACCGACATATTCGTTACTCCGAGAGAGTTCGGTGGATCGCCGATCCGGGGCGTATCCATGGATCCGTTCGCCCGTCGTCGAGACGTATCAATCGAGTTGGATCGCCAGTAGCTCGAGTTCGTCGGACGGAATCGCCTCGTCGAACGCGCGTTCGATTTCGTCCCACGTCTCGGGACGGGAGGCGTCGATTCCGAACGATTCTGCGAACGCGACGAAGTCCGGATTCGTGAGCGTCGTCCCGAAGTGCTCGCCGCGTGTCGCCCGTTGCTGGGCGGAGATCAACCCGTAATCGTCGTCGACGAACACGACAACCGTGAACGAACACTCGAGTCGGGTCGCCGTCTCGAGTTCCGCGGCGTTCATGAGGAAGCCGCCGTCGCCGGTGCCGGCGACGACGTTCGCGTCGACCGCGAAGTCGGCGGCGAGCGCTCCCGGAACCGCGATTCCCATGCTCGCCAGCCCGTTCGAAACGATGCAGGTGTTCGGTTCGTAGGTCGGGAACCCCCGGGCGATTTTCATCTTGTGCGTGCCGACGTCGGAGACGAGCACGTCCGCGTCGGCCATCGCCTCGCGCAACAACGGGATGACGTTTTCGACGGTGATCGGATCGTCGTCGGTCGGTTTCGCCGTCGCCGCCTCGAGGATGCGATCGTGGTCGTCTTCACACCACAGCGAACACGCGTCGGCGGCGACTCGATCCGCGATCGCGGCGAGCGACGCACCGGTGTCGGCGACGATCTCCACGTCGGGCGCGTAGTGACGATACACCTCCGCGGGCTCGATATCGATGTGAACGATCGACTTCTCGAGATCCGGATTCCAGCCGGCGGGGTCGTGCTCGGCGATATCGTACCCGACCGCGACCACGCAATCGGCCTGCTCGATGGCCGTCGCGGCTTCGCCGTTCGGCCCCGAATCGAGCGTCATCAGCGACGCGGCGTGCCGGTCGGAAAGCGCGCCCTTCCCCATGTACGTCGCGACGACGGGAATCCCGAGTCGATCGACGAGCGCGCGGATGCTGTCGGAGCTACGCGTTCGAACCGCTCCGTTGCCGGCGAGGACGATCGGGCGCGCTGCGGATTCGATCAGCGCCGCGGCCCGTTCGACCGAGTCGTCATCGGGGTCCGGACGCCGAACTCGTTCGCGACTCGAGATCGGCGCGGATTCGATCTCTTCGCGGGCGACGTCTTCCGGAAACTCGAGGTGGGTCGCGCCCGGTTTCTCGTACTCCGCGAGTTTGAACGCTTTGCGCACCGACTCCGGGACGGTTTCGGGATCCGCGACCTGCGTATTCCAGGTGACGATCGGCTCGAACACGTCGACCACGTCGAGGGCCTGATGACTCTCCTTGTGTAACCGCTCGCGGTCCCCCTGGCCAGTGATCGCGACGACGGGGCTCTTGTCCAGTTGCGCGTCGGCGACGCCGGTGATGAGGTTCGTCGCGCCGGGGCCGAGCGTCGACAAACAGACGCCGGCCTCGCCGGTCAACCGACCGTGAACGTCGGCCATAAACGCCGCGCCCTGCTCGTGGCGCGTCGGAACGAAATCGATCTCGGAATCTCGGAGCGAGAACAGCAGGTCCTCGATTTCTTCGCCCGGCAGACCGAACACGCGGTCGACCCCCTCGGCCTCGAGGCAGGTGACGAGCAGATCGGATGCTGTCGGCATGGTCATCGCTCCGGGCTCTCAGCGTATTAGTCTACAGCCTGCAGCGCCACGACGAACGCGAGAAAGGGCGAAGGGGGAAACGGTCGGTTACTCGTCGGCTCCCCAGCGAGCGGCGCGTCTCGGTCGGTCGGAGACCGTCTCGACCTCGAGGTCGCCGCCCGCCGACTCGAGTCCCTCGACGTAGGCCTTCGCGCTGGCTTCCGTCGAGAGGTACGGGATCTCCTCTTCGACGGCCATCTCGAGCGAATCGCGGTCGCGACTGACCACGAAGTCGACCTTCCCTTCGCGGATGGCCTGTGGAACGTCGTCGAACTCGGCGATTTCGAAGTGGTCCTCGAAGCCGTCGACCTCGAAGTCGACGACCGCGGTGCCCTCGCTGACGGCGTTGTGGGCCGCCTCCTGGGCCTTCCAGTAGGCCGTGCCGAACTCCGCCGCGGTTCCCATCACTTCGCCGGTCGATTTCATCTCCGGACCGAGACGGGGGTCCGATCCCGGCAGGCGGTCGAACGGCAGGACGACCTCCTTGATCGAGGTGTGTTCGGGGATCTGCTCTTCGACGCCCAGACTCTCTAGGGTCTCCCCGGCCATTACCTTCGCCGCGAGCTTCGCGATCGGAACGCCCGTCGCCTTCGAGACGAACGGCACGGTGCGCGAGGAACGCGGATTGGCCTCGAGCACGTACACCTCGCCGTCTTGGACGGCAAGCTGGACGTTCATCAGGCCGCGGGTCTTGAGCGCCGTCGCGATGTCTTCGGTCACCTCGCGGACGCGCTCTAGAGTGTCTTCCTCGAGCGAGCGCGGCGGGATCATACAGGCGGAGTCGCCCGAGTGGACGCCCGCGCTCTCGACGTGTTCCATGATGCCGCCGATGAGCACCGAGCGGCCGTCGGAGACGGCGTCCACGTCGAGTTCGACCGCGTCCTCTAAGAACTCGTCGACGAGGATCGGTTTGTCCGGCGCGACGCGAACCGCCTCCTCGATGTACTCCTCGAGTTCGTCGTCGTCGTAGACGACGTCCATCGCGCGGCCGCCGAGCACGTAGCTCGGGCGGACGAGGACGGGGTAGCCGATGTCGTGGGCAAGCTCGAGGGCTTCTTCCTTCGAGGTGGCCGTCCCGCCGTCGGGCTGGGCGACGCCCATCTCGTCCATCAGCGCGTTGAAGCGGTCCCGGTCCTCCGCGAGGTCCATCGCCTCGACGCTGGTTCCCATCACGTCACAATCGAGGCCGCGGCGCTCGATCTCGTCGTGGAGCGGTTCGCCGATGTTGACCGAGGTCTGGCCGCCGAACTGGATCATGACGCCGTCGGCGTCGGCCGCTTCGGCCACGTCGGCGACCTCCTCGGCCGTGATCGGCTCGAAGAAGAGGCCGTCTGAGGTGTCGTAGTCCGTCGAGACGGTTTCGGGGTTGTTGTTGACGACGTGCGCGTCGATGCCGAGCTCGCGGAGCGCGCGAACCGCGTGGACCGAACAGTAGTCGAACTCGACGCCCTGCCCGATGCGGATCGGGCCGCCGCCGACGACGATGATGCTCTCGACGTCGCGGTCGACCTCGAGTTCGCCCGCGGCGGCGTCGCCGACGAGCGGCCCCTTGTCGAACTCGGACTTGCGCGCCGAGTAGTAGTACGGCGTCTCGGCCTCGAACTCGCCGGCGCAGGTGTCGACCTGCTTGTAGGTGCGGCCGGGCACGTCGGTCTCGACGGTGTCGACCGTCGAGCCCGTCGTCGCGGCGATCGAGGTATTGGTGTGGCCCGCGATGGCGGCCTCGGTGAAGTCGCCGTCCTGTGCGGCGCGCATCGATTCGGCGATACGGGAGTAGCGTTCGGTGTACCACTCGAAGATCCCAGTGAGCTCGACGACCTCCTCGGTCGTGTAGCCGCGCTCGAAGGCCTCGAACATCGCGTACGGGCGGTCGGGCGACGGGCGCTCTAGGTAGTGATCCTCGAGTTCCTCGTCGCTTACGTCCTCCCAGTCGACGTCGGGTTCGTACTCCGAGGATCGCAGCGCCTTCAGCAGCGACTCCTCGAAGGTCCGGCCGATGGCCATCGCCTCGCCGGTCGACTTCATCGCGGTCGTCAGTTCGAAGTCGACGTCGTCGAACTTGTCCTTGGGCCAGCGCGGGACCTTGGTGACGACGTAGTCGATCGCCGGTTCGAACGCGGCGGTCGTCTCGCCGGTGATCTCGTTTTCGATCTCGTGGAGGCGCTTGCCGAGCGCGACCTTCGCGGTCACGCGGGCGATCGGGTATCCCGTCGCCTTCGAGGCGAGCGCGGAGGAGCGAGAGACGCGCGGGTTGACCTCGACGACGCGGTACTCGCCGCCGGGCGTGCCGTCGTCGTGCCAGGCGAACTGGATGTTACAGCCGCCCTGAATCCCGAGTTCGCGGATCACGTCGAGCGCGGCGGTGCGCATCTCCTGGTGACCCTCGTCGGGGACGATCTGGGAGGGCGTGACGACCGTCGACTCCCCAGTGTGGATGCCCATCGGGTCGATGTTCTCCATGTTGCAGATGATGATACACGAGTCATCGGCGTCGCGCATGACCTCGTACTCGTACTCGACCCAGCCGGAGATGGACTCGGTGATCAACACCTCGCTATTGCGGGAGAGGCGAAGCCCCTTGCGAACGCGAGCGAGGAGTTCGTCGAACTCGTGAACGACGCCCGATCCCGACCCCCCGAGCGTGTAGGTGGTTCGCGCGATAACGGGGAGGCCGCCGACCTCGTCGACGGCCGCCTGGACGCGATCTTTCAGGTCGGCCTCGGTCAGTTCGGAGACCGACTCGCCCTCGTCGAGCGAGATGGTCGTCGAGGCCGGAACCGGCTGGCCGATCTTCTCCATGCGCTGGCGGAACAGATCGCGGTCCTCCGTCGCATAGATCGTATCCAGCGGCGTCCCCATGATCTCGACGTCGTGTTCCTCGAGCACGCCCTCCTCGGCGAGTTCGGCGGTGACGTTGAGCCCGGTCTGGCCGCCGAGTCCGGCGATCACGCCGTCGGGCTTTTCCGTTTCGATGATCTCGGCGATGGCGTCGGTCGTGATCGGCTCGATGTAGACCTCGTCCGCCATCTCCGGGTCGGTCATGATCGTCGCCGGATTGGAGTTGACGAGAACGACCTCCGCGCCCTCTTCTTGCAGCGCCCGGCAGGCCTGCGCGCCCGAGTAGTCGAACTCGGCTGCCTGTCCGATCTGGATCGGGCCGCTCCCGATCAAGAGGATTTTGCGCCCGTCCCCCGTGTCGCCGTCAGTGTTCGTGCTCATTGGTCTTGTTCATCCAAAATTCGCACATCGTAATAAGCCCCACGAAACAGTACGATTCTCGAAATCGAATTTCGAATTTCGAACTCGCTCGATTTCGACCGCGCTCGAACGCACTCGAGTAACGGGCGGCGCTCACGCACGGTAAGCGAACAATGAACTGTGCGGAGGGGTGTGCGAGGTCCTCTATCACGGAGACCAACGAGAAGCGTCGCGGAACAGCGAACGGCGAAGTCATTCGAAACGGTCTGCCGTTTCGTGACTGAGTGGATCGGAGATTCGCGATGCCCGCGAACGGGATACGTTCACTTGATGACGAAAGTCGGCGGCCTCTCGAGCCACCGTGAGCCTGTGAGCGAGGGAATCGGCTGGGGAGAGTGTGGAAATCGGCTCTGTGGAAACCATCAGCGGCTAACAAATTTCGAGAGGGATCGGTAAGTACAGGAATAGAAAGATCGGTCGTCACAGAGTGTTACGTGTTCGCTTGGGCACTCAACGGTATCCACTGACGATGAGGAGGAGTCCATAGAGAACACCGAGTATGATAAACACACCACCGCTGATCCCATAGAGCTCTCCTGTGGTATACTCGAATTGACCGCCATATCTCATTATCCCCGCAGATACCAAGAGTGTCAGCCCCGACCCGGTGAGAACTGTTGCAACGTCGAACCCAAACGGGTTACCAATGTCAGTCACGTCTCATATAACGCATTGATGATAAATAGAACTGCTGCTTGTAGAACCACTGAAGCAGACAAGAAGCATCTGTAGTTGCCGTTCAGTACAGAGCGTGAATCTATCACGACTGTCTGTGCAGACGAACCGCACGTACGAGCAGGCCAACAGCCACCGCGAACCAGACGATTGCCCAGACATCATTTGGAATCGGGTCGTTGATACTGTCGGTCAGTATCGCCACAGCGTACACTACACCTAACAGTGCAACGCCGAGTTTCACACTCCGCGGTAGTCGGGCATACAGGCCCCCGCTAGAATCAATTCCATTGGTCGACATAAATTGCCGTAGGTCGTTTCGATATATGTCACTTCGGACTAACCGACTGTGCTGGTAAGCTCATATCCATAGTGTGTGTTTCACATTCAAATTCCTCTGAAGAAGAGGATTTCAACAGAGCCGGAAATCCACGTTGCCAGCGTTTGTGGTGTACTCGAGTTCGCGGCTTCGCACCATCTCTGCGATCAGACTCGAGTTCGTCCCACACCAATGCACCACGCGAACTGGCTGATGAAAACTAGCTATTCCGCGACTTGCTTTGCCACGGCTAGTGTGAGCGCGATACCGGCAACGAAGAGCAGAATGTTACCGCTCGCGAGAAGGAGGAGCGATCCGAGGACACCGACGGGGTAGACGAACCGCGCCGGATCCTGTTCGGTGCTAGACGGAGCGGCGTCACACTCACCGGATTCGGTCATTACGATTTACTTGAGGCTGCCTCGATATAATACTTTTTTCACACTTCGGGAGACATCCAGGCGGGGTTCGAACAGACGACTCGCAGATACCGCCAGCATGTAGCTCCCCGACGGAGGTACGCGACCGCACTGACACGTGCTTCGGGCGACGAGGCCCCAACAGCGCCCCTCGAACTCACAGCGCCTGGTCGTGCTCGGTCTCGAACTCTCGAGCCTGCCGATACTCCTCGACGAACGCCTCGACGTCGAACTCGAGCATCTGTCGTTCGAACTGCGAAACCGCCTGATCGTCGCCGGCGTGGCTCATCGCGTGCTCCATGAGTTCGATGACCAGTTCGACGACGATCTCGTGCAGCCGTCTCGAGTCGAACCCCGTGACCCAGACGAGCGTGTAGCCGACGCTGCCGTCGTCGGCCGCGTCGTAGGAGGCGACCTGCTCTGGGAACTCCTCCATTGTCACACCGAGCAAGTGCGGCGTGCCGAAGCTGTCGAACTCGTCTTCGGTCTCGATGGTCTCCTCGAGCACCGTGACGAACGACTCGGGGAAAAATCGCGACGGGGGATGGGCGTCCGTCACGACGGCGTGGGTCTCGCCGCAGGAACAACTGTACTCGCGCATCCCCAGGTCGATGTCGCGTGGGTCGATCTCGGTGCCGCAGGGTAGCTCGAAACTGCCGACGTCGTCACCCGGAACGCGGGGTGTAGCCATTGTGCCACGTTCGGCCGGCGCGGGGATAAGCGCGACGCCTCGAGGCGAGAGCGGTGATGAGTTTAGCTCGAGGGCGTGATCGCGCAAAATGAACAGAGACCGACCGATTTGGAATCCTTTGCGATCAATATAGGCCAAGTAATAAACACACAAGACATATATTTGAGAGTAGGTGAGAACACGAGATCATGAACGGGAACCCAGTCATCTTCCGCCTCAATCTGATAATCGCGCTTTTGATTAGTAACATCGTACTAATGATTATCTTTTTTCTCCCTCTGGAATTGCTAACTCTCGGAGTGGTTTTGCTTGCCACCCTACTTCCAGTAGCGGGTCTGATACTCCTGCTTCGTATTCGACATCGGTGAAAATTGTAAATGTATGAACAATTAAAATGGAGATATGACGTCGAAAGCCAGTTCGATTCTCATTCCTGGAATCATTTGCATGGGTATCGGATTTTCCCTTTTCAATGTCCTAGGGGCCGAATTCGGGTTGATTTACAATATGATAGGAGCCGCATTCGGGTTAGTAATCGGATTTGCGATGGGTGAGCAGTTTTACCGGCGTCACGAATTAGAGAAGCAGGTCAGCGAACTGCAGGCAGACGAGAAAGACGAGGTGTGATGTTGTCCGATGCGATCAGTTTACACCGGAGGTCTCGAGGGGAATAGAATCACTCGAGACTCTCAGGGCCAGTCGTCTCGAGACGTATCCGGCTCGATTTCCTCGGGCGTCGTCTCCGACCCCATCGTCCAGTCAGCGGCCTCGGCGGCGTCCTCGATGTCGAGGTACTCCCAGCCGAGCTCGTCGGCGCGGGCTTCGTCGTCGTCGGTCGTTCCGATGAAGACGTACCGATCGGTGTCGAACTGGTCTTTGACGCCCTCGAGGCTCTCGTCAACGCCACGCGGGCCGGAGAAGAAGTCCTGGCGCACGCGATTTTTCCGCGTGAAGTTCGTCACGACGTAGGTCGGTTTCTCGGAGACGACGCCGATGTAGGTGGTCCAACTCCGGGCGTCCTCGAAGACGGATTCGGGGGAGGCGACTTCCTTCAACGCCTCGAGTTCGAACGCCAGAGTCATGTCGCTATCGCCGTTCATGCAGGGACCCAGGGGTGCGCGAGCCAAAACGGCTTCGATACCAACATAGAAATCACTCGAACAGCGACGGACTGGGGGCGGATAGTCCGCCGGAAGACGGCCTGAAACGCCCGTTGTGCACGCGCTCGGCAGGTCAACAAATACTTACCCGCAGGTCCGCTAGTGGACAAACAATGAGTCAGGAGGGCGAGCAGGAGCAATCCGACCGGAAGAAGTACGAATTCCGGAAGGTTATCGAGGATCTCAAGGACTACGAGGGGTCGGGAACGCAACTCGTGACCATCTACGTTCCCGACGATCGCCAGATCAGTGACGTCGTCGCACACGTCACCCAGGAACACTCCGAAGCGGCAAACATCAAGTCGAAGCAGACCCGCACCAACGTACAGGACGCGTTGACATCGATCAAAGACCGGCTTCGGTACTACGATACGTACCCGCCGGAGAACGGGCTCGTCATGTTCTCGGGGGCCGTCGACGCCGGCGGCGGCCAGACGGAGATGGTCACGAACGTCCTCGAGAGCCCGCCCCAGCCCGTCGAATCCTTCCGGTATCACTGCGATTCGGACTTTCTCACCGAGCCGTTAGAGCACATGCTGGCGGACAACGGCCTCTACGGGCTGATCGTCCTCGACCGGCGCGAAGCGAACGTCGGCTGGCTGCGTGGTAAGCGCATCGAGCCGGTCAAGTCTGCCTCCTCGCTGGTGCCCGGCAAGCAGCGAAAGGGTGGCCAGTCCGCACAGCGGTTCGCCCGACTGCGCCTCGAGGCCATCGACAACTTCTATCAGGAAGTCGCGGGAATGGGCAACGATCTGTTCGTCCCGAAGCGCCACGAACTCGACGGGATTCTCGTCGGCGGCCCCTCGCCGACGAAAGACGAGTTCCTCGACGGCGATTACCTCCACCACGAGATTCAGGACAACGTCATCGGCAAGTTCGACGTCTCCTATACCGACGAATCCGGTCTGAAGGAACTCGTCGACAACGCCGAGGAGGCGCTGGCCGACGCGGAGGTCATGAAGGAAAAACAGGAGATGGAGGAGTTTTTCGAGGAACTCCACGCGGGCGAGCGGGCGACCTACGGCTTCGAGCAGACCCGCGACAACCTCATCATGGGCTCGGTCGAGACGCTGCTGATCAGCGAGGACTTGCGCTCCGACGTCGTCGTCTTCGACTGTCCGGAGTGTTCGAACACCGACTACGAAGTGATCGATCGGCGTAATTCCACGCCGGATCACGAGTGTTCTGAGTGTGGAACCGCGATCGAGGCCGACGACGCCGACCGCGAGGACGCGATCGACCACCTCATCGAGATCGCCGAACAGCGCGGGACCGAGACGAAGTTCATCTCGACGGACTTCGAGAAGGGCGAACAGCTGTACAACGCCTTCGGCGGCTTTGCGGGCATCTTGCGGTACAGTACCGGCGTCTAAGCGTCGACGCGACTGCCTGATCGGGAACTTTTTACTCGTCGCTCGTCGTCGAATAGGTGAGGATGGGGCATTCGAGTACCGGAGACGACGTTTTACAGACCGTCGCCAAGCGTTCGCCGCTGCTCGAGCACCTCGACGACGGGCCGGCGACAAAACGCGAGTTGATCGCGGTCCTCGATTGCTCCCGATCGACGATCGATCGTGCCATCAGGGAACTCGAGGCGCTCGATTGTATACGACGCTGTGAGGACGGGTTTCGGCTGACCGTCGCCGGTCGACTCGCGCTCACGGCACATCGCCGGAGTCGGCAGACGTTCGAGTCGATCTCGAGGACGAGCGATCTGCTCCGCGAGTTGCCCACGGAGACCCCCATCTCAACGGACCTGATCCGCGATGCCACCCTGCTCGAAGTCCCGGCACACGCGCCGAACGAACCGTTCGAGGAGATCATCGAGCTGATCGACCGCGCAGAGCGACTTCGCGCCATCGCCGCGGCCGACAGAACGCCGGCGTTCCGACGGCAGTTTCGCGAGCGCGCAATCGACGACGCCTTCGACGTCGAACTCGTCGTCACCGAGGCGCTGGCACGAGTGACGCTGACGGATCACGCCGATCTGTTGGGAGACGGCGCGCTCGAGGGGGAGATCGACGTCTACACGGTGCCGACGGTCCCCTACGAGCTCTCGATCGTCGAGACGCCGACCGAGTCGGTCGTCTACGTCGTCCCGTTCGACGACGACCTGACCTACCGGGGCGTGATCCGGAACGATTCGACGGCGGCGCTCGAGTGGGCTCACGACGCCTTCCGTCGGTACAGAGCGACCGCGAGGCCGATTTCCGCGTTCGACCAGCGCGCGACGGACTGAGCCGGTCACAGCGTTCCGCGCAGGTGGACGGCATCGTCCGTGACCTTCTCGATGCTCCCCGAATCGAGCGGGTGTGCGTCGTCGGTGACCGACCCCCAGCCGAGTTTGGCTTTGATCGTCTGGAGGAGGGTCGGGTCGAGTACGACGTAGCCGCGACCGTTTTCGACGTGGGAGAGACGCCCGACTACGGTCCCGTCGGCGTTCAATACCCGCTTGCCGGTGTCCCACGGTTCGAGTGTCTCCCGCATAGTGTGTCCGGTGTCGCGTGATTCGGGCGCGAGCGCTCACAGCCGCCCTCGAGCGCGCGTGATCCAGCCGAGGTGGCTGCCGTTCGTCGTCTGAGCGAGGGTCTGGCGTTCGTCGATTCGTCCGAGGGGCGCGCCTTCGTCCGCTAGATCGTGAACGGTCGCACGAGGACGGCGACGATCCAGAAGGGCGACCGCGACGATCTCGAGGGACGGCCGAATCTCGAGTCGGGAAACGGCAAGCGACGACGAACGATCGGCCTGACCACGCCGAATCGCCGATCGGCGGCCCAGACGCGTGTTCACTGCCGGCTATCCGCCTCCGACAACGGATTCGAGTCGGATAAACGGGCGAAACCGTTGTCGAAGCTCACGATCCATTACTTCCCACAACACGCCCGAACGGGCGCTATATCGCCTCTGTATCCGGTCTCGAGACCTGATCGTCGGTCGCGAGCGCCGGTCGACGCGATCGATCCGATCCGGAGTAATACCCTCGCTATTCGAATCCACCGATCGTTTCACGCGAGAAACGGCGGACTTTCGCGAGTAACAGAACGGTTCGTTCGGGTAACGATCTACTTGCGGTGATAACGAAACGGTTATGATCGCTCTCGCGTAGTGGTATTCGTCATCAGATGGCCGCGTCTTCGATCGAGACCGTCGTCGACGACCCGCGAGTCACCGCCCAGTTCTGTCGTTCGATTCGTCACCAAGCCGGCGAAGTCGTGCTCCTCGGCGCCGTCCACGACCACCCGGCGAGCGTCGGCCGCGTGCGAACGGTCATAGAGCGGGTCGAACCCGACACGCTCGCCCTCGAGTTGCCCGCGGCCGCGATCCCGCTGTATCGCGCGTACGCCCGAGACGAACGATCTCCGCCCCGGTTCGGCGGCGAGATGAGCGCGGCAATCGACGCCGTCTCGAGCGCCGAGGTCGTCGGTATCGACGCCCCGAACTGGCCGTTCGTCCGCCGGCTCGTCGCCCGGCTCGTCGCCGACCGCGTCTCGCCGTCGACCGCCAGACGCGTTCTCTCGAGTCTCGGGAACGCGACCAGAGACGCGCTGACCAGCCGAGTCGCCGCGACCGTCACCGATGCGACGTCACTGACCGTCGCCGCCGACGAGCCGGTGTCGTACTCCTGTACGCGCGCGGACGATCCGGAGACGCAAGCGGCTCACGAGCGGGCACACGTCGCCGGCGTCCGGGCGCTGCTCGGCGGGACGCAAGACGAGGCCGAGCGTCCGACCGCGTATCGCGACGACGCGCGCGAACGATGCATGGTCGAGCAATTGCGGGCGCGACAGACGGACGGCTCGGTCGTCGCCGTCGTCGGTGCGGACCACCTCGACGCGCTCGAGGCCGGGCTGTCCGACTCGCTTAGCGGTGGATCGAGGAGACGCAGTTCCAGCAGTAACTGAACGTCTGATCCGACTCGTTGCGAGCCCCGCAGTGGGGACACTGGATCGTTTCGCCGTCGAACTCGAGGGTCGCCTCGAGTTCCGCGGGGTCGTCGAACTCCTGGCGCGGCGCGTAGTGGTCGTGTGGCGACTGGGGCGAGGTCCGCGGTCGGCCGCGGTCGGGTTCGGAAAACGACGGAGACGACGACGGGTCGTCGTCCGCGCGACGGACGTACAGGTAGTACAACAGCAGGTGAAGCAGGGCGAACAGGACCACGTAGCCGACGAGCCACCCCCAGGGGTCCATGTGTGAACATAACGCACTCCACACACTTGGCTATTCCCCGCGTTCAGCCGTCCGGAGAGTCAGTTTCGGGGAACCGTTCAGTTTGGCGGCTCGAGGTCGCGCTGGAACTCGTCGAACACCTCGAGATTGTCGTCGAGATCGTACTCGAGGTGTCGCTGCTCCTGTCGGTTGACGCCCGCGTCTTCGATCGGTATGGCGACGGACTCCCAGCCGGGTTTGATCTTCACGCTCTTGGCCGGCATGCCGACGGCGATGTGATGGGCCGGGATGTCGTGTTGGACGATGCCGCGCGCGCCGACGATGGCGTTCTCCCCGACCTTGTTGCCCGCACGGACCATCGAGTCGTACGTGAGCCGAACGTCGTCCTCGATGATCGTGTGGAAGTTTCGAACTGAGGTCTGATCGACGACGTCGTGGTCGTGGCTGTAGACGTGGACGCCGTCGGAAACGGAGACGCGATCGCCGATGGTGAGTTTCCCCCGGTCGTCCAAGTGAGCGTCGTCGTGGACGACCGTGTTGTCGCCGATCGTGATGTTGTGGCCGTAGGTAAAGGAGATCCCCTTGAAGAATCGGCAGTTCTCGCCGCACTCCTCGAAGAGGTGGTCGGCGAGCATCCGCCGGAATCGGAGCGCGAACTCGACGTTGTCCGCGATCGGAAGGCTGTCGAACTGCCGCCAGAGCCACTGGAGGTGTTTGGACCTGCGGAACTTCTCCTCGTCTTTCTCGGCGTAATACTCGCTCTCGAGGGTCGTATGACACGGGTCGTAGCTCTGCAATCGGACGCGCTCTGCCGTCGACACCGAGCCGCCGGCCTGCCAGCGGTCGTAGGCCTCTCGATCCCCGGAGAGATCGATCAGCACGTCTTCGACGACGCTGCACGTGTCTTCGTCGCTCGAGAGCCGTTCGTCGACCTCCGCTACGAACTCCCGCATTCCCGCCTCTGCCTCCTCGGGAAGCGAGACGTGCCGCTTTGTCATAGAATCGAATACTGTCGCGGAGGTCATAGGGGTTCGGTTGTCCGATCGGCTTGCCGGACGACTGACAATACGGCCGATTATAGGCCGCTCGGGGACATACTGGACAGAGCAGGGATTGAAGTGGTACTCAGGAAAACAAAAACGAGGAGACACGAGCGATAGCGAACGCAAACACGACGCCGACGAGTAGAACAGTCCCGACCACCAAGACGAACCCAATGAGCCCCGCGAAGACGATGACGATCACTTCCATCGACTCGAGCACTGGGCCGTCACTGATCAGGCTGAGAACGATTGTGGACACTAGCGTCACGAAGACGATAAACGCGAGAAGCGGCCCCACACGACGCCGGAGGATTTTATTCATATGCGTGTTCTTTACGCAGCCATACTGTAAGCAGTTCGGTCTCGAAATCGAGAGCAGTCCTGGTAGGGGGAACCGCGGTGAAATTCCCACCGGGTAGGGACGTTCCGTACACCCTAAGTCCCCTCGCTCCGAACGTGTGCGTATGCGATACAGCGAACTCGGCGACTCCGGCCTCGAGGTCAGCGAGGTCGGTTTCGGCGCGTGGACCGTCGGCACCGACTGGTGGGGCGACCGCTCCGAGGAGGACGCGATCGAGATGCTCCGGTACGCCGTCGACCGGGGCGTCACCTACGTCGATACGGGCGACGTCTACGGCCACGGCCGCAGCGAGGAGATCGTGGGACGAGCGCTGTCCGACGTCCGAGACGAGGTCACGATCGCGACCAAGGTCGGCTACGACTTCTACAACAATCCCCAGGCCGGCCACGGCGAGATTCCGAAGCAGATGAACCCCGAGTACCTCCGGGATGCCGTCGAGAAGAGCCTCGAGCGCCTCGAGATGGACTCGATCGATCTGCTCCAGCTCCACAACGCGGACGTCTCCGAGATCACGCCGGACGTGCTCGAGTTGCTCGACGAACTCGAGGAGGAAGGCAAGATCGACGCGACGGGGCTCGCGCTCGGCCCCTCGATCGGCTGGCTCGCGGAGGGCGACTTCGCCATCGAAAGGGAGTTCGACTCGGTGCAACTCGTCTGGAACGTACTCGAACAGGAGGTCGGCGACCACTTCCTCGAGACGATCGAGCGAACCGGCTCCTCGACGAGTCTCATCCCGCGGGTCCCCCACTCCTCGGGCATCCTCAACGAGCAGGTCACCCCCGAGACGGAACTCGGCGAGGGCGACCACCGCGGCTTCCGCCCCGACGCCTGGTACGAGACCGGCTGGGAGAAACTCGAGAAGCTGCGGTTCTTAGAGCGTGCGGGTGGCGGCGCTGGGGACGGCTCGAGCGAGCGAACGATGGGACAGGCCGCCATCGCCTGGTTGCTCTCCCACGATCCGGTCGCGTCCGTGACGCCGACGTTCCGCACGAAAGCCGATATCGACGAGTGGGCGGCGGCCAGCGACGTGCCGAGACTCACCGACGAGGAGATGGCCCGCGTCGAGGAACTGTACGAGAACGACTTCGGTATCGACCGCGACGACGGGATGGACTCGCTTCGAACCTCCGTCGACGGCGCTGACATCGAGTCGGCCGGGCTCGATAAGCTCGCAGCTGACTAATCGACCACCCTGCGGGCCGACTAGCCGACCGAGACGGCTTACGGTTCTGAATCGATTCTCGTCTTCTCGAGCCACTGCTTCCACGTCACCGAACCCACGGTCCGCTCTGGACACGTCGCCTCGCCGGCCCGGAAGCCGCGGGCAATGGCGCCCGGAACCGGGACGGGAACGATCGGACGCCACGCGGATCGACTGTCGCGATAGGCTCGAGCGAGTTCGCCGACGGTCCAGACCTCGGGACCGCCGACAGGTGGTACCCATCCAGCCGGTTCGAGCGTCGTGCGGTCGACGATCGCCGCGGCTGCCTCGCCGGTTTCGATCGGCTGCGTCCGGAAATCGGTCGGGAGCGGCCAGATCGGCGCCCACGAGAGTCCGTCGAGTAATCCGAAAACGAACTCGTGAAACTGCGTGACACGGACGATCGTCGCGGGAACGGGAGACCGTTCGACGATCCGTTCGGCGGCTCGCTTGTGCTCGTAGTACGAGTATGGAATCTCGTCGACGCCGACGATAGAGACGTACACGAAGTTCGAAACGCCGGCGGTGTCGGCCGCCTCGAGGAGCCGCTCGGTCCCGCGAACGTCGACCGCTTCGCTGTCTCCCTGCGGGGCGGACGCGGCGTGAACGACGACATCGATATCCGTGACGGCCTCCGACAGGCCCGTTCCGTTTTTCAGATCGAGTGTAACCCACTCGGCGTTATCACCAGTTCCCGACGGCGGCGATCGACTCGTCGCTCGAACGTCGTGACCTGCACGGTGCAACCGAGGCCGCAACTCCCGCCCGAGCGAGCCCGTCGCGCCGGTGAGGAGCGTCCGAACTGATTCGGTCATCCTGAGTGGAAGATTGGCGGCAAACAAGAAAGCAGTACTCCTCGCCGTCGCTCCAGTTACCAGCGCCGTCGCGCGTGATCAGGGAGTTTATACTCGATCGCTCGAGGGTGGGAGTATATGCCACTCGAGGGGTGGATAGATCGATGGGCGTGATCAAACGACTCGAACGGATCGGCGCGGTTACGAGCACGTACTTCGTCGTCTGGATTCTCCTCGGCTCGGCGCTCGCGTTGTACTCTCCATCGACGTTTACGCCCCTGGGCGACTACATTTCGGTATTTCTGGGCGTCATCATGCTCGGGATGGGGCTCACGCTTACGCCCACGGATTTCCGTCGAATCGTCGAGCGCCCTCGAGACGTTTTCATTGGTGCGGCCGCACAGTGGGTATTCATGCCGGTATTTGCCTATCTGCTCGTCGCCTTTCTCGGCCTTCCGAGAGACATCGGCGTGGGGCTGGTTCTGCTCGGCGCCGCACCGGGCGGAACGGCCTCGAACGTGATGACGTACCTCGGCCGCGGCGACGTTGCGCTCTCGGTGACGATCACGTCGGTGACGACGCTCGCCGCACCGCTGGTCATGCCGGCCTGGATCGTTCTGCTCGCGGGTGAGGAGATCACCGTCACCTTCGGCGCGATGGCCGAGGAAATCGTACTGATCGTCCTGATTCCGGTCGTCGCGGGGCTCCTCCTGCGAATCATCCTCGATCGGTACGCACCGGCGGTCGCAAACGCCGGACTCTCCATTTTTCCCGCGGTCAGCGTGCTCACGATCGTCCTCATCGTCGCGGCGATCGTCGGGCTCAACGTCGAGGAGATCCTCACCGCGAGCGCCACCGTCTTCCTCGCGGTGATCGTTCACAATGCTCTCGGACTCGGAGCCGGCTACGGTACCGGTTATCTGACCGGCATGAGCACGGACCGAACACGTGCCTGTGCGTTCGAGGTCGGCCTCCAGAACAGCGGTCTCGCCGTCGCGCTCGCGGCGGCGTTTTTCGACCCGGTCGCCGCGCTGATCCCGGCGCTGTTTAGCGTCTGGCACAATATTTCCGGACCGGCGCTCGCGACCGCGTTCGCGCGGCGAACCGATCAGGCGGTCGCGGACGCCGATTCGGCATCGACCGCAGACTGATCGGGAGCGGTCGCGTCGCCACTATCCAGCCCTATTTCTATCACCACAAACTGGGTGGAACGACTATTTCACACCGAAATCCCCTTAATCACACTTATTGTCTTTCAGGGTACGCTTTTCACGCCGGCCGTTGTGTGAGTCTATATCATGGAAAACGTCACGTACGTCCAGAAAGCCTGCGCCTACATCACTCGCGACACGGGCGAGTTGCTGGTGTTCGAGGGGCCGGGTCACGACGGACTCCAGATTCCGAAAGGGACCCTCGAGCCCGGCGAAACGCCTCGAGAGGCACTGTTCAGGGAGGTCGTTGAGGAGAGCGGCCTCGGGGCACTCAGCGCGACCCGCCACCTCTCGACCGACGTCTGGACGCGACGACGGTCGCCGCCGAAGCGGTACGTGCGCCACTTCTTTCACTCGAGCGTTCACGAACCGCGCGATAGATGGACGCACACGGTGACTGACGGCGGCGGGGAACATGGCTCCGAGTTCGAGTTTCGCTGGATCGATCCGCACGCTGCCCGCGAGTTCGCACTCGACCTCGACGAATACGTGCATCTTCTCCCCTCGGCGGATTCCGCCGTCGAGAACGCAGGTGACATCGTTTCGGCGTCGGATTGACGGCGGTTTCGAGACGGCCGGAAAACAGGCGGCTCGAGTGCGACGGAATCGTTCGCGAATGCGCCAAGATCTTCTCGAGGCCGACGTGACTTGGTAGAGACTGCGACGGGGGCTGTTCTCGAGCGCGGTGTAACCGGTAGTGACTGTGCCCCGCTCCACAGAGACTGCGCCGCTACTTCGAGAGCGCGCGCTCGACGGCCTCGGCGACGTTCCGCGCCTTCTCCGCGAGCGCCGTCGAAACGAGTCCGTCCTCGACAGCGGCCTCGAGTTCGGCTCCATCCACGATTTCGACGTCCCCCTCGGGCGAACGAATCACGTCGATATAGAGGTCGACGTACCGGGCCGCCCCGGGAAAGAGCTCGACCGGGGTACAGACGTTGACGTAGGTTCCCTTCGTCGAACCGTCGTCAGCCTTGTACGTCGTCGGGTACCACCAGCGGCCCTCGCGGAACTTCGTCACGGCCGTATCGCCGTCCTCCTTGGGGGTTCCGAGCGCGTCGTAGCTGCCGCCTGCGCTCATCGAGCGCTCGAGCGTGAGTTTACCCTCAGGGTCCCACTCGGTGACGGTGCCGGAGCCGAGCGAGAACAGCCTCCCGTCGGGTTTCCCGTGGCCGATCTCGAGCCGATCGCCCGAAACGGGACCGAACTGTTCGGCGACGGCGGCGAAAGGGAACCCGGCGTCCGCACCCGACTCGGACGCGTCGCCCGCATCGAACGCGGCCGCGGGAGTGGCACAGACGGCCTCCGCGAAGTCGACCGCCGAACTCGCCGCCCTGTCGGCGGCCTTGGTCCGGTGATGGCCCGGCATCGTCGTCTCGACGGCGCGACGGGCCTCGTCGAGTGCGAACCGAGAGCGCCGACCGAACCACAGCCAGACCGTCGACCGCGGCGCGACCAGCTGCGACGGCTCGCCCGGTTCGTCGGGTGCGTCGGCCAGTTCGTCCTCGAGCGCCGTGGCGCGGTCGACGACCCGCTGGAGCGCCTCGCCCAGCGCCTCGAGGTCCGCGTCCGCGGCGGCGTGGTGCCAGCGGAGCCCCCACCCCTCTGGAACGTCCGTCGAGAGCAGGTCCGTCATACCGACGAGTTCGTTCGCGCGCTCGCCCGAAAGCGCGGCCGAAATTCCGTTCCGATCTCGGGAGAGGGTACAGAGTCCGCCGCGAATCTGGCGAGTCGAGACGACCCGCGGGCGGTCGTCGGTCCACGGCGGGGCCGAGTCGCGAACCTGCAGGCGGTACTGATCGCCGGAGTCGACGTAGCCGTCCGCGTCGTCGTAGTTGAGATAGCCCCGACGCCCGTCGCCGAGATCGACGACCGCGCCGCTGCCGCCCGCAGCCTCGAGAACCTCGGCGTCGAAGACGGCACCCTCGGGTGTCTCGCTCTCCCACCGAAAGGTGTCGATCGCGAGGGCCTCGAGTTCGTCGGCGACCGCCTCGACGGCCGCCGGCGGACCCGAGATCCCGACGCCCTGTCTGTCACGGGTCGTCTCGAGGGCGACCGCTGCGGGGGCGACCGCGAACTCGTCGTCGAAGCGCTCGCGGATCGGCTCGGAGGCCTGGACGACGTCGAACCCGGCCTCGGTGAGCAGGCGGGTGAGCGCCGTCGTGTAGATGCCCCGAACGCGAACCGACGTCATCGGTCGCCCTCCGGTCGTGACCGCTGGGCGGCCGCGGAACCGTCCCCGATCATCGCAGCGTGTCGCGATCCGGTGCGAATCTGACCCGGCCGTCGATCGTCGGGCCGAGCGTCAACTCGACGTAGTCGTCCTCGAGGACCCGCCCGTCCTCGACGTAGACGCCCCAGCTATCGAAGCGGAGCCAGCCGCGCATCTCGTCTGCGTGGGTCATCAGATCCAGATAGTCGACGGCGTGTTCGGGGTACGTCTCGCTCGAGTGGGCCATGTCCATATCGGAGTAGACCGTCTCGTGTGCCTCGAAGAAGGACTCGAGCGCCTCGGCGTCGGCCTCGACGGCGTCGACGACGGCCGCGGACGCCTCGCGGAGGTCCGCGGTCTCGAGGCCGACGTCTCGAAGCGCGCGCTGGGTTCGTTGGTCGAAGTGCATACGCATCCGTTCGGCGGGCAGGCCTTTGTGGATTCCGTGTTCAGACGGCGAAAACGTCTTTCCGGGCGGCCGTAATGCGATAGGTATGGCACGGCGACGCGATCTGATCGAACGGTCCGCGGAAGACTCGAGGGACTTACAGGAGATATCGACCTGGGAACCGCGAACGGTGCTCGACAGGGTCGCCTGCAGGGTTTACGACGGTATCAGCTACGGGTTGCCCGCTATCCTCCTGCTGACCGCGGTGATCATCACGGCCGCGATTTTGCTGTCCCCGGCTATCGTCGTCGCCGAGGAACCGCTCGTGAGCGTCTTCTTCCTGCTCTCGGTTGTCCCCGCCGCGCTGCTCGCGGCGTACGTCTGGTACGCCGATATCACGACCAAAGAGCCGCTCGGACTTCTCGTCGCGACCTACGTCCTCATAATCCTGCTCGCGCCTGTCGCCGCGATCGTCAACTCCGGCGCTGGGCTGTTCATCAGTGAGGCGACGCTCCTCGGTAGTTTCCTGTTTTTCTTCCTGGTCGTCGGCCCCGTCGAGGAGACGATCAAGATGGTCGCCGTGCGCGTCTACGCCTATCGAAGCGACAGCTTCGACGCGGTAATCGACGGCGCGGTCTACGGCGCGATCGCGGGCCTCGGATTCGCCTCCATCGAAAACGCCATCTACATCGGCGGCTACCTCGCCGACCTCGAGGCCGGCACCGGACTCCTCGTCGGCGCAAGCGAGATCGCGACGACCAGAGCGCTCGCGGGTCCCGGCCACGTCATCTACTCGACGATCGCCGGCTTCTACCTCGGGCTGGCGAAGTTCAACCCGCGCAACGCCGGCCCCCTCGTCGTCAAGGGGATCCTCATCGCCGCCATCATCCACGGTACGTACAACTTCAGCGTGCAGTTCGTCCCCGGACTGGGGACGGCATTGCTCCCGATCGGTCCCGGCGTCGCGTTCGTGGGCTTCATTATCGTCTTCAACGCCGTCTTCGGCTACTACCTCTATCGAAAAATCGACCGCTACCGCCGGACCTACCGCGAAGTTCGAGACGACGCGGGGAATCGGGATCTGACGCCCGAGAAGACGGAGTTCGAGCCGAGCCAGCGGTAGGCGGCTCTCTCGAGTCGGCTCCGCGACGGGGCGGCGTCGGCTCGCGAGAACGTTCACCAGTTACTCCTCGCACGCCACACTCCTCGCGCGCCGCTCCCCTCAAAGCGGATTCTCGAGCGCCGTTTCGATCGGCTCGTCGCCCGAGAGCACCTCGAAGGTACGGTCGTACGTGCTCTCCATTGGGATCGCGGTCACGAGCACGCACGCGACATCTTCGCGCGAAATGTCGCCGTCTTTCCGCTCGAGATCCGCGGCCGTCCGAACGCGACCCGTCCCCTCCTCGGTGGTGAGTTCGCCGGGGCGAACGATGGTGTACGTGAGGTCGCTCTCCCGAAGCCGCTCGTCCGCCTCGGCTTTCGCGTTCAGATAGTCGCGAAGCGCCTCGGGGGCCATAGACGGCGTGTCCGCACCGAGGGAACTGAGCATGACGAACCGGTCGACGCCCCGGCGCTCGGCGGCTTCGACGAGGCGTATCGCCCCGTCGCGGTCGACGTCCCAGACGGCGTCACCCCCCGAGCCGGCGGCGAACACGATGGCGTCACAGCCCTCCACGGCGTGGCCGACCTCCTCCGTCAGGTCCGCGACCACGGGTTCGGCCCCGAGCGATTCGATGTCCTCGACTTGGGACTCGCTTCTGACCATGCCCCGCGCGTCGTGGGCACTGTCGGCCACGATGCTCGTGACGTGCTGTCCGACCTGTCCGTGAGCGCCCGCAACGAGAACTCGCATGGGTCTCGTTTCGGTCCCGGCGTCGGAATAGCTTTCTGCCGGCGAACGGGATCGGTCGGGTCGGAGGGCGGTCAGTTCCGGTGGAGAACGGTTACTCGAGGTGCGATTCCACCAACCGTTCGACGTACTTCGCGAGCACGTCGACCTCGAGGTGGACCGGGTCGCCGGGCGATTTCTCGGAGAGGGCGGTCTCGTCGTAGGTGGTCGGGATGATCGCAACCGTCACGTTCCCGTCGCTGGCGAGATCCGCGACCGTGAGGCTGATACCGTCGAGGGTGATCGACCCCTTCTCGACGACGTAGCGGTCGTACCCCTCGGGGAGCGCGAACTCGAAGTACCAGTCCTCGCCGACGGATTCGATCGACTCGACCGTCGCGACGGCGTCGACGTGGCCCTGGACCACGTGGCCGTCGAACCGGCCGTCGGCGGGCATCGCGCGCTCGAGATTGACGAGGTCGCCCTCACCGAGGTCGCCGAGGTAGGTCCGCTCGACCGTCTCGCTGGCGAGAAAGACCTCGAACCACGAGCGCTCTTCGAACCGTTCGACCGTGAGACAGGCCCCGCTGACGCTGATGCTCTGGCCGTGCTCGAGGCCCGCGGCGACCGCCTCGGCACCGATTCGGTATCGGAGGCCGTCGTCGGTCTGCTCGCGCGCGAGTATCTCCCCGGTCTCCTCGACGATTCCCGTGAACATGTCCTGACTAGAGATAGGCGGGTCGCGAGCCAAAGCCGTTCCGGGTCGGTAGACGTCGGCGTCTTTTTGAGGCTGTCGGCCATACCCCGATCCAATGGCCGGCATCATCGACACGATCAAATTCGCGGGCATTCTCGTCTTCGCGATCCCCGCCGCCCTCGCCGGGCTCGAGTTCGTGTTCGTCCGCGACGAACCGCTCATCGGCGGCGCGTTGCTCGTCCTCGCGGTCGGGCTCGTCCTCTTCGATCGGCTGCTCACGATGCCGTCCGACGTACCCACGATGGTCGCCAAACGCGTCGCCGGGTCGGTCGCGAGCGAACCCGACTCCGACGCCGACGAGTCGACAGAGAGGGAGTGAGCTGATTCTCCCGAACTGGTTCTCGAACACTAGTTCTCGGACGGGCGACAAGGACGATCACTGCGAACGGCCGCCACGAATGATAACCGCGAACGAAACCGCGGACGCCCACCGTGAAAGACCGTCAGATCACGTGATCGGGTTACGATAGTTCGGCAAGTATCTCGGCCTCGAACGTCTCGAGCGCCCGCTCTCGATCCTCGTTGGCGAGATTGACGATGACGTGGTCGACGCCCATATCCCGTAGACCCCGAAAGTACTCGCGGAACCACTCGGATCCGGCCCGCATTCCCTGATGAATCGGCGTCGGATCGGCGTTGGGATCGTCGGCGAACTCGACGCCCATCGCCATGCAGAACGGCTTCTCGCCCGCGAGGTCGCGCCAGTCCGAGAGGAAACTCTCGAGGGTCGGCTCCGGCAGGTGATAGAACAACCAGCCGTCGCCGCGGTCGGCGATCCACTCGAGGTCCTGCCGGGCGTGGCCCGTCGGCAGCAGGGGAAGCGTCTCTGTCGTCGGCTTCGGAACGATCTCGAGATCGCCCGCGAGCCGACCCCACCGGGTCTCGAGTTCGGGCGCGTCCTCGCGCCAGACCGCGCGGAGCACCTCTATCGCGTCCCGAAAGAGCGCGCCTCGATCCTCGGGATCGACGCCGAAGGCGGGGAACTCGGGGTCCCTGTCGCCGGTCGCCACGCCGAGGACGAGCCGGCCCGAAGAGAGCCGATCGATGCTCGCCGCGGCCTTGGCGACGTGGAGGGGGTGGCGAAGCGAGAGGACGATACTCGCCGTGCCGAGCGCGATCTCGTCGGTGACGGCGGCGACCTGCGAGAGCCACGTCCACGGGTCGAACGTCTGGCCCGCGTCGCCGAATTTCGGCCAGTAGGTCGGCACGTCTCGACACCAGAGCGCGTCGAATCCGAGCGACTCGGCGCGCTCGGCGAGTCGCAACTCCTCGTCGACGTCCGGCCTCGAGCGATTCGATCCCGTAAGCGGAAATCCAGTCCCGAACGTGAGTCCGTCGCCCCCGAACAGTCGCCGGTAGCCCGCGTTCTCGTATTCAGGCATTCGGATAGTCAATAGCGCTCAGCTTCGTAAATAACTGCTCGAGGGCGACCAGATCGGAACCTATCCGCTCGGGGAACGACAGCGAAAGAAAGGAAAACCGCAAAACCGCGAGCCGAACGGCGGAAACTCCGCAGGCCCGATACCCGTCGAGTCCGATCAGTCGTCGGCGGGCGCTGCGCCGCTTCCTTCGGCCTGATCTCGCGTCCAGGAGAGCTTGCCGCCGGCGGCGAGAATGTCGCGTTCGCGCTGGGAGGCGTCGAGCGTCGCCGTGATCTCGTAGTCGTCGTTGACGCGGACGGTGAACTCCTCCTGTCCGCTCGAGACGGCCTCGTAGACGTCGTCGACGACTTCGATCTCGTCGCCCTGATCGATGTTCTCGTAGGTGTCCTCGTCGATCGTCAGCGGGACGATACCGAAGTTAAAGAGGTTCGCGCGGTGGATCCGGGCGAAGCTCTGTGCGAGGACGCCCTCGATGCCGAGGTACATCGGACAGAGTGCCGCGTGTTCGCGCGAGGAGCCCTGTCCGTAGTTCTCGCCAGCGACGAGGAAGCCGCCGTCGGCCTCGAGCGCGCGCTCGGCGAACGTGTCGTCGACCCGCGAGAGGGTGAACTCGGAGAGTTTCGGCACGTTCGACCGGTACATCAGGATGTCCTGAGTCGCAGGGATGATGTGGTCGGTCGTGATGTTGTCTTCCATCTTCAGGAGCGCCTCACCGGAGACGTCCGAGCCGAGCTGGTCTCGGATCGGGACGTCGCCGATGTTCGGTCCTTTGATGAGTTCGTCGTCGACCGCCTCGTCGGGCGCGATGAGGTCGGTCTTGGAGCCGTCGTACTCGTCGGGGAGTTCGACGCCCGGTGCCTCGAGGTCGTCGAGTTCGTCCTCGAGATCCCGCGGGTCGACGATTTCGCCGGCGATCGACGCGGCGGCGGCGACCTCGGGCGAGCAGAGGAAGACGTTGTCGTCCTCGATGCCCGAGCGGCCCTCGAAGTTACGGTTGAAGGTTCGCATGGAGACCGAATCGGAGGCCGGCACGTGGCCGATCCCGATACAGGCACCGCAGGTCGCCTCGGAGAAGTTGACGCCGGCCGCCATCATCTCGGCGACCCAGCCGTCTCGGGCGAGCATCTCGGAGGCCTGCTTGGAACCGGGCGCGACGATCGTCTCGGTTTCCATCGCGACCTCGCGACCTTCGAGCATCTTGGCGACGGGGAGGATGTCCTCGTAGCCGCCGTTGGTACAGGAGCCGACGATGACCTGCTCGACGTCCTGTCCGGCGACCTCGCTGACGGGAACGACCTTGTCGGGCATCGATGGCTGGGCGACCAGCGGCTCGAGGTCCGAGAGGTCGACGACGATCTCGTCGTCGTACTCCGCGTCGTCGTCGGGCTGCAATTCGACGTACTCGTCTCCGCGACCGAGCCGTTCGAGGTAGTCCTCGGTCTGGTGGTCGGTCGGGAAGATCGACGTCGTCGCACCGAGTTCCGTCCCCATGTTGGTGATCGTCATCCGCTCGGGTGCGGTGAGCGTCTCGACGCCGGGGCCGGTGTACTCGAGAATCTTGCCGACGCCGCCTTTGACGGTGAGCCGTCGGAGCATCTCGAGGATGACGTCCTTCGCGGTCGCCCACTCTGGAAGCTCGCCCTCGAGGCGAACGTTGACGACTTCGGGCATCTCGACGTAGTAGGGCGCGCCGCCCATCGCGACGGTGATGTCGATACCGCCGGCGCCGATCGCGAGTTCACCGAGTCCGCCGGGGGTCGGGGTGTGGCTGTCCGAGCCGAGCAGCGTCTTGCCGGGCGCGGCGAAGTTCTCGCGGTGGACGTTGTGACAGATACCGTTTCCGGGCCGGGAGAAGTGGGCACCGAAGGTGCCGGCCGCAGAGCGCAGGAAGCGGTGGTCGTCCGTGTTCTTGAAGTCGAACTGGTAGGTCTGGTGGTCGCAGTACTGGGCAGCGATCTCGGTCTGGACCTCGTCCAGTCCCATCGCTTCGAACTGGAGCCAAACCATCGTCCCAGTTGTATCCTGTGTCAGAACCTGATCGATCTCGATGCCGATCTCCTCGCCAGTTTCGAGTTCGCCCTCGACGAGGTGATCCTCGAGAATCTTTTCGGTAAGAGTCTGTCCCATAGCGTCCGGATCTCGGCTTTCCGTCCTGATAAATCCAGCGTGTTTCTATCCGGGTCGACCATGCTAGTTCCGGGAAAAACGGCCACTGTTGGCGCAAATGTTGCGTCGGAAGTACACGTCCGTTTATAGCTGTTTTCGAGCCCATCGTACGAGGGACGGCTACACCGTGTGCGTTCGACCCACGACAGACGTGAACGAGCGGTATCCCTCCTGAGAGAATGTGACACCGGAACTGACCCGGAAGAACGCGACACGTTTTTCCCGGTCCCGTTCCGTTCTCGAGCGTATGTTCCGTTCCGGTGCCTTCGTCGCCGACCACGTTTCGCCGGCGACCGACGAGCAGATCCAGCCAAACGGCGTCGATCTCACCCTCGAGATCGTCTTCGAGCAACTCGAGCCAGGTCGCATCACGAAAGACGGCAAATCGGTCGGCGAGCGGGTCGCCCGCCCGCTCGAGGAACTCGAGGAGAAGGTGCCCCAGACGTACTACCTCCCCGAGGGAGCCTACGTCGCTCGCTACGGCGAGCGGATCGAGATCCCCGACGGCCACATCGGGTTCGTCTATCCGCGCTCGTCGCTCATGCGCAACTCCTGTATGCTCAACACGGCAGTCTGGGACGCCGGCTACGAGGGCCGCGGCGAGGGACTCCTGCAGGTCCACCACGACATCGAGATCCAGCGCGGCGCCCGTATCGCCCAGCTGGTGCTCGTCGAGGCCGACCACGAAGAGACCTACGACGGGAGCTATCAGGGCGAGAACCTCGAGGGACGCTAGTCGGCGCCGTCGTCCGAGTTTTGTTCGACTTCCGCGGATTTTCGTCCGACTCGCCCGTCGGCACCGTCGTCCGAGTTTTGTTCGACTTCCGCGGATTTTCGTCCGACTCGCCCGTCGGCACCTCGAGTCGAACGCTACTACCTCGAGTCCAGCTCCGCTATCTTGAGTCGAGCTCCGCTACCTCGAGCCGGGATTCCCTACTTCGTACGAATACGCGAGCGACGATCGGAGCCGATCAAACGCGTCGAGGATCTCACGAGCCCGCACTGCGTCGGGAACGCGAACGCGGGTCGGCGGCCTCGCCGATTCGGAGTCGCGAAGCCACCACCATGCTCGGCGGAACACCGATTCGGCAGACGCCGGTTTCCAGTCGAACCGAAGGACGGATTCCGTCGTTGCCACGCGAACGCGCTGGAGGCGCTCGAGATCGTACGCAACATAGCCGTTGGCGTTCGGATCGCGCTTCAGACGATCCCACGTCAGTTTGTAGTTCGCTCCGTCGCTCGTCCACGCGGCGACCCCATCGACGGGAACGACGGCCGATCCGGGGACCCGCTCCAGCGCTTCGTTCAGCGTCGCGACGAGTCTGTCGAGCTCGCTCGCGTTGCACTCGCGGATATGCGTCTCGTGAGGGACCGAGTAATACAGCCACGACTGCTCGGTCAGGATCGCGAAGGCCTCGAGGGAGAACGTGCGGTCGGTCCACCCGTCGGTATCACCGACAGCGATCTCCAGCACCGACTCGACGAGCGGCCGATCCGTCGGTAGCGACGCCCGGTACTCCCGTCCGGAGCCGGCGAAGACTTGCTCCGATTCCGGCACCCGCGCTAACTCGCCGCTGACGGTTTCGAACTGATCGTGCTTCGAATCGATTCGAAGGTGGACAGCGGATCCGTACTCGAGGAGGAGATCGACGACCCGGTTTTCGGCGGTCACGCGGCCGGTGTCGTCCCAATCTTTGACCCCAGGAAGGGACCGAGTGACGAGCCGGTGGGTCGGCTCGCCGCTCCCGGCTCGCTCGCGCAACGTCATCGCCCCATCACCGCGGACGTCATCGCTCCACCACCGAGATTTCGAACGCGAGTTCGCGTCTGCGACGGACAGCCATCGGACGGGTCGGACTAGGACGGGACGCAACCATAATTGCTGCGTCGAATCGTCCGCCGATTCGCACACAGTTTTCCCGCTCGCGGGCGTCCGTCCCGGTATGATGGCGACGACGCACGTGTTCGCGGGGCTGGCCGTCGTCGCCCCGGTCGCCTACGCCGGTCCCGAACTCGCGGCCCCGCTCGCCGTCGGCGCGATCTGTGGCGGACTCGCCCCCGACTTCGATCTCTTCCTCGAGCACCGGCGGACCTTTCACGCGCCCGTGCTCGGCGCACCCCTCGCCGCGCTCGGTATCGTCGTCGCACTGCTCGTTCCGGCGGCGATCACCGCCGCGCTCGCGGCCGCCGCGGTCGCCGCCTGGCTCCACTCGGCTAGCGACGCGCTCGGAGGGGGTCCCGAGATGGACCCGTGGACTCACCGAAGCGAGCGCGCAGTCTACGATCACGTCCGCTCTACGTGGATCCGACCGCGTCGGTGGATCCGATACGACGGTGCTCCGGAAGACGCCGCCCTGGCGGTCGGGCTCGCGGTGCCCGGGCTACTCGTCTTCGACGGCTGGGTGAGCGCCGTCATCGTCGTCGGCATCGCCGTCTCGGTCGCGTACGCGCTCGTTCGCCGGCGGCTCGTCGAGTGGACGCCCGAGTGGCTCGAGTGAGCGCCCCGAGACTTCTTAAGCGAAAACAAGGCCAGACCCGCTATGAGCGAACACGACTCGGTCGCGAAACGCCTCGAGCGGTACTTCATCATCGCTTCCACGCGGTGTTCGAACTGCGGCGACGTTCACAGCACCGTCACCGTCGACGGCGACGCGTACACGGCCGCTGATTTCGGCATCGACTCGCAGGCGGAGTGGTCGGAGACGCTCGACGAGGAAGAGGCGTGGATGCGGGCGAATCCGGCGGCAGTCGAGGCCGCGTTAGGAGCGCTCGAGGACGACTGGCCGCACTCGGTCGCGGCGGTGCGAAATCACGTCCTGTAGTGGCGACCGCAAGTGTCAGTCGCCGTCGGTCTCGAACCCCGACTCGCGGCGGTCGTCGCCCAGAAGGCGGATCGGCGGAAGGCGGTGGATCGCCCGAAGAACGGCTCCCTCGAGTGCGGGCACGACCGTGCGGTAGCCGATGATCGTGAACCCCGCGAGGATCACCGCGAATCCGGCGACCGCGAGTCCCGAAAGCTGTTCGCCCAGAACGAGCCACCCGCCGATCGCGGCGACCGCGGGGCTGGCGTAGAAGGTGAGGCTCGAGCGGATCGCCCCGACCTCGTCGATGAGGTCGAAGTACGCGATGTAGGCGATCGCACCAGCGAAGACGCCGACGTAGACCAGCGCGACGACCGCCCCGGCGGTCCACTCGATCGCGGCGGCCGACTCGCCCGCGCCGACACTCAGCGCGTGGAGCAAGAGCGCGCTGACGGGAAGCGCCCAGGCGGTTCGAACCGTACTCGAGGTCGTCGTCTCGGCGCGTCGAATCAGGACGCCGCCGAGCGCGGCGCTGACGGCGCCGCCGAAGACGATGGCGGTGCCGTAGTCGAGCGCGCTCGAGAGGTTCCCGGGATCGATTCCGATCACCATCGCGACGCCGACGAGTCCGACCGCGGTACCGACCGCCCCCGCTGGCGTCAGTCGCTCGTCGGCGAGCAAGACGCCGGCGAAAAGCGGCGAGAAGATCGGGACGAGACTGAAGACGATCGACCCGACCGCGCTCGAGACGTACCCCTGACCGACGAACAGGAGCGCATTCGCCAGTCCGATCGCGAAGACGCCGGCGGCGATGATGCCGGCGATGTCGCCTCGCGTTCGCGGGACGAGATCCGCTCGCGGCGTCGTCACTGCGGCGTACGCGAGGAGAAGAACGGCCGCGATATCGAAGCGCAACGCGACGAAAAGCAGCGGCGGGATGTACGCCTGTCCCGCTTTCGCGGCGACGAACGTCCCGCCGAAGAAGACGCTCGCGAGGACGAACGAAACGGCGACCCGCGTTCGGGACATCTAGCTCACCACCCGACACGGTTCTCGAGCAGTCCGAATAGACGAAAGGAGGTTCCAGATCATCGTGTATGTGACCGAACGAGGCCGACGCACGTAAATTAATTCAGTAAATATTTCAGAGTAAGAAACAGTGGTGCGGCGCGCTATCCTTTCGAGCGGCGCAATCGTTCACGGTGTGAAATTTATTCACGGCCCAAAACGCATTTCTATCGAGGGGGCAAACGACGCGTATGGACCGCGCACTCGAGGAGATCGAATTTCTCGCGCTCTCTCCGAATCGGATCGCGGTGTTGAACGCGCTCCGGGACGCGCCGGCCACGCGGCGCGAACTCGAGGGCGAGACGGGGGCCTCACAGCCGACGCTCGGGCGCATCCTTCGGGATTTCGAGGACCGGAACTGGATCGCGAGGATGGACGAGGGCTACGACGTGACCGCCACCGGACGGCTCGTCGCGGCCGGCTTTACGGACCTGCGGGAGATCGTCGAGACGGAACTGACCCTGCGAGACGTGGTTCCGTGGTTGCCGACCGACGAGATGGACTTCGACCTGCTCGCGCTCAGGGACGCGACGATCACCGTTCCGTCCCAGACGCGACCGGGCGCGCCGGTCAGCCGGGTCACGGACACGATCCGAGGCGCCGATTCCGTTCGAATCGTCTCCCACGCGTTCAACGAGCGGAGCCTCGAGACGATCCACCGGGGGGTCAACGAGAACGGACAGCGCTTCGACGGCGTCTTCTCGACGACCGCGATCGACGCCCTCGCGGACGACCAGTCTCTCGGGGACCTGCTTTGCGACCTCCTCGAGGCCGACCGGGCCGCGGTTCGCGTCGTCGACGGCGACGTTCCCCACGCCGTGACCATCGCCGACGACGTGCTCAGCCTCATGGTTCGAGACGACGACGGGGTGTTGCAAGCGGCGCTCGACACCGACGACGAACGGGTTCGCGCGTGGGGACGGGATCTCCACGAACGCTACTGGGACCGGGCGCGACCGCTCGAGGCGAGCGACCTCGAGTGAGCAGTGTAGGCGGCGAAAAGCGGTGCGGGAGACGGCTCAGTTCTCGAGGCGCTCTCGAGCGGCCGCGATCACGAGCGGGAGCGAGATGGTCGCGTCGCCGTAGACCGAGACGTTTCGGGCGTCTTTCTCGAGTTTGCCCCACGAGCGCGCCTCCTCGAGAGTGGCCCCCGACAGACCGCCTGTCTGTTTGGGGTCCATCGTCAACTGGACGGCGTAGTCGTACGCGCCGGGCGTGACGAGCATCGTCTGGAGGGTGAAGTTCTTCGGGACGCCGCCGCCGACGACGAACGCGCCCGCCTCCTCGGAATCGTAGGCGATGTCGGTCAGCGCGGTCATGTCGGCGAGCGCGTCGAGCGAGAAGTCGCTCGTCTGGGAGTACATCCACGCCTGCAGGCCGAGCACCGAGTCCTGAATCGCCGGACAGTAGATCGGTACGTCGTTCTCGTAGGCCGCGGCGGCGATACCGGGGCCCTCCGCGACGTTCTCCCGGTCGTTGACCGCCGCGTTGGCCCGTCCGAGTTCTTCGGTCAGCCGTTGGATAGGGACGACGCCCTCGGCCTCGAGCGGCGGGAAGACCTCCTCCCGGAGGTGGGACTCGAACGTGGCGAAGAACTCCTGCGGAAGGTAGACGTTGTAAATCCGATCGACGCCCTCGTCGCGCAGCGTCTCGTCGTGCTCGCGCTCGGTCTTCCCCTCGGCAGTCACCGATCCGTGGTGGTGTTTGCCCCCGATCGCCTCGATGCTGTCGTGGGTCAGGTTTGCCCCGGTCGTCACGAGCGCGTCGATGTAGCCATCCCGAATCAGGTCGGCGACGATGCGTCGCATTCCGGTCGGCACCATCGCGCCCGCGAGGCCGAAGAAGACAGTCACGCCGTCGTCGAACATCGCCTCCGTGACCGAGACGGCCTCGTGGATGTTCGCCGCGCCGACGCCCGCGTTCCCGTATTCGTCTGCCAGTTCGCCGACGGTCATCCCGGCTCGAGCCTCGGCGTGGCCGATCGGGTCGTAGGAGAACGTCTCTCGGCCCTCGTCCGACCCGTGGGCGTGCTCGCCGTCGTGGTCGCCCTCGTCGCGTGCGTCAGCGTGATCGTGCTCGTCGGTCATACTCGCGGATGGGGGACCGATCGTGTTGAACGCCGCGGTTCTGCGCTCGAGGGCGGGGCTAGTCGTTCGGGAACGATTTTCGATACAGAATCATCGTGAACTCGTCCCCGCAAAACTCGACCTGCCGTCGTTGTACCTCTTCGAACGAATTGCTCTCGTAGAACCGCTGTGCGCCGGTTTGTTTGGGCGTCGTATCGAGAACGATGTCTGAATAGCCTGCTTCGATCGCGCGTCGTTCGAGGGCGTCATACACTCGTTGGCCGTGCCCTCGCCGTTGGTGGGCCGGGTCGACGCGCATCCGTTTAAGTTCCGCCGTCGTGTCGGAGAGGTCCTCGAAAAACTCCGTGATATACCCCTCTGCGGGTCGAAACGCACCCATTGCAACGATTTGAGTATCGACTTCACCGACGAGAAAATCGCCCCCGTTCTCGAGATACGCCCCTTCGATATCCTCGAGATCCGGGTCCGGTGCGCCGTCGATGAACGATCCGACATCCCGCATCGCTTCCTCGTGGAGTTCAAGAATTCGGTCGGTATCGGCGGGCCGGTATCGTCTGAGAGACAACGGCGAAGCCATATCGGAATGTGGATTCGGAAATTCAATAAATATTTTCACATAAATGGTTGTGGATTTCACAAGGAATGGATCAACGACTAACGGAGGAGATGAAGGGAACTATAGCCCGGTCGGCACGTCGAGATACGTCGTCTCGAGGCCCCACTCCTCGACCAACTCCTGAAGCGACTGGACGCCGAACGTTTCGGTCGCGTAGTGGCCCGCCAGTACGACGTTGATACCCGCCTCCTGAGCCTCGTGGTAGACTTTCTGTTTCCCCTCCCCGGTGACGAACGCGTCGACGCCCGCGTCGACGGCGTCCTCGAGCCAGTCGGTTCCGCTGCCGGTGACGATCGCGACTTCCGAGATCTCCTCGGGCCCGAATCCGAGACCCCGTACCTGTCGATCGCCCGTATCGAGTTCCGACTCGAGGCGGTCACAGACCGATTCGAGCGAGAACGACTCGAGGGCGGTCCCGCGCTGGCCGATGTACTCCGGCCCGAGTTCACCGAACGGCGAGCGGTTCTCGAGACCCAACACGTCGGCGACCCCGGCCGCGTTACCGTGGTCCTGGTGGCCGTCCAGCGGGAGATGCGAGACGTACAGCGCGACGTCGTTTTCGATCAGCGGTGCGATGCGTTCGTACTTCCGACCCGTCACGCGGTCGAAGCCGCCCCAAGAGATACCGTGGTGGACGACCAGCGCGTCGGCACCGGCGTCGATCGCTCCCTCGATAGTTTCGGCGACACCGTCGACGGCGAAGGCGACGTGCTCGAGTTCGCCCTCGGCGGGGCCGACCTGGAGTCCGTTCGCGCTCGCATCGATATCCGCATAATCGGCCGTCCGGAGTTCCTCGTCGAGTCGAGCCGAGAATTCGGCGAGTTCCATACGCGGGGATTCGAACTCCCGAGACTTGTAAGTGTGCGTCGAGAGTGCCATCGCCCGAGGGCTGCGGTGCTATCGTCGATCGAGCACCCACCCGCGGAGAAACGGACCGCGACCGAGAACCGTCACTCCCCACGTTCGGCGGCGGCCGAAAACGCGAACTCGCGGAGGAGCTTTCCGGCGAGCGCCGCCGCCTGACCGTCGTCGCGGTCGTTCACTTCGACGACGTCGAACCCGCTCGCGGCAGGCGCGACGGCGCGCACGACCGAACGGAGTTCCCGGGGCTCGAGGCCGAACGGTTCCATGGTTCCCGTACCCGGCGCGTAGGCGGGATCGACGGCGTCGATGTCGACGCTCAGGTAGGCGTCCCGTTCGTCGAGCATCGACTCGAGGTCCGGGGCCGAGACGGATTCGGGGTTCGAGGCCGAGTCGGACTCGAGCAGCGAGTCGGGGCTCGACACCGCCTCCGGCGGAACGACCGTCACGTCCGCGGCCTCGGCGCGCTCCCACTCGGCCTCGCTGCCGGTTCTGGCCCCGATAACGATCGCCTCCTCGACCGAGTCGACGCTCTCGAGGATGCGCCGGGTGACACAGGCGTGAGAGAGGTCGTTGCCGTCGTACTCGTCTCGGAGGTCGAGGTGCGCGTCGAGACAGACGAACACATCGGGTTCGACGGCGCGAACGCCGGCCAGCGAGACGGTGTGTTCGCCCCCGAGCAGCAGGGGAACGGCGTCGTCCCAGACCACGTCGGTGAGCGTCCCTTCAAGGAACTCGAGGTACTCCGCCGCGTCGTCCCACGCGCGAACGTCGCCGTCGTCGAAGACCCGTAGCTCGGAGAAGTGCTGGTCCGTACGGCGGTCGTAATCGTCGTAACTTTCGGAGAAGGTTCGAATGCGACGGGGACCGAATCGGGCCCCCGGCTGAAAGGTCGTCGAGGCGTCCAGGGGCGCGCCGACGACCACGAAGTCCGCGTCGGGCTCTCGCCCGCTCGTCTCGGCTCGTCGGTAGTCGGCCGCCCCGGGAAACATTAGACGATCTTCCGCTGGTCTTCCATCTCGAGGTATTCGATGTTCTCGTCGGGCGAAACGTCCTCGTCGTCGGGGACACGCATCGTAATGGTTTCGTAGGTCTCTAGGTCCATCACCTGCATGTCGTCGCCGTCGACGGAGACGATCTGGCCCTGTTTGCGCTCGATGATCGGGACCCAGATCTTCGCGTCGACCGGCTGGGAGAGCGATCGCTTCTTGCCGTCGAAGACCCCCTCGGCTTCGATGCGGGCCTTAGCGCTGCCGTGTTTGCCCGGCTTTGCCGTGCTGTAGTCGTTGATCTTACACGCCGTATCCTCGATGACGACGTAGCTTCCTTCCTGGAGATCGCGAACTTCTTGCTGCTGTTTCGCCATACGCCGGGATAATCAACCGAACGGCATAAACCGTTTGGATCGGACGAGCGGCCGATTCCGACTCGTTCACCAGCCGAACCCGTCGGATTCGGTGGGAATCTCGAGCGGGCTCGCCGGCAACTCGTCGGTGATCTCGGGGACGTTGTACGCCCGCGGCGCGACGTCGTTCGGCGTCTCGGGATAGTACAACGAGGCCAGCGTTTGGATCTGTGTCCGACCGACGCCGAGTTCGAACTGGCCCCCGCCGTAGAGGCGAATGTCGCGTTCGTCGCAGAACGCGATGGTCTCGAGCAGCGACTCGAGCGAGCCGAATCGAGAGGGCTTGATGTTGAGCCACTTCGGTTCCCAGGGGAGCGCCTCGACGTCCTCGAGGCCGTGGATCGGCGCGTCCCAGGAGACTCGATCGCGCACGTCGGGGTCGTCGAAGAGGTCCTCGGTCTCCGAGGTCAGTGCGGGGTCCTCGACGATCGCCTCGGGGAACGCCTCGAGCACGCGACGATACAGCGCCGGATCTGCGGGCACGTCCACGTCGGTCCCCTCGTACTGGCCCTTGAGATCGAGAATCCGAACTGGTGCCGTGTTCGTAACCGCCGCGACGACCGGGTCGTCCCACTCCGGCGTCGGATCGAGTTTGAACTCGAGGTCGGGAACGCGTTCGCGCAGCGTCTCGAGACGATCCGTCGAGGGCGGCTCGCCGAGGCGGGTGCTGGCGACGAACCGAACCGGATCGAGCGAGCGCCCGAGTTCGGTTCCCAGATCCGTCCCCGCCTGCCGGAGCGCCAGATCGAGCGCGGCGCTCTCGAGCCCCCAGCGGCGGTAGTTCCGGAACACCTCGCGGTCGGGAGCGCCCGCAGGAAAGAGATCGGCGTCGGCGAGGCGGGCCGAGAAGGAGTCGATCGTGTACTCGCCGGAGAGATCCTCGAGTCCGGTTTCGGCTAGCGCGTGGTGTTCGTCCGTTTCGTAGGTGACGTCCTCGCCCGTCCCCGTCGCCGTTCGGCCGTTTTCGGCGGGGCCGGACAGCGAAAACAGCGTCGTCACCCGGGTGAAGCCGCTGGTCGTATCGGCCTCGAGTCGCTCCGTCGAAACCGAGTCGATCGCGACCGACAGATCGGCGATTCGATCGTAGTCCATGGTCTCACGAGGGGAGCCAGCGGGATATGGTTTCACCCTTCTATCGGTCCAGCGAACGAGTTACCGGCCGTCGTTTCGGCTCGTCCCGTCAAATCCGCACCGAGTCACTTCTCGCGCTGGCGCTGTCGGAACCGCTGCTTGGCGAACTGCGGTTCCGCTCTGAGCCCGCGTCGCTTCCGGAACGAACGGTACAGTTGCACCGTCACGGCCGCTCCGAAGACGGCGGCGACGATCGACGCCTCGGGCGCGCCGAGCGCGTAGAGGACGCCCATCGAGAACAGCGACATCGTCAGTAACATCCCGTAGATGAGCCGCTTTGCCAGCACGGCGAAGACGTTCTTCTCGTCCTCGAGACCGACCCGGACGTAGAGGTCGTCCCGGTCGATTCGATCGAGCGTTCGTTCCGCCTTCGGCGCGATTCGGGTCAGGGACTCGCCCGACCGCCGGAGCTGCTCGCCGGTTTCCTCGAGGTACTTGCGGACCGACTCCTCGCGATAGCCCTCCTCTGTGAGGTAGTCGGTCGCCGTCGAGATGAAGTCGAAGTCCGGATCGAGGGTGAGACAGACGCCCTCGACGACCGTCGCGACCCGGAGGACGAGCGCGAGGTTCTTCGGCAGTCGGAAGGGGAACTCGTAGATCGAGTCCTCGATCTGGCCGACGATCTGTTGGACGCGGTACTGCTCGACGGCCTCGCCGCGCGCGTTCTGGATCGCCAGTTCCATCACCTCCGCCATCACCGCGCGGTCGGCGTCCGGACTCAGCGTCCCGATCTCGATCAGCGCGTCCAGTATCGCGTCGATGTCCTGATTCGCGACCGCGACGTAGAACTCGACGATCTTCTGCTGGACGAACTCGTCGACCGACCCCGACATCCCGAAGTCGTAGAAGACGATCGTGCCGTCGTCGGTCACCGAGAGGTTTCCGGGGTGGGGATCGGCGTGGAAGACGCCGTCGTCGATGATCATCTGCAGGTAGGCCCGCTCTAAGGACTTCGCGACCTCGCCCCGGTCGATCCCCTTCGCGTCGAGTTCGTCAACGTCGTTTATCTTCGTCCCCTCGACGTACTCCATCGTGAGCACGCGCGGACCGGAGTGGCTCTCGAGCACCGCCGGGATTCGGACCTGCTCGTCGCCCGCGAAGTTCGCCTTGATCTCCTCTAGCATCCGTGCCTCGCGCTCGTAGTCCATCTCCTCGCGGATCGTCCGCGAGAACTCCTCGGCGAGGTTCCCGAGGGAGAACGACCGCGACTCGTCGACGAAGTACAGCAGGATCGGCATCGACCACCGGATCACCCGAAGATCGGTTTCGACCAGCGTCTCGATGCCGGGGCGGCGGATCTTGACCGCGACGTCACGCTCGTCGATCCGTGCGCGATACACCTGTCCGAGACTGGCCCCGCTGATCGGGTCGGTGTCGAAGGCCTCGAAGCGTTCGTCTACCGGTCCCAGTTCCTCCTCGAGGACGGCTTTCGCTTCCGTCCAGTCGGCCGGCGGAACCTCGTCCTGCAAGGCCGAGAGCACCTCGATGTACTCCGGCGGGAGGATATCGGGGCGGGTCGAGAGCAACTGCCCGAGTTTGATAAACGTCGGCCCGAGCGTCAACAGCGACTCGAGCAGGACCTCGGCGCGGTGTTCGTGGGTCTCCGGATCGACTCGCCTCGAGCCGCCGAACAGGAAAAAGCGCCGTCGATCGCGGGCGTAGGCGACCAACAGCGGGAGAAACTGCCACGCGACGACGACGAACCGCCGATACGCGCGGAGAGTCGACAGATCAGGCCACCCCGCGTTAGGCGTCCTCCCCGGCGACGACGTCGATCGTCGTCTCCGCCGCGGCCTCGCGCTTTGGCAGGGTCACCTCGAGGACGCCCCGTTCGACGGTCGCGCTCGCGCCGGTCTCGGTCGCGTCGTCGGGTAACGGAAGCGAAACGTCGAGAAACAGCGATCGGTTCTCCTCGACGTATCGGTAGTCGTCGTCCACCGATTTCTCGCGGCTCGCGTCGATTTCGATCTGTCCGCCTGCGACGGCCACCTGGAGGGTCTCGGCGGAGACGCCCGGGATGTCGAGAACGAGCAGGTACTCGTCGTCGCTCTCGAGAAGATCGAAGAAGACGTCGTCGGAGAGGTCACCCAGCGCCTCGCGGAGCGTAGACATGGTATGGTCACACGTTAGGACGCGGATACGAAAAAGCCCGCGGTCGCGGAGGCCGTCGGTCGCGCCAGTCACCCAGTGTTAGCCCGTGTGGTCCGCCGCTTCGGGCCCGTCGCGAACCCCGACTGCGGGTCCGTTGTAACCCCTCGGTGTGGTCCGCGGTTCCGGATCGGCACGCCGACTCTCACAGCGTCGATTCGACCGTGCTTAGACGACTCGACCACCGGTGTTATTCCGCGCGTGACACCTGACACGTGCCGTCGTAGCTGACCTCGCCCACAGAATCGATCGCACTCGAGTCGCCACAAACCGGACAGTCCGGATTCCGTCGGATCTCGACCGTCTCGAAGGACATGTCCATCGCGTCGTACATGAGGAGCCGGCCCTCGAGCAGGTCGCCTGTCCCCAGCAGGTACTTGACGACCTCGGTCGCCTGCACGCAGCCGACGGTCCCGGGGAGGACACCGAGCACGCCGGTGGTCGCACAGTCCGGAACGGTGCCGGGTTCGGGCGCTTCGGGGAACAGACACCGGTAGCACGGCCGCTCCGGATCCGAGTCGTCTTCGGCCGCGAGACTACCGTTCGTGAACGTCGTTATCTGGCCCTCGAACCGGTATATCGCGCCGTGTGATAGTGCCGTCCCAGTGAGTGCACAATAGTCGTTCAACAGGTATCGCGTGGCGAAGTTGTCGCTCGCGTCCAAGACGATGTCGTAGTCCCCCGCGATGTCCGCGATCGTTTCGCTGGTGAGTCGCGTTTCGTAGGTCTCGACGTCGATATCGGGGTTCAGTGCGTCGACGTACGAGGCCGCGCTCTCGACTTTCGGGGTCCCCACGTCGCCGTCGGCGTGGACGATCTGGCGCTGCAAGTTCGAGCGCTCGACGACGTCGTCGTCGACGATCCCAACGTGACCGACGCCTGCCGCGGCGAGGTACTGGATCGCCGGCGAACCCAACCCGCCGGCGCCGACGATCAGCACGGATCCCTCGAGCAGCCGCTGTTGACCCTCCGGGCCGACCTCGTCCATGATCACGTGTCTCGAGTACCGCTCGAGTTGCGTCGCGTCGAGCCGAAGATCGCTCATACCAGCCGATAGGGCGATGGCGAACAAAAGGGCGAGGGTCCGTGGCTGAACGCGTCGCACCCATCGATTATATCCACCGTAAGCGGCCGTCGGAAGCCTATATTGTCCCCTTTCGCGGCGACAAAGTGGGCCAACCAATTGATTTAATACTCTGGTGTGCCATACCATGACTATGGCAACCTCACCCAGTGGTGCCGACGACGTGTTCGATCAATTCCTCGCAGAACGCGGTCACGATGTCACAGACGCCGGCTGGGAACGGACGTATAACAAGAAACAGTGTCCGGAGTGTGGCGGCGTACACGATACGGCGGCGACGGACTGCACCGTCTGTGGCTGGTCGCCACACCGATAACGTCTGACGCCGAAAACGGATCGAGGTTTCTCGGGTCGGTTCCGGACGGCCGTCCGGAACCGACCCGTCGCGGTTTCGTCTCGAGCGATGACACGGGAGAAGCATCGTCACACGGGCTCTCGTCGTCCCGTCGCGCGTTCGGACCGTCCGCGAGAGGTGTGACTGAAGATCGGGACGTTCGGTTTCGATCCGGCCGCGGTTTCTACTCACATCTGTTCACTCCCCTTATTTTTCCCTATAAATGTTAGTAGTAATGATTAAATACGAGAGGGACCGATCTCGAAACGACGATGCCCACCTGCCAGAACTGCGATTCGTTCGTCACGGAGCGGTACGCGAAAGTGTTCACCCCGCAGGGAGTCGATGAGCCGCGAGTCTGCCCCCGCTGTCCCGACAAAGTCCGTGACGGAGCCGAAGTCAGAACCGCCCGCTCGACGCGAACTGCCTGACGTGTCCAAAACCCTCCGCCAGAGAGGGATTCGCTCGGCGACAATCCACGTGACTTATGCGTCTCGCGCCCTTGTACCGGTACAATGACTACCACGGAGACGACGGTTACCCGGCTGTTTGGCGGCCCGGGAAGCGGGAAAACGACCGCTCTTCTCGACCAGGTTGAAGAAATTCTCGAAGACGACAACGTTACATTCCGAGACATTCTCGTCGTTTCGTACACGCGAGCGGCCGCACAGGAGGTCCGCGAGCGACTCGCCGACCGACTCGACGAGAGTCCGCGAGCCCTCCAGGGCAACGTCTGTACGATGCACGCCAAGGCGTACGATCTGCTGGATCTCTCTCGCGGCGACGTGATCGGCGAATCCGACAAGGAGGAGTTCTGCGAGGACTACGGAATCGAGTTCGAAGACGAGTACAGCGGTGCCGGCAGGCGGACCGCCCGCTCGACGACGATCGGAAACAAGATCATCGCGACGAGCCAGTGGCTCCAGCGGACCCGACGGGAGGTCGTCGACTGGTACGACGTCCCCTTCCAGTGGGACGTCGAGGAGGTTCGGCTCCCCCCGGAAATCGATCCGAACGCCCAGGAGGGGAACAAGTACACCCCGACGTGGCCCTCGGACGACGACCGGATCGACGTGCCGGAGGCGATCCGCGCCTGGCGAAACTACAAGGGCTCCGAAGAGAAGATCGGCTTCGCGGACATGCTAGAGCGGGTCAGACAGCGCTCGCTCGTCCCGAACGTCGACTACCTGGTGATCGACGAGTTCCAGGACATCACCACGCTGCAGTACGATGTCTATCAGGAGTGGAAACCCTACGTCGATCAGGTCCTGATCGCCGGCGACGACGACCAGGTCGTCTACTCCTGGCAGGGCGCGGACCCGGCCCTGCTGCTCGAGGAGGAAGTCGACGAGGACATCATCCTCCCGAACTCCTACCGGCTGCCGTCGAACGTGCTCAACGCGGTCAATCAGGAGATCAGACACATCGAGAAGCGACAGGACAAGGACCTCAAACCGCGCAAGGAAGGCGGCGCCGTCGAGGCCAAACGCAACGCGTCGATGCTCGACGTCGTCAGACTCGTCCGACAGACGCTGGTCGAAGGCGAGGGGACGATCATGATCCTGTTCCGGGCCCGGTACCAGATGTTCCAGTTCATCGACGAGTTCATCACCGAGGGCGTCCCCTTCACCTCGCTGACCGACCAGCGGATGTGGACCGACCGTCTCACCCAGTACGTGCGCGCGGTCGAGGCGATCGATAACGGCGAAGACGTCACCGGACTGCAGGCCCGTCGCCTCGCCGACATGCTCCAGGACTCCGCGTTCGGAACCAACGAGCGCGACGACCTCTTCGATACGATCGACGAGCGCCAGGAAGAAGCCGGCATCGACGACCTCGAAGAGCTCATGATCCCGGCCGAGGTCGTCGCCGACCATACGCCGTTTATGCCCGGGCCCGAATCCGCCTCGGACATGCTCCGAAAGGTGACGAACTTCCAGAAAAAGAGCGTCAAAGCCTACTTCGCGATCGGCAGCTACCAGAAGATGGCGACCGACCGCGTCCGCGTCGGAACGATCCACTCCGCGAAGGGCCGCGAAGCCGACCACGTCGTCGTCGGCACCGACCTCACCGAGAAGGTCGTCGAACAGATGGTCGCGACCATCGAGGACCGATCGACCGCCGACCTCGAGAACGACGCCGAGGGGATCACGGACATTCCCGGCTGCGAGGAGTTCACCAAGACGACCTCGCCGGTCCCCGTCCTCACCGACAACGAACGCCGGGTCTTCTACGTCGGCATGTCCCGCGCTCGAGAACGGCTGGTCCTGCTCGAGAACCTCGTCGACGGCGCGCCGACGCTTCCGGTCGACGTGTTGCTCAACAACCGCCTGACCGACACGCCCCTCGAGGAGCTCGTCGAACAGGCCCAGAATCCGGACGCCGACGAAGCCGAACCCGAGGTCGAAGCGGAAGCGCCGTGAGCGAGCGTGTGTCCCCGACCGCGCGCGTCGCGTCGACGCTGTCCTCGAGAGACGCCGCGGCGTTCGTCCACGCCGGGCCGTCCCGCGACCCGGCGGTTCAGTACTGTCTGCGAGCGATCGATTCGATCGAGAGCGCTCCGACGGCCGATTCGTTCGATACGACCCACGCCGTCGCGTTCGACGGCACGCGGTGGCACCACGTCAGCCGTCGCGGCGTCCCCGAAGACTGGCCCCGGCATCCGGTCGACGAACTCGCGACTCGACTCGCGGACGATGGAGTCCCCGGAACCGTGCTCGCGCCGGCGACGATTCCCCACGACGCCGCACTCTATCTCGAGCAGAACGGGTTCACGCTCGCCTCGAGCGACGTCCTGACTCGCTCCCGACGCTCGAAAACGGATCTCGAGCGCGCGCTGATCGAACGGGCCCAACAGGCGACCGCAGCCGGCGTGAAGCGAGCGGCGACGGTGCTCGCCGAATCCGACAGCGACGACGAAGGGGCGCTGCTCGCCGGCGGAACGCCGTTAACGGGCGAGCGACTTCGAATTGCGATCGACGAGGCAATCGTGGCGGCGGGATCGCTTCCCGACGGACGGACGCGGGTTACTGGTGGGATGCGAAACGACGCACCCGCAACGAGTGACGACAGTGCCGGAGCAAGCGGCGACAGAGCCGAGACGAGCGACGATGTGCTTCGCGCGGGCGAACCGATCACCGTCGCCGCCTCACCGCGCGGCCGCGAGGGATATCACGGCGGACTGGTCCGCACGTTCGTCGTCGATAGCGACGGCGGCGATTCTCGGCGAGCACACGTCGCACTGACCCAGGCGTTTCGGTCCGTACGGTCGATGCTGACGGACGCGACCCACACGACTACGGCCGTCGAAGCCGAACTCGAGGCCGAGATTCGTGCGTACGGGTTCGGCGAGGCGGACGCCGTCGATACCCGCGTTACCGGCGTCGGGCTCGAGCCGCGAGAAGCGCCCGCAGCGGCCGATTCCGACGTCGGACCCGAAACCGTCGTCCGGATCGAAGCGGCGGTTCGCGTCGGCGACGGCCGATCGGTTCGCATCGCCGACCTGCTCGCCCCCGGTCGACCCGCACAGTGGCTCGAGTCGCCGTCTCGGTCGCTCGATCCCGGGGCGTACGCGGATGCAGAGCCGCGATAGCTCAGACCGTATAGATCGGAGTCGCATCTATTACGAACACGCGCGGACGCGAACGAAAAATAGGGAAGACCGGCGACTGAACCGCTCAGAACCGGTCCAGCGAAAACGTCTCGATGTCGTGTTCGGTTTCGCCCTCGAGCGTGAGGTCCGCGAGCACCTCGCCGATCGCGGTCGCGAACGTGGCCCCATGGCCCGAAAAACCGGCACCGATAGCGACCTGCGGGTGGTCGGCGAGCGTATCGAGGACGAAATCGCCGTCGGGCGTACTCGCCGACGGACGCGCCTGCAGACCCATCGTCGGCCCCGCGCCGTCCGGGAAGTGCTCCTCGGCGAACTCCCGGAGGAGACGCTCGTCCGCCTGCGTCGGTTCGCGTTCGAACGCGCGCGGTGAGTCGGCGGTCTCCCGACGATTACACCGGCCGAGCTCGAACCCGGGGACGTCGTGGACGGGAAACCCGTAGAATAGGCCCTCGGGAACCTGCAGCGTCCAGACCGGATGTGCTTCGGGTTCGAAGGATTCCGGTACCTCGGGCTGGAGCCTCGCCAGCACCTGTCGGTCGGGAACGACGATTCCCTCGAGTTCGTCGACGAACTGTGCGGTCCACGCGCCGGCCGTGACGACGAGGTTGTCCGCCTCGTACCTCGCGTGGTCCGTGTCGACGGTGACGTCGCCGTCTCCCGTCGACTGCCAGCCGACGACGCGCTCTCGAGCCCGGATCGTCGCCCCCGCGTCGTGGGCGCGCTCGACGTGGGCGACGATACACCGCTGGGAAGCGAGAAAGCCGCCGTCGGGTTGGTATATCGCCTCGTACGCCTCCGGGAGTTGAAATCCCGGATACCGATCGGAGAGGGCCGCACTCGAGAGCGATTCGTACTCGAGGCCGTGTTCCTCGCAGGCCTGGCGCGATCGCTCGAGGCGATCGCTTCCCGCGGGTCCGGCCTCGATCGACCCGGTCTCGTAGGTGAGCCGCCTGTCGTGGCCCGCCTCGAGGTCGGTCCAGAGTTCGTCGGCACGTCGGCGCAGGGAAACGTACGCGGGGTCGCCCTCGTACGCGCGTCGGATGCGACGCGTCCCGGCGGAACCGTCTCCGCGCGGAACGTCGTCGCGCTCGAGGCCGAGGACGGTCGTCCCCCGCTCGGCGAGGTGCGCGACCGTCGCAGCGCCCACCTCGCCGACGCCGAGGACGATCGCGTCGTACCGGTCGGTCATGCACCGACGTATCACGGCACGGACGAAAACCCTTCTCACTTTCGACGGCTCACTCGTCCGAACCGTCGCCGCTCGAGCGCCCGTTCGCCGCCCGGTCGCGAACGCGGCGCTTCTGTCGGCGTTCGCTCACGTGGTCGAGGCCGTCGGCTAACTCGTCTCGCACCTCGCTCTCGAACCGATCGAGTTCCTCGAGGAAGACCTCGGAGAACTCCTCGACGAGTTCGAACGTCCACTGGTCGCTGACCGCGCCCGCCGGGAGGTGCTGGTCCCGGAGTTCGTCGGCCCACGCGTCGTGACCCGCGTCTCGAAGTCGGGACTCCGCGTCCGCCATTCGATCCATCGCGTGGCCGAGCTGGTGGTGAAACGCAAGCAGCGAGCCGTAGGCCCGGTGGACGTGCTCGATTCCCAGCTGGAGATTGTGAAGTGCCTCGAGTTCCGCGTCGCTCAGCTCGAGGTCGTCGGCTCCGCCGGTCGGTGGTGTCTCTGAATCGTCCATGGTACCCCCCTGACGGCGGGTGGCGACAAAAAGTTACAGACGGGAGGGGTGGATAGACTGCCGAGCGGATCCAACTCGGTGCGATCGGACCGGCAGGTCGGCATACGCGATACGCTCGAATCGGCGGGTCGGCCAAACCAGTGCGATCGGGTCGACCAGTGCCGACCGAGTTAGCGACGCCCGAACAGTCGCTCGTAGAGACTCCGCTTGGTCGGCCGTTCGGCGAGGACGACCGATTTATCGATTTTCTCGATGACCTCGAGATGTAACGACCCCGAGACGAGTCGCGAAAGGAGCCCTCGTTCGGTCGCACCGATAACGAGCATCGTCTGGTCGTCGACGGCGCGACAGATCGCGTCCTCGACGTCGCCGGAGTCGTCGACCTCGAGTGTGGCATCGTCTAATCCGTGTTCTGCGGCCCACTCCCGTAAGAACTTCTCGCCTGCCTCGCGCTCGTCCGGCCCGTCGACGATGTGCAACAGCGTTATCTCCGAACCGGTCCCCGATCGGAGTAGTTTGACGACCTCGGCGCTCAGATCGGAGTCCGGACCGCCGGCGGTCGGAAGCACGATTCTCGAGGCGTCCAAGTCCCGCTCTCTGAGGACCAGGAAGTCACAGGGAAGCTGCTGGGTCAGTTCGCCGAGCGGCCGTTCGGCGCGGGCGGCGTCCCACAGGTCGTCGACCTCCCAGTTCATCACGACGAGGTCGGTGTGCTTTCGCTCTGCGGTCCTGAAGATCTCCTCGAACGAACGGTAGGTAACAACCGTCGACGTCTCGACGCCGACATTGTAGCTCTCGACCGTCTCGCGGATCCCCTCGAGTTGGCTGTCGGACTCGTCGATGATCTGCTGGCGCTGGTCCATGCTGTAGCCGGCGATCGTCTGGTCGGGAAGCTGGACGATGTGGACGACGTGGACGACCGCCGACTCCTTCTGGCTGGCGAGCGTGCTCGCGAAGTTGACGAGCGCCGACTCGGTCCGCGGGTTGGCGATCGGAACGAGAATGCGGAACGTATCGGGGTCCGCCGCGGTCTCCTCGACGGTGTCGATCAGGGGCACGAACGAGCGACCGGCGATCCCGCCCAACAGCCACTCGGTCGGGGTGAGGCGCGAATCCGCCCCGCCGAAGCGGGCGGACTCGAGGCGCTCCTCGCTGGTCTGATAGTAATTGACGATGGTGACGAGCACGACGCCGCCGATGGTGTTGCCGAGCAACACCGGGAGGACGAATCCCGTCAATCCCGGGAGCAACTCGAGTTCGCCGACGAAGACGACGTAGGCCATTTCGGTGAAGGAGGTGACCACGTGAAAGAGGTTCCCCAGCGGGATCGCAAGAAACGCGAGGTAGACGACGACGAGCCGGGAAATCGTATCGCGTGAGGCGAATGCGACCCAGACGACGCCGGCGACGATGAGCCCGGCGAAGGCGGCCTTGAAGAAGAGGTCGAACCACGGCGTCTCCGCGCCGTGGGTGCCGAGGTAGACCGCCGCGTCAGCCGCGTCGTCCGAGAAGACGCCGCCCCACGCGAGGACCGCCGCGCCGATCGTTCCCCCGATGAAGTTACCGATGATGACGATCAGCCAGTGGCGAAGCAACGCCGGGACGCTGGCCAGTCGCTCGATGGTGAGCGCGACGGGCGGGAGGGTGTTCTCGGTGTAAAGCTGGTAGCCGCCGATGATGATGTAGATGAACCCGAGCGGGTACAGCAGCGCGCTCAGTATCGGGTGTCCGTCGGTCGCACCGCGCAGCGACGAGTAGAGCAACACCGTGATCGAGATCGCCAGCCCGGCGGCGATGCTGCTAAACAGCAGTTCGCGACTTCCGGAGGTGATCTCCTCGTCGGCGGCGGCCACGATCCGCTGGAACACTTCGTCGGAGGAAAACCGATCCCGAACGACTGCACCGACCGCCGGCGCCCCGCTTCTGGACCGCTCGACCGCATCACGGACCGCATCCACCTCGTCGGGCGGTCCCGTATCCCGCTCCTGGGTCGTCTCCGCCTCCCGTGTTGCCCCCGCCTCCGCGGAGGAGTCGGAATCGTTCATTGGTTGGGTCAAACGAGCAAAGCGACTAAGCGTTTGGCTTTTGAGCCCGCGAAACCGGCGACATGTGCCGCCGAAACGAACGGAGACTCGAGTATCGTTCGAGTGGGCTCTCGTTCGACGAGCCGACCACCGAAACGAGTCGTCAGGCTGTACTCGTCCACGTCTCGCCAATCGCCGGCGCACTCGCGTCGAACCCGTCGTCGGCTAACTCGGCCGCGAACGCCCCACACCGGTCGCCGTGAACCGCGAGAACCTCCGTCTCGCGGTAGGACTCGAGAAACGAAAGCAGTCCGAAAGGATATGGTATGTGTCAGAGAGTGTGATTACCCATCGACCGACCGGATATCAAGAAGGAATCGACGAGGACAAACATCGCGGGCTGCTAACAGAGGGTAATGAAAATCCGGTTTCTCGGTGGAGTTCACGAGGTCGGTCGGAGCGCCATCCTCGTGAACGACCGCCTTCTTCTTGACTACGGGATGTTGACCGGGAACCCGCCACAGTTTCCGGTGGATACGCCCGACCCCGATGCTGTTGTAGTCAGTCATGGTCACCTCGATCACGTTGGCGCAATTCCATCGCTCCTCTCCGGCGACCGTCGCCCACCGATCCACTGGACACCACCGACACGAGAATTAGCACTGACGCTTGCCCGCGACACGCTCAAACTCCACGGCGGTACCTACGACTGTCCATTTACGGAAGAAGAGGTGCGGCGAGTTACTCAGGTCTCCAAGACGCACAGCTACCGAGAGAGCTTTGAGGCGGCTGGCCACGAGATCACGTTCTTCAACGCAGGTCATATCCCGGGGAGTGCTCACGTCCTCGTAGACGATGGCGAAACGAGGCTCTTCTACACGGCGGACTTCCATACAGAAGATCAGCGATTGGTCTCGGCATCGACTGCCCGCCCCGACGCTGACGTCGTCATCTGTGAAAGCACATACTCTGACGTCGAGCATGAGCGTCGACAGCGCATCGAGGATCAGTTCGCCGAGAGTATCGAAACGACGCTCTGGGAGGGCGGTACCGCCGTCGTGCCGGCATTTGCCATCGGACGGACACAGGAGATGCTACTTGTCTGTGAAGCCCGTGACATCGACTGTTACGTCGACGGTATGGGAAAACAAGTGACTCAGATGCTCCGACGCCACCCAGAGTTCGTCCGAGACGATGAGGCACTCCGCCGAGCGAAGTCGAACGCTCGCTTCGTCACCGGCCGAGATGGTCAGCGGAAACGAATTGCTGCTCAGAATACGGTTATCGTTACGACCAGCGGTATGCTATCTGGAGGACCGGCCATGACGTACATTCCAGAGATTCGGTCAAGTCCAACGAACAAGATCGCGCTCACGGGCTATCAGGTCGAGGGGACACCGGGGCGCGAACTTTTAGAATCTGGCCGAGCTGAGATCGACGGTCGCGTCATGCCCGTCAGCGCGCAGGCTGAATGGTACGACTTCTCTGCACATGCAGACCGTGACGGACTGTTGAACTTACTCAGTGAGTATAAAGATAGTCGGGTTCTTGTAAATCATGGCGACCGCTGTGATGCGTTTGCTGAGGAACTCTCTGAGATTGGATATGCGGCATCGGCACCAGAACTAGGTGACGAGGTCACAGCTTAGCTGCCTGGACTTGTCGAAAACACCATTATAGATTACGGCGGTTGTGCCAAATAGATTCACGTAGTGGTCAGCAGACATAGCCGTAACCACCACGGTGTCAGACGTCTGGCCGCGATTGTTCTCACGGCGTACTACCGCCCGCAACATGGTGAAAATTCTGAGAAACGGCCGATAAGATAGCCGAGGCTTCCGCTGATTGATTGCGGCGTGCGTAAATACCACCGTATTGATCCGGCACCAGTCCCTCGACACTTGGTCGAATAATTACAGATAATGACATCATCCACCCGCTCTCAACGTAGACCAAGCTTGGACCAACAACAAATGAACGTCGTTCCAGTAGATAGTGACCGCCAGATCACGTATACTGAATACGGATGTCCAGATGGAGTTCCAGTGGTATTTCTCCACGGAACGCCCGGGTCTCGTCAGCTAGGGGCGCTTTTTGAGGCAGAAGCGCAGGAGAACGGCGTTCGAGTACTCGCGCCCGATAGACCAGGATACGGCCGCTCCTCACCGTGGCCGAATCGCTCAGTGCGTGATGCCGCTGAGTTCGTTACGCCAGTTCTGGACGACGCAGACGTGCAAACTGCGGGTCTCATCGCATTCTCTGGTGGCAGTCCATACGCGCTATCAATAGCAGCAACGCAAGCCGAGAGAATTAACCAAATCGATATTATTGCCGGGGCGACGCCCCCGACCGCCAGCGATGAATCCCCTGCGATACAACGACTCCTGGCGAGTTTGGCGACCACGACACCATCCGTCCTCCGAGGACTCTTCCGTGGACAGATGTGGCTGGCGGAACGCTTGGATCCGTCGTTCGTCGTCGGGCAATATACTGCAAATGACGACGCGGTAGCCAACGCTGCGGCAGAGATCGTGAAGGAGGACTTCGTCGAGGCGTTCGCCCATTCTCGCAATGGCGCAGTGATTGAGTTCCGCGATACAGCAACTGACTGGGGTGTCGACTTCGACGAGATCGACGTAGAAGTACGGTTGTGGCACGGGAGTAACGATACGAACGTACCGATTGCCGGGGCTCGTCGCCTAGAAGGGGAGATACCGAGCGCCGAACTGCACGTTCTCGACGATGCAGACCACCTTCAGACGCTGCTTCGGAGTACTCCCCACGTGATGGAGGGTATCGATGACTGACTCCCAACACGGCGGTTCGACAGCTATGGACGCCGACGTGCTGATCGTCGGTGGAGGTCTGGCTGGCCTCGCGGTGGCAAACTACCTCGCCCGTTTCGACTACGAACCGACGATAGTCGAACAGCGCGCCGAATGGGATAGGAGTGGATACGGTATCGGCCTCTGGGCTGATGGCCAAGCTGTACTCGCGGACCTCGACCTTCTGTCGTCCGTCCGTGAGGTCGCGACTGACCCGCGAGCGGTTGCCGTGCATGCGAGCGATGAGAAAGTTCTCACACGGATGTCGATCCCGCGAGGACAATCGCTTCTCTTGGCGGTTCACCGTGCCGACCTGCACGCGACCCTCCATAATCATATTCCTGAAGCATGGCTCCGAATGGACACAGAACCAGTCCGAATCAACGAGACCCGCGGCGGCGTTGAAGTCACATTCGACGACGGTTCGACGGAGACGTTCGATGTTGTCGTCGGTGCGGACGGCGTACATTCCACCGTCCGTGAGCAGTGCTTTACCGACTGGACGGTACGCGAACGCGATACGTACATCTGGTCACTCTGGGCTCATCAAGACATCAAGATCGGCCCGGACATGGTCAGCGTTTGGGGTCCCGGAAGTGAAGGATTCGTGGCACGCGTCGGCGACCGCGTCGGATTCAATCTTGCCGCACGCCACGACACACCGGTAGCCGGGCCGGCCCGCGAGACGCTCCGCGATCATGCAGAAGCCATTGGTTGGAAACTCCCGGCGCTCCTCGACGGAACGGACGACGAGCCGTTCTTCGACCGCGTCCGAGAGGTTTCCTGTGAGAGCTGGCATACAGATCGTATCGTATTAATCGGCGATGCTGCGCACGCGGTTCACCCGATCTCAGGCATGGGCGCGTCGCTCGCGCTACAGGACGCCCGTGTGCTAGCCCAAGAACTGCTGACGACGGACCGATCGTCGTCTCGGAAAGCTTTCAGTCGGTTCGAACAGCGCCGCCGCCCCGATGCAAAACGCGTCCACCGAACTGCCCGAGTTGAGTCCACGTTCACACTCCTCAAATCACCCGTCCTTCGTCGGGCACGGAACGGTCTGACGAAACGGACACCGCTGTTCGAATGGTTTCTCAAACGTGAATTACGTTAGATAGTATGACGACCAGATCCCTCCATATCATTGCACTGGGTTTGGAGCTGCTCGGTCGAGACCATACTGATTGATATGTGGCTCAGTCGAACGCCGTTCAACGGCGGCATGAAACGAATCCAGTTCTCGGCCACCTATCCGAAGCGATTCATTCACCCACTTCACCAGCAGATCATGGAGCGGACATCGATTTCACGGGCCGAGCTGCTGATGTGGAGTCCGACCGAAGACGCGACGACGTTGTTCTGGTGTGACGGGGATCGAGAAGCGACTGAGAAAGCCATCGCCCATATCGACTCGCTTCTCGTTAGTAACTTCGTCGTGGATAATGATGGGACGTACGCGTTTCTACGGCAGTCCGACTACGAGTTCGCTTCGGCACTGCTGGATACAATCGAAGGTTCAAACGTGATTTTCCTCCCGCCAGTCGTCTTTCTCGAGACGGGTGAGGTACAGTTCGAAGCGGTCGGTGAAACGGCGGCACTCAGTACGTTCTACGAAAAGCTCTCCGAACTCGGTGAACTCACCATCGAACAGGTCCACGACTTCGAGCGGAAGAACTCGCCTTCACACCTCACTGACCGGCAAGAGGCGGCACTGGAGGCCGCGGTCTCGGTCGGCTATTACGAAGTACCTCGGGAGGGAACGGTTGCTGATATCGCAGGTGTACTAAACTGCTCGACGAGTACCGCCGGGGAACTGGTGCGGAAAGCAGAGGCAGCCGTGATTCAAAGCCATACCGAAACGGAGTGACGAGAGTGTCAAATGCGTCCGGCACAGGTTCGCGGGGAATCCAGCATTCGGCGATTAGTCTTTTCTACGCCGACCGAGAACGTCGTCCAACGTTGACGGATTGGCCTGAGAGGCGGAGCTCTTCTAAACTGAATCGGTGCCCCTACGAAGCTGACATAATAAGCGGGGAGGGAGTTATTACGAAGGGACGGCAGGTTCATCAGGACAAAGTGGAAGGCATCTGAATTTTAGCTATGGCGTCTGATCCGTTTACCGTTGCTGCTACAGGGGACGCAATCCTCGCACAGTCTATATCAGAACTGGAAGACGAAACGGAGGAGTTTGCCGCGCTTCTTGACGTTCTCCGTGAGACGGATGCGGCGGTAACTCAGGTCGAGCCTGTCTTGGTAACCACAGATAATCAACACGCCTCTCTGCGGCAGGTGACCGACCAGTACCAGTACCTCGCCCCATTCCCAGGCACAATCATGGGAACCACCCCCAGTATTCTTGGCGAACTGACCGACATGGGACTAAATCTCTTCACAGCCGCCTCTAATCACGCTCTCGACTTCGGGACCACTGGACTTCGAACCACCCTCTCTGCGATGCGTACGCGCGATCTCACGTTCGCAGGTATCGGACGGAACTTGACCGAGGCGCGAGATCCAGCGTATTTGGACACTGAAGCAGGCCGTGTCGGCCTCCTCAATGCTACAACGAGTATCCCACCTGGGGGAGAAGCGGGTGTCTCAACGCCTACGTTCGATGGCACATGCGGTGTCAATCCGCTTCACGTAGAGTGGACATACCGTATGATGCCTGAACATCTCGATCAGCTTCGGATGATCGCCTCCCAGACCGGGATTGACCAAGTTAAAGGGGAGTGGCTCCGGCGGACAAATCCTGATTGGCAGACCGATGACGCGTACTACTTCATGCAGATGCGATGTGCCCCCGCCACAGAGCAGCAGTCGCCTGGAATTTATCATTCTATTCACGAGCGTGACCGTGAAGCGCTCCTCGCCCGGGTCAGCGACGCGGATGCTATGACTGGGTGATAATGGGTTTGCACGCTCATCAGGCCAGAAACGGGAATCGAAATACGAGTGAGACACCCCTGTTCCTTCAGCAGTTCGCCCATGAATGTGTAGAAGCAGGCGTTGATGTAGTCGTCATAACCGGTCCGCACACTCTCCGTGGGATCGAAGTTCATCAGCGACGACCGATTTTCTATTCGCTCGGAAACTTCTTCTTCCACGAAGATGCCATCCGTCGGATCCCCGAGTCTATCAACCAAACTGTGGAATCGACTGTGCCTGACGTACGCGGAGAGGTTGCCTCACCAGAGACAGATTCAACCGTCACACATGATACGGACAACTGGATATCTGTCGTCCCACAGTGTGAATTTTCGGCAGATGGGACGCTCGCTAACGTGACTCTCTATCCATGCACCCTCCAACCACGCGCGCCTACTCCGCAGCGCGGTACACCGGCGCTTGCAACCGGCGAAAAAGCCCATGAGATTCTCCAAACGCTTGCTGAGCGCTCAGAGGCGTTCGGCACTACCATCCATATTAACGGTGATACCGGGACGATTGATCTGCCGTGACGTTTTCACGTTTATTCCTCTCGCCGTAGGGAATACCCTGGGACTATCTCATGACGATCATTCAGAATGACCACCTTCGTCCACCTCACAGCGTCAGCCAACGTTGTTAGGCATACGTGACCTCGTAGCCGGCGACCTCGAAGGTCTCGCGGTAGTCGTGGGTTTCGGACACCTGACTCACCTGCGCGAGCTCGGCCTCGGTGAACGGACAGTCATAGCTCCCGCCGCGCCGAGTCGGCCCGTTCGAGACGCCGTGGAGTTTCAGCGTGTCTCGAGCGAGCACCATCCGAGATCCCGGGTCGGCGGCGTCCAGTTGATCTCTGGTCGCGTATCGCCCGCCAGCAACGAGGCAAGCGACCCGACGTGATCGAGGTGGCCGTGGCTCACGACGATCGCTTCCGGGTCGACATCGCCGACGGGAAACGACGGCGGGTTCCCCGAATCCATGCCGAAACCGACCACCAGCGTCCCGTCGATCACGAGCACCTTCGACCGACTTCGCCGGCACCGCCGCGAAACTCGAGTTCCATCTGACGGTCCTACCGGTTCGAGGGGTTTTCGTCCATCGGTTCGCCCCCGTCGGTAGCGACGCCGATGAGATAGAGATCGAGCAGACAGACGAGCAAAACCGCGAGCGGAACGGCCACGTCGGCGTAGGCGACCGACTCGAGTTGCAGCGCCGTCACGACGAACGGATCGCTCGGGTCGAAGGCACCGACGACGGTTCGGGCGCTCAGGAAGGCGAGTGCAAGCGCGTACAGACCGAACCAGGCGAAGCCGCGGCGCCACTTCCCGAGATACCAGTGTCCTGCGCCCGCGACGAGCACCGACAAGACGTACGCCGGCCAGTACGGACGAGCGGCGTCACTCATCGGCGGCGAGCAAGCCCTGGAACGGGAGGTGCGCGGCTCGCTCGAGCCGTGTTCGGGGAGCGAGTTCGGACTGGTGGATGTCGTCGGAATGGCGATCCGACGAACCCTGGGCCGATCGAGCGGGGTCGTCAACAGCGGGCGAATCCTCACCGTCGGCCGTCGCGGGACCTCGATCGATCGGATCGACCGTCTCGATGGTCTCGAGGGCGCTTCGGGCGGACTCGAGTTCGTCCTCGAGGACGGCCGATCGATCACCCGCCTCCAGCGAGCCGTCGCGGTTGCCGACCGGTCCGTCGAGCGCGCACTCGCTCGCCGACAGCGGCGGTTCGTCCGTGTCATCGTCGAACGATCGCGCCGAGAGGACGCGAGTCGCGACCCACCGGGGTGATTCGTCCCGTGTGTCGACCGATCCGCGTTCGGCGATCGAGAGGGCCCGCGAGAGCGACGCGCCGTAAGCGCGAGCGGATTCGCGGACGGTTTCGGTCGCGCCGGCCGCCGCCGCCCCGAGTTCGGCGGCGGCACCCGCGAGTATCGCGGTCGGCGCGTCGCCGGCCGGCCGGTCCGGCCGGCTGGTCCGCGATGGGTCCGACACCGGCGTCGTGTCCGATCCCGAATCGCCCTCGGACGTCGCGTAGGCACTCGCCAGGGCGTTCGAGGCGTCCGTGAGCACGCGGAACAGTTCGAGCCGACCGCCGTCGGCCGGCGAGGCGTCGCCGATCGAGGCGTGGGCGAAGGCGTGGAGGTAATCGCCCGCGAGGATAGCCGCGTCACGCTCGGCCGCGCTCTCGTACCGGTCCGCCGCGAGCAGGTCGTTTCGGAGTCGAACGTAGCCCTGAAGCGGTTCGACGACGAGCGCGATCGACTCGAGCGTTCGCGCGCTCGGCCCGTCGCTCGAGACCGCCCCGGCGCTCGCTCGACAGAGAGCGACCGGAAACGACCGATCGACGGGTTCGAGCGCGTCGAACGCGATCGATCGAACCTCCGGGGAGAGCGCGGGGAGCGTTCGATCGAGTCGGTCTGCGATCGTTTCTCGGGCGGGCGTGGAGGTGCGTTCAGTCATGGTCGATCACCGGCGGACGTCGTCGAATCCCGTCTATCCGCCGTGCACCCGCAGTGACGGACCCCGACCGGCCGACTGGCCGACAGGATTGGCGTTCGAGACGGCGCCGGAACCGGTCACTGGGTACCTTCATCGTGGTCGTCGGCGGAATCGTCCGAACTCGCGGATTCGTCGTCATGCGAGCTACTGTCATGTTCGTCGTCCAACCCGTTTGTAGTTTCTGCTCTCGAATCGGCTCTCGACCCCAGTTTCTCGTTGGGTTCGAACGGGCCGTCAGTGCGTGGGTCCGTCGGGAGTTCGACGCCGTCGGCGAGAATATCGTCGATCACCCTGTCGACCGCCGTCGCTTTGAGGGTCTCGAGGTAGTCATCGTCCTCGAAGGTTATCTCTCGGATGCGCGCGCCGTTGACGAGCGTAACCAACAGCGTCGCGACGGCTTCGAAATCGTGGTCGACGAACGCGCCGGACTCGATGCCGTCTTCGAGGATGGTCTCGAGCGTGGCCTGCAGTCGTCGATCGCTCTTTTGGAACTGCTCGCGGTAGGTGTCGTTGTACGGTGCCTGGGCCCGCAACTCGAGCATCGCGGTGTGAAACGACGTCTGATCGGTGTCGTCGGGGCCGTACAGGAACAGATCGAGGAACGTCGCCAGCCGCTCGACCGGCGGCTCGCCCGCGGCCGCCTCGACGTGCTCGTCGTGGCGCTCTAAGAGATAGTCGATGAAGTCGGCGACGAGGTCCTCCTTGGAGTCGTAGTGGTAGAACAGGAGCGATTTGCTCTTGTCGGTTCGATCAGCGATGTCCTGTGCGGTCAGGTCGGTGTACCCGTGGGTACACAACGCCTCGTAGGTCGCGGTCATGATCGCTTCGCGAACGTCCGGATCGGTCACTAACTGACTAGTTAGTCAGATCCGTTCAAAGAGGTTTCGCTTCCGTCGAACCGTGTCCTCGTTACCGCCGGTAACGGCTTATTTCGAACCGCTCGTAGCCGCCGAACGCGACCTCTAGCGAGCCAATCCACCAGTTCCAGCGCGCTGGCGCGGTTCCGTCGGGCGCGTCCGAGAGCTCGTCGACGACCACGTCGTTCGTCAGCTCGCAGGCCAGATCGGCGCTGTACCGACCGGAATCGTCGAGGTCGACGGCCTGACGGGTGACTACCCTGGCTGCCCCGGCGGGCCCGCCGAACGCCTCGCGCAATCGCCGCTCGAGCGATTCCGGTTCGATGGCCACGAACGCGATGAGGAGCGCGACGAACTTGAATGCACCCGTGCATCGACCGGACGGTGCGAGAGGAGGTGACGGGGAACGATCGATCGCGAACGGAGCCACGGCGGTCGTGTCCGCGATCGGACCGAACCCACCCGGTCTGGATTCGACGTATTTTTGACTGCAGACCGTTTTCCCTCGGGCATGGCAAGTTTCACTGTCGTTGTCGGCGACCCGGACTCCGGGCTCGCACACCAACTCGAGGCGGACGGACAGGACGCGAATCGATTCCTCGGCAAATCGATCGGGGACGAAGTCGACGGCTCCGCCGTCGGCCTAGACGGCTACACCCTCGAGATCACCGGCGGCTCGGACGACGCGGGTCGACCGCTCAACGAGACCGTCGCGGGCTCAGAACTGCAGGAAGTGCTGATGGAAGAAAAGCAGACCGGCTACCATCCAGAACGGGACGGCGAGCGACGCCGTATCACAGTCCGCGGCCGCGAGGTTTCCGACGCCGTCGCACAGATCAACGCGACGATCGTCGAATCCGGCGAAACCGACGTCGATGAGCTGCTCGCCGAGGACGAGTAACGACAGCAACTCAGTTATGGCAGATCGACTTTCGAGTGACCACCCGTCGATTCGAACCGTCAGAGCGACGCTTTCCGAGACGACGACGGGAGTCAGACTGGAGATTCCCGGCGAGGAACGCGACGCCTTCGCGGTCGACGAACTCGTCCGGATCACGCTCGAGGGAACGGAGCGGTTCGCTCGAGTCGAGCGGGCGCTTACCGGCGACGAACTCACGATCGAAGGCGTCTACGAGACGGCAGACGGTGCCCGCGACCCGCGGGCCGGAACCGACGTCTTGCCCGAGTGGTGCGACGAGCACACCAGACGAGACGGGGGGTCGGTGCTGATCGACGTCATCGAACCCGAATTCGCCTACGGGATTCGCGGACCCGGCGAGACGACGTTTTACGACGCCTCGGAGCCGCCAAAGTCCAGCCTCTCCGATATCGCAAGCGACATCGACGGCTAGGCGTTCGCTCGAGGCCCGATCAGCCCAGAAACAGGTCGACCATATCGCCAGACGACTGGCCCCTGTACAGTTCGGAATAGCCGCAGTTGGTACAGCTGATGACCATGAACTTCCGGTTCTGTATGTCGAAGAACTTCGATAAGCCCGTGCCCGTCGTGGATATCTCGTCGATTTCCGTCTCCGTGTGATCGCACTTCGGACAGCCCTGATCGTCTTTCATATTCTCTCTTTCGTGTAATGTAACAAAACATTTGTGCTCACACCGCGAGAAAGACAGTACCGATGCTCGGTGTACTCGTCTTCGGCGCGTTTGTGCTCGTCGGCGTCGCCATCGCGATCGCACTCTGGGTCGGGATCGACAGCGAAACGTCGGACCCGACGGTCGTCGATCGAAGCGAGGCAGAACGACGCGCTCGAGAGCAAGGCGGCCAACGCTACGGACAGGCGTCCTCGAACCAAACTGGTAGTCGACCCGACGACGGGGGAAAGCGCGACGAACACGATGCCGAGTCCGGGTGGGACCGGGCCGAAGACGACGACCCGTGGGGACGACCCGCGGATGACTCCGACGGCGACGACCGGTGGCGATAGCTACCCCTGTCCAACCATTCGATCCTGGTCCGCCCACTCTTCTTGACGGAGTTCGTACTTCTGGACCTTCCCGGTCGCCGTCGTCGGCAGTTGCTCGACGAACTCCGTCCGCCGAACCGCCTTGTAGCCGGCCAAATTCTCTTTCGTGAACTCGAGTAGTTCCTCCGTCGTGACCCCCGGCTCGTCGGGGTCGCCGCTCTCGGGAACCACGAACGCCTTTGGCGTCTCGCCCCACTCCTCGCTCGGTGCCGGGATCACCGCCACGTCCGACACCTGGGGGTGATCGAACAGCGCGTCCTCGAGTTCGATGCTCGAGATGTTCTCGCCGCCGGAAATGATGATGTCTTTCTTCCGATCGCGAATCGCGATCATGCCGTGCTCGTCGATAGTCGCGAGATCGCCCGTGTGATAGTAGCCCTCGATTCGATCGGAGAAGGCCTCCTCGGTCGCCTCGGGCTTGTTCCAGTACTTCTCCATGATCTGGTTACCCCGGACGACGACCTCGCCGAGCGTCTCGTCGTCCCGGGGAACGTCTTCCCCGTCCTCGTCGACGACCCGGATCTCGGTGCCGAGGTAGGCCAGACCCTGGCGTTTCTTGATTCGGAACCGGTCGTCGCTGTCGGCCTCGAAGTGCCGACGCGCGTCGGAGGTGGTGATAAGCGGGCCCGTCTCGGTCGCCCCGTAGACGTGTTTCAAGTACCAGCCGAACTCCTCCTCGACGGTCCGGATCGTGGCCTCGGGCGGTGCGCTCCCCGCGGTCGCGAGTCGCACCGGCGCGTCGCCGGTCGTCTCCGGTTCGTACTCGCCGTAGTAGTCGACCAGCATGTTCAACACGGTCGGTGCGCCGCACATGTACGAGACGTTTTCGTCGCGAACCGCCTCGAAGATGCCACCGGCGTCGACGCCTCGCGTACAGACGTGTTTCGCGCCGATGCCGGTCACGGCGAAGATGTGACCCCAGCCGTTGGCGTGAAACATCGGCAGGGTCCACAGGTAGACGTCGTCGTCGGTGATCTCCTGATGGGCCACCAGCAGATAGGCGTGGATCGTCTCGCAGCGATGGGTCCGGCAGACCCCCTTCGGATCGCCCGTTGTCCCCGAGGTGTAATTGATCGTGATTATCTCGTCTTCGGCCATCTCCGGCCGATCGTATTCGGTGCCCGCCTCCTCGAGCACTTGGTCGAAGCCCTCCCAGTCCCCCTCGACGGCGGCGGCGTCGTTCGTGATGAACGTCTCCGTCGGCACCACGTCGCGCACCGCCTCGATCCCGCCTGCGTACTCGTAGTCGGCGTAGATCGCGTCGACGCCCGCATCCGAGAGGATATACTCGAAATCGTTCGGCGTGAGTCGGTAATTCAACGGCGTGTGGATCGCGCCCGCTTGCATGATCCCGTAGGCCGCCTCGAGGTGATAGTGCGTGTTCGGGTCGAGCACGGCCACCCGATCACCCTTCTCGATGCCGCGCTCCTGAAGCGCCGCCGCGAACCGGTCGGCCCGATCGCCGAGTTCGTCGTACGTGAACCGCTCCCCCGTCGTCGCGACGACCGCCTCCTCGTCGCCGTAGTGCGTCCGCGCCCGGTCGAGGAACTCCGGCACGAGTAGTGGTTTGTGCATACAAACCATGCTTCGTTAACGGCCCATACCATAGTTTCCATCAGTTGCACGCAGTGACAGTTCGACAATCAGTGACGACGGCTGGGGGGTGACCGCTATCGAACGCCCCCGATACGAGAACCGGTTCCGTCGGAGTCGTGCGCGGCTACCCGCCTCGCGGTGTCCGCTAGACACGCGGGAAATCGATGTCTCGGTGCTCTTTCTCGTTCCCGTTTGCCCTCTAGGGAGTAAGGGGACGGCAGTTTCCCCAATTACTGACCGACGAACGACCGAACGCCCCGCCGAAGAACGCGGTGGACTGACAGAGCATGACTCATATTCGGAGTCGATTGGCGACACTCGAGAGCATGCTGACAGACGGCCTCAATACCGAAAGCAGGACTTGTAGTGACTCTCCGTTAGACGATTGATTGACTTGAATATCCCAAGCCAGATGGAGGTCAAAGACTTGAGGCCCAATCCGCAGTGGTCAAGTTAATACTCTTACCGAAATTTGGCAGCGATTAAGACTATGACGGAAGCAACTACAATTCCGGCGAGACCGTATGATATAGCCGAGAGATGGTGCTCTACTACGTATATCACTACTCCTGTTCCACCACCAACGAATGCGATGTTGAAACTGCTCCGAATTGCCGACTGGATCGTCCCCTCATAACGAGGGATCATCCCCGTGTTCGAAACCTCTCCGTATACAAACACTATGACTGTCCAGCCGGCTCCAACAAGAAACGCAGCGGTAGCATCATTCATAACTATCATATAATATCGAATACAACTATATATTGAGTTTTTGGATTATACTAGCTGAGTCCGTGTATATCCTACAGCAAGGCTTCAGTATGGACACCGGTGTACGTTTCTTCCGGTCCTCCATCACGTAGGTCGCTCGGCTCGGGATCGTATTCGCTTGATCCTCCAACTGCGAGTTCTGGCGTACTGATTAAACCACCGCTTTCTCGATCCCAAACTGCAAATGTGCCATCTCCTCCGGAGAAAATACCATCTAAAATATCCTCGAATATAAGTGCACAGATACCGTCGGGAAGAATTCTGATAAGCGGTGTATCTGATATTTTCTTCAATAATTTCTTAATAGTCTTACTTTTCTTCCCGACTAGAATGAAAAGTGCATCACAAACGGCCCCCATCCCAAGTGTATCCAAGTCATCAAACTCGTAATCACCTAATTCCATTGCAACGTGATAATAATTGTGCTCATCATAGCCGACTGTACCACAGTCACCTATGTATTCTGTTTCTACATCTACCTGTTCAAATATCACACCACTTGACTGAAGCTGAATCCCTTTTGTGGCTTCAACTATCTCTTCCGGCTTCACAGGGTTCAAATAACTATCCGTAGATTGGATAGTCACGTTCTCAGCGGCAGTCATAGAACGAGTTTGATCTCTTAGCTCTTCATCTTCTGATGAACGCACCGTTGACACAGATCTACTCTCATCGGCTGTAGTGTTAGTAGATCCCATTTTGGCAAATACTGCTTCACCTTTTTCTAAATCAAACCGTAACAGCATCTTTGCCTCTGCCGTATCCACGCGTCGGTAAATATATCCGTCCGATTCAACGTAATTTTCGGCACTGAAATCGGTTTCTCCCGTGAGTTCATTTGACTTGTTGTTATTCGCGGTAGCTGATCCACTGAGACAGAGCGAACCGATTCCTGCAACAGTTGCGCCTTTGAGTATGTTTCGCCGATTCATTTCATTTCTATCGGACATATAAGAACAATATGCCTGGGGTCATATATAATTTTTCCACAGTATCTAATTTAGAACATTCTCGTATACACTATAACGTATATTGGAACGGGAAATAAAACTGCGTGCAACTACCAGCAACAGCGTATCCACTGGTCGGCGGGATAGTTAATAACGAAAAACAATCCGATCCGAGAGACTGAGGTGTATTAGTCGGCCTGGACGACCTCGGTCTCGTCTTCGCGGTAGTGCTCTTCGATGAGGTCCTCGTCGATACGGTTGAGCGCGTCTTTTGGCAACATCGACAGCAGGTCCCAGCCGATCTCGAGCGTCTCGTCGATCGAGCGGTTGGTGTCGTAGCCCTGCTGGACGAACTCCTTCTCAAAGCGGTCGGCGAAGTCGAGGAACTTGTTGTCCCGTTCGGACAGTGCTTCGCGACCGACGATGTTCACGAGGTCGCGCAGGTCCTCACCCTCCGCGTATGCGGCGTACATCTGGTCGGAAACGTCGCCGTGGTCCTCTCGAGTGAGCCCTTCGCCGATACCGTCGTCCATCAGTCGCGAGAGGCTCGGGAGAACGTTGACCGGCGGCTCGATACCCTGACTGTTCAGGTTCCGATCCATCATGATCTGACCTTCCGTAATGTAGCCGGTCAGGTCGGGGATCGGGTGGGTGTCGTCGTCACCGGGCATCGTGAGGATCGGAATCTGCGTGACCGATCCGTCGCGGCCTTCGATCCGACCCGCCCGCTCGTAGAGTTGGGCCAGGTCGGTGTACATGTATCCGGGGTAGCCACGTCGGCCCGGAACCTCCTCGCGTGCGGCGCCGATCTCTCGGAGCGCCTCACAGTAGTTGGTCATGTCCGTCAGGATAACCAGCACGTGATAATCCTTCTCGAAGGCGAGGTACTCGGCGGTCGTCAGGACCAGCCGCGGCGTGACCTGCCGTTCGACGGCGGGGTCGTCCGCGAGGTTCATGAAGACGACCGAGCGCTCGAGCGCGCCCGTGCGCTCGAAGTCGTCCATGAACTCGTTTGCCTCCTCGGCGGTGATACCCATCGCGCCGAAGATGACCGCGAACTCGGAGCCGTCGTCGTCCTCGCCCTCTTCCTCTTCCGGGACGGTCGCCTGTCGGGCGATCTGGAGCGCGAGTTCGTTGTGTGGCAGTCCCGAGCCGGAGAAGATCGGCAGCTTCTGGCCGCGAACCAGCGTGTTCATGCCGTCGATGGCCGAGACGCCGGTCTGAATGAACTCTTCGGGGTACTCTCGAGAGTACGGGTTGATCGCTTCGCCGACGATGTCGTGTCGTTCGTCGGGGACGATTTCCGGACCGCCGTCGATTGGGTTGCCGGAGCCGTCTAACACCCGTCCGAGCAGATCCTCGGTGACGGGCATCTTCATCGTCTCGCCCAGGAAGCGAACGGAGGCGTTGCGGTCGATTCCGCCCGTGCCCTCGAAGACCTGGATCGAGACGATACCCTCGCTCGATTCCAGCACCTGCCCGCGAAGGGTCCGCCCGTCTTCGGTCTCGATCTCGACGATCTCGTCGTATCCGACCGGCTCGTCGACTTCGGCGAACACCAGCGGACCGCTGATTTCCGTGATAGTCTGGTACTCTTTCATTGTTAGTACAGTGCTCGCAGTTGTTCTTTGAGGTCGTCTTCGATCTCGTCGATGAATTCGTTCCACTCCTCGGCCGTTCCCATGCGGTTGAGCCGCGGCGCGGCGTCGACGTTCTGGATCTCGTCGACGGGAACGCCCGCCTCGAGCGCTTCGAACGCCTCGTCGTTGAACGTCTTGATCGCCGTGAGCATACGATATGTCTTCTCGGGCTCACAGTAGGTGTCGACGTCGTGGAGCGCGTTCTGTTGCAGCCACGCCTCGCGCAGGTAGCGTGCGATCTCGAGGGTCAGCTGCTGGTCTTCCGGCAGCGCGTCCTTGCCGACGAGCTGAACGATCTCCTGCAGCTCGTCTTCCTCGTCGAGGACGTCGACCGCCCACTGTCGCACGTCGGACCAGTCGCCCGCGATGTTGTCCTCCCACCACGGATCGAGCTGGTCCTTGTACAGCGAGTACGACTCGTTCCAGTCGATCGACGGGAAGTGCCGCCGTTCCGCGAGGTCGGCGTCGAGCGCCCAGAACGTCTTGACGATACGGAGCGTGTTCTGGGTGACTGGCTCGGAGAAGTCCCCGCCCGGCGGCGAGACCGCACCGACGACCGAAATTGATCCCTCGTCGCCGTTGATCAGCTGGAACTTGCCGGCGCGCTCGTAGAACTCAGAGAGCGAGGCGGCGAGATACGCGGGATAGCCCTCTTCGCCGGGCATCTCCTCGAGTCGGCTCGAGATCTCCCGCATGGCCTCTGCCCACCGCGAGGTGGAGTCGGCCATCAGCGCGACGTCGTAGCCCATGTCGCGGTAGTACTCCGCGATCGTAATTCCCGTGTAAATGCAGGATTCACGCGCTGCGACGGGCATGTTCGACGTGTTCGCGATGAGACATGTACGAGCCATCAGCGGGTTCCCGGTCTGTGGGTCCGGCAGTTCCGGGAAGTCCTCGATGACCTCGGTCATCTCGTTGCCGCGCTCGCCACAGCCGATGTAGACGACGATGTCCGCGTCGGACCACTTGGCGAGTTGCTGCTGGGTGACGGTCTTCCCGGAGCCGAAGGGGCCGGGAATTGCCGCCGTCCCGCCTTTCGCGAGCGGGAAGAGGCCGTCCTGTACGCGCTGGCCCGTGACGAGCGGTTCGGTCGGCGTCTCCTTGTCACCGGCTGGGCGGGCCTCTCGGACCGGCCACTCCTGGTGCATCTGGATCTCCTCGCCGTTGTCGAGTTCGATGACGGTCTCCTCGACGGAGAACTCGCCGCTCTCGACGCTTGTGACTTCCCCGCCCTCGTAGTCCGGCGGGACCATCACTTTGTGCTCGATGGTGACCGTCTCCGGGACGACACCGACGATGTCGCCGGGTTCGACTACGTCGCCTTCCGCGACTTCGGGCTCGAACTCCCACTCTTTCTCCAAGTCGATACCGGGGGCGTCGACCCCGCGGTCGAGAAACGCCGTCCCCATCTTGTCCTCGAGAACGTCGAGCGGGCGCTGGACGCCGTCGTAGATGGAGTCGAGCATCCCCGGCCCGAGGTCGACGCTGAGGGGCTCGCCCGTGTTCTCGACGGGTTCGCCCGGGCCGACGCCGGAGGTCTCTTCGTACACCTGAATCGTGGTCAGGTTCCCTTCGATCTCGATGACCTCGCCCATCAGCCCTTCGTCGCCGACGTAGACGACGTCGTTCATCCGGGCGTCGAGGTCCGTGGCGGTCACGACCGGACCGCTCACGCTTTCGATTACACCGTCTTCGTCGACGGTTTCAGTTTGTTCTGCCTGGCTCATAGTTTAGCTGTCTTCGTCCTCGTCCATCAGGTCGATCCCGATCGCGCGTTTGATCTGTTCGCGCAGCCCGCCACCACCGGTGCCGCTTCCGATCGTGACGACGACCGGCTCGACGCTCGTCTCGACTTCCTGTCTAACGTTTCGCGACAGGTACTCGAGATCGTCGTCGTGCATGACGACGATACCGACGCCGTCGTCTTCGAGGGCCGCCGTCGCTGCGTCGTCTAACTGCTCGTCTTTCTCGTCGTCCGGAACGTTCTCGAATCGGCTGACGCCAGCGAGGCGAAAGCCGGTGGTGAACTCCGGGCTGCCGACGACTGCGATTTCCTGGCTCATAGGATCACCAGCTCTTCTTCGATTTCGTTCTCGTCGAGTCCGACCTCGCGACCGCGCGCGATAGCGCGGATGTTATCGACCTCGCGCTCTTTGGCGAGCACGAACGACAGAACCGGCGATATCGAGGTCGGGTACACGCTCGAGAGCGTATCGGCGTACTCGAGCAACGCGGCGTCTAGTGCGTGCTCGAACTGGATAAGGCTGTCAGCGTCGCGCAGTTGATCCAGCGCCCCCGACAGGCGGTCGCCGTAGCGTTTGTTATCCGCGATGTGGTCGACGAGCGTGTCGTAGTCGTCGATCAGCCGGTTCAGGTCGGATTCGTCGAACAGAACGCCACCTTCGATGAAGTACGCAGCAGGGTCGAGATCCGCTCCGCTCCGCGCGAGACGCAACGCGTTCCGCGCGTTTCGGAAGTCGATCTCCGCCTCGAGGAACTCGACGTACTTCGCCTGCGGTCCCTCTCGGGGCCGACCCAGGTCCTCGAGTAGGTTCTCGTAAAACGCTCGATCGAGCGCGTTCTCGATCGGAACGAGCGCCCCGCTCTCCTCGTAGTCTTCGTAGGCGTCCTCGAGCTGTTCGGCGAAAATCGTTCCCTCGAGGATCTCGACGACGTCTTCGACCGAATCGACTTCGACAAGTCGATCGAGCGTGCCGTCGTCGAGCTCGCCGGCGCGAATGAGGTCGGTCTGGATCTCCTCGGGATCGCTCTCGGTGTAGATCCCGCGAACGATCGTCTTCAGGTTCCAGACGTCGAACTTCCGGAGGTATCGAACGATGCGATCGTACAGTTCACCTTCGGACCACTCGAGCAGATCGTCGAAGTGCTTCGCGAGGTTTCGGTTCAACGCGTACTCGATCAGATCGACGCCGGAGAAGCGGGTTCCGAGGGCGTTGATCTCGGTTTCGTACTCCGTCTCTTCCATGAACCGCGCGATCTCGCTCGGCCCCATCCGGATCAGCTTGCGGTAGTCCTCGTCGGACAACATCGCCGCTCGGCGCGAGCGAACACGGGCGTTTACGTACTCCGGATTCGAGGCACCTGTGCTCATTGCTCGAAGAGTCTGTTACTGATCTCCTGGAGGTTGTCTTCCCAGACGTCCTCGAGCACGGAGTCGAACGTGTTGTTGACTCGCAGCCGGGACGCCTCGCTCTCGACGACGACGCCGCCGAGACAGTCGTACTCGCCGGCGTACTCGTAGTCGTCGTACTCCTCGAGGATCGATTCGATCAGTTCCTCGTCGGAGTCGCGACCGTAGACGGAGACGTCGTCGCCGTCGTCGAACTCGACCGTCGCGGCCTCGAGGAGCTCGCGAGTGAGTTCCTCGCGGGTGTCGCCCTCGAGCGAGGCGAGTTCGTCTTCGACGGACTCACGTACCTCAGTGAGCACGTCGCGGCGTGCCTCCAGGCGTTTTTGTTTCGCCTCCAGTTTCGCACTGGAGAGTCGCTGTTCGCGCAACTGTTCGATCTCGCGTTCGACTTCGTCTTCGGCGTCGGCGACGATCTCGTCTGCATCGTCACGGGCGGCGGACTCGATCTCTTCGGCGCGCGTTTCGCCCTGTGAGCGGATATCCTCCGCACGCGCGTGAGCCTCTTCTCGAATGTCCTCAACGACTGTGTCCAAACTCATTGTAAGAAGGTTCGAAGGGAGACGCTTTAAGGTCCGACGAAGAGCGCGACCAGTGCGAAGATCACGAGCGTCTCGGGAAGGACCGTCAGGAGAATGCCGATACCGGGCGAGATGGAGTCCTCGGCGAGTGCACCGACGACCGACGCGCCGATCGCTCGCTCTGCATACCCTGCGCCGATAGCTGCGAGACCGATACCGAGAGCCGCCGCCGCACCTCGTTCGATCATCGGACCGCCGCCACCACCAGCGGCCTGTTCCTGCAACACAACCGCGTTCTCAGCGAAACTGTTCAGCGCGAGTCCAAGTTCGAGTGGAGCTTCGATCATGATTGTAATTTACTCGTGGTTTTGCAACCGGACAGGTAGTACTACTCCGCAGTGTCTTCTTAAAACTTCCCAAACCAAACCGCCAAATCTGGCCTGCTAATCCCTGACACGCGGGTCCGAGACGCTCTCTCGCGGGTTTATAGCTATCGTATCGAAGACGAAAATAAATGAAACCGAACCCGAACTGATCTCGAAACGACTGCCGAGTCAGTTGTCGTCGTCGAGTCGCTCTCGACCGAACGGTTCGAACTTGCGACCGCCGCCATCGTAGAACCGGTTGAAGAACTCGACGTACTCGAGACGGATTCCCTGCAGGCCGGCGCTGGTGATGCCCAGCAGCAAGACGACGACGTGACCGAGGACGAGGATGAACACGCCGATGATCGCCATCAGGATGCCCCCGTGGAGCAGACCACTGAACATGACTTCGCTCACTTCGTATCCGTGGTAGGTTCCCTGCTCGAGCATGTGCTGAGGCGCGTGGGTGGTCCCGAAGTGCCACTCGGCACCGGAGTCGGTTTCGACGACGTAGACTCCGAAGAACAGCATGTTGACGACGAACGCCATCCCCGCCTTCGCGAGGATGACCGCCGCCATTCGGAGATACGAGAGCACGTCACCGAAGACGTTGAAGCTCTCGAGGCCGCCGATGATGATTCCGAGGGCACCGTAGTGTCTGACCTCGCCGTAGACCATCGTCACGAAGCCAAACAGTGCGATCAATAGTGGAACGCCGACTGCGAGACCACCAAGTCCCGGGACGGCTTCGGGCAGCGAGAACACTTCCATGACCGGGAAGCCGCTGAAGCCGATCGGAATCGGCCCCTCGCTACTGAACGTCTCGAAGAGGAACGCGGGCTTGGCTCCCTCGCCCTGGACGCTGAAGATCCACATCCAGAGACCGATCATGAGCAGCGCCCACGAGCCGTTCTCGAAGTAGGCTTCGCCAACGCCGTGCTCGAGGTCGTTGATGAAGCCGAAGATGTACCCGACGGTAAGGTGGCCCAGTCCGATGAAGACGCTCGCCAGCAGCCACGCCTGGCTGAACTGGGAGAACGCGGGCTGGATCCCTTTGCGCAGCGGCGGGCCGTCGCTAAACAGGACCTCGCCGAGGACGTGGAGTCCGAACACCTCGCCGTACAGAATCCCGAACAGCATCGTGAACCCACCGGCCCACATGCCGATCGCACCGAGACTCCGAACGATGTCCTGATCGAACTGACTGTACAGCAGGTATCCGACACCGGTGTACAACAGTCCGTATCCGAGGTCACCGAGCATGAACCCGTAGAACGCCGGGAACGTCAACAGCAAGACGATTGTCGGATCGAGTTCGCTGTACTTGGGCCGGTCGATCAGTCGAAGCAGGAACTCGAACGGTTTCGCGGGACCGACGTTGTCCTGGACGACCGGCGGCTCGTCCACCATCGTCACTGCACCGGTCGCCGTCGCCGACCCGCCGTCGGCGACCGCCTCTCGAGTTTCCCGCTCTTCTTCCTCTTTGGTGACCGTTTCGCTCGAGTCCTCGCTGTCGCCGTGTTCGACGGCCTCGGTTCGGGTCGGATACCCTTCGTCGTTGTAGTCGGCTCGAACGAGTTCCTCGATCTCGACGCTGTCGCCGACGACGTCGTTCAACCCGGAGACGAGTCGGTCGTACTCGTCGGTCGGCAGCCACCCTTCGGCGACGAACGCGTGCTCGGTCGTCGCGAACTGCAGGGGCGCTTCCGCCTGTTGAACCTCGACCGATAGCTCCTCTTCGGCTCGCAGGAGGAATCCGCCCTCGGCCTGTTTGATCTCCTCGAGTTCGGCGTCGATCTCCTCGAGTTGGGACTCGAGTTCGTCCCGTTGGGACTCGAGGTCCGAGACGTACGCCTCGGGAGTCTGGTCGGTATCGGGGACGTCGTGACGGGTGAACTCGACGCCGACGAGCGCGTCGTCGATCGGACTGTCGCCGGCCGATTCGGCGGGCGCGGCGGCGATGGCGACGACGCCGTCGCCGGTGAACGTCTCGTAGGCACGGATCTCGTCGGCCGCCTCGACGGCCGCCTCGACTTCCTCGAGGGAGCCCTCGCCGACGAGGACGTCGATCGAGTCGTATCCCGACAGCAGATCGAGGTCGATCCCGAGCGCGGCGAAGGGCGCGACGCGATCGATCCGTTCGTTGACCTGTCGAAGCTCGTCGTTGATCTCGCTTCGCCGGTCGTCGAGTTCGTTAACTCGCGTACGGATGGACTCGAGTCGGTCCTCCCAGCCGTCCTCGAGCGAACCCGAATCCGGGTTGGCGTCCTCGACCGAGAGATCCAACGTGCTCTCGAGGGCCCGGACGGTGACGAGCTTCTCGGACGCGGTCTCGGCGCCCTCGATCGGATCGCCGTTGTCGAACCCCTCCCAGGAGCCGTCGTAGTCCGAGAGATGAACCAGGTTCAGCCCGTGAATCGTCTCGATGACCTGGGACATGACGCCCCGTGAGCCGGTCACCGAGACCTTGCTCATCCGTTCAGGTCTGAGCATGGACGTCCTCCTGGAACAGTTCGACGACGTGGGCTGTCACTTCGTCGACCCGGTCTCGGGCGCGCTCGGCGAGTTCCTCCCGCTCTTGCTCGCCGTCCTCGAGAACGCGCTCGCACTCCTCGTCTATTTCTTCGCGCGCCTGCTCGAGCCGGCGTTCTTTGAGCTCGCGCGCTTCCTGTTCAGCGTCGGTGCGAATCTCCTCGGCGCGTTCCCGGGCCTCGGCTATTCGCTCGTCGCGGTCATCTTCTGCCTCTGCGACGATGTCGTCGGCCTCTTGTTCGGCCGACTGAAGTCGTTCGAGAACCTCTGGCCTCGGCATAATCTAAGCAAGCGAATCTTTGCTCAAGGGCGTATATGGTAGTTGCGAAAGTGATCCGCCGCTGGACCGCCGACGCAGCCGTATCGTGGTGTGGTTGCCCAACCCATTCGCGCCGGAATTCGGCAGAAAACCGAGAACAGCAAGCATATTGTGTTCGAACTGGAACTGCTCACCCAATGGGAATCCTCGAGAACAAAGCCAGGGCCCGGCTCTTTTATAAGTATCTCTCGACGGTCTACGACTGGATCAACCCGTTCATCTGGAACGAGGAGATGCGAACCGAGGCGCTCGACCTCCTCGAGCTCGAGTCAGATATGACGGTGCTCGACGTCGGCTGTGGGACCGGATTCGGGACCGAGGGCCTGCTCGAGCGGGTCGATCACGTCTACGCGCTCGACCAGAGCGAACACCAACTCGAGAAGGCCTACGGCAAGTTCGGCACGCGGAATCCGTCGGTACAGTTCCACCGCGGGGACGCCGAGCGGCTCCCGTTCGCGACCGATACCTTCGACGTGGTCTGGTCCTCCGGTTCGATCGAGTACTGGCCGAATCCGATCCTCGCGCTTCGGGAGTTCCGGCGCGTGTTGAAACCGGGCGGGCAGGTCCTCGTCGTCGGTCCGAACTACCCCGACAGGCTCGTCACGCAGAAACTCGCCGACGCGATGATGCTCTTTTACGACGAGTACGAGGCGGATCGAATGTTCAAGCACGCGGGATTCGAGGAAGTCAAACACAAGTTCATGGGGCCGTCCTACGAACCGGACGTCGCCATCACTACGATCGGTCGGGCTCCCGATCGGTAATTACGCTTTTCCCGTCGACGCATCCGGAATTGGGCTGCGAGCCATCACCGCGCCGTCGTCTCGAGCGTGGCGATCCGATGGTCGTCCGTCACGAGCGTCACGGTGACCGTCGCGCCCGCCCGTAATCGAGGATCGTTGGTCGACGCGAGATCGACGCGCGCGGATTCGCCGGCCCGCCAGATCGGCTCGCTTCTCGCGTTGAACGGGCCGGTCGGCGTCTCGTCGAACCCCTCGGCACCGACGAACGGAACCGGCGGCTGGTTCTCGAGTGCGACGCCGTCTATCTCGACGCGTACCGCGAGTTCGCGAACGTCGACCGCGTCGCCGCCGGCGTGCTCGAGTTCGATCGTCGAGTCCGCCGCGTCGGCCGAGAGGTCGAATCCGGCCGTCGGCGGGGTCCCGCCCGTCCCGAGCGCGCTGGCACCGACTGTGAGAATAGCTGCGAGAACGACGGTCACGGCAATCATGACAAGAATGCCGATCAACGGGCTGAGCGCTCGGGCGGGACAGTCGGTCGGTTTTCGCCCGTTCGAAGTTCGCTCGCCGGATGATTGCCCGTTCGGTTCCACACCGACGGTTGGGCCCCCGATCCGTCATAAACCCTCGTCTCGTCAGGAGACGTCCATCGAGACCGTACTCGAGCCCGATTCGGCCTCGAGTTCGTACGATTCGGTCGGGGGAACGTACCAGACGACGCCGTCGTCGTCGGTCTCGCCGATCACGGCCCCGTCGACGGAGATCGTAGCCGACTCGACCGGAGTGTCAGAGTCGGTCTCGTTGACCTGTACCCTGACTGGACCATTCGAAGGCGTCTGGTTGTGGGTCAGCTCCAGTCCGTCTGCCGTCTCCGTGGTCGACCCCGTGATCGGGAGCGTTTCGACGTTCAGTTCCTGGACCTCGTGGAAGACATCGGCAGAGTTGCTATCGAGGAACGAGGTGAGAATCCCCTGACTGTGTGGGACCTCCACGCGATACAGGTTCCACGGGTCCTCATGGTCGTTGCTGAAACTGGCGTCCCCGTCTTCGGTCGCCCACGGGTACAACTCCTCGAACTTATCGAAAGCGTCACCCTGGTCCGCGTACTCGCTGAGGCCATCGAGATCACGGTTGTCAAACCGGGTCGTCTCGACGACGTACGTACCGTCGACTATCGTCTGAAGGCGGTATCCATCGTTCGAGGTCTGTACTTCGATGGAGAGTCCGCCCGTCGTTCCCGGGCCGGTTCCCTGCTGAGCCGACGCCGCTAACGCCCGAACGGTCCCCTGCTGGACCGCCAGTCGCTCCCGATCGGACCGAAGGTCGCTTTCAACGTCATCGCCGATATGGTACCCGATGACGTCGTCCGATCGTTCGATTATCTCTTCGATTCGCTGCTCGAGGGCGTTCGCGTCGTTGTAGTTCCGTATGAGGGTCTGTAACAGCCGACCGGTCGACATATCTCCCGCGGCGTGGGCGCGGACGGCATCGAGCTCTCGCTGCTCGAGTTCGTCCGTCCGGTTGCGAACGTTCTCGAGGGACATGTTGATCATCTCGTCGCGTTCGCCGTCGTCGACGGTTTCGAACTCCTCGCCGAAGAGGACCTCCCACTCGTATTCGTTGCGGAGGTCGTCGTCGCTTTGAGCGAGTATCGTCCCCAGACTCTGGCCGTACTCGACCGAGTCGGTTCGAGCCGGATCGGACAACTTGAGACGGTTCGGCGTATCCATTACGGAAACTGGTTCGACCGACTGGGGGACGGGTTCGTACTGGTGTTGGACTCGCTGTTGGGTGGATCCCGGTGCCGCTGCGGTGACGGTCATGGCCGGAAGGGAGACGGCGAGAAGCAACGCGAGGAGGGCCGGAGTCGCGTTCGTCATTGAACGATAGTAGAGACCACTGATACAAAAATTGGTCGACAGCTACTCATCGCGAGTAAGCACAGGCTACCATCAGAATACCCACACGACGCGTGAAGTAATAATCGATTTTCCTATGGAAAGTGTTTTTTCCTCTGGGAAACCACCGCTTGTACGTATGCGGTTATCGACCGCCCTCACGCTTGCCCTCGTCGCCCTCCTCACCGCGTCGACGCTCGGGACGGTGGCCGCCGCCCCGACAGTCGCTTCGCCGACAGGGACGGCCTCTGCCGGTCCCCAGTACGACGTCTCGTCTATACCTCAGGATTCGAATGTTTCGGTCGACACTGCGGATCCGAAACAGGTCTTCCGTCTCAATATCACCGAATCGGGCGATGCCGAGTGGACGGTCGAGCACCGGTTCGTCCTCGCAGGTGACGACGAAGCAGAACAGTTCGAGGAGTTCGCAGCCGACAGGGTCGACAACACGTATCCGATCGACGCGTTCGAACAGGCCAGCGACATCGCCGAGGACTCGATCGGCCGAAATATGTCGATCGAAAACGACCACTGGAACGAACCGCGATTCGAACCGCCGACCGAAGCCGAACTTGAGACGCTCGAAAACGACGACGACATAGCGGCCGACAACGCCTCTGTCGGCGTGATTTCGTACTCGTTCACGTGGACGAACTTCGGATACGTCGACGGCGACCGCGTCTACGTCAACGACGTCTTCGAGGACGAACACGGCGATCCGTTACCGTATCTCAGCAGTAACCAGCAGTTAGTCATCCAGACACCGCAAGGATACGAGGCAGCGACGCCCGGCGACGAAAACGGGACCTACGTTTGGGACGGCCCCGTCGAGTTAGACGAAGAGCCGGATCTCGTCTTCTTATCGTCTGGTGGATCGCCGCTGTTCCAGAATCTGGGCTGGATCGGCGGGGTCTTCGCCGTGCTCGCGGTCGCGTTCGGTGTGAGCGGCTATCTACTCGCTCAGCGACGCTCGGAAATCGAGCCGTTGATCGAGCGCATTCCGGAGATCAACGTCCCGGGGACCGATTCAAGTCACGGCTCCGAGGCCGTCACCGACGGAGACTCCCTGAGTATCGCTGGCTCCGCCCGCGCTTCGAACGACCGGTCGGCGTCCGACGGGTCCCGCGATGCCGAACTCGAGTTCTCCGAGAACGATGAGGTCGACCCCTCGCTGCTGAGCGACGAAGAACGCGTCCACCGGATGCTCAGTAAGAACGGCGGACGGATGAAACAGGCGACGATCGTCAAAGAGACCGGCTGGTCGAACGCGAAGGTCTCCCAGCTCCTCTCGAAGATGGACGACGACGACGAGATCGAAAAGCTCCGGATCGGTCGCGAAAATCTCATTACGCATCCGGAAGTCGATCCGACGGAGATCGACTGAAGAGTTCGGTTGACGTGGACGTTCGCGAAATTCTAAAAGTGCCTACGCGAGCGGCGTCCGCTCGACGACCTGCCCATCGTAGGTCGGATACTGTTCGACGATTTCGCCGTCCTCGAGGTCGCCTTCGTCGATCATCTCCTCTAGGAGCCACCAGGCGACTTCGACGTGGTTCGTCTTGACGGTGTAGAACTCCTCGGGAACGCCGAGGTCGACGAATCGGGACGGATCCGCCCTGGTCTTGCCGTAGACAAGGGTTCCGTCGTCGGTGATGTCGTCGAACTCCCGGCGAACGTTTCGCGCGGCCCGTTTGAGCCGTCGCCGGTGCTGGGCGGCGTCTTTGAACACGGAGGTACAGAAGTAGGTCCGCTCGTGGTCGCCCATCACGTCGAGGATGGACTCACGATCGTTGTCGACTGCACTCATGTGATCTTCTTTGAGTTCGTATCCCTCGGCTTGCATCCGGCGGAAGTTCCCGTGGCTCATCTCGAACTCGTTTATGTTACAGAACTCCGCCGCGCCCTCGTCGAGAAACTCGAGGAACTCCGGTTCGGGACGGATACCGGGGATTTCGAACGCGGGCGTGAGCCCTTCCTCGCGCGCGATGTAGAGGATGTCCTCCCACTCCGTTCCGTGGAGGTCGCCCCACTGCTCGAGCGGCGGGTGGAACCGGATCTCGTCGAGACCGGCTTCGGAAAGTCGGCGCATGTTCTCTCTGCCGCCCGTAATGCCGGTGTAGAGGTGCGTGTGGTGATCCTCCCCGAACTCGTCTTTGAGGAGTTCCAGGTAGTGACAGGTTCGCTCGAGAGCCTCCTGCGGTTCACCGCCCGTGATCGACGTCCCGAGCGCGTCCATCCGGTGGGCCTCGGTGAGAACGTCCTCGTCGTCCTCGACGAGTCGTTCGTTCGCGTAGACGTCGGTGACGTTCTTGCGTGACTCGCCGAGCGGGCAGTAAAAGCAGTCGCGCTGATCGCAGTAGCCGTAGACGAACAGCACCATCTTGCCGCCTTTCGCACACTGCTCACAGCCCTTCGAGATCATTCGACTCCGTCTAGCGTCTCGAACGCCAAAAGCCGTGTGGAATCGCCCCGGTTTGCGGGTCTCACCCACGAAGATCGGTCGGTACGGCGAGTCTCCGGCCCGCGTACTACCCCAGAAGATGGAAATACCACGCACCCGTACCTCGACTCGATGCTGTTGGTCCTGTGTGTCGATCTCGACGACGACCTCGGCCGCAAGACCGGCTTTTCGACCCCGGTGATCGGCCGCGAACCGGTCGAGGAGGCCGCCGTCGCGCTGGCGACCGAAGACCCCGAGGACTCGGACGTCAACGTCATCTTTCAGGGGATCCACGTCTACGACGACCTCGCGGAACGCGACGAGAGCGTCGAGGTCGCGGTCGTCACGGGCAACGACGGGAGCGACCTCGAGGCCAACCGCGAGGTCGGCGACGAGGTCGACACCGTCCTCGCGAGCCTCTCGACCGCGGAGAACGTCACGACGCTGGTCATCACCGACGGCGCACAGGACGAGTCGGTCATTCCGATCATCCGCTCGCGGGTCCCGATAGACGGCGTTAGACGGGTGGTCGTCCGTCAGGCGCAGAATTTGGAGTCGATGTACTACACGATCAAGCAGGTGCTCGACGATCCGGAGACCAGAGGGACCGTCCTCATCCCGATCGGCATCCTGCTTTTGATCTATCCGCTCGCGCTGGTCGGCGCGTTGCTCAACCTGCCGGGGCTCGTCCTCGGGGTCACCTCGACGCTGCTCGGGCTCTACCTCATCTCCCGCGGACTCGGACTCGGCGAATACCTCGACGCCGCCGTCGAGTACGGTCGTCGTTCGCTGTACGCCGGTCGAACAACGCTGCTTGCGTACGTCGTCGCGGCCGCATTGCTCGCGCTCGGCGGTGTCAGCGGCGTCAACATGCTCGAGGACACGCGAGCGGCCACGTCGACCGACCTCGGGATTCCCATGATGTTGGCCGCGCTGGTGTACGGCTCGATCCAGTGGTTGGCGGCCGCGGGCATCACCACGAGCCTCGGGCAGATCACCGACGAGTACATCGCCGGCCGCCTCGAGTGGCGCTACCTCAACGCGCCGTTCTACGTGATCGGGATCGCCGTCGTCCTCTATGCGGTCAGCGGGTTCTTCCTCGACGAGTTCGGCATCACGATGCTCGCCGGTGCGCTGACCGCCGGAACGGTCCTCGGTATCGTGAGCACGCTCGCGTTCGCTGTCGCCGAATCGCGTTTTTCAGAGGGGACGCCTCGAGCGGACAGCGCCTAGCTGCAACGCGTCCGACCCTGATTTTCATTTCAGTCGTCGATTGGAACGGTACGCAAAATCGACCCAGAACCGCCCTGAATCCAGGCACAAAGCCCTAATCGATCCCGGTCGAAGGCACCGACATGGGACCGGTACAGGCCGACGACCTCGAGTGGACGGAACTGACCCAGGGGACGATGAACGTGCGACGCAAACAACTCGGCGAGGCCGCAGACGGCGAGCGACTCGGCTGTAGCCTCTACGAGCTTCCGGCCGGAAACGAATCGTGGCCGTATCACTATCACGCCGCGAACGAAGAGGCGATGTACGTGCTCGCCGGAACCGGAACGCTTCGGCTCGCGGACGAGACGTACGATCTCGAAGCCGGCGACTACGTCTCGTTCCCGGCCGACGAGCGCGGCGGCCACAAGGTGATCAACGATTCCGAGACGGCGCTTCGATACCTCCTGGTCTCGACCATGAACGAGCCGGACGTGACGGTGTACCCGGACTCGGAGAAGTTCGGCGTCTACGTCGGCTCGCCGCCGGGCGGGCGCGAGGAGCGGTCGCTCTCGGGGTACTACCCGATCGAGGCCGACGTGGATTACTGGGACGGTGAATAGTGTGGTCGCTCGAGCGTCGTCTGGGATGGCGGCCGATTACCGCTCGCGCTCGACGACGAACTCCGCCAGCTCGAGGAGGTAGTCTCGAGCCGCCGTATCGACGGCGTCGACTGTCTTGAGCGCGTCGATCGCCCGGTCAGCCTGCGATCGGGCCCGTTCGTTCGCCTCCGCGGGCGTCAGGTCGGTCACCTGGACGACCGAGGGACGCTCGAGGGCGGCGTCGTGGCCGGTCGGTTTTCCGAGCGAGGAGGGATCCGCAGTCGCGTCCAACACGTCGTCTCGAATCTGGAAGGCGACGCCGACGCGTTCGGCGTACTCGCCGAGCGTCTCGACGGTAAACGGATCGGAGTCGGCGGCGATCGCGCCCAGTTCCGCTGCGGCGCGAAACAGCGCGCCGGTCTTCCGGCGCGCGAGGGTCATGTACTCGGCTTCGTTCGATGGCTGGGAAGAGAGTTCGGTCGCCTCGCCGACGCCGAGTTCGACCAGCGACTCGGCGACGACCTGCGTCGCCTTCGGATCCGCCGAAAAGAGGGCGAACGCCTCGCCGAGTAGTCCGTCGCTCGCGATGATCGCCGGCCCGTGGCCGAACTCGGCCCAGGCGCTGGTCGTCCCCCGTCGAAGCTCCGAGCGGTCGATGATGTCGTCGACGACGAGCGACGCGGTGTGGACGAGTTCGATCCCGACGCCGAAGTCGACGGCGTCGGTCCGGTCCCCGCCGACCGTTTCACATGCCAGTATCGTCACCATCGGCCGCACTCGTTTCCCCCCCGAGAGCGTCACGTGGCGAACTTCCGAACTGAGCGTCTCCGGATCGAGGCCGTCGACGACCTCGACGAGACGCTCCTCGACCAGCGCCCGGCGGCGCTCGAGAAGTTCCATTGCCAGCGCTTCGAACGGGGGAAAAAAGTACGTGACGGTTACGGCCGAAACCGTTCGGTCCCTCGAGACGGTTCGGCGGAGTTCGAGATCGGCGGGACGACGAGAATAGCGGTATTGGGCCGTGTTACTGGAACTGTTCGGTCAGCGCCGGCACGACGTCGAAGAGGTCGTCGTGGATCGCGTAGTCGGCGATGTCCATGATCGGCGCGTTCGGGTCCGTGTTGATCGCCACGATGGTATCGGAGCCTTTCATCCCGGCGACGTGCTGGACTGCCCCCGAGATCCCGATGGCGATGTAGACGTCGGGCGTGACGACCTTGCCCGACTGACCGACCTGCCGGTTTTTGGGCAGCCAGCCGTTGTCGACGATCGGCCGCGACGACGACAGCGTCGCGTCGAGCGCGTCGACGAGGTCGCGAATGATGTCCAGATTCTCCTCTTCCTCGATGCCGCGACCGATCGAGACCAGCACGTCCGCCTCGCTGATGTCGACGTCGCCGCCGCCGACCTCTTCGAAGCCCGTGACGCTCGAGCCGATGGCGTCCTCGTCGATAGCGGCGTCGAAGGCCTCGATTTCGGCGTCGCCGGTGCCTTCGGCTTGGGGCCACTCGGCGCTACGGATCGTCGCGACGGCGGCCCCCTCGAGTTCGGTGGTCGTCTCGACCTTGCCGCCGTACATCTCGCGGTTCGCCCGAAGGGTCTCGCCGTCGGTCTCGAGGCCGACCGTGTCCGTGACGATCGGAAGGTCTAGCTCGTTGGCGACGGCGGGGGCGTAGTCGAGGCCGTTGACGCTGTTGGGCGCGAGCACGTATTGCGGACTGAGTTCGTCGTAGAGCTGTGTGATCGCCTGCGTGTAGACGTCGTGGTTGAACTCCTCGCCGTAGGAAACGGTGTGGATCGCGTCAGCGCCCTCGCGGTTCGCCTTCTCGGCGAACTCCTCGACGGGGCCGCTGATGATCGCCAGATGGAGATCGCCTCCGGTCTCGTCCGCGAGTTCGCGCCCGGCGGTGATGATCTCGTAGCTCACGTCTCGGAGTTCACCGCGGCGGTGGTCGGCGATCGCGAGTACGTCCGTCATTGTGCCACCCCCTTCTCGCGGAGCAACTCAGCGAGTTGTCCGGCCGTGTCGTCGGCACCGCCCTCCCAGACGGTCACGTCGCTCTCGGTCTCGGGTTCGTACATTTCAGTGAGCTCGAGATCGCCTTCGACGGCACTGGCGTCGACGCCGAGATCGGCCAGCGTCTGGACATCGAGGTCCTTGCGCTGGGCCTGGCGAATACCGCGCAGACTCGCGTAGCGGGGCTCGTTGATCCCGGTCTGGATCGTCAGCACCGCGGGCAGGTCGATGTCAGTGAGTTCTTCGACGCCGCCCTCGAGTTCGCGCCGGACCGACGCGACGCCGTCTTCGAGGTCGTGCTCGAGGCCGTTGACGACCGCGCCCCACTGGAAGCCGACGGCGCTGGCGAGCGAGACGCCGGTGGCGCCGAAACTGTCGTCGCCGGACTGCACACCCGAGAGGACGAGATCCGGCTCTTCAGCCTCGACGACGGCGCTCAGGATATCGGTCTTCGCGCCGACATCGAGTAGGTCGACATCCTCGAGGGCGTCGTCCCAGACGCGGATGGCGCGGTCGGCGCCTTTCGCGAGGGCTTGGCGGATGGTCTGCTCGCAGTCTTCGGGGCCAATGGTGACGGTGACGACCTCGTCGGCGAGGCCGGCTTCCTGAAGTTGGACGGCCTCCTCGACGGCGTAGTCGTCCCATTCGTTGAGATCGGCACCGAGGTACTGGTCGGCGATCGCCGTTCCCTCGATCTCGAACTCGTCTTCGACGGTCGCGACTTCTTTGACCGTAACGAGAATCTTCATCATTGTTTTGTGCGTTGCCATCCCCGTAAACGTTTTCGAAACCCCGTTTCATACGCGAGCAGTTGTCGCGATAGATTCGACGCGACCGAGAGTTCGTGAGTCGAGATGGGATCGCGCCTATGTGTCGAGTTCCGTTCGTCGCCGGCGACAGACCGGCCCGGACTGGACGCAGAAGTCGGGTCGAAACTGCGCGATCGGCGGCCGTCGGTCGCAACGCTCGCTCGAGCGTACCCGTCGTTTCCAAGACGCAAGCGGTTTAACGCCGCCGCTGATAGAAAACCGTATGGCAGACTGTCCACTCGCCGACGACTGTCCGAGCTTTTCCGAGCGGATTTCGGGAATGGGGTGTCAACACTACGGCGACCGTGGTGGCAAGGAGTGGTGCCAACACTACAACCAGCCCATCGACGACCTGAAGAGCCAACCGATCAAGCGCGGCGAGGAAGTCGTCGTCGACATCGTCGACATGCACGAAAGCGGCGCCGGCGTCGGCCGAACCGAGGACGGGTTCATCGTCATGGTCGACGGCGTGCTCCCGAAGGCCCGATCGCGCGTCGAGATCGAGCGCGTCCACAGCAACCACGCGAGAGCCAAAGAACTCGAGCGACTGCCGTTGGAAAGCGACGAAGACGACGAGCCGGACGACGAGAGCGACGACTTGAGCGACGACGACGAGGACGACGAAACCGAGAGCCAGCACAAACGGGAACGACTTGGCAGCCGCGACAACTTCTGGGGATCGTAACCGGCCCGCGCTGGCGACAGCGGCGGTCCGTGGACAGTGCCACCCACGACGTTTTCTTCGGTCTATCTCGTTCGATCTGGTGCAGTTGCGGTTCGAGCACGGCAGCGATTCGCTACCGCTTCGAGTCCGGCATCGATTCGATCGGAGACGCTTTGATCCTGCCGACCCGATATCAGATTATGACCACGCGCGCGACCCCGCTCGAGGTGGCTTCGCCGTGATCGACGACGTCGAAACGCTGCTCGAGGACATCGGGTTCGAAGCCGAGACGAGCGTCCTGACCCACAGGCAGGCACAGATCCTCGCGTTGCGAGAGCGAGACGTGTCCCAGGCCGACATCGCCGACGCGCTCGGCACGTCGCGAGCGAACGTCTCGTCGGTCGAGTCGAGCGCTCGAGAGAACCTGACCAAGGCCCGCGAGACGGTGGCGTTCGCGGAGGCGCTTCGCGCACCGGTCAGGGTTCGTATCCCCGCCGGGACGGACCTCTACGACGTGCCGGATCGCGTCTACGACGCGTGCGACGAAAACGGCGTCAAGGTCGATCACACCGCCCCCGATCTGATGAAAGTCGTCAGCGACGCCGCCGGGCCCGCGGTCCAGGGACGCAAGATATCGACTCCGCTCGTCATCGGGGTGACGTCGAACGGGCTCGTTCGCGTCCGCCACCGAGAATAACGGCGGCGGACGAATCCGCCTTCTTCACGTCGCTCCCGATTTCGTCCGCCATTCTGTCTCACTGTCGCGGTCAGCCTACTGCCGTGATCGTCTCGCAGTCGCTGCCAGCCGACGGTCGCGGTCGTCTCCCGTCCCCGAAACCTTTTGTCACCCGTCCCGTTTCCCCGCGCATGGATCTACACCTTGACGGGAACACGGCACTGGTAACGGCATCCTCGAGCGGTCTCGGTCTCGCGAGCGCGAGGGCGCTGGCGCTCGAGGGCGCGAACGTCGCCATCTGCGGGCGCGGGGAGGATAAACTCGAGGCAGCGAGAGAGTCGATCGAAGACGCCAGCGAGTCCGCGGACGGACCGACCGGGGACGTCCTCGCAGTGCGGGCCGATCTCACCGCGCCCGAGGAGATCGGAAACCTGGTCGAAGAGACCGTCGACGCCTTTGGCGGGCTCGATCACCTCGTCACCTCCTCCGGGGGTCCGCCGAGTACGACCTTCCTCGAGACCGAGCAGAAAGACTGGTATCAGGCCTACGACCTGCTCGTGATGAGCGTCGTCTGGACGATCGAGGAGGCCCACCCGCACCTCCGCGAGTCAGAATACGGGACGATCACCTCCATTACGTCCAGAACGGTCAGAGAGGTCGCGGACGGACTCCTCCTCTCGAACTCTGTTCGCCGGGGCGTGATCGGGCTGATCAAGACGATCTCCCGCGAGTTCGCACCCGATATCAGGGCCAATGCCGTGCTTCCGGGAACCATCGAGACCCCCCGAATCGAGGAACTGATCGAGGCCGGCGTCGAGCGGGGAACCTACGCGGACTACGAGTCCGGACTCGCCGAACTGGCGGCCGACATTCCGGTGGACCGAATCGGACAACCCGAGGAACTGGGCGAGACGGTCGCGTATCTCTCGAGTCCGCACGCGAGTTACGTAAACGGCGCGGAGATTCCGATCGACGGCGGTCTGCTCCGGAGCTAGGGTCGCTCGGCGCGGGCGATCGATCTCGCTCGGTTCTCCCCGCACTTCGCCAGGCGGTCCCGCACGTTTTTGGCCGCCCGCCGCGCGTGTCCGAATATGAAAGGTGCCGACCACGAGCGAACGGAGGCGGGCTTCAAGGTACGGACGCCGCTCGAGGAGGCCCGCACTGCCTTGCGAGACGCACTCGCGGTCGACGAGCGCGAGCCGCGAACGGAACGGCTCCCGATCGAGCAGGCGACCGGCCGCGCGATCGCCGAGTCGGTGACCGCCTCGCGGGACGTGCCCCACTACCGTCGGGCGGCGATGGACGGCTACGCCGTCGTGGCCTCTGATACGTTCGGCGCAAGCGACCGGTCTCCCGCCGTGCTCCGCGTCGCGGACGCCGACGATTCGATCGCGTCCGGGACCGCGGTCCGGGTTCACACGGGGAGCGCGCTTCCCGAGGGAAGCGACGCGGTCGTGATGATCGAGCGCGTCGAGACGATCGACGGGACCAACGAGCTCGAGGTCCTCGAGGCGGTCGCGGAGGGCGAGAACGTCGCCCCGGTGGGCGACGACGTCGAGTCGGGACAGCCGCTCTACGAACCGGGCCATCGACTCAGGCCGTCGGATCTGGGGCTGCTCAAATCCGTCGGCCGCTCGCGGGTTTCCGTCGCACGGGAACCGCGGGTCGGCGTCGTCCCGACCGGCGAGGAACTCGTCCAGCGCGATCCCGAGCCCGGCGAAGTCGTCGAGACCAACGGACTCACGGTCTCGCGGCTGGTCGACGGCTGGGGCGGCCGATCGACCTACCGGAACGTCGTCACGGACGATCGCGACGCGCTTCGGGTCGCCATCGAACGCGACCTCACCAAAGACGCGATCGTCACGACCGGCGGCTCGTCGGTCGGCGAGCGCGACCTGCTTCCGGAGGTCATCGACGACATCGGCGAGGTGGTCGTCCACGGCGTCGGCCTCGAGCCGGGTCATCCGGTCTGTCTCGGGATCGTCGAGGACACGCCGGTCCTTGCCCTGCCGGGCTACCCGGTCGCCTGTATCGTCACCGCCGTCCAGTTCCTGCGGCCGGTGCTCCGGTGGCTCGAGGGAACCGAGCCCGAGCCGCACCTGACGACGATGGCGCGTCTCACCCGAAAGATCCCGAGCGAGCCGGCCACGCGGACGTTCGCGCGAGTCGCGCTCGAGCCTCGAGCGACGGGCGGGGACGGATCTCCGGCCGACGAGGACGGAACCGGGCTCGACGACACGGACTCCAATGGAGCAGATCCCGACAGCGCGGCCGACGGACCGGTCGTCGACGCCGTGCCAACGCGAGCGAGTGGGGCCGGCGTGCTCTCGAGCGTCGCGCTCGCCGACGGCTGGGTCGTCGTCGACGACGACCGCGAGGGGATCCCGGCGGGCGAGACCGTCGCGGTCCAGCGCTGGGAGTGACGCTGCGGCCAGCGCGAACCGTGCCGTCGGCGTGCTCGAGGGTGACGACGCTCCTTTCGCTCCACAAAACTTATTTCAGATAGATACACAGAATCGATCATCTCACTGAACGAACCGATGATCGACTATTCGACAATCCTCCCCTCGGCGTCGAGAGCGGTTCCCTCGACATCGAAAGCGGTTCCGGTGACGGACTCGCGGTCGGTCGACAGCGGCGGGTGTCCCTAGATGGGCGTCGCCTCGAGACTCGAGCGGGTCGGACCGGACGCGGAACGGTACCGGCGGCTGCTTGGCCACCTCGAGCCGGTCGGCAGGCGGGTTCGCTCCCGGTTCGAGGTCGATACCCGCGCCCTCGCTGCGGTTCGCATCTCGTTCGGACTGATATTGCTGGTCGACCTGCTCGTCCGCTGGGGGAACATCGAGCAGTTTTACACGGACGACGGCGCGTACCCGATCGAGGCCTACGAGGCCACCTACAGCCAGTTCACCGGCCTGTCGGTCCACGCGCTTTCGGGCGAACTGTGGTTCCAGCAGCTGCTGTTCGGTATCGCGGGCCTGTTCGCGCTCGCGTTCGTGCTCGGCTACCGGACGAGATTGGTCGGGTTCGTCTCGCTGGGACTATTGCTGTCGCTGCAGGCGCGAAATCCCGCGGTTCTCAACGGCGGGGACAAGCTCCTTCGAGTGTTGCTGTTCCTGGCGCTTTTGACCCCGCTGGGAGAACGTTGGTCGGTCGACGCGCTTCGTCGCGGCTCGGCGCGGGCAAGCGTCGTCGGGTTCGGTACCGCGGCCCTGCTGATACAACCGTTGATGGTGTTCTCACAGAACGCCGTTCTCAAGCACCAGGGCAATACCTGGTACGAGGGCGAAGCCCTCCAGATCGCGATGTCGAACGACGTGATGACGATCTTTCTCGGCAATCATCTCACCGCGTATCCGACATTGCTCGAGGCGATGAACTGGGCCTGGGTGGGCCTGCTAGCCGGCTCGGTTCTCTTTTTGCTCGTGACCGACGGGCGGGTGCGAGCGGCCTTCGCGCTCGTCTACGTCGGCGCGTTCGCGGGGATGTTGCTGACGATGTCTGTCGGACTCTTCCCGCTCGTCCTCACGACGGCGCTCCTCCCGTTTCTCACGCCGCCGTTCTGGGACGCGCTCCGTCGTCTCGTTCCAACGGGCCTGCTCGAGCGGCTGCCGAGCAGGGCGAGACTCGAGTCGATCGCCGGACGGCCGCTCGAACGGCGCGCGTTCGACGCGCTCGAGCAACGGGGATACGAGTCGAAGCTGTCGTTCGTCCGCGCGTACTGTCGCTCGCTGCTGACCGTCGTTAGCGTCCTCGCGCTCGTTTCGATCCTCCTGTACGGGACGGCCTACGTCACCGATCACGATCTGCCGGACGAACTCGAGACGTCGGTCGACCAGCAACAGTGGGGGTTGTACGCGCCGAACCCAACGGAGGGCTACAGCTGGTACGCCGTCGAAGCGCAACTCGAGTCGGGGGAGGAGGTCGACGCGTTCGGCAACGGAACGATAACTGACGATCGGCCGCCTGACGCTTCGAAGGAGTACGACACGTTCCGCGAGCGAAAGTTCATGCAGACCGTCTGGGCCTCCGGAAACGGCGATACGGATGGAATCATCGCCGTCGACTACGCCGAGTGGGCCTGCGAACAGGCGATCGACCGCCGCGGCGACTCGGTCGAGTCGATCACCGTCCACCGGTTCTACCAGCCGAGTCCGATCGACGGCGAGTACGAGGAAACGGGTCGATTCACCGTCGTCGAACAGGCGTGCTAGGCGGCTTCGATCCCCGTCGGTTCGCGGGCACCTTCGGTCTCCGTCGGCTCGCAGGTGACTTCGGCGCTCGAGACGACCTCACCCGCTCACGGCTAGCCGAACCGCGTCGCCGAGCGCGCTGGCTCTCGTAACGTGCTCGTAGGTCTCCTCTCGCACGCCGTTCGTCACGTACGCGAAACTGATGTTTTCGGCGGGATCGGCCCAGCCGACGCTGCTTCCGAGACCGGAGTGGCCGAACACGCGAGACGGCGTGAGCGAGCCGAACGGATCCGTGCTCGTTCCCCCTTTCCAGACGCCGAGGCCGTACCGCGAGGGTCGACCCAGCGTCCCGTCCTCGTCCGTCGCGGCCCAGAGAGTCGTCACCGTCTCGACGACCTCGGAATCGAGGATCCGCGCGCCGTCGAGTTCGCCGCCGTTCGCGAGACAGGCGTAAAACCGGGCCATGTCTCGAGCCGTTCCGATCCCGTTTGCGGCGGGGATCACGGCCCGGTGGATCGCCTCGCTGTTGAACGAGTCGGCGATCTCCGCGTGCCCGCCGAGCCCCTCCTCGAGGTCCCGACAGCCGTCGAAGGCGTCGAACCCGGTGAGCGTCGCGACCGGCCCGTTCTCGTCGTCCCGCAGGCCGATTCCCGTGTCGTTCATCTCGAGCGGGTCGAAGACCCGATCCGCGACGACCCGTTCGATCGGGCTGCCCGAGACGCGCCTGACGAGTTCGCCGACGAGCCAGCCGAACGTCAGCGAGTGGTAGGCCGGCCGTTTGCCGGGCGGCGAGACCGGTTCCATCGCCTCGAGACGCTCGACGACGGCGGCCCAGTCGTCCCAGAGTTCGGGGCGGCGGTCGATGTCGCCGGACGGAAGCCCCGCCGTGTGACTGAGAACGTGCCGGACGGTCGTGCTTGCTTTCGTCGAACCAGCCTCGGCGAAGGAGGGCCAGTGGTCGACGACGCGGTCGTCGTAGGCGAGCGCGCCGTCACAGACGAGGGCGTGGAGCGCCGCGGCGGCGTAAGGCTTCGTACACGAAAACAGCACGTGGCGGGTGTCCGGCGTCGTCGGGAGGGCGCTTTCGGACGACTCGTCGCCCGCGTTCGCCTGTCCGCCGGCCAGATCGAGTTCGAGTTCCCCGTCGACGTAGACCGCACACTGGGCCCCGTGGTGGAGGCCGACCTCGAGGTGCCGTTCGAAGAGTTCGCGCACCCGCTGTCGGTCCCCCTCGCTGATTCGTGCCATAGTGGCGACTCAACTGGCAATTTCATAACTATTCCCATCTAACGTGACGACAGGGATCGAGAATGCAAACCGACGCCTCGCTGCTGACCGACTCGAGTGCCGAATCGACCTATCGCGACGTAAACGGCGTTCGACTCCACGTCGTCGCCGCGGGAGACGAAGACGGTCCGCTGGTCGTCTTGCTCCACGGGTTTCCCGACTTTTTCTACTGCTGGCGCGAGCAGATCGAACCGCTCGTGGAGGCGGGCTATCGCGTGCTCGTCCCCGACCAGCGCGGCTACAACTTGAGCGAGAAACCCGACGGCGTCCGATCCTACAGGAAGAGCGAACTCGTCCGCGACGTCGTCGAACTCGTCCACAGCGAGGGACGCGAGTCCGCACACGTCGTCGGCCACGACTGGGGCGCGTCGGTCGCCTGGGAACTCGCGCTCCGCTACCCCGCGACCGTCGACCGCCTCGGAATCGTCAACGTCCCCCATCCCGCCGTCCTCCGACATCACGTCCTGTCGAACCCGACACAGCTGAAAAAGAGCTGGTACGTATTTTTCTTCCAGTTACCTCGACTGCCCGAGTGGACCTGCAAGCGCGAGAACTTCGCGTTCTTCGAGCGAGCCCTGCGAGCCAACGCGTCGCCGGGGACGTTCACCGACGAGGATATTGCGCGGTATCGTGCCGCCTGGCGTCGACCCGGCGCGCTGACGGCGACGATCAACTGGTACCGCGCCGCCGCCCGTCACACCGCCTCGCCGCCTCGAGACCTCGTTGACGCTCCCACGCTCGTCATGTGGGGCGAACAGGACTTCGCGCTCGAGCCCGAGATGGCCCCAGAGAGTCTGGCCTACTGCGAGGACGGCCGCCTCGAGCGGTTTCCCGAAACCGGCCACTGGGTCCCACACGAGGAACCCGAGGCGGTGACGGCGCTGGTGCTCGAGCACCTAGGCGAGTAGCGTATTCCACCCACTGCGAAGGGTGGCGACCCGTCCTGCAGGAGGTATCGACCGACGTTTTTAGCCCCCGCGGCCGAACACCCGCTATATGGACCGCACGGAATTTCGCGACCTCGCCTCGCCCGCCGAGGCCCGCGAGGCGATCGACTCGCTCTCGCTCGAGGGCGGCGTCGAACGGGTATCGCTCGAGAATGCGCGCGGGCGCGTGCTCCTCGCGCGGATCGACGCCGAGCTCGACGTGCCCGGATTCGACCGCTCGAGCCTGGACGGCTACGCGCTTCGGGCGCGAGACACCTTCGGCGCCGACGAGGGCGATCCCGCGCGGCTCTCGGTCGTCGGGACAGTCCACGCCGGCGAGGAACCGGCCGTCTCCGTCGGCGAGGGCGAGGCCGTCGAGATCTCGACCGGCGCCGTGATGCCCGACGGGGCCGACGCGATGGTCCCGGTCGAACGGACGAGCGAGGATAGCGGGGACGCCGGGAGCGCGGCCGACGAGAGTGCCGACCGCGACGTTCTGGTGCGCACGAGCGTCGCTCCCGGTCACAACGTGATGTTCGCGGGCGCTGACGTCGCCGCGGGCGAACGGGCCGTCGGCCCCGGAACGCGGCTGACGCCGCGAGACATCGGGCTCCTCTCCGCACTGGGCCGCGAGGAGGTCCCGGTTCGATCGAAGCCTCGAGTCGGCATCGTCTCGACCGGCGACGAACTCGTTCGACCCGGCGAGCCCATAGAGAGCGCCCGCGGCGAGATCTACGACGTCAACAGCTACACCGTCGCCGCGGGCGTCGAAGACGCGGGCGGCGAACCCGTCCTCTACCCCCACGCGGGCGACGACCCGGCGGAGATGGAGCGGGTGCTTCGCGAGGCCGCCGCCGAGTGCGACCTCGTGCTCTCCTCCGGCTCGACGAGCGCGAGCACCGTCGACGTCATCTACCGCGTGATCGAAGACCAGGGCGAACTCCTCGTCCACGGCGTCAGCGTCAAGCCCGGCAAACCGATGCTCGTGGGCCGACTCGAGGACGCCGGACCTCGAGCCGACGACGCCGCAAACGGGGCGCGACCGTCGGCCGGCGAATCGGCCTACGTCGGCCTCCCCGGCTACCCCGTCTCGGCGATGATGGTCTTCCGGACGTTCGTCGCCCCGGCGATCCGCGAGGCCGCGGGACTCCCGGAGCCCGCGAGCGCGACCCTCTCGGGATCGATGGCGACCGAAGCGCGCTCCGAGCAGGGGCGACTTCGACTCATGCCCATCGGCATCACGACCGACGGCGACGGCGAGCGGCTCGTCTATCCCGTCGATAAGGGAAGCGGCGCGACGACGAGCCTCTCCGAGGCCGACGGCGTGGTCGAGATCTCGGCGGAGACTGACTACCTCGAGGCGGGCGAACGCGTCGAGGTGAAACTCTTTTCGCCGGACGTGCGCCCCCCAACACTTCTGGGCGTCGGCGAGGGCGACCCGACGCTCAATCGGTTGCTCGACGGCCTCGAGCACCCCCGATACCTCTCGGTCGGCACCCGACCGGGGCTCAGACGCCTTCGAGACGGCATCCCGGATTTCGTCGTCGCCGCCGGACCGCTCGAGCGCGATGTCGACGCGACCGAACTCGGCCGCTACACCCGCGAGTGGGGGCTGATCGTCCCGCCAGGAAATCCGCGAGAGGTAGAGGGGATTGTCGATCTCGTCGAGGGCGATCACCGCTTCGTCAACCGCACGCCCGACTCGGGGCTTCGAACGAGCCTCGAGCGCGAGATCGACGAGTTAGCCGACGAGCGCGACGCCTCGCGGGCGGACCTGACCGAGTCGATCGACGGTTTCGGCCTCGGGCTCCGCGCCCACGAGAGTCCGGCACGACGAATCGTCGACGGGTCGGCCGACGCCGCCGTCGGTCTCCGCGAGACAGCCGACCGACTCGATCTGGGATTCGTCTCCCTCGGCGAGCAACCCGTCCGCGTGCTGGGGAATCCCGACCGACTCGAGAAACCGGGCGTACGTGAACTCGCCGACCGGCTCGCGGACTGAGACGAGCCGAAGGTAGAGACGATTCGCAGAGATGGCGATTTGCAACCGGTAACGATTCACAGAGACGGCGGTTCGCAGACGATGGCGACTCGAACGTGCCCCAGCGACGAACAATCGCCGTAACTGGTTTTTCACGATATGACCGAAAACACGCTCGAGAGACCCTCTATTTGAGCGGAATAGGAGTTTTATCGCTCACTGCTGTACCAGTAGTGATGTCGACGATTGCCGAGTTCCGTTTCCCCGCGACGGAGACGATGCTCGCAACCACGTTCGAACAGGTGCCGGATATTCGCTTCGAGCTCGAGTCGTCGGTTTCCCAGAACCGGCCCTGTCTGTGGGTCATCGGAGCCGATCCCGAAACCGTTCGCGAGGCCTTCGAAACCGATCCGGCGGTCGAGGGCTACGAGCATCTCGTCACGGCGGGCGACCGGCTCCTCTACGACGTCCGGTTCGCGGGAACGACACCGCTGCTGTCCGACGAACTTCTCGAGGGGACCTGCTCGCTGTTGGCCGTCTGGGGGGTCGACGGCTGGTGGCAGGCGCGAGTCCGCGTCAGGGACAGAGACGACCTCTGGACGATCAGGGATCGGCTTCTCGAGGAGGATATCACCGCCGACCTTCGGCGGGTGACCGACGTGACCGCGGAGACGACCCGCGACACGAGGCTTACCCCCGAGCAGCAGGAAGCCCTGGAGGCGGCCCTCGAGGAGGGGTACTTCGAGATTCCGCGCCAGATTTCGATGGAGGAACTCGCCGAAACGCTCGACATCTCACATCAGGCGCTGTCCGAACGGTTGCGCCGCGCCTACGAGACGCTGGTCAACGAGGAACTTCGACCCCCGGGCGAACCGCCGACCTCGAACCAGTAGCTCGTTGTTCTCGTCAAAAGGCGATCAACCGTCTCAAATTCCTAGCAGTAACAGTCCCCGCGCTAAAACAGTTCGTCGAACGATTCGACGCGGTAATCGCCCAGCACGCACCGACCGCGTCGGTCGTGGCCGACGCGTTCGACGTGGATCGCGTCGAGTCCGGCGTTCCAGGCCGCACCCACGTCGTTCGCGCCGTCGCCCGCGAGGACGCCCTTGTGCCCGTTTTTCGCGACCTCGAGATCCGCCATTACCTGTTCGACAGGCGTCGGGTCGGGTTTCCAGCCCGTCTGTTCGGTACAACAGAGGATCGTATCGAACCAGTCGGCGATGTCGACGTTCGCCAACACCGGCTCGGCCAGAAACTCCTGGCAGTGGGTAACCAGCCCCACCGGCTCATCGAGGTCGCCGACGAACTCGGCGTCTTCGTGAAGGTAGGTCTGTTCGGCCCGGACGAGCGGGTCCTCCTCGTCGTGAAACGCCTCCCAGAACGTCGTCGGGTCGATCCCCCACTCGCGCAGTTGCCGGTCTCGAGAGCCGGTCAGCCCGCTCCAGACGATGTCCGCTTGCGCGTCCGTGAACTCGTAGTCGATTCGCTCGCCCACGCGGTCGAACACCTCGCGGGTGTAGGACCACTCGACGTCGACCAGCGTGCCGTCGAGATCGAGCAGCCAGAAGTCGTACTCGGAGACCATTCGGACGGTGTTTTACGAGACTCTCGACCAAGAGTGTGTCGCCCGCACGAACCGGTCCGGAGGACCGACAGGTCGACGACCGGCGGTTCAGATTCGCCTCGCCAGATCTGGGTGATCCGTCCACTCGAGCCGATTTCTCCTCACTCGGACCAGTCGCGCTTCCCACTCGGCCCTGCCGTTCGTCTCATTCGACTCGAACGCTCGAGCCGAGGTACTTCGAGAGGGCCTCGCGGGCGCTGTCGGCGTTGAACACCTCGAGGTCGCCCTCGATTTCGGTCCGGAGCGCCTCGAGGTACGCCTCGTCGGTCCGAAGCTCACGAAAGTCCACGGCGTCGATTTCGGCCGCGTGCTCGAGCCAGTCTGCGGCCAGCCGGCGACCGTACTCGCGGTCTGCGAGTTCGCCGTGCCAGAGGACGTCGCGAAAGAAGCGCCAGCCGTCGGTCCCCGGTTCGGCGGCCGCGACAGATATCGTCGTCTCGACTGTCGCCGGGTCGACGGAGACATCTGTGCGGTCCGGCTCGAGGCGAACGCGAACGCCGAAGACGTACTGAGCCTCCATCTGTGGGCCTCGGTCCGGGTCGAAACGGTTTTCCCCCGGTTCAGGCGGACTGTTCGGATTCGATCAGTTCGGCCATCTCGATGTCCGCATCCGTAATTCCACCCTCCTCGTGGCTCGTGAGTCGAACCTCGAGTTCCTCGTACCGGATGATGATCTCGGGGTGGTGAAACTGCGACTCGGCGATTTCGCCGACCATCTGGGCGGCGTTGACGCCGTCGAGATAGTCGTCGAACTCGTAGACGCGGACGATTTCGTCGCCATCGCGGTCCCACTCTTCGGGCAACTGGTCGCTGATCTCGTCGTCGGATAAGAGGTCGGCCATGGGCGATCGAACGAGAGCCAGAAAAATAACGATTGTGCCGCTCGAGACAGCCGCAGGTCAGTCGTCGTCGGTCGCGCCGATCGGACCGGACGCAGCGCCGAACAGCGACTGGGGGCGCTCTCCGTGCTCGCCACCGTCATCGCGGGAGCCAAAGTCCGGATCAAATAGCTGGAGTGCGGTGTTGATCGTCCGCCAGTCGTCCTCTTGGGCGGCTTCTCGAAGGCTCTTGGTCGGCGGCGCCAGGAGCTGGCTCACGAGCGAGTCGGCCATCGATTCGACGATGTCGCGCTGTTCGTCGGTGAGTTCGCCGCCCTTTGCGTCCTCGAGCCGGGAGACGGCGGTCTCGAGTTCCCGCGCTTTGATCCGTTCTGCGGATTCGTACATCGTCCCGATGACGTCGTCGGCCCGCGCTCGTTTGTACTGACTCTGGAGGTGGTCGAACTCGCGTTCGATCATCGTTTCGACCGCCGCGGCCGCCTCGGCACGCTTGCCCTGGGTTCGCTGGGTGACCGTCTCGAGGTCGTCCAGATCGAAGACCGTCACCGGCTCTAATCCGGCCACGGAGGGGTCGACGTCGCGCGGCTGTCCGAGGTCGACGACGACCTGATCGCTATCGCCGAAGTGGCGTCGATCGAGCAGCGGTTCGTCGCTCCCTGTCGCGGTCACGATGACGGTCGCGCGCTCGGCGACCGTCTCGAGCGACTGGAGCGAGACGGCGCGTCCGTCCACGTCGAGTTCCTCGATCAGGTGCGTCGCGTGTGACACCGTCCTGTTCGCGACGACGAGTTCCGAGACGCCCGTCTCCGCGAGGTTTCGGGCGGCGAGTCGCCCCATCTCGCCGGCGCCGACGACGAGTCCGGTCGCCCCCTCGAGCGAGCGCTCGCTGGTCGCGAGCCTGGCCGCCGCCGAGCCAAGCGAGACGACCCCCTCGTTGATCTTCGTCTCCGTCCGCGCGCGCTCGCCGACGTGGATCGCCTTCGTCACGGCCATCTCGAGCAGCGATCCGATCCCGCCGGCGGTTCGAGCGTCTTCGTAGGCGCGTCGGACCTGCCCGATTATCTGGTCCTCGCCGAGGACGACCGACTCGAGCCCGCAGGCGACGCGAAGCAGGTGTTTCAGGCTCTCGTCGTGGTCCGACCAGACGAGCGCGTCGTCGTCGGTCCCGTCGAAGAACTCGCCGATCGCCGCCCGTCCGACCGCGCTGTCGGTCGTGACGACGTAGGCCTCGACGCGGTTGCACGTCGACAGGACCAGCGCCTCCTCGACCTCGGGAACCGAGAGGAAGTCGGCGACGCTACGCCGCTGGCTCTCGGGACTCGCGGCCGCCAGGTCGTCGACGGTCCCGCTCTCGTGGGTGATCCGCGCGCCGGTGACGACGCCAGCCGAATTCACCGCGGATCACCCCCTCTCGAACGTTCATCGTCCAGCACGTCCTCGATCACTTGGCTAGTGTTCGAATTGCCAGTACGTAAAGCTGTCCAAGTCGCGGAATCGGAGACGACGTCGGAGACGATGGTTCGCCGCCGATTCGCAGGAACTCCCCGACGTTTGAGCTCCGTTCGAACCGCCGCGAGCACCGTTGCCATCTCGCTTGCGCCCTCGAGCGTGTCCTCGAGTTCCCGTCGGAGATGCTTGCTCAGCGCCGGTGCGGTGGCGCCGGTCGAGATCGAGACGACGACCTGTTCGTCCCGGACCGTCGCTGGTACGACGACGCTCCCGGGATCGCGCTCGCCGGCTCGATCCGCCCGGTTGACGAGAATCCCCCTCTCGCGGGCCGTTTCGACGGCCGCCTCGTTGACCGTCTCGTCGTCGGTCGCGGCGACGACCAGCGCCGGCTCGAGACGGTCGATCCACTCCGCGACCGCGTCGGAATCCGGTTCGGCGCGGACGAAGTCGACGTTTCCGGCCGTAGACTCGGCATCGTCGGCTTCGTCCGGAGCGAACGGTTCGTCCGCGAATTCGGGACTCACGACGGTCACGTCCGCTTCCCGGGCGAATCGACGGGCCTTCCGCGCCCCCACACGGCCACCGCCGAAGACGAGGACCGGAACGTCCGTGAAGTCGTGTAGCAGTGGAATCATCTCTCAGTTGGCGTCCTGGGTCGTGTTCGCATCGGCTCGTTCGGCCAGCCGAATGCCGGTCTTCTTGAGGATCTCAGTCGAGAACAGCGTGTCCCAGTCGTCGTCTTCGACGTCCCAGTGTTCGGCCATCGTCTCCCTGACCTGCTCGATCCGACGCTCGCTCTCCGCCTCGCTCCGGCCGTGTGTCATCGCGAAGAAGTTGTACGGCCAGACGCCCTCGTGGCGCGGGCGTTCGTAACAGTGCGTGACGAACGGGAGACTGGCCACTTCGGGACCAACAGTCGAGACGAGGTCGTCGGGCACGTTCCAGACGGTCATCCCGTTTTCTGTATACCCCAGCGCGTAGTGGTTCGGAACCACGCCGACCCGACGGATCTTCCCCTCGAGGACGAATCGCCGTATCGTCTCGAGCACCCACGAGGTCTCTTTCCCGATCGTTTCCGCGACGTCGGCGTACGGCGTCGGCGTCAGCGGAAGACCGCCCTGGACCTCGAGGATCAGGTCGCGTTCTGCCGGCGTGAGCGTATCCCTACCGCTCGGGGACACGTCGGGACCGAGGCCGGAGCAGTCGATCCCGCGGGTTCCGCTGGCCGCTTCGGGAGCGGTTCGGTCGGTTTCGTCGCCGACACTCGTCCCGAACGGCCCGTCAACGTAGAACTTCGCCTCGACGCGGAACTCCTGTCGTTTCGGGAGGTTGTAGGTCTCCTGTCCGGTCTCGGCTTCGATCTCCGCGAGCACCTCCTCGACGCGACTGCTCACGGCTTCGCCGTTCGCCCGTTCCGAGGCGCGTCGCGCCTCGCGCTCTGCCACGCTGACGACGAACCAGACGTTCAGATGCGGGTGTTCGCGCTCGTAGTTGTGCGCGACCTCGCGGCGGTCGTTGACGGCCTCGACGACCTCGTCGAATCGCTCTTCGGGGGCGTGCATGGCGACCAGCGTCGCCGCTCCGCCGATCTCCTGTGCGTTGACCAGCGGCCCGAACCGCGAAAGGACGCCCCGCTCGTCGAGGTCGCGAATCGTCTCGAGCACCGACTCGCCGGTCGTCTCGACGCCGCGATCACGCATGGCGGACGCGGCGGGTTCGAACGGCCGTTCGGTGACCGGAAATCCGCCCTGAAAGGCGTTGACGACCGCCCGCTCGTGCTCCGACAGATCGACGCTCGAAACCGCGTTCATATCGGTTCGTCAGGAGTCGCGTCACATAAGCCAATCGGCACTGTACGTGAATGATTGCCACCCAAATGGTTCTGTTGAAACCCTCGGCTGGTGATTGGTTTCAACAGCTGTGCTGAATAGCGGACGCAAGTCGGTCACTGGTTAATCGCCATCTGGCGGTAGCTCGGAGTGGAAAACACGGAGATCAAACGAATCATATACCTATAGATTGATGACAGTATGTGCAACAAGGGCGCGCCCAGAAGCTGCTCCCGTTGATGATTGTCGGTGGTCTTATTCAAGTAGGGATCGGCGTCTTGAGCGATAATTTACTTTTTGCAGGTTTTGGACTGTGCTACGTTCTAATTGGTATTATGTGGCTTTGGGCCTATCGGTAACTCACTACTCAGCACGCTATCTGCAAGTTGCTGACTAAACCCCGTATTCAGCAGCCAAACCCATCATCTACTAAGAATTAAATGTAATCGCCAAAATTGCTACCCGAATTCACTCGCCTTCGACGCCGGTCACGTCGAATCCGAGGTCGCGAACGTCCGACAGAATCGCCTCGTGGTCCGCGCTCGCTTCGTAGTAGATGACGATGTCGAAGCTGCCGTTTCGAAGCAGTTGCTGGCACTCCCAGACGAACTCCTCGCCGTCCAGGGTCAGCCCCTGATGCTGGTTCGAGGAAAAGTCGGTGTCGTCGTTGCCGGAGTAGACGAAGCAGTCTTTCGGGTCGTAGCCCGCGTGTTCGGCGATGACGTCGCCGACGTCGATCGTCGCCTGCATCATCTTCACGTCTTCCTGCCCCTCGTAGTCGGTGTGGACGACGGTCGCGTTGAGATCGATGTCGCCCGGCTCGAGCAGCGCCTTCGTCCGCTGGTAGAGGTCGTCGTCGATCGCGTCTGTCATTGGCGGAGACGAACCCCCGCGGACTCATAGCCGTCACGGTTCGAGGATCGGGGGGTTACTCGCTCGGTATAAAACAGTTATCACACGTATCATTGGTTCCGACTACCACACAAGACACATAGTGTCCGGCCCCCTCACAAAAGGTGATGAAGCGGTGGCTTCGCCGACGCGTCGACCGGGCCTACGAGCAACTCCTCTCGAGGGAAATCTCCGGCGCTCCCACCCACGTCGCCGTGATTCAGGACGGAAACCGGCGCTACGCGCGCCAGCACGGCGACGACGCACCCGACGGCCACCGCGCCGGCGCGAAAACGACCGAGCGCGTCCTCGAGTGGTGTCAGGACGTCGGCGTCGAGGAACTGACCCTCTATACCTTCTCGACGGAGAACTTCGATCGACCGGACGAGGAAAACGAGGAGCTGTTCGACCTCCTCCGTGAGAAACTCCACGAGTTCGCCGACGCTGACCGCGTTCACGACAACGAGGTGTGCATCCGCGTCCTCGGCGACGTCGAGCGACTTCCCGAGCGCGTACAGGACGCAGTCGAGTACGCAGAGCAGCGAACCCGCGGCCACGATCGGTTCGTCCTCAACATCGCGCTCGCCTACGGCGGGCGCACGGAACTGCTCAGTGCCGCCCGAAGCGTCGCTCGAGACGTCGACGAAGGCGACATCGCACCCGAGGAGATCGACGTCGAAACGATCGAATCGCGCCTCTACGATCGGACAGTCAGAGACGTCGACCTGATCATCAGAACGGGCGGCGACGAGCGGACCTCGAACTTCCTGCCATGGCACGCCAACGGCAATGAGGCCGCGGTCTTTTTCTGTACGCCCTACTGGCCGGAGTTCTCCAAACCCGACTTCCTCCGCGGGATCCGCACCTACGAGCACCGCGAGGCCTCCTGGCGTCGCACCCGCGCTCGCCGCGCCCTCGCGCTGCTCGGTGCCGTCAGCGAGCCCGAACTCTCGGAGGCGAAGTCGATCGTCGATCGGTTCCGCGACTCGCTTCCCACCGGCGAACGGCCCGACGAAGACGAGGAGACAGAGGGGCTCGAGGCCGGCGGACAGGCGGCGGACTGACTCGAGTTGGTGGACCGGCCGCGGACTAGATCCAACGACGGCGGCCCGAATCGATGCGAGTCCGAAGCGTCGGGAGCCGGCGCCGGTTACCGATCGAAACGTTGAATCGCCAACACGCGAAACGACCGGACAGGATGGATCGGCGACTCTTCGCGATCGGGCTCGCGGCGACCCTGCTCGGCGTCATCGGACTGGGATACCTTCTGGTCACCGGTGTCTTACAGCACCCGAGCGACGCCGCCGATCAGTACCGACCGGCCGATTTCGCCCTGATCGGCGGGTTCTTCGCGTCGCTTTCCATCGGCGTCGTCCTGACGTTTCGGTCGTACGTCGACCTCGAGCGCATCGATCGCTCTTCGGATAAATAACGGCGCTTGCGGACGCCGAATCCTACTCGCCGAACCGGCGGGAGCGGTTACGGAACTCGCGGACCGCCCGGAGGAAGTCTCGCCGTCTGAAATCGCGCCAGTTGACGTCGGTGAAGTACAGTTCCGAGTAGACCGACTGCCAGATCATGAAATCCGAGAGCCGCTCGGCGCCGGTCTTGATGACGAGGTCGGGTTCGGAGGGGAAGATCAGGTGCTCTTCGACTGATTCGTCGTCGATATCTTCGGGCTCGAGTTCGCCCTCGTCGACGCCAGTCGCAAGCGTTTGGACAGCGCTCGTAAACTCGTGTTTGCCGCCGAGGCCGATGCCGATCTGGATCGGCGCGTCCGCGGGAATTCGGTCGTCCGGCCCGCGAACCGCGCTCTCTCGAGGCGTTTCGATCGTCTCGAGGTCGTTGCGAAGCGTCGGCACCGCCGCGGCGTCGAGGACGCTGACGTAGACGGTCACGCGGTTCGCGTACTCGAACGCCCACTCGAAGAACGCAGAGAGCGTCTCGTAGGCGTCCTCCTCTAAGAGGTCGCGTTCCGTGATGACGAGCGCGACGTGGTCGGGACCGTCGGCGTCGTAGCGACCGATCCGGTGTGTCAGGTATCGCTCGTACAGTCCCACAGCTAGACCTTTCCCGCGAGATGCATACCGGTTTCGGGTTCGCTCACGAACCGATTCGTCCCCGCACGGTGGCGGTGACTTCGGCGCTACCGTGACCGGTTCCCGAACTGGTCGCAACTATTATCTCGAATGACACTCGAGTATCGATATGGGTAGCTCCGATGTCGTCGTCGAGTCGGTGATCCGATCGGGTATCACGCTCGCGATCTTGCTTCTGGCCGTCCCACTCGGGTTTTATCTGGGCATCGGAACGATATCTGCGTTCACGCAGGACCACGTTTCCGGCGTTCTCGCCCTGCTCGGATCATCCGCCGCGGTGGCGATGGTCGGTCTCGGGCTCTACATCGTAGCCGAGGGGGCCGTTCCGTCACCCCTTCGACGGTACGTCTTGGGACGTCTTTCGCGGTGAGTAGCTCGAGCGCCACTCGAGGACGTTCAGATTCCGTCGTGATTCCCTGTCCCTGCTCGAAACGTCCGCGAAGAAATCGGACTGGAACCGCCCTCTATCGGTTTATTTCACCGCCTACGTCGGTTCGGGAACCTTAAAGTAAACCCCACAGAAAGGATCTGCTATCGTGACAGCACCCGTCTGGCGAGCCGGCGCATTCGCAGTGCTCTCGACGCTGTCGCTCGTCCTTCCGCTCTTCGGGCCGGAGATCGGGCTCATACTCGGTTCGGTGGTGATTCTGGGCGCGCTCGTCGTCACCGAGGGTCGACTCTTCGACCTCCTGGCGTATCCGGACGACTACGAAGACGGCCGCCTCTACGGCGTCATCGCCTTCGTCTTCGGCGCCGGCATCCTCGGGTTTTTCACCACGGCGTTCTCGATGCCCGTCTCCGTGCTCGTCGGGACGGTGGTGCTGGTCGGCTACGGCAACCTCGCGGAGCGACTCGCTCGCCGTCGCTTCGACCAGGGGGTCCGCTCCGTCGCCGCGTTCTGTGTCGGGGGTGCCGTCGCCGGAGTCGCCGGCCAGATCGCGACGATCTCGATCACCGGCGACTCGCTCGAGTCCGCGCTCCCGGCGGTCCTCTTTCTGGCCGCCAGCGGCGTTCTCCTCGCGGCGCTACTGCGGGACGTTCTCCTGCTGTACGACGATCCGGTTATCATGCTGTCGGTCGGCCTGTTGCTCTGGTTGCTCGCCGAACTCGAGACGGCGATCGGGCCGGTCGAGATCCTCGCCGCCCTCGCGGTGACGATCGCGCTCGGCTACGTCTCCTACGCGCTCGATACGGCCTCGATCGCCGGGATGCTGACCGGCGTCTTGCTCGGCCTGTTGACCATCGTCCTCGGCGGGTACGGCTGGTTCGTCGTCCTCATCTCCTTTTTCGGCATCGGCGGGCTCTCGACGAAGTTTCGATACGACGAGAAGGAGAGTCGCGGCGTCGCCGAGGACAACGCCGGCGCTCGTGGCAGCGGAAACGTGCTCGGCAACTCCGCAGTCGGCCTCGCCGCCGTGCTGGGCTACGCTGCCAGCTCCGCCGAGATAGTCCCCGCCGAGTCCGAACTGTTTCTGTTCGCCTTCGCGGGATCGGTCGCCGCCGCGATGAGCGACACGCTCTCGAGCGAGGTCGGGAGCGTCTTCGACGAGCCGCTTTTGATCACGACGCTCGAGCCGGTCGACCCCGGAACCGACGGCGGCGTGACCTGGCAGGGGACCCTCGCCGGCTTCGTCGGCTCGGCGATCGTCGCGGCGCTTTCGTTCGGCTTTTTCACCGAAGTGGGCGCGGTCGGCGCGGCGATCATCGCCGCTGCCGGCTTCGTCGGGATGCTCGTCGACAGCGTCCTGGGGGCGACTCTCGAGGGGACGAGACTCGGCAACCAGGGCGTGAACTTCCTCGCGACACTCAGTGGAGCGATTTTCTGCGCGTTGATCGTGTTGTCGATGGCGGCGCTCGCCTGATCTCGAGCGGCCGAAGTTGCTGTCGTGCGGGATTACGCAGCAAACGGCTTTGCAGTCGTCGTTCACCGATCGGCTCCCTCGAGCGAGCGGGACCGCCGACTCGAAATCGTGAAAATTGAGGATGCGTCCGTTCGGTGAGCGTTTCCGCTCTCGCTCTGTTCGCCGTCGGCCACGCTCGATCAGGAGCTATTTCCCTGCGATTACGCCCGATCCGGCGGTTTCTCTGCCACCTCGTCGATGGCGTGAATGCGAACCGCGGTCGGTCGCTTCGTGAACTCGCCGAGCGCTCGAGCGATAATCCGCTCGACGCCGCGGTCGGTCGCCAGATCCAGCAGTCGCTGCTCGAGCACCGCGTCGAGCACGACCGCGGTCGGTTCGTCCTCGCTTCCCTCGAGAGTTTCGTAGGCGTCGTCTGCAGGGGCCGTCTCGAGTGCGTCTCCGTCCGCGTCGATGAGGCGAACGGTACCGCTTCGCTCGCGAACGACCTCGTTGGCGTGCTCGTAGACGGTTCTCTCCCCGTCACATGCGCTCTCGGTCAGTTCGCTCGTCGCCGACTCGGTCGTCGTCGCGGCGGTTTTCACGTCGGCCTCATCCCCGGTCGTGTTCGCGGGTGTCGGCGATTCGGCGACGCCGTCCGGCGGCGCGCTCGATCCCGCGGCATCCTCTGCGTCGAGGCCGTCGGGACGGGCGCTGGTTTCGGCTCGCCCTCTTTCTGTCGTCTGCTGGTCGTCGCCCTCGAGCGGTTCCGTCTCGGTTCGGCTCGGAACCGGCGGTGCGGGTTTCGCGCTCCCGTCGGTCGCGGCGACGGCCTCCTGGGGTTCGTTCAGTTCGGAGATGGTCTCGTAGGGGACCTTGTTGCGCAACGCGGCGAACAGTTGGTGGTGGTCTAAGTCTTCGACCGATTTATTCGCGGGCGCGAAGGTGACGTAGTCGACCTCGCCGACCTGCGCCAGTTCCTCGAGGATGAGGTCGCCGCCGCGGTCTCCGTCGAGGAAGGCGGTTACAGTTCGGTGGGTGGTGAGTTCCGCGACCGCCTCGGGGACGTTCGTTCCCTCGACGGCGATCGCGTTCTTGACACCGTATTTCAGCAGCGTGAGCACGTCGGACCGGCCTTCGACGACGATGATCGCGTCGCTATCTTGCACTCGAGGACCCGCTGGCAGCCCCTCGAATTCGGCGATGTCCTCGATGCGGACGTTCTGGCGGACCTCCGTGAGGATCTCCTCGGAGGTCATCACGGAGTCGTCGAATCCGGTCCGCAAGAGCTCTTTCGCCCGGTCGACGACTTCCTTGCGTTTGGCCGCCCGGACGTCTTCGATCCCGGTGATCTCGAGCGTAGCACGACACGGGCCGATGCGGGTGATCGTCTCGAGCGACGCCGCGAGGGTCGCGGTTTCGACCTTGTCGAGACTGGTCGCGATCGTCAGCGTGCCGTGTGACTGGCCGTTGGTGCTTGCGATTTCGACGTCGATTCGACCGACCTTCTGGGATTGTTTGAGGTCGCGCAGATCGAGTTCGTCGCCGAGGAGCCCTTCGGTCTGGCCGAAGACGGCCCCGACGACGTCGCTTCGCTCGACGACCCCTTCGGCCGTGACGTCGGCGTGGATGAGATATTTCGACGTGTCTTCCATTGGAGATCCGCCCCGCGAGAGACGCGTTCAGAGGCTCGGAGACTCGTTACCCGAACGTACGTCCGACGACGGCAAATACTTGTTGACCTCGATTCCCGGCGGCGTTCGACTCCGTTCGTCCGGTTCTATCACGCGGTTGTGATTCCGACGGCGCTCGGTTGCCAGCGGTCGACGCGTCGATCAGTAGGACCGCCAGTACCAGTAGACCGTCACGCAGATCAGCACTGACAGTCCGCCCAGGAAAAAGAGCAATCCCGGCGGTACGCTCGAGAACACCGCGTCGACGGTTTCGGCCACATTGTCGCCGAATACGTCACCGAGGATGCCCCCGTCGTCGGCGACCTCGTGTTCGCCCGTACCGGGGCCACCGCCCGTGTGGTCGGCGGTGCCGACGGTATCGCTCCCATCGCCGGATGCGGAGCCAGTCTCGCCGCCTGTGTCGTCGCTTCCGTTGGAGCCGTCGTGTTGTGTGGCTCCGATTTCGCCGCCGTCTCCGCCGTCGGCCGTCGAATCGTCGCTCGTCGTTCCGCCATCGCTCGAGGAGCTGTCGTCGCCCGACCGATCGTCCATCGTTTCGACGTCCCCGCCGGAGCCCCCGGCGTCGCCGCCGGAACTGCCGTCGCTTCCCCCCGCGGCTCCCGCGTCGGCTCCGATCCCCGGCGTCGCGTACCGCTGGAGGCCGTACTGGACGAGCAGGCTTCCGGCCGCGAGCGCGCCAACTCCGCCGAGAAACCGCGAGAGGGCGGTCCGAACCTTCGAGGCGGTCGACTCGTCGCTCGTGACGATCAGCGGCCCGTCGGCAGTCGCGTAGACGCTCATCTCGTTGCCCCGGGAGGAGTACCAGGTGTCGACGACCTCGACGAGGCCCGCGTCCTCGAGCTTTTCCAGATGGTAGCGGACGTTCTGGATCGAGGAGTCGACCGCCTCCGCGACGTCGCTCGGGGTGCCGGGTTCCTCGGCCAGCCTCGAGTAGATCTCGCGGGCGGTCGAAGAAGAGAGCGCGCCGAAGACTGCGTCGGCGTCCTCGTCCTCGAGGTCGACGACCCGCGGTTCGTCCCCGGCGGATTGAGCGTCGGATCGCAGGGGGAACAGTCGGGCCATCGTGGTCTCAGATAGGGTTCTCTCGCCAACAGTTATACTCCTTTTCCTACCTGAAATAGGGATTTCACCTTCGAAAATCGCACGACTGGACCGCCTCCTCGGATTGTGTGAAAATATCTCTTCGACCTGCGGTATCGAATAGAAACTATTACCAACGCGGGGGCTCGAGAGTGTGCTAATGAGTCGCATCGAACTCGTCGGGTGGGGAGTCGTCGGGGTGGGCCTCGCCGTCTTCTCGGTACCGTGGTTCCTCTGGGGGAACGAGACCGTCGTCGCCGGGCTTCCGATCTGGCTCTGGTGGCACGTCGGGTGGATGATCCTCACCGCGGTCGTCTTCTGGGTCTTCACGAAGCGCGCGTGGGGGATCGGAATCGAAGCCGACGTGGGTGATGTCCCGTGAGCCTCGCGATCCAACTGGGTATCATCGTCGGCTACCTGCTGCTCGCGCTGGCGATCGGTCTCCTCGCGTATCGACTGACCGACCGGACCGCCGAGGACTTCTACCTGGCGAGTCGAACCGTCGGGACCGTCGTCCTCCTGTTTACGACCTTCGCGACGCTGCTCTCTGCGTTCACCTTCTTCGCGGGGCCGAACATGGCCTACGCGTGGGGCCCGGAGTGGATCCTCGTGATGGGACTCATGGACGGAATCATCTTCGCCGTCCTCTGGTACGTCGTCGGCTACAAACAGTGGCTGCTGGGCCAGCGCTACGACTACGTCACGCTCGGGGAGATGCTCGGCGACCGGTTCGCCTCGAGCGGCCTCCGCGGACTCGTCGCCGGAATCAGCCTCGTCTGGCTCTTTCCGTACGTCATGCTCCAGCAGGTCGGCGCTGGGACGGCCCTCGAGGCGCTGACCGACGGCGCGGTATCCTACGCGATGGGTGCCGGACTGCTCACGGTGTTTATGATCTGCTACGTCGTCGTCGCGGGCTTTCGCGGCGTCGCCTGGACCGACACGCTCCAGGGTGCGTTCATGCTCGTAACGACCTGGCTCGCGTTCGCGTGGGTGCTCGTCGCCGTCGGCGGCCTCGAGGCGGCGACCGGAACGCTCGGCGACTCGCCGGCGACGGCGGAGTTCCTCGCGCTCGGCAGCGCCAACTACACGCCACAGTGGATGCTCTCGACGGCGATTACGATCGGCTTCGGCGTCGCGATGTTCCCGCAGGTGAACCAGCGGTTTTTCGTCGCGGGGTCCAAACGGGTCGTCAAACGCTCGTTCGCGCTCTGGCCGATCCTCTGTGTCCTGCTTTTCGTCCCGTCGTTCCTGCTCGGCGTCTGGGCGCGGGGACTCGGCCTCGAGATGGGCGAGAGCGGGAACATCCTCCCGGTCGTCCTGAACGAGTACACGCCGGTCTGGTTCGCCGCGGTCGTCGTCGCCGGCGCGATGGCGGCGATGATGTCATCCTCAGACTCGATGTTGCTTTCGGGCTCGTCCTATTTCACGCGAGACCTCTACCGGCCGTTTGTCGAGGCCGACCTCTCGGATCGACGCGAGGACCTGATCGCCCGCGCGGGCGTCGTCTGCTTCGCCGTCGCGACCTTCCTCGCGAGCCTCTACAACCCCGCGACGCTGTTCGAACTCGGGGATGCGGCCTTCGGCGGATTCGCGCAACTCGCGTTGCCGGTGATACTGGCTCTCTACTGGCGCGGGACGACCAGATCCGGCCTCATCGCGGGTATCGCCGGGAGTCAGGCGTTTTACCTCTCGAGTCTGTTCGTCCCACCGCTGCCCGGGAGCTACGCGGGGTGGACGGCCGGCGTCGTCGGCATGCTCCTCGGGGCCGCGCTCACCGTCGCCGTCTCGTGGGCGACCGCCTCGACCGTCGCGGACCGCCGATCACGATACTTCGACATCTCGAGCGACGACTGATCGGCCGGTTGGAGAACTCGAGTTGACTCAGAAGCACCCGCAGAGAGATGATCCAGAATCGAAACTGCTGAAGTCGATTCAGAACCGAAACCGCTCGAGCCAATCCAGAAGAATCCGCTCGAGGTCAGTAGCCGTCTTCCGGATCGGCGACGCCTTCGAACACCGAGTAGAGTACGACGAATCCCGCCCCCACGATGGGGAGGAAGATCGCCGCCATGATCGTCGTGATGTGAAGCGTCATCGGGGCGACGACCGCGTCGGCGATCGAGAGGTCCGCCGCGGGGTCGATCATCGGGTACAACTGCACGGCGAGAAAGCCGACGAAGACGACCGCCAGCCCGGCCGCCGATCCGAACGCGCCGCGGTCGGCGTCCAGTCGAGCGCCGGCGACGACCCCGAGCGAACAGACCGCGGTGGCCGCCGCGGCGAGAGCGACCACCTCGAGGGCGGCGCTTCCAATGGCGTACAGGACGCCTCCGGTGGCGGCGAACCAGAGGGCGTAGACCGGCGTGGAACTGGTCGCGTAGGTCACCATCTCCGCCCGGAGCGGATCGGTCGTTTTGACCGCGAGGAACGTCGCGCCGAGGACGAAACAGAGTCCGAGGAGGGTGACGCCGCCGGCGACCGCGACGGCGAGCGGGATCGCGCCGAACACCCACTGGACGACGAACGCGCCGAGGACGACCGGCGAGACGACGCTGCCCGCCACGAACGCGTAATCGCAGTAGCGTTTCCAGCGGTCGCCCTCGCGCTCCTCGCGAAGTTTGACGCCGATCCCCCGCAGGATCACCCCCAAGAGCAGGAGGAAGATCAGCAGGTAGTGACGCGAGAGGAGGTTCGCGTAGACGCTCGGGAACGCCGCGAACAGGACCGTCACGAACAGGACGAGCCAGACCTCGTTGGCCTTCCAGATCGGCCCGAAGGCGGCGTGGAGGGTCTCGCGCTCGCGTTCGCTCTCTCGAGTTCCATAGATGAGCCCGACGCCGAAGTCGAACCCGTCGAGGACGACGTAGATCGCGAGGACGCCGAACAGCAGCCAGAACCACGCCTCCGGGAGCCACGCGACGGCGTAGGCGGGGGTCGAAACTGGCTCAGTCATCCGCGGTCACCTCCGTCGGATCGGGGCGATCCGGCTCGTCGGTCGGACCGGATCGCTCGAGGACGTCCTCGCGTTCCGACGCGACGATCCCTCGACCGATGTACAGGAAGAGCGCGAGCAAGACGAGGTAGCCGACGGTGACGCCGACGAGCGAGAGCGTCGCCTCGAGCCCGTTCAGCGCGGGCGTGACGCCGTCGCTCGTCCGGAGCACGCCCTGGATGATCCACGGCTGGCGACCGATCTCGGTGACGTACCAGCCGGTGACGAGCGCGACGAACCCGAGCGGTGCCGAGAGCATCATCGCGAGGAGGTATCGCGGGCTCTCGGTCAGTTTGCCCCGGAGTCGGTTGTACGCCCCCCAGACGCCGAGGCCGACGAACCAGAACCCGAGCCCGACCATGAGTCTGAACGACCAGAAGACGATCGCGACCGGCGGCGACTCGTACTCGATGTCGTTCAGCCCGGTCACCTCCGCCCCCGGATCACCCCCGCTGGCGAGGAACGACGCGAGGTGCGGGATGCTTACCTTGTAGAGGTTGTCGGCCCGCGGATCGGTGAACCCATCGAGCGTCGTCGGGACCGCGATGAGATGCAAGTCGGCGCCGCGTTCGGTTTCGTACTGGGCTTCCATCGCGGCGAACTTCTGTGGCTGGGTCTCGGCGACGTGCTCGCCGTACATATCGCCCTGAACGACCTGAAAGACCGAGGTGAGTATCAGGACCACGATCGCGACTCGAAACGCCGTCTGCCAGGCCTCCGAGTCGCGGTTCTGCCAGAGGAAGTACGCGGCGACGCCGGCGACCAGCAGCGTGACCGAGATGATCGCCGCGTTCTGCATGTGGACGAACATCCACGGGAATCGCGGATTGAAAAACGCGGCGAGCGGGTCGGTCATCTGAACGATTTCGGTGCCGTCGTGACTGGCGAGTTCGTACCCTCGCGGCGTCTGCATCCACGAGTTGACGACGAGGATCCAGAAGGCCGAGAGCCACGCGCCGAGGGCGACGAAAAACGACGAGAGCGCGTAGAACCAGCCGGAGACCCGCTCGCGGCCGAACAGCAGGATTCCGAGGAAGATCGCCTCGAGGAAAAAGGCCATCTTGGCCTCGAACGAGAGCGGGCCGCCGATGAGCTCCCCCGCGACCGTCGAGAACGCAGAGAAGTTGGTGCCGAACAGAAAGCCCATCGGGATGCCGGTCACCGTCCCCATCACGAAGCCGACGGCGAAGACGTTGGTCCAGAACTCCCTGAGCTTTCGGTAGCGCTCCTCTCCGGTCCGGACCTCCTGGACGGTGAAATACACCAGGTACGGCCCGAGGCCGATCGACAGCGCGGCAAAGAGGATGTGGATCGTGATCGCGACGGCGAACTGCAGGCGACTCGCCAGGACGGGATCGATCATCGCGACCACCCGTACGGGAACTCGGTGACGAGGGCCCGCCCGTTCGCAAGCGCGGGTTCGAACGCGGCACAACGCGCGGCCGAACCCGGCCGCAGTGACACTCCCCTCAAGCGGCGTGCCGGCGGGACGCGTGGTAGAGCCATCAGCGGAAGTTCGGCGGCCGTTTCAATCAGTCACGAGTCGATTCCCGTCGCCTGGAAATCGACGGAATCGTTTCCTCCCCAATGAAAATACGTGGATGCAAGACAGTTCAGCGTCGAAGACGTTCTCGCGTCCGGCGCTCGAGCGGCCGACTCGAGCTATCGGTGGGGCCGGTACCAGCTTTTCTTGCGACGGTGGAGCGGTACCCGCTTTTTTCGCGACGGTGAGCTGATACCCGCTTTTCACGCAAGGTTGAGCCGGCGTGCATCGTCTTCCCCCGCGACGGCGACCGCTCGAGCCCCGATGGTTCACACCGTCGCCGACGGAACCTCCGGGGATTCTTAACGCCGCCGACGAAGTATAGCGTATGCAAACGCACATCGTCCCGGTCGGGTTCGACTACGACCGGCTGATCGCGCCGCTGGTCCGCGATCAGATCGACGTCGACCGGGTCGTCCTCCTCGAGGGGGCGGTCGGCAGCGAGGCCAACGTAGAGTACTCGAGACACCTCTCTAGCAAGCTCGAGGCGGATTTCGAGAATTTGCTCGGCGCGAGCACCGATCGGTTCGTCCTCGAGAACGTCTACGACTACGACGCGGCGTTCGAGCAGGCCTACGACCTGATAACGAACGAGCTCGACTGCGGAAACGAGGTCTGGGTCAATATCGCCGCGATGCCCCGGACCGTGAGCTTCGCGTTCGCGAACGCGGCCCACTCGCTGATGGTCGAGCGCCAGGAGGAACGCGAGCAGATCCACACCTACTATACGGCCCCCGAGAAGTACCTCGAGACCGAACTCGCCGAGGAGCTGCGCCGGCAGGCGACGCTGCTCGAGGAACTCCTCGAGGAAGCCGACGACACCCGCCGAACCGACGCGGGACGGTCCCCGTCGGCGGTCGACGACGACCGGATCGAGGAACGACTCGAGAGCGCTCGCGACCTGCTCGCGGAGTTCGACGAGCGGGGGACGACGATCGGTGCGAAAGAGATCGACGGCTCGCACATCGTCGAACTCCCGGTGGCGTCGTTTTCGAACGTCAAGCCCTTCGAGGAGTTCATCCTCTACAAACTCGGCGAGGACGGCGAGTTCGACTCCGTCTCGGAACTGGCCGAGGCGCTGGCTCGAGAGCTAAACGAGGAGTACACCGACAGCTTTCGCTCGAAGGTCATCTACAACGTCGACCGACTCGGCCCGGGCGGGAAGGGATACATCGAGCGCGAAGAACACGGCAAGTCCTACCGGACGCGCTTATCGCGGATCGGCGAACTGTGGGTTCGATCCCACTCCAACGACGTGCTCTCAGAGTGATCGATCCCGTCAGTTCGCCGGGGGAAAAAACTGCCCCTGCGTGAGCCGAAACGGGAACCGGTCCCGAGCCGCCGCCTCGAGCGATACCGTTCGCGTCTCCCGGTCGTACTCGACCAGCCCGTGGTCGACGAGACGCGGGATGTGACAGTGGACCAGTGCCGTCACGACCCGAGTGTAGATCCCCTCCGGAACGGTACTCGGCGGTTCGTCGCACTCTTTGGCCGCGATTTTTCGGCCGAACGTCTCGAGCGATCCCTCTTCGCGTTCGAAAAGCAGTGCGAGGAGTCGTCGTCGCCGGGATTTCGAAAGGATGCTGTAGGCTGTTTCCCGACTGATCGACTGGCCGTCGGTGGAAGGCATACGAATTACTTATGGCTATCTCCTATACAATAGTTGCCCCTAATCGCTGAGTGGGGGGATCGATTCCGGCGGGAATCGGACGCGAAACACATAACTCGGTCGGACCCAGACGTATCGCGTATGGCCGATACCGCCTGCAGGACCCGTCGAGGGGTCACCGATCCGCCGGCGGCCGTTTTCGTAGGGCCGTCCTAGGCCCACCTCTCTACCCCGTTTCGACGGATGTATTGTTCGCGACTGGATTCAGGCGAGTAACGACTGGTATTACCGATGTTCGAACACCGACTGCGATTTCGACGACAGCGCCACCGACAGCATCGACGACGCCCGACGCGGGCGGTGAGAGCATGAGCGCGGAGACCCCAAACTCCGAGTCCGGCGCGGACGGCGAACGCTCGTTCGAAGAGCCGGACCTCGAGGGCGGGTACGAGCCGGAAGCGGTCGAATCGCGCTGGCAACGCCAGTGGGTCGACGAGGACGTCTACGCCTACGACGGCGATCCGAAGCGCGATCCGAACACCGTCTACGCCATCGACACCCCGCCGCCGACGGTGTCGGGGAGCCTGCACATGGGCCACCTCTACGGCTCGACGCTGCAGGACTTCGCCGCCCGCTTCCGACGGATGTACGACGGCGAGGTGCTGTTCCCGTTCGGGTACGACGACAACGGCATCGCGAGCGAGCGCCTGACCGAAGCCGATCTGGACATCCGACACCAGGACTTCGAGCGCCGGGAGTTTCAGGAACGCTGCCGGGAAGTCTGCCAGAAGTACGAGGCGGAGTTCACCGAGCAGATGCAGTCGCTCGGCTGTTCGATCGACTGGAATCACACCTACAAGACGATCGAGCCACGCGTCCAGCGCATCTCGCAACTCTCCTTTATCGACCTCTACGAGAAGGGCCGCGAGTACCGCAAGAAAGCGCCCGCGATCTGGTGTCCCGAGTGCGAGACCGCCATCTCGCAGGTCGAGACCGAAGACGACGAGCGCCACGCGCACTTCAACGACATCGGGTTCGAACTCACCGGGGAGAACCCACCGCGCGAGGAGTTCGTCATCTCGACGACTCGACCCGAACTCCTCCCGGCCTGCGTCTCGGTGTTCGTCCACCCCGACGACGAGGACAATCGGGACCTCGTCGGCGAGACGGCGCGCGTTCCGCTGTTCGGCCACGAGGTTCCGATCATCGAAGACGACCGCGTCGACATGGAGAAGGGCAGCGGCGTCGTGATGTGTTGTACCTTCGGCGACCAGAACGACATCGAGTGGTACCAGGCCCACGACTTGCCGCTGCGGGTCGCGATCGACGAGACCGCGACGATGACCGACCTCGCAGGCGACTACGAGGGCCTGTCCACCGAGGAGGCTCGAGAGGCCATCGTCGAGGACCTCGACGACGCGGGATACCTCCGCGACCGGCGCGAGATCGTCCACGACGTCGGCGTCCACGAGCGCTGTGACACCCCCGTCGAGTACCGCGTCTCCAAGCAGTGGTACGTCGAGATCCTAGACCACGCAGACGAGTACCTCGAGGCCGGCGAGGCGATGGAGTGGTATCCCGAGAAGATGTTCACCCGCTATCGCCACTGGATCGAGGGCCTCGAGTGGGACTGGCTGATCTCCCGCCAGCGCGACTCGGGGATCCCGTTCCCTGTCTGGTACTGTACGGACTGCGACCACGCGATCATCGCCGAGAAGGCCGATTTACCCGTCGATCCGCTCTCGGACGAGCCGCCGGTCGACAGCTGTCCCGAGTGTGGCAACGACGCGTTCGAACCCGAAGAGGACGTCTTCGACACGTGGGCGACCTCCTCGCTCACGCCCCTGATCAACGCGGGCTGGGACTGGGACGAAGACAGCGAGTCCTTCGAGATGGACAACCCCGAACTCTACCCGTTCGATCTGCGCCCGCAGGGCCACGACATCATCTCCTTCTGGCTGTTCCACACAATCGTCAAGTGCTACGAGCACACCGGCGAAGTGCCCTTCGACGCGACGCTGATCAACGGCCACGTGTTAGACGAGAACCGCGAGAAGATGTCCAAGTCCCGCGGCAACGTCGTCGATCCCGACGACGTGCTCGCGGAGTACCCCGTCGACGCCATCCGCTTTTGGGCGGCAAACGCCGCCGTCGGCGACGACTTTCCCTACCAAGAGAAAGACCTCCGGGCGGGCGAGAAGCTCCTCCGGAAGCTCTGGAACGCCTCGAAGCTCGTCGACACGCTCGCGCCGCGCGAGCCCGACGAACCGGCCGAACTCGAGGCGATCGACCGGTGGCTGCTCGCGGAGTTAGACGACGCAATCGTCGACCTCACCGACTATCTCGAGGAGTACGAGTTCGCCAAAGCCCGCGACCGCCTGCGGACGTTCTTCTGGAACACCTTCTGTGACGACTACCTCGAGATCGCGAAGACCCGGGAGGACAACCCATCGACCCAGTACGCGCTGCGAACGGCCCACCGGACCTTCCTCGAGCTGTGGGCACCGATCCTCCCCCACGTCACCGAGGAGATCTGGCAGGCGATCTACGCGGGCGACGCGGCTGGGGACGCTGACGCAGGGTCGGATTCTGGCGACGCGGGATCCACCGCTGGCGACGACCTCGAGAGCATCCACCGGCGAGACTGGCCCGAACCGCGCGGGTACGACGCCGACCTCGCGGCCGGCGAGACGGCCACTGAGGTCATCTCGGCGCTCAGACGCTACAAGAGCGAGCGCCAGCTGCCGCTCAACGAGGAGCTCGAGGCCGTCGCCGTCTACGGGTCGATTTCCGGCTTCGAGAACGCGGTCCGGGACGTGATGCACGTCGCCGACCTCGAGGTGCTCGACGAGCAACCGGAGATCACGACTGAGATCGCCTCGATCGATCTGGATTACTCGACGCTCGGGCCGAAATACGGCTCGAAGGTCGGCGACATCGACGCGGGGATCGAAAGTGGCGAGTACGAGATCGACGACGATGCGGGCGTCTTGCGCGTCGCCGGCGAAGAACTCGAGGACGAGTTGTTCGACGTCTCGCTCGAGCGAACCTACTCGGGCGACGGCGAGATGCTCGAGACCGAATCGGCGGTCATCATCGTCGACCACGACGAGTAGGCTCCCCGAAGCCGAACCCGACGTTTCTGTCGTAACTGCGCATGGAGAAGACCGCGTTCCCCGATCCGTCAGCGACGCCGTCTATCAGCCGTTCCTGACGGCGAGTTTATATTCTCGGGCTAGCTAGAATAGCGAAGTGTACGATCCGTCGTACACCGATGGTGCTATGGCAGCAAATTACTACGACGAAGACACTGCGGAGGCGATTACCGAATTCGAGCGGAACCTCGAGTCGCTCGTCCTCGAGGCGTTCGCGAGCGGCGTCCCCATCGAGCGACAGTGGGTGTTCGTCTCCGAACCGTCTTCCGTCCCCGACTGGACCGTCCGGATCGAGCGCCGGTCGGCGGCGAGCGACGAAGAAGACTGAGAGACGGCGACGAACGCTGAGACGGTGGGAATCAGCCGAGTAAGCGTGCTCCGATAGTCTCGAGGAGAGAAGGGACGAGTACGCAGGGCTTACTTTCAGGGAGCGATGGGGGTTGGGAAAAGGTTATAGAATCGTCTCCCAATCGAGTACTGTGCTCAGCTGAAGTCGGTTCGAGATACCTCCTCGCAAGCCGCCGCGTAAGCCGAGTATAGCAAGCCATGAACTCAGATACCACGAACGCCGAGCAAGGAAGCGGCGACGGGTCCCTCCCGCCGAACACAATCTTCGACCTGTTGCTCGACCGACGGAGACGCCACGCGCTGTATTTTCTCTCCCGGCGAGTCGGGGCGGTGTCGATCGAGGAACTCGCCGACGGGATCGCCCACCGCGAGGGCACCCACCGTCCGGACGACCGCGAGCGCATCAGCACGGGACTGCACCACATCCACCTGCCGAAACTGGTCGAAGCGAAGGTCGTCTCGTACGATCCGGTCACCGAACGAGTCGAGCGACTACCCGCCTGCGATCGGCTTGACCCTTACCTCGAGTTGGCCGAGACCGACGACCTCGTCCACTCCCGCGAGTGAGCAGCCGTTCTCGAGCGCTCAGGATTCGGTTCGCCCGCGCTCGAGCCGGCCCAGTTCACACAGCTTGATCCGGATCGCCAGCGCGAGGAAAACGGCGGCGAACGTGAACGTCACTTCGCCGGCGGCGATGACTCCCAGCGCGTCGGCCTCGAGGAACATCGCGGTGTCTCGAGCGACCGGAATCGTCGTGTGGTGTGGGTCGCCGACGATCGGGACGAAGTAATCGACGACGAGATTGCTGCCGTACCAGATGGCCGCGACGGCGACGGCGTAAAGCGGAAAGTCGGTGATGCGATAGAGAACGAGCGCCTGAACGACCATCGCGAGGTGGCTCCAGAACAGGAAGTTGTACATCGCCCAGTGCAGCCCCGCGTACGCGTCGGCGAAGACCAGCAGGGTGAACGGGGTCCACAGCCCGAGGACGATGTTTCCGACGAACGCGAGCGCGGTGAGCCAGGCCTGTTCGCGCCCGAGCTTCCAGCAGGCGATCGCCAGCGCGATAAACAGCGTCGCCAGCGGGCTGTCCGGCACCCACGGCCACATGATCGCCGCGGTCTCGGCGAACTGCCCGCTGTAGTACCAGAAGCCGAACGCGGTCCCCAGCAGGTTGATCGCGACGACGACCCACGCCAGTCGCAGTCCGAGATCCTCGAGAACCTTTGGAACCGGCGCGAAATACGTCGGCAGTGAGGTTCGGTCGGGCAACCGACTCGTCGCTGTCATCGTCCGACGCGATGGGTGGCACCCCCAAAACGATAGCGGTCGCGGGTCGTTTCACTTTCCCAGCCCGGGCGATTTTAGGGACTACCGGCTACCAGCAAAGCCACGTGCGGTGGCGCGCGCTCGAGAGCGGGTCGCGAACCGCGACCCGCGAGCGAAAGCTGTGCGAGGGATGAGCGAGTGAGTGTGCGAACGAGCGAATCGGTTGGGGAGTGCGAGATCCTCACTCCGTTCGGATCTCGAAATGTGAACGGGGAACGGAGTGACCCGTGAGCGGTGTGGAAATCATAGTTGCCAGCAGTAGTAGTGTTCAAGAATACAGCAACGGCCCTTATCGTACAACTCGAGTACCGAAGCCGCGAGACGACATTATTCCTCCTCTGAAACAGTAGTTATATGACACTACAGGACGTTGCAGCAAACGGAAGCCATACACTCCACGGCAAGGGGGCATACGTATTGAAATGCCCCGGGTGAGTACAGCACCCGAGACGTGGCTTCCAACCCGTTAGAGGATCGGTTGCCATGATTGGATATCTTCTCCGCGGGCTTAAACATCCCGTCCGACAGACGAATCGAACCCAAGTACCGCCACTTGCTGCGCACGCACCACGACCCACGACGAACGCATCCTCGAACGCGGAACACGCACTCGAGAGGAGGCGCGAGCGATGACCGTCTCGACCGACGATCTGGTCGTGGACATCGTCCGCACCCTCGAGAAGCAGGGCATTCCTCGAGACGCCTACCAGCTCGGCAGAGAGTTCGACCCCGAAGCGCTCGCCCGACTGCTCGAGACCGGCGGCGATTCGGTCGAAGTCCGCCTCGAGGTGCGCGGCGTCTCGCTCGTTGCGACGAACCACGGCGTCTGGGTGACCGACGACCCACCGTCCTCTCAGCCCGAGTGCCCCAAGTGTGGCCTGCCGGTTGCCGCCGTCGTGCAACTCGTTCCGGCGTATCACACAGCCTACCCCTGTGGCTGTCGGGTCGAGGAAGATTTGCTCGAGTAGGCGCTCGAATCCGCAGCCGCAGGCGTTACGCTGGGTGTCGGTTTCAGAAGACGAACGGAGTACTCGAGTTGCGAGTGAATCTGCGACAGGTACAGAAGACAGACGTGTCGGTCAGATCAGCACTTCGAACAGTTCAGCGGAGAGTGTACGACATCACCCCTTTCCCAATCGAACGCGTCGGTTCGGGTATGGCTACTGAGGCGACGTTCACGGTTCCGTCTGACCAGTTCCCCTTGGGGACGGTGTTCCACCAACTGCCGGACGTGACGGTCGAGTTGGAGCGACTTATCCCCGCACAGGACGTGGTGATCCCCTACTTTTGGGTGCGGGGAACCGAGGTCAACGACATCGAGAGCGTGTTCAACGAGCACCCGGGTGTGAAGGATATTCGACTCGTGGACTCTGTTGAGGACGAGTACCTGTTACGCGTTGAGTGGGCGCTGGACTACGACGACGTGCTGACCATACTGGGGGAAACAGAGGTTCCATTGATTGAGGCCACCGGGACAAATCGCCAGTGGACGTTCGAGATCCGCGGTGATGAGCGAAGTGACATCGCCGCCTTTCAACGGCGCTGTCGAGAGTTGGACATCCCGATCACGTTGACGGAGTTGCACGCATTAACGCCGGTTGAGACGGCGGCCGAAGCCGTCCTCACTGACACCCAGCAAGAGGCGCTGGTGCTTGCCCACGAGCGCGGGTACTTCGAGTCCCCCCGCGAGGTCACGTTGGAAGACCTCGGCGAGGAACTCGGCATCTCACAGCAGGCCGTCGGCTCCCGCCTCCGAGGGGGGATCAAGCACGTTCTCGGGAGTACGCTCTCAGCTCTTACAGTCTGATCCCGATCGGAATGTTAAAAACAGTTTGTGTATGAAAAAGCCAGCGTGATTGCCGTCAGTCGTCTACAGTCGTCCAATGAATGGGGACTCGAGCGCCTTCGACTCGGCACTCGACCTGTGTCAACACCAGCACCGTCGGATCGTCCTGGGGACGCTCGCAGAAGAACAGCGGTCGTTGACGGTCAATGACCTCACGAAGGTCGTACTCAAGTACAATCATCAGACACCAATTACAGAGGCGTCTACGGACGTATTAGCAGAGATTCGCCTTTCGTTATACCATGTCCACCTCCCGAAGTTGGCTGCGGACGGACTCATAACCTATGATTCGGAGCGCCAACTCGTGGAACCGACCGAGCAATTCGATCAGGTGCAGCCGACCCTGTCTACGATCCTTGATGCCGATCCCTCGCTCGAAACGCCGATGACACTGTAGTCCCGAGCAACCGGTCTCAATCCTCGTTCACCCGGATCGTTTCACTGGATGAGTAAAGACGACGAACAACGTACGTAATTGTCGCCACATCACCGACTGGTACCGCAGCCGCTACGGCCCCTCGAGTCGAACGAACAAAGGACACGCGTAAGTACAGCGCGTTCGAACGCCTCGACATGACCGAGACGACCGATCTCGAGGAGCTGCGACGCGGGACGGACCTCGTCAAGCGCGGGTTCGCCCAGATGCAAAAAGGCGGCGTCATCATGGACGTCGTCAACCCCGAACAGGCCCGGATCGCCGAAGACGCCGGTGCCGTCGCCGTGATGTCGCTCGAGGCAGTCCCCGCGGACATCCGAAAACGCGGGGGCGTCGCCCGGATGGCGGACCCGGCCGACGTCGAGGAAATCGTCGAAGAAGTCTCGATCCCCGTCATGGGGAAATCTCGAATCGGACACACGAAGGAAGCCCAAATTCTCGAGACCGTCGGCGTCGACATGATCGACGAGAGCGAGGTGCTCACCCCGGCGGACAACGACTACCACATCGACAAGCGCGACTTTACCGCGCCCTTCGTCTGCGGCGCGCGCGACCTCGGCGAGGCCCTCCGCCGGATCGACGAGGGCGCGGCGATGATCCGGACCAAAGGCGAGGCCGGTACCGGCGACGTCAACCAGGCGGTCTACCACCAGCGGACGATCAAAGGCGAGATCCGAACGCTCGAGGGGATGTCCCACGAGGAGCGAGAGGCCTACGCTCGAGAGATCGAAGCGCCCGCTGAACTCGTCCACGAGACCGCCGAGATGGGGCGACTTCCGGTCGTCAACTTCGCCGCGGGCGGCATCGCGACGCCCGCCGACGCCGCGCTCATGATGCACCACGAGTGCGACGGCATCTTCGTCGGCAGCGGGATCTTCGGCGCGGAGAACCCGTCGGAGATGGCCGAAGCGATCGTCGAGGCCACGAACAACTGGGACGATCCCGAGACGCTCGCCGAGATCTCGAAGAACCTCGGCAAGAGCATGAAAGGCGACGCGAACGTCGACCTTCCCGACGAGGAGCAGTTGCAGGGTCGAGGCGTCTAAGCGAATCGCTCGAGTGGGTCAGCACCACTATCGGCGCTGGCGGGCGCTCGAGTCACCCCGGAGTTGCTGAGACGAACGCTCGTTTTCAGGCCGTATTTCGACCGATACTCGCGAGTAGGAGAGCGAGCAGAGATGCCACCAGTGCCCCGATACCGGCCGAGAGCACGCTCGAGGGGACGAGGACTGCGCCGATCCGGCGATACCGAACGCCGCGGCGAGCGACGCCGGACGGACTCTGCGGCTTCGCCGCTCCGCCTCGAAGTCTTGCGGACCCGCAACTCCAGATCGTTCCCAGTCGTCTCGCACCGTTTCGGGGTCTCGAGTCGCCACCTGTTCGAACGCGACCGCGGCTGCGCTTCCGAGGAGGAAAAACGGCGTCGAAACCGAGACCTCGACGAGAACGAACGCGAGTCCGAAGCTGCGAGCGAGATCACGGCGAGAAAGGCGGCGATTCGCGTCCGTCCCGGCGAACCCGGTCGCAATCGATCAATCGCGGTACAGCGTCGCGCCCGAACCGACTCGCGTCTGGTAGGCCCGGCTTTCGATGTCGTTGTCGTCGAACGCGTCGATCATCGCCCCGGCGACGGCCCGCCGACTCGAGCCCTCGCAGACGGCGAGGATCCCCGGCCCGGCACCGCTGACGGTGACGCCGGTCGCGCCCGCCTCGATGGCGGCCTCGCGGACGTCGTCGTAGCCGTCGATGAGGGCGGTTCGCTGGGGGGTGACGATGTCGTCGTCCATCCCGCGACCGACGAGTTCGGGGTCGTTGCGGGTCATCCCGACCGCGAGCGTGGCCGCGTTGCCGACCGACGAGACGACGTCCTCGAGGGCGGCCTCGTCGGGGACGACTCCGCGGGCGTCTCGAGTCGAGACGACGGTTTCCGGGAGGCAGGCGACCAGCGGGACCGACGTGTCGACCTGTGTGACGCCGTGGTCGGTCACGATGGTAAAGCCGCCGAGCAGCGAGGGGGCGACGTTGTCCGAGTGGGCTTCGCCCGAAACCAGCGCCTCGCCCTCGGCGGCGACCGGGACGAGTTCCTCGCGCGAGTGGCCGCGGTCGTAGAGTTCGTTCAACGCGACGGCCGCCGCAGCGGCGCTCGAGGCCGAGGATCCGAGTCCCGACGCCGGGCGGACCCCCTTGTCGATCTCGATGCGGGCCGGCGCGTCGAGGGCCTTCGCGACCGCACCAACGGTGTTTTCGGCTGGATCCTCGGGGATGAACTCGCTGCCGGCGCCCGTCACCGAAATCGTGGTTTCTCGCGCCCGCTCGACGCGAACGACGTCGGCGGGCGTCTCGAGCGCGACGCCGAAGACATCGAAGCCACTCCCGAGGTTCGCGCTCGTCGCAGGTGCCCGCACGGTGAGCATGTCGATTTATTCCGAGAGTGCAGGCAAAAAGGTAGCGAACGAAGACCGCCGACATCGAGAGGGGAGCCACTCGGTGCGTTCGAGGCGAACCGCGTCGGCGGATCGGGATACCTGCTCTGCGCTTGCCGACGCATCCGCTTCCCGCGGGTCAACACATCCGATCACTGCGATTCGACGCACCCGATCATCGCGGGTTGACGCATATACTCGCCCCCGGGTCGACGCGCCCATTGCGATCCGACACACCCGCTCTCGAGGCCCTTCGAACTCAGTCGTCCGTCGCCTGACCGGCAGCCGCCGATTCGCCGGTATAGAGCCGGTCGAGACCGAAAAGCAGCGCGGACGAGAGTACCGCCCCGAGGATCGAAAACGCGGCGATCGTCGCGAAGAACCAGGTCTGGGAGATGCCGAGGACGAAGCCGCCGACCGCGATGCTCGCCGCGCCGATGCCGAACTCGCCGAGGTAGGTGTAGCCGTAGGAGAGACCGCGGCTATCGGCGCCCGTGTAGACGGCGACCGCGTTCTGGTAGAACGGCTGGATCGCAAAGAGGAAGAACCCGAACACGCCACAGAGGGCGACGATCGGAACCAATCCCATCCCCGTCACCGGGACGAACGCGAGCGCGAGCGCGGTCAGAATCGCGAAACTGGCCGCCAGCCCGCGGGCCGGCGCGACGCGGTCGACGAGTTTGCCCGCGACGTACTGGCCGCCCATCCCGACCACCAGCAGGCCGACGTAGATGTAAAACGCCGGATCGATGTCGTAGCGCTCGAGCGCCGGCGCGATCTCGATGCCCTGGATCGCCCCCAGACCGTCGAGGATCTCGGGCAAATACGTGAGCATCCCGCGGTAGTACAGCCCTTCGAAGGCGACGATGACGAAGATGATCGCGAACGCACTGGCAAAGAGCGTGCGCGTACTCGAGACCAGTTCCGGGAGCGAGAGGGCGTCGTCGGGGCCGGCGTCGACGTCGTCCGCGACGGCGGCGACCGGATCGAAGGTCGCCCGCAGACCGTACAGCGTGGCGACGAGCCCAGGAACGGCCAGCAGCGCGGCGACGACGTGCCACTCGAGGACGATAAGCAGCGTGGCGGCGACGAACGGCCCGAGCGCAATGCCGACGTTGCCGGCGATGCCGTGCCAGGCGAAGACGGTTCCGCGGTCGTCGACGCCGGTGCTGATGAGCGCCAGTCCGGCGGGGTGGTAGACGCTCGCAGTGGCCCCCCACAGGACCAGGCCGATCGCGATCGCGTAGATCGAATCGACGACCGACGCCCCGGCGAGGGCGACGAACGAGAGGCTCATGCCGAGCAAACAACAGAGAATCAGCCGCTTCGGACCGTACCTGTCCGCGAGAATCCCGCCCGGCAGCGCGCCGATGCCGAACGGGGCGTACCCGAGCGCGACGACGAATCCGACCAGCGCGACGCTGACGTCGAACTCGGCGAGCCAGACCACGAGAAAGATCGGGATCGACGTCTCGAACCAGTGGACAAGCGCGTGGGCGGCCATCGTGAAGGTCGCGATGGATCGGTCGTTCGCGTTCAGAGCCATGGGACGGTAGTGAGTACCAATACCGCGTCGCCCGGCGCACTTAGCCCCTTGGAAACGCGAGCAACCGGCCGGTTCGCACGCCGCCGATTCCGGATGCCCGCTTCCCGATTCGGATCGCCGTTCCACTCCCGTTTTGGATGCTAGGTTCTCGTTTAGATACTCGCTTCCCGCTTCAGAAGAGGAACTCCCGTTCGACGTCCGGGGGAAGGATCACGTCGATCTCGCCGGCGGACTCGTACTCGTAGAGCACCTCGAGCATGTCCTCGAAGTCGGTTCGGAACTCGCCCTCGAGTTCGTGGTAGAACACGCTCGTGATCCCCGGCATGCGCGCGGTTCGCTCGAACGCGACTTCCGCCTGTTCCCTGTCGGGTTCGCTGATTCGGGAGGCGAGTGCGGTGTTCGAGGTGTACCCCTGTACGGGATACCCACCGGCGTAGCCGATCTCGTGGTACTCGTCGACGAGTTCGACCGTCGTCGCGTCGAAGTTCCCGAAGGGGTACGCGAAGTACTTCGCCCCCTCCTCGTAGCCTCGCTCCTCGAGCCAGGCCTTCCCCCTGCGAAGCTCCCGTTCTTGGGCGTCCCGGTCGAGCGTCGGCATGTCCGCGTGCGTGTCGGTGTGGTTGCTCAGACACCACCCCGCATCGTGGAGGTCCGCGAGCTGTGATTCGCTGAGGCGCTCGTAGCCGCCGACGTCCTTGCCGACGTAATTGGGATTGACGAACGTCACCGCCCCGTAGCCGTACTCGGAGAGCAAGGGCATCGCCTCGGTGTGGTCGGTAACGTGCGTGTCGTCGAACTGGATCATCACTTTCCCCGTGTCCGGTCGCGGGACGAAATGAAGGTCGTCGAACCAGACAGTTCGCTCGGTTCCCGCTTCCGCCCAGAGCTGAAGGTGCACTTCCGTCACGGCCGTCTCGTCGAACGACTCGTCGAGTTCGTCGATCCCGAAGTTATAGCGCATGAACGGGAGCCCGCCGGTCACCGTTCGCCGGTAGTCGATACGGTTCCCATTCTCGTCGAGTAGCCGGAGCCAGGGCGAGACGACCGTTTCGGCGGTAATTGCGACGCCCGGAACGACGTTCGACACGTCGACGGGTTCGTCGAACGTCTTGGAGAGGCGGCCGGTCGTCTGCGACGACCCGACCGTGAGGCGTGCGCTCTGGCTCCCGACGAGCGCGCGGCCCGGATCGGCCGAGAGCGATCCGGCGTCTTCGGTCCACCTCGAGAGGTCCTCGAAGTCGTCCTCGGAACCGGGTTCGACGACCCCGGAAGCGGGGGTCACCGGCCGCTCACGGTCAGTGTGCCCGTCGTCGGTACTGTCCGTGGTACTCGAATCGAGCGGTTCCGATCCCGCACAGCCCGCGAGACAGAGCGAAGTTGCCGCGGACGCCGTCATCGCCAGATACGCACGCCTGTTCATACACCGCGAAGATATCAATAGCGACCATTGTTATGGCCGGGTTAGCGTCACAGGTTCCGACAGTAATCAGCTCCCAACCCCGAGAAGGAAATGGCTTCGGGGAGTTCGGTGCTCGATTCGAACTGGCTCGAGCGAGCAACACCGGAACGGACTCGAGCGTGCAGTTCCGTAGTCCCGAGTAGGATGCCAATACCTGCGGTCGCGCCGGTCGGGTTACCGGTCCCGGTTCCCGGCGGTGTCGTCCGAAGTCGTCTCGTCGGTGGCATCGTCCATCACCGCTTCGTCGGCCCCGGTGGCATCTGTCGTCGCTCCGTCGGCCCCGGTCCCGTCGACGCCGACCGCACTCGTGAGATCCACGTCCGCCGCGTCGGGTTCGTCCTGTCCGCCGACGACAAGGTCTCCGTCGTCCGTTTCGACGTACACGTCGTCCGCGAAGCCGCCCTCGGCGTGGGGGTGGTCTGGATTCTCGAGTCGCTCAGGCGTCGAAGGGGCGTCCGGCAGTCCGTTCGGCGGCGCGAACTCGCCGAGCGGGTCGTCGATGGTGATTCCCCAGGTCTCGAAAAAGTCCGCGTAGCGGTCGTAGTGGTCCTCGAGTTCGTCGCCGGGAAACTCCATCATCTCCGTCCAGCCGTGGTTGTAGAAGTCGAAGTTCGACTGGATGTGAGTGATTTCGCGCGCCTCGGCCTCCGAATACCCGTCCTGTAAGGCCGCCAGATACGCGTCCATCGTGGCGTCGAAGAAGGCGTCGAGTCGCGACTTTCGCTCCGCCGCGTGGGCGGAGTCGGCCTTCCCGGTGAAAATTCCCGTGTGCATCCGAACGAGTCCCGATCTGACGACCGAGCGGACCACGGGCGTCTCGAGGGCCTTTCTCGAGGCGAAGTGACGAGCGTTCTGGCGGATCTTCATACTGATACGTGTGAACCCGAGGATAAAGAGGTGTTTGGATCGCCAAAAAGTGAATGATCGGACACGGAAACATCGCCGAGATAGCAATCCACTTTAACCCTCGTTACGAACGATCCGAATATGACCGAGTACGTGATCATCGGTGACGGAATCTCGGGCAGTTCGGCCGCTGAGACCCTCCGGGAGGAAGACCCGGACTCCGACATTACCGTTATCACCGATGAGGGAGAGTCGCTGTATAATCGCATTCTGATCAAAGAACACGCGAAGGGGAAGCTACCGGAGGCTCCCATCTCGATTCACGACGAAGACTGGTACGACGAACGGGACATCGATCTCTCGCTCAACACCCACGTCACGACCATCGACCCCGACGAGAAGATTGTTCACATCCACCAGGATGAGAACATCTCCTACGACAAACTCCTGATCGCGACGGGCGGGACACCGACACAGCTCCCGGTTCCGAACAGCGACGCGGACGGAGTCCACCACTTCTGGACGTTTCAGGACGCGCGCAAGATCAAAGAGAGCGCGGAGAGCGCGGACGACGCGGTCGTCGTCGGCGCGGGACTGCTCGGCATCGACTTCGCGGCGGTCTGTGGTGCACAGGGCGTCTCCGGCAAGTACCTGATGCGCGGCGACCGCTGGTGGCGCTACGCGCTTTCGGCCGACGGCGCAGAGATTATGCACAACGGGATGCGCGATGTCGGCGTCGAACCGGTGTTCGACAGCGGCGTCGACCGCTTCGAAACGGACGACGACGGACGGGTGACCGCCGCGGTCGATCCCAACGGCGAGCGCTACGAGTGTGACTTCGCCGGCGTCGCGATCGGCCTGACGTTCAACACCGAGTTCCTCTACGATACCGACCTCGAGATGGACAACGGCATCGTCGTCGACGAGTACATGGAAACGAACCTCGAGGACGTCTACGCCGCGGGAGACATCACCCGTTTCTACGACGTCCTGCTCGGCGAGCAGGCCCAGAACGGCTCCTGGGGGTCGGCCAAAGAACAGGGACGCGTCGCCGCGACCAACATGGCTGCAGACGAGCGATCCGAGGAGTTCCAGTGGGTCTCGTCGTACTCGATCACGCACTTTGACTTCCCGTTTCTGTCCTTCGGGCACCCGACGCTCGGCGACGACCACGCCGAACGGCGCTACAGCGATACCGAGTGGCGGCGGGTGGCGTTCAAAGACGGCAAAATCGTCGGCGGGGTCCTAATCGGCGATCTCTCCCCGCAGAGCACGTTCAAACAGCTCATGCGCGAACAGCGCGAAGTCGCAGACCAGGCGGACGTCCTCTTAGAGCAGTCCGTCGACATCGACAAACTCGCGCCGGCCCAGGAGCAGTAACGCGGGTCCGAGCTACCGGCTTCTGATCATCGTACTCGAAACCGACGAGTCACACGACCGTCTCCGCTCGAGGTTCGACGAGAAACGCGACGGTTCGACCGCGCTCGAGACGCGTGCCGAGGCAAACGTTTATGTTCTACCATGATAATTGATACCAACACACATGGCTACCAGCGAAACCGTCGACCGATCACCGGCGCTCCGTCGCGTCGAGTCACTCCCCGCGGACGCGACCGTACGGCACGTCGACCAGCTCGAGCCGTCGACGCTGACGTGGTTTCTGGAGGCGATCGAGGCCGGCCCGACGACCGCCCCCGTGGCGACCGACCTCGAAGACGGCGACGTAATCGTGTTCACGGCGTGCTATCGGATTGATCGTTCCTGACGCTTGTTGGTCGATCGACGCTTGGCTCGAGTGACTGCCTCGAGTGACGGCCTCGATCGGATGATGAGAATAGATCGGACCATAGCGCGTGTCGATTACGTCGAAACGCCGCTGCTCGGTATATTTCGACCCGGTCTGGGCGGATCTATGTCACTATTTAAGGTGTTCCCGCTACACTATGGCGATATACTCAGTATGTCCGACAAGACGGTATTTGCCATCGGGAGTGGAAAAGGCGGTGTCGGGAAGACGACGACGACGGTGAACCTCGGAACCGCGCTGGCACAGACGGGCGAGCGGGTCGCGATCGTCGACGCCGACCTCGGGATGGCGAACCTCGCGGGGTTCGTGAGTTTGAGCACCGACTCGACCACCCTGCACGACGTCCTCGCCGGTAACGCCTCCGTCTCGGAGGCGACCTACCCGCTGACGGACAACATCGTGGCCGTCCCCAGCGGCACCGGACTCGAGGCCTACGCCGAAACGTCGCCGGAGGGACTTCGAGACGTCGTCGACGAACTGCGAGACGAGTTTAGCTACGTCTTCCTCGACGTCGGTGCGGGCGTCAGCCACGAAACCGTCCTCCCGCTCGGACTCGCGGACGCGGTCTTGCTCGTCTCCACGCCGGAACCCGCCGCCGTCAACGACACGAAAAAGACCCTCAAGCTGACCGACCACGCGAAGGGAACGCCCGGCGGATTGATCATCACGCGCACCCGCACGGAAAGCAGCGTTTCCCCCGAGGACATCGCCTCGCGTCTCGATCTCCCGCTCGTCGGCTCGATCCCGGACGACCCCGCCGTTCGCGACAGCGTCTACGCGGGGACGCCGCTGGTCGTCTACGACGCCCAGCGACCCGCTGCGGTCGCGTACAAGCGGCTTGCGTCGGAGTTTCCCGAGATCATCTCGAAGATCGAAACCGAAGGCTCGGCCACCGATTCTCGAGGCGGACCGGCGGTTACCGGGGCAGTCCCCGACGGCGACGGATCGGCCCCCATCGACGATCCCTCGAGTGGCGGGCCCAGCGCAGAACCCGATTCCTGATTGCCGCCGACCACTTCACTTCGCCGCTCCCGACTGCTACAACTGTTTTTCCTGAACGAACACGCTGATCGCGCTCCCGGTAGTTAGACCCTTATCAGCGAACTAACTGGTGCCTACCGCCCCTATACCCGTCGCATTTCCGGATGTCAATCCATTCCGGAAAGAATGAGATGATTACTAATCAGGGGTGGGCTGGAGTGGGTGCACATGGAGCGAAGAAAAATCCTCCTCGGCAGTGGCGCCGTGTTCGCAACCGTGCTCGCGGGTTGTTCGGAGAATACTAGTGACGAGAACGACGACGGTGACGACGGAGACGACAACAGTCTCGACGACGGCACCGACGACTCGAACGGTGACGACTCGAACGACGACAACTCGAGCGAAGACGACTCGAACGACGAGGGACCGGACGAGATCCCCGGCTTCAACAAGGACAAACTCGACCTCGAACACAGCGAGGTAACGATCGAACACGTCAAACGCGACGGGTACCACGTCGACGTCGAAGCCAAACTCGAGAAAACGCCGAAACGAGACGAACTCGACGCGATCATCGAAGAGCTCGGTATCGTCGCCGCGGAAGCCATCGAAGATCCGGAAGCGTTCTTAGAATCGATCGAGAGCATCGAATTCACGCTACTCAACAAGGACGGAGACACGGTGTTGGGCTTCTACGTCGATGTCGCCTGGGCGGTCGCGTACATCCGCAACAACATGTCCGCCGAAGAGTTCGCCCATAAGGCGATGGCGACGGCATAGACGCTTTCGCCACTTCTGCGGGCGTCTTCTGAGTCGGAGAGTGGATCGGTCCCGCGGTAATAGAACCCGCTTTCGCCCGGATCCACCCTCGGCTGAAGGTCCGTCGCAACACTACAGCGCCCGCCGAATGTAGGCGTCCAGTTCGGTGACAGTCGCCGGATCGAACGTCCAGAATCCCTCCCACGTTCGCGGGCCCGTTTCTAGCGCAACGAGTGCCGCGTGCGTTCCCGTCTCGTCGGGAACGGAGACGACGAACCACGAGTCGCGGATCTCTCGAGACTGACCGCCGTGTACCGTCACATCGAACTGGGGGTCTCGATCGGGGACACCGTAAACGTGGGTCTCCGCGCTCGTCTCGGAGAGCCGTCGGTAGACCGCTCGAGTACCGCGTTCGTCATCGATCCGCGAGAGCCGTTGGAACGAGGCGCGATGGATCCCATCGCCGCGCTCGAGCGAAAGCCCCTCGATGTACCGCGAGATCGTAATGAGGAGGAGCTTTTCCTTGCTCGAGTCGGGATATCCGCGGACCCGAAAACGGGTATTCTCGAGCGCCGCAATCACTTCGGGCAAATCGACATCGAGTGGGCCGCGAGTCCCGGTGATGTACAGGTCCGAGTTGCCGAAAAGGATCGACTCGCTGAGTTCGCGTAACGGCGACGTTGCGACCACCGCGTCGTCTTCGAGGAGATACACCATATCCGCCGCTTCGTCGGGTCGATCCTGCTCTTCGATCGAAACCGGCTGATCTGTAACGAGGTCTTCGAGCATCGACTGCAGTGGCTGGGGCGCCTCGCGGTTGATGACGGCGAGGGTCAACTCGGATCGGTCAGCCGCTTCGATAACGTCTTTGAGACTCACGGATGTCGTTCGGAGAGATTGTCTGTGCGCGGGATAACTGTTCGCTCTCGAGCGTTCGGCGCTCACATCGAGCGAGGGGCGGCGACACCGAGCACCGACAGCGCGTTCGCGACGGTGTGGCGCGAGGCCGCGACGAGCGCGAGTCGCGCCTCCCGGACCTCGGGGTCGACGTCATCGGAAAGGACCGGACATTCCCGGTAGAACGCGTTGAACGCGTCGGCGAACTCGCGGGTGTAGGTCGCGACCTGGTGGGGCTGGAGGTCGTCAGCCGCGTCGTCGATCACTGCCGGGAACCGAGCGATCGTCTCGACGAGGTGTCGTTCCGCGTCGGTCTCGAGCGCGGCGGCGTCGACGCTCGCCGACAGCGTCTCGACGACTGCCTCGGGGTCGTCCGCGTCGAGGTCGTCGGCGTCGACGCTTTCGGCCAGGATGCCACAGCAGCGCGCGTGGACGTACTGGACGTAGGGAGCCGACTGGGCTTCGAAGTCGAGGGCCTGTTCCCACTCGAAGGTGATCGCCTTGGTCGGTTGCTTCGAGACGATATCGTAGCGAACCGCGCCGATCCCGACTTGGTGGGCGATGCGCTCGATGTCGTCCTCGTCTAAGTCGTCGTCGCGGATACGGTCGTCGAGACGGGACTCGACTTCATCGCGTGCGCGCGAGATGGCCTCGTCGAGGAGGTCGTCGAGGTCGACGCCGGTCCCGCGTCGGGTCGACATCTTCCCCTCGGGGAGGTTGACGTAGGAGTAAAGGACTTGTCGGAGATCAGATGTATCCGTGCCGAGCAACTCGAGGGTCTCCCGAATCTGGCTCGCCTGCAGTTTGTGATCCTCGCCGAGGACGGTGACCGCCCGGTCGTAGTTCTCGAGTTTCCACTCGTGGTGGGCTAAATCGCGCGTCGGATACAGCGAGGTTCCGTCCGAACGGAGGAAGACGAGGTTCTTGTCGATGCCCTGCTCGTCGAGTTCGAGTTGCCAGGCCTCGTCCTCGTAGACCGCGCCGTCGAGTTCCTTGAGCCGCGAGACGACGTCGTCGGTCGAGCCGTCTTTCATGAATCGCGTCTCCTTGACGAACTCGTCGAACTCGGCGGGCAGCCGAGCGAGACAGGTTTTCATCCCCGAGAGCACCTGATCGACGACCTCGGTCACGCGCTCGTAGGCTTGCTCCTCGCCCGCCTCGAGCCCCTGCATGATCGACTCGATCTCGGCCTCGGCGGCCTCGAACTCGGCTTCGGGCGCGCTCTCGAGGTAGGCGTTGCCCTTGCGGTAGTATCGCACCAGATCGTACTCGATGCGGTCGCGTTCGGGGTCGGTCTCGAGGTCGTCCTCGTCGAAGGTCTCGTATGCCCACGTGAAGACGGCCATCTGGCGGCCGGCGTCGTTGACGTAGTAGTGGCGTTCGACGTCGTAGCCGGCCGTCTCGAGGAGATTCGAGACCGCGTCGCCGATTATCGGGTTCCGGGCGCGACCGACGTGGACCGGTCCGGTCGGGTTCGCGCTCGTGTGCTCGACGACGACGGACTCGCCGCGGTCCTCGAGATTCCCGTAGGTCGGATCGGTCGCCCGCTCGACGGTCGCCTCGACGTAGGCGTCGCTCGGAAGGAAGTTCAGATACGGGCCCTGCGTTTCGACCCGATCGACGTAGGGCAGTTCGTCGACGTCGATTTCGTCGGCCAGTTGCTGGGCGACCTGCGGCGGCGGCGCGCCCGCTTCGCTCGCCAGTCGAAAGGCGACGCTCGAGGCGAGGACGCTGTCGACGTCTTCGGGCGGCTCTTCGATGCCGAGGTCCCCGGTCGGGAACCCGCAGGCCGAGAGCGCCCCCTCGAGGGCGTCTTCGACCGATTCGCGCAAGGCTAGGAACATATCGATCCGTATTCAGGGCTCGAGTAAAGGGGTGTCGGGTTCGACCGAAACGCGAGCCTCGCCGTTCGTCGTCGAGGGTTACAAAAGGCCGCTCTCGCCACGTTCCTCGTCTACCGCACTCGGTTACAGAAGGCCACCGTCGCTTCCGCTTTCTCCGCCGTCGCTCCCGTTTTCGTTCCCGCCATCGTTCGATTCGTTCTGATTTCCGTCGTCTTCCGGCGACGCCTCGGTAACCGACTCCATGAGCGAGATGATGTTGGACTCTTCCTCGTCGCGTCGCTCGTTCGGATAGACGCCGACGGTAACCAGGAGATCCTCCTCGGTTTCGACCGCTTCGCTGATGTGTATGGACACCTCGACGTCGGAGCCGTTGTAGCTCGATTCGGCGGTGAATCTGGACTGGGTCGTCTCCTGGTCGAGAATCGTCACGCTGCCGTCTTCCTGATGCGTGACGTTCTCCATCCCCGCGTAGTTGCCCTCGACGCGCTCGATGAGTTCTTTCGGCGACATGTCGCTGACGGGGTTGAGTTCCTGACCGAGCACGCTCGCCTGCGGCGTCGTCACGACGAGGAATCCGCCGCCGCCGTCCATAGTGAGCGGTCCGACCGTGATCGGCTTTTCGTGTTCGGTGATGTAGTTCGTCACCGAGACCTCCTGGGAGAACACCGCGAGGTCGACCGATTGCTCGATGGTGTCTTCCGTGACGCCGGTCTGTTCGTAGCCGGTGTCCTGACGCGCGCTCTCGTCGACGCTCGCGGGCGACGCCTCGTGCTCGGCCATTCCGAACGTTCCGAGACACCCGGCGACGCTCGTCGTTCCGAGGACGGCCGCTCCGGCGAGTAGGCTGCGACGATTCATAATCCGGTATTACTGTCCTGTTTGTATGAATTTATCGGAGCCGAGACAGACTGTTCGCGGCTTAACAGGTTTGGGGCCGAACGCGCCAGTTCAGAGATATATTCCGTCTGTCGTTTCTGCTACGAATACTTGAGGCCGCTGCCGGTCAACGGGACGACGACCTCGTCATCGGGTTCGACCATCCCTTGCTCGCGATACCGCTCGAGTCCCGCGGGCGCGACCGCGCTCGTCGGCTCCACGTTGAAACCGCTGGTGTGCAGCGACTCGAGCGTCGTCTCGAGCGTCTCGTCGCCGACCGCGATCGCGTCGCCGTCGGTCGCGTCGATCGCGTCGAGAATCTCGTCTTCGCGCGCAGGTGTCGCGATCCGGATGCCGTCGGCGAGCGTGGCGGTCGTCTCAGTTGGATCCCCGGCCTCGGGAGCGTCGCCCGTCCCGTCGCCGCTCGTCTCGTCGACGCCCGTCTCGCCCTCGAGTCGGCGAACGACGGGTGCGGAGCCGACCGCTTGCACGCCGAGGAGGCGGGGCAGTTCGTCGGTGAGTCCGGCCTCGACGAGACGCGAAAAGCCGCGATACGCGCCGAGAAAGAGCGTTCCGTGTCCGACCGGGAGCACGACCGCGTCCGGCACCGCCCAGTCCCGCTGGGCGGCGATCTCGAACGCGAACGTCATCGTCCCGGCGTAAAACGCCGGGTTCCAGGCGTGGCTCGCGTACCAGCCGTCCCCCGCCGCGACGGCCTCGAGACACGCCTCGGTTACGTCCTCGCGACTCCCCTCGATCGCGACGGCACGAGCCCCGGCTCGTTCGATAGCGCGACGTTTGGCGGGTTTGACGTCCGCGGGGACGTATATTTCAGCGTCCAGTCCGGCGCGGGCGGCGTACGTTGCGATCGCCGCACCGGCGTTGCCCGAGGAGTCCTCGATCACCGTGTCGACGCCGAGTTCGACCGCTCTCGAGAGCGTCGTCGTCGCGCCACGATCCTTGAACGATCCCGTGGGGGAGACGTACTCGAGTTTGAACGACGCGTTCCACCGGTCGGTCTCGACCAGCGGCGTCAGTCCTTCCTGTAGAGTCACGCGTTTCTCGACCGGCAGTAAGTCAGCAAAAGTCCAGAGCCCGTCGTTCGCGTTCATCGCCGGCGGGGATTCGATCGTCGACGGAAAGTCGACCGCTTCCGCTCGAGAGGGGTCCTCGCGGAGCTCGAGCGGGTGACCACACGCACAGCGCCACGGTTCGCCGGGCCCCGCTTCGTAGACGGTCCCGCAGTCGGGACAGTACAGATCAGCGGCGACCATCAGTACGAATCGACCTCGGTTCCGACCGAGCAGACGTACTCGCCGGTCGCGACTTGCGGGAGTCGACGCGCTCGCCAGAGCACGCCGTCGCTGTCGGCGGTGATCTCGGCTTTGGGCTCGCCGAAGACGGTCGTGACTTCGAACAGGGTCTCGCCGGCACGGACCTGCTGGCCGAGTTCCTTCTCGACCGAGACGAGGCCGCCGACGGGCGAGCCGTACTGTTCGAAGCTGCTCGCGCGGATCTGTCGGTTCAGGTCGTGGCTCTCGGGGAGAAAGTCGTAGTATCGAAGGACGTTGAACACGCCTTCGGTTCCCTTCTGGAGGCTCGTCTCGTCCCAGCCGACACAGCCGCCGAGTTCCGGGTCGACGGTCGGAATGCCCTCATCGGGGGCGGCTCGAGCGAGCTGTCCGTCGGGTCCCTTCTGGTCGAGCACGTAGCCACAGCCGAAGGCCTTCGCGAGCTCGAGACACTCATCGTGGAGCCGGTGGCGCTTGCCACAGCGGACGCGGACCTCGTCGATCATCCGGCTGGTCGATCCCTGATGGAGGTCGAGAATAACGTCCGCTCGTTTGGCCACGTCGAAGGTCGCGCGGGCGATCCGCTCGCTCGAGGTCCCGCCCTCCGAACCGGGATAGGTGCGGTTCATCTTCGTGTCGTCGATCGGGTTTCGATGTTGGGCGACCTGAAACGCGTGGTAGTTGACGATCCCGACGATGAGAATCGTTCCGGAAATCTCGGCGGGATCGAGCCGCGGCACGACGCGCGTGAGGACCCCGACACCGTTCAACTCGTCGCCGTCGCTTGCCGCCTGCAGGTACAGCGTTTTCCCGGCGTCCGCGCCGTTGACTACGGCGACGGGGAGTCCGAACGGACTGCCGTCTCGAGTCTCGCCGACCTCGAGACGACCCGTGTCGATTTCGCCGGGGTCCGCGCTCGCCGTTCCGAGCGTCGTCGTCATGTGCACGACGAAGAGGCCGCTCGCCTTTACTGGTTCGGTATACGGGCCCGTTTCAGGGCGGAACTGCCGCGCGATTCGGCGCGGTTCGGCGCGCTGGGGACGGAGTTATCTGTACGTTCGGTCGTCGAACTCGTCTCCGTCGGCGTCGTCGGTCCCGCCGGAGAGTCGCGGCGTGAAGCCGCCGGTCAGGATGACGGCGACGACGATCAGGGTCGAAGAGAGGACGACGAAATCGTCGCTGGGGTCGTAGTTCGCGAGCTCCGACCCCGTCGAGACGACGAAGATCGTGACGAAGAACACGACCGTTGCGAGCAACACCATGACGGCGACACCGGCGACGAGCATCGCCAGCGACGAGAGGTATTTGACGACCGACATACTGGACATTTTCCAGTCAGGGGTGTAGTGATTTCGGGTTCGGGTCCAATCGAACGAGAAATCGAATCCGATCGAACGAGTCGAAGACGAAATCTCGAAAACAAACTTTTTGGTTCGGAAATCTAATCGGGTGATACAGAAAGAGTAATGGCGAGATGCGATAACGTCTTTGCGACGACGGAAGCGGTCCTCCGTTCGCGAGAGAGGTCGACGAATCTCCACCTCGAGTCTCGGCACGTCGCTCGACGGGCGAGTACTCCTGATCGAACCGCGTCTCCGTACTAACTCGTCTACTGACAGCGGTTCGCAAATAGGAAAAATCTATTGGGCGTATAGGAAGAGTTCGTTTTCGAATTAGACAATCTTAATAGGGAAAAGCAATAATCGATCGATGATGCAAGAATCAGACCGAGAGTGGTGGCCTGATCAGTTGAGTCTGGATATTCTCGATCAGAACGCCCGCGCGGGCGATCCGATGGGCGAGGAGTTCGATTACGCCGAGGAGTTCGAAAAACTCGACTACGAGGCCGTTAAGGCGGACTTGGCGGAGCTGATGACTGACTCTCAGGAGTGGTGGCCGGCCGACTACGGCCACTACGGACCGCTGTTCATCCGAATGGCCTGGCACAGTGCCGGGACGTACCGGACGAGCGACGGTCGCGGCGGCGCCTCCGGCGGGCGCCAGCGTCTGGCTCCCCTCAACAGCTGGCCGGACAACGCGAACCTCGACAAGGCCCGTCGCCTCCTCTGGCCCGTCAAGCAGAAGTACGGCCAGAAGCTCTCGTGGGCGGACCTGATCGTGTTGGCGGGCAACGTCGCACTCGAGTCGATGGGATTCGAGACGTACGGCTTCGCCGGCGGGCGCGAGGACGAGTACGCACCCGACGGCGCCGTCGACTGGGGTCCGGAAGACGAGATGGAAGGTGCCTCTCCCGAGCGGTTCGACGAGGACGGCGCCCTTCGGGACCCGCTCGGCAACACCGTGATGGGCCTCATCTACGTGAACCCCGAGGGGCCGAACGGCGAACCCGACCCCGAAGCGTCCGCGAAGAATATCCGCCAGACGTTCAGTCACATGGCGATGAGTGACGAGGAGACGGTCGCGCTCATTGCCGGCGGGCACACGTTCGGAAAAGTTCACGGCGCCGCCGAGGCCGACGAACACGTCGGTCCCGAGCCCGAAGCGGCGCCGATCGAGGAGCAAGGTCTGGGCTGGAAGAACGACTACGGCTCCGGGAAGGGCGCCGACACGATCACCGGCGGTATCGAGGGGCCGTGGAACACCACGCCGACCCAGTGGGACATGGGCTACGTGGACTCGCTGCTCGATTACACGTGGTGGCCCGAGAAGGGGCCGGGCGGCGCCTGGCAGTGGACCACGCAGAACGACGAACTCGACGAGTCCGCCCCTGGCGTCGAGGACCCGTCGGAAAAAGAGGACGTGATGATGCTCACGACCGACATCGCGCTGAAGCGCGATTCCGACTTCCGCGAGGTCTTAGAGCGCTTCCAGGAGGACCCGGCCACGTTCCAGCGGACCTTCGCGAAGGCGTGGTACAAGCTGATCCACCGCGACATGGGACCTTCCGAGCGATTCCTCGGCCCCGAAGTCCCGGACGAGGAACTCATCTGGCAGGATCCGCTTCCGGACGCCGACTACGACCTGATCGGCGACGCCGAGATCGACGACCTCAAAGAGCGCGTCCTCGGCTCGGACCTCACGCGCACGCAACTCGTCAAGACCGCGTGGGCGGCGGCCTCGACCTACCGCGACAGCGACAAGCGCGGCGGAGCAAATGGTGCACGCATTCGCCTCGAGCCACAGCGTAGCTGGGAGGTCAACGAGCCCGAGGAGCTCGAGACGGTCCTCTCGACGCTCGAGGAGATCCAGACTGAGTTCAACGACTCGCGCTCGGACGACGTGCGCGTCTCGCTGGCCGACCTGATCGTCCTCGGCGGGAACGCGGCCGTCGAGCAGGCGGCAAGCGACGCCGGCTACGACGTCGAGGTGCCGTTCGAGCCCGGCCGCACCGACGCCACGGCGGCCCAGACGGACGTCGAGTCCTTCGAGGCCCTGAAGCCAGACGCGGACGGCTTCCGCAACTACCTGGGCGACGACGCGCGGAACTCGGCCGAAGAGGAACTCGTCGACAAGGCGGACCTCCTCGACTTGACGCCCGACGAGATGACCGCGCTGGTCGGCGGCATGCGCGCCCTCGGCGCCACCCACTCCGACCACGGCGTCTTCACCGACGAGCCGGGAACGCTGACCAACGACTTCTTCGAGACCGTTCTCTCGATGGACTACGAGTGGGAGCCGGTCTCCGAGGACCGCGAGGTCTTCGAACTGCGCGACCGCGAGACCGGCGAGGTCGCGTGGACGGGCACGCGCGTCGACCTCATCTTCGGTTCCAACTCCCGCCTGCGCGCCATCGCCGAGGTCTACGGCGCCGAAGGCGGCGAGGAAAAACTCGTCTCCGACTTCGTCGACGCGTGGTACGGCGTGATGGCGGCCGACCGCTTCGACCTCGAGTAATCGCGGCTTCCGACGATCACACGCTTCGGCTTCCGACGATTACGCGCGCTTTCGTTTTTCTCGTTCGAGTCCGGTCTTCTCGTTCGAACTGAGAGGCTGCACTCGCCGGGCGGCCTTTAGGGTCACGAGCCCCTAGCACGGTATATGGTCACCACGCTCTCGGCCGACCGACTCGCGGAGCTACAGGACGCCGACGAGGAGTACGCCCTTCTCGATACGCGACCCGAAGAGAGCTTCGAGTCGTGGCACGTCACCGGCGCGATCAACTTTCCGTTCGACCCGGAGGAAGACCTCGAGGGCCGCCTCGAGGAACTCGAGGAAACCGTCAACGGAACCGAACGCGTCCTCACCGTCTGCGCGAAGGGGCTCTCGTCGGCCAATCTCGCGACCCAGCTCGAGTCTGCCACCGACGAGTACGACGTGGCGGCCATCGAGGGCGGGATGAAAGGCTGGAGTCGCGTCTACGACCGGGCGCGGATCTCCGCCGGCGACTCCGTGACGCTCGTACAGGTGCAGCGACGAGCCAAGGGCTGTCTGTCGTATCTCGTCGGCTGTCCGGAAACCGGCGACGCGGTCGTCGTCGATCCCACCGCGGACACAGACGAGTTCGCGGTCGCCGCCGAGGAGGCCGGACTCTCGATCGTCGGGGTCATCGATACGCACGTCCACGCCGATCACGTCTCGGGCGGGCGCGAACTCGCGGACCGCCTCGAGGTCCCGTACTACCTCGGCGAGCGCGTCGCCGAACGCGGCGTCGAGGTCGAGTACACGCCGCTCGAGCGAAACGAAGTCCTCGAGGTTGGTACCCTCGGCCTGAAGGCACTCGAGACGCCGGGCCACACGAGCGAGATGCTCTCGATTCTGATCGACGACCGCGCGCTGTTGACGGCGGACACGCTTCACGTCGACTCGACGGGCCGGACGGAACTCGAGTTCAACGAGGACGAGGGCGAGCGAGGCGCGCGGATGCTCTACGAAAGTCTCCACCGCACCGTGCTCGCCGAACCCGAATCGGTCGTGGTCTGTCCGGGCCACGTCACCGTCACCGCCAACGGCGAGTTCTCCCACGGTTCGCCGGGCGAACCGATCGAAACGACGATTCGGGCGGCCCGAACCGGGATCGACGTCCTCGACCTCGAGGAAGCCGCGTTCGTCGACCGACTGGCCGACGCCGGCGAAAAGCCCACGAACTACGAGGAGATTATCGATCACAATCGGGGCACTGCGGCGGAACTCGAGTCGGAGGATCGCCTCGAACTCGAGTTGGGGCCGAACAACTGCTCGGCCTGATAACAGTAAGATATCTCGTCGATTCGTTGCTCGAAACCAGTGTTTGCCTGAGACTCACTATCATTATAGGTTTATTATAATTGAGGGATGCTAGCACTCATGGTGGCTGCTGATCCATTTGGACGAGCGATCCGAGACCACTACCTCGGCGAACGGGACGAACCGCTCGTCGATAGAAATGGCTCTGAAACTCGTGTTCACCCTATCGAAGCGTTCTATTTTGGAGCCGTGACCGGCGAGAGTGACGCACAACAGTGGGTCGATTCCTGGCTCAACGGGCCGCTTCTCGATATGGGTGCAGGAGTCGGGGCTGAGTCGCTCTACTGGCAAGAGCAGTTTGAGACGGTCGCGATCGAAATCAGCGACCTCCTCGTCAAAACGATGCGGGACCGGGGTGTCGAGAACGCGGTGCAAGCGGATATGTTCGCGCTCCCGGATTCTTTCGAACGGAACCAGTTCGCGTCGGTTCACGCCAAAGGAACGCAGGTCGAACTCGCCGGATCGATGCACGGACTCAGGCGTTTTCTCGGCGATCTCGCCGTTATCACGAAGCCGAACGCGACTGCAGTTATCGACTTCCACGATCCCGAACACGCAGACGCGGATGAGCTATTTGGCTATCGAAACGATCCCACGCGAGGGCTCGCCTACCGACTCTTTCACTGCGAGTACGAAGGGGCCGCGGATGAGGCGCTCCTGTTCCGGTTGGTTAGCCCAGCCCGGTTGCGAGAGGCAGCGATCGGTACCGGCTGGGAAGTGTCTGACATCAGACGGAGCGATACCGGATACCACTATCGGGCGGCCCTGACACGCACCTGAATAGGTCGGTGTTCTTCATCACGTTAGCTCAGATAGTTACGCGCCAACCGGCTGGCGTCCCCCTTCAAACCACGTGCGGTGGCGCGCACTCGAGAGCGGGTCGCGAATCGCGACCCGCTCTCGAGTGCGCGCCACCGCACGTGGGTTTTACCGGCTGTACGTTTCCAGCCGACAGATCGAGTCGTCCGCTAGCTCGAAGAAATCCGCGAACTCGAACAGTTCCGCCTCGCCCTCGAGGACGCGCCCTCGAGCGGCGATTCGGCCGCGTTCGTCGTCGACGACGAGTTCCGCGAGGTCGTGGCTCGTGTCGGGATTCGGCCGCTTCTCGCGCATGAACGCGACGAACGCCTCGCGGCTCTCGAAGGTTCGATCCGGTCGCTGCTGGACGAACGTCGGGTCTAGCAGTCCTGCGAGCGTCTCGTACTCGTGGTCGTCGAGCGCGTCGTAATACCGTCTCACGAGGGCGGCTCCGTCCATGGTCGCCTCGAGGTTCGGCCCGGCGGGTGAAAAGCGTCGGCGTCTCGGGTTCGTCTGGTTCATCGTCACCAGCTTCGGGCGACCCGACTGACGAGTCACACGGTTTTTCTCCCGGCCCCGCCTACGGCGGGTGTGGAGTGTCACGTCTACTACGAGGGCGACGACGACCCGGACAAGTGCACCGCCCGTCGCCTCGAGCAGTTCGACCGGGCGATCCTCCACCGGTCGATGCGACGGGTGCCCTACGGGATCGTCCTCAATCCCCACGCGGAGCAGGCGCTCTCGCCCGCGGACGCCGCCGACGGACTCGGGACGCTCGTCGCACTCGATTGCTCGTGGGAGTCTGCCGAGGAGGCGTCGTTCTCGATGAACGGCGTCCATCGCGCGCTGCCCTTTCTCGTCGCCGCAAATCCCGTCAACTACGGCCGCCCCTTCGAGCTGACGACCGTCGAAGCGCTCGCTGGCGCACTCCGTATTTTCGGCGAGCGCGAGGCGGCCGCGGACCTCCTCGAGCCGTTCCGCTGGGGCGAGACCTTCCTGACGCTCAACGAGGAGCCGCTGGATCGGTACGCCGAGTGCGCGGACTCGAGGGAGGTCGTCGCCGTGCAGGAGGACTATCTGGCCGACGAGTGAGAGTTCCCGAGGCTCCCGACGACCGCCTTGAAACGTCTCAGTGCGGACCGCAGCCATTATATGCGCCACCGGCCAATCCACCCACATGGCCAGTTTCGACGCCGCGGAAAAACGGATGCTCGAGAAACAGATCTGTATGCGCTGTAACGCTCGCAACTCGAAAGAGGCGAACCGCTGTCGCAAGTGCGGTTACAAGAAGCTCCGCCCGAAAGCCAAAGAAGCGCGCGCGGCATAATCGGCGAATTTTCTCACGCGATTTCGATCTACGGATCCTCGAGCGACTGGTTTTGCCGAGGAACCGACGATTCTCGAGGTTACTCGCTCACTCGTCGGGGTACTTCGGCTCGCGCTTTTGGGCTCGCTCGAGTGCCGTCTCGACCACGTCCGTGACGTCGCCGTGGAAGACGCCGCCGTGGCCCGCGTACATGTGTTCGACGGAGTCGGGCAGGCGACCGAGCAGGTCCTCGAGGCTCTCGATGAGTCGCTCGCGCGATTGGCCGGCCATGTCGGTTCGGCCGAAGCTCCCGTAGTCGAACGCGCCGTCGTCGTGGACGACCACGTCGCCCGAAAACAGCGTCGTCTCGGAGACGAAGGAGACGTGATCGTCGGCGTGACCCGGCGTGTAGACGACCTCGAAGGACTCGTCGCCGATTCGGACGGAGTCGCCGTCGTCGATCTCGTGCGTCCGAAGCGGGTGGGCCGCGTAGGCGTACACCTCGGGATCGAAGGCGTCGCAGACGGCCTCGAGTTCCGCGACGTGGTCGCCGTGTTGGTGGGTCAGGACGACATCGTCGAGAGAATCGCCCTCGAGGTGGCTTCGAACCGCGTCGACGACGCCTTCCCACGCGCCCGCGTCGACAAGTGTCGTCCGATCGCCACGAACGAGAAAGGCGTTGCAGGTGAACGTTTCGGCGTCCTCGGTGACGTGATGTACCTCCATAGGCGAGTTCTTGAGAGCCGTCGATATAATACTGGCGTCGACCTTCCCGAAAGCTGATAGTCGTATGACCCACGAAACTTTTGATGCCCCGGGTCGTATGGAACACCGTATGGGATTCGGAAGCTACGACGAATCCGAACAGCAAGAGGTTGACGCAGATTTTGACGACGACGACGCGGTAGAGTCCGAACAGAGCCACCACGACGGCACGCTCGAGTTCGAAAACGGCGCCTCGAGCGACGAACTACTCGACCGCCTCGCGGAGATCAAAGACGAAGACGACGACGCCTGATGAAAGCCGGGGCGCGGGTGTTGGGGATCGCAGAATCAGCCGCTGGTGAGCAGAGCACGCTCGCCGGTGCGGTCGTTCAGGCCGACCGAGTCGTCGAGACGATCGCGTTTTCGACGTGTACCGTCGGCGGGATGGACGCGACCGACGCGATCGTATCGGTCGTCGAAAAGATCGACCGACCGGACGTCGAGGTGGTACTGCTCGGTGCCGTCGCCCCCGCGTGGTACAACATCGTCAACCTCTCACGTATCGCACGAACAACCGACCGATCCGTTCTCGCCGTCACGTTCGAGGAGAGCGACGGCCTCGAAGACGCACTCAGTGACGCTTTTTCCGGCGACCAACTTACAGAGCGACTCGAGCGGTACCGATCGCTGCCGACGCGACGACTGGTGTCGGTCGACGACGAAACGGTGTACGTCCGCGCCGTCGGTGTCTCGCACTCGCGAGCGGCGGAGATCGTTCGCGAGTTCACTCCCGAAGGCGGCCGACCGGAACCGATTCGAGTGGCACGAGCGGCCGCGCGTGCGGGCCGCGAATACCGGTTCGACGCCGCGTGAATCAATTCACCGGGGTGAGTTGGACGGGCGGCGGTGAAACGACTCCGACCTAGCGGGTGCGATCGGCCGGCATGTGCGACCCGAAACACGTAGTATGGGGGCGTCCAAGCGACGACCATGGACGAGGAGCTAGACGGACTCGAGGTAACTGCCTGCGAGCGGTGTCCGAAACTGGTCGACTCGCGGAGTCAGATCGTCAACGGAACTGGCCCCGAAGACGCCGACATCCTGTTCGTCGGCGAGGGACCGGGTGCGAACGAGGACGAGCAGGGCGAACCGTTCGTCGGACGGAGCGGGTCGGTACTCGACGACACTCTGCTCGTCGTCGGCCTGGAACGCGAGGACGTTCGGATCACAAACTGCGTTCGCTGTCGACCGCCCGAGAACCGCGATCCGACGAAGACGGAACTCGAGAACTGTCGGGGCTACCTCGAGGCCGAAATCGAGCGGCTGGATCCGGACGTGCTCGTCACGCTCGGGAAGGTACCCAGCGAACACCTGCTCGGCCGCTCCGTCGGAATCACCGCCGAGGCGGGCTCCGTTGAGGAGATCCGGATCGACGGCTCGCCGCGACGGGTCGTCCTCTCGGTGCATCCGGCGGCGACGCTGTACGACCGCAGCCAGGAGGAGACGTTCAGGGACGCCCTCGAGACGGCCGCGGATCTGGCGGGTGCCGACGGCAGTACCAGCAGCCAGCGGCGACTTGACGGGTTTTGAGAGCGGCAACGGTCGGATCGTCCTCGACCGGCCGGTTTTCGGGGTGAGACTTCTCGAGCGAGACTTTCGGGGTGGGATTCTGAGGGAAACTTTCGGGTGGGACTTGCTCGAAGGGCAACGCACTTGCCGTCCCGAACCCCAGTCGACACTATGAGCACGATGCCATCGCCGCCGGAGGAGGAACTCGCCTCCGTGGTCGTCGTCGACTACGGGCTCGGGAACCTCCGAAGCGTGACCCGCGGGTTGGAACGCGCGGGCGCAGCCGTCGAGATCACCGACGACCCCGAGGCCTTCGAGGCCGCCGACGGGGTCGTCCTCCCAGGCGTCGGCGCGTTTCGGGAGGGCGTCGAGAACGCGGATTCGATCCGCGAGGACCTCCTCGCGGTCGCCGAGCGCGGCCAACCGCTCTTCGGGATCTGTCTCGGGATGCAGATGCTGCTCACCTCGAGCGAAGAGGGCGAGACAGACGGTGACGCCGCCGTCGAAGGGCTGGACCTGATCCCGGGGACGAACGTTCGCTTCGACGACGGGCAGAAAGTCCCTCACATGGGCTGGAACGAACTCTCCGTCGAGCGCGAACACCCGCTCGTCGAGGGCGTCGACGGGGAGTACGCCTACTTCGTCCACTCCTACTACGCCGTTCCCGACGCGGCGGAGGCGACCGTCGCCTCGACCGACTACGAACGGGAGTTCGCCTCTATCGTCGCCAACGAGGACGGCACCGTCTTCGGAACGCAGTTCCACCCCGAGAAGAGCGGCGAGACGGGGCTGCAGATCCTGCGGAACTTCGTTGAGATCTGCGCGGACGCATAGGGGCCTCTGCGCGGATGTGTAGTGGTTCTCTGTGTGGATACGTAAGAGTCGGTTTTCCCTCGGAGCAGTTTCGAGACGTTTTGTGACTGCATATCTCAGCGGAATGGGACGGGGACACACCCCGCGTTGCCGCTGTATAGGCACTCGAGAAGGTCTGAAAACCGTCGGTTGCTACGGTACGCCTGAGAGCGATCTATCACGGATTGCCAGCGGATTGCATACGAATTTCGATAGCGCTACAACAGGATCTAGCAATTGAACCGGTTCCAACATTCCTAAATAGGTGACTTTCGTGATAGTCCAGTAAGCAAATTGAACGTCGTGACGGTCACTTGGAATTGACCGTCTGTCCGCTCGAGTCGACTCGAGGTGCCGTTCTGGCTCGTTTTTCGCTCTATCGCGGCTTCCAGCACCGTCTCAGACGTCATTGACCTCAGTTTCGAGTCGACGGGACGACCGATCCATACAGCGGCAACGCGGGGTGTGTGTCTCCGCATACAGCGGCACCAAGGGGTGGAAAACGGCCCGCTAATTCCCTATAGAAACTCTTTTCAACCAATACAGCGGAACTACGGTGTCCGTCCTGCTCCCGCCGATTCGCCCGTAGGGTGGGACACTGTCGTCGATCGGCACCGATACAGCGGCACTCCGGGGTGGTCGTACACCATACAGCGGCACTCCGGGGTCCCGCCGCGGGGCCGTGGCGTAACTCGCGATCTGCTCGTGACGACCGCCGACCCAGCTCGCCTATACAGCGGAAAGTCGGGGTCCCCTCTAGCCCATACAGCGGCACCGAGGGGTGTAGATGCGTCGATTCAGTTCTCGTACCCTTCGAATCTCGAGTATACAGCGGAACTGCGGTCCCGAACGCTTAAGGGGTAACCGGCGAATGTCTCGAGCAACCGAATGTCGGGCTCGACGGATTACTTCGGGAGCGAAAACGAGATCTTCCGCAACAAAGAGCTGTTGCAGGTGTCGCACCTTCCGGACGGCGATCGGATCATCGGTCGCGAGGACGAGTTGACGAACCTCGCGAACGCGATCAAACCGGCGACGCGGGGCAACACGCCCAACAACGTCCTCGTCTACGGGAAGACGGGAACCGGCAAATCGCTCTGTTCGAAGTTCATCACGAACCAGGCGGTCGACCGCGCCACGGGCAACGACGTCTCGATCGGCGTCGCGTACGTCGACTGCCTCCAGGAGTCGACGGAGACCCAGGCCGTCCAGTCTGCCGGCCACCAGCTCAATGATCAGGCGGAGACGGACATCTCGATCCCCCACTCGGGGCTGAGCACCGCCGAGTATTACCGTCGGCTCTGGCAGATCATCGACACCCGTTACGACGTCGCGCTGATAATCCTGGACGAGGTCGACAAGATCGAGGACGACGACATCCTCATGCAGCTCTCCCGGGCCGTCGAGTCCGGCAAGCTCACCGAGAGCACGGTCGGCGTCATCGGTATCTCGAACAAGGTCCGGTACAAGGACTCGCTGGACGAGCGCATCAAGTCCAGTCTCTGCGAGCGCGAGTACGTCTTTTCACCCTACGACGCGACTCAGATCCGTGAAATCCTCCACTCGCGCTCCGACGCGTTCCACGAGGGCGTCCTCGAGGACGGCGTCGTCCCCCGCGTCGCCGCACTCGCGGCCCGCGAACACGGCGACGCGCGCAAGGCGATCGACATCCTGCGCTTCGCGGGCGAGATCGCCGAGGAGAACGACCTCGAGCGGGTTACCGAGTCCTGCGTCGATCAGGCCCACGAGCGCGAGGAGACCAGCCGGCTGGCCGAACTCATCTCTAAGAGCCCGAGCCACGCGAAGCTGGTGCTCGAGGCGATGGCCCTGCTCACCCAGCAAAAGGAAGGCGACGACGCGCCCGTGACGACCAACGAGGTGTACGACCTCTACAAGCGACTCTGCGATCGCGATCAGTCCGAGCACCTGAAACTGCGCCGGGTGCGGGACATCCTCTCGGAACTCGAGTTCCTCTCGATCATCGAGCAAGAGCGCAAGTGGGCCGGCAAGGGGAAGGGCAACTACATGGAAAATCGGCTGATCGACGACCCCGAGGTTATCATCGCGGCCTGTAACGAGTCCGACTGAGCTCCATCGGCTGGACGCTGCCAGCTCCGAGTCGTCCCCTCAAAGCAGTTCCCGCACGTCCGAGTACCACATATCGTGATACTCGACGTGGCCGACGCGTCTGGCGATGGCGACCGCCAGCGCGTGCCAGCACAGATCGGTCGGGTCGTCGTCGTCGAGGTTGTACTCGCTGTCTTTGCACGTACAGCCACGCTCCTCGACGATGTACTCGTCGTCGTAGCCGACGACGATGGTGAAATCCTGGTAGGCTTTCACCCGACCCTCGCCGACTGCCTCGATGGCCTGGACCCCGCGGTCGTCGTGCAGTCTGGTGATCTGCTCGACGATGTCCGGCGTGAGCCGCCCGGCTTCCTCGAGTCGGGCCTCCCACGCTTCGACGGAGTTCGAATCGGACACGACCGAACCTCTATTCCGAACTGTAAAATCCGTTTGGTTGTCGCAGCAGTGTTCGTTGGGTCGTCGGTGTGTCAACCGACGACCGACGATGCCGTCCTGACGACCCAGTCGGTCGATATTTGACGCCTCACACTGTAGCGTCGGTATGAGAATACGGCGACCGCACCGGCCACCCCAATTTCGACTCGCCGACTCCGCTCAACAGATCGTCGGCGGGTTTTTGCTAGCGGGGCCGTTCGTCGTGACCGAGGAGGTGTGGGACCTCGCGAGCAACATGAGCCTCGCTCAGGGACTGGCTACGACGGCGATCGTGTTCGCCATCGGCTACGCGACGCTGTACAAAGCCGACTCCACTCGAGATCCGGAGATCGAACAGGAACTGGCCGGGATCCCGATCCGATTCATCTCGCTGATGTGTGTCTCGTTCGGATCGGTGGCGATGCTTGCGCTCCTGTTCGACGCTCCCGACACGTTCCTCGAGTCCGGCCAAACGAGTGTCCAGACGTTGCTGATCACGTTCAAAGCCGTGAGTATCGGTTCGCTTTTCAGCGTCGTCGGCGCGGCGACGGCAGACAGCGTCTTTTCGAAATAACGTCCCGTCGCCGGTTCCCGCCGACGAAACGCGGTACTTGCTCGAGTCAGACCACGGCGTTTTTCGCCCCGCTCGACGGAGTGGACGTATGCGCGTTACGGAGGGGACCGCGGAACTCGAGGTTCCCGGCGAACAGACGGACGGGTTCGAGGAGTCGGTCTTTTACAACCCGCGCCAGGAGTTGAACCGCGACCTGACGATCGCCGCCCTGCGGGCGTTTCGAGAGCGGGAGCCTCGGGCGGAGACGTACCTGGACGCGATGACTGCAAGCGGGGTTCGCGGCGTTCGCGCGGCGACGGACGGCTGGGACGTCACCTGCTGTGACGTCGATTCCGAGGCCGTCTCGCTCGCCCGGGAGAACCTCGAACGAAACGACTGCGAGGCGACCGTCGAGCGGGCGAACGCGAACGCCCTGATGCACGAGTCGATGTTCGACGTGATCGACCTCGATCCGTTCGGGACGCCGATGCCGTTCGCCGACGCGGCCTTTGCGAACTGTCACAACCTCGTCTGTGTCACCGCGACCGACACAGCACCGCTTTGTGGTGCCCACCTCAACAGCGGGATCCGGTCGTACGGCTCGGTGCCGCGAAACACCGACTATCACACCGAGATGGGCGTTCGAACCCTCCTCTCGGCGCTCGCCCGAAGCGCCGCTCGTTTCGACGTCGGCGTCACGCCGATCCTGACCCACGCGACGAGCCACTACGTTCGAACGTACCTCGAGCTCGACCGCAAAGCGTCCGCGGCCGACGGGGCCATAGAGCACCTCGGTTACATCTCTCACTGCGAGGACTGTCTCCACCGCGAGTCGGCAGCAGGTCTTATCGCGGACCCGCTCGAGCGCTGTCCGAACTGCGGCGGCGAGCGGATCCTCGTCGCCGGCCCGGTCTGGCTCGGCGCGATTCAGGACGAGGAGTTCCTCGAGTCGGTTCGCGGCCACCTCACCGGCGAGTTCGAGACCGCGGAGACGGCCCGAGAGCTACTCGAGACGCTCGTGGCCGAACTCGAGGTGCCGACGTACTACGACCAGCACAAACTCTGTAAGAACTGGGGGCTTCCCGCGAACGCGATGGACGACTTTCTCGACGCCCTCAAGGAAGCGGGCCATCGAACCTCCAGAACCCACTACGGCGGGACGACGTTCAAATCCGACGCGACCGTCGAGGAGATTTTCGACGCGACCGCCGCAGACCTCCGCGAGTAGTCGGTCCAGAGTGGCTCACGCCGACCGGGACGATTTCCGGCCGATCCGTTCGCTCACTCGAGATCGGCGTAGAATCGAACGAGTCCACACTCCGGACAGCAGACGGCGTCGACGCCGGTCGTCGATCCGACGCCGAGTTTCCCCAGCAGGCCGCTTCGCTTGCCTGTGTTCATGGTGAGCGAAAAGCCGTCCTTGGATCGAACCGTCGTCTCCTCCATCGTTACGGCACAGTCCGGACACCGAACGTCGTTCATGGGGACCGACTCGAGTGCCACCCACAAAACGGTGTGTCTTCCTGATCGTCTACCGAATCGGGGGGTTCCGATATTTGCCGCTCGGTCGCGACTAGGAGAGCGTGATCGACCACAGACGGCTCCTCGAGGTGGGACGGCGCGCCGTCTTCCTCGCCCGGACCGAGCAGTTAACGCTGTTAGCTGCCGGCGTTGCCTACTACGCGTTCGTTTCGCTCGTCCCGCTGATGTTGCTCGCGCTCGGGGTGGCGGCGACGATCGGCGGCCAACAGCTCGCGGGATACGTAACGACGGCCGCGGACGACGTGCTCACGCCACCCGCACAGCGGCTCCTCGCGGAGACGATCACCGACGAGACCGGACGACAGAGCGCGACCGTCGTCGGCGCGCTCGGACTCCTCTGGGGCTCGAGTCGGGTCTTTCGCGGCCTCGATCGAGCGTTCTCAGAGGTGTACGGTACCGCGTCCTCGAAGTCGCTCGTCGATACGTTCTGGGACGTGTTAATCGTCAGCGCCGCCGTTATGGGGGGACTTATCGGCATCACGGTCGCCGAGATCGTCCTCGCGTTTGTCCCGATCGTCGGTGGCGCGTTGATCGGTCCCGTGCTGGTTCTGGCGGGCCTGTTCGCCGCGTTCTTGCCGATGTTCGTCGTCTTCCCGGGAGTCGACGTCGATCTCCGCGAAGCGATCCCCGGAACTGTCGTCGCCTCGGTCGGCTGGTTTCTGCTGAGTCGGATCTTTTCGGTCTACGCGGACTTCGTGGACGAGTACGCTATCTACGGCGCGCTCGGCGCGGTCTTGTTAGTTCTCGTCTGGCTGTACGTCGGCTCGATCGTCGTCGTCTTCGGCGCTGTCGTCAACGCCGTGCTCGCGGGTCGTGATACGGATCGGCAGCTACAAAGTCCCGGCGTGCGACAGGTTTCGACAGAAGCGATGACCGACGACGCTACGGGTGCCGACGGAGACCGATCGGACGACCGCACGAGCGCCCAGACGCGGGACAGAGCCGACGATCCGGCGGCGCTCAGAGAAGAGATCGAACGGCTTCGCGATCGCCTCGAGTCCTTCGAAGCCGACGTCGACCGACGAACGGTCGAGCGCGATTCGCTCGAGGAGGAACTCAAACGATACGTCAGAGGCCGGATCCGGAGCGGCCACTTCGTGGGCTGGGGACCGTACGTCGTCTTGCTCTACGGAACGGCGATGGCGATCGCGGCGTTTTACTTCCTCGATGGGATCTGGGCCATCCTCGCGATGTTTACCGTCTGGACGTCGACGCTCGGCGTCTACGTCCTGATGGTGCTTTTCGGTGCCGGGGTCTCGGCGCTCGGGATTCCGGGTCGGCTGCGCGATCGCATCGGCGAGTGGCGATCCTAACTCGCGTCGGCGTTCCTCGCTCCGCGTTAGCGTTTCGGGAATAGCATCGCAGGTTTCTCCGAGGGACGACCTCGAGTACTGTCTCGACGGTCGGCGTTTCGAATCGCGGTGACTCGAGTCGGTAGAAAGAGAGCGGAAAATAGCGGGCGCGCAGAAACGACGGCGTCGGCTTAGAACGTCTCGAGGTACCGGTCGAGTTCCCACTGGGAGACGTCGACCAGGTACTCCTGGAACTCCTGACTCTTGGCCTCGACGAACTTCTGTGCGATGTGGTCGCCGAGCGCGTTGTAAATGATCTCGTCTTCCTCGAGCGCGTCGACCGCTTCGCCGAGGTTCGTCGGGAGCGTCTCGATGCCGTACTCTTCGCGTTTGTCTTCGTCGAAGTCGTAGATGTTCTCGCGAACCGGGTCCGGACACTCGAGGCCCTTCTCGATGCCCTCGAGGCCGGCGTGGATGAGCGCGGCGAGCGCGAGGTACGGGTTACACGACGGATCGGGGAAGCGGGCTTCGATACGCGAGGCCGCCGGGATGCGCGCGGCCGGCTTGCGGATCAGCGCCGAGCGGTTGCGGTCGGACCACGCGATGTAAACTGGCGCTTCGTAGCCCGGGACCAGACGCTTGTAGCTGTTGACCGTGGGGTTCGAGATGGCCGTGATCGCCGGCGCGTGCTCTAAGATCCCGGCGGTGAAAGCGTGGGCTTCCTCCGAGAGGTCGAACTCGTCGTCGCCGTCGTGGAACGCGTTCTCGCCATCCTCGGTGAAAAGCGAGAGGTGCGTGTGCATGCCCGAGCCGTTGATCTTCGGAATCGGCTTGGGCATGAAGGTCGCGTGCAGGTCGTGTTCGGCCGCGATCGCGCGAACGACGGTGCGGAACGTGGCGACGTTATCGGCTGTCGAGAGGGCGTCTTCGTACTCGAAGTTGATCTCGTGTTGACCCTCTGCGACTTCGTGGTGACTGGCTTCGATCTCGAAGCCCATGTCCTCGAGGCCGTAGATGATGTCGCGGCGCACGTCGCTGGCGAGGTCTTTCGGTGCGAGGTCGAAGTAGCCGCCGGCGTCGTTGGTGTCCGTCGTCGCGCGACCTTCTTCGTCCTCTTCGAACAGGAAGAACTCCGGTTCCGGCGCGGCGTTGACCGTATAGCCGAGGTCCGATGCGCGCTCTAGGGCCTGTTTGAGAACGTAGCGCGGGTCGCCCTCGAACGGCTCGCCCGTCGACGTGTTGTACACGTCACAGATCATCCGCGCGGACGCGCTCTCTTCGCTGTTTCTCCACGGCAGGACGGCGAAGGTGTCCGGATCCGGAACGAGACGCATGTCAGATTCCTGAATTCGAACGAAGCCTTCGATCGAAGAACCGTCGAAGTAAATACCGTCGGTGAACGCTTTCTCGGCCTGTCGGGCCGGAACGGAGACGTTCTTGACCGTTCCGAGGATGTCGGTGAACTGGAGTCGAAGGAAGTCGACGTCCTTCTCTTCGATCTCGTCTAATACCTCCTGTTCCGTAGATGTGATGTTTCCGCTTGTCATCTTTCTCGTCGTGCTATCCGAGGATCCCTACTACTAAAACCCTACTGTATCGAGCAAATCTTCTCCTCCTGCGAGGAAACTGGATATTCGTAAAGTTCTAATGTGATGGGTGCGTGGGTCGATGTGATGACGTACGAAAATCTCGATGCAAAGTTGGTGAATGCGTTGCTCGGCGACGGCCGGGCGAGTCTTCGAAGTCTCGCCGAGGAGCTCGACGTCTCCGTGACGACCGTCTCGAATCACCTCTCGGATCTGGAAGAACAGGACGTAATCGACGGCTATACCCCCCGCGTCGACTACGATGCGGTCGGCTACGACGTAACCGCGGTCATCCAGCTCAAAGTCGAAGGGAACGCGCTCCCCGACATCACCGAAACCCTCCGCGACCACAAGCAGATGACCAGCGTCTACGAGGTCACCGGCGACTACGACGTGATCGCCATCGGCAAGTTCGTCGACACCGACGGAATGAACGAGCAGATCAAAGCCCTGCTGACCGATCCGGACATCAAAGCCTCGAACACGAGCGTCGTTCTCAACTCAGTCTCGGAGAACGAACAGTTCGAACTCGAGGTCCGCGAAGACGAGTAGTCTAGCTGCGACGTGGCGATTTTCCCGCGACTCGAGGCATCCACGGCCGATTCTCGATCATCTTCCCTGTGTGGCCCGGAGCGTCGTCTCTCGATCTCTCGAGTCCGGGTTCGGGCCCGCTCTCGAGGTGTCATGTTCACCTGACATACAACACGAGTATGCCGAGTACGAGCAGTCCGATCCCCCACCACAGTGAATCGCCGGGGAGGACGAACAACACGAGCGTGACGAGTCCCGAGGAAACGAGCGACCAGCCGATCGTGGTTCGATAGGCCATACGCTCTGTTCGGGGTCCAGCAGTAAAGAACCGACACACCGGTCGGTCGTCACCGTATTCGCTCGCTCGAAAAAATCGTCGAAACGGTCGGTCGTTCGCTGTCGGTCGATTGGCGGGTTGATGTGGCTTCGAGCCGAGTTTACATCATGCCGCCCATGCCACCGCCCATGCCGCCCATGCCGCCTGCACCGCCGGGCGCGCCACCCTCGTCGTCGCCCTTGTCGGTCGAGAGGTCGCCGGCGGAGATGATGTCGTCGATTTTGAGCACGAGGTTCGCGGCCTCGCTCGCGGAGGTCACGGCCTGTTCTTTCGCGTGGGCTGGCTCGACGACACCGGCGTCGAAGGTGTCCTCGACGTCTCCCGAGAAGACGTTCAGGCCGGCCGTAACGTCGCCGTCCTCGTGGGCCGCACGGAGGTCGACGAGCGTGTCGATGCTGTCGAGGCCGGCGTTCTCCGCAAGCACGCGCGGGACGAGCTCGAGGGAGTCTGCGAACGCCTCGACGGCGAGCTGTTCGCGTCCGGAGACCGAGTCAGCGTAGTCGCGCAGACGCGAGGCGAGTTCGACCTCGATCGCGCCGCCGCCGGCCAGAACGCGGCCGTCGGAGACGGTCTGTGCGACGACGTCGAGCGCGTCGTTGACGCCGCGCTCGAGTTCGTCGACGACGTGGTCGGTCGAGCCCCGAAGGAGGAGCGTGACGCCGTGGGCGTCCTCCCCTTCGACGTAGAACAGCTCGTCTTCCTCGTCTCGGGTGACGTCGCCGAAGCCGAGGTCCTCGGTGCTCGCGCTTGCGAGGTCCGAGACGACGGCCGCGTCGACGACTTCCGAGAGGAACTCGAGGTCGCTCTTTTTCGCGCGGCGAACGGCGAGGATACCCTCTTTGGCGAGGTAGTGCTGTGCGAGGTCGTCGATACCCTTCTGACAGAAGACGACGTCCGCGCCGAGGTCGGCGATCTGCTGGACCTTCTCCTTGAGCTGTTCTTCTTCGCGGTCGAGGAACTTCTGGAGCTGGTCCGGATCCGTCACGGAGACTTCGGTGTCGACGTCGGTCTCCTCGACTTCGATCGGCTCGTTGAGCAGGAGAATATCAGCGTCCTCGGCGTCGGTCGGCATGTTGTCGTGGACCGGGTCCTTGTCGACGATGCCGCCCTCGAGGAGGTCGGACTCGCCGACGGCTCGGCCAGTCTGGGTCTCGATGTTGAGGAACTCGAGGTCGACGACGTTCTCGCCGTCGTTCGTTTCCACGGTGACGCCGGAGACGGCGTCGACGATGAGCTGCGAGAGGTGCTCTTTGTTGACCTCGGCGCCCTTGCCGGTCATCGAGGTTTCCGCTGTTTTGCGGATGAGTTCCTCGTCGCTGGGGTCGATATCTTCGGCGATATCGTCGACCTCCGCTCGAGCCTGCTCTGCGGCCATGTGGAACCCTTTGATGATCGCCGTCGGGTGGATGTCCTGCTCGAGCAGGTCCTCTGCGTTCTTGAGGAGCTCGCCCGCGATCGCGACGGCGGTCGTTGTGCCGTCGCCGGCTTCGTCCTCCTGCGTTTCGGCGACTTCGATGATCATCTCGGCCGTCGGGTTGTCGATGTCCATCTCCTTGAGGATGGTGACGCCGTCGTTCGTGATGGTGACCGATCCCATCGAGTCGACGAGCATCTTGTCCATTCCCTTCGGACCGAGCGTCGAGCGAACGGCCTCGGCGACCGCTCGAGCGGCGCTGATGTTGTAGTCCTGCGCGTCCTGGTCTTTGACGCGCTGGGAGTCCTCGCTCATTACGATCATCGGCTGTCCCTGTTGCATTCGCTGACTCATAGTCAGCTGATTCTATGTTTGTCCTTCTATATAAATCTTCACTCTCGGTGTCGACAGGGGTCGCTCGGTCGCGGACGCGGTCGTGCCCAAAAATCGCACCACTGCGACCGGTTCACTCGAGAATCATGCCACATGATAGCGTACCTTCACAGGAACGAGCGTCGTCGGTTCCGTGCTACTTTTATATTCTATTGATCGGAGCGATCACACCGGTTCGATGAGCGACGCCTCGTCGGTCGCCGGACTGTTCACCGCCGTCGAAACCGGATAGGCGACCATCTCGTCCGCCGAGTGGGGCTCGAGCGCCGCCGTCGACGCCGCACCCGTCAGCCAGTCGCGCTCGACCGTCGGCTCGAGAATCGCCGCCATTCGGTGGTGTAACTCGCCGACGAGGTCGTTCGGTTCCGTCGTGACGACCGTAAAGGTCTCGAGCGGCCCCGCCTCCTCGTCGGCCTCGGTGTTCCCAGCGCCGCCCCCGAACGACTCGAGCCCGGTCTGGGTCGTCTCCGGCTCCCAGCGCTCCCAGAGCCCCGCCATCGCGAACGGTCGATCGTCTTCGAACGCGACTCGATACGGCTGTTTCCCGCCGTCTTCGGTCTCGGTCCACTCGTAGAACCCGTCGGCGAGCACCAGCGCACGGCGTTGCTCGTAAGCCTCGCGAAAACTCGGTTTCTCGTCGACGGTCTCCGCACGAGCGTTGATTAGCCCGTCTTTATCGTCGTCGGCCCAGGACGGAATCAATCCCCACTCGAGGGACCGGATCGTCTCCGGTTCCTCGTTCGTGATGACAGGGAGGCGCTGGCCCGGTGCCATGTTGTACCGCGGCGCGAACGGCTCGGCGAACCGGGCGTCGAACCGATCCTCGAGATCGTCCTGATCGACGAAGAGCGTGTAGCGACCACACATACCGGTTCCTACGGGACGCATCGATAAGTCCCTTTCATCGATTGGGGTACTGTCGAACCTCCCGCTGTGCTCGCTCGCACCGACTCCCGTCGGTCGATCGCCACTCGAGTTTCATCCCGCACCACGATGGTACACGGTCCTTACCGTCCCGATAGCCGTGGGTAGGTGCCCCGTTACCATACTCGATCCCGGTGGATCGGCGGACGATTCCAATGGACGACCGATACGAACTCGTGGTCTGTGACGACGGACTGCTCGAACTGCGCGACCGAGACGACCCCGACTGCTGGATCGCGACCGACTCCCCCCTCGAGATCGAGCGGTAACGCCGACTCGAGCGGCACAGACGGAAAACAACGCCCGCTCGAGGACCCCCCAAAGAGCGGCTTCGGCGGGTCGACTCTCGGGAGGAGTCGAATAGTCTCGAGGCTACAGTTGCGAACTGAGTACAATAAGTATATAGTTTGTCATCTAATCTCCATCTAATATGGACAGCGGGACTATCATCGGTATCGGGACATTTAGTATCGCCGCCGTCGCCGCCGTCTATCAATTACATCAGGAACAGTGGCCCACCAACCGGACCCTCGGTACTGGTATCTTTCTTGTCGGAGTCGCTATTGAGTTCTTTCTCGAGGATCTCATGCCGGCGAACGCGACCGTTGAGTTCTGGTTAGAGCCAGTCGCTGGCACAGTCATGATTATCGGCTTTCTCGTCACGTGGTTCTGGCAACCGGACTGATCGCGTTCTTCGAGACGTCGCTGTCGTGTACTGCCCCAGTACGGTCGTCTCAAAACGGGGCAGAGACTGTTGTTTACTAGATTCTGGAGGGATACGGTTTTAGGCGTCAGAATACGTGGAAAAACGGGACCAGACGGGGATTTGAACCACGGTCGGACGTGCTCGCTCACGGCTTCGCCGTTCGAAAGCGCGGTCGCATCGCGACCGCGCCCTCGCTGTGCGCGACCTCCCTGATTCAAATCCCTTCTTCGGGTATCTGTCGCTCACGAGTTTGTTCGCGACAGAATACGCCAGGACAGGGATTTGAACCCTGAATCCCAAAGGGAACACGCTTTCCAGGCGTGCGCCTTACCGTTCGGCCATCCTGGCTCACCCGTAGCTAACCGGGTCGATCGTTTAAAGACTACGATAGTGACCGCGCCTGCCTGCGGTCATCGTTCGTCCGTGCGTTGGGCCGTCCACGCGGCGATGCGATACTCGAGCCCGTAGGCGACCGCTGCCGTCACCCCACCGACGACGGCGGCGACGAGAACCGCCTGCGTGATCGAAAGCAACGGTTCTCGAGCGAGCGTGTATCCTTGCAATACGGCGAGAAACGCCATCGAACCGACCAGACCCCAGAGGAGGGCGGATTTGCGTCGTGAGTGCACTCGCTCGAGGGAAGTACCGGAGCCGACCTAAACGTACCGAAGCCGGCGCAAGCGCTGTCCACGCGCGAGCCTACACCAGCACGTCGACTTCGTACCCCTCCGAGCGCAGATCCTCGAGGAATTCCGCGACGTGGTCGTGTCCGCGCATCTCGAGGTCGATCTCGACCTCGGTGTCGCTCATGCTGATGTCGCGAGAGGTCCGATCGTGCTGGATGCCGTAGATGTTCGCGCGGTGGGCCGAGAAGATGTCGAGCAGGTCCTCGAGCGCGCCGGGTCGGTCCTCGAGGACTGTTCGGATCTTGAGGTACCGGCCGGTTTCGACCAGTCCGCGGACGATGACCGTCGAGAGCATGTTCATGTCGATGTTGCCCCCACAGAGCGCGGGGACGATGACCTCGTCGTCCTCGTAGTCGAACTGTTCGAAGAGCACGGCGGCGAGCGGTACCGCACCCGCGCCTTCGACGAGCGTCTTCGAACGCTCGAGCAGCTGTACCAGCGCTGTAGCAATCTGGGCGTCCGAGACCGTGACGACCTCGTCGACGCGCTCTTGAATGATCGGGAACGTCTGCTCGCCGATGCTGCGCGTTGCGATGCCGTCCGCGACGGTGTCGACCGAATCGAGCGTGACGAGTTCCCCCTTCTCGAGCGAACTGGCCGCGCTCGAGGCACCCTCGGCCTGCACGCCGATAACGCGCACGTCCGGGCGCTGTTCTTTGATCGCCGTCGCGATCCCGCTGATCAGTCCGCCGCCGCCGATCGGGACGACGACGGTCTCGGCCTCGGGGCAATCCTCGAGGATCTCGAGGCCGATCGTTCCCTGGCCCGCCATCACGTCCGGGTCGTCGAAGGCGTGGAGGTAGGTTCTGTCCTCCTCGCGTTCGATCTCGTGTGCGCGCTCGGCGGCCTCGCTGTAGTCGACGCCGTGGAGGACGACCGACGCGCCGTAGTTTTTCGTCGCCTTGACCTTCGCGATGGGCGCGTCTTCGGGCATGACGATCTTCGAGTCGACGCCCGTTCGCGTCGCGGCGAGCGCGACGCCCTGCGCGTGATTGCCCGCACTCGCGGTGACGACGCCGGCGTCTTTCTCGGCCTCTGTCAGCGTCGCGATTCGGTTCGTCGCCCCCCGAATCTTGAACGCCCCCGTTCGCTGCTGATTTTCGAGTTTCAGGTGGATCTCCGCGCCCGTCATCGCGGAGAACGTGTGCGAGTACTCACACGGCGTGTGCCGCGACGTCTCCCGTACCCGCGGACGTGCCTCGAGAATCGCCTCAAGTGAGAGCATACAATCGACTACTCGGGACGAACTGTAAGGATTGCTGTGGGCCGTCGTCGCTCGCCGATCGCTCGAGACGCGTCGCTCACGAGCAGTGTCGGAAGGTAGTGCTGATACAAGGGAACAGCACTACGGGAATACAGGGAATGCACGGCGTGTGACGTGCGACTATACAGGAGGACCGGGAACATATAAATCTCATGCCTCCGAAGTGAAAGTGGAATCGCAAGCGGGAAGCGACCTGTAACTGACGTCTGACGGCGAGCAGACGATCGTCATTCGTCGGTCAGTACCACGGTTCGATCCCGCTCGAGACGCCGACGAACCCGTTCGCCGAACGGCCCCGAGCCCGGCCAGTAGGGCGTCGATTCCCGCTCGGGTTCGACCCCGAGCCGATCCGGATCGCCGACGTACGTCCACACGGACGACTCGAGAGTCGGCTCACCTGCTGGAACGGCACCGGGCTCGTCGGACACCGTGACGTCGAAATCGTCCGCAGGCGGCGTCGCCGTCGAACCGCGCTGCTCGACTCGCGGCAGCCTCGCTCGCACGTACAGCCCTCGTGTGAGTCCCTCGTAGGCGTCGAGCGCCTCGAGATCGCGTTCGTCGACCGAGAGCACTCGCCCGGTAACGCGTCCGCCGGGAACGAGCGTCGGATACGCGCCGTCGGCGCGGTGGAGCCCCTCGAGCGTCGCGTCGCCGACGAACTCGGGGTCCGCGTACTCGGGCGGTCTGGACCCGCGGGTCGTCTCGTCGAGCACGGCATCGACTCGAGTCGCGTCGGTGAGCGTTCCGTAGACGAAGACGAACATCACTCAAAACCGGTCCCTGCGGCGGTTCTCGACTCGATCTATCGCTCTTCGAGTGGAGCGAGTTCCCGTTCATCCGGGCCGGTGTAGCGGGCGCGCGGCCGGATGAGTCGGTTTTCCTCCTGGTACTCGAGAACGTGTGCGATCCAACCGCTCGAGCGGCTCATCGCGAAGATGGGCGTGTACATATCGATCGGGATGCCCAGTTGGTAGTAGACCGACCCGGAGTAGAAGTCGACGTTCGGCGCGATGCCCTTCTCGACGAGTCCCTTCTCGTCGGTGAGGTAGTCCTCGATCGTCGTGGTGATGTCGTACCACTTCGAGTCGCCGGTTTCGGCGAGTTCGCGGCTGCGTTCCTGAAGGATCTTCGCTCGAGGGTCCTTGACGCTGTAGACGCGGTGGCCGAAGCCGGGGATGCGCCGCCCGTCCTCGGTCGCCTGCTCGACCCACTCGAGCGGGTCGAGACCGCTCTCGTCGATCTCGATGAGGACTTCCATGACGTCCTGATTCGCACCGCCGTGAAGCGGCCCCGAGAGAGCGCCGATTCCGCCGGTGACGGCGGAGTAGATGTCGGCCATGGTCGAGCCGATGACCATCGAGGTGAACGTCGAGGCGTTGAGCCCGTGGTCGGCGTGGAGGATCAGCGCCTGATCGAACGTCTCGGCGGCGACCTCGTCCGGCTCCTCGCCGGTCATCATGTAGAGGAAATTGGCCGCGAGTCCGAGACTCGGATCGGGGTCGACCGGCTCCTCGCCCTGTCGATACCGCTCGAACGCAGCGAGGATCGTCGGGATCTTCGCCGTAATTCGACGCCCCTTCCGAAGCGACGCTTCACGGTCCGCCGGGTCCGCGTCCGGTTCGGGTTCGGACGACGAGAGCATCGAAACCGCGGTTCGCATCGCCGCCATCGGTCGCTCGTCTGCCTCGACGAGCGCGCGAATCGTCTCGAGGATAGCGTCGTCTACGTCGCGCTCTGCGGCCATCGCGTCGGAGAACTCCGCGAGCTCCTCCTCGTCCGGAAGCGTGCCGTGCCAGAGCAGGTACGCGACTTCTTCGTAGCTCGCACCGCGTGCGAGGTCTTCGATGGTGTACCCGCGATACACCAGGCGACCCACGTCACCGTCGATGGAGCTGAGTCCTGACTCTGCGACCAACACTCCCTCCAGCCCTTTCTTGAGGTCGTCTGCCATACCTGTCGTTTCGGACCCCGATGGAAAAGTATTGTCGTTTGTCGGTTGTGACGGCCGAACGCGGGCGATGTTGCGGGTACAGAGCGTAAACCAGGAAATACAGCGAGTTCGTCAATTTCAAAAATTGTACTATAAATTGAGTTCCTTCTTTTTATAAAGAATATCGATCGTGTAGAATCTGAACTCGAGCCAACCCCTTGGGGCTTCGGTCGTCGACCGGACCGCTATTCGCTGCGGAGCGAGTCGACGATCCACGAGACCGCGACGAAACCGACGACCGCGATCACGGCGATAGAAAGCGTGAGCTCGCCTCGAGCGACGAGCTGGTATCCGAGGATCGCGACCAGGAGGACGGGAGCCTGCCAGAGATAGTCGGGGATCGAATCGAACGTCGCCATGACGACCGGTCGGTCGGCCGAACGAAAGAAGCTGACGATCGGTCGGTAAATCGCGTCGATCGGGTCGCAGTCTCGAGCGGTCGTCGAGCTCTCGGAGACGACGTAACCGGCGACTCGCGGGGTTATCGGCCGAGCTTTTCGCGACCGATTTTGACGCCGGTCGGCGTGATGATGATCTGGTCGTCGCCCTTCCGGACGATGTCGCCGTCGACTTCGTTCGCGACCTGTCGGAGCTCGTCGACGATGTGTTCGACCGTCTTGTCGTTCGTGCGCAGCCGCGTGATGTCGGCGATGACGATGTCGCCATCGTAGACGGTGTCTTTGATGTCGATCGCGGCTTCCTGTCCGTCGACTTCCGCGACGTGTACTTGCATCGCCGCCTCCGTCGTGTTGTCGGTCACGTCGTCGAGGTTCAACTCGACGTAGTCCTCGGCGGATCTGGATTGCTCCCCGCCCAGGATTTTAGTCATCAGTCCCATTGGCGGAATTCAGCCTCGCCGTGAGTATAGTTCTTACGTCAGACACTGTCTCGATAGCGAGACGTTCGCCGCCGCCTCGTCGCCGATTCCGCGAACGCCGTTCGACGGGCTCGAGGTGGCGAGGTGTTAAGGCCTCGGGAAGCGAGTATCAAGACGAAATGGAACGCCCCACCCGTCAGCGCGAGCGCGCGACCGAATCGGAACAGCAAGCGCAGGAGTCGGATCACGAACGGGTGTGCGACGAGTGTGAGTCCGGCACGCTCGTCAACAGCGACGACCAGGGCGAACTCGTCTGCGATCACTGCGGGCTGATCGTCGAGGAGACGAACATCGACCGGGGCCCGGAGTGGCGCGCGTTCAACCACTCGGAACGACAGAACAAGTCCCGCGTCGGCGCGCCCACGACGAAGACGATGCACGACAAGGGGCTGACGACCTCGATCGACTGGAAGGACCAGGACGCCTACGGGCGCTCGCTCTCGGCGGACAAGCGCAGTCAGATGCGGCGACTCCGCAAGTGGCAAGAGCGCATCCGGACCAAAGACGCCGGCGAGCGAAACCTCCAGTTCGCGCTCAGCGAGACCGACCGCATGGCCTCGGCGCTCGCGATCCCGCGTTCGGTCAGGGAAGTCGCCTGCGTGATGTACCGGCGGGCGCTCGACGAGAACCTCATCCGCGGGCGCTCGATCGAGGGCGTCGCGACCAGTACGCTGTACGCGGCCTGTCGCATGGAGGGAATCCCCCGCTCGCTCGAGGAGGTCGCTGCCGTCTCCCGGGTCGATCGCAAGGAGATCGGCCGGACCTACCGCTACGTCGCACAGGAACTCTCGCTGAAGATGGAGCCGGTCAATCCAAAAAAGTACGTGCCGCGGTTTTGCTCGGAACTCGAGCTATCCGAGGAAGTCCAGGGGAAGGCGAACGAGATCATCGACACCACGACCGAGAAGGGGCTCCTGTCGGGCAAGTCGCCGACCGGTTACGCAGCCGCCGCGATTTACGCTAGTTCGCTGCTGTGCAACGAGAAGAAGACCCAGCGCGAGGTCGCAGACGTCGCACAGGTCACCGAAGTGACGATCCGAAACCGGTACCAAGAACAGATCGAAGCGATGGGTATCCACCACTAATCCGCGAGCCGACGGTGTGGGACGTCTCGAGCCGAATCGGCCGTTTCTCCTCCGAACAGAGCGAGTGGGGCGAGTCAGCCCGCGAATTCGTAGAGATCGTCGCCGACGTGATGGAGCGAGTCGACGACTTTCCCCTCGTCGCCGACCATCTGGGTGCCGTCGACGCGTGCTCGACCGACGGCGAGTACCTTCCCGTGGGACTCCTCTGCGATGACGACCAGGTCGCCGCCGGTGATGTCACCCGAGGCCTCGGTGATGCCGGGACGCATGATATCAGCGCCGTCGCTGACGAACGAGATGGCACCGGAGTCGACGGTGACGAGTCGCTTCTCGGGTTCGTACGCGTTCGCACCACGGACGGTGAGAAACGGCTCGTCGTCGAAGTACGCGATCTGGGGCTCGCCGTCGACGAGGATGACCTCCCAGTCGACCGCTTCGAACTCGACGCGTTCGTAGGCGTCGCCGTCGAGTTCGACGCCGAGCTGGTCGGCAAGCGTCGTCTCGAGATCCGAAACGACGTCGCTGCGGAGATGGTGTCGAGATTTGACCTCCATGCTCGAGCGAACGGGCGGTTCGCGTATAAAACGACCGTTCTCGGCCACGGACGTACGTTGGGCAGATTCGGCGAGGCGCTCGCCGGAGACAGCCGGGCGGCCCGTTCGTACCGGTGGTGTGTCCGCTCGAGCGGACACTCGTCGTCGCCGACGGGTGTGACAATCGCTAAGTGTGCACACTCCAATCCAGTTCGTATGTGGCCCGCCAGGACCGAATCCGAGACGGTGACGTGCGTCGCCTGCGGTACGCACACCGACCGCGAGCTGGCTCGAGAGTACGACAAGTACGGCAATCGCTGGGAGCGCGAGGGCAAGGAGTTCGAGCACTTCTGTCGGTCCTGTCACGACGAGCTCTGTCACCACGCCCGGACCGAACTCGAGGAGTTGCTCGTCGAAATCGACGCCGGTGAGTGCTCGCGGCTCGAGTTCCTGTCGCGCTACGTCGCGACCGTCGAGGATCGGTACGGTCCGCTCGAGGAGCGGTGAGCGAGTCCGGTCGCGAGCGTCCGTCGGCCGAAGCGGATACCATCCCGACACGGCTTTCAGGGATACGTCCGTACCCACCGGTATGAGCGACGAGACACAGGCCGACGCAGGCACGGCCGAAGGGCAGGGCCCGGTCGAGATTTCCGAGGAACTCGCCCGTCACCTCGAGAACAAACGCGAGGAGTTATTCGAGAAGTTCGAGATCCGCGACGAGTTTCCGCCGGCGGTCCTCGAGGAGGCCGAGGAACTGTCCGGAGACGTACAGGGCGAGATCGACGAGGAGATCGACGACCGCCGAGATCTGCGCGACCTGACGACCTGGACGACCGATCCGATCGACGCCCAGGACTTCGACGACGCGATCTCGGTCGAAGAGCGCGAAGAGGAGTACGTCCTCTGGGTCCACATCGCCGACGTCACCCATTACGTCAACCCGGAGACGGCGATGTGGGACGAGGCCGTCGAGCGGGGGAACACGGTCTACCTGCCGGGATACACCATCCACATGCTGCCGCCGGTACTGGCGGAGTCGGTCTGCTCGCTGGTCCCGAACGAGGAGCGATTCGCCCACACCGTCGAGATGCACCTCGACAAGGAGAACCTCTCCTACGAGACGATCGATATCTACAAATCGGTGATCGAATCCGACGAACGGCTCACCTACTCGCAGGCCGAAAACCGACTCGAGGATCCCGACGCGCCGCTGCACGAGGAGAACGTGCTAGTCCACGAACTCGCCGATAGGATGCACGAGATCCGCAAGGAAGACGGCTCGCTCGTGTTGAACCCCGCTCGCGACCGCGCACACACCATCATCGAGGAGTGCATGCTGAAGGCGAACAAGGCCGTCACGCACGAACTCATGTGGTCTCGCGGCGTCGAGGCGATGTATCGGGTTCACCCGCAGCCGAGCCCCGACGAGTGGTCGAAGGCGCTGCAAGAGATCCAGGACTTGGACGGCGTTTCGATCCCCGGCGACAAGTGGGACGACCCGCGGATGGCGGTCAACGCCACGCTCGAGGACGCGCCGGGTCGCCAGCTCGATAAGATTCAGTGGGCCGTGATGAAAGTCATGCCGCGCGCACGATACATGAACGATCCCTTCGGCGGGCACCACGCGCTGAACTTCGAGATCTACGGCCACTTCACGAGCCCCATCCGGCGGCTATCGGACCTGATCAACCACTGGATCGTCTACCAGAACGACGTGCCGGAGAACCTCGTCGCGCTCTGCGATCGGGCCAGCGACAGGCAGAAGGACGCCGAACAGTGCGAACGCGAGTACAAGACGTTCCTACAGGAAGTCGGTCTCGATCCGACGGCGGTCAACAACCGCGGCATCGAGGTCGTCGAGGGCGACGCCGAAAACACGCTGTAATCGCCGACAGCGAAAAGACAAGCCTAGTTCCGAACGCGTCGCTTCGTCGGGACTACAGCGGCTTCTCGTAGACGTGTTCCTCGAGCGGCGCGTCGATCTCCGTCTCGTCTATTTCCGCCTCGAGGTCGGTGATCCGGGTTTCGACGCGTTCGAAGCCGGTCGATTCGTAGAACGAGATGCCGACATCGTTGCCGGCGAGAACGTGTACTCGGAGCGTTTCGAACGAGTCGTCGAGCGTTTCCTCGAGCGCCGTAACCAGCGCCGAACCGACGCCGTCGTCCCACGAGTCGGGATCGACGTAGATCCGGTTGAGCACCGCGACTCGCCGTGAATTTTCCGGCGGTTCACTCGAGTTGGCTGCAGCCGTCCCCTGGACGAACCCGACGACGGACGCCGATCGGGCCTCGTTGGATAGAGTCGGCGCCGTGTCGGCGGCCTTGTCGTCCGCGGCGAACTCGCTGTCGGCGACCAGAAACGCGCCAGTATCTCTCTCCGCCGTTTGCTCGAGACTCTCTTCGAGGGCCTCAATCGCGTACCACCTGTCAGTCAATTTTTCGACCGTCTCGGGACCGAGGATATCGTCGTAGGCCGCGTGCCAACTCCGCCGGGCGATCCTGCTGATCGCCCGAACATCCTCGAGCGTCGCCGATCGAATTCGAGGCATATCGACTCGACTGATGTCAGCAACTGATAAACAAGTTAGGGTGGTTCGTAGTGCGTTGTCAGTATCGTAACGCCGCGCGGCGACTCAGATCGGCGGTCGGTCTCCCCGAGTCGGAACCGTCACTTCGAGTACTCGAGCGGCTTAGGTCGCGGTAGCGGCCGGTCAGCTGAGAGCGATCCTAGAAGAGACTCAAGTTCATCGCGTACGGCCACGAGGAGACGCCGAGCGCGAGAAAGACCAACGATGCGCCGAGCAGGCCGACGTTTTTCAGGAAGCTGTTGATCTCGCCTTCTTTCTGCTCTTCGGGGACGTTCCAGAAGTCGTGCATCTTCGGCGTGACGACGACGAAGAACGCGACGAGCGCCGCCGCGGCCAGCACCGGGAAGACGCCAAGCACGATGCCCAGGCCGCCCAAGAGCAACACCGCACCCGAGAGCGGAATCGCGAGCGACGCCGCCGGGACGCCCTTCGCTTCGGCGTAACCGATCATGCCCTCCATGTCGAGGAAGTGATTGAGACCGGTAAATGCGATGACCAGCCCGAACAGGATCCGACCCGCCAACAGCAGTTCGGCGCCGGGGCCGTTCTCGAGTACCATCAGTTGCTCACCCGCGATTTCCCGACGCGCTCGTTCGAATTCGCCAGTTCATCTCTCCGATCGTACAGTCGTTGCATACGGTACCAGGTTCGGCCCCGCACAGACATATATTCTTCCTGATGATACGGTTATCTGGTATCCCCTGTGTTACTGGAACACCCGATGACTGAGAGGGGTGTCGCTACTAATTTATCTGGCCCACAATATGACATATATTAGATGTTTTCGGCGTTTGATAGCGAGAGTAGCGCGCAGGCCTCGCGGTAAGAATTCCGGTTCGAGAGCCGTTCGTTCACGGCATGGGGTCGTGACACGTACGATATCGCGGCCCATTTAACAAAATAGGGCGGGTACTTTCTCTCGAGAGCGCGGGTTCTCGAGTCGCCGAGAACTGAACAAACCGTGTAGGACCGCCGTACTGTTTCTCAGATACCGACCGAAATCCGCCATCCGATTTAAATATTGGGTCTGCATACCGATTGGCATGCGTAACCTAGTGACGGGGTTGGTCGGCCTGACCGGCCCAGCAGCATCGGCAGATTCGTCGACAGAATCTGGACCCAACGAGACCGAGGAAACGACCGTCGGCGGTCACACCGGCGACTGGGAGAGCGTCGACGGCGCGTTACTCGATCCGACCGGCGACGTCGAGCGCGTTTCCGCGGAAACGCCGTTCGGGGAGGCGACCGCGGAGTCGATCATCGTCAGTTATCTACAGGGGTCGACCGATCCCATCTTCGTCATCGACGCCGAGGGGAACTTCACCCACTCGAACGCGGAGTGTCGCGACCTCTTCGGGCGCGTTCCCGGCGAACTGCTCGAGAAGAACCTCTTCGACCTCGACGAGGCCGACAATTCAGTGATGAAAGAGGTCCTCGAGACCGAAGAGTCGATTCAGAACTTAGAGGGCGTCGTCGAAGTCGACGACGAGACGATCTACGTCAGTCGAACGTTCTTCCCGCTTTTCGACGCCGACGGCGAACTGACCGGTGCGATCGAGATCAACCGCAACGTGTCCGAACGCGTCGAGGCGGTCAATCGCCAGGAGACCTTAGAACAGTATCAAGCCTACCAGCAGGAGGTCGTCGAGTCGTTCCAGAGGTGGATGGATAGACTCAGCGACGGCGATTTCACGATCGACCCGACGATTCCGGAGCCCGAGGGCGACTCCGAGGAGATACAGGAGGCCTACGATCGGTTCTCGACGATGGCCGCAGATCTCTCGACGGCGGTCGACACCATTCACGACGCCCTCGCGGAGGTGCGACACAACTCCGAACAGTTGAGCGAGATCAGCGACACGCTCGTCGACGCGGCCGAAGAGACCTCGAGCGCGACCGTCGAGATCGATCGAGCGAGTCAGGCCGTCGATTCGAAAACGAGCGAGCAGGCCGAGCAGGCGGCCGTCGCCGAGGAAAACGTCTCGAACCTCTCTGCGGCGATCGAGGAGATCACGGCGAACGCGGGCACCATCGAGCAGCGGGCGTCGGAGGCGAGCGACCGCACGGATCAGGGCGCGACCGAGGCTGAAACGGCACTCGAGCGCATGGCGGAATCGATGTCGGCGTCCGAGGAGACGGTAACGCAGATCCAGACGCTCCAGGAACGGATGGGAACCATCGGGGAGATGGCGGAACTCGTCAGCGACATCGCCGACCAGACGAACCTGCTGGCGGTCAACGCCAACATCGAAGCGGCGCGCGCCGACGGCACCGGCGATCGGTTCGCGGTCGTCGCCCAGGAGATAAAACGCCTCGCCGACGAGTCAAAAGAGACCGCCGAGGGAATCTCGAGCGATCTCGAGGGCATCCAATCGGACGTCGAGGAGACCGTCGAAACCGTCGAACGAGCCAATACCACGGTCGAGACGAGCGCCGAAGCGGTCGACGGTATCGTCGATCACATCGAGGAAATCGACGACGCGGTACAGGAAACGGACCAGGGGATCCAGAACATCGCCCGCGCGGCCGAGGATCAGGCGGCGGACGCACAGGCCGTCCAGGACATCGTGACCGACCTCTCGAAGCGCAGCGCCGAGATCGACGACCGGATGGACGCCGTCTCGACGAACATCGACCAGCAGACCGATACCATCGATCGGATGGCCGAGATCTCGGAGTCGATCGACGAGATGGCCGCCGAGATGGAGACGCGCCTCGGCCGGTTCGACCTCGAGACCGCCGGAAAGGGGCCGGATTCTGCCGCCCCACAGCCGTCGTAGGCCCGAAGGTGTCGTAGCCACGTCCGTTGTAACCCACGCAGTCTCCGGAGACCACGCAACTGTCGGAGGCCACACACCGTCGAACCGTTACCGACAGTTTCGATACCGCCTCATCGTCGTCCATCCGAGGAGCGATGCCATCGCGATCACGGCCGATACGGGTCCGAATCCGCCGGTCGGAAGCGTTCGGGTCGAGAGGACGACCGTCACGGAATCTCGCTCACCGCTCTCGAGAGTCGCACTCTCTGCGGACCCCGATCCCGCCCCGTCGGCTTTTGCTTCGATCGTGTAGTGCTCGCCCGTTCCGGGCACCGTCACCGCGAGCGTTCCGTTCGCGTCGGTCCGCTCCGTCGGTTCGAACGACGCCCCCGAGCCGCGCGCGATCGACAGCGACGCGTTCTCGACGGGGTCGCCGCCGCCCGTTTCGGCGGTGACCTCGAGGGTCGCGTTCCCATAGAGCGCGTACGATTCGGTGACCGATTCGGCGTCCGCCTCGAGCCAGAGCGAGGCGCTCTCGGGTTCGTAGCCGTCGGCGGTCATCCGAAGGTCGTACTCGCCCAGCGTCGGGACGTGCTCGGCGACGTAGGTTCCGTTTTCGACGTGGGTTGCGGCGTACGTTCCGCGGTCGCCGACGAGTTCGACCGTCTCGGTGTCGATTCCGGTCCCGAAGTGGGCGTCGGTGAGGCGTATCTCGGCCGTCCCGGAACCAGCGAGCGCGGAATCGATCGTCGTCGTCTCGTCGGTCGGAACGTCGCTCGTCTCGGTGGCGCCCTCGTAGCCGTCCGCGTCGATGGAGACGGTGTACTTCTGCGCGCCGGAGAGCCCCGTCACGTCGTACCCGCCGTCCGCGTCCGTCGTCGTCTCGTACTCGGCGCCGTCGGCTGCGGTCAGCGCCACCGTCGCGTCGGGGATCGGATCGCCCGTTTCGCGGTCGGTGACCGTCCCGTCGACGGTGGCGTGAGTTCCGAGCGCGTCGATCGCCGCGTAGGCGTCGACGATGCCGTGCCCGTAGCGCGTGTCGGATTCCGTCTCGCAGTCGTCCGAGCGCGTGCACGCGTCGTCCGGTTTTGTAGCCGTCTCTCGAAGCGACTCGACGATCTCGCTGGCCTCGAGATCCGCCGCCGTCGCAGACTGCACGAGCGCGACCACGCCGGCGACGTGCGGTGCCGCGATGCTGGTTCCGCTTGCCGTCCGGTAGCCGTCGCCGGGGATCGCGCTCTCGATACCGACGCCCGGCGCGACGACGCCCGGCGTGCGGTAGGTCTCGGGCCAGTCGTCCGGCGCGTCGGTCCCCCACGCGTCGTCGGTCTCGATCGTTTCGCCGCTCGAGAACGAGGCGACCCCCCGGGATTCGTTCGTCGCACCCACGCTCAGGGCGTCGTAGACGTTCCCCGGCGTGAGCGAGGAGCCGTTTCCTCGGTTGCCGCTCGCGCCGACGACGACCGTTCCCGCGTCGTTCGCGGTCTCGACGGCGTCGATGAACGACTCGCTGTAGCGGTACCAGCCGAGGCTGATGCTGACGGCGTCGGCCTCGTGCTCGACCGCCCACTCGAGTCCCTCGAGGACGGCCGATTCGGATGTCCTGCAGGTACCGTCGGCACAGTCCGCGACGACCGCGCCGTGGAGGAGGGCCGCATCGGGCGCGACGCCGATCGGCGTTCCGCGCTCCGCGCCGCCGGTCGCGACGCCCGAGACCAGCGTCCCGTGGTCAGCGTAGACGGTCGGCTCGGGGGACGGATCGGTCGTGAAGTCCTTCCACCGCTCGAGGTCGATGTCGGGGTGGTCGTCGTCGACGCCGGAATCGAGGACTGCAATCGTCGCGCCCTCGCCAGTGGTTCGGAACTCCTCCCAGACCGCCGAGACGTTGGTCTGCTCGAGGTTGTACGGCACGTCGCCGGCGGTGCTCGAGGCGAGTGCGGCCGCGTCCGAGTCCGTCGACTGCTCGTCTCCGGCCTGCAGAACGGATATTTCCGCTTCCGGTCGAACGCGGCTCACCCGGTCGAGTTCGGCTATCGAGGCCACAGCGTCCGACGGCTCCACTCGGTCCGCGTCCACGGTCACCACCGCGGCGTTGTCGATCCAGAACCCGTGTTCGAAACTGACTCCTTCGGTCCGATTGGCGTACGTCTCGAGCGGCCGCTGGAGAGAATCGGCCGCTGCCCGTCGCGCGGCGGTCTCGTCCTCGATCGACTGGTTCGCCACCTCGCCGAACTCGACGACGACGGATTGCGTTCCGGTCGTGTTCTCGAGGGCCGGATCGATCGCGGGTCGGTTCGAATCGGTCGCGGGCGCAGCGGTGTCGACACGCTGGGGCTGAGTTCCCGACAGTTTGCTCTCGTTCCCACCGTCCGCAGGGACGCTGATTCCCGCGGCGGCCGCGGGACCGCTCGCGACCGCGAGCGACGCCGCGAGGACCACCACGACCACGATCGAGCGCCAGTTTCGGCGTCGATCCTCACCGCTCACTGCCCGTGACATTATCGAAATCGAGACAGTCCGCTCGCTTAAGAATGAGGGTACGTCGTCTCGAGTCGACAGGACGACCGCAGAGGAGCTACTCGGATCGCTCCTCGAGTTCGGCCTCGGCCGCCCGCAGGAGGCTATCGATGATTTCGGGCGTCGTCGGGTGATAGGCCCGATCCGGAATCTCGCGAACGTCCAGTGCCATCTCGACGGCCAGTTGCATCGTCTTTGCCATCACGTCAGCGTGGAGGTGAAGCCCCTGATAGCCAAGCACCGATCCGTCGTCGGCGTTGACGACCAGCGTCGCGCGCCCCTCCGGATGGTTCTTCGACTTGAACACGCCCTCGGAGGACGCCTCGCTCGAGACGACGATGGTATCCATATCGCTCGCGCTCGCCGTCGCCGGGGTGTGCCCGATACGAGCGAACGGATAGACGCCAAGCCCCGAGAAGATGACGTGGTGGGGGACGTTCGCGTACGCCTCGAGATCCTGCCCCCGATCGTGGCGGAGCACGTTTCGGCCGGCCGCGAACCCCTGTTCCTTGGCGACGTGTAAGATCGGCTCTCTCCCGTTGACGTCGCCGACCACGAACACGCGCTCGTCGTCGCGGGCCTGCATCGTCGAGCCGACCCATCCCTCCTCGACTTCGAGTCTCGTGTTCTCGAGCCCCAGGCCGTCCACGTTTGGTCGGCGACCGGTGAAGAGGTACAGCTTCTCGGCCTCGAGCGTTTCCTCGACGCCGTCTCGGTCGACGTGCAGGCGGACGCCGTCGGACGCGGCCGCCGTCGCGTTGAGATCCCGGTCGCTGTGATCGTCGCCCGATTCAATCGTCTCGAGTCGTTTCTCGTCGGTCTCGGTGAGGATTTCCACGTCGAAGTGCTCGCGGTAGAGCTCGAGGACCGTCTCGCCGTACTCGGACTCCATCTCGTCCAGGGGGTGCTCGTCGTGTTCGATGACCGTGACGTCGACGCCGCCGACCTCAGAGAGGTAGGGGACGAGTTCGAGGCCGATGTAGCCAAAGCCCATCACGATGGCGCTGTCGGGGAACTCGGTCGCGTCGAGCACGTCCGCGCTCGTCGAAAACGGCACGTCCTCGATGCCGGGCAGGTCGGGAACGTCGACCACGGAGCCCGTCGCGATGACGACGTAATCGGGCTCGAGCGTTCGATCGCCGACCTCGAGTACGCGATCGTCGACGAATTCGGCGGTGTCATGGACGAACTCGACGTTCTCGCGTTCGGCGAGTTCGTGGACGTGATCCCGCCGGTGCTGTGCGAACCCGAGGACGTGGTCGTCTTTCTGGTCGACGACGCGCTCGGGGACGACTTCGGGAACGCCCTCGAGCCGGTCGTCGTGTCTGACCTGATACCGGTGCTGTGCGGCCGAAAGCACGTCTTTCGAGGGCATACACCCCCTGAGAATGCAGAGCCCGCCGCCCGGCTCGCCGTCGTCGATCAGGGTCAACTCGAGGTCGCGTTCGGGGTCCTCGTCCGCGCGGTCGACCAGTTCGTCGGCGACGGCGACGCCCGCGCTGCCGTACCCACCGATAATCGCGACGTGTACCATACGGTGGCTTTCGCGCCGACACAAAAAATCGTTCCGCGCCTAGTAAACCGGAGCGTTTCGAACGACCGACCCGATGTTCTCGTTCCTGAGAGAAATGCCAGAATTGCCTCGGTGACCGCGAACATAGAGAAAGCCCTCCGCGGTTTCGCGGTTCTCGCTCGCTTCGCTCGCTCCGAACCGCGCCCGCCTCGCCCTTTCAATCCGCCAGAAGCTGCCGTCAGCCTGCCTTTCCCTGGGGAAGACGGCTCTCGCAGTGCTCGAGCCGTCCTCCCGGCCAGATAGAGTACGCCGGTGGCGACAGACTGGTTGAAACCAACTCTGTTGGCGAAGATCCGGCCAGCGTTCACGTTCACTCGTCGCGCCGATTAGCCGTGGACTCGAGCGGCCGCGGCCGACAGCAGCGTCACGACCGAGACGCCGACGCCGAAGCCGGGCACGGTATCGCCGAGCGCGCCGCCGTCGGCGCTCGCGCTCTGGACCGCCACGTCTCGCTCCGAGAAGTGGTTGACGGCGATGAGCACGTCAGCCGACGCGTCGGCCTCGCCCGACTGGGTCACCATGTACCGCGACTGGTCGCCCCCGATGGCACCCTCGAGTTCGCTGTAGGACGAGGCTTCGGCGGCGGCCTCGCCGTCGACCGTCACCTCGAGGTCGTCGGCCGACTCGGCACCCGCCACCGCCGCGTCGGAGACCGATGCGATGATGACCGTGCCCTCGCTCTGGGCGCGTTCGGCGGTCATCTCGAGGCGCTGTTCGCTCTCGGCCTGCGTCTCGACGGCGATGTCCTCTCCGTAGGTGGCCACGTCGGCGACTCGCTCGCCGTCTTGCTCGTCTGCGTACACTTCGGCCGTCGCCGTGCCGTTCGCGATCAGTCGTTCCTGCGTTTTGGCCGCCTCGTCGCGCTCGCCGTCGTCGTACGATCGGAAGACGAGCGTCGAGTCGCCGCCGAGGTCTGCCGTCACGTCGCCCTCGTCGTTGACGCTGACCTCGCCGTCGCCGGCGACGACGAAGGCACCGGTTCGGCTCTCGCTTTCGACGACGACGGCTTCGCCGTCGCTCTCGGCCGTCGCGTTGCTCTCCTCGGCGAGCGCCACTTCGACGTACTGGGATTCGCCGCCGGCGTCCACGGTCAGGATACCTCGTTCGGTGTCGTGGGCGCTCATCGTGGCGGACCCCTCCGAGGCGATCTCCACTCGAGTGTCCGTCTGCGCGCTCAACTCGAGTCCGAGTCCGGAGACGTTCGTCACCGCCGACAGTCCCGTACTGCTTCCGATCCCCATCTCGCTCTCGTGGTCGCTCTGGGAGGTGACGCTGACGTTCTCGAACACCGTCTCCCCGCCGACGCTGTAGTTCGTCACCGCCGTGTTCGACGTCTCGAACGCGACGTGCGTTCCCGCGTAGGCCTCGCCCTCGGCGTCGCTCGACTGGGTCGTTTCCTGCGTGCTCGCGCCTGCAGCCCCGCCCACCGCGGCGGCCGTGAGCATCGCGGTCGTTACCACCACTGCGAGTGCGATTGCGGTTCTTCTGGACATGACAGTCTCGAGTTCCGACGGGACCATAAAGCAGTTTCTGGCAAAACCGTCCAATTGTGTTCGGTATCCTCTCGCATGAACGTCGATGCGGACATCTCGACGCCACTTCGAAACCGGGGAAAACGCGGCGGCTCAGCCGGTTATCGCGAAATATCCGACGTCTGCTCTCCGATAACCGATTCGACTTCGGCCGGCGTGACGACCGCGATGTCGCCGGGGATCGTTCGCTTGAGCGCGGCCGTCGCCGCGGCGTACTCGAGCGCGCTCGAGACGCCGTCGCCGTCGATCCGGCGGGCGAGAAACGCGCCGGTAAACGCGTCGCCCGTCCCGATCGGGTCGACGGTCTCGGTCTCGTAGGCGTCGTGCTCGTGGTACTCGCCGTCGTGCCAGGCGAGCGCGCCCGCCGAACCGCGGGTGATCACGACCGTCTCGAACCCGTGATCGGTCCCGAGCGTCTCCGCGAGGGTCTCCGCGTCGCCCTCGAGGTCCAGTACCTGCCGAGCGTCTCGAGCCGCGACGACGAGTACGTCGATCGAATCGAAGAGCGCCGTCAGCGTCTCCTTCGCTTCGGACGGACTCCAGAGCTTGTTCCGATAGTTCAGGTCGAACGCCGTCGTCGTTCCGGCCCGACTCGCGGTCTTGAGCAGCGTCGCCGTCGTCTCAGCGAGCGTCGCCGACAGCGCGGGCGTGATCCCCGACGTGAAAAAGACCTCGGCGTCTCGAAGCGCCTCGAGGTCGAACTCGTCGGCTTCGGCGGTCGTGACCGCCGCGTTCGCCCGGTCGTAGACGACGTTCGTTCCGCGTGGTTTGCCCGCCTGCTCGAGGTAGTAGGTTCCCTGCCGGCCTTCCTCCGTCCAGACCGGATCGGCGTCGATGCCGTATCGCTCGAGTTCGCCGGCGACGCGCCGTCCCAGCGGGTTGTCGGGAAGCTTCGAGAGCCACGTCGAGGGGGTTCCCAACCGCTCTGCCGCGATCGCGACGTTGCTCTCTGCACCCGCCGCGCGAACCTCGAACTCGCCTGCGGTCTCGATTCGCTCGTTTCCAGCCGGCGAGAGCCGAAGCATCGTCTCGCCGAAGGTAACGAGATCACTCACGAGTTTCACCGCCACGGGGGCTCGCCGTCTGCCGTAACTCGGTCATGGCCGGCAAAACGGCCGGCGCAATAAAAGGGATACTGATCTCTCGAGCGCTCGCGGGAAACGGGTTCCCTACGCTCGTCGAACGAGAACGGAACCGCTCGTCCGTTCGCGGTCGAATTCGTAGCCGAACCGCTCGAGCAGCCCGAGACTGGTCTCGACGTGGTTGGTGACGGCCGGCAGCCGAACCGCGCCGCCGGCGAGCGCGAGAAAGACCAGCAGTTGATCGCCGAGGTGCCGGTCGACCGCCGCGTCGGACTCGAGAAATCGATTCGCCGCGTCCGCCGCATCCTCGCCGACGCGTTCGGCCGGTTTCCCCCGCTCGCCGAGCGAACCGAATCCCGCCAGCCCGCCGGCGTGTTCCAGTCGGAGCACGATCGCCGACCCGGGACAGTCGCTCGAGGCGGTCGTCAGCCGTCGGGTCCGAACATCGATCCCGCCAGTATCGTCGTCGCGCATCGAAAGCCGCTCGAGCGCTCCCCCCGCCTGTCTGTGGGCCACGTCGCTGTCCGCCAGCGACGCCGACTCGGTCGAGTACGCTCGCACGCCGTCGACCGGCCCTCGGGTTTCGAGATCGATCGGCTCGAGATCCGACGGGGCCAGATGGAGCGTCGCCCGGCCGCCGCCGTCCGGGTAGAACCCACGGCGATCGACCTCACAGCACACCTCGAGTCCGAAGCGCCGCAGGATCGGGTATTTGACCTGCGTCGCGTACTCGATCGGTGGCGACCAGGCGACGTCGGTCCCGCCGGTGACGGTGAGCGAGAGGGGCTCCTCGAGCGCGCTCGCGAGCGGCAAGACGGCGTCGAACAGGAGCGTGACGCTGCCCGCGGTACCGATATCGACAGCGTAGCTACCGCCCGGGACGGTCGCTTTCTCCACACCGGCGTCGGTACCGGGGTCGAACTCGATCGTTTCCGAGCCGACCGCGGCACCCGAAACCTCGGCGTCGCAAATCGCTTCCATCGTCTCGAGCACCGCGAGGTGCTGGGGTCGCAGCCCCGGCGTCGAGCGATCGCCGCGGACGTTCTCGATCCGGATCGGTTCGTTCTCGAGACCCGAAAGCGAGAGCGCCGTTCGGACGAACTGGCCGCCGGCGTCCGCGCCGTCGAGTTCGCGCATAGCGTCCCGTGCGCAGGCCAGGTGGATTGTTCTATCGTTCGCGGTCGAACGCCGGTCGCGACGGGCGACCGTTCCGACGGTCCTCGCGAGATGATCGCCACGGACGGGACTGGCGCCCACGAGATGAATACCGCGGACGAGTCCGCCGCCCACGAGATGATCACCGCGAACGGGACTGCCGCCTGCCGCTCACGAAATGATCGCGCGAACCGCAAACAGCAGGTTCTCCTTGCGTTCGCGGACGCGCCTGTAGAAGTACGACAGCCAGCGCGAGCCGTAGGGAACGTACTGGTAGACGCTGACGCCGTCGGCCGCCAGTTCGCGTTGGGCGTCCGCCCGAACGCCCATCAGCATCTGGACCTCGTAGGGCGTTCCGTGCTCCTCGTGTAACTGCTTCGCGTAGGCGATCATCTCCGGGTCGTGGCTCCCGACCGCGATTCCGCCGTCCCGATTTTCAAACGCGTCCTCGAGCAGCGTTCGGTAGGCCTCGTCGACCCGATCTTTCTCCTTGTAGGCGATGGATTTCGGCTCGTCGTAGGCCCCTTTGACGAGTCGAACTTTGCCCGGAACGTCGGCCAACCGCTCTAAGTCCTCGCGCGTGCGTTTCAGGTTCGCCTGCAGACAGAGCCCGAGGACCCCATCGACGGCCGCTCGGCCCTCGTCCACCGCTTCACCCGACCCGTTCGTCGCCGCCTCCGTCGACTCGCCAGTAGCCGGTTCCGTCGCTCGAGCACTTCGGTCCGCGTACTCTCGAGCCAGCAGTTCGTACGCCTCGAGCGTCGCGTCGGTCGTCGTGTGATCTTCCATGTCGACCCAGACGAAGACGCCGCGGTCGGCGGCGTGCGAGACGATCCGCTCGAGGTTCGACTCGAACTCCTCGGGGCCGATATCGAGGCCGATCTGCGAAGGCTTGACCGAGATGCAGGCGTCGAACGCCGTCCGCGCGATGGAGTCGACGAGCGATCGGTAGGCGTCGACGTCCGCGGCAACCGCGTCCGGATCCGTGTGGTGTTCGCCGAGCAAGTTGAGGATCGCCCCGACCCCCTCGTCATCGAGCGTCTGGACGTGCTCGAGCGCCGTCGCTGGCGACGTTCCGGCGACGAACCGGTTAGCGATCGGTGGTATCATCCCACATGATGTTTCGGCCGAGAGTGCTTAAGCGCTACACCGATATTCGCTCTCGAGTGCTAGCGGGTACCGAAGAGCGCTCGAACGTCGGCGTCTTCGATGCGTCCGAGTAACCGCTCGGTGGACGAGGCCAACACGTCTGGGAGTCGATCGACTGATTCCGCCATTGATATGCCGTATTCTCCGCCATCCATATTATATGCGATTCGAACGCTATTCATTTTACATCGTCACCCTCCTTCGTGAGGGGTAGCTACAATTCTCTCGAGGGTGAAGGAAGCGTATGGAACGCCAATCGACCGAAGACCCGTACGGACACTACGTCGCGGGCGAGTGGACCGCCGGCGACGGAACGGAGACGTTCGACAGCACGAACCCGGCGACCGGCGAGGCGCTCGCGACGTTCGAACGCGGAACCGAGTCGGACGTCGACCGGGCGCTCGAGGCCGCCGCCGAGGCCGCCGACGAGTGGCGAGCGCTCTCTTACATCGATCGCGCGGAACACCTCTGGGACATTTATCACGAACTACGCGAGCGGACGGACGAACTGGGCGAGATCGTCACGAAAGAGTGCGGCAAGGAGATCTCCGAGGGGCGGGCAGACGTCGTCGAAGCTTATCACATGGTCGAGTGGGCCGCGGGCAACGCCCGCCATCCCCACGGCGACGTGGTCCCGAGCGAAATCGCCTCGAAAGACGCGTACATGCGCCGGAAACCGCGCGGCGTCGTCGGCTGTATCACCCCCTGGAACTTCCCCGTCGCAATTCCCTTTTGGCACATGGCCATCGCGCTGGTCGAGGGCAATACCGTCGTCTGGAAGCCCGCCGAACAGACGCCGTGGTGCGGCCAGATCATCGCCGAGATGTTCGAGGACGCGGGCGTTCCAGACGGCGTCTTCAACATGGTCCAGGGCTTCGGCGACGCCGGCGCGGCCATCACCGACGACGAGCGCGTCGACACGGTCCTCTTTACGGGTTCGGCGGAAGTCGGTCAGGAGATCGCCAGCAAGGTCGGCGGCGAACCCGGCAAACTCGCGGCCTGCGAGATGGGCGGCAAGAACGGCATCGTTGTCACCGAGGAAGCCGATCTCGACATCGCCGTCCACGCCGCGGTCATGTCAAGTTTCAAGACGACCGGCCAGCGCTGCGTCTCGAGCGAGCGCCTGATCGTCCACACCGACGTCTACGAGGAGTTCAAAGACCGGTTCGTCGATGTCGCCGAGCGCATCTCGGTGGGCGACCCGCTCGAGGAAGAGACGTTCATGGGGCCGGTGATCGAGCCCGACCACGTCGAGAAGATCGCGAGACACAACGAACTGGCCCGAAAGGAAGGAGCCGAGGTGCTCGTCGACCGGTTCGAACTCGGGGACGAGGAGATTCCCGAGGGACACGAAAACGGGGCGGCCACCGCCGCCGATGGCGAGGGAAGCGACAGCTACGCGAACGGCTACTGGGTCGGGCCGTTCGTCTACGAAATGGCGTACGACCCCGATCTTCGCTCGCTGAACGAGGAGTGTTTCGGTCCCCACGTCGCGCTCATCGAGTATGACGGCGACATCGACCGGGCACTCGAGATTCACAACGACACCCCCTACGGCCTCGCGGGCGCGATCATCTCAGAAGACTACCGACAGATCAACCGGTTCCGCGACCACGCGGAACTCGGACTCGCGTACGCGAACCTACCGTGTATCGGCGCGGAGATCCAGCTTCCGTTCGGCGGCGTCAAGAAGTCCGGCAACGGTTATCCGAGCGCGCGCGAAGCCATCGAGGCGGTCACGGAACGCACCGCCTGGACGGTGAACAACTCGAGAGAGATCGAGATGGCACAGGGACTCTCCGCGGACATCACGACCGGCGAAAAACGCGAGTAGCGACGCGGAACGTGCCCGAGGAGATCAAACAGGAGCTGTCGATAGCTCCGATAACGAGCGTTAGTCGTCGTGATCCCGTAGCTCGTGGACCTCGGACTCGATTTCCTTGGCGAGTTCGGCCTGATACTCGTTGGCCTCGGCGATCTCGTTGCTGGCCTCGGCTATCTCCTCGGCTTTCCCCATCGAGGAGTCGGTCATACTGGCGACCTCTTCGGTGCTTGCGGCCTGATCGTCCGTCGCGTCGGCGACCTCCTGAATGCCGGTCGTCGCCTCCTGAACGGAGGTTTCGATTCGGTTGAGATCCTCGACGGCGTCCTCGACGAGGTCGACCGCGTCGTCGGTCTCGGCTCCCGCCCGATTCATGCTCTCGACGGTGCTCTCGGTCTCGCGTTGAATCTGTTCGACCATCTGCTCGATGTTCGTCGCCTCCTCCTGAGATTCCTCGGCGAGGGCTTTGACCTCGTCTGCGACGACGGCGAAGCTGTCGCCTGCCTCGCCCGCGGTCGCCGCCTCGATCGAGGCGTTGATCGCCAGCAGGTTCGTCTGATCGGCGATCGTGTTGATCACTTTGACGATCTCGTCGATCTTCTCGACTCGCTCGCGGAGGTTCTCGACGTCCTCCGAGACCTCGCTGGCGGCTTCTTCGAGACTTTCCATCTTCTCGAGGGCATCTTCGGCCGTGTCGGAGGCGTTGTCCGCGATGTCTCTGGCGTTCTCGCTCGTCGAGCTGACCTCCTCTGCGTTCGAGGCGATTTCCTCGACCGTCGCCGAGAGGCTCGAGATCTCGCCGGACACCTGAGACATCGACTCGACTTGCTCGTCGGCGAGTTGGCCGACCTCGTTCGACCGCTCGACGACGTCGTCGGCGGACTCGCGCAGTTCCGAGACGCTCGCTTCGACGCTTTCGGACACACGCTCCCGTCGCTCGAGTTCCGCCTCGATGTCTGCGTAGGAGTGGATGTACGTGTCCATCACGACCTGCTGGTCGAGGTTGATGAGTTTGAGCGCCGAGAGCGTGCGCTCGACGACCTCGTCGACGGCCTCGTCGACGGCCGCCTGCGCCTCGCTCGCGGTGAGAAGCGCCTCGTCTCGAGCTTTCGTCGCCGCCGCGCTCGAATTCGGCGCGGTATCCGCACCCGACGCGTCCGCACCCGTCGCATCCACATCCGACGTACCCGTACTCGAACTCGCAGACGTCTCCATCGGCGCTGTCGATTCGGTTTCGTTCGGCTCGCCGGCGAGAGCCGGTCGATCTTTCGCTTCGCTGGCGACCGCCTCGAGAATCCCTTCGTAGTAGATCGAATAGGCACCCAGATAGATCTCCGGGCCGAGATCCAGCATGTCGTGTAGCTTCCCGATCTTCGCGCGCCGATCGAAGTAATCCTGCCCGTACTCGCCGCGACCCAGGTCCCTGAGGTACTCCGCCTGGGTGCGTTTGAGCGCCTCGACCCGCTTGCTCGAGGCGTTCAGTATCTCGATCGTCTCCTCGTGAGACTGCATCTCCGCGTAGAAATCGTCGACGAGATCGTCCGCGATTGAATCTAACAGCTCCGACATCGACTCGAGGCGACGCACGTCTTCCCCGTCGAACCGCGTGAATTCCTTTCGCCACTCGATCTGCGCCGCGTCGATGCCGAGTTCGTCGGTCAACTGCGACCCGATGACGCTTCGCCGATCCTCATCAGAGATCTTGTACTCGCTCCCATCGCCGGTCATAATAACGATTTTTCAATTCTCTTTTGAGTATATAAATCCACTTGTTATTCCAGCCGACCGAAGTTTTGGGGACGAGACCGATGGCTCTACACGGGGAGCATCAACACGAACAGATTCGGTTTATTACTCCTCAGTCAGCCGATTCGCTTCCGTCTCGAGGTCGTCCATGAGCTCGAACTGTTCGTCCGCAATGGCGGCGATTTCTTCGGACTTGTCAGATACCTCTTCAGTCTGACGTTTCGCCTCTTCTGTCATACTCGCGACTTCCTCGATGCTGGCGGCCTGATCGTCGGTCGCCTCCGCGACCTGATTGATTCCCTCGGAGGTATCGCTGACCAGGTCCTCGATACGCGAGAGGTTGTCGACCGTCTCCTGAACCATCTGAACGCTCTCGTCCAGTTCCTCGATCGCCGTCTCGAGGCTCGTCGCGGTGTGTTCGGTGTCCTCCTGAATCTGCGTGACCGTGCGTTCGATGTTTTTCGCTTCCGTTTTGGAGTTTTCGGCCAACGACTTCACCTCGTCCGCGACCACCGCGAACCGGTCGCCGGTCTGGCCGCTGTCTGCGGCCTCGATCGAAGCGTTGACCGCGAGCAGATTCGTCTGGTCGGCGATGTCGTTGATGACTTCGACCACCTCGTCGATCTCCTGAACGCCCTCTCGCAGGGCCTCGACGTCTTCGGAGACCTGCTCGGTCGCCTGCTCGACGCTTTCCATGCTCTCGATGGCCTGCTCGCCGTTCTCGAGCGAGTCCTCGACGAACTCGGCGCTCTCGTCGCTGGTCGAACTGACCTCCTGTGCGTTCGAGGCGACTTCTTCGACGGTCGCGGAGACCGTCGACACTTCGCTGGTCACGGTCGAGATCGATTCGGATTGGCTCGAAGTCATCGAGTCGATCTCGTTCGAGGCCTGCTGGACGTCTTCGGTCGCCTCGCGGAGTTCCGCGACCATCTCTTGGGTTCGCTCGGCGATCGATTCCCGACGCTCGAGGTCTTCCTCGAGGTTGGCGTAGGACTTGACGTACTGATCGACCGCGACCTGCTGATCGAGGTTCAGTAACTTGACCGTCGACACGATCCGCTCGACCATCGTCTCGACACCATCTTGGACAGTACCAGCAGCAACGTCGGTCTCGGGATCCGCGTTCGCGACGCCGATCTCCTCGAGCATATCGGCCGCGATACCCTCGACCAGTGCCTCGGTGTGTACCGTGTAGGCCCCGATGACGATGCTCGGTTCGACTCCCATCTGCTCGTAGCGCTCGCCGGCCTTCGCCCGCTTCTCGTAATACTGCTTGCCGTACGATCCGGACGCCATCTCGTCCACGTGGCCGTTTATTTGCTGTCGAATTCGCTCGGCACCGGCCGAGTCGACGGTCCCCATCGCGATCGAGTGATCAGCGATCGTTTCGGAGATTCGATCCGCCTCCGATCGGATAACCGACGAAATCTCCTCGAGCCGTTTTCGATCCTCGTCGTCGAATCGCGTGAACTCCTTTCGCCACGCCAGCGATTGGCCGTCGATACCGAGTTGGTCCACCTCGGCCACAGCCCCGCCGTCCGTTCGATATGGATCCTCGTTCATGTGGGTAGTAATTGGTATACTTCCTCGCTATCGGGGTTTAGGTTTACTGGCCCACAGCGCGCTCGAGCGCCGTGCTCGGTCGCACATGGTCCCGAGAATTGCACTGGAATTCCGAAAAACCGAGTCGCTCGATAGTATTGCTCCCGTGACGAATCGGCTACAACGATTCGACGTCGAGGATCATCACCACGTCACCTTCGCCGAGGACGGACGCGCCACTGATTCCCTCGGTGGAACTGAGCGAGCCGTGGAACGGCTTGATGACGACCTCTTCCTGTCCGTTCATCCCGTTACACCGCAACGCGACTTTGCGAATGTCGTCTTTGACCCGAACGATCAGGTCGTCGTCTTGCTGTTGGGAGTTCGGAACCGACAGCGACTCGCCGAGGTCGATGATCGGGTACGTCTTCGAGTCGTGACTGAGGATCCTCGAGTCGTCGATCGACTGGACGTCCAGATCCGAGATCACCGAGATGTCATCGACGTTCTTGATCGGAATGCCGTACGCCTCGTCACCGATTTCGACGAACAACACCCGTTCGATCGCCACGCTCACCGGCAGGGTCAGCGTGACGCACGTTCCCTCACCGGGTTCGCTCTCGACGTCGATGTCGCCGTCGACGCTCTGGACCACGCGGTTGACGACGTCCATTCCCACGCCGCGACCGCTGATGTCCGTTACCTCGTCGTTCGTCGAGAAGCCGGGGTGAAAGATCAACTCGAAGACCTCCGAGCGCTCGAGCGACTGGATTTTTGCGGGGGTCATGACGTCCTTCTCGATCGCCTTCGAACGGATCCGCTCCGGATCGAGACCCGCGCCGTCGTCTTCGATAGCGAGAGTTACCGTATCGCGCTCGCGTGTGCCCCGAAGTTCGATGGTTCCCTCCCGAGGTTTCCCCTTCGCTTCGCGAACGTCCGGGTCTTCGATCCCGTGATCGATCGCGTTTCGAATGAGGTGGACGAGCGGGTCGCGCATCTCGTTCAGGATCGACCGATCCATCTCGATGTCGACGCCGGTCATCTCGAAGTTGATCTCCTTGCCCTGATCCTGTGCGATGTCCCGGACGAGTCGCGGGAAGTGGCCCGCGATCGTCCGAACCGGAACCAGCCGCATCTCGAGGACGGTATCCTGAATGCGGGAGGTGATCTTGTCGTGTTCGCTGAGTTCCTTTTCGACCTCCGAGACGCCCAGTTCTTCGATGGTGTTTCGAAGCTTGATTCTGCTCGTCACCATCTCCTCGACCTGGTTGTAGAGTTCGTCGATGGTCGTCACGTCGACGCGGATCGATTCGATCTCCGTGTCGTGATTGTCGAGTACCGACCCGCCGCCGCCCCCCGACGATCCGCCGTCTTCCTCGCCTTCGTCGTCCGCGAGCCCGCCTTCCAGCGCATCAGTAACCTCTGTCACTTCGACCGACTCGAGATACCGGTGACCGTCGTACTCCTCGAAAATGTCGTCGGCAGCCGCACCCGAGTCCGGCGAGACGTACAGTTCGAACCCGTCTTCGAACTCGCCGGATTCGATGTCGGTGATCGCGGGTACTCCCGCGTGAACGGTATACCCGTCCCGAATGTCCCCGAGAACGAACATCGCATCGACGAGGTTCGATTCGCCGTCACCGATCGAGAGATCGAGGTGAAAGACCGAGTCGGCGCTGGCCGCTTCCGTCTCGGCGAGGGTCTCGAACGGAATATCGATCGAGTCGTCGGCCGAATCGTCACCGTCGTCCGTCGGGGTGGTAACTTCCTCGCCGTCGCTGCCGTCGATCTCCGCTCTGAGCTGTGCGACCGTCGCGCTCGGGTCGAGTTGCACCTCCCCCGACTCGTCGATCTGGGTGACCATCTCGTCGAGCGAATCCACCGCTTCGAACAGCAGGTTCATCCGGTCGTTGGTCACCGCCATGTTTCCCTCTCGCACCTCGTCGAGTAAATCCTCGAGCGCGTGTGCGAGGTTCGACGGCGCTTCGAACCCCATCGCCCCGAAGTTCCCCTTGAGGTTGTGACTCACCCGAAAGACCGCGTCGATCGCCTCGGCGTCGCTCGGATTGTCCTCGAGAGCCAGCAACGAATTGTTGAGCTGGAGAAGGTCGTCCTGGCTTTCCCGAATGAATGTATCAAAAACGTCACTCATACCTTGATACGTAGTACGTCGAACACCAACGATTTAGGCTTACTGGCTGAATTACCATATCCTTACAACGTTCCTAGCCGCCATTATCGGCCGGTAAGCGGTCTGAAACGCCGCGTGTGGGGTGCGTTCGAGAGTTACTCGTCGTCGACCCATCAGTAGGCTGGAGGATCACACCGTCGAGACGGTCGGGGCGAAGCGGGCCGAGATGGGGCCGATCGGTTCGAAATGGAACTCGATCGGTTCGAGACGGGGCTCTCGAGGGCCCGTTTCGCCCGGTCGAAAGCGGGGCCAGAACAGTTATCCGGGTCGCGTTTGACAGTTCTCGTGTAACAGCACACGAACTTCGCATATCTTTGGAACGCGAGAGTAACTGGGTGCCGTTGGATGATGGACCACGAAACGAGGATGATCCGAGCGCACGATCAGACGGAGAAAAAATGACAGCGACAGACGAGACGCCGGAAGTGATCGCAGTCACACTGCAGAAGGGTGGGACCGGCAAAACGTTTACCGCGATGAACATCGCGGGGGGGCTTGCAGCTCGCGGGTTCGAAGTCCTTCTCGTCGATTTCGATCCGCAGGGAACGTTAACTGCCAACCTCGGCAAGCGCGAGCAGTATTTCGATCTCGACACGCTCTCGCTTGACGAGGTGCTGCTGGACCCATCGGAGTGGGATCGAGTGACAGAGCTGATCGAAACCGACCACGAAGAGTTCGACCTCGTTCCCGCGAACCAATCGTACAACGGGAACAAGACGCCCCTCGACGCCGCGGACGCCGGTGGGAACCGATTCGGACGGCTCTTAGAGCACTTCGAAGGCGAGTACCACTACGTCGTCTGTGACTGCCCGCCCGACTTCTCGCCGTACGCGAAGAACGCGGTAACTGCGGGCGAAAACATCGTCATCCCGATGATCCCGGAGACGGAGATGCCCCACTCGGTCGACTTGCTGTTCGACCAGTACGACGTCCTCGAGATGATGCACGAACTCGACATCTCCTATCTCGCCTCGGTGATGACCGTCGACTCGACGAAGATGACGAGCGAACACCAGCGGATTGTCTCCTGGTTCGAGGACACGTTCGGCGAGAAGGGCGTGGTGACGGACCACCGGGCGGCGTTCGCGAGGGCCAAGAAGAACCAGCGGTCGATCTACGCCTACGAGGAATCGCTCGCAAACGCGGAACTCGATACCTACGACAGGCTCGTCCGACTCGTCATGGAACAGACCGAGCCGCCGACGTTCGGAATCGACGTCGAGGCGGCGACACAGCTGTCGCTCGACGGTATTCGCCGTCGGCGAGAGCAAACCCGAGAAAAAGAGGTAAACGCATGAGCGAGGACACACCCGACCCAGACGACCAGTTCGAAGACCAACTATCGGACGTTGGTTCCCGAACGCGCGAGAAGTTTTCGGCGGAAGAACGGAAGAAAGCGGAAAAGCTCGGGGTTTCTCCGGGCGATCCGGACGAGTCGACGGCTGACGCGACTGACGCCGATACCACCGATGCAGATGGTGGTACAAGTGCCCCGTCGGATACCGACGCCGATGATGACAGAGCCGGCGTCGACGCCGGTACTGACAGAGACGGTGCTGCCGTCGACGCCGAGAGTAGCAGCGACGACAACGGTCCGTCCGATGGCGACGATACCGACGTTTCGCCCGACGGGAGAGACGCCACCGCCCCCGCTGCAGCCGACCGAGCCCACCCGTCACCATCCGATGCCGAATCGACCGGCTCCGGAGCGGGAACTGTATACGAATACAACGACATGAATTCCAAACTCGAACACGACACAGAGTCGTCCGTCGACGACCAGCGGCCGACGACCGAGGCTGCCGCCCAGGCGGACACGAACCAGTCGAGCGGATCGATGGCCGGCTTGGGCGGCGTGACGACCGGCGAACGGATGGCGGTCACGAAGACGGAGGTCGACTTCGTTACCGGAGACGAGGCGCAAACGAACGAAACGGAGCAGACGAAACTGCTGTATTTCGAACTCAACGACGAGTTGTTCGCCGCCCCCCTCGAGAGCATCAGTTCCGTCGAGGAGCTGTCGGGGCTGACCCGGTACCCGCGGTCGCCGGAACCGATCGACGGCGTGACCGATATGCGGGGCAAGATTATCGCGGTCTTGAACCCGAAGGTGATCGTCGACCTCTCGAACGCGAGCCACGAAAACGGGGCCGGCGGGGACTACATAATCGTTCAGGAGGAGATCGAGGACGAACACCGAATCGGGGTGCGGGTCGACGACATCAGCCACGTCGAATCCGCGAGCGAGGAATCGATCACGCCGATATACGACATCACCGAGATGGATCTTGTCACGATCGACGAGTCTTACCTCGAGGGCATCATCCACGGCTATCGCGCCGACGAACAGGCCCAGGTGCCGCTGGTCGATTTCGCGTCGCTCATGGAAACACTGAAAGAGTATTAATACTGGGTCTCAGAACGTTCGTACATGGTTACCGTTGGCATCGTCGACGACTCCGCGTTCATGCGGAACATTCTCACCGAGATTCTCGAGCAGCGCGGACACGACGTCGTCGGCGAGGCCAGCGACGGCGAATCTGCCGTCGAACTCGTCGAAACCACGGACGTCGAGGTCATCACGATGGACATCTCGATGCCCGGACAGGGGGGCCACTGGGCCGTCGACAAGATCATGGAGCGACACCCGGTCCCGATCGTCGTCTTGAGCGCACACGTCCACGAAGACGCCGAAGAGGCGCTCGAGTTGATGGAACGCGGCGTCGTCGATATCATCAGAAAACCCGGCGGCAAGGAGCGATCGGTTTCGCTCTGGGATCGCGCCGACGAGGTCGTCGAGCGAATCGCCGGCGCTTCGCAGTCGAGCACCCCGTCGGGATCGAGATCCACCTCGACGGCGAGATCTACTACTCGAGGAGTCGATACAGGGACCGGCCGGTCGTTGGGATCGAAGGCGTCGAGCAGCGAGCCATCGCGGGCGGGATCCGTATCAGTGGACGCACCCGGGTCGTCGAAGACGACGACGCTACTCGTTGGCTCCTCGACCGGCGGTCCGAAGACCGTCGAGACGCTGCTCGCGAACCTCCCGGCGAGTCTCGATCTTCGGGTCATCGTCGTCCAGCACATGACCGACGCCCTGACCGGCTCGTTCGCCGAGCGTCTCGACGCGGCGACGGACCTCGAGTTTCGCGAGGCGGGCTCCAACGATACCGTAAGCGGCGGAGAGGGCGTTCTCGCGAAGGGCGGCTACCACCTCGAGGTGACCGGCTACCGGCGCGGCCGGATCGACATCGACCTCTCGAAAGCGCCCAAGATCAACAACGTCAGGCCGGCCGTCGACGCGACAATGCGAACCGCGGCGGACGTCATCGACGATCACATGATCGGGGTAATTCTGACCGGCATGGGCCAGGACGGTGCGATCGGAATTAAGGCGGTCGCCGATGCGGGCGGTCGAACGATCGCTCAGGACGAAGCGACCTCGCGAATATTCGGGATGCCGAAAGCCGCGATCGAAACCGGGTCGGTCGAACAAGTTCTGGCGATCGAGGACATCCCAGAGGCGATCGTCGACCTCTGTACCGACGAGCGAAACGACTAGTCGAAATTTTCGGTCAGTTCGCTACGACACAGCGATAGAAGTCGTCGGTTCGGTCGTGAGAGTCTCAGATGCGCATCCGCGCCGGATCGAGCCAGATGACGAAATCGTCGCCTCGCCGAATAACGCCTTCGACGCCCGGCGCATTACCGCCGGCTTCGACCTCGCTCGGGGTAAACGAGTGGACGCCGCGAACGCCGTCGACGAGCCAGCCGAGCCGACTATCCGCGCCGTCCTTTCGCTTGAAGACGATGAGTTTTTCGTCGGCGTACTCCTCGCCGACCTCGAGCAGCTGCTTGAGGTTTATCACCTTCACGGCCTCCTCGCGGAGGTTGAGGACCCCTTCGATGTGGGGCGGCGTGCTCGGCAGGTTGGTCAACTCGCCGCAGTTTACGATCTCCGCGATGTAGCCGATCTCGACACAGAACCCGTCAGTATCGAGTTCGAACTCCAGTACGTCTACTGCATCCTGCTCGTTCGTCTCCTCGATGCCCTCGTCGACGGCTCCCTGCTCGTACTCTTTTGCTGCCATACGTTGGATTCACCCCCGATCTCAACCGATGTTGAAATCGCTTTCGTACTGAATCGTTTCCCAGACACGTACTTAATTCTCGCGGCCACGAACGTTCCGAGAGCTGATCCGACGACCGACTCGGCTGTTACTACTACCACGCCTGCTCGGTGATAGGTACCCGACCGGCGCGACGACTGCGAGGACGCGATGTACAAACAGCGAACAGTGCCGTATATGTCAGTTTATCGGCCAGATTCCTTTTGCCACACGGATCCACTACTGTACTACTAACGGCCCGTTTTGGCATAAATTCGGGACCAAAATCAAATGACTGACGATAGTGTCGCTCGAGCAGGAAAATTCGAATCACGCGGGAGAAACCGCTTTCGAACGGATACGGACTCGTCTCAATCCCAACCGACTACCGGATCCGCTTCGACGACGTTTTCCTCGAAGACACGATCGTCCAAGCCGACCAACCGCCGATCGGACGAGCCGATGACGATTCAACAGGCCGCCCGAGTCGAATCGCCGACCGTCGTTCCGGGACCGGCCGACAACATCGAGGAGTCCGCGTTCAAAGTCGGAATCGCCGAGTATGCCCTCACCGCCCACAACGAGTACCAGACGCTTCGCTCGAGCGGGTTCGGATCCTGCATCGGTGTCGTGTTGCACGACGAGTCCGCGGCCGTCACCGGGTTGTTGCATTTCATGCTGCCGTCGATCGAGCAAATCTCGAACCCGGATCCGAATCCCGCGAAGTTTGGGGACGCCGGGATCGAAGCGATGATCGATTCGTTCACGGCGCTGGGCGGATCCGTCTCGCGAGCGACGGCCAAACTCGCCGGCGGCGCGACGATGATGGACTTCGAAAACGACGGCGAGTCGATCGGGGAACAGAACGTGACCGCGGCTCGCACAGCACTCGAGTCCCGCGATATTCCGATCGCTGGAACGGATACCGGCGGTTCGATTGGGCGATCGATAACCGTCGACTCGCGGACTGGTTCGGTGTCTATTCAACGATCAGACAGCTCCGATCGAGTCATCTAAACCGGGTGTTTTCGATGCGAAACACGATCAGCTCGAACGGTCCGTTCGCACGTGATGGTATCGGAACATAGCCATTATTATGAAGTTCATCATCATTGAATTATTTAGATCGGTGTTGATTGGTTCCCTGTCGTTTATTGTGTGGCCGTTCCTCGGCTTGATTAGTCGTGGACAACGACCAATCCTGAGACCCCAATTAAGCGGGTCGGAAGTGGATTGTTACAGCCACGAAACCCCCATGGTGATCGAGAATGCGTGAGGAGCCACCAGAGAGTATGTCACTTCTCGAGAAGTTATCGAAAGTGATTACGACAAAACGGACGTCGGAATCGTACGAAACGCCAGTGAACGAGCGCGAAGACCCGGTCGATATCGAACACGAGTTCGAGGAACTCATGGCGCAAGTCAACGACGTTCTCCAGACCAACGACGTTCACTTCGAGGACACACTGGTCAAGGAGAACCTCGACGAGGTACTGCTCGTTCTCATCTCGTTGCACGGTGAAACACACGGGAAAGAGCTGCTCACGGACCTGAATCGGCTCTTCGAAACGGAACTCAGTCCGGGAACCGTCTACCCTCGACTCCACGCGCTCGAGGAAGACGACGTCCTCTCGATGCGCTCGGAGATCCGAACCAAAGAGTACGCCGTCGCGAACGAGGAACAGGTCCACTCGACTGTCGAGGAGACGATGGTCCAACACCTCGCCTTCGGACTCCTTTTGTACGCGTTTCTCTCGTGACAGCTCGCCCGCCAACAGGCGGGCGTTCGCTACCGGGACTCACCGTCTCCGAGTCCCACGACCAAAACTGTAAACAGTTATCCGACTGGGAGCGCAACCCTCCCATAACATGGCCAAAGATGTCAAGCCGACCCGCAAGAACTTGATGGCGATCGAGGAGCGCATCGAGCTCTCCGAACGCGGCCACGGCACGCTCGAGAAGAAGCGAGACGGCCTCATCATGGAGTTCATGGACATCCTGGACAAAGCTCAGGACGTCCGCGGGGAACTCTCCGAGGACTACGAACGGGCCCAGAAGACGATCAACATGGCTCGAGCGATGGAAGGCGACGTCGCAGTCCGCGGCGCGGCCGCGGCGCTGCAGGAACACCCGGAGATCACCACCGAGTCGAAAAACATCATGGGCGTCGTCGTTCCCCAGATCGAATCCTCCCGCGTCTCGAAGAACTTAGATCAGCGCGGTTACGGGATCATGGGCACCTCCGCGCGCATCGACGAGGCCGCGGAAGCCTACGAGGACCTCTTAGAGAGCATCATCCTGGCCGCCGAGGTCGAGACCGCGATGAAGAAGATGCTCCGCGAGATCGAGACGACCAAACGGCGCGTCAACGCCCTCGAGTTCAAACTCCTGCCGGAACTCTACAGCAGCCAGGAATACATCGAACAGAAACTCGAGGAGCAAGAACGCGAGGAGACCTTCCGCCTGAAGAAGATCAAAGAGAAGAAAGAACAGGAAGAAAAGGAAGAGAAGGCCGAAGAAGAAGCCGAACAAGCAGACGACCTCGAAGGCGATCAAACGCCGCCCGTTGGAAGTGCAGCGGGCGGCGACTGACGGCATCGCTGGCCACTCATCTACAACGATTCCGAGGGATCGACCGCTATCTCGAGGACGGCCCGAAAGCGCGGTCGTCCGGACGACGGCAGCGTTCGAACGCAAGATATGGTTTGTTCTCGATGTGAGTCCCCCGTCGTTCGATTTGCAGTTCCCGATTCGTACAGAGAGTACGCGCCGTCAGAAGCGTCGACGGCGACGATCTGTACGCGCTGTCTGCGCGTCCGTCCCCGTTCGGAAACCGACGGGACGAGCCGGAGCGAGCGTGCAGACGTCACCGCGGTCAGCGAGGCGTTCCCGACCCGACAGAAACCGGCCGTCGGCATCGCACTGGCTCTCGAGTTGTGCACGTCGCTCGCGCGGAACCGAGATCGGCTCGAGGCATTGCTGGCGGACCTAGAACAGGCGGGAACGGATCCGCTGTTGACGCTCGAGCGGCTCTGTCGGGACCCGACGATCGAACCGGAAACCGACCTCGAGCGCCGAGTGCACCAGCTCGAGCAGCTCCTTTACTAACCGCGAAAATCGGTTCGGAAATCCCTATCTCGCCGTCGGTTTCACGTTGTTGCTCAGCGCCTGTTTGACCTGCAACGCGGCGCTGGCCGCGAGCCCGCGAGCGACTTCGTCGCGCTCGTCGGCGTCGATCACTTCGTCAGCGGCGTCCTCGAGATCTGTCTCGAGGTCGGGCGTGAATCCGGCGCTGACCGCGTGTCCGACGGGCGGCCGAACCGCGACGGTCACTTGGGGCCCGGCGGTCCCCTGCGAGATGTCCGAATCGACCACGTACTCGTTCGGCAGGAACTCCCGCGTTCGAGCGGCGATTCGGGAGACGTCCCGGTGAAGTGTTCGTTTTTGTGTGTTCGAGATCTCGGGGATATCCGCCGCTGCACGCTTTCCAGCCCCAGTGACACCCGGCAAGCCCGCGTACGGCGTATTTCCGTTCATGAGAAGTCCTACCGGTCCTATGGGGCCGAGCGGTCAAAAGGATTCGGCTTCCGACAACTCAGACGATCGGATCGCCGTCGCCGTAGACCGCCAGCACGATCGCCGTCGTGTACGTACCGGCGGCCGCCTGCGCGCTCTCGACGCGGACGCGCGGCTCGGTGAAGTCCCAGTCGCGAAGCGCCCGTCCGCTCTCGAGTCCCTCTCGCACGCGCGTCTCGACGTCCTCACCGTCGGTCTCACCCCCCGCTTCGTAGAACAGCCCCGGTCCGTCGTCCGCCGACTGGGACCACCCCAGTCCGGCGCTCACCCGCCCCGGACCGGTGGTCGTGGCTCGAGCCTCGACGACAGTGAGTCGGTCGCCGGCGGGCCCGAGGTCGGGCGCGGTGCCGACGGCCTCGACGGCGGTATCGGCCGGGATAACGGACGAGACGGCGACGAGGTTGTAGTTCTCGACGCCGGCCTCGGCGAGCGCTGCGTCGTAGGATGCCATCGCCGTGGGGGCCGAGGCGGAGCCCCAGACGATTCGAATCGTGCTCATTGTCCGATCTCAGGGATCGATCGCGTAAGGCGTTGCGATTCGGGGGAGCCTCGATTCGTGAAGACAAAGGACGGTGGCCACGAGTGACGCCCGAAAACCTGAGGGCGTCACGAGACGGGGAAGGGCAGGCGGTCACACCGATACGCGCCGCGAGTAACCGGACGAACGTGCGGGCTGACCGACTGGTCCGGTGCGAACGAGCGAGCAGATCACTGGTCCAGAGCGAACGAGCGAGCCGACGATTGATCTGAAGCGAGTGAGACGAGCGGTGGGGAAGGAGGAGGTCTTCGTGAGTGAAACGAACGAAGGCTCGGAAGTCCCGGCCGCCAGCGAAACAGACCGCAGCGCAAATGGTCGGTGGCTATTGGTAGAAGTAGCCGGCCGAGGAGATAACGTCGCTCGAGTCGTCGTCTTCGATCTTCTCGATGGCGTTCGTAAAGTCCTCGTGGCGCACCTCGGTCCGGTCGTCTCGAACGGCGAACATGCCGGCTTCGGTCGCGAGACTCTCGATCTCGGCACCGGAGTAGCCCTCGGTTTCGGCCGCGAGATCGGCGAAATCGATCCCGTCGTCGACGGCCATCTCCCGCGTATGGATCTCGAGGATCTGTTCGCGTCCCTCCTGATTCGGTTCGGGAACTTCGATGAGTCGGTCGAAGCGGCCAGGGCGGAGGATCGCGCGATCGAGCATGTCGAAGCGGTTGGTCGCGGCGATGATCCTGATGTCGCCGCGGGCCTCGAAGCCGTCCATCTCCGAGAGCAGTTGCATCATCGTTCGCTGGACCTCGGCGTCCCCGGAGGTCTTGGACTCGGTTCGCGTCGTCGCGATGGCGTCGATCTCGTCGATGAAGATTATAGCCGGTTCGCGCTCGCGGGCCATCTCGAAGAGGTCCCGAACGAGCCGGGAGCCCTCGCCGATGAACTTGCGGACCAGTTCCGAGCCCGCCATCTTGATGAACGTCGCGTCGGTTTCGGTTGCGACGGCCTTCGCGAGCATCGTCTTACCGGTTCCCGGCGGTCCGTGAAGGAGGACGCCGCTCGGCGGCTCGATCCCCACGTCTTCGAACAGTTCGGGCTCGTCAAGGGGCTGTTCGACAGCCTCGCGGACTTCCTGAACCTGCTCGTCGATGCCGCCGATCTCGTCGTATGAGACGTCGGGCTTTTCGGCGATCTCCATGGCCTGTGCGCGGGCGTCGGTTTCCGCGTCCAGGACCGTCTGGATCGAAAACGAATCGTTGACGGCGACTCGATCGCCGCTCTCGACCGACTCCGCGATCCGCGGGGAGACGTCGGTGAGAACCTCCTGGTTGTTGCCGTGTTGTTTGACGACGACTTCGTCGTCCTCGAGGACGTCCTCGACGGTCGAGATGTAAAGCGAGGAGCTTTTGAGCGTCTCGTTTTCGCGCTCGACGGAGTTTACTTTCTCTCGTAACTGCTCGCGGCGCTCCTCTGCAGCGTCGAGCTGCTCGGACAGCTGATCTCGGACCTCGGTGAGATCTTCGAAGTGTCCACGGAGCGCCTCGAGCCGTTCGTCATCGGAGAGATCGGGATCGATCTCGCGATGTGGTCGCTCAGGAACAGATGGGCTTCGAGACATCGTGATGTACGTCGTTAGGATTCCCACGATAAATGTGCCTTTGGGTCGCGGTTGGTTTTCGGCAGGCCGGAAGCCGTGGGTGATACGACCGTTTCGGGTGCCACCGAGGGGAAACGATGGAGTTCGCTTGGCCGGTCACGGGAAATTGTCGACGAGAGAGATTCGACGAACGAACGGGACAGAATCTCGAGAAGCGAGGGTCAATAGAATCGAAAATGTAGACGGGACCTGACAGAGCGCTCTCGGCTACTCGAGCAGCGCCGCCATCTCGTCGAGGCGGTCGCCGTAGGTCGCCAGCGCGCGGTCGATCGGATCGCTCGAACTCATATCGACCCCCGCGATTCGCAGGAGGTCGAGCGGGTACTCCCGCGAGCCGCGACGGAGAAACTCGAGGTAGTTCTCGGCGGCGGTACAGTCCGGCTCGCTGCTGGGTCCGTCCGGGAGGATGCCGTCGACGATGGCGAGCGCGGCGGAAATGCCGGTCGAGTACTGGTAGACGTAGAACGCGCGGTAGAAATGCGGAATGCGCATCCACTCGCGGGCGATCCGCTCGTCGACGGTGGCGGGCTCGTAGTACGATTCTTTGAGCCCGTAGTAGAGGTCGTCCAGTCGATCCGCTGTGAGCGGCTCGCCGTTTTCCTCGAGCCGGTGGGCCTCGTGTTCGAACTCGGCGAACAGCGTCTGGCGGTACAGCGTCGAGCGGACGCGCTCTAGGAACTCGTTGAGGACGGCCTTTCGGAACGCCGGATCGTCGACGGTCTCGAGCAGGTGGTTCGTCAGCAGGGCCTCGTTGACCGTGCTGGCGACTTCGGCCACGAAGATCTCGTAGCTCGAGTAGACGTAGGGCTGTTCGTCCTTGGTGAGCTGAGAGTGCATCGAGTGGCCGAGTTCGTGGGCCAGCGTGTACATCGAGGCGATGTCGTCCTGGTAGTTCATCAGGATGAACGGCTGGGTGTCGTAGGTGCCACCTGAATACGCGCCCGACTGTTTGCCTTCGTTCTCGTAGACATCGACCCACCGCGACTCGAGACCCTCGGCGACCCGGGACTGGTACTCCTCGCCCAGCGGCCCGACGGCGTCGACGACGTACTCGGTCGCCTCGTCGTAGCCGACGTCGGGTCCTTCCCCGCCCGTCAACGGCATGTAGAGGTCCCACATCTGCAGTTCGTCGACCTCGAGGGCCTCGCGTTTGAGTTCGGCGTGGCGGTGGAGTTTATCGAGGTTGTCGTCGACGCTGTCGACCAGCGTATCGTAGACCTCGACGGGGACGTTCGGGCCGTCGAGTGCGGCTTCGCGTGCGGTGTCGTAGTTGCGAGCCTGTGCGGTCTTGACGTCCGCTTTGACGCTGTTTTTGTACGACGCCGCGACGGTGTTTCGCACCGCTTCCCACTCGTCGAAGTAGCCTTCGTACACCCGCCGTCGGAACTCCCGATCGGGGCGTTTGAGCAGGTTGGTGAAGTTGCTCTGGGTGATCTCGACTGCGTCGCCATCGGGATCCTCGAGGGTCGGAAACGACATGTCCGCGTTCGAGAGCATGTTGTAGACCTCGCCGGTCGCTCCCGTCACTTCGCTCAGGTCCGCGAGGAGCGCCTCGACTTCCGCCGAACGCGTGTGCGGTTTCATCCGCAACACGTCGTCGACGTAGTGGTCGTAGGTCTCGAGTGCCGGCTCCTCGTCGGTCATCGACTCGAACTCCGATCGCGTGAGCGTCTGGAGTTCGGGCTCGATGAACGAGGCGGCGGACTGTGCCTCCGCTGCCAGCGACTGGGATCTGGCGGTCAGGGCCTGATACTCCTGGTTGGTCGTGTCCTCGTCGCGTCGCATGCGGGCGTAGGCGGCCACCGTCGACACCTCGCGCATGATGTCGTTTCGAAGCTCGAAAACCGCGAGTAACGTCTCGGCGTCGTCGGTGGTCTGGCCTTCGTAGCTCGCCAACTCCTCGATTCGATCGCTCACCGCCGCGTACGCCTCCTCCCACTCCTCGTCGCTCCCGTAGATGCTCTCGAGGTCCCAGGTGTACTCCCGGTCGATTTCGGAGCGGTCCGGTACAGAACTCATGGCGCTGATTTCGGACCGAAGCTGTGAAAATCTACCGAAGCCGGGTGACGACGGGTCTGAGAGCGACGGCCGATCAGAGACGGTGATCCGCAAACGACGTGCCGTCGTCTCCTAGCCGCGCATCTCGGCGTCGACGGCGGTCCGAACCGTTCGGGCGATACCGAGAACGACCAGATAGCCCCCGGAAACGACGAGTGCGCCGAGCAAGAAGACGCCGAACAGCGTCGCGCCCGCCTGCGAGTGAGCGAGAAGCGGCGCGGTGACGCGATATCCGAGATACGCGACGAGCACCCCCGCGGAGACGAAAAGCGAGGCGCGCCAGTACGCGCCGTACTCCTCGGGGGACAGTTCCATACCTCGTGGTCGTCGCCCGAATCGTATAAACCCACTCACCATTCGGAGCCGCCGTGTGAGTCCGCCGACAGTCCGTCACGGAGCTGTCTCGAGACCCGCGCGACCGTTCGCTGCTCGACTCGCCGACGGTCGAAGATCCGCCGCGCGCTCGTCGCCGCCGCTTCGTCGACGGTAAACTCGAGGTCGGGGTACTCGACGGCTGCGAGCACGAGCGGTTCTGGCGGCGCCGGAGCGATCCCGTCGTGGCCCGCCAGCGGTTCGTCCGCGAGCGCCCGATCGACCTTCGCGAGCGGCGTCTCTCCCGAGCCGACGCTGTGGGCGAGCGAAACGAGCCGGCGGACCAGTTCGCGCGAGAAGCCGCCCGCCGAGACGGTGACGACGAGAAACGGCCCGTCGCGGGTCGCCTCGAGCGTCGGCGAGCGCTCCGTGTTTCGGTCGTCGGGCGTCAGGTTGTGAAAGTCGTGGGGTCCAGACAGGGCCTCGAGTGCGGCGCGGAATCGGTCGTCCTCGACGCGAGTCGCGTCCCCAGTCTCACGCCTCGACGGTTGTGCGTCGTCGGTCGGCTCCGGCAGGGCCGCAGTCGACCGCGACTCTGCCGGCGCGTAGAGGTGGTACACGTATCTGCGCTCGCTGGCGTGGTGTGTCGCGTGAAACGACGGCGACGCGTCGGCGCTGGCCCACGCCCTGACGTCCGCGGGCAGTTCGCTATTTAGCGCTCGCGGCGTGAGCCAGTCGGGTGCGTCGAAGGCGACGGTCTGTGCGAGCGCCGAGACGCCGGCGTCGGTTCGACCGGCGGCCGCGTAGCCGTCGGGTTTGTCGGCGTCGGGAGCGAGAATCTCGAGTCGTCTCAACGCGCCGAAGATCGTGTCCTCGACGGTTCGCACGTCGGGCTGGCGCTGGAAGCCGAAGTAGTCGGTGCCGTCGTAGGCGATCCGGAAGGCGCGCATCACTGTTCGATTCGAGTCACGCCACCCGTCGTGTTAGCTCCGTTGACTCCACCGTGGATATCGATCAACAGTTCGACCGGTCCGTGAGAGAGCGGTCGAAAAACGCCAGACCGGCATGAGCGACCTGCGCGTGCCGGGTCGGTGACCTTCCCCGCGGGAGGTGGAGGGTGCATACTATGGACTCGCTAACACGAAGTGAACCCGAGCCACATGAGTGTCCTCGAAACGTCGTTTTCGTCGTTCTCGACACCGCTCGAGCGACGAGCGTGAGCGATCGAACGATGCCGGCGCTGTCCCGACTGGCGACGGCGGGGACGGCGTTCGAGAACGCGTTTGCGACGGCACCGTGGACGCTGCCTTCCCACGCTTCGATGTTCACCGGGACGTATCCCTCCGAGCACGGAACGCACGGGCACCACCCCTTTCTGGACGAGTCGCTTCGAACGCTTCCCGAGGTCTTCGCTGACGCCGGGTACGAAACCGTCGGCGTCTCGAACAACACCTGGATCACCGAGGAGTTCGGCTTCGACCGCGGGCTCGATCACCTCCGGCGCGGCTGGCAGTACGTTCAGTCCGAACACGATATGGGCGCCGTCGTTCGCGGCGAGGACCTTCGCGAGAAACTCGAGGCGACCCGCGAGAACCTCTTTCACGGGAACCCCCTGGTAAACGCGACGAACATCCTCTACAGCGAGGTGCTCCAGCCGGCGGGCGACGACGGGGCCGATCGAACGACGACGTGGGTCGAGAACTGGCTCGAGGGACGGGACGACGACTCGCCGTTCTTCCTGTTCTGTAACTACATCGAACCGCACGTCGTCTACGACCCACCGCGGGAACTCGCCGAGCGACATCTCCCCGAGGGTGCGAGCTACGAAGCGGCCACGGCGGTTCGGCAGGATCCGCGGGCCTACGACTGCGAAGACTACGAGATCGACGACCGGGAGTTCGCCATGCTTCGGGGCCTCTACCGGGCCGAACTCGCCTACGTCGACCGGCAGATCGCGCGACTGCGTCGCGCGCTCGAGGAGACCGGCGAGTGGGAGGAGACGCTGCTGGTCGTCTGTGGCGACCACGGCGAGCACGTCGGCGAGCACGACTTCTTCGGCCATCAGTACAACCTCTATGACACCCTGTTGCACGTCCCGCTGGTCATCCACGGCGGCGAGTTCACCGGCGGCGGCACGCGACGCGACCTCGTTCAGTTGCTCGACCTCCCGGAGACCCTCTTCGAGGCGACCGGCATCGAGGACCCCGCGTTCGCCGAGCAGAGTCAGGGGCGGTCGATGCATCCCACCTCGGACACAGGCACTCGAGACGCAATCTTCGCCGAGTACGTCGCTCCACAGCCCTCGATTGACCGCCTCGATGCTCGGTTCGGCGACGTGCCGGACCGCGTTCGGGCGTTCGACCGCCGACTGCAGGCGATCAGAACGCACGACGCCAAGTACGTCCGCGGCGACGACGGCTTCGAGCGGTTCCACGACCTCGAGATGGACCCCCACGAACAGCGCAACCTCTGTGCCGAGCCGGACGCAGACTCGAGAAACGGACAGCAGCGTGATAGACGCGAAGCACTGATCCGTCGACTCGACGAGCGACTCGGCGACCTCGAGTCGGTCGTGAGCGAGACGGGCACGGAAAGCGTCTCGATGCGCGCGGGAACGAAAGAACGGCTGGCGGATCTGGGCTATCTGTAAAGGCGATCACTCAGCCCGGGCCGTCGTGACGTGCCGATTGAGCCGATCGAGCCGATCCGCGACAAACGGCCGGGGGATTGAAAGCCGTTCGCCGAGTTTTATACGGGTCTCGAGCGTGACTGTGTAGTATGGCAACTATTCGGACGGAGATCCACGAAGCCGAGTCCTACGCGACCGTCGTGATATCGAATCCGGACCGGAAGAACGCGGTCAGCGAGTCCGATACCGAGGACCTCGCGGCCGCGTTCCGCGAACTCGACGCGAACGACGAGGTTCGGTGTCTCGTCCTGACCGGCGCGGGCGAGGCCTTCTGTGCGGGTGCGGATCTCTCGAGCGTCGGCTCGACGCCGACGGCCGAATCGATCGACCGAGGGTTTCACGCCGCGGTCGAAGCCATCATGACCTGCTCGAAACCGGTGATCGCGAAGGTCGACGGGCCCGCGATCGGTGCCGGCGCGTCGCTCGCGACCGCCTGCGATTTCGTCTACGCCGCCGAGTCCGCCCGCATCGGCTTTTCGTTCTCGAGCATCGGCCTGACCGCAGACACCGGCGCGACGTTCATCCTGCCGCGGCTGGTCGGCGTTCGCACCGCGACGGAGCTGCTGATGAGCGGTGACATCCTCTCCGCCAGCGAGGCCGCCGATATCGGGCTCCTCACCGAAGTCGTGAGCGACGCGGACATCGACCAACGAGTTCACGAACGCGCGACGACGCTCGCGAGCGGCCCGACTCGCGTCTACTCCTCGATTCGACGGCTTCTGCTCCGGTCGAACGCCAACACGCTCGAGGAGCAACTCGACCTCGAGGCGCGCGAGCAAGAGCGGATGTTCCACACGCAGGACATGATGGAAGGCGTCGCCGCGTTTACGGAAGACCGCGAGCCGGATTTCAGCGGACGGTAGAGTGCCGCCAGTGGTGGGGTTCAGCGGCGATATCGGCCCCAGCGTGCGGGTTTCGTCCGGAGGCGACGATCACTCGGCGAGCCACCGGAAACAGCGCAGGTCGTCGTCCGCAACGGTCGCGACGATCCGATCGTTTTCCTCGAGACACGGATGCTCCGCCGCCGGGACGACGATCTGATCGACTGTCCGGGTGCCGTCCTCGAGTAAGATGACGACGTGTTCGCCGTCGACGATGCGGTCGACGGTCGAAACGTACGACTCGGGCGGGTTCGCCGCCGACTCGGGAACGGTGGGGATGTCCTCGCACTCGGTCGTGGATTCTCGCTGTTTTTCGGTGTCCGAGCCCGCTCGCTCGGTATCGGTCGCGCTCGCGCTCGAGACGAGCGCGAGCGCGGCGGCAGTGTTCGTGCCGATCGTTCGCAGGACGGTTCGGCGGTCGACTGTCGGTCGATCTACCATGGGCTCGTTGGCCGCGGAACGGTATATAAATGGTCGGCCGGTCTCGATACCCGACTTCGAATCGATCTCGCGAGCCGGGCTCGAGCACCCACCTCACGGGTCGGGCTCGAGTATCGACCCCTCGAACCGATCTCGCAACTCGACGGCGAGAAAGAACGTGCTGAGGCCGGCTGTACGCTTAAGCGGCCGCGGGACCTACACCGCGGCGATGTCCCGCACGACGTATCAGTGTACGTGTGGCGCGGTCCTCGAGTACAAGCAAGACCTCGTTTCCGATCGCGGAACCACGGGGCGGACGTGGAAGTGCAGGCAGTGTGCGACGCCCGTTCCCGGGATCGTCGCCGAGAAGATCGGCCACCAGCATCCGTCCTGAGTCGTCTCGATCGTTCTCAATCGTCTGTCTGGCGCGCGTGTTGTGGCGAAACGAGACGGTGCTATCGGCGGCGCGAGCGGCTTAGTCTTCCATCGGTTCAGCGCGGGGTGTTGGCTCGGGGTCGTCGATGTACCGGTTTCGCCAGGTCCCGCGGGCGAACCAGCCGACGCCAACGATCGCTCCGAGGACGTTCCCGACGGCCATCCCGATCCAGACGCCGGTGGCGCCCATATCGAAGACGAACACGAGGACGAAGACGCTCGAGACGCGACCCACCCAGAGGGTCAGAATCGAGAGGACCATGGCGGTCTTCGTGTTTCCGGCTCCCCGGAACGCGCCGAGGATCACCTGCGAGACGCCGATGAAGGCGAACTCGACCGAACGGATCTGGACGTACTCGACACCCAGCGCGATGGTTTCAGGCGCGTCTTCGACGTCGCCGAGGAACGCGCTGACGATCGGTTCGGTGAACGTGACCGCGACCACGGCGACGAGGATCATCACCCCGGCACCGGTCGTCGCGGCCAGTCGCACGGCGCGACCCGCTCGGTCCGCCCTGTCCGCGCCGAGGTTCTGCCCGACGACGGTGTCGATGGCCCGCCCGAGTCCCATCGCCGGGAGAAAGACCAGCGAGATGAGCCGGTTTCCGAGGCCGTAGGCGGCGACGACCGGCGGCGCGAACGTGACGACCATCGCGGTCAGAGAGATCATCGCCAGCGCGCTCGTCGACTGTTCGACCATGCTCGGGACGCCCAGACGGACGATGTCCTCAATGAACTCGAGGTCCGGTCGGAGGTGCTCGAGCGAGACCGCCGGACCGCGGGTCGTCGCGAACAGGATCCAGAGTCCGACGAGCGTCGCCGCGCCGCGGGCGGCGATCGTTGCGATGGCCGCACCTTCGATCCCCCAGCCCGAAAAGCCGGTCGCGGCGTAGACCGCGGCTTCGAAACCCGCGAAATCCAGCGCGCCGATGACGGGGAGGGTCTCGAGCCAGCCGACCAGCGGATTGCTATCGAAACCGAAGATGAAGATCGGATCGAGGACGACGTTGACGGCCACGGAGATGACCATCACGAGCATCGGCGTCCGCGTGTCGCCGTAGCCCCGCATGAGCGCCGAGAAGACGAAGAATCCGAACATCAACGGCATCCCGAGGAAGATAACCTCCATGTAGTCCGCTGCGAGCGGGACGACCGCGGCCGCCGTCTCTGGATCGCTCGGCAGGACATCGAGGGCCGGTCGCGTGTAGAAGTAGCCGGCGATCCCGATCGCGACCGAGAGGACGGCGACGAACGAGACCGTCTGGCCCGCGACCAATCCCGCCGACCGGTCACCTCTCGCACCGATGTACTGGGCGACGAGGATCGCCCCCGCGGTCGTAAAGCCGCCGGCGACGGCAATCAGGAGGAAGATAAGCGGGAACGCGAGGCTGATCGCACCGACCGCGTCCGCGGAGAGCCGACCCAGATACAGCGTGTCGACGACGTTGTAGGTGACCTGCAGCAGCTGGATGACGACGATCGGCCACGCCAGGTGAAAGAGCGGCTCGATGAGCGAGCCCTCCGTGATCGAACTCGAGGGGGTAAACGGAACGCTCGAGTCGCTTTCCGACGAACCCGCGTCCGAATCGGCGTCCGACGAGTTCGACGATCCGTCGTCGCTCGAGTCCGCGGTCGACTCCGTCCCCGATCGGGGAAGCGACTCGTCGGGCGACGAATTCCCCGTCGGCGCATCGTCGCTCGCTGGAGGGTCGTCCGCCCCTCGAGACGGACTATCGTCTGAATCGCGGGAATCGTCGGGCACTGACCCGACAGATGAGCGGCGAGGTGATCAATATTTTGAAGCGTCAACGAGTGCGACGATCGGTCGGGACCGGCGCGTGTTCGTCGGCGGTAGTCACTCCTCTCGGGGCACTTCGTGGCGACCGAAGCCGTAGCGGAGCCGACTCGCGAGCCGTCGCGAGAACCGGCCCTCGTCGGCCCGCGAGCCGAACCGCTCGGCCAGCGCCGTGTAGATCAGCGGCACGGGAACCTCCTGCTCGAGGCCTTCCTGAACCGTCCAGGTTCCGGTCGAGCCGCCCTCGACCCGATCCGCGACGTCGCCCAGATCCGTCCCCTCCTCGCGGAACGCCTCCTCGCAGAGTTCGAGCAGCCACGAGCGGATCACCGCGCCGTTGTTCCAGACTCGAGAGACGTTCTCGAGATCGAGGTCGTAGCGACCCTCGTGGAGGAGTTCGAACCCTTCGCCGTAAGCCTGCATCAGCGCGTACTCGACGCCGTTGTGGACCATCTTCACGTAGTGGCCCGAGCCCGCGGGACCCATGTGGCCGTGGCCGTCGGGGCCGGTCGCGACCGCGTCGAAGATCGGCTCGAGTTCCGCGTAGGCCGCTTCCGGTCCGCCGACCATCAGCGAGAAGCCGAGTTCTGCGCCCGCGGGGCCGCCGGAGGTACCACAGTCGAGATAGGCCGCGGGACAGGACTCGGCACGCCGAACCGAATCCTGAAACTTCGAGTTGCCGCCGTCGACGACGATATCGTCGGCTTCGAGGTGCGGTTCGAGTTCCTCGAGCGTCGCGTCGACGGCCGCGCCGGCGGGGACCATCAGCCAGATCCGTTTCGTCCCCTCAAGTTGCTCGCAGAGGTCATCGATCGAATCGGCGGGGTCGGCGCCCGCCTCCGCGGCCGCCGCGACCGCCTCGTCGTCGAGGTCGAACGCGACCACGTCGTGTCCAGCAGCGAGTACCCGATCGACCACGATCTGACCCATCCGTCCGAGTCCGATTACGCCCAGTTGCATACCGGAGGCTGGACGGGCAGGGGAGGTAGTGGTTGTGATTCGACCGCGGCGCTGATGGAGCCGATCTGTCGTCAAAATGGAATCGAAACCCGCTCGAGAGACGGTAAACGCGATGTCGGGCCCCTACTGCATGGGCGTCTCGAGGCGCGCCCAGCCGATCGCGTCGAGGACGACGACTCGGCCGTCGTACCAGACGTAGACGCCGTTGTATCCGTCCGACCGCCCTTCGTGGTAGGGAAGCGAGTCGCGGATCGCGTCGACGACCGACCAGGCGCCGTCGCGTTCGATCGTGACGTGTTCCCACTCCTCTCGAGCGTCGTTTCGAATCGCTCGACGGATCGCCTTTTTCGCGCCCGGGATGTCGTGGAGCGAGCGGCTCGAGGCGTCGATAACGGTCGCGTCGACCGGTACGTCCTCGACCACGCGCGCCCCGAGGTCGGCCTTCGAGCGCGCGGCGGTGGTGCTGGATCGACCCGACCGTAACACGTACCCGGCGACCGCGGCAGAGCCGACGACGAGCGCGGACAGTGCGACGTCTTTCCCCCTGATCATCGTTCACTACTGTATAGCAATCAACTAAGTATCTTTCGTCGGAATATGTTCGATTGATAATTCTTCGGACCGGAAATCAGACATGCGTCAGACGACGTTCAGGAAAACGGACAGTTATTGGATCCGAGCGGAACTTACACGAAGCGGGCGATGCCGCCTGTGAGCGCCCCCGCGACGAGGAGCAACGCGACACTCACGATCGCCGCCGCGCGGAACAACGGAAGCGCGTCCCGGGCGGGCTCGCGGATTTTCTTGCCGTTGAGTCCGGATTCGAATCGTTTGGTAGCGACTTCGACGAGTGCGGTCAACACGAGCCAGAGCGCGACCATCAGGAGGACGAGTCGACCCCGGAGCGAAAAGAACAGGGTATTTGAGTCGTAGACGGCGGCCGCGAGGTGACTCCCCGAGAGAAAGAGCACGAGGGAGCTGGTTCGCGAGATCGTCGCGAGCTTTCCGGAGATGGTCTCGAGCGGCGCTGTGGAATTAAAGGCGCCGTCTCGAGCCAGCGGAACGACGACGAACGCGACGTAGAAGACGCTGCCGGCCCACAGCGCAGCAAAGACGAGGTGTGCCGTTCGTGCGAGAAGAACGTCGACCATATGGAACTGGTTAGACAGCGACCGTATCAGGGTTCCGACTTTCGCTCGACCGGCTTCGAACGCCTCTCGGAAGGGGTCTCGGCGGTCGGCTCCCCACCTCGAGTGGCGTACTCCCGGAGCCGCGCCTGTCTCGTCCCGGGTTCCTCGCCCGAGAGCGCGTAGGGCACGAGGACGTACGTCGCGTTGATGACGAGAATGAGGACGATCGGGAGCAAGAAGAGCCCGTAAAACCCGAACACGACCGGGCCGACGACGTACGACACGAGCAACATCCCGGTGTGGGTCTGGTCGCCGCTGATGTGCGCTCTGATGAAAAAGTCGGGGATGAAATCGACGACGACGGCGCTGACGACGAGCAATATGCCGACCGGAACGAGCAACGACAGGTCGCCGGAGATCCACGCGTTCGCGGCGAGTACGGCGGTGACCGGAAGGTAGACGAGCTTTATGCCGACGACCGGGATGAGACTCCCGACGCCGGCAAGCGCCCCGAGCAGTTCCGGAAACGGCACCGCGACGGCCGCCGGCGCGAAGAAGTTGTACGCATAAAAGGTGGCGACGCCGACGATCGCGGTGACGAACACGTTGACGATGTTTCCGAAGAGCGTCATTGACAGCTCCGGATCGACGGCGCGGACGTACTCGCCCATCACGCCGGAGTCGTCGAAGCGCTCGAGGAGCCACGAGACGAATCGCGACCCGTCGACGAGCATGTAGTAGGTCAGGACGACGAGGATCAGTAACTGGACGAACGCGCTGCTCAGGACGCCGAGTGCTCCGAGAACGCTCACGCCGATCACGCTGAGCGAAGATTGTGAGATCGCACCGGAGAGAATCGACTGGAGCTCTTCGAAGTCGCCGACGCCGACGCGCTCGAGCGTCTCGACGAACGCCGGTCCGTGAACGTCGTAGACCTCGAGGATCGACTGGGCTTCGAGCGCGACGATGGCGATCGTATAGCCGACCAGGAGAACGAGTGGAACGCCGAAAAGAACCAGCGCGAGCCCCGCTCGCAGACGGCGAGGGAGGGCAAAACGCTCGAGCGAGCGGAAGATCGGGCGAACGGCGTAGTACAGAAAGACCGAGAAGACGACTACCGCGATGAATCGAACGGCGACGTAGGCGACGACCGCAAAGAGTGCGAGAACGAGTACTCCGACGCCCGCTCGGCGGGCGAAGGGGCGATCGAATTCCATATCTCACTGTAAGGCAGGTGGAGTATTTCACTCTCCCGACTGATCACGAGCGAGCGTTTCAGCACACGAACGAGACCCCGTCACGTATTCGAGCCGCGTTCGAGCGCGTCGAACGCCGGTCGAGAGTCACCCTCGAGAGCCGGCGCGAACCCGCTCGACGTCGAGACGGCCGTAGTGCCAGAGCGTCCCCGTCAGTCCCGCGTCGGCGATTCGCCGCCCAGAGCTCTCGACGAGCGCGCGAGCGCAGTAGCCCGTGTCGTACGAGCGGGCCAGTCGCCGACTGAACGCCGTATCCTCGTTGGGTACGTTCGGAAAGCCGCCGACGTCGTGGTAGGCGTCCCGGCGAACGAAACAGTTGAAGCCGGGGAGGATCGGCAACTCGAGGCGCGGAAAGACGTGGTTGATCGTCGCCTCCATCAGCTTCGCCCGATAGGGGCCCGTGATCCGACAGGCCGAACTGGCCCCGGCCACGCCCTCGGCTTCGACGTACCCGAGCATCGCCGTCAGGTAGTTCGCCCGGACGCGCGTGTCGGCGTCGACGAACGCCAGCCAGTCGCCGGTGGCGTAGTCTGCGCCGAGATCTCGGGCGGGGCCGATGCCGGAACCGCCGTCCGAAACGACCGTCACGTCGTACTCGCGTGCGATGTCGGCCGTCCCGTCGGTCGATCCGCCGTCGACGACGATCACCTCGTACGCATAGGCGGTATCCAGTCCGACGATACTCGAGAGGGTGCCGCGGATGTACTCGGCCTCGTTTCGCGCGGGAACGACGAAACTGACGACCGGCTCGAGGGATTCGCCTCGCGAACCCCTCTCAGCGGTCGTCTTACTCGCACTCATCGATTGAGACTCTCACCGCGTGCGTTGTAATTGTTGTCTATGCGACTGTTGATCCGGTGTGCAGGGTGGGTCAGCGACCGCTGAGTGACACGAACCCCTTCACTGGCGAAGTATATCATGAACTTTTATAATGCTCGGGCCAGAAGGGGAAAGTACAGATGTCGGTCGTACACGTACCACGGTGACACTCTTCCTTCAGACGACTCTCGGGCCAGTTCAGCGACACGACGGCTTCCAGTACCCGCCGTCGGACACACCGAATCACACCCCAGCACTCGACCGACATGAGCACACGAAACTTGCAAACACAGACGACGCAAATCTCGAACCGAACACCGACCACACCCGGCCGCCGAGCGACTCGAGATCGGGCCACCCCGACCGAACGCGTTCAGCGGACGTTCTGTCCGCAGAATCGAGACCGCCTCGAGAACCTGATCGACGACTGCAACTCCGCGTTCGTCACGCCGGCCTCGAGCGAATCCGAATAAACGTGTACTCGCCTGGGATCCGAACTGACTTTTCGACGGCCGCCGTAGACTCGAGCGGCCGATGACGATGGGTCCGCTCCGAACCGGTCTCGGCAACCGGTCGTGACGAGCCCTATGAGTGCCGAGGCCATCGATTTACTCGTTACGCTTGTACTACGCCGTTTCTCGATTGGTTCCGTACTTGCGAACGGCTGGTCGCAAACAGCACTTACTGCCGATGTGTCCGTATTTACATCTTCCTCGCCCTGAAGGGGAATGCCCTTCGCGTTTTCGAGGTCGAGGATTCCCGACGTCGTTGGGATATCGTGGTCCGCCCTAAAGGACGGAGCTTTTCTCCTTGACTTTCCGTAAGAACGCGCCGGGAGCAGCTGGGATTAGCCCGCTCGAGCCGGGACACCGAGAAACTCGAACTGCTCGGTCTCGACAAGTTCGTCGACGACATCGCCGGCGAAGACGTTCGCCTGGTTCTCACCGAGCGACAGCGATCGAACTCCGGCATCGGCTTCGAAGTCGATCCCCTCGAGGTCCAGCCAGAAAACGTTCGGAGAGAGCGCCGACTCGAAGTAGTAGCGACGGTCACGGTGATCGGCGACCGTGCGCCAACGCGTCGAGGAGATATGCGGTGCATCCGGCGTACTAATCCCGTACGGCACGGAGACGTTACGGATCGCGCCGAAGACGCTCGCCGTTGCGGCTCGCCGGTTCTTGGTCTGCGGAATCGCGTCCACGTAGAAACTTGCGCGGGCAAATCGGTCAGCCGGGCGGCTCGTCCCCGGTAACATGACTGTTCCGCCGATCTCCGACCAATACTCGTCGAGTGCGAGCTGTTGATCGAACGTTGGGGAATTCGTCATTACCTGATACTCCCGACCGTGGTGGATCGTCAACTCGCCATCGACGTACTCGAAGATGGCACTGTCACCCGTGACATCCGAGACGGACAGGTGGAGGGTGGCCAACCGGCCTTCGTCCGGGATTTCGTCGGAAACGACCACGAATTCTTCTTTCCGGTGACTCTCGACTGCTTCGGCCACCGTCGCGAAGTTGTCGAGGACGTATTGCGCCCACAGCGAGATCGACAACCCGGGTCTGTCGCCATCCCACTCTGGATAGTCGGATTCGGTGAGCCACAGGACGTTCGCAACCAGACCCGCCTCGTTCATCCCGTCGGTCGTCGCGATGTCGTACGCGGATGCGACGACACTGCCGTACTCAGCGGTCCACCGCATCGAGGCCGGACCGACTTCGCCTGTTCGCTCCATCCCGCGTGGGAAGCACCAGATGTTCGTTCCGATCTCTCCGTGCCAGTCCATCGACCGGCCAGTGAGCACGATATTCTCGGGACCGAGATACACTAATCGCGTACACATCTACGGTCTCCCTCCGGTCACCCGGCCGTTGTGTGTCGTAAGCCAGAACATAACTCTGGCCTACATCGATCAGGGCCATAAGTTGCATTCGGTCCGAACTGATACGTTCTGGCTGGGAAGGTGACGGTCTCTCGAGTTCGGAAACGAGCGCGCGACGATCGGACGGGTGACGCGTCCGGTGTGGTTCTCTCGGTCCACAACCTCACACGGAATTGACTCGGCCCTCGACTGTCAGAAAAGACCTCGAGAGAGACGTACGTTTTAGTCGCCACGGCAACCGAAAGAGGGTATGGGGATCGACCGATCGGAGCTACGGACCGGGTTGGCACGGACGTGGCCGTATCTGCTCTCACATCACCTGCCGTCCGAGCGCCACCGGTGTTACGCGCCGGTCGTCTTCGGTCGACAGATCCACGTCTGCGCGCGCTGTCTTGGGATTTATCCGGGTATCCTCGTGGCGGTTTTGGCTTCCGTGCTCGAGGGCGGTGTGGCGAGCCAGTCGCTCACCGGTCTCCCGGTCGTCCTCCTCTTTCCGCTCCCCGCGCTGATCGACTGGACGCTCACGACGTTCACCGACCGACGGGGATACAACCCGGTTCGAACGGCGACGGGATTCCTGCTCGGAATCGGGTACGGAAGCGGTCTCCTCGGCCTGCTCCTCGCCGGCGACCTTCGGGTTATCGCCGTTGGAATCGGGTACGGCGTCGCCGCCGGAGTACTGCTTTCTATTTCCCTCACTGATAATTAGGCAGTCGAATAATGTATGTCTTATTGATATGATTGAGATCATATAGATGCTATTTTATGAGGGGTGTGTGAATTTTCGTCAGAACACTGATGACCGACTGTACCAACTGTGGGGACCATATCGAGGGGAACACGGCGCGCTGTCCGAACTGCGGTGCGAGCCAGGAGACGCCGCTCGTGACTGACGGCGGAGAGCGAGCCGCAGACGAGAAATACTGCACCGAGTGCGGCGAGTTGATAAAAGAAGACGCGGAGATCTGTCCGGAATGTGGTGTCAGACAGCAGTCGTCCGGTGAAACCAGCTCCGATCAGGTCGTCGCCGGCGTGTTGGCGATCGTCGTCGGCTTCGTCGGGGCACACAAGTTCTACCAGGGGAACATCAAGTACGGCGTCCTGTATCTGTGTTTCTTCTGGACGGGAATTCCCGCTCTGCTCGGACTGGTCGAAGGGATCCTGATGCTCGTCGCGGACGAAGCGGAGTACGAGGAGAAATACGCCGACGGGAGCATCTTCGGCGAGTTCTGAGACGGATTCCGGCCGCACACGAAGCCGATCACACTCCTCGAGCGGTATTCGACCGAACCGGGCCGAGAATTTTTTCGATTTCCGGCTCACGCTGGCCAGTTCGTTCAGGCTTCACGATCCGCCGGTGAGTGGATTCGCTACACTCGAGCAGCCGCGCCGACGCCGTTTCAACCGACACGATTGCCGGACGATTGCGTTCGAGAGACGACGAAGCGTCGCGATTTCGGCGCGAACGCCCACTTCGTCGATTCTCATTTCGTCGATCGACGTAATGTCGGTTGAAAGAATATGAGTTATCCGTGTGGAGTGCACTCACGAAAGTAGCGACCAAAATCATGTCTGGCAAATACGACCTCGTCATCGTGGGTGGCGGTATCAGCGGTGCATCCCTGCTGTACACGACTGCGAAGTTCACTGATATCGAGTCCATCGCGCTGATCGAGAAAGAGTCGGAACTCGCCGCGATCAACTCGGACGTCACGAACAACTCCCAGACGCTGCACTTCGGCGACATAGAGACGAACTACACGCTCGAGAAGGCCGAAGACGTAAAGGAAGGTGCGGAACTGCTCGCCGGCTACCTCGAGAATCACGACCCCGACCGCGAGATGCACTCGAAGCGGTCCAAGATGGTCCTCGGCGTCGGGGACGAGGAGGTCGCACAACTCGAGGAACGCTACGAGGACGAGGGATTCGGCGACCTCTTCCCGAAACTTCGGGCGATCGATCGCGAGGAGATCGCAGAGATCGAACCGAAGGTCGTCGAGGGACGCGACCCCTCGACGGAGATGCTCGCGCTCCAGACGCCCGACGGCTACGTCGTCGACTACGGCGAGACGACGAAGTCGTTCGTCGAACAGGCCGAACAGGAGGCGAACGTCGACGTCTACACCGGAACGGAAGTTGAAGACATCACGGAGACCTTAGACGGCTACACCATCGGGACGACGAACGGTCGGTTCGACTGCGAAGCGACCGTCGTCGCCGCCGGCTCCCACAGCCTCCAGATAGCCAAGGAACTGGGCTACGGACAGGACAAGGTGTTGCTTCCCATCGCGGGTAGTTTCTTCCTCGCGGACGACTTCCTGAACGGGAAGGTCTACACCCTCCAGATGAAGAAGTTGCCCTTCGCCGCGGTCCACGGGGACGCGGACGTCCACGACGACTCGATCACCCGATTCGGTCCGACCGCGAAACTCGTGCCGACGCTCGAGCGGGGCCGAATCTCGACGGTGAAAGACTTCCTCGACGTGTTCGGGCTGAACGCGGCGGCGTTTCTCAGCTACGCCAACATCCTCTCCGATCGGGTCCTCCTGCCGTACGTGCTCCGGAACCTCGTCTACGACCTCCCCGAGGTCGGACGACGCCAGTTCCTCCCGCACGTCCAGAAGGTCGTCCCCAGCGCCGAACTCGAAGACATCGAACGCGCGAAAGGCTACGGCGGCGTTCGACCGCAGATCGTCGATACGAAAAACAAGTCTCTGGACATGGGCGAGGCGAAGATCGTCGGCGACGACATCATCTTCAACATCACGCCCTCGCCCGGCGCGTCGACGTGCCTGAAAAACGCCCTGCAGGACACCGAGCGGGTGCTCGAGTTCCTCGATGGCGAGTACGAGTTCGACGAAGCCGCCCTTCGCGAGGACACCATCGAAAACTTCCCGCGAATCGACGACGATGACGACGCGGCCGACGACGAGGCACAGACCGTTACCAGCCCGGCCACCGACGACTGAGCAGCGAGTCGAACGGCCACCGGCCCGCGATCGGGGCCGCGCGAACATATTGGCGAGATATACAAATCGGGAGTTTTACCCGTATCAGACGACCGAACGGGGGACTATACATCTTGGTGCTTATATTCGGGTACTTCGAATCGAGCGTATGAGTGTCTTCGGGGAGTTTCACGTCCCCTCGAACGCGTTCGCGCTGCACGAAACCCTGAACGCGGTTTCGGAGATGGTAATCGAAATCGAACGAGTCGTCGCGACCGAGGAGGTGCTCACTCCCTACTTCTGGGTCTCGGAGGTCAACTTCGGCACGTTCGAGGACGCGGTCGCGAAGGATCCGTCGATACGCAACCTCGAGCAACTCGACGAATTTCAGGAGACCGCACTCTACCGCGCGGAGTGGACCCGCCACGTCGAATCGATCGTCTACATCTACACCGAAATCGAAGCCGTCGTCCTCGAGGCGACCGGCTCAAACGAGCGCTGGGAACTGCGCATCAGGTTCGACGACCGCGACGAACTGGATACGTTTCAGCGCTACTGTCACGAACGCAACATCGCGTTCGACCTTCGACGATTGTACGATCTCTCCCAGCCGAAAACGGGCGGCCAGTACGGACTCACGTCGAAACAGCAGTCGGCGCTGGTCGCGGCCTGGGAAGCCGGCTACTTCGAAACCCCTCGAGAGGCGTCGCTCGAGGACGTTGCGGCCGAACTCGACATCACACAACAGTCGCTCTCGAAGCGGCTCCATCGCGCACACCGGTCGCTGATCGCGAACACGCTCATCGTGAGCGCCAGCGAGCCGAGTCAGCCGACGTGACTATCGCAGGACCACGGATACGCCCCCCTAAATAAGGGGTTGATAGTACAGGCCTGCCCCTTCTCCATCGGAGTCGCCTAGCCAGATCTGCTACTGAATACCTATGAATTCACGAACTCCGTCGACGATGCCGTCGTTTACCGACGTTGCGAACAGGTATCGCCGACAGACACTCTCGATTCTGGCCGAAGAGCAACCGCTCGACGTTTCCGAACTGGCGTCTCGAATCGCCGCTCGATCACCGGACGGTGCAAGCGGGGAGCCGACCGACGCGCAAGTCCGTTCCGCTCGAGTCGCACTGTATCACGTCCACCTGCCGAAACTGGCCGATTCGGGACTGATCTCGTACGCGCGCGAATCGGGTGAGGTGACCGTTCCGGCAGAAGTCGACGACCTCGAAGCGATCGCAGAAACGTATCGCTCTCAGTAAAACAAGACCAGATGGCGACCCACAGCCATCTCAGAGACGCACAGTGTCTGATACGAACCGGCGTTACCAGTTCGCGTCGACTGCGATTTCGCCGTCGGCGCTGATCCGGTACCGGTCTCGAGTCACCAGGATCTGCAATCCCTCGTACTCGAAGGTCAACTCGAAATGAGCGCCGGAGCCGTTTATCAGCGCCGCAACCGGCTCGGGATCGATCGTATGGTAAATCGGCGGCAGGCGATGTGGTTCGACGCCCTTCAGGTCCGCAACTGCATCGAGGAGGTCCCAGATACACTTTGACTCCGTCAGTTCGTTGGAGTACATCAAATCTCTCTACGTATCGGACTCGCACCCACTGGTCTAAAACTGTCGGAAACGCGCCAAACCTGATTGATATCGTGAAATATTGTAGAACTAGAACGCACCGAACACCAATAGATGTTCGATGCGTCGCTCGCCAGTGAACATCGCTCTCGAGCACGCCGTGTGGCTTCTCGAAGCCATCGCTTGCCGCGTCCTGAGTGACTGATCGCGTCAGTTATTCTGGGTGAGAACCCAGAACGAAACCGGGAGGCTCGCCGCGACGAGTCCGTACACGCCTCCCATAAAAGGGTCGAGGCCGAGTGACGGTGCCAGGAGATACCCCGCGGCGAATCCGATCGGATCACAGATCACCGCGAGAATTAGTAGTTGTTGTGCAAAGGGGCGGGATCGTAACCAGTTGAGCATTGATATTACTACTCTGTTCACATCTTACACCTAATACGTTTTGTGCTCACAACCGTCTCCATGGCACACCGAAACTGAGTTCCTGCCGGCTCTCGAGATCTCCGACCTCACCGAAACCGAAGCCGACCTGATCGAGGCGTTCGTCCCCGTCGCCGTCGACGAGGCTGGCGGCTTCGCCAACTTCCGCGAGACCGCCACCAAGACCAACTAGCCCGTCGACCGTCTGTGGAAGCTCACCCTCGCCGTTGACGACGTGCGAGACGGGTTAGAGAGTTATTTCGAGACGAAAGCATGGGCGGAGGAACTCGAGGAGAAAATCGAGAAGACGGACGTTGATCGACGAAATCGTCTACGAACTGTACGGATTGACGAGGAGGAAATCGAAATCGTGGAGGCAGCGGTTTCGGAGTAGGAACTGCCGTGAGCGCCACACTATAATTTGGATCGCAACCGTTCGACATCGTCGACCCGGAGGGCGTCATGTTCCTCGAGATACTGTTCGACGGCGACCTCGCTCGAGAGCGACTGCAGTGTCTCGATGATTGCACCCGCTTTGCGGTCGTACTTCGCGACCGGATAGGCGTCGTACTCGTGGTCCGTTATCTGCAGAAAATAAAAGATGTTGTACGCGGGTGGTTCATCGGCGAACACGCAGTAACCCCGCATGATGTCTCCGGCCCGAAACTGATCGACGTTGTCGACGCCGCGAAACGGTTTCTCGACGTACGTATGAGGGGTCTGGCTCTCGAGTGCGTTCTGGAGACGGGTGAGAAACTGTCGCTGTAGGGTGGTTTTCTTCCCGAGATCATCGAAGAGCGATTTGGCAGCGGTCGCGTCAAAAATAGCGACAGTTGTGTCCGAATCCAGTGTATGAGTACGCATCGTGGCTACTCACTCGATAAGTTCCAACATCTCGTCTACCGACGCCGTTCCGGATTCGTCATCTCCGTCGTAATGGTCGACACTCTGCGCAGTCGCCCCCAACTCCGAGTAGAGGTCGAATCCAGTCGCCAGCTCCTCGAGTCGTTCGAGTTCGACCTCCCACTCGTCTCTAATCGTTCGAAGATCGCTCTCGATGTTGTTCCGAAGCGCCCGCTGGTTCGTTCCGGGAGAGCGATCGACAGTGTCTCGAGAGACGAGAAGTGCGACATATTTCCAGACGGTGCTGTAGAAGTGGTCGACGGCCCGATTGATAAAACGCTGCTGTGACTCCGAGAGTTCGCCCTGCTCGCTCGCAGTCGCAACGATCCTCGTCACGACTCGTTCGTAAGCGTCTACCGCTGAGACGGACTCACTGAGGATGTCGTGTGAGTGAACCTCAGTCACGAGCCGCGGGAACCGCCGCTCGAGTCGAGTGCGACACCCGGTAGCGTCAGCGTGCCACGCCGGCGTTTTGATTTCGTCGAGGACCTGTTGGAGTTCCGCACTCGCGATGTAGAGATCGCGATACTCGTCCGGTGCGTGATCGAAGTAGAACTCGACCAGGTACTCTTTGGTCGGTGTTTCAAGGATATGCTGGAATTCCTCGAGATCGGAGCTAAAGAAGTGCGAGTACTCTCTGGGACTGAGTATCTTCCCCGTTGGGTCCCGAACACGCGGTTCATCTGCAGCAGGAACCTCCGCCAGCGGTCGCGGCGTCAGGTCGACAGTCCGACGTGCGACGTTTACCGGTGCGGGGCCGTACTTGTACCAGCCGTAGGTTATCGGCGGTTCGAACTCCTGAATAGCGAGGTATGCCAATTTGTTAACCGTGATCGGGTCGACGTGTTCCCCATCGAACCCGGTCCGAGCTAAAGCGATCTCAACTCCCTCCATGATGTCCTCGAGGAGGTCGTCTTCGTCGCTTAGAGTGAGCATGGTCGTACACGAAATTGGGGACCCCCACGAATATAGTTGTTCTGTTGACTTGCGCCCCCGGACGACGTGGGACGAGAGCGACTCGTCAGTTACGCGCCGTCAGTATCCAACGCTCCCGACTCGAGTTCTTCATCCAGATATCGACGCCCCAACGGGGTAAGTGAGTAATAGCCGTCGCTTTCACGATCGAGCAACCCGTGCTCGGCGAGCAGCCGACACCGTTGTCCGGCGTAGTTCGGATGCGATTCGATGTTGCGGCCAATAACCGCCGGTGGGACCTCGCCCGCATCGCGCACGTATTCCAAGATAGCGTCGTCGGTTGGAACCATCCAGTCAGCGCGTTCGCGCATACCACGGTTCGCGTGCTACTCGGCAATAGAACCCTCTCATGCGAACGAAAACACACGTATATGCGCATCTAGAAGTTTTTAGACAATCATTTGCGAATCTAAATATTTGCATATGCAAAGATATTAAGTGAGATAGCACGGAGATAGTGATGCGGAAGCTACAGTTTGGACTCGAGCCGAGATAATCGCTCGAGAAGTGGATCGGTGTTTGGCCACCGATCCGTGGTAGCTCCCGTATCCACACTACGGAAGCCATGTACGACGACGACTCATCGGGACTTGAAAGCCCCGACAGACCGAACGCACCGAACGAAATTGCGGACACTCGAGGCACTTCATCGACCACCCGCGACCGCCTCGAGCGAATCGATGCGCAGGCCGAACGCCTGCTCGCGAGCCTCGAGGGTGAGCGCGCCCGCGCGGTGAGACGACACGTCCGCGAGATCCGGGCGGAAGCCCGGTGGGCAAAGCGACTCCTCTGCGACCCGGAATCGGAGAGCCCCGAGCCACCGGACGAGCGCTCCTCGAGCGAGGGCACTCCTCCCTCGAGCAACTGCCCCGATACCGACGTGCCGATGCTGATCGATCGCGGCGGTGGCGTCACGACCGTCCGCGGCCCCGATCCGGTCGCCTACCAGCGCTGGAGCGAGCGCGACAGCGACCCCGACCGAACCGAGAGCCAGAAGTAAACCGCCGATCCCTACTCGTCCTCGAGTAACGTGTCGTCGCCGTGGGTCGAGCGCAGCGACTCGAGGTGGGCCCGTTGGTCCTCGAGTCGTTCCGTCGGCTCCGCATAGGTGTACTCGAACATCTCCCGCGGATCGGGTTCGTACTCCGAGGTCCGCTCGAGCAGGTCCTCGAGGGTCTCTTCGACCTCCGACTCGACGGCTTCGATGTGGCCGTTGTCGATGAGTCCCCGATTCCGGAGATAGAGTTCGAACCGGTCGATGGGGTCGCGCTCGCGCCACTCCTTGACCTCCTCGTCGTCTCGGTAGACGCTCGGGTCGTCCGCGGTGGTGTGTGCGCCGAAGCGGTACTGGACCGCCTCGATGAGCGTGGGTCGCAAGCGATCGCTCGCCGCCGAATCTGCGGCGTCGCCGTCCCCGGACGCTTCGTCGGGCGAGTCGAGGGCCTTCTCTCGAGCGGCCTTCGTCACGACGTAGGTCGCGAGGGGGTCCATCCCGTCGATCTGCACGCCCGTGAACCCGTAGGCGTCGGCTTTCTGGGCAATGGTCGTGCTCGCAGTCTGTCGCTCGCGGGGCACCGAAATCGCCCACTGGTTGTTGTGACACAGGAAGACCGTCGGGGTGTCGAAGACCCCCGCGAAGTTCATCGCCTCGTGGAAGTCGCCCTCGCTCGTCGAACCGTCGCCGAAGTGGACGACGCCGACGCGCTCGTCGCCCCGGAGTTTGGCCGCCCACGACCAGCCGACCGCGTGGGGGATGTGCCCGGCGATCGAGATGTTCAGCGGGAAGACGTTCACGTCCGCCAGCGCGGCGTTGCCGTCCTCGTGGCCCATCCAGTACAGCAGGTACTCCCAGGGGAGGTCTCTCGAGACGACCGCCCCGTGCTCGCGGTACTGAAAGGAGAGCATATCCTCGTCGGAGAGCGCGTAGGTCGACCCGATCTGGGAGCCCTCCTGGCCCGCGAGCGAGGCATAGGTCCCGAGTCGGCCCTGGCGCTGGAGGCTGATCATCCGCTCGTCGAACCGCCGGCAGAACTTCATATCCCGGTACATCGCGTGCAGCGTCGACTCCTCGAGGTCCGGCAGGAGGTCGGGGGCGACGACCTCGCCCATCGGGTCGAGGATCTGCACGCGATCGTCGGGTGCCCGGTCGAGTACGTCGCGTGACATCGGATACTCCCACGGAGGGAGCCGATCACCTTAAAATCGAGTGCGCGAGCGTGACCGTCGCCGTCTCGAACACGTTCGCTCGAACGCGGTGGGCCAGAACGCGTCGGGGCTGAACGCGGTGGGACAGAACGCGGTGCCCGGACTGCCGTTTGGGCCACAGGTATACGGATGGCACCCGTAGGTACGACCGAACGATGACCGACGAACCCGAAATTACCGCGACGCCGCCGGATAGCCCGATCAGCGTCACCGGCACCGACCACATCACGCTCATCGGAAGCAACGAGGAGGACACCATCGAGTACTACCGGGACCTGCTGGGCATGCCGCTGGTGCTCAGACAACCGAACCTCGACGATCCGAACTCCACGCACCTCTTTTTCGATACGGGCGACGGTCGGATCATCACCTTCTTCGTGACCGACGACCGCCAGTCGGACCACCGCCCGCTGCGCAATCAGGTCGGCTCGGTTCATCACCTCTCGTTTTCGATCGACGCCGAGGAGTTCGTCGAGATCCGCGACGCCCTAGAGGAGTCGCGATACGGCTACAACGAGTTCGACCGGGGCATCTTCCACTCGCTGTACACCCGCGATCACAACGGCCTCACCATCGAGCTTTCGGCGGACAAGTACGAGATCCCGGACGACCGCCGCGGGGAAGTGCTCGCGACGACCCAGCGAATCCGCGAGGAAGACGGCTCGGAGTTCGCCGAAGACAGGCACCTCGCCGCCGCGCTCGAGGAACTGGGCCTCGACGCCGAACCCGCGGACCTGCCGGACGCGCCGACGGGCGCGGGGATCTGAGTCGGCGGCCCGGCACGCAGCGCCGATCACCTCGGGGGGGTGCTTCCGCACCGGCCACCCCGTGACAATTTTCCACCGGGTTGAAGTTTTATTGCCGCGGGGCCGAATAGTCGGCCATGGCACTCGAGAAACCCGACCTATCGGGACAGACGGCGTTTATCACGGGAACGACGCGCGGAATCGGCAAGGCGATCGCGCTCGCGCTCGCCGAGCAAGGGTGTAACGTCGTCTCGACCGGCAAGACGAGCGAGGAAGACGACGACGCAGACGACCGCGACCTCGAGGGCACCATCGAGCAAACCGCCCGCGAGGCTCGAGACCGAGGCGTCGACGCCCTGCCGATTCAGGTGAACGTCCGCGAGGAACGCGAAGTCGAGGCCGCCGCCGAGCGCGCCATCGACGAGTTCGGCGAGGTCAACATCGTCATCAACAACGCGAGCGCGATCCAGATCGCGAACGTCGAGGACCTCCCCGCGAACCGCTTCGACCTGCTGACCGACGTGAACGTCCGCGGGACCCACCTCACCTCCCGAGCCTTCCTCGATCATCTGAAGGAGGTCGAGGACTCGTGGCTGTTGACCAACGCGCCGCCCGTTACGGTGGACCGAGCACCGGGCGAGGCACCGTACGCCTGGTCGAAACTCGGCATGACCTTCCTGACGCTCTCGCTGGCGAGCGAACTCGGAAACCACGACGTCGGCTGTAACGCCTTCTGGCCGGTCACCGCGATCGACACCCGAGCGACGCGGTACTTCGGACTCGGCACCGAAGACGACTGGCGGACGCCCGACATCGTCGCCGACACCGTCCTCGAGATCCTCGCTCGAGATCCCGCCGAGTACACCGGCAACGCCGTCTACGACGAGGAGTTGCTTCGGGAGGCCGGCCTCGAGGACTTTTCGGAGTACAACCTCACCGAGGGTGATCCAGCGCCGATGTCGGCGCAGATGTTCGATCCCGAGTTCACTCGATCGGCGTAACCCTCCCCGGCGGACATCGACGCGCTGTCGTACGGAAACAGAGATTACCTGCGGCGGCGTGCGCTGAGCCGCGATGAACGAACGTGAATCGCGGCTCGAAATCGCGCGAGGGATGAGTGAGCGACAGAGTGAGCGAACGAAGCGGCTGGGGAGGGCGAGGTCTCCTCGTGTTTCGTGCGAGCGGGACACCGTCAGTATCTTCCCCGGCTAGTCGAATACGCGAAGTTGGATACGCGAGTGCACGAACGAGGGATCGAGACAAGACGTTCGGCGACTCGAGTGGTCCGACGAGCGATCGGGCTGCTCTCGAGCGTTTAACCGACGAACGAGCGAGCAGTACGACGAACAAATAACGAGCAACGAGTTGTACGAGCGTGCGTCTCGAGACGAGTCGAACGATCCTCAGTCGTCGCTGGCCGCGTAGCCCGGCGACTCCGCTTCGGCGGGACTCTCGGGCGTGGCCGGGAGTTCGGCGCGAACGTCGTCGCGGCCGTCCTCGGTGATCGCCTCGTGGTAGGCGTCGGGCATGACCTTCACGAACGACTCGAGGGCGCGCTCCCACTCGTCGAGCAGTTCCTGGCCGCGATCGGAGCCGGTGTAGGCGACGTGGTTCTCGACGAGGCGGCGGAGCATGGCCTCGTCTTTCTCCTCGAGATCGTCGTGGAGGGTCACCATGCCGGTGTTCACGCGGTCGTCGAACTCCTCATCAGGGTCGTAGACGTAGGCGACGCCGCCGGACATCCCCGCGGCGAAGTTCGTGCCCGTCTCGCCTAACACGGCGACGACGCCGCCGGTCATGTACTCGCAGCCGTGGTCGCCGACGCCTTCGACGACCGCCTTGGCCGCGGAGTTTCGCACGGCGAATCGCTCGCCCGCGACGCCGTTGACGTAGAGTTCGCCGCCGGTCGCGCCGTACAGCGCGACGTTGCCGATGGCGACGTTCTCGGCCGGATCGTAGGCCGCGGATTCGGGGGTCCGGATCGTCAGCTTCCCGCCGGAGAGGCCCTTTCCGACGTAATCGTTCGCGCCGCCGTGGAGGTGCATCGAGACGCCGCTGGCGAGGAAGGCGCCGAAGCTCTGTCCGGCTGTTCCCTCGAGGTCTACGGTCAGTGTGTCTTCGGGTAGTCCCGCCTCACCGTAGCGGTCGGTAACCCGGTTCGAGAGCATCGCGCCGACGGCCCGGTCGACGTTCGACACGTCGGTCGACAGCGTCACCGGGGTCTGCTCCTCGATCGCCTGCTCGCCCGCGTCGATGAGTTTGCGATCGAGTTGCTCCTCGAGTTCGTGGTCCTGCTCGCGGATCTTTCGGCGAACGTCGCCGTCCGGGTTCGCGAGGACGGCCGAGAGGTCGAGGTTTCGGGCTTTCGGGTGCTCGACGTCGGTTCGTTGCTCGAGTACCTCGACGCGGCCAATCATCTCGTCGACCGTCTCGAAGCCGAGTTCGGCCATGATCTCGCGTAGCTCCTGGGCGATGAACGTCATGTAGTTGATGACGTGCTCGGGTTCGCCGGGGAAGCGCTTCCGAAGGTCCTCGCGCTGGGTGGCGACGCCGACCGGGCAGGTGTTCTTGTGACACTGGCGGGCCATCACGCAGCCGCTGGTGACCAGCGACCCGGTGCCGAAGATGTACTCCTCGGCGCCCAACAGCGCGGCGACGGCGACGTCGCGGCCGGTCTTCATCCCGCCGTCGGTCGAGACGCGAATCCGATCGCGCAGTCCCGTCTCGCGGAGCATCTGGTTGGCTTCGGCGAGGCCGAGTTCCCAGGGGAGCCCGGCGCTCTTGATCGACGTTCGCGGCGACGCTCCGGTGCCGCCCGAGTGACCCGAAATGTGGACCACGTCGGCGTTCGCCTTCGCGACGCCGGCGGCGACCGTGCCGATCCCCGCTTCGGAGACGAGTTTGACGTTGATGTCGGCGTCCTCGTTGGCGGCTTTCAGATCGAAGATGAGCTGTTTCAGGTCCTCGATCGAGTAGATGTCGTGTAGCGGCGGCGGGGAGATGAGCCCAACGCCGGGCGTCGACTTGCGGACGTGGGCGATCATCTCGTTGACCTTTGCGCCGGGGAGGTGCCCGCCCTCGCCGGGTTTCGAGCCCTGGGCCATCTTGATCTGGAGTTCGTCCGCACTCGAGAGGTACGTCGAGGTGACGCCGAACCGGCCGGACGCGACCTGCTTTACGTTGCACTCGCGTTCGGTGCCGAACCGTTCAGGCGGTTCGCCGCCCTCGCCTGAGTTCGACTTGCCGCCGATCCGATTCATCGCGATTGAGTTGTTTTCGTGGGCCTCCGGCGAGAGGCTGCCGAGGCTCATCGCGGCCGTCGAGAACCGCTCGACGATGTCCTTGATCGGTTCGACGTCTTCGATCGGAACGGGGTCGCGATCGGAGTCGAACTCGAGCAGGCCACGAAGCGTCTGGAGTTCGGTCTGCTGGTCGTTGATCAGCTCGGCGAAGTCCTGATACCGCTCGTAGTCGTTCGAGCGGACCGACTGCTGGAGCGCGCCGACGGTTTCTGGGTTCCACTGGTGGTGGATGCCGTTCGAGCGGTGCTCGAACTCACCTTGGCGGTCGAGTTTCGATTCCTCGTCGTCGCCGAAGGCCGTCTCGTGGCGTTCGCGAACGTCGGCTTCGATTTCGGCGAGGCCGATCCCCTCCGTGCGGTTCTCGGTGCCCTCGAAGTACTCCGCGACGAGGTCCGAGTCGAGGCCGACCGCTTCGAAGATCTGGGCCCCCTGGTAGCTCTCGACGGTCGAGATGCCCATCTTGGCCATGATCTTCAACAGGCCGTCCTCGAGCGCCCCGACGTAGGCGTCGATCGCCACGTCGGTGTCCGCGCCGTCGGGACCGGCCGTAATGTCCTCGATGGTCTGGTAGGCGAGATACGGGTTGACCGCGCCCGCGCCGTAGCCGACCAGCGTCGCGAAGTGGTGGACGGTGCGGGGGTCCGCGGACTCGACGACGAGTCCGACGTGGTTGCGCAGGCCGTTTCGCACGAGGTGGTGGTGAACCGCGCCCGTCGCGAGCAGGCTCGGGATCGCGGCCGAATCGGCGTCGACGTCGCGGTCGGAGAGGACGACAATGTCCGCACCGTCCTCGATCGCTTCGACGGTATCGGCGCGAACGCGTTCGATCGCGGCCTCGAGGGCCGCCCCCGACTCGTCGCCGTCGGGTTCGTAGGTGATGTCGATCGTCGTCGCCGAGAGGCCGTTCGCCCCGCACGTTCGGACCGACTCGAGTTCGGCGTCGGTCAGGATCGGCGAGTCGAGCACGAGCTGGCGGGCGTGCTCGGGCGACTCGTCGAGCAGGTTCCGCTGGAAGCCGAGTCGACTCTCCAGACTCGTCACGAGTTCCTCGCGGATGTAGTCAAGCGGCGGGTTCGTGACCTGTGCGAAGAGCTGTTTGAAGTACGAAAACAGCGGTCGGTTGAACTCGGTGAGCACCGATAGCGGCGTGTCGTCGCCCATCGAACCGACCGGATCCTTGCCCTTCTTGGTCATCGGCTCGATCAGGTTCTCGAGTTCGTCGTGGGTGTAACCGAAGGCCGCCTGAAAGTCTCGCAGGTTCGAAACGCGCTGTTGTGGGGTCCGGTCGTTCGTCGAGACGATGTCCTCGAGTGAGACCTGCTCCCGGTCGACCCACTCGCCGTAGCGGTCGTCGACGAGGTCGTCGAATACCTCCTCGTCGGGGATGACTCGCCCTTCTTCTGGGTCGGCGAGGAACAGCTGTCCAGGCTGGAGGCGGCCGCGTTCGGCGATTTCGTCCGGATTGGTCTCGAGCGCGCCGGCCTCGCTGGCCATGATCAGGCGATTGTCGGTGGTCACGTCGTACCGACACGGGCGGAGGCCGTTTCGGTCGAGAACTGCGCCGACGCGTTCGCCGTCGGTCGCGGCGACGAGCGCGGGCCCGTCCCACGGTTCGACGAGCGAGGCGTGGAAGTCGTAGAAGTCCTTGCGGTCGTCGTCCATGTGTTCGTCGCCGCGCCAGGCTTCGGGAACGAGCATCCGGAGTGCATGCTCGAGGTCGCGCCCGCCCTGCATGAGAAGCTCCAGCGCGTTGTCGACGCTCGCCGTGTCCGATTGCTCGGGGTCGTCGATGATGGGTTTGACCGCCTCGAGATCCTCCAGAACCTCGCTCTCGATGTCGGTCTCGCGGGCTCGCATCCAGTTGATGTTGCCCTGGATCGTGTTGAACTCCCCGTTGTGGATGATGTTCCGGTAGGGGTGGGCGAGGTGCCACGCGCCGAGCGTGTTCGTCGAGAACCGCTCGTGGACCATCGCGAAGTTCGATTTAACGCGTTCGTCGGAAAGATCCGGGTAGTACGATTCGACCTGTTCGCCCTTCAACAGCCCCTTGTAGACGATGGTGTCCGAGTCGAGCGAGCAGACGTAGAAGCGTTCTTTGTTCTCGATGTCGGCCGCTTCGACGGAGTTCTCGAGGGCGCGTCGCGCGACGTAGAGTCGCCGATCGAAGTCCTCGTCGGAAATATCGTCCTTCGGAGCAACGGCGACCTGCCAGACGTCCGGCTCCGATTCCACGGCCGTTTCGCCAAGTCCATCGTTGTTCGTCGGAACCGACCGCCACTCGAGGACCTCAAGGTCGTAGTCGGCAACGATCGATTCGGCAAGGTCGATCAGGGACGCTCGAGCGTCGTCGTCCTGGGGCAAAAAGAGCGAGCCGACGGCGTAGGTATCCGGGAGATCCGCGTCGAGAACGGCGTCGAAAAACGCGTCCGGCCGCTGCAGCATGATACCGGCCCCGTCACCGGTGTTTTCCTCAGCGCCGGTGGTTCCGCGATGTTCGAGGTTGACGAGTAGTTCGAGTCCGTCGGCGACGACGTCGTGGTCGACAGCCCCGTCGAGGTCCATTACGACGCCGACACCGCAGTTCGACCGCTCGTCCGCGGGGTCTGCGAGCCCCTGTGAACGACCGGAGGAAGATAAGTCGTGTGGCTGTGGCATAGCTTCCCTTGTGAGCGTCGTCCATAAGAGGCTGACCCATAATGACTAAATGTATTATAAACCCATACAAGGGAATATAAGGTGTTATTTTCTAGCGGTTAATCACGGCAATCAGGCACAGAAGTGTCAGAGGCACGTAGTGGTCGCTCGGGAGAGCGAACACCACGATACGTGATTAGTTGCCACCGATAAGGATGTGGGGGCTAATCCATTAGGTCCGGTAATTGATGGCAGATAGAATCGATGGTCGCCCTGGCGCGCTTCAAAGCGCTTCCCGAAACGGCGTCAGCTAGTACGACTTCGCGAAGTAGGCGATTTCGTCCGCCGGTTCGCCACAGACGGCACACTCGGCGTCATCGTCGTTGGGCGCTTCGGGAACGCCCGTCGTCTCCCCGCCCTCCTCGGCTAACGGCTGCATTACGATCTCTGCGGAGACTTTCTCCTTGATGGCTTCCTCGCAGGCCTGATCGCCACACCACGGGACCCGCACGTAACCGCCGTGCTTGCCGATCGTCCCCATGATCTCCTCGGGGCTGTCGGCCTCGCGAACGTTTTCCTCGAGCGTTTCCTCGGCGGCCGCATAGAGCTTGTCGTAGACCGTCTCGAGGTTCGATTCGACGGACTCGACCAGCCCCGAGCGGTCCGCGACGACGTTCTCGTTGTCGGGTCGGTGCACCAGCGTGACCTCCTCGTCGTCGACCTCGTTGGGGCCAATTTCGAGGCGTAGCGGCACGCCGTTGAGTTCGTGTTCGTTGAACTTGAAGCCGGGATTGCGTTCGTCCCGGTCGTCGAGTTCGACGCGAACCCCCGCTTCCTCGAGGTCCGCCGCGATTTCCTCGGCGTACTCGAGGACCTTCTCTTTCGTGTCCTCCTGCCATATCGGGACGATGACGGCCTGCGTCGGTGCGACCGTCGGCGGGAGCACGAGTCCCTGATCGTCCGAGTGGGTCATGATGAGTGCGCCGAGTGCGCGCCAAGAGAGCCCCCACGACGTGGTGTAGGCCGTCTGCTCGTCCTCGTCCTCGTCGACGAAGGTGATATCGAAGGCCTCCGCGAACGACTGGCCGAGGTGGTGGCTGGTGCCGCCCTGAACCGACTTGCCGTCGGGCATCAGCGCCTCGACGGTCGTCGTCGTGTCCGCGCCGGGGAACTTGTCGTGTTCGGGCTTTTTCCCGCGAAGCACCGGAATCGCGAGGAAATCTTCGTAGAGTTCTTCGTACTGTCCGAGCCGAGTCCAGACCTCGTTCCACGCGCCCTCGTCGCTCGCGTGTGCTGTGTGGCCTTCCTGCCACATGAACTCCTTCGTCCGGAAGAACGGCTTCGTCTCCGTGGCCTCCCAGCGCACGACCGAACACCACTGGTTGAGCCGCAGCGGCAGGTCGCGGTGGCTGCGGGTCCAGTCGGCCATGAACGGCGCGATGATCGACTCGCTGGTCGGTCGAACCGCCAGGCGCTCCTCGAGTTCGTCGTGGCCGCCGTGGGTGACCCACGCGACTTCGGGATCGAACCCTTCGACGATGTCTTTCTCCCGCTCCAGGAAGGACTCGGGGATGAACATCGGGAAGTAGACGTTGTCGACGCCGGTCTCTTTGAACCGGCCGTCGAGTTCGTCCTGCAGGCGTTCCCAGAGGGCGTAGCCTCGCGGTTTCGTGACGATGAAGCCGCCCATCGGCGCGTAGTCTGCGATCCCCGCCTTCTGGACGACTTCGGCGTACCACTCGCCGGGCTTGTGCGATTTCGACTCGGTGATCCCGAGTTCCTGACTCTCGTCGCTCATTGGTTCATCTCTCAGGTAGCGCGGGCTTAAACCATGCGAAGGCCGGACGCCGGTTCGCGACCCGCTACGGACTGCCCGGGAGTACCGGTCGTTCACGGCCGGTAGTCAACTCGAGTTGCGGTCGAGTCGCTCGCCGCGGGTGTACTTCCCGTGGAAGGCGAGCATGTCGATCCCCATCGCCGCCAGCGAGACCCCGCCGACGACGGTCAGGAGAAGGAAAAGGAGGCTGTCGCTCCCGGCGAATCCAAGCGGGAGCGATAGCCCGAGCAGGACGTTTCCGGCACCGCTCCACCGATACCACGCCCAGCGGTCGGTCAAGCCCGTATCGGTCGCTGCCACGATGTCGAACACGCCGGCCAGCCCGAGCAACGCTACCTGCACGAGAAATATCGGTTCCTCGAGACCGCCGGTTCCGAGCAGGACGATGCCGCCGCCGCTAACGAGAAGCAAAAACGCGCCGACGACGCCGCTGAGTCGTCGGTTGTGTCGTTCGTTCATGCGGTTTCTGCTGCCGATTTTGAGAACTGATTTCGTGTGTGGAGGAGCATAGACACGAGTTCTGACCATCGGTACTTAACCATTAGCCAGGGACGCGCACGTTTTTCCCGATAAATTAGAAAACTCGCCGGTTCGATTCGCTCGAGACATGTCAATTCCTATAATGATGGCGTTTCGAACTGTCGTTAAAATCATTATGTATTATTACTTCTCATGTTATGGAGGTCTGTTGCCATGGGAAATAACCACAGGCAAAGCAGGGTAGCACAGGAGCCAAGTATCGACCGGCGAACCGTTATGAAAGCGAGCGCGGCGCTCGGAACGCTCGCGCTCTCGGGAGCCACGTTCGGCGCGACGGGCGTAAAGGCGCTGCCCGACGGACCCGAAGCCGACGAGGACACCGTCGCCTTGCAGATGTTTCATCGCGAGTGGACCGAAATCGAATCCCGAATCCCCGATGTCGCCGATTCGGGATTCGACGCCATCTGGGTCCAGCAGCCGGCCGAGATGAAACTGGACTGGAACGACCTCACCTACGACGGGACGATGGGATTCTACGACGAGGTCGGCCCCTACGGACACCGCGATCCTCACCCACCGATCGGCTACCAGCCGGTCGATCTGCGGAACTTCGACTCCTCGCTCGGAACGGAAGACGAACTCGAGTCGCTGATCGAGACCGCTCACGAGCACGATATCGAGGTCATCGTCGACACCGTTCTCAACCACATGGCCGATCCGGTGGGGCCAGACGGACGGATCGACTGGCCGCAGTTCGACGAGAACGAACACTTCCATAACAACGGAACGCTCGGCGACGACTGTCGGGTAGACGGCGAGGCGGCGAACTACGAGTGTGATCTGCTCGGCCTCCCCTCGCTGGACATCGAGCATCCCGAGGTCCAGTCGGCCCACGAGGCCTACATCGAGAAGATCGCGAGTCTGGGCGCCGACGGCCTGCGCTACGACGCGGCCGCACACGTCTGGCCGTGGTATTTTGCGGAGAACGTCAATCCGCTGGCAGACGACCTCGACCTCTGGCGCGTTGCGGAGGTCTGGGAAGAAAGCGATATCGACCGTTTGCTCGAGTGGGCCGACACTGGTATGACAGTCTTCGACTTCCCGCTTCACGCGGCTATCTCCGACGCGTTCGAGAACGGCAGCATGGAGAACCTCTCCCAGAACGCCGCCCCGGGCGTCGCCCATCGGGACCCAAGCGTCGCGGTCACGTTCGTCCAGAACCACGACGCCGTCGGTCCGGGGGTCCAGCCGACCGACGACGCCCAGACCGTCCCCGAAGGTCGCGCGGTCGAACTCGCGGAGGCGTTCATCCTCGCGTACGCCGGCATGCCGATGCTCTACCGGTCGGGTCCCGAGGAGTACCACGAACTCGAGGACGAGGAGCTGTCCACGCTCGTTACGATCTCGAAGGAGTTCGCCCACGGCGAGGTCATCGACCGCGACGTGGGAATCGACCACTACGTCTTCGAACGGGAGGGGAACCTCCTCACTGGGATCAACAAAGGCGGTCAGCCCAGGTCGGTGGCGGTCGACTCGTCCTGGGCCAACACTGTCCTCGTCGACGCCACCGGGACCGGCGACGATATCGAGGTCGACTCGAGCGGCAAGATCACCGTCGAAATCCCGGCCGAGGGATACGTCATGTACGTCGAAGACGCGGATTCGATCCCCGCAGAGCGTGGCGTTTCGTTCGACTCGCTCGAGTATACCGTCGACGAGGCCGAATCCGTCGACATCGGCGTCACAGCCAGCGCCGGAGACGAACCGCTCACCGCGGACGTGACGCTCGCAGTCGACGGAACCGAGGAGGCGACACAGAGCGTCGACCTCGACACCGAATCGTCGACAGCAGTCGAATTCGAACTCGGAACGGCCGATCTCGACGACGGCGAATACGACCTCAAGGTCGCCATCCCCGACGACTCCGACACCGCCACGCTCCTCGTCGGAAGCGAAGCCGACGGCGGCGACCTGACGCTTCGGACGACGGTCGACGTCGGATACGGCCAGTCGGTCTACTTTACGGGAAGCACCGACGAACTCACCGACTGGGGTGGCGGCATCGAAGGCACCTGGTCGGAGGGTAACGTCTGGGAAGTCACCATCGCCGATCCCGGCGAGTTCGAGTGGAAGACTCGCCGCGGCCCGTCGGGCGAGACCGGCGACGTCTGGGAGCGCGGCGACAATCACGATCACACCGACCTCGAGCCGTCCCATCAGGGCTGGGCGGACGACGACTGATCGACCGCTCCGATCGCAGCTTCGAGCGACCGCTGGTCTCGCTTGAGGACGATCGACCGAGGCCGCACTGGTGACCGCCCGGCGCGACTCTCGAAAACGGTCGACCGGTTCCTCCCGGTTCTCGCGCTTTTATGCGGTTGTGTGTCGAACGAGATCGTATGCGAGCTATCGAGGTCCCAGCGTACGGAGAGAGCGACGCACTCGAGGTCGTCGACGTCGAAACACCCGAACCGGGTCCGGGCGAGGTTCGAATCGAAATCGAAGCCGCCGGGATCAACTTCGCGGACATCATGCAACGCCGCGGCGTCTACCCCGGCGGACCGGACGCGCCGTACACGCCCGGCATGGAGGCCGCGGGAACGATCGACGAGGTTGGTGAGGGCGTCGATCTCGAGGAGGGCGACCGCGTCGTCGCGATGCTCGAAACCGGCGGCTACGCCGAGTACGCGATCGCGAACGCTCAGATGCTGTTCCCGATTCCGGATGGAATGAGCTTCGAGGAAGCCGCCGGGTTCCCCGTTCAGTTTCTCACCGCCCACGCCTGTCTGTTCGAGTGGGGCGACCTGGAGGCGGGCGAATCGGTCCTGATACAGGCCGCGGCGGGCGGCGTCGGTACCGCCGCGGTGCAACTCGCCTCCCGGGCCGGTGCCGAGGTCTTCGGGACCGCGAGCACGCAGGAGAAACTCGAGCTCGCGGCGGACCTGGGCTGTGACCACCCGATCCAGTACACGGAGGTCGACTTCCGGGAGCCGATCGCGGACGCGACCGACGACGAGGGCGTCGACCTCGTCCTCGAGAGCGTCGGCGACGACGTGTTCGACCGCAGTCTCGACGCGCTCGCGCACTTCGGCCGACTCGTCACCTACGGCGTGGCGAGCGGCGTTCCGGCCGAGGCGGAGAACCGACGACTCCTCTTCGAGAACAAGAGCGTCCGCGGGTTCCACCTCGGACAGGCCGCCGCCCACGATCCGAGCAGGATCATGCAGGCCGTCCCGGAACTCACCGAGGGACTGCAATCCGGCGAGCTCGAGGTCGTCCTCGGCGAGTCGTTCGCGCTCGAGGACGCGGCCGAGGCCCACCAGTACATCGAGGACCGAAAGAGCTCGGGAAAAATCGTCCTGAAGCCGTAGCGAGGCTCGAGCGCCGTCTCGAGACTATTTTTATCGTGAGAACGCCGGTCCATCGACGGTTCACTGCCCGGTTTGCCCGCCGTCCGCTTCGATCGAGGGCTCGTCCTTGCCCTCTGCGGTCGCGTCCCCGTCGGGACCGCACCCGAGCGAGCGGTGCGGACAGTACTGACAGTGCGGCCCCGGCGTCGTCTCGGCGAACGTCGGCTCGTCGATCGACGCGAGCGACTCGCGGACCGCCGACCAGTCGGGGCGCTCCGCCGGCTCGAGGAGTTCGACCCGCGGCTCATCCACGTCACCGACGTAGACGTACCCGACTCCAGCGATCGGTTCGTCGAACGTACGCTCGCAGGCTCGAGCGTAGACGGAAAGCTGGACGGCCTCGGCCGGATCGATCCGGTCGGCGGTCGCCTTGTAATCGAGGACGACCAGCCCGCCCGCGGGGGTTCGCTTGATCGAATCGACGTAACCGACGACGTCGCCGGCGACTCCGGAGACGTCCTCGAGGACGAACGGCAGTTCGGCAGCGACCGTCTCCCAGTCGGCGATCGGTTCCTCGACCGCCGCGGCTTCGGCCTCGAAATAACGGTCGATACACGCCGAGAGTGCCTCGCGGTGCTCGAGGGCGTTTCGCGCCGCGAGCCGCCTGCTGGCCGCGTCGTGCCACTCCTCTCGGGTGTCGTAGCCGCGGTGGAACGCCTCCTCGGCGACGGCGTGGAAGACCGATCCGACGAGACGGCCGTCGGCCCGGGTCTCCGCTGCTTTCTGTGAATCTGGCGGCGCGGTCTCGGGGTCGCTCTCGGCCGGTCGAACGGGATCGGCGGGCGCTTGCACGACGTGATCGAGATAGTGTTTTCGAGCGCAGGTCTCGTGGGTCGCCAGCGCGGAGTAACTGTGACGCATCGTCGCCTCGAGCTCCGAGAGCGACGAGAGGGTCTCGACGGGGAACCGGACCGTTTCCGTCGTCAGCGAACTCGCCTGACGGGCCGTCGGCACCTCGAAGTCGTCGCCGACTCTCGCACTGCTCGCGGCGTCGGCGGCCGGGAGCAACTGCCCATCGCGGAGCAGTCGACCGAGGTGGTGGACCCGCTCGATCGCCGCCCTCGTCTCGAGCGGTTCGACCCGCCGGTCGTCGTAGTCCTGATAGTACGTGATCGTGCCCGGATTCGCGTGCGCACTCGTCTCGAGCGCGTCCGTCCAGTCGACGACGGTCTCCGGATACCGCTCGCGGACGGTATCGAAGCTCTCGGTGATCGTCGACCAGAGGTCCATTCGCTTTCCCGCCGCGGACCACTCGATATCGTCGGCGAGACAGGATTCGGCGTCCGAGACCGACACCTGCGTCTCGTCGCCGTCGTAGTCGTACTCCGAGCCGAACACGAGCAGGTGGTTCTCGGCTCGAGTCAGCGCGACGTGGAGTACGCGCCATTCCTCACCTAGCGGTTCCGCAGCGAGGTTGGCGAGCAGCGGCGAGTCGACCTCGTCGTCGAGCGTCGCCTCGAGGAGTCGGTACCGGTTGCGGCGAGCGTAATCGCCGTCGACGCACCACTCCTCGTCAGAGAGGAAGGGGACGAGGACGGTGTCGAACTGGAGGCCCTTCGCCTGGTGGACGGTCATCACGTCGACCCGGTCGCTCGAGCGAGCGCCGCGGTCGAGCGACGACTCGCTCGCGCGGAGCGTGCGTTCGAGAGCGTCGACGAACCGCGACGTGAGCGACGTCAGCACCGAATCGCCGTCGTATCCCTCGACGAAGCGCTCGAGTCGCTCGAGTTCGGTGCGTTCCGCCGCGGTCAGGAACCACTCGAGGTTCGTCCGCTCCCGGAAGCGTCGAACGAACTCCGAGAGCGGATAGACGTCGCGAATCGACTCGAGCGCCTCGAGGTGGTCGCGGGCCCGCGCGAGCCTGTCGACGGCCTCGACCGGAGGCTCATCGTCGCCGGTCGGGTCGGCCGCCGCACCGGTCTCGAGGTCACAGTCGAACAGCGCGTCGTACAGCGAGTCGCTCCGGCGCGCGAGCGTCTCGAGGTCCGATTCGGGGACTCGATAGCGGAAGAGCAACACGCGCCAGAGGTGGGCATCGGCCTCTCGGTCGACGAGCACCCGGAGGTACGAGAGCACGGTCTGTATCCCGGGGTGGATCTCGCCTCGCGGCGAGCCGGAGACGGCGAAGGGGATCCGCCGACTCTCGAGTTCGTCGGCGACCGCCTGGGCCTGCCGGTTCGTCCGAACGATGATCGCGACGTCCTCGAGCGAGCGCCGCGGGACGTTCTCGAGGCGGCCGTTGAGCAGCCGGGCGGTCGCTTTGGCCACCTGCTCGGGCGTCGACCAGGGCAGTTCGTCGCTCTCGACTTTCAGCAGTCGGTGGGGCGGATCTACCTCGTCGTACTCGCCGGGGGTCCGGTCGTTCTCCCGAAGCGTCTTCGACTCCTGTGGCCCGTACGAACAGTTGTTCGTCAGGTCGAGGATCTCCTGGCGCGAGCGAAAGTTCAACTCGAGTTCGATCGACTCGAACTCGTCGCCGGTGTTCGCGAGGCGGTCGAGGCCCTCGCGGTCGGTGCCTCGCCAGCCGTAGATCGCCTGATCCTTGTCGCCGATAGCGAGCAGATCTGGCCGATTTTCGCCCTCGGTGAGCGCTCGAATGAGCCTGAACTGCGTCTCGTCGGTGTCCTGGAACTCGTCGCAGTAGACGTGGTTCCAGCGGTTCGCGATCTCGTCGGCCACGGAGTCGGTTTCGGTGAGCAAGCCCGTCGCCGTCCGAACGAGTTCGTCGAAGTCGACGGCGTCGTCGCGCGCTAACCGCTCCCTGTAATCCGCGTAGACGTCGGTGTAGTGGCGCGCGAGTCGCAGGAACTCGACGTAGTGTTTCAACCGGCCGAACGGCGTCTGCTCGAGTCGACCCGTCGAGTCGCCCCAGATCTCGTTCCCGAACAGCGCTCGCGGCAGGTGTTTCGTCGTCGGCTCCTCAAGCGAGATCGTTTCGAGCGTGTTGGTCACGCACGTCTGGAGCGCCCGCAGGTACGCGTCGATCGTATCGACGACCGGGTCGGTCCGAAACTCGCTCGGCGCTTCCGCGATCTTCTCCCGACAGAAGCCGACCAGCTTGCCGTACTCGACCAGCGACTCGCGGGCGGCCTCGAGGTGCTCGGGGTCGTTGAAGTACCGAAACGCCTCGTTGTCGAAGGAGAACTCCTCGGAGGCCGTCTCCTCGAGCCAGAGGACGAACTCGGTACACAGCTCGAGGGTTCGAACCGACGGCAGTCGCGACGCGAGCGCGTCGGGGTCGATATCCTCCTGGCTCATCGTCGCGATGAACCAGTCGATGGCGTCCGCGAGGTCCGCCGGCGAACCGTCGCCGCGAGCGGGAGCGGCCGCGAAATCGTACTCCGTTTCGGCGAGGAGTCGGCCGACGATCCGCCGTCGCTTTCGTTCGGTCACGACCTCGAACTCCGGTGAGAGCCCGAGATAGTAGGCGTACTCCCGGACCAACTCGTAACAGAACGAGTGGTAGGTGTAGACGTCGATCGCCGCCGCAGCGTCCGGGTCGAGCCGTTCTGAGACCGCTTCGCGAATGCTCGAGGCGGCCTCGTTCGCGAAGGTGAGCACCAACACGTCCTCGGGGTCGACCGCCCCGGTATCGATCGCCCGCTCGATCCGCATGAGCATCGTCGTCGTCTTCCCGGTTCCGGCGCCCGCGTCGACGGAGATCGACGCGCTCTCGCTCTCGATGACCCGCCGCTGATTGCCCTTCGGCTCGAGCGGTTCGTCTCTCGCCGAGTCGGATCGATCAGCCATCGAATCCCACCCTCCGAGAGATATATCGCGGACAACAGACCGCGTAGGCGCAGTCCGGACACGAGTTGGTTTCGATCTGATCCCACCCGCTCGCGGGCTCGCGGCGCTCGGAAACGAGATCGGCGACGACGCTCGCGAGCCGTTGCTCGACCGTTTCGTTCCGGTGTTCGTGTGTCATACCGAACGTGTGGTGGTCGAGAAAGACGTCGGTCAGGTCGATCGCTTCGACGCTCGTCTCGACGGTTTCGCTGACCCAATTGACCGAGTTTCGAGAGCGATCCGCGAGCGGGATCAGGACGTATCGACAGGTTCGGCCCTCGAGTCCAAGACGATCGCACAGCTCCCGGAGGCCGTCGAGAACGGCGGCGGTCTCGAGCAACGTCCCCACTGGACCCGGTTCGAAAGTCGGGTCGTCCGGATCGAAGTGATCCGCAAACAGTTCGGCGACGTCGCCCTCCCAGTCCGACCGATATCGCAGGAGTCCGAGCGAGTCGACCGTTGGGACGAACCGAACGCCGACGAGCGAGGCGCCGTCGGGGACGACATAATCGACCGAGGACTCGAGGGTGATCGATCGGGTCGTCGCCGCCTCGTCGGCCGAAATCGAGACCGTCGACGACAGCGAGAGCGCCGGGCCGATCAGTTCGCCGGCGGTGCTCGTCGATCGAAGCTCGTCGATCCCCGCCGCGTGGGTCGTCCCGACAGCCTCGACGTACGCCCGGACGGTCGCCTCGAGCACTCGGCGTTCGAACCGGCGCTGTGCCAGCGAGTGAAAGCGCTCGTCGTGTTCGCTCCAGAGCGTCGCGAGTCGCTCGAACATTGCTTCCTCGAGGGAGTCACGCTCGAGTTCGCCCGTTCGCAGGCCGTCACAGATCGCGCGGCGAGCCAGATCGACGCGGTCGCTCGAGTCGGAATCGGCCGTCGGGCGACGGACTTCGTCGACGTGGGCGAACGCGTAGCGGCGCGGACAGCGCAGATACGTCTCGAGCGCGTCGACCGAAAGCGTTCGCTCACTCACGCCGGCTCACCTCCCCCGCGGCGAACTCGAACTGGGAGACGACCGCCTCGGCGAGTTCCTCGTCGACCTCGCCTTCCTCGAGGAGGACGGCGATCTCTTCGAACAGCGCCTCGGTTTCGGCGAGGTCCGCGCCGCCGCCGGTGCTCGCCTCCCTGAGAATGCGATCCAGTTCGCCGTGGGGCTGTTCGAGCACCGCCTCGAGCGCGTTCGATTCGCCGTAGATTTCCGCGTTCCGGCCCGTTACGTCGACGTCCTCGAGCGAACAGTTGGGGGCCTGCTCGAGGAACTGCAGGTACCGCGATTGCTCGTGGGTTCGGCGGAGTCCGCCCGAATCGCGTTCGTACGAACAGCAGTACAGTCGCTCGGTCGCCGCGCGGGTGCCGACCGCCAGCCGTCGCCGGGCGCGCTGGGCGTGATACGTCTCGAAAGGGTCCGCGACGGACTCGCCGTCGGTTATCGGTTCGAAGGTCCGCTCGAGCGCCGCCGGATCGGGATCCGTGACCGCCGGATAGTGGGTCATCTCCCGGAGCCAGGCCGTCGGAAACAGGTTCGTGAGCGAGGGGTCGCCGGGGTAGTTTCGCTCGATCAGATCGAGCACGAAGACGACGGCGTGTGGGTCGTAGGCGAGGTCGTCGATCGCACAGACCGTCACCCCGCCGGTCGGCGCCTGGGCGTCGACCGTGTGGACGTGTGGCGCGTCGTACCTGATGGTCCGCTCGAGCATGCGACGGACTCCCGCCCAGTCCGGCCCGACGAGGTCGGTCGTCTCGACGAAGCGGGCGATCTCGCGCACGCGACGAACGCCGGCGAACTGCTCTCTGGCGTCGACCCACTCCTCATCGCGAGCGATTCGGCCTTTCAGGTCCGTCCGGGTGAGCCAGCGTTCGATCGAGCGCGCGACGCTCGGCCCGTCACACGCCTCGAGGAGTTCGATAGAAAAGTCGTCGACTCGGGCCTCGAGACGATCGGACGCGACGGCTTTCGGGTCGTTCGCTCGAGCGTCGCGTGCCCGGGCCGAGTCCGGACCGCGACGAATGTCGGAAAGGGTCCCTGACTCGCGGGCCGACTGGAGGGTGACGAACGCGTAGAGTTCGTTGACTGCCGGATCCTCCGCGAGCGAGGGGACACCGAGGGTGGCGGTCGGGACGGACGCCTCCCGAAGTCGTGTCCGCGTTTCGGGCACCCGTTCGATGCGGGGGACGGCGACCGCCACGTCGTCGTATCGAAGGTCGTCGCGACGATCGAGGAGGGACTGGATCTCCGTCGCGACCGCCTCGACCTGCTCGCGTCGCGTTCGGGTCCGGATGCGTCGCGCGGTGCCGGGTTCGGCGTCGGTAGCGTCCGAATCCGCCGTCCGTCCGGTCGCGAGGAATTCCGTTATCCGTCGGTGCGGAGGTAACGCGTCGGTCGGACGATCCGGATCGGCGTCGAACGGGGCCTCATCGACGGATTCGATCGCGAGGCCGTCCGCGATATCGGAGAGCGAGCCAGGTTCGACGCGCGTTCGCTCGGTGCTCGCGTGGGGTTCGCCCAGACAGACCAGCGTCGCGTCCTCCGAGAGCGCCGCGAGGTACTGCCGGTCGAGACGGCGGAACTCCTCGAACTCGAGGGCCAACACCGCGTCGAAGGAGGCGGTGACGCGGGTCCGAACGCCGTCTTCGTCGGCCTCGAGCAAATCGACAGCCTGTGGAACGACATCCGCTCGTTCGACGTACCCTCGCGCCGCCAGTTCCTCGTGAAACCTGTCGTTCATCGCGTAGAGGAACTCGAGACAGTCGTGGAGCTCCCCGGACTGGAGAGCCGTCTCGGAAGAAGGGGGTTCAGCACCGTCGGCGAGCGAGAGTCGCTGTCTCGTCGCCTCGAGCAGCAGTTGCCCGACATCGCGGGCGAAGCTCTCGTGGTCGGCCGCCCGCTCGAGGTACGGGGGAATATCTCGGCTCGCGCCGTCGATCACCAGCGAGATGAGTTCGATCCGTTCTTCGTACTCGAGGCGATCGAGCGTCGGGTCGTACTCCTCGAGCACTTTCGAGGCGTGTTCGGGCAGGGATTCGAGACGGGGGGAGTGAGGAGCGGCGGCCGTCGCGTTCTCGTCCGAGGGTGTCGCGTCCCCATCCGGAGTTGGGGTATCGGTCGCGTTCCCATCCGTCGTTAGGCTACCAACCGCGCCCTCGCCGGCCAGCGCCTCGCGAACGCGCTCGAGTCCGGCGGGGTGGCGCTTGACGACGAGGACGTTTTCCGCGCCGTACTCCGCACAGAGCGCGCCGTATTCGGCGGCGACGATCTCGAGGATGTCGCTTCGAAGCGTCGGCAGGACCTTGAGCGTCCCCTCGAGGCGGTGGGCGGTTCCGGTCATCGATTCGTACAGTCTCGACTATGTGGCCGTCTCGTACTTAAACACACGTACGCGAGACTATCGTCCGATCTGACCCGATGGGACTCACCGACAGCGTCGCCGTCTGCGCGCTGCCAGCAACGACTTTCGAACGCCGTGGGTTCGTCGGCGGATCGATCCGGCTCCGACACACATTATAGTGTTCACGCATAACATGCCTGTATGGACGATATTTTCGTCGCGAGACTGATGTCCACGACGCTGCACACCGTCAGTCCCGACACGCTGGTCGAGCAGGCCGGACAGGAGATGCTCGAGAACGAGATCGGCTCGGTCGTCGTTGTCAACGACCAGAACCAACTCGAGGGGATTCTCACCTCCACGGACTTCATCACAATCGTCGCCGAGAGCTACCCGAAAGCCGAAACGTCGGTCTCGCGGTACATGACGACGGACGTCATCACGGCCTCTGCTCAGGACAGCATTCGGGAAGTCGCAGACGTCATGGTCGAACACGGCTTCCACCACGTCCCGGTGGTCAACGACGACGAGGGCGTCATCGGGATCATCACGTCCTCCGATCTCGCGGCGTATCTCTCGAACGTCGAGACCCCGAGTCCCGGCGAAGCGGCCTAAACACGGGACAGAGCTCGAGGCGAACGGGGACGGCAACCGAATTCTCGATTCATGAGGACGCTGTAGCGCCGGCTTCGTTCAGAGCACACCGCCTCGATCGACGTGGGAAGATTTATCATGGACGATGGTAAGAGACCACATGACCATGGATCTCTATCCAGGGGTAACCAAGATATCGGGCGTCTGTGGGAACTGCGGCGACGACCTCATGATGGTCCTGTCGCCGTACGCCGGAATCGTCGAAAACGGCACTAACGAGTGCAGCAAGTGTGAGACGACGGATTTCCAGCGCACGCTATAGCGAGAATCGACCCCCTATCTGCTTTTCTGTGAGAGCCATCCAACGATCGTCTCCGGCCGGTACCGAGTCAGTTACGCGGCCTGCCCAGAAACGCGGCCGGCACAGTTGCCTTACGGAGCGAAAGCCGTTCGTGAGGCGTATCGACCGCGCTGGTACACGTAGAGCAGTGCCGAGAGTGGCGGACCGCAAAGGATCGCGAGCACACCGATCGGTGGAACCAGGAGAAACGAAAGCGGTGCAACGAGCGCGTAGGACCACGCGAGCGGGACGCCCGTCCCGTACTGGGCGAGCGTTCGACTGTCCAGTTCGTACAAGATCCCGAGCGAGACGGTCATGAGCGCACCAATGACGAGCATCGTCCCATCCGTCGACGACGGGACGAAATCCGACACGCCAAAGCTGAGCGCGGGAACCGCTCCCCAGAACGCCCCGAGCGCCAAGATAGAGCGTCGGTAGCCGATTTTCTCGAGCGGCGGCCCTGCGGTATCTGTCGCCATACCTGATTGTTCGTCTATCGCCACAAGAAGGTTTCTGGCCAGTGAACTGTGAGGGATCGGCGATTTCGACGACCGATACCCGACTAAAACTCCATATTCGGCGGTTTACAGACGGGTTCGAGCGCAGCCCCCTCGAGCCTATTCGGTGGAAGTGAGCCCTACCCGATTCCCCTCGGAGTCGGTGATGACCGCGAAGTGGCTCTGCATCTCCGGAATCGACTCCTTCGGGAGGACTGTCTCGCCACCGCTCGAGTCGACTCGATCGAGGACGTCGTCCAGATCGTCCTCGACGGTCAGGTAGACGAGCGGCCCGCTGTCGTTCGGTTCGTAGGCGATCGACTCACCGCTCTCGCCGGTATACTCGCCGCTCTCGACGATCATTCCGCCGACTTCGCCGTCCTCGACGTGAAACATGCCCGCCCGTTCGCCGGGTTCGTCATCCGGCGAGTGGACGTCGATCTCGCGATCGAGGACGGTCGCGTAAAAGTCGACCGCCCTGTCGAAGTCGGTACTCGGAATCTCGAACCAGTTGATGACGTGTGCCATTGTGTGTTTCTCCGGGGATTTTCCCGTCGGATTCCACGCGTTCGAATCGGATATAGGATCGACGCTGCAGTCGAAAGGTCGTCGAATGCCCTCTCTATCGAGCCGTCGTCAACCGACCGCGTTCGTCGCCGGCGAATCGGAAACGGAAACCGAGCCCTCGAGGATACCTCCCTTCGATCCGTCGCCTCATCCATGGCACAGACACCAGCGTGTACCGGCGAGTCGCTTTAGAACGAACTTCGACGACACCTCGAGCGATGCAACCGGAGGCGACACCGAGCGCATCACTCAGGAACTCGCGCGAAAACACAGACGCCGGCTATCAGGTCGTCGAATTCCGTCGTCGCGGGAACGAGGTGTTACTCCACGAACGACGCTCGTCGGTTTCGGGCAACGAACTCGCCATCCACGAGGTCGCCGTCGATGGCCGCCTCCCCAAAATCGGCACTGTCTGGACCGGCCGGAATCTCGAGGACTGGCTCTCCCACCATCAGTACTATTTGGAATGGGTGCACCCGGATCTCAAGGTGGATAGGTAGTTGTCAGGCTATGCTTGAGAAAGTTGTTAAAATAGAGAGATTGGAGCCAAAAGAAGACGAGATTTCGCTACGTTCGTAATGGAATAACTAGCGACCAAATGATAAGTAGTTCTAACTTTTGTTTTCTCTTATGGAGTTATACTCAAACGATGGACCCTGATGATTTGTTTGATGTTATATCTAAAGTTGCTTTGCCGTTTGCAGTCGGTGCAGTTGGAATGACAGCGGTTAATGTAACACTCTTATACTTACTCCCAATATTATTTCCATCAGTATCCTTTAATGCTCTTAGAATCTGTATTCAGCCCGTTTTGGCGGCTATCCAAGAACCAATCATCTCCAAATATCTTCCTGCGGTTTTCATCGTTTGGTTGGCAAGAAGGTACGAATGGACAGAGAACTTGATTTCTCAACGCTACCAATACGGATTAGTTGGTGGTTTGACGGTTGGCGCACTTGAATGGGCCAGCAAATCACTTGGTGATCAGTCTCTTAGTTTTATTGAATTGGCACCAATCCTAATGCATACAGTTAACGGATTACTGATTGGGATCGGAGTGTTTCGAATCGCAGGAAAAGAAGGCCAACTACAGGATTACATTATTCTCACTATAGCAGTTGTTTTGGCAGTATTGACACATCTATTCTGGAATATTCGAGTTGCATTTTGGGTAACAGACCTCCCACCATGCCTAATGGTCTGAAATTAGATAAGAATTTATCAATTAGATTGATCCAATGCAAATCGATGTCCAGCTCAACTATTTCGAGATTTTTAATTCCTTCAAACGGACTTGCCGCCCCCAAGTAGTGATGAACTTGTCACTATGAAACTCAGGAAGGTGAAGGACCGCCATGTGCCATTATATATTAGTGAATTCTGACAGTAACAGAAGTTGACTGGCTGGGATGTGAAGTCTTTCGAGCCTTCCCTCTTGTTACTCGACAGAGGCCGGGATTTGAACCCAAAACCAGACGTTCCAGTTCGCTACGCTCACGGGCTGCGACTGGTAGGGGTTCAAATCCCAGTTGGGGCAGACGATTCGCGGCGCTCGCAACTTTGCTCGCGGCGCAGAATAGTGGACTCGCTGGGATGTTGAAATCCCGCTGAGTCACGTGGTTTTGCAAATCATGGTTTTATTCTGGTAAATTCTGACGACGGACCGCCATCTTCTCGCGTTCTGTTCTCGCGTCGTAGTGCTGGTAGAGCACATCGAGCGAGACATCCATCCGCTCGCTCACTGTCTCTGGTGCCGTTTCCTCGTTCAGGTGATTCGTGATCGCTCCACGTCGAATCGAATGCGGCGATCGTGCTGACGGACACTTGGATGGAACCGAACTGCTATCCAGTGCCTCGCAATCGCTCGGCTTTCGATCGTGAGGGCATTCCGCGTACTTACAGGGATGTAACGCCCGGATCACCCACTTGTAGATTGAGTGGCCGGTAGGGCGGGTGTCCTGCCGAGTCGTGAACAGCGGTCGGCGACCGTGCTCGTCGCGAACGTTTTTCCGATCGGGGTTCGCCACGAAATCATCGAGAATCGTGAACCAACGTGGTCCAAGGTAGACCCAGCGGTTTCCGCCATCGCCGTTTTTGAGCGGTGTTCCCGTATGGGGGCGGTGCTCGACTCGAATCGCCTGATCGTCACTATCGAGATCGTCAACATCGAGCCCACGTACCGCACCCCGTCGCATTCCCGTCCGCCAGATCAAAGCGATCAGTGCGTGATCCCGGCTCGCGTAGTGGTGGCGATCGTAGTATCGGAGCGCTCGCTTCGCGCGATCGGCCTCGAGGAACACATCCTTCGACTCGGCTCCGTCCGGTAGATCCGGTGAGTGCAATTTTTCAGCGAGACCTTCCTCGACACCCTCTATATCGGCCCACCAACGGAGAGCCATCCGAACGCTACTCAATTGCTTTTGCAACGTGATCGCCGCAACGTCACCCTGACGCCAGGCCACGAACGCCAACAGATCACGGCCAGTAAGGTCGTTCAAGTCGTCAACATCGTTCTCACCACACCACTCGAGGAACACCGACAGACGGTGCCGTGCGTTCTGCATCGAGGACTCACGGATACTCGGGGCGCGGTGCTCGAGGAACCGATCGACACCCTCTTTCGGGGGAAGTGGTTGCAGGTCCTCGCTCACGCTTTCCCCCGAACTTCGAGCGTGTTGCCCTGGCGCAACACCAGCTCGTCGCGATGGATTTCTTCCCCGGTCTTCAGATCGTGAAGCGCGTCGAACTCCGGTTCAACGTCCTCATCGTATGAGCGCGCACACTGCTGACACCAGAAATGGTTATTCGTGGGCTCCCAGGAACGATGACCGTTCGGGCACATGAACCGCCAGCGGTCAGTCCGGTTCGACAGTCGAATCTCTTCTTTGCTGGCAGGCATCACCTCGGGCGTCTCGCCGGGGTATAAAAACGGGGAGCCAAAAGCGCGGGCTGGAAGTGAAACTATTCCAAAGTCTCGTTGAATCCGATACGTCGGTCTTTCGGGGGGTTTATCCCCCGTTGCGTTGTGCGATTGCATGCTTCCGTAGGTTGGTTACGGAGGCCAGGCGGGCCGGTGCCCAAACACCGGGTCCGCGTTTTCTCGAGGACCCGGCCGAGCAGCGGCGGGTCCGTCTGACTTCCGTTATCCGGTCCCAATGAACGGGGGGTACTTAGAACTAGTGCATCAAACACCGCTCTACAAGGAGCCAAACAAGGAACTAATACCATCGAACCGAGTGTTCTAACATGGTGTTCTGAGTGATTCCGACTCAATGCGACGACCACGGGTGGATTGGATGACGAGAGCAGACGATGCGATTCTCGAGTTTTTGCTGAACGAGGGGAATCGCTCAATTATTGCTAATCCATCCACTGTAGAGGCGAATCTCGATTACAAGATATCTCACGTGAGACGGCGTCTAAGGGCGTTAGAGCAATCGGATCTTGTAGAATATTATGACAAGGATCGCGGTCTTTATCAGATCACTGATTGCGGTCGTGCGTATCTCGAGGGAGAGTTAGATGCGGACGATCTCGAAGAAAAGTAACCTCTACCCAATTTGATAGCAATTGCTGCGTGTCAAGAGTTTAGGTGGGTGGTACTGGACTGGGTGGATTTCCAGCCAGACACAATGTGTTCGAAGGATCACTGACGAATGAGGCCTTCACGTACTTTTTCTCTGCTTCCACAAATTAGTCTTGTGGCCGAAATAGGTTCGGCCAATACACTTATGCCCACCCATCAATCGGCAAGAATATTTATTAGATAATACTCGGAAAGCCGAAACACGTCCGGCATATCACAGAAACTTCGTTTCTGGTGGGTGCTCGGCGTGTAATCACACATGTTTGAACGAATTACAGACGAAGAAGAGCGCGGTCAGGTGGGTATCGGTACGCTCATCGTGTTCATCGCGATGGTGCTTGTCGCAGCGATTGCGGCAGGTGTACTGATCAACACCGCCGGTCTTCTGCAGTCCCAGGCAGAGGCAACGGGTCAAGAAAGTACAGCACAGGTTTCGAACGTCGTTGAGATTGAGTCCGCGACGGGTCAAGTAGGTGGCAACGGTGAAGTCCTCACAAGTGTTGACATCACATTTGGCCAGGAAGGAGCTGCAAATTGGGGAGATGCAAACACTATCACAGTACTTGCTGACGGCAATGAACTGGCAAGTGCGGGTGATATTTCGACCCTTGAGGGCGAATTAACGGAAACAGATCTCTCTGATGTTGACCAATTAGAAGTCGTTGTTGATGACGCTCAAGATTCTCCATCTGATACTCTTAACGTTCACGAAAGCTACGTGAATGCGGATGGTGTTCTTGAGATTCAAGATGAATACACGTTCAATTCTGGCTCTGATTCGTCACTTTCCATCTCTAGTCCATTGAATTTCAACGTGAATTCTGACACCACAGTAACGTTCTACGACGACATTGGATCACTGACTGATGTTGACGTGAACTGGGATACGAATGACATTGCCAGTGGTACGCCTCATCTGGATGCTGATTTCTCCGGAAATGACCTATCATCCGGCAATAACGAAGTGTCCGTGGATGTTGAATCGGATGACTTCGAAAGCACGGAAACTGCAACTATCGAACTCGATGCCCGTGCCATCCAGAACGGAATTAATGTCGTCGAAGACAGCGAGGGTGGCATCGACCTCGTTCACGGTGCAGACTACAACACTGACACCGGAACTGGTGACTACATCGAGAGCGCTTCGCTGATGGTCTCGCTCGGTCCCGGTGCAGACGCCGTCGACCTCGAGGCAGCGACGTTCGAGTACGTCGGTGAAGAGACGCAGCGCGGCCAGGCTGCCAACCTCGAGCATCTCGACATCGAGAACCTCGAAGGCGACAGTCTCGCTGAGGGCGAACTCGACGACGCCGTGCTCACCTCGGACGATCGCTACCAGATCGAACTCGAATTGAACGGTGGCAACAACGAGGACTTCACGCCGATCCCAGCAGGTGGCTCCGCAGAGTTCTCGATCGTGACCGCAGATAACGCTCAGACGACCGAAGTGCTGATGGCACCGTCGACGCTGACGTCCGACGCGATCAGTCTCTAAATCGGTAGCGAATCGCGGAACAGTTCCATTTTTCGTGACCCCGGTTTCTTGAAAGACGTATCTAAAATAGATCGTTATCCAAGATCATCTACCAATTCTACCGACCATTTTCCTTCCCCTGTACGCTGAACGTGAAAGTGATGGTCATCCTTGAGATTGCTATTTTCGTCGAGGATGCCATCAATTCGAAGGTCGTCTTTTGGCACGGTCACGCCGTAGGAATAGTCGTCTAATTCTCTGAGTTTGTTCAATGCCATACCGTCGCTCGCAACTTCCCCTAGTATAAAGGTAGGGGAAACTGGGGGTGACACTCTGGGGGAACCCTTGGTTTTCCGTAGCTTTTCGACCCCCCATGCTGACGGCTTCGAGGTATGGCAACTTCAGGCCTGTCCGGTGTAATGCCGACAAACATTCGATCGAAACACGGTATAGACCTCATAGACTCGATTCTCGCGCCCGTTTTCGTTGCTGCAACACTCGTGTTGAGCGGCCTCGGAACGGTCTCGATTGATGCACCGATCGCGTGGGCGATGTCCGACGCGATCTACTCGGCGCAGGGCACCGAGTTCACCTGGGCGTTCGTGATTTCGCTGATCGTGGTGGTGACGGCGTGGTCGACGAACGAGAACCAGTTCGACGACTTCAGCGACGAGGAAACGGCTGTTGTCGCGGCGATGGCGGCCATCCTAATCCTCTCAGCGCTCGTGCCGGCGATTTCGAGCGCGATTGAGTCATATTGGTGGCTCGGTTTCTTCATCGTGATGCTGAACGGCGCGGGATTCTACCTTCTGGCTTACCGATATAGGTTCTGAGACACATGAATTCGACATTTTCGGACAAACAAACCGACGAGTCGCACAGTCCACGAACGCACGCGGTCGGGGGGAGAATGCAGATATGTCAATAGAGAGCCCACAGCCCACGGAAACGGAGAGTATCGAGAAGCGAGCACTGAACGAAATGCTGGAAACGCGAGCGAGTCAGCGCAACGTTCTGCGCGGGATCGGCGCGACGGGGACGGCCGCCGCGATCGCGAACGAATCGGCCGCGATCGAGAGCGCGGCGATCGTGCAGGAACAGAACCGGACGATCCAATTCGGCGAGTGGACGGAACTCATCGGCTGGGGCTTCGAGGATGGAACGATGCAGATAGCGATCACGACCGAGCGGCCGGTTGATGTGGTCGTTGTGGACTCCGTGGCCGGCTTCGGCGAGGAAGGTGCGGTTCGGCCCCCGACCTCCCAAACATCGCTCGAGTCGGGCACGCACGTCGTCACGATGCCCGTGGAGACGTTCAGAGGAGCGCACTCAGTGACGGTCAACATCGACGGCGCGTCGGTCCGACTCTCGAGCAAGATGGAAGAGGAGGAGCCAGACGACCCGCTACAGTACTTCGGTGGGATATCTGGGTTGTTCTGGGGGATTGGGATGACGACCGGACTGGCGGGCGCTGCAGCGGCGTACGTCGTCTACAGAGAGGATAGCGGAGTGGTCAAAGCATGAGCGACACGAGCGACACCTACGACGGATGGGGCGGCCGACTCACGTACCTACTCGCCGAGGGGCAGATTCTGGCGTTAGGAGTGTTCTTCTCCTTGGGCATGGGCTTGTGGCTCTGGCAACCGTCGTTACCGAGCGTTCCGCCGGTCACGCAGGGGATTCTGGCCGCACTCCTGTTGTTCGGCCCGCCGCTGTTCGGCATTTTCGTGACCGGCGTTCGGAAGCTTCGGCAGAAACGGATGGTCACAGTCCACCACATCAACGGCGTGACCGATGTTAGAGAGAAATACTACGTCGAGCCGTCGGTCTGGCAGGAAAAACAGGTTGATGGTCCGAGTCCGTTCACGGTGAACGACGGCGCGGCGTTCGAAGTACGCGAATTCGAACATCAGACGGATATCGGTCAGTTAGTGGTTCGAGGCTGCTATTTCTCGCAGCTATCGGATTCGAAACTCATCACGATCAAAGCGATGCTCGAGGACATCCACGGCGATCTCGTTGAAGAGTTCCTGGCGTCGAACCGAATGCGCGGCCGAATCAGCAAGATGGGACTGCAGATCCAGAAGGACGTGGTGAACGAGGAAGTCGAGGCCGACGAGCGCGGATTGATGAACCCACGAACGGCGGTGAAGTCCCGATTCGAATCTGCGAGAGAGGACGCGGAGAACAACGCGACAGAGAACATCCAAGACGTGTCTCGCTACGTCGAGGAGTACGCCGACGGGCACGGTATCGACACAACTGGCGGCCCGCCTGCGACCCAAGAGCAGGCTGCACAGGCGGCGACAGACGGAGGTGAACGACATGGATAGACACGAGTATCGGAAGAACGGGAAGCGTCTCATGACCGACGGCGGGACGAACGAACAGGACAACTACACGGTCGGCGGCTTTCGGGAGTGGCAGGACGGCAAACTGGCGCGTGACCCGGACGAGGCGCTACCGCACACCGGATTCGTCCGTGATGAGCAAATCGACCGCCAGATGACCATGCGCGCGCTCCATCACGATCCCGACCGCTGGGATTCGAAAGCGGCGGCGACGTACATGGACGTGGGGAAGAACCGGCAGATCCTGAAAGGTGAAGGGAGCGACACGTCCCGGACCGCGCTCGAGAACGGCGATACGCTCACGCTGAAACACTACCTCGGCGACCCGGCGCAAGAGGCGGACCTCTCGGGGATCAAAGCGATTACCAGGCTACAGGAGATCGTGGCCGGCCCGGCCCCGGTGATCGTGCTGCTCGGCGAAATGGGAGCTGGGAAAACGAACCTCGCTTGCCTCCTGGCGCAGCTGCGTGATCGGTGGGTCGACGGCAACATGAAAATCGCATCGAACATTCGCACGCTCCCGCGAAATGACGACTGGGTGCGCGACAACGGCGACCTCGAGGACGGCTGGATTCCGCACTACCCGCTGCTCGAGGAGTGGGTTGGTCAGGACGGAAACCCAGTTGAAAACCCACAACAGCCGAAGCTGTTCATCGGCGACGAATTCTCGACGAACGCGAGCGGGACCGGCGAGGACGGGCAGTTAGTCCGTAAGCTGATGGGACCGCTGGTGTTCAAGATCCGCAAGTACAACGGCGCACTCATCTACATCGGCCATGACGAGAGTTCGATTCATCCACTGCTCTGGCGCCGGTACGATCCTGAAAAAGCCCGATCGGAACGACAAGGGGAAAGCACTCGTCGCAGAGCGGATTTCCGGCGGAAAGCTTCGTGATGTCGATCCGCGACCACTGAAAGGGATTCCTCCGGCGGATTTCGAACCGCACACGAACGACGAAGCCGACTGGTCCTGGCGGGCACCGTCCGGTGACGAGAAAGATGGTCCTGCAATCGCCGAGGAGGACGTGAAAACGGTCGCTGCATGGACGATGGAAGCATGTCGGGAACAGGGAATGTCGGCCCGCGAAACCGCCGAATTCGTGCCGTATAGTCACGCTACCGTCTCAAACTGGTGGAAAGAGATCGATGAGGGTGGCGAGAAGCGCGAATGGGTTGACACCGTAGAACAGGTGATCGCATGAGAGCGTCGGGTTGTGAAGCTGTAAAGCGCAACCGACCCCCCTTTAGTGACTGTCAAGCCCAAAGCCCACCGCGCTTGCTCCCTGTCGGGAGCGAAGCGGACCGTGGGCGTAGCGGCTCTGTGCCAGCGGGGTTTATATATCTCGGCGCTCAAGGCGCGTACGAATACCCAAAAAATGTAAGTTTTTGGGAGGCGATTTCGAAAAAATCGCGGCGCGCGCGTTGTGGGGATCGCTTGAAATGCCGTCGCACAAGGCCAACAAGTACGGAACCGCGTGCGAATACTACCTGGCGGAAAAGTATCGCGTCGATCTCGTCGACGAGAACGGCAATCGGATCGATACGAGCTGGTACGACGGTCTCAAGAACGGCGTCCCGTGGGAGTTCAAGGCCACGAAATACAAACACGCTGACGGGCAGTCGGGGAATTTTAAGGTCTACAAGCGATATCACGGCAAGTTACAGCGGAACGGCGGGAGGTACGGCTTCGCTGTCTATCGAAAGCGCGGCCGGGGAACGTAGATTCTGAAAACGACGTCGATTTCTGCATCCAGGCTTCCCACGTTGCGCTGGCACGGCGGCGGCGATCACCGCGACACCAAGCAGACAAAAATCTCGATCGAAGACGTGTTCTGACAGTAGATAGTAGCGCGGTTTTTTCATCCAGTTTGGAGTGTGTAACTGAAAAGTGCGATTCGGTAACTACGTGTGCGTACTGAACAGTATAATCTCATTGAATTATTTAACAACACCTACATAGTGGGACACATGGGATACCATGTAATTGATCCAGACGACTTAGACCCTGTTCCGGATAGACCGTCAGAGATGCACTACGTCAGTGAGGCCGCAGGTATGAACGAGATGGGACTAAGACTGTATCGTGTACAACCGGACGAGGAGATCCCATTGAGCGGCCTCCACTACCACGACCGCCAAGAGGAAGCGTTCTATGTCGTCAGCGGCCGACTGCACGTAGAAACTCCTGACAAAGAGTACGCCGCCAAACAGGGACAATTCTTCATCGCAGAGCCTGAGAGCGCACATCGCGCCTTTAACCCAGCCGAAAGTGAGGATCCAGTCGTCGTAATCGGTATGGGGGCACCGCCAATTAGCGACGGCCATTCCTACGAGTGATCGAAACAGATTCTATACTTACCGTGATTTTCACGGCCATCCATAGATAAAGAAATCGTATTACCAACACTACTAATCTCGATCGATGGTCACCGATTGCTCGGCTTCGAAGCTGACGACTCGAGTGCTGAGTGTCTCGGCGATCTCCTGGCGCTGCTCGTTGGTGAGGTCGTCGCGCTCGAAGTCGAATAGCGAGGCTTGCTCAGACATCCCGATCACCCCTAAATCGACCAGTAGCTGTACGAATGTACCGAAATTTATTTGTTAATTGAGAGGAGTTTCTAAATTAGAAGGATATTCGGAGTTGCCCTTTTAATCTTAATTGGTTTCATATTTGTAATGGTTTCCGCCTACGCAGGCGCTCTACGGGCGCTGGAAGTCTACTTCGATCCAGACCAAGACAGCATCTTTCTCTCAGATGATGCCGAGCCGCCAAATGATCGGTAACGTTCGAGGATGTGCCGCCGTCGGTCCAAATATTGTGATCGTCATCACCTCGAATCGACCTCCGTTTTCGCAATCGGGAACCCGAACCTCGAGACCGGCGGCGGACCCCCGGCTCAGTCGTCGGTAAGAATCGCAGTTTCCACAGCGATGGGCTCGGTCGTTCTCGTCGCCGAACACCCGGCCGAACCGATCCGTCACGTGTGATCCGCAATTCTGACAGGTCGATTCGTTAACAGACGGCCATGGTGCGACCGTCACGCCGAACACCCCGAATTTCCTTCGGTGAAATCGCCAAACGGCGCGGGGGTGAATCCCGTCCCGTCAATCACTCGATTCTGAAGGGGGGTTTCTACACTCGAAGGGCAAGTGCATAATTCTGACTTAGCCGCTAAGGTAGCGACTATCGGAACAATTCGAAACGTGACAACAATCCGATGGACTCGCTGGGATTTGAACCCAGGGCCTCTTCCTTGCGAAGGAAGCGATCTACCACTGATCTACGAGCCCTCGAACACACCTAACTCCGGTTTCTATTTGAGGCTTGTGTTTCGAGGACGCTCGAGCCCGCGGCTACAGCGACGGTCGATCGCGCTGGGTCGACGATTCGACGTGCAGGACTCGAGCGCGCCCCGCGAGCAACCCGAGCAAGAGCCCGGTGAAGTGTGCGACCAGTGCGACGCCCGGTGCGAACGTCGTGAGCGTGACGACGACGGCGACCACGAAGAAGACGGCGTAGGTCACCCAGTCGGGAACGTCGATCACCGATGCGACGCCGCTCGAGAGCCGGTTGCCGGCCAGGAGATAGCCAAGCAGAGCGAACACGGCACCGCTCGCCCCAAGTACGCCCGGAGTTGCCCCGCCCGAGCCCAAGCCCGACAGGACCAGAACCTGTGAGACGCCGGCGATGGCGCCCGTGAGCAAGAAGAAGGCGTGAAATCGCAGGCGACTCGTCGCTCGAGCGACCGGCCAGCCGAACAGGACGAGCGCGATCGAGTTCGAGAGCAGGTGGCCGACGCCGTCGTGGGCGTAGACGCTGGTGACGATCGTCCACGGGTCATTCGACAGCGGCGCGGCGAGAACGAACAGGCCGCCCATTAGGCCGAGAATCGAGGTCAAAAACTGCACGACGAACACGAGCACGAAGACGACGAGTAACTCGAGGATCGGACTCTCGGTTCCCGAGCGAGTCGACATACGTGTACTCCGGCAGCGAAATACAAAAGTGTGCACTCCGAACGTGCGACGGCGGTGAAAAACGCGTCCCGAATCGATTCCGAGTTAGTCTTCGAGGACGATCTCGATCGAAACGTCGTTTGGCACCTGAATGCGCATGAGCTGACGGAGTGCGCGTTCGTCGGCGTCCAGATCGATCAGGCGCTTGTGGACGCGCATCTCCCAGTGCTCCCACGTCGCGGTCCCCTCGCCGTCGGGGGACTTTCGGGTCGGGATCTCGAGGGTCTTCGTCGGCAGTGGAATCGGTCCACTGAGGTTGACGCCGGTGTTGTTCGCAATCTCGCGGACGTCGTCACAGATGTCGTCTAGGTCTTCTGGACTCGTGCCCGCGAGTCGAACGCGTGCCTGTTGCATCTATGTTACTTCTCGTCGACCTCGAGAACCTTTCCTGCCGCGATGGTCTGGCCCATGTCGCGGATGGCGAAGCTTCCGAGCTCTGGAATCTCGCTCGATGGCTCGATGCTGAGTGGCTTCTGTGGCCGGATCGTCACGATCGCGGCATCGCCCGACTGGATGAAGTCGGGGTCTTCGTCGGCGACCTCGCCGGAGGACGAGTCGATTTTCTTGTCGATGGACTCGATCGTACACGCGACCTGTGCGGTGTGTGCGTGGAAGACCGGGGTGTATCCCGCCGTAATGACGGAGGGGTGTTGCATGACGACGACCTGCGCCTGGAACGTCTCGGCGACGCTCGGTGGGTCGTCGGCCGGGCCACAGACGTCACCGCGGCGGATGTCGTCCTTGCCGATGCCGCGGACGTTGAATCCGACGTTGTCACCGGGCTCGGCTTTTGGCACCTCTTCGTGGTGCATCTCGATCGTCTTGACTTCGCCGCCCACGTCGCTGGGCTGGAAGGAGACGTTGTCGCCGACGTTCATGACACCCGTCTCGATACGTCCGACTGGGACGGTACCGATACCGGAGATGGTGTAAACGTCCTGAATCGGGAGTCGAAGCGGCGCGTCCGTCGGCGGCTCGGACTCCGGCAGGTCGTTGAGCGTCTCGAGGAGCGAACGGCCGTCGTACCACGGCGTGTTGTCCGAGGTCTCGGCGATGTTGTCGCCCTCGAAGGCCGAGATCGGGATGAACGAGTTGTCGTCGACTTCGAAGTTGACCTGATCGAGGAGTTTGTTGACTTCCTCGACCACGTCGTTGTAGTCGTCTTCGGAGTAGTCGACGATGTCCATCTTGTTGACGCCGACGATCAGTTTCTCGATACCGAGCGTCCGCGAGAGGAAGACGTGCTCCTGGGTCTGCGGAGCGACGCCGTCGTCTGCCGCGACGACGAGGACCGCGTGGTCCGCCTGGGACGCGCCGGTGATCATGTTCTTGACGAAGTCCCGGTGGCCAGGCGTATCGACGATCGTGAAGTAGTACTGATCGGTGTCGAACTCCTGGTGGGCGATGTCGATGGTGACACCACGCTCTCGCTCTTCGGCGAGGTTGTCCATGACGTAGGCGAACTCGAATCCGCCCTTGCCCTTCTCTTCGGCTTCTTCGCGGTGCTGTTCGATGACGTGCTCGGGTACGCTCCCCGTCTCGTAGAGGAGTCGTCCCACGAGCGTGCTCTTCCCGTGGTCAACGTGGCCGATGATGGCCAAGTTCTGGTGCGGTTTGTCTTCGCTCATTGTTGTAGCTCACGCGCAAGGCGCTTATATCGGTCTCTTTTGGCAGTAGCGGTTAAAACCATTTCGAAAGCGTATTCGAACCACCCCCGTTCCGTCTGTCGGTTTGCGCTACGTTCACACGAAGACGGCGGTGGCGAACGGACGCCGAACCGTCGGCGACAACGCCGTCGCTTGACGATCTGAACACACGCCGAAAACGAACCGAACCGAACCGAAGAACCGCGGTTCCGAAGACCGCGGAAACGGCGACCCGGCTATAGTTCGGGGAGTCGACCGACGTCCGAAAGCACGGCCGTCGCCGTCTCTGGGCCACCCGCGCCGCGACCGCTCGAGGCGAGCGAACCCGCGTGGCGCGTCTCGATCTCGACGATGTTCTGCGTGCCGGTCACGGCGAGCGCGCCGTGTTCGGGCACGAGCCGCGGCCCGACGCGGACGCTCTCACGGGAAGCTTCACCGATCAGCCGGATGGTTCGGCCGTCCTCCGCGGCGAGTTCCAGCGCGCTGCCGGGGATGTTCTGGATTCCGTCGACGTCGGCGTCCTCGAGCGAGAAGCCGCCGTCGTTCAGGACGTTCGCGAGGATGACGAACTTGAGCGCCGCGTCGGTGCCGTCGACGTCGAAGGTCGGGTCGGCTTCGGCGACGCCCAGATCCTGGGCCTCGGTCAGGACGTGTTCGTAGTCGAGCCCCTCGGCGGCCATCCGCGTGAGGATGAAGTTCGCGGTGCCGTTGAGGACGCCGCGGACGGCGGAGACCGCGTTGGGGGTGCAATCCTCGATCGTCGAGAGGACCGGAATCGCGCCGCCGACGGTCGCCTCGAACCGGATCGATCCCGCACTGTCCGCGGCGAGGGCCTGAATCTCTTCGTAGCGTTCGGCGACCGGACCCTTGTTCGCGAGGACGACGTGTCGGTCGGCCTCAAGCGCACGTTTCGCGTGCGTGAAACCGGGTTCCGCGTCACCGAGGGTCGTCGGGGTCGCTTCGACGAGCACGTCGTAGTCGGCGTCGAACGCGGCGTCCGGCTCGCGGTCGCCGACGGGGTCGTCGCCCGCCTTGCGCTCGAGGACGGCCTCAATATCGATACCCGTCGGGTCGACGGTCGCGGAGCTCGAGTCGGCGAGCGCGACGACCTCGTGGCCGTACTCGCTCGCGAGGTTCACGACGGAGGTGCCGACGGAGCCGGCACCCAACACGGCGAGTCGCATCAGGCCTCACCTCCGGGGAGCGGTTCGACGACGGTGAGATCCTTCTCCGCGCCGATCGATCGGATCGACGCGAGTACCTCCTCGGCGCGGCCGGTGTCGATAGCGAGTCGAAGGCGCGCGCTGGCGATCCCCTTCGTTCCGTCCGGGGCGGCCAGCGAGAGGTCGAGAACGACGGCGTTCGCTTCGGTTTCGATTGCAGAGAGCGTCTCGGAGAGGTCGGTATCGACGACGTGGCCGACGAGGACGACCGACACCTCGCCGCCGTACCGTTCCGCTCCGGCCTGGATGACGTTGACGCCGCCCTCGCGGAGGGATTCGACGATGTCAGCGAACCGGTCCGGCGGACACTCGAGGTCGACTTCGACGGGAATGTGTCCGCGCGGGGTTATGTTCCCGCGCTCGTGGTGAATACTCAGGAGGTTGCCGCCGTTTTCGGAGATCGGCGCGAGCGCGCGGAGCAACTCGCCGGGCTCGTCGACGAGCTCGAGGCGGACGGTGTACGCGCGAAGCCCGCCGTCGGAGCTGGGCTCGCTGGACTGCGTTTCGTCTACTGTGCTGGATCCGGGTCCTGCGCCGTCGGGGGTGGGCGAATCACCCATGGTCGACACCTCCCCGCAGGCGTCTACACGTCGTCATAGTCACTATCTGAGTAATGGGCGGGTAAAAACGTATAGTCGTTCCCAAAACTGTCCGCCCCCGCCAACGGCTACCACACGCGATCGAACGCCGAATACGGGAGACTACAGAAGTGCCGAGTACGGACGATCCAGATAAGCCGAACACGGGCGGCTACAGATGGTCTTTTCCGGGGTTCGACGATCCCCAGTCGCCCCGGCCGCCTTCGGTCCGGTCGATTCCCATGATCGATTCGGCCTGATCGGGACCGCCGAGCTGGTCTCGAGCGTCGGGGACGCGGACGGTGATGTCCTCGATCTCGTCCCACGTGAGGAGTTCGGCCTCGATGTTGCCCGTCGTGATATCGCTCACCGAGCAGCCGCTACAGCCCCCGCCGAGTTCGATGACGACCTCGCCGGTGTCCGGGTCCGCGGTCCGAACCGCGCTGGTACCGCCGTGCATCTGGATGATCGGCATCTCGCGTGCGAGCCACCGTTCGACGCGCTCGCGGAGCGGCTGTTCCGTCTGGGAGTCACTCATTGGCGCATCTAGCGTCTCGAGGAAAGAATACGTTCCGCTGCGTCCGAACGATCGTGAGGGTTTCGAGAAGCGACGGGTCGGCTCACTGAAAGAGACTCGGATTGGTCAGCGACGGCGGGTCGGGCTGCTCGCCGGATTCGATCGGGAACGTATACAGCGCGTTTTCCGGCTCGGCCGCACTCGTGTAGGCCGTGCTACTCGCGAGGAACGCCTCTCTGGGGTCGATCACGCGCGCCGTCCAGAACGACGCGGTCGTCGGCTCGCGCCACCAGGCGAGTTCCGTCGGCGACTCGAGGTCCGAGATGTCGTGGACCTTCACGCCGCCCCCGTACCACGACGAGTAGAGGTTGCCGTCTCGAAGCTCGAAGTTGTGCGACGTCGTCCAGAGTTCGCCGTCGTACGTGCCGTCGTAGCCCGCCGGGGCGTCGATCGTCGACCGGTGGACCGGCTCGGTCGGATCGGTGAAATCGTAGAGCTCGATGCCGCCGGGGCCGGTCGCCGTCTCGAGGTCGGTCTCCCAGCTCTCGCGGCCGATCGCGAGGACGTCGCCGGCGTCGTCGAGCGCGGCGAAGTGGTCGTTGCCTGGCAGGCCGAACTGCGCGTCCCGAACCTCGAAATCCGTCTCGTACTCGCGTTGGGTCTCGAGGTCGGTTTCGAGGAAGCGCGTGAGCACTCGCGGATCGGACGGATCGCTCACGTCGAGCAGGTAGGTGCCCGCGTTCCAGTACGAAAGTGCCGCGATATCGTCGGTGACGGTAACGTCGTGGAGATACCGCAACAGCCAGTCGACGTCCGCCCACGCGGGTTCGTACTCGAGCAGCGACCACCGGGTGAGTTCCTCTATTTCGCCGCCCGAGATATCGAAGACGACGAGCGGGTTTGCCGGCGCCGCTGCGGTCGAACCGGCGTCTGCGTCGGTCGCGGTGCCGTCTGTATCGGCCGCTCCGGTATCGCTCGTAACGTCGTTCGCGGCCACGTAGAGCACGTCGCCGTCGAGAAAGCAGTTGTGGATATGATAGTCCGTCTCGTACGGCTCGGCAGCCAGAACTGGTTCGGCGGGGTCGCTCACGTCGTACACTAAGAATCCGTGAAACACCCCGCTGAGGTCGTTGGCCGGTCCTGCAACGACCAGCCGATCGTCGCTCACTTTCACGTCGAGGATGTCGAGAAACCGTTCGCCCGCGGCGTCGCCCGCGCCCTCGTCCTCGAGTAAGTTCTTCGGCTCGGCCAGCACCGACAGTTCCTCGGGATCGGACACGTCCACGGCAGCGAAGCCGTCGACGCCGGCCACGTACGCCGTCTCGCCGTCGTCGCCGACGACCGCTTCCGCGGCTCCCTCGAGCGAAACCCGGTCCAGCGGCTCGTAGGAACCCGTGGGCTCCTCGGAGTCGGAATCGAACAAACAGCCGGCGACACCCAGCGAGAGGGACGCTCCCCCGGTCGCCCGGAGAACGGCTCGTCGTCGCATGATCGTATCTGTGACCGCAGCGACCAATAATGCAGCGTCTCGCCGCCCGCTGGGTTGGAGTCGTACTGGCGAGCTAGTTCTCGAGGCGTCGCCGGTCGCCGGTGCCGCCCGTGAGCGCGCTCGCGATCGCTCCCTCGACGACCACGTCGTCGCCGTGGTCGGTGACGCGAATCTCGGGGACGTTCGTCATTACCATCTCCGAGACCCGCTCGCGGATCGGGTCGACCACCAGTTCCTCGTTGTGCAACGCGACCGCGCCGCCGAAGGAGACCAGCAGTGGCGCGAACGAGTGGATGATGTTCGTCACGCCCAGGGCGTTCCAGTGGGCCATCTGGTCGATGGCGTAGTCGGCCAGTTCGTCCTCGCCGGCCAGATCGAAGACGTCTTTCGCGGAGAAGTCGGGGTCCTCAAGCGGCAGGTCGGTCGAAATCGTCGGATCGTCTTCGGCGAGCAGCCGCGTGAACTGCGGGATCGCGTTCCCCGAACAGTAGGCCTCCCAGTGGCCGTCGTGACCGCACCCGCAGGTGAGTCGCTCTCGCGGGTCGACGACGCAGTGGCCGATCTCGCCGACGTTGCCGTCCCACCCCTGCAGTATTTCGCCGTCGCAGCAGACGCCGGCTCCGATCCCCGACGAAATAGTGATGTAGACCATGTCGTCGGGGTTGCGATCCGCGTGGAAGCGCTCGCCGATGACCCCCGCCGCGGTGTCGTTGTGGAGGTGGACCTCGTCCGTCTCGAGGAGCTTTGAGATCGGGCCCGTCAGGGGGATGCGATCGATGGTATCCGGGAGGTTCGCCGGATCGATGACCGCCCCCTCCGCGAGGTCGAACGGCCCGATCGAGCCGATGCCGGCGGCCACGACCTGTTCCGGACCGATTCCCGCCTCGTCACACGCCGTTCGGACAGTCGCAAGGATACCTTCGGTGACGTCGATCCCGGTCGGGCCCCGTGGGGTCCCGTTTTCGCTCCGACCGATGATCGTCCCGTCATCCGTAGCGACGACCGCGCGCACGTTCGTCGCGCCGAGATCGACGCCCGCGTAGTAGACCATTCCTATCGTAAGGACGACCGCGGCGTTACTTAAGTTGCCAGTTTACTCGAATTGGAGTTAACACGTGACACGGTTCTGTGACAGTACCCGAGTCGCGGCGAAGCGACCTCTCACGGATAGTCTCGGAAACGGAGACTACTCGCTCGAGCGGTTAGCTATCGTTCCGGACGAACGTGACGGGCGCGGGCGACGACAGCAGGATGTCCTGTGCGGTCGAGCCGAACACCGCCTTGCCCGCCGGCGACCGCTTTCGCCCACCGACGACGACCCGGTCGGCGTCGGTCGTCTCCGCGAGATCGACGATCGTCTCGCCGTGATCGCCGACTGCTCCGCGAATATCGTAGGAAACGTCGTGTTCGTCGAGCGCCTTCTCGAGTTCGCGGATCGTCGCGTGGTGGTTCGCGACGTCGTTCGCGTGGAAGTCGTCGCGTTGCTGGTCGAAGTCGAGCCGATCGCAGACCTCCGCGTACTCGTCGGACGTGAAGACGTGAGCGAGCACGACGGTCGCGCCCGTCGGCGCGGCAACCTCGACGACTGCCTGCGCGAGGGCGTCGATTCGGTCAGAGTCGGTCGGTCCGACGGCCAGTAAAATCGTATCGAGCGACATACCACCGACAACTCACCCCACCCGCTTAAACGTTAACTGAACCTCGAGTACCAACCGCTCGGTACCGAACCACCCGTAAGTACCGAACTATCCGCGAGTCCCGAACCGCTCGAGAGCGCCGGTGATCGACGAACTGACGTTCAATACACATAACCCCGCGGGGCCCAGACGGAGCGTATGGACGGACCAGACCTCACGGGGCAGGTGGTTCTCGTCACCGGGAGCGGGCGCGGCATCGGGCGAGAACTCCTGCTTTCGACGGCCGAGTGCGGTGCCAGAGTCGCCGTTCACTACCACACGAGCGCCGAGGAGGCTCGCGAGGTCGCGGCCGCCGCCCGCGAACGCGGCGCGCCCGACTCGACGACGGTGCAGGGCGACGTTACCGACCCCGACTCGGTCGACGACCTGGTATCAGCGGTCGAATCCGAACTCGGCACCGTCGACGTGCTCGTCAACAACGTCGGCGACTTCGCGCCGGAACACTGGGAATCGATCGACCTCGAGACGTGGAATCGGGTGCTCGAGACGAACCTCAACGGGACCGCACTCTGTTCGAAGCGCGTGCTCCCCGGGATGCGCGAAGCGGGGTACGGCCGCATCGTCAACCTCGGCTACGCCTCGAGCGATCGGGCGATGGTCGACCCCAAGAACTTCCCGTACTTCGTCGCCAAAACCGGCGTCCTGCAGTTCACCCGGATGCTTGCGGCCGACACGCAAGACGACGGGATCACCGTCAACGCCATCTCGCCGTACGTCGTCGAGAACTCCGCGGAGTTCCCCGAGGAGTTACCGCGGGGGAGACCGGCGAGTTTCGAGGACCTGATCCGCCCGCTTTACTTCTTCCTCGATCCCGAAAACGAGTACGTGAGCGGCGAAAACATCGAAGTCGACGGCGGGTGGCTCCCCGAGGACGTGTGAGCACTCGAGACTCGAAGCGGATTTGAGCGAGCGCTCGAGCGCGCGAATAAATCGAACCGCAACGAACGGGTGAATCGAACTACAAGGAGCGGGACTGTCAGTCCCCTCAGCGCGAGGTGAGCCGCTGGCGGGCGAACTTCGCCAACAGCGGGAGGTCGCCGGGCTCGAGCAGTCGGAGGATCGCGCGTTTGTCTCCCTTGTTCGCCCTCGCCAGGGTATCGTCGTCCAGACGCGAGAGGTCGGCCATCAGCCGATCGTACCGCTCGTTCGAGGCGAGATACAGCAGTTCGGTCATCAACAGACGCGAATCCATGTTCGGCGCGACGTCCCGGTGCCAGAGGGTTTCGTAGACCTCGAGGTTCTCGGCGGTCGGTTCGAGACCGCCGTGTTTGAGACAGGCGTCGGCCGTGGTCGCGGCGGCCCGACCCGAGCGCATGCACTTGTTGATCCCCTCGCCCCAGAGTGGGTCGACCGACGGGACGGTGTCGCCGATGGCCATGAACCGATCCGTATACAGCTGGCCCGGCATCTGGATGTGCGCGGAGCCGCGGTGTTGTTTGCCCTCGATGCGCGAGGCGTCTGCGAATCGGGGATCGGTCTCGAGCCAGTGCTGGAGGTAGTCGTCGACGCTGAAGTCGTCGCGCGCGTAGTTCTGGTGACTCTCGTTTTGGATGTAACAGATGCCGACTTTCGCCGTGTCCGCGCCCGTGTGGAAGATCCACGAGTAGCCGCCGGGCGCGAGGTCGTGGTCGAGACGGAGCATCATCGCGTCGGTCAGGTCGGCGTAACCCTGCCGGTCGATCTCGATCCCCTCGAGTTCGTACTCGATCCCGATCGCGTGGTTCGTCCGCTCTAGGTCGCTGACGCCGAGTTTCTTCGCGATGGGCGCGCTCGGGCCCGTCGCGTCGATCACGATATCGGCGTAGACCTCTTCGGAGCCGTTGTACCGGACGCCGATCGGCTCGCCGTCTTCCATGATCGGTTCCGTGACGTGGGCGTCGAAGACGTACTCCGCACCGTCCTCGCGGCTGTCCGCGACCAGGAACCGCTTGAAGTCGGCGAACTCGAGGACGGCACCGGGCTGTCGTCGGACGTAGTAGTCGGTCGGCGACTCGAGGACGACGTTCTCGGTGTAGTTCATTACGACGTCGTCCGGAACGCCGAACGCGGACATCATCGACGGGAAGGTTCCCGCGGTCGATTTGTTCGACTGACGCGGGAACTCGTCTTCGGCCTCGGTCTCGAGGACGACGACGTCGTATCCCCGCGTCGCGAGATCGCGCGCACACTGGCCCCCAGCGGGCCCTGCACCGGCGATCACCACATCGTACTCGTCGTTCATGTTACCCCGACTATCCTGAACGCTAAAGAGTGTACCTTGTCCGGGATCGGTACGTCACACGATCGCACTCGCGGCTGGACGCTCATTTTGCGGGGGTAAACGGCCGCTATCCGCTTCGGTTCGTTGCCTGCAATGGCTGTGAGCGGGCGGCGAACAGATTCGAATGCACATCCCGGTGCGGCGCGAGACGCGGAGTCGCGCGAGGCGAGCAGTCTCGTGCGCGTTCGAACAGTAGTCTCGTCCGCGTCCGAGCAGCACCGTTATGTCGATCCTCGTCCGCGTCCGAGCAGCACCGTTATGTCGATCGGCGGAAACGATACAGCCACGAACCTCCCATGACCATGTACGACCGCATCCTCGTCGCGATCGACGACAGCGACCACGCGGCGACCGCCTTAGCGCACGCGATCGACCTCGCGACGTCAGTCGACGCGACCGTCTTCGCGCTCACCGTCGTCGAACCGTCCTCGCCGCTATCGTTCGGCGTCGAGGAAGTCGACGAACTCAACGAGGCCGCGAGTCGCCTGGTCGAAGAGACACGCGAGGCCGCCGCCGGTGCCGACGACCTCGAGGTCCGCGTCGACGTGCTCCGAGGGGAACCGAGCGACGCGATTCTCGAGTACGCCGCGGAGATCGACGCGGAACTGCTCGTCGTCGGCCAGGGAAGCGCGGACGGGATTGCGGAGACGCTGCTCGGAAGCACGGCCGAGCGCCTCTCCCAGCGGACGACGACGCCGATGACGATCGTTCCCCCGCCGGAGTCGAAGGGCGAGTAAGTCGAACCGCGAACGGCGAGACCGACGGCCGACTCGAGCAAACGGCATCGAATCGATCGGACTGAGGTTCACTTTCACCCCGGGCGATATCGCAACCGACAACCCTTCATTTCTGGGGCGGTTGCCACCCTCTAGATGAGCAAAGAGTACATCGAGGTGCGGGGTGCTGAGGAACACAACCTCAAGGATCTCGACGTCTCGATTCCCCGCGAGTCGTTCACCGTCGTCACCGGCCTCTCGGGATCGGGCAAGTCCTCCCTCGCGTTCGAAACCGTCTACGCCGAGGGCCAGCGCCGATACATCGAGAGCCTCTCGGCGTACGCTCGGAACTTCCTCGGGCAGATGGACAAACCACAGGTCGAGACCGTCGAAGGTCTCTCGCCGGCGATCTCGATCGACCAGAAGAACGCGGCGAACAACCCGCGTTCGACGGTCGGGACGGTGACGGAACTGCACGACTATCTTCGCCTTCTCTACGCTCGCGTCGGCACGCCCCACTGCCCCGAGTGCGGCCGGGAAGTCGGCGAACAGAGCGCCCAGAACATGGTCGAGCGCATCCTCGAGCTTCCCGAGGGGACGAAAGTCAAGCTCGCAGCACCCGTCGTGCGCGACCAGAAGGGGGCCTTCGAGGACCTGTTCGACGAACTCGTCTCGGAGGGGTACGCACGGGTCGAAGTCGACGGCGAGGAACACGACCTGAGCCTCGATCGCCCGGATCTCGACGAGAACTTCGATCACACGATCGACGTGATCGTCGACCGGATCTCGGTCTCGGCCGAGAATCGGCCGCGGATCATCGACAGCGTCGAGACGGCCCTCGACGAGGCCGACGGCGTCATGAAAGTCATCCTCCCCGATCGGCCCGCGGACGTCGATCTCGGCTCCGAATCGCGTACGACCGGCGCGCTGGGCGAGGAGACCGATGACGACGACGATCGGCTCGTCGTCGAGTTCTCGAAGGATCTGGCGTGTACCCACTGCGGGATCGACGTTCCCGAGATCGAGACGCGGAGCTTCTCGTTTAACTCGCCCCACGGAGCCTGCCCGGAGTGTGAGGGGCTCGGCGAGACCAAAGAGATCGACGAGAGCCTCGTCGTCCAGGACGAGTCCAAGGCCCTGAAACACGTCTTCGAACCCTGGAGCTACAACCGGTCGTACTACCAGACGCGCCTCGACGCGGTCGCCGAGCACTTCGACGTCTCGCTGTCGACCCCCTTCGAGGAGCTAGACGAGTCCATCCGGCAGGCGTTTCTCTACGGAACGAGCGAGCAGGTGCTGTTCAAGCGCCGAACGAAAAACGGCACCCGACGCAAGCAAAAGCGCTTCGAGGGCGTCATCCCGAACTTGGAGCGCCGCTACGTCGAGACCGACTCCGACTCGACCCGCGAGCACATCGAGGATTACATGAGCGCCACGGAGTGTCCGTCCTGTGACGGTACGCGCCTCAAGGCGGCCTCGCGAGCAGTACTGGTCGACGACACGGCGATCACGGACATCAACGCCGCCAGCATCGGCGACGCGCTCGGCCACTTCGAGTCGATGGAAGCCGACCTCACCGAGCGCGAGAAGGTCATCGCCGAGGAGATTCTAAAGGAGATCCGCGCCCGGCTCGGGTTCATGTGCGAGGTCGGCCTCGAGTACCTCACGCTCGATCGGGAAGCCGCGACGCTCTCGGGCGGCGAGAGCCAGCGCATTCGGCTGGCGACTCAGATCGGCTCCGGCCTCGTCGGCGTGCTCTACGTTCTGGACGAGCCCTCGATCGGCCTCCACCAGCGGGACAACGACCGGCTGCTCGACACCCTAGAAGAGCTTCGCGACCTCGGCAACACCCTGCTCGTCGTCGAGCACGACGAGGAGACGATGCGCCGGGCGGACAACGTCATCGACATGGGCCCCGGTCCGGGCAAACGCGGCGGCGAGGTCGTCGTCAACGGCCCCGTCGACGAACTCAAAGACTGCGAGGAGTCGATCACCGGCGACTACCTCTCCGGGCGGCGGGCGATTCCGGTTCCCGAACAGCGCCGCGAGCCCGACGGCGCGCTCACGATCCTCGGCGCGAGACAGCACAACCTCGACGACCTCGACGTGGACATCCCGACCGGTTGTTTCACCGCGATCACCGGCGTCTCGGGCTCGGGCAAGTCGACGCTCATGCACGACGTGCTGTACAAGGGACTCTCCCGGCAGATGAACGACAACACGAGCGTTATCCCGGGCGAGCACGACTCGCTCGAGGGGCTCGATCAGATCGAAACCGTGCGGCTGATCGATCAGTCGCCGATCGGGAGGACGCCGCGATCGAACCCGGCGACGTACACTAACGTCTTCGACTACGTCCGTGAGCTGTTCGCCGAGACCAAGCTCTCGAAACAGCGCGGCTACGAGAAGGGACGGTTCTCCTTCAACGTCAAGGGCGGGCGCTGCGAGGAGTGTGGCGGCCAGGGAACCGTCAAGATCGAGATGAACTTCCTCTCGGATGTCTACGTGCCCTGCGAGGAGTGTGGCGGCGACCGGTACAACGACGCCACCCTCGACGTGACCTACAAGGGCAAGACGATCTCGGACGTCCTCGAGATGTCCGTCGAGGAAGCCTACGACTTCTTCGAGTCCTCGAGCCAGATCCGGCGCCGACTCGAACTGCTGAAAGACGTCGGACTCGACTATATGAAACTCGGCCAGCCCTCGACGACGCTGTCGGGCGGCGAGGCCCAGCGGATCAAACTCGCCGAGGAACTGGGCAAGAAGGACTCGGGCGAGACGCTGTACTTGCTCGACGAGCCGACGACCGGCCTGCACAGCGAGGACGAGCGCAAACTCATCGACGTGCTCCACCGGCTGACCGACAACGGCAACACTATCGCCGTCATCGAACACGAACTCGACCTCGTGAAAAACGCCGACCACGTCATCGACCTCGGCCCCGAAGGCGGAGAAAACGGCGGTGAAGTCGTCGCGACGGGAACGCCCGAGGAGGTCGCCCAACTCGAGAGTTCCTACACCGGCCAGTATCTGCGCGACCTGTTGCCCGACGTCGACCTCGAGGGGCCTCGAGGCGAGCGGGTCGAACCGGTCACGGCACCGACGGACGACGACTGAATCAGTGGCACTGTTTTCGAGTGAGGTACCGATTCACCGGGTCGTCGTCTCCGATCGGTTCATCGAGGCGAATCGAACGAACGATTCGACCGACGAGGGGCGAACACTTCTCACGCTCGCCGCCGTAGCCGTCCACATGACTCGAGCGTACGCGGCGATGCAGGACCGACTGCTCGTCTGCAAGCGGGCCAGCGACGAGATCAGTACCGACGGCAGGAGCGAAGGCGGCGGAAGCGAACCCGTCGAGAGCGCGACCGACGGATGGCGACGCACCGACCGACTCGAGGGGTTCGACCTCGAGTGCGTCGCTGCGTCGGCCGACGAACCCGACCGCGTCTTCGTCGGAACCTTCGAGAACGGGCTCTTTCGCAGCACCGACGGCGGCGAGTCGTTCGACCGCCTCGAGACGGGATTCGTCAGGCACGACGGGAACGAACCCGAGGATGGTCGGGAAACTACGGGCCACGAAGCCGTCATGTCGCTCGCGATCAGCCCCCACGACTCGAGCGTGATCTACGCGGGGGCCGAACCCAGCCGCGTCTACCGATCGGAAGACGGCGGCGATAGCTGGACCGAACTCGAGGGTGTCGACGACCTGCCCTCCGAGCCGCAGTGGTTTTTCCCGCCGCGACCGAGCACCCACCACGTCCGCTGGCTCGAGGTCGACCCGTTCGATCCCGACCGCCTCTACGTGGGAATCGAAGCGGGCGCGTTCGTCTACAGCACGGACGGCGGCGAGACGTGGCGCGAGCGACCGGAGGGGTCGCGGCGGGACAACCACACGCTGGCGACCCACGCCGAAACGGAGGGGCGAGTCTACACCGCTGCGGGCGACGGCTACGCTGAAAGCGACGACGGCGGCCGGTCGTGGACTCAGCCGCAGACGGGCCTCGAGCACCGCTACTGCTGGGGGCTGGCCGTCGATCCGGCCGACCCCGAGTCGGTGCTCGTCTCGAGCGCGAGCGGGGCGTCGACGGCCCACGCCGCCCACCGGGCCGATTCGCACCTGTATAGAAAACGGGACGGTACGGAGTGGGAGCGAGTCGACGGGTGCGGACTCCCCACCGGCGAGGGCGTCGTCCGATCGGTCCTCGCGACGACCGGCGACCCCGGCGTTGTCTACGGCCTAAACAACCACGGCCTGTTCGTGAGCGAGGACTTCGGCGACTCGTGGGAGCGGGCCGACCTCGAGTGGCCGGACGGACTCGAGACGCAGGCGCCGCGCGGGTTGATCGTCCGGTAGTCGCGGGACGCCCGGCAGTCACAGGACGTTCGGTAGCCGCGGGACGTTCGACAGTCTCGGGACGCGATCGGGATCCGAGAGTCGGCACGCAGTTCACGTTCGTCCGGAGAGAACACTCCGTGCCGTGGTGAATCCGCGCCCAGAACACGGACTGACGGCCGAACGAAACGATCGACAGGTACTAGACGCGAGCGTCGCTAGATCCGGATACTCGCGGGGACCCGCTTATCCGCTACAGGTGGGCCCGTACGTCCCGTCCTATCACGTCTGAACACTCCGATACTCCGACGAATGTAAAGACATTTTAGGCAAGCCAAAAAATAGGACAGCATGTCCAAAAGCGGGAGCAATGACGATGAGACGCGCCGGCGTTCCGAGCGGGGATACGGGACGCGACACGGACGACGGAAGTTTCTCACTCTTGCCAGTTCAACGGCGGGCGCGCTCGCGCTCGCAGGGTGTATCAGCGAGGAGTCCGAGGAGTCGACGTATTCGCGGGACGAACCGATTCCGGATCCGAAGACGTACACGACTGACGAACTCTTCAATTTCGACGAGTGGCGCGGCTCCGGGCCGCTCATCGAGGACCGGCCCACGGAGTACACTGGCCGCTCGATGCTCGATCTGCCGGACTTGCAGGGGGAACTGACGGTCTATCTCGGCGGCGGCGAGGGCGGTCTGTACGAGAATCTGATGTGGCGAATCGAGCAGACCTACCGCGACTTCACCGTCAACGTCGACAAAGACTCCTCCTCGTCTCTCGCAAATACGATTACCGAGGAGGTCAACGCCGGTCAGAGTCCGGCCGACATCTTCTGGGCGATCGACGCGGGATCTATCGGGATCGTCTCGGAGAACGACGCGACGGTCGAACTCCCGGGGCATCTCGTAGACGAGATCCCGGATACGTACCATCCGACGGACCAGTGGATCGGGATCATGGGGCGCGCTCGGAGCATTCCCTACAACACGAACGACTTCTCGGAGTCCGACATCCCGACCGACATCATGGAGTTCGCAGAAGACTCACGGTTCGACTCGATGGGGTGGGCGCCCACCTACGGCGCGTTTCAGGCGTTCGTTACCGCGATGCGACACATCCACGGAGAGAGCAAGGCGCGCGAGTGGTTGAACGGCGTCCAAGAGCAGGGGATCGACACGTACGACACCGAGCTCGTCGTCGCGAACAGGGTCGCGGACGGCGAACTGAGCTCGGGCTTTTCGAATCATTACTACTCGCGGCTCGTATACGAAGAGCGTCCCGACGCCCCGCTCGATCTCGCGTTCACGCAGGGCGATGCGGGCGCACTCGTGAACTGTTCCGGGGCGGAGATCATTCGCGGCACGCCGAACGAGACCCTCGCGGTGGACTTTATCCACCACCTGAAAAGCATCGAGGCCCAGGAGTTCCTGGGGACGCGCGGGTACGAATACCCGCTGCTCCCCAGCGTCCCGCCGGTCGGGGACCTGCCGACGATCGACGAGCTAAACCCGCCGGACTTCGACCTCTCCGAACTCGCGGACCTCGAGCCGACGCTAGACCTACTGCGCGATGTCGGCGCACTATAGATGTCAGTGAGCGACAAGCTGGTCGGGCAGTTCGAGACCGAGGACGACGGCTATCCGGTCGGCCTGACGCTCCTGAGCGGTGCGATCGCCGTAGCGATGCTCTCGCCGCTCGTGTGGATCGTCTTTCGCGTGCTGCAGGTCGATATCGACTACGCGCTGTCGATCGTCGCGCGCCCGACGACCGTCGAGATCCTGCTTACCAGCCTCGGCCTCGTCGCCACCGTCACCGGCGCGTCGATCTGTCTTGGCGTGCCCCTCGCGTTCTTGACGGCGCGGACTGACCTTCCGTTCCGCCGGTTCTGGACCATCGCCGTCGCCCTTCCGCTCGTCATCCCGAGTTACCTGGGCGCGTTTACCTTCATCGCGGCGTTCGGCCCCAGCGGACAGCTCTCGGACGCGCTCGCACCGATCGGCATCGAATCGATTCCCTCCATCTACGGGTTCTGGGGGACGACGCTCGTGCTCACGCTGTATACCTATCCCTACGTGTTCATCACGACGCGGGCGTCGCTGCTTTCTTTCGACCAGCAACTCGTCGAGGCCGCGCGGACGCTCGGAACCACGCGCTGGCAGGCGTTCAGGCGCGTGACGCTCAAGCAGCTCCTGCCCGGAATCGCGTCGGGATCGCTTCTGGTCGCGCTGTACACGCTCTCCGATTTCGGTACGCCGTCGCTGATGCGCCTGGACGTGTTCACTCGCGTCATCTTCGTCGAGTTCAACGCCTTCGGTCGCAGGACGGCCGCCATGCTCTCCGTGCTGTTGCTGGCGATCACCGTAGTTATCCTCGCGATCGAGTCCCGGATCGGCGACTCGAGCAGCGGGGCCTACGTCGGCGCGGGCGGGAGTTCGGGCAGCGACACGACGGTCTCGCTGGGGGCGTGGAAAGGGCCCGCGCTCGCGTTCTGTGGGAGTGTCGTCACGCTCTGTCTAATCGTCCCGCTTGCCGTCTTGACCCACTGGCTGCTCCGGAGTCCGACCCAGACCGCCAGACGGGGCGCCCGTTTCCAGTGGGAGTTCGCGCTCAACTCTGTGTCCGTCTCGCTGGCGGCGGCGCTGGTCTGTGCGGTCGCCGCGCTTCCGGTCGCGTACCTCGCGGCGAGACACCGATCCAGGCTGGCCGAACTCTTCGACCGGGCGACCTACGTGGGCTATGCGATGCCGGGAGTCGTTCTCGGACTCGCGCTCGTGTTCTTCGCCACGTCTTACGAGGCGAACCTCGGCAACAAGCTGATTTTCGGCGTCGACGTCACTCCGGCGCTCTACCAGACGCTGCCGCTTTTGATCTTCGCGTACACCATCCGATTCCTCCCGCAGGCCGTCGGCTCGACGCGGTCGTCCGTGCGCCGCGTCGACAAGAGCTTGACCGAAGCCGCTCGGACGCTCGGCAGGACGCCGGCGAGGGCGTTCCGAGAAGTCACCCTCCCGCTGATCGCGCCGGGCGTGATCGGCGGTGCGGCGCTGGTCTTTCTCACCACGATGAAGGAGCTGGACACGACATTGATGCTTAACCCGATCGGCTTCGAAACGCTCGTCACCTACATCTGGAGCGTCCGCGAATCCGGATACTACGGGTTCGCGGCCGTCCCCGCGCTGGTGTTGATCGTCGTTTCGGCGCTCTCGATGGTCATCATCCTCTCACAGGAGGAGTGAACTCATGCAAGGAAACAATCACTACGATAGATCGCTCGCACCGACAGAGTCGGCGATGTCGTCCGCCGATCTCGACGACGACCCCGAACAGTCGACGGTGCTCGAACTCGAGGACATCGTGCGGTCGTACACGAGCGAGACCGCGGTCGAAGACCTCTCGCTGTCGGTCGGCACCGGGGAAGTGCTCACGCTTCTGGGACCGTCGGGCTGTGGGAAGACCACGACCCTGCGGCTGATCGGGGGCCTCGAGCGCCCCGACGCCGGCACCATCGAACTCGGAGACCGCGTCATCGCCGGCGACGACGGGACGTTCGTCCCGCCCGAGGAGCGCGGCATCGGGCTGGTGTTTCAGGACTTCGCGCTCTTTCCGCACCTGAGCGCCGCCGAGAACGTCGGCTTCGGACTGTCGGAGTGGAACGAGAGCGAGCGCCGGGCCCGCGTCGAGGAGCTGTTAGAGCTCGTCGACCTGGCGGACCACGCCGACGACAGTCCGAGCGAACTCTCGGGCGGTCAGAAACAGCGCATCGCGCTCGCTCGCTCGCTCGCGCCCGAACCCGACGTCCTCCTGCTCGACGAACCGCTCTCGAATCTCGACGTGAGCCTCCGCGTCTCGATGCGCGAGGAGATCCGCCGGATCATCGACGAGACGGGCGTGACGGCGATCTGGGTCACCCACGATCAGGAAGAGGCGCTGTCGGTCGCCGACCGCGTCGGCGTGATGCACGACGGCCACCTCCAGCAGGTCGGACGACCCGAGAAGGTCTTCGAGCGGCCGGCGTCGCGGTTCGTCGCCTCCTTCCTCGGTCGCGCCGGATTCCTCTCCGCGACGGCCGAAGACGACACGCTCGTGACGGACGTCGGTCGGCTCGACGCGGACGCGCTCGTCGGAGTCGAGCGATCGGACTGGGGGACGCTACTCGAGGAGGCGACAGTTGACGTATTGGTCCGTCCCGACGACCTGCGCGTGACGCCGACGACTGAGAACGAAGCCGACGGCACGATCACGCGACGCCAGTATCAGGGGCCGTCATTTATCTACCGCGTCGAGACCGAAGGCGGCGACACCGTGCAGTGTCTCCACGGCCATACGGAGGTGTTCGACGTCGGCGAGACGGTTCGGGTCGATCTCGTCGCGAACCACCCGCTGGTGTGGTATCCTCACGAGTAACGCACTCCCGACAGTTCGATTCTCGACGGCTCACTGCACTGACAACCCATTTCTCGAGGACTCACTCACCGACGACTCGCTCCGTCAGCGGCATCTCGAGCACGGTGACGAGCCGGTACAGTTCCTCCGCAGCGTCGATCTCACCCGCGCGATGGCGGCGATACGTCTCGCGGGCTGCGTCCATGTCGATGCCGGGGAGCCGACGGCCGACGGCTTCGTTCGCCTCGAGGCTTCGGCCCACGAAATCGTCGGTTCTGACGACTTCGTCGCGGTCCTGCCACGGGCCGTCCGTCCGGTAGGAGTTCGACCGGCCGAGTTTGTCGAGCTGATTCGTCACGCGAGCGCCGAGGACGTGTGCCGCCTTCGGGTACTCGATCGGGAGCCGGCTCGAGGCGTGGGGGAGTTCCGCGAGCGAGCTATCGAATTTCGCCATCGCCCGGTGGAGCGGGTCGTGGCGCAGCCGGTACTTCAGCGGCATCGAGAGCGCCAGATCGACCAGCCGCCGGTCCAGGAACGGGTTCCGCGTCGGCGCGATCTGGAGGGCGCTGTAGAGGTCGAAGCCGATCCCGTTGGTGATCGGGTACAGCGTCGAACTCAGACTCAGCTGTTCGACCGACTCGTAGTCGACGCCGTGATAGTCGACGCGGCCGTTCCGAGAGCGGACGTTCTCGGCCAGAACGTCCTCCAGCGGCTTCGACTCGAGAAACGCCGGCTTTCGCGTCGGTCCCGCGGCCACCTGGTTTGCCACGAAGTCGGCCGTCGTCGACGGCAGCCGCTCGAACGGGAGCCAGAACTGCACGCCGAAGGGCAGTCGGAGCGTCGCTTGCGGGACGCTCCACGAGCCGAAGAGGTCGTCGCTGTACAGGCCCGTCAGCAGCGTATCGACCTCCGCGTCGATCTCCTCGGCGAACCCGAGCGCGTGCCCGGTGTGAAACGGGCCGACGAACTCCTGGATCGGCGCCGCGCGCTCTAACAGCGTCGCGTGATAGTCCGGGCCGCGGTTCAGGAGGCGAAACGCCGCTCCCGCGGCGTCGGCCGCTCGCTTTGCGATCCGCGCCTCTCGATTCCACCCGTCTCCCAGATGAAAGGCCGTCGGCGGCTCGTCCGCGGCGGCGAGCACCGCACGAGAGTCGCTGCCGCCGCTCAGCAAGACGCCATGCTCGCGATCGTCGCTCGTCCGGTCGGCGACCGCCCGTTCGAACCGGTCGGCCAGTTCCCGCGTGAAATACGAGAGGGGTTCGTCCACCGGCCGGTATCGCGGCTCCCAGTAGCGGTGTTGCTCGGTCGTCTTCGACTCGAGATCGTAGGTCAGCACCGTCGCCGGCGGGAGCTGTTCGATCCCCTCGACCGGCGTTTTCGTCCCGAGCGTCCGCCGACAGTAGAGATACTCGGCCAGGTACCGCTCGTCGAATCGCGGCTCGAATTCCGGAACCAGCGGGACCGTCTGGACGCTCGTCGAGAAGGCGAACCCATCTTCCCCACTCCAGTAGTAAAGCGGCCGCGCGCCGAGTCGGTCGAGAAAGAACGAGACGGTACCGGCGTCAGCGTCGTATATACAGCCGACGAACTCCCCGTCGAGTCGGCTGATGAACTCGAGACCGTGTTCCGAATACTGCCTCGCACAGACACGCGCGGACTCGGCTGGGTCGACCGTCGTCCGAGCGCCGGCACCGTCGGTGACGCTGTAGACTTCTCCCCAGACCCACACGAGCCCGCCGTCTGCGGCCTCGACGGGCTGGTCCGTCGCCATGCCAGCGTGAAACGCCGAGCTGATGGTCACGCCTCGCTCGCGGTAGCGATCCGTGACTTCGCCGCCGTCGATCGTCGGCGGAACCGTCTCGACGTCGCAACTGCCGGCGGCCTCGCCGAACGCGCCAGAGATCCCGACCATCTCAATCGTCGGTCGGGATCTGCGAGCGAGTTTCCGGGAGCCGTCGAGCGCCGCGCCTGTCGACGAAATCGTCGACCGTGAAGCTCTGGAAGGTGTCTGCCCTCGTATCGTCGTATACGTCCTCGCCGACGATCTCGTTGACGATTGTCGCGTTCCGATAGGGACCCAGACCGAGATCGGGGGCGTTGACCCCGTGAGTGTGTAACTCCGCGTTCTGGACGAATATCTCGCCGGCACTCAGGTCGGTCTCGAGCCGGAAGTCTTTCGTGATCTCGAGGCGGCCGTCCTCATCGCGGTGGATCCGATCCTCGAGGGGCGCGAGAAACGGCGGGTCGGTGCGGTTGTAGCCCGTTCCCAGGATGACCACCTCGCTCTCGTGGACGAACTGTTCGGCTTCCTGCCACTGTTCGCAGATCAACTGGTAGCCGTCCGAGTCGGCGCGAGCGGGTCCGATGTCGGTGACCGCCGTCGCGGCGAGGAGCCCGACGTCCGGGTCGTCGTCTCCGATAGAACGCTGGTACAGCGCGTCGTAGATCTTCGCGCTCGTCGCCTCATCGATGCCCTTGTACAGGAGGCCCTGGTCGGCGAGGAGTTCGTCTTTGGTCTCCTGATCCAGATCGTAGAAGTACTCCGTGTAATCGGGCGTGAAGATCATGTGACCCAGCTTGGCGTCAGTCATCTGGAAGAATCCGCGGGACCGAGTGAGCCAGTCGAGGCTGTACGAGCGGTCCGCCTGTCGCTCGAGGAGATCGCGAAACACCTCCGCGGCGCTCTGGCCGGAGCCGACGACCGTGATCGAGTCCGCCTCGAGACAGCGCTCGCGGTTGTGGAGATAGGACGCCGAGTGGAACACGTCCCGCCCGAGGTGGTCCTCGAACTGCTCGGGGATGTGTCGCTGCGTCCCGATCCCCATGACGACGTCGTCGGCGACGTAGCTCGAGCGCTCGCCGGAGGTCGGATCGACCGTTTCCACGGCGAAGGCGTCGCCCTCGACCCTGACGTCGGTAACGCGCTGATCGAACTCGAGGGTCGGCAGTTGATCTGCGACCCACCGACAGTACTCGTTGTACTCGCGTCGGGGAATGAAAAACTCCTCGTAGAAGTAGAACTCGTACAGGCGGTTCCGTTCGCTGAGGTAGTTGAGATAGCTGTAGGGGTTCGACGGGTCCACCATCGTCACCAGATCCGCGAGGAACGGGACTTCGAGCGTGGTCTCCTCGATGAGCATCCCCTCGTGCCAGTTGAACTCCGGTTCCTGCTCGAGAAAGCAGACCTCGAGGTCGGCCGAGGCGTCCTCGAGGAGCGCGGCGAGCCCCAGATTGAACGGTCCGACACCGATTCCGAGGACGTCGTAGCCGTCGGTCACGGGTCTGCCCCCGCTTCGAACCCATCGCGTTCGCAGATCATGAGCAGACCCGTCTTATCGGGCAGGTCGACCTCGCGGACGGGGTCGAAGCCGCTCTTTTCGAAGACGCGAATAGCGCGGTCGTTTCGGACGTCCGGTTCCGTCACGATACGATCCGTTTCGGCGTGACGGAACTGGAACGCGACCATCGCCCGCACTAACGGCGTTGCGTACCCCTTCCCGAGGTATTCTTCGGGGCCGATGAGCAGGTGAAAGCCCTGGTCGGCCGGACGCGCGTCGTAGTAGTCCCCGATCCGATCTTCGTCCGCCCAGTAGGACTCCCAGTAGCTCATCGGCGTGTGGTCGAGGTAGCCGATGTAGAGCGTCTGATTGGGATCGGTCGCCCGCTCTCGAATCGTGTCTCGAACGACCGGAAGCGGATCGTTTTGCTCCCAGTACGGGAGTACGTGCTCGCTGTTCAACCAGGTGTGGAGTCGTCCCAGATCGCGCTCTATGTCCACCTCCCGGAAGCCGATCGATTTCCCGATAGCCGCTTCGGTGGTGAAATAACTGTACTCCGAACTGATACGTTCCCGTGGCCCAGTCATGCGTAAATAGATCGCTTTCCCGCCCGATCTGGGTGTCGTTCCGTGTGAATTACAGATTCCATACGCCTGCCCCGTTTGACTATGTGATTTTAGGCCATCCTCAAAACGATTGCGATTTTTAGGCCAACCAAAACAAAATCCGTGCCGAATTCGTGGCGGTGCTGACCAGAACCACCGAGCCTTGGTCGTTTCGTTTCACCGCGAGAGCGCCCGTTCGTACAGTTCGACGAGTTGCGGGACGACGACGTCGGCTCGATACGCTTCGGCCCGCCGTTTCGCGGCGGCCGAGATCGACTCCAGTTCGTCGGCCGCGAGGAGTTTTAGAACGGTTTCGACGAACCCGTCGACGGTTCCGTCGGTGGTTCGCCCGCCGTCGGCGACGATCGATTCGACGCTCCCGACATCGCTGGCGACGACCGGCGTCCCGGTCGCCAGCGCCTCGAGGAACACCCGCCCGAACGGCTCGTCCCACTGGCCGGGGTACAGGAACATGTCGTGGGCGGCGAACACGCTCGGCAGGTCCTCGTTCGGGAGCCAGCCAGTGATTGAGACGGCGTCTTCGAGCCCGTTCGCCGCCACCTGTCGTTCCAGATCGGACCGGAGCCCGCCGTCGCCGACGACGGTCAGGCGAAACCGCGCGGACGAGCGCCGGCACAACGCTGCAAGGATCGGAATCAATCGCTCGACTCCCTTATGGCTATCGAGCGAGCCGACGTACAGTAGTTCGTAGGGCTCGTCGAAGTCGCTCTCGTGGGGCCGGGAAAACCGGTCGTCGAGAATGTTCGGGATCACCTCGAGTCGATCCCGCGGGAAGCCGAAGTCGGCGTACGTCTCCCGTATGTGTGGCGACAGGGCGTGGTAGGCGTCGATTCGATCGGCGTTTCGCTCGCCGTCTCGAACCAGCTTGAGGTAGCCGAGTCGGCTCGCCGATCGGTAGAGCATGCCGTCCTCGTCGTGGCCGCCGCTGGTCGCGATCGAGCAGGTCGCACACTTCGCGAGCCCGTTTCCGGTACAGGGCTCCCGGTCCATGTAGCGGAGGTCGTTCTTCGCGCAGATTCCGCCGTAGGCGTTTAACGTCACGACGGTGGCCGCCGACGTCTCCGCGGCGATCTCTCCCAGCGCCGGGAGCGCGTTCATGACGTAGCTGTGGACGACGTCGTACGCCTCGAACTCCGCGCGTCGGTCCCGGAGCGCTCGATCCAGTTGGAGGCCCGTGTGGTACGGATAGCCCGAGCGCTCGAGGGATCGAATCGACAGGTCCGGGTGATCGCGCCCCGTCTCGGGCGGCGATTCCCGACAGTAGACGGTCACGTCGTGTCCTCGAGTCGCTAACTCGGAGACGATGCGGGAGGCGCTCTGGACCGCTCCCGTCCCCTCTCCCTGCGGATAGCTCGGGTGGATAAATCCGATTTCCATGCGTATCTCGTCCCGTCTCGTCGGCAACTGGCGACCGGAAGCCGATGGTCCGGCCGAGTCGTCGTCGGCAACTGACGACAGGAGCCGCTTTGCTCTATCGGTTTCACTCGCTCGAGTCGCCGTCACTCGGCGTATCCGAGACCGCGGAGCCGGTCGACGACCACATCGTCGGTCGCGCCGCGATCCCGGTCGGTCGGATCGTCCGCGCGAACCTCACGTCGAGGCCCGTTCTCGTGGACGAGCCACGGAACGTCGACTAGCTCCGGAGTGTAGATCCCGCGCGGATGGCCCCACTCCCGGATCGGGATCGGGGACGCCCGCTCGCCGACCATGTTCCCGTGGTCGGCCGTGACGACCGTTTTCCCCTCGAGTTCGGTCACGAGCGTCTCGACGTGTGGCAGGGCGCGAGTCAGGTTCTCCTCGTAGATCCGCCAGATCTCCTCGCGATCGACCTCGAGCGTGCCCTGAAGCAACTGGTTCCAGACGTTTTCGCCGGTCCACTCGGCCGTCTCGAGGTGGTCCTTGTCGAACTCCGTCTGCGAGCCGATAAACGGGTAGTGCGGTTGCATGTAGTGGACGACGATGCGCTTGTGCGGGTACCGCTCTGTGGCTCTGAGCGCGCGCTCCGTGACCGTCTCCGGGAGGACCGTCCCGTGCTCGTCGTTCCAGCCGTCGTCCCGCCAGATATTGATTACGTCGTGGAACCTGGCGTCTATCGACTCGCGGTTCCAGTACAGTTGCGGGTTCGCCGTCACGTATACGGTGTCGCGGAGGTCCCGCCCGTCGACGTTCGCCCGCAGAAACTCGACCGTCGCGGACGCCTTTGATCGGCGGCGCTCGAGTCGGCCGGGCAACTGCGACCTGCGCGCGAACATGTCATACCGGCAGGCGTCGAGGATCGCCAGCGTGTCCCAGTCCGCCGCGAACGGATCGATCCCCTCGGGGTTGTGCTCGTGGAGGCCGAACCGCCGATGGGACAGGCGATTCGCGTGCCTGAGAAACAGAATCGGAGCGTCGATCGCTCGACGAATCCTGGAACGTGCCTTCATTTGGTCTGTATCGTGTGTGGAACCGTGATCTGTGTTTCGGTGCCGATCTGTGTTTCGGTGCGCCGCTTGCGCCCGCGCGATTCGGTTACACTCGCGGCCCCAGCGCGGGACGGGCCCCGTCGGAACGGAAACGATTACGGGGCCCACCCGAAACACCGACCTATGCACGTGCTGCTCGCGACGAACAACCTCTTCCCGGAACCGAGCGCCACCGGCTCCGGGCGGTACAACTACGAGGTCGGTCGACGGCTGGTCGAGCGAGGCCACGACGTCTCGGTCGTCACCAGACGGCGAGATAGCGCACCGGTTCGGGAACGGGTCGCGGGAATGGACGTGTGGCGCTACGACGCATCGATTCCGCGACTCCCGATGACGCTTCGAACGATCGATCGATGCGTCGCCTCCATCGACTCGGCCAAGCCGATCGATCTGGCGAGTTTCCACGGCGCGCTGAGCTCGTTCGGCGTGGACCGGGCGCTTCCGGACCGAATCCCGCGAACGTACACCCTCCACGGTCTCTGGGCGGTGGAGTACCGAGAGCGGACGGACGCGACGAGCGCGTGGGAAGCCCCGTGGCATCGGCTCAACCGCAAGTTCCGCCAGCGGATCGAAGGCCGCGTGATGGGCAACTGCGAGACGGTGATCGTCCTGAGCGAGTTCATGCGAAAGCGCCTCGCCGACTTTCACCCGCGGGTACGCTCGAGCACCGTGATCCCCGGCGGCGTCGACGTCGATCGATTCGCTCCGCGAGCGGGATCCGACGTCGACCGCGTCGACCAAGCGGCGTCCGAGACCGACCACTTCGACCCGGACGCCTGCAACTTTCTCACCATCCGCCGGCTCACGCCGCGGATGGGCCTCGAGACGCTGCTCGACGCGTTCGCCGAGGTCCACCGGGAGAACGGCGACACCCACCTCTACATCGGCGGCTCCGGCCCGCTTCGAAGCGAGTTAGAGTCGCGCGCTGTCGACCGCGGCATCGACTCGGCCGTGACGTTTCTGGGATACGTCCCCGACGACCGGCTCGCGGCCGCCTACGCCGCGGCGGACGCGTTCGTCCTCCCGACGCTCGAGCTCGAGGGGTTCGGGCTCGCGACGCTCGAGGCGCTGTCCGCTGGAACGCCCGCGATCGGGACGACCGCCGGCGCGACGCCGGAGATACTGGAGGACCTCGAGGATGAGCCAGCGGTTCCGGAGTCGTTGCTCGTTCCGCCCGGCGACGCGGACCGAATGGCGGCCCTGATGAGCGCCTGGGCGCGGGTACCGCCCTCCGAGCGAGCGGCGGCGGGCGAGGCGTCCCGCTCGTACGTCCTCGAGTCGGGCTACACGTGGGAAGCTGTCACCGACCGGGTCGAGCGGCTGTTCGAACGGATCAGCGCCTGAAACCGGTTTTCGGTTCGTCGCGCGGAGCAATCGATCCGACTCGTCGCGGCTCATCGGCGGTGTTTATGTGGCCGTCGCCCCTGGTTCCGGACACGAAGGGTATGGGAGTTCTCGAGTTCGTTTCGGAGTCGAAAACGTATCGGATGCTGCGGACGGTCCGGCGGTGGGCGGCAAACAGCGTTGTCCTGTCGATGCTCGGCCGGGAGCGGGTACAGGCCGGACTCGTCAGCGCGTTCGCGCTCGCGAGCGTCGTCTCAGTGTTCGCGACCGACCTCGGTGCCGGCGTCAAGTTCCTCAGTTTCCTGCTCCTTTTCGTCGGACTGTCGCTGCTCGCCACGCGCGTCGTCGACCCGCCGGCGGACTGACCGGAGCCACGACTCGAACACCGGCGCGCTGAACACGCCGAGCAGGAACACGAACAGGATCCGGTGGCGAATCGTCGTTCCGAAGTTCGAGTCGATCAGCCCGTAGCCGAGTATCCCGCCGAAATAGAAGATCAGCAGGGAGATCTCGACGACCGGATCCGTCTCGGCGGCGCGCAACGACAGGAAGGATGTCGTGACGAGGACGATCAAAATCGGGAGCGAGAGGGCCGCGAGCAGATCGAACAGCGAATCGACGTGGAGCGGAAACGGCGCGAACTGGAAGTAGATCGCGCGGACCGGCGCGGCGAGAACCACGTCGAACCACGACTCGTAGTGCATGGGCTCGAGGTAGGCCGCCCCGCCCACAGACCGGTACTGCAGTCGAGCGTTGAGGATGTCGACCGGGAACAGCCGGGAGAACAACGCGAATCCGGCGAGGCCGATCGGGGTCGCGACCAGCGAGAGCGACGCGAGCGAGAGTCGTCCACCGGTGAGTTCCGTGGCCACCGCGACGAGAATCGACCCGGCGGCCCCTAGGAGGATGAGCAGGGCGAGTTCCTCCCGAAGCAGGAACAACATCCCCCAGAGCGGCGGCAGAGCGGGCGCCGACCAGTACCGGCCGTCGACGAGAACCCGAACGACGAGCGCGATCAGCGCCAGCGCGAGCAGCGTCGACAGCGCGTCGCGCATGGGGAGGCTGTTGAACACGAACGGGGCGGGGAGAAAAAGCAAGGCGAGCAGGAGGCCGTCAGTCGACTCGAGCGACCCGTAGAGCCGATCGGCGAGATAGCACGCGGGGAGCGGGATGAGCACCGCGAACAGTCCGTTGACGATCGCGAGCGTCGTCGGATCGGCGCCGAAGAGCGCGTATACGAGCGCCTGAACCGTCCCGAAGGCGTCGAGGACCGACAGCGGCGCCGTCTCGCCGCCGGCGAGTATTCGCATCGCGTTCTCGTGAAAGAGCGGAACGTCCCACTGGTAGGGAAGCCGGGGAACGACGGCGACGGCGACGAAAACGTGCCCCGCGAGCGCGACGCCGCCGGCGTATCGATAGACCCGCGAACGGTGTCGGCTAACCAGCGCGAACAGACACGCCACGACGACGGTCGCCAGCACTCCCATTCGGGGCGTGTCTACGTGAGTGGCGTATAATAACTCGGGGAATCCCGGCAGGAGGACCAGCGAGGGGCGCTCGAGACGAGTGGTCGGTCCGGATTCACGCGCGCTCTAGCACGTCTCGATAGACGTCGGCGGTTTGCTCGAGCATCTCCTGCTCGTCGAACTTCGAGATAACGCGACGCTGTGCGTTGGCCGAATAGCGACGATACCGATTGTCGTCTTCGAACAGCGTTCTGGCGGCGTCGGCGATCTGGTCTGGTTCGCCCGGGTCGACGGTGAGGCCGGTCTCCCCGTCGACGCTCACGAAGGGGACGCCGGTCGGAAGCGCCGTGTTGATGACCGGCAGTCCGTGGCTCATCGCCTCGAGTTGGACGATGCCGAACGATTCGTTTTCGCCCGCCGACGGCAGGACGAAGACGTCCGCGTCGCGGTACAACTGCTCCAATCGCTCGTCTGAGACGAAGCCCTCGAACGTCACTTTCTGCGAGACGCCTTCTGCCTCGGCGTGTCGCTCGAGACTCTCTCGAGCGGGACCTTTTCCGACGATCGAAAGCGACGCGTCGAGGTTCCGCATCGCAGAGATGAGGTATTCGACGCCCTTGAACTCCACCAGTCGACCGACGAACAGGAGCCTCGTTCCCTCGCGGGTCCGGGGCTCGACCGACGTCTCGTCGACGTCGATCCCGAGCGGGATCACCGTCGTTTTCGCCGAGAATTTCGAAATGCGAGCGCACTCGTCTCGCATGTTCGGCGAGGAGACGATGATAGTATCGACCCCGCGGAGGAACCGATCGAGCACCCGGTTGTACGGATAGACGAACGGCTCCTTGTCGATGATGTCGTCGTGAAACGTCACGACGACCGGAACGGCCGCTCGATTGAGCAGGTGACTGACTGGACCGAGCGGAAACGGCAGGTGGTAGTGAACGACGTCAGCCCACTCGAGTTGTTTCCGTAGCAGATACGGAAACGTCGGGCTGATCGGCGTCGACGCGACGGCGCCAAGACTCCCGGCCCGGACGACCGTCGTTCCGTCGACCTCGTCGACGCTGGGGCGTCCGCGGGGCTGTGAGGCGAGAATGCGAAACCGGACGGAGTCGATTCCGGTAACCAGACTCTCAACGACGTTCTGTATACCGCCGGTAAACGGGTAGTAGTACGTACACACCTGCAGAACGTTGACCGCGTCGTCGGTTGCTGTGTTCGGTGACATTGATCGAGTGGAACGGATCGCGGAGTCAGTCTCTCACGAGCGGCGTCTCTCGAGCGGCCATAATTTCGCTGCGTATGAGGTATTGAAAAGGACTTCGATTTGCGGACTGACACAAATTTCCCGGGAGAACGCGGCGTCTGGCACCGGTCGTCACTGACCTCCCCACGAGGCCCCGATCGTGGTCCCGACGAGTATCCAGTAGACCGCGTTCAGCGTCTCCCGCTGGAACGCGATCGTCCAGAACGCGTACGCGTAGAATCCGAGCACGGCGGCGAGGACACCGACCCAGATCCACCGCTCGTCGAGGCCAGACCGCAGGAGTCGTTCGACACAGAGCCAGGTTGCACCTATCACGGAAAACACGTACGCCAGAAAGCCCGGAACGCCCGTCGCGACCAGATTCGCCAGAAACAGGTTGTGGACGCCCCACCGTCGGTCCATCAGCCGTTCGAAGTTTTCGCCCCCACCGACCCCGAACAGCGGATACCGGGCGGCGACGTCGACGGCGACCGCATACTCTCGCAGGCGGACGCCCAGATGATTCGTCTGGACGAACAAAATCTCCTCTCGTCCGGCCGCGATCGCGCCGATTCCCCAGAGGATCGCGATCGCCCCGACGAGCATCGACAGCGGGAGGAACAGCGACTGGGCTCGAGACAGCCCGTAGCGTCCGAGAACGACGTGACACCAGTAGACCGCGACGACCGCGATCGCAACACACAGGGCGATATACGCCGAATCCGCCGTGCTGGCAAGAACGCTCACGACGCCGAGTACGCCGGCGACCGAAAGCGCCGGGTGCAGTCGCGAGCGTGCCACCGCCGCGACGACCAGCGGGACGAAAAAGATCGCCATCCCGACCACGATCCGATTCTGACCGACCGGCGGGCCGGCGTAGAGAATCGACGAATCGACCGGAAACGACGTGAGCGACGGCGTCGGCCAGATTCCCTGCAGCGTCGTCCCGAGAGCGCCGAAGTGGCTCGGATACCCGCTCGCGCCGGAGAATATCTCGTCGACGGCGAACGCGAGCGAACCGCCGAGCGCGACGACGAGCGGATAAAGGACGGAGCGGACATCCGTCGTCTCGACGAGCAGGGCCGCCGTCACGCACAACAGCCCGTATCGGAACTGTGCTCGAGCGTACAGAAACGCCGCTTCGCTCGAGGGGCCGTTCCCGACGACGCCCGCGAGAAACGTCCAGAGGACGAAAATCAGGAAGAAGGCGACGATCAGCCGACCGCTCTTTCGGAGGCTCGAGAAGGGCGCGTACTGGCGGCGGGCGAGTAGCCAGCACAGCGTCCCAACGAGCAGTACGTCGACGATGCGGACGGAGCGGCCGCCGGTGACGGGAACGACCGCGGAGGCGGTTATATTGAAGACCGCGAGGACGATAACCGCCGCACAGGCTCCCTCGAAGGCGGCGTCCAGCCAATATACCGCGAGGGCGTACGCGAGAACCGCCGCGACGAGCAACCGAAAAACGGAGAAGTCCGTCACGATAGCAACCGACGGGACGACGAACACGAAGAGCGCGGTCAGGAGGGCTGCAGATGCGGTATAGGGGCGACTACTCGAGGTCGAGGAACGACCGAGGGGCGAACGGGGGTCCGGGATAGATGACCTGCTTCCCATGGCCCATCTGAGTGTGAGACACTTCACACGAAGATAACCCTGACTATACCGAGGGGACGTCGATACGAACATCGCGCCCGAACGGGTGCTGGTCGCTATCTATCGTGAAACGGTCGTGGGACCTGAACCGACGGACACGGCGAATTATCGGACGGAAACGTAACTCTCTCGACATTTCGGCTCGCGACGACGAAACCTGCACACTTTTATTTTAGGTATGCCTAAAACCTCCAATGACCGCGGACGCACAGTCGCAATCGTCGGTGACGATTGGGGGGGAAGAGAGTGGCGTGCATCCGAAAACCGCCTATCGCGCGCTCGCCGTCACGGGTACGGCTACGATAACGGTGCTTTGTTTTCTCCTCGTAAATACCCCCCTGATTCGGGCAGTACTCGACAGGGACCTCTCACCGACGAGCGGACCGTCCGAACAGTCCGTCGCCAGCGCCGAACCGCTACTGGCGCTCGGAGTGGTGGTCGCCGTGGCGGTCGCCGGAATGGCGCCGCTGTGCAAACCGAAGTCGCGGCGCGTTCTCGAGACGGTTCGAACGACACTTCGATCGCTCGCCCTCGTCGGCCTCGTTCTGGGGACGATCGGCTACGTCGGGTTCGCAGTTCGTCTCCCACCGAAGACGCTCGCGCTCTCGATCGGGTTTCTGGCTCTCTCGCTGTCGCTTTGGTTCGTCGGCCTCCAGCGCTTCCTGCGCAACCGAACCGAGGGAACGCTGATCGTCGGCACCGATCCGAGCCAGATCGAGGCCGCGATGCGGGCGACGACGAAACCCGTCGTCGGCTACACGTACACGTCGGTCCGCTCGGGCGAGGACGGGCGGACGAACCGAATCAGTACCGACGGGGGCGTCGAGCGGTCGGTGCCCGAACTGGCGAACTTCGACCGACTGAGCGATCGCGCAGCGCTCGAGGAAATCCTGGCGCAGTCGACCGTCGGAACCGTCATTCCGGCCCTTCCCCGAGCCGACCGAAACGAGTTCTTCGGCGTTCTCGAGGCGTGTCACCGTCACAACGTCGAGGTCGAGACGCTCGCGGAACACGACCGGAGCGTGCTGGTAGAAGACGAGCGGGCCGGCACGGACGCGCGTTCGAACCTCGTCGGGATCGACCTGCAGCCATGGGGGTTTCGAAGTCGTGTCGGAAAGCGGCTGTTCGATCTGTGTTTCGCCGGGCTCGGGCTCCTCTGTGCGCTCCCGGTGATGGTCGTCGTCGCCGCCGCCGTGAAACTCGACAGCCCCGGTCCAGTCTTCTACACTCAGGAGCGAACGACACAGTTCGGCGACACGTTCCAGGTCTACAAGTTCCGGAGCATGCTCCCGGAGAGCGAATCTGCGACGCCCGGCCAGCCTCGCGACCGCATCACGCGGGTCGGGTGGGTCCTTCGGAAAACGCACCTCGACGAACTGCCGCAGCTCTGGGCCATCCTCACCGGGAGGATGAGCGTCGTCGGACCGCGAGCGGCCTGGACCGAAGAGGAACGACTCCTCGAGGAGGAGGTTCGAACGTGGAAGAAACGGTGGTTCGTAAAGCCGGGCCTGACCGGACTCGCACAGGTGAACGACGCCTCGAGCGAGACCCCCAGAACGAAACTGCGATACGATCTGGCGTACATCGAGACCCAATCGCTCTGGCTCGACGCGAAAATCGTTACGCGACAGGTCGGGCGAGTGCTCCGCGACGCGCTCTCGCTACTCGTTTCGGGGGTTTCGAAACGAATCGGTCGCGAAAACGGACGGTGAAACGAACCTGGCATATCATTCGGCGAGCCTAAACAATAACATTCGGACGATAATATCGGATAGATTCTGAAATAGATGGATTTATACGCCAGTCTCGGAAGTGATGTTGTACGAACTATCCCCTCGAGACCATGGTAGCAGATGTCGATACGCCGACCGCGTCGAGACGAGAGAAGATCGACGCCCTGATCAGCGTTCTCAAGTACGACCCGCGACTCACGGTACTGATCGTAGGCGTCGGAATCGTCGCCGCCGTGTTGGAGGGAGTGGGGCTGAGCTTCTTGCTGCCGATCATCGAGCTGGTCCAGTCAGGCGGCCAGCCCGGACAGAGCGGAAACCTCGGCGCGTTCGCGACGGTGTATCAGACCGTGAACGTTCCGCTGACACTGGGGACGGCGGTGATCGGCGTCGCCGTCGTCATGACGATACGGTTCGCGGCGAGTTTTCTCGTGGCGTGGCTCCGCGAAATCCTCCGGATGTCTTACATACGAGACCTCCAGACGGAGGCGTTCGCGAACGCGTTCGAGGCCGAGATCGCGTACGTAGACGACGTCGGGTCCGACGACACGCTGAACGCGATCATCACCCAGACGTTTCACGCGGGACAGGTTATTCGGCGGCTGGTGTTGTTCCTCGAGCAATCGTTTCTCGGGGCCGTCTACGGACTCATCGCGTTCGTCATCTCGCCCCGTCTGACGGTACTTACCGTCGCCGTTCTCGGGAGCGTGACGCTGTTACTGCGAGTCGTCATCGAGCCGGACGGCGACATCGGCGACAGGGTCGCGGACGCGAACGAACGGCGCCAGCAAACCGCCCAGGCCGGCATTCAGGGGATGCGAGAGAGCCGGATCTTCGGGCTCGTCGACGAGTTGTACGGGGATTTCGTCGACTCAGTCGAGCAGTATACGAGCGCACGAATCAAGCTCCGGCGAAATCAGGCCGCGATCAACAACTTCTATCAGCTGACCGTCGCGGTGTCCGTGTTCGCGCTCATTTACGTCTCGCTCACCTACGTCGACCTGACGCTCAGCTCGCTCGGGCTCTTTCTGTTCGCGATGTTCAGGCTGGGGCCGAAGGCGAGTCGGGCGAACGAGCTGTTCTACCGGATCGGCCACGACCTCCCCCACCTAGTGCGGACCCGCCAGTTCACGCGCGATCTCGCCCAGAACGCCGAACCGGACACCGCCGAACGCGCGGTTCCAGACCGGGTCGAGTCGATCACCGCAACCGACGTCACCTTCTCGTACGACGGCGAGACCGACGTGCTGAAGGAAGTGGACTTCGCCGTCGAGCGAGGGGAGTTCGTGGCGTTCGTCGGACAGTCCGGGGCCGGAAAGTCGACCGTCGTCTCCCTGCTCTCGCGCATGTACGAGCCGACCGGCGGCGAGATCAGGGCGAACGGCGTCCCGATCGGGGAGATGGACATTTCGGCCTGGCGCGACCGGATCGCGGTCGTCAGCCAAGACCCGTACATCTTCGACGACACGCTCCGGTACAACCTGACGATCGCCGACAGGGACGCCACGGATGCCGAGATCGACCGAGCCTGCGAACTCGCGCGGGTGGACGAGTTCCTCGAGGACCTCCCGAACGGCTACGACACGTCCGTCGGCGACGACGGCGTCCGCCTCTCCGGCGGCCAGAAACAGCGCGTCGCCATCGCTCGAGCGCTCATAGACGACGTCGACGTGTTGCTTTTGGACGAAGCGACGAGCGATCTGGACACGAACTTAGAACGAGAGGTACAGCGCGGATTCGAGACGATGGATCGAGAGTACATCGTCGTCACCGTCGCCCACCGCCTCTCGACCGTCCAGAACGCGGACCGCATCTACACGCTCGACGACGGCGTCGTCACGGAAGTCGGCTCGCACGACGAACTCGTCGAAAACGACGGGGAGTACGCCGATCTCTACGCCGTACAGGGCCGCCGATGAGACGAGACCCGGATACGGGATCGGGGGCCGAGACGGGGTCACGAGAGCGATAGCCGACGGGCGTCCCGTCCTCGAGTCGATCCGGTGCAAGCGTTAACTGGTCGTGCGGTGTAGCCGGTCGGATGGCCGAGACACCGCCGAACGTCTTGCTCGTTCTCACCGATCAGGAGCGCTACGACTGTAGCGCGCCCGACGGACCGCCGGTCGAGACGCCGACGATGGACCGACTCTCGAGTGAAGGGATGCGCTTCGAGCGGGCGTTCACGCCGATCAGCATCTGCTCGAGCGCGCGCGCGTCGCTGCTGACCGGCCTCTTTCCCCACGGTCACGGGATGCTCAACAACTGCCACGAAGCGGACGCCATCCAGCCGAACCTACCGACTGAACTGCCGACCTTCTCGGAACTGCTCGCGGATGCCGGCTACGAGCTGACCTACACCGGAAAGTGGCACGTCGGGCGCGACGCCACCCCGGACGACTTCGGTTTCTCGTATCTCGGTGGCAGCGACAGACACCACGACGACATCGACGAGGCGTTTCGTGCCTACCGCGACGAACGCGGCGTTCCCGAAGACGACGTCGAACTCGAGGAGGCCATCTACACCGGCGACGATCCGCGAGACGGTAGCGAGGGGACGTTCGTGGCCGCGAAGACGCCGGTCGACGTCGAAGATACGCGCGCCTGGTTTCTCGCGGAGCGGACGATCGAGGCGATCGAAGCCCACGCGGACGAGGACGGTAGCGGCGAGCGAGAACACGCTGGGATCGAAGCCGACGGTGACCGTCCGTTTTTCCACCGGGCAGATTTCTACGGCCCGCACCACCCCTACGTCGTCCCCGAGCCCTACGCGTCGATGTACGACCCCGCGGAAATCGAACCGCCGGCGAGCTACGCCGAGACCTACGACGGGAAGCCGCGAGTTCAGAAACAGTACCTCGAGTACCGCGGCGTTGCCGACTTCGACTGGGAGCTGTGGGCCGAGGCCATCGCGAAGTACTGGGGGTTCGTCAGTCTGATCGACGACCAGCTCGAGCGGATCCTCGCGGCGCTCGAACGGGCGGGACTGGCCGAGGAGACGGTGGTCGTCCACGCGTCCGACCACGGCGATTTCGCGGGGTCACACCGGCAGTTCAACAAGGGGCCGCTGATGTACGACGACACCTACCACATCCCATTGCAGGTCCGCTGGCCGGGCGTCGTCGAGGGCGGGTCGGTCTGCCAGGAACCCGTCATGCTCCACGATCTGGCGGCGACGTTCCTCGAGATCGGCGACGTGTCGGTTCCCGACTCGTTTCACGCGCGGAGTCTCGTCCCGCTGCTCGAGGGGGACCCCGAGCGCGAACGCGAGCGAGATCACCGCACAGAGTGGCCGGACTCAGTGTACGCCCAGTACCACGGCGACGAGTTCGGTCTCTACACCCAGCGGATGGTCCGCACGGATCGGTACAAGTTCGTCTACAACGGCCCCGACGCGAACGAACTGTACGACCTCGAGGCGGACCCGGCGGAACTCCACAATTTGATCGAGCATCCGGCCTACGAGGAGGTTCGAGCGGAGATGAGCGACCGACTGGTCGAGTGGATGGCGGAAACCGACGATCCGAACCGGGCGTGGGTTCCCAAGACGCTCGAGTAGGCCCCAGCATCGGTCGTCGAGCACCGCTGGATCTCCCAACTCAGTGTGTCATCAACAGCAGCTTCGCCTCCGTTCGGGCGAGACAGAACGGCCGTTCGGGTGGTGTGTCGAACGACGCCGTCGCGTCTTCGGTGACGAACAGCCGATCAAACGCCCGCCCGCAGGCGGGACAGCCCAGTTCCGCGCGGTTCTCGAGCGTTCGCGTCTCTCCGTCGTCGTGTAAGAGCTTCAGTTTCGCCCGGTAGTCGTGAATGCTGAAGCCGCCGGTGATGTCGATCCGTCCCATATCGTTCACAGTGTACGTCCCGGCGAACCCATTTGAGTGTCACTGCTGGCGGGACCCACACTGGATGATAGATGGCACGCCGACGTTCGTGTGGCGAAATCACGCTCCACTCGAGTGACCATCCCTTCCCCGTCGTCCGTTCCGCTCGAGAACGTGTAATATCGTCGTACTTTCCGGTTGCCGGTACGTATAAGGCCACCGGTTACATGGGTCGATACGTCTCGCATCGCGTGCTATGAGTACATCAGATACTATTCAGCCGATTCTCAGGTTCGTCGAGGAGGAACTGTCCTTCGCGACGAGTTACTACAACGAACGCTACCTCGACCGGCGCGTCTCCTCTCGCATGCGTCGGACGAACTCCGACTCCTACGGAGAGTATTACTCGCTACTGAAACGCGACGAAGCCGAACAGGCGGAACTGCTCGACGCCCTGAGCATCAACGTCACCGGCTTCTTTCGGAATCCGAGCGTCTGGGAGGGGATTCAGGCGCTCCTCCGGAAACTGACCGCCGAAAAGTCCTCGGTCCGCATCTGGAGCGCGGCGTGTGCGGACGGCCGCGAGCCCTACTCGCTGTCGATGCTCGCCCACAGCGACCGGGAAATCGACGACTCCCGCATCAGTATCCTCGCGACCGACATCAGCGAGGACGCCCTCGAGACGGCCCGCGGCGGCGTCTATCAGGACCTCCAGACCGACGACGTTTCGAGCCAACTGGACTTTCTCGAGCGCCCGACCCAGTACATCACGAAGCGGGAAGACTCCGTCAAAGTCGCCGAGACGATTCGAGAACCCGTCGAGTTCGAACGCCACGACCTGATCAACGGCAGATCGAAGTCCGGCTTCGACATGGTCGTCTGTCGGAACATTCTCATCTACATCAACGACGAGCACAAGACGCCGATCTTCGAGACGATTCGGGACTCGCTCGTCGACGGCGGCTACATGGTCATCGGCAAGTCCGAGACGATCCCGATCGGGATGCGAACGGAGTTCGACTCGGTGAACGCGGGCGATAAGACCTACCAGTATCCCGGCGACGCGGAATCGTAATCTCCTCCCAGCGATCAGCATCGTAACTTCCACCCACCGACGCGGAATCGTATCCGCCTCGTGGAGACGTGCTAGTAGCACGTTCCGAGCGCGTTCGAGGTCCCCGCACTCGAGATCAGCCGCCGTGGCCCGGATAGTCCCGCTCGAACCGGTCCTCGATCTCGGCTTCGTCGAAGCGAACGATCACCGGGCGGCCGTGCGGGCAGGCGTAGGGGTTCTCGCAGGCGTCGAGCGCCTCGAGCAACTCGAGAACGGATCCCTCGGTCAGCGACGTGTTGCCGGTGATCGAGGGGTAACACGCCAGATCGCCGAGGAAGTCGTCGGCCAGCGCGTCGACCGTCTCGGAGCCGGCCTCGCGGTCGCCCTCGACGAACGACGCCAGCACGTCGCGCAGCCGGCTCGGCTCGAGGGTCTTCTCGAGCACCGCGGGGACGGTCGTCACGGCCACCGTCCTGTCGTCGGTCCGGTCGGCGTAAAAGCCGAGGCGCTCGAGCGCCTCGCGGTAGTGTTCGAACGCCTCGGCTTCGGCCGCCGTGAGCTCGAGTTCGACCGGCGAGGCGAGTGCCTGCGCCGTCGAATCGTCGGCGAAGGCCTCCTGAAGCCGTTCGTAGTTCACGCGTTCGTCCGCTGCGTGCTGATCGACCAGTGCGAGCCCGTCGGCGGTTTCACAGACGAGGTAGGTCTCCCGTAACTGCCCGAGAACCCGAAGGTTAGGAAGGGTATCGAACGACGCCTCCTCGCCGGTCGCGGCCTCGCCCGCGAGCGTCCGCTGTTCGGTGTCGCCCGAGAACTTGCGCGCGGGCTCGAGGTCGCCGCTCCGCCCGCCACCCAATCCGGCCGACCCAGTTTCGGAAGCGGTTTCGGAGCCCGACTCGATCGGATCGGGACGCTCGGATGACTGCGTCTCTTCGCTCGCGGCGTCCACCCCCGCGTGCGTTGTGACGGACTCCGTCGCGTCGTCCTCGGTTCTCGAGGTTCGTTGCGTTCGAGCCGTCGCCGCCGAGCGATCGGAACCGCGCGCCGTCGTGGAGTCGTCGCCAGCCGTCTCCGCGTTCGCCGTCGATTCCGCGCTCGTCTCCGACCGAACCGTCGAATCAGACCGCGCGTTCGTCGCTCGAGCCGATTCCGACTTCGCGTTCGGTCCTCGAGTCACCTCGCCGTCGCTCGTTTCGTCCGCGTTCTCCCCGGCGGCGTCGGTCTCGAGCGCTCGCCCCGATTCGTGCTCGTTTGGTTCGCCATATCCCCCGCCAGACCGATCCGGCTCGATTCGGGTTTCGCGCGGCGCAGAACGGCCCCGCGGCGCGCTCGAGCGGAGCAAACCGTGCTCGAGGAGCGCGGATTCGACGGCCGAATCGACCGCTCTGCGCACCGCATCGTCGTCGTCGAAGCGAACCTCGCGCTTGCGCGGGTGAACGTTCACGTCGACGGCCTCGCCTGGCACCTCGAGAAAGAGCACGACAAAGGGGTAGCGATCGCTGCCGAGTTGCGTACCGTAGGCGCCCATGATCCCCTCCCGGATGGCGTCGGAGGTGACCGCCCGGCCGTTGACGTACGTTGCGAGGTAGTCCCGGCTCGAGCGGGTCGTCTCGGGGTGGGAGACGAGCCCCGTCACGGACTCGAGCGGGCCGACGGGGAGTTCGTCGCCGTCGGCCTCGACGGGGATCATCGCCTTCGCGACCTCGCGGCCGTACACCGAGAGGATCGCCTCCTGCAGGTCGCCCTGGCCCGTCGTCGCGAAGACCTCGCGGTCGTCGTGGGTCAGCGAGATAGCGACGTCGGGATTAGCCAGCGCGTAGCGGGTGACGACGCGATTGACGTGGGCGAACTCCGTCGCCGTCGTGTTTAAGAACTTCCGGCGGGCGGGCGTGTTGTAGAACAGGTCCGCCACCTCGACGGTGGTTCCCTCCGGACAGCCCGTCGGCTCGACGGCGGTGACCTCACCGCCTTCGTAGACGAGTTTCGTGCCCGCCCCGGCCGCTTCGTCCCGACCGGTTCCGTCGCCGTCGGCTCGAGGTCGCGTCTCCACGGTCAGCCGGGACACCGACCCGATCGTGTGCAACGCTTCGCCGCGGAATCCGAGCGTCGCGACGCCGGACTCGAGGTCCTCGAGGCCGTCGATCTTGCTGGTCGTGTGCTGGCGGACCGCCGCCCGGACCGCCGATTCGGTCATCCCACGGCCGTCGTCGGCGACCCGGATCAGCTCCGTCCCGCCGTCCTCGACGGCGATGTCGATCCGCGATGCATCGGCGTCGAGGCTGTTCTCGAGGAGTTCTTTCACCGCGCTCGCGGGTCGCTCGACGACCTCGCCCGCGGCGATGCGCGCGACGGTGTCCTCGTCGAGTTCGCGGATTTCGTGGCTGCCGGAGTTGGTGTCGCGGGCGTCAGAATCGACCTCGCGGCCGTCGGGAGCGCGGTCGTCAGCGCCGTTTTCGTCACTCATCCTCGAGCCTCCGTTGCCACTCCTGTACCTTCGAGAGCAACTCGACGGGTGACGTTTCGTTCACGTCTACCTCCTCGAGATCCGCGAGCACGTCGGCTTTCTCGGGCTCGAGTCCGGTTTCGCGGTCGGCGTCCGTCTCGCTACTCACCGCCGTCTCGAGACTGGCCCGGGCACCCGATTTCGACGCGGCCTCGCCGCCGTCGGTCGTCGCCGAGCGTTCCATCGTGCCACTCGAGAGGTCGAAGACGGCCTGGACCGGCTCCGAGGAGCCGTCGCCTTTCGCCTCGATGGCCTTCTCCTCACGCAGGCGTCCGAGCACGTCCCGCGCCCGGTCGACGACGGGGTCCGGAACCCCGGCGAGGTCGGCGACGTGGATGCCATAGGAGCGGTCCGTCGGGCCGTCCCGAACCGTTCGGAGAAAGGTCACGTCGCCGTCGCGTTCGTCCGCCGCGACGTGGACGTTCGCGACCCGCGGCAGGTGCTCGGCGAGTCCGGTCAGTTCGTGATAGTGCGTCGCAAAGAGCGTCTTCGCCCGAATCTCGTTGTGCAGGTACTCGGTCGCCGACCACGCGATCGAGATGCCGTCGTAGGTCGCGGTACCCCGACCCACCTCGTCCAAAATCACCAGCGACTCCTCGGTCGCGGTGTGGAGGATGTTCGAGAGCTCGCTCATCTCGACCATGAACGTCGAGCGCCCCTGTGCCAACTCGTCGAGGGCCCCGACGCGGGTGAAGATGCCGTCGACCAGCCCGATCTCGGCCTCTCGAGCGGGCACGAAGCTGCCGACCTGCGCGAGCAGGACGATGCAGGCGACCTGGCGCATATACGTCGATTTCCCGGACATGTTCGGACCCGTGACGACCAGAAAGCCCCGGTCGTCGGTCATCCGCACGTCGTTTGGCACGAACTCGGTCGTCTGTTCGACGACGGGGTGGCGGCCCTGATCGATCTCGAGGTCGCCGTCCCGGCGCAGGTCGGGCTGAACCCAGCCGTTTTCGGCGGCGTGGGTCGCCAGGCTCGAGAGCGCGTCGACCGTCGCGAGCGCTCGCCCGACGTCCTGCAGGAGCGCCGCCTCCGCGGCGACGTCCTCGCGGAGTTGCTCGAAGAGTTCGTACTCCAACTCGCCCCGTCGCTCCTCGAGTCGCAACACTTCGCGTTCTTTCTCCTCGAGTTCCGGGGTCGTGAACCGCTTCGAATTTTTTAGCGTCTTGATCTGCTCGTAGTGGTCGGGCACCGCGTCGGCGACCGACTTGCCCACCTGAATGTAGTAGCCGTCGGTCTTGTTCCGGTCGACGGTGACGTGGCTCAGGCCGTGTTGGCGCTTCTCGCGGTCGGCGAGGTTCTTGAGCCACCGTCGGACCTCCTCGTGGCGGTCGATCACCTCGTCGAGTTCCTCGTGGTAGCCCCGCTGGAGCAGGCCGCCCTGGGTCACCGTCGATGGTGGGTCCGCTGCGATCGCTTCCTCGAGCATCTCCCGGAGGTCGGCGACCGCCGTTCGATCCGGCCGGTCGACGATCGACGCGAGCGGTGACTCGCCTAACTCCGCGTCCGAGTCGATCACGTCGGCAATCTGTGGCAGCACCCCGAGGGTCTCTCGAACCGCGACCAGGTCCTGCGCGTCGGCGCTCCCGTGGGTCGCCTTCGAGGCCAGTCGCTCGAGGTCGTAGGCGGCTCCGAGCACCTCGCGGAGTTCGTCGCGAGCCAGCGCGGCCGAGGCGAGCGCCCCGACGCTTCGCTGGCGCTCCTCGAGGACCGACAGCGACCTGCGCGGTCGCTGGAGCCACTCCTTTAGCAGCCGGCCGCCGGCGCTCGTCTCGGTGCGGTCGACGGTCGCGAACAGCGACCCCTCGCGGTCGCCCTGCATCGTCTCCGTGAGCTCGAGGTTGCGCTGGGTCGTCCCGTCGAGGGTCACGTGGTCGTCGCTGTGGTGAGTCGCGATCCGGGTCATCGACGCGAGTACGCCGGCTCCGGTCTCCTCGACGTACGAGAGGATCGATCCCGCCGCCGAAATCGCGGGCCGGGGAACGTCGAGGCCCTCGAGCGGTTCGCGCCCGAACTGCTCGCGAACGACGTGTTCGGCGCGTTTCGGGGCGAACGACTCGGCCTCGTGGAGGGTCAGCGTCGCGTCGGTCCGCTCGCGAATCTGCTGGACGAGTTCATCGTCGTTTCGAACCGCGGGCCCCGGCAGCACCTCGACGGGATCGAACCGATAGAGTTCGGTCAGCGTGTCGGCCCTGTCCTCGCCGGCCGCGACGAGGAAGCGTCCCGTCGTGACGTCCGCGAACGCCAGGCCGTACGATGGGGTATCGGCGTGAGCGCCGTCGGAACCGTCCTCGACGACGGCCGCGAGATACTGGGCGTCGGCGTCGCTCGTCTCGAGGAGCGTCCCGGGGGTCACGACGCGAACGATTTCGCGTGCGTGCCCGTCGTCGGTCTCGTACTGGTCGGCGACGGCAACGCGGTAGCCGCGCTCGACGAGCGCCTTGAGGTAGGGCGTCAGGTCGTCGAGCGGCACGCCGGCCATCGGGTACGACGACCCGTGGGAGGACTTCTGTGAGAGTTTGAGGTCGAGTTCCTCGGCCACGAGTTCGGCGTCAGCATCGAAGAACTCGTAGAAGTCGCCACACTGCATCGCCAGCACCTCGGCGTCGGTGGTCTCCTTGAGCGAGAGAAACTCGCCGACGATACCCGTCGCCTCTGTCATACACGGGGACTGTCCTTCCACCGCAAAAGACCTGCGGGTTCCGGGGCGAAAGTGGTCGCTCGCTTGCACGGCGCACTCGCTTACATGGTGACAGCCCCGTCTCGGCACTCAGAACAGTACGCCGCCGAGGGGAACCGCCTCATCAGGTTCGACGAGCACCGGGAATCCGTCTTCGTCTGGCACGCCGACGGTCAGGGCTTCGGATTTGAACCCGGCGATCCGGACGCTGCCGAGGTTCGTCGCACAGAGGACCTGCCGACCCACCAGTTCGTCGGGCTCGTAGTGGTGATCGAGCTGTCCGGCCGACTGAATCTCGCCGTCCTCACCGAGATCGATCCACAATTTCGTCATCTTCGGTTTGTTCGCCTCTGGAAACGATTCGGCCTCGCGTATCTCGCCAACCTGAATTTCGGCGTCGAATGGACTCTCGACCATACGGTACTGGACAAGACCGGGGGACAAAAACGACGGCGGAACGACGCGTTCACTCGGCGAACTGATCGGAGAGTTCGAGAACCCGATCCGCCAGCGTCTCGGCCTCCGTCGCGACGAGACACGTCATCGCCTCCTTGCCGACCGTGCCGCGGTCGACGACGGCGGTGGGGTGCTCATCGTCGCCGTCGAAGAGTCCCTCGACGACCGCTGGCGGCATCCACTCGTCCGTTTCAGGACCGTTCCCGGGGTCGGACTCGCGGGGCAGTTCCGTCGTCCGCCACTCGAGTTCCTCGAGCGCGTGCTCTACGTCCTCGTTGAACCGGAGGTTACACGCGAAGCGCACGTTCGGGCACACTTCCCGCGCGTCGAGGACGAATCGTGCGACGTTCCGCGAGGCACCGAACCGAACCGCGCCGTTGGAACTGATCCCGGCGAGTGTGCGAGTGATCCGCCCCTCGACGGCCGCGATCTCCTCGAGGGACTCGGCGTACGGCGTCGCGCCGACGACGTTCGTTCCGACTTCGGGCACGAGCGGCGAGATGTCTGCCTCGACGATCCGGTTCACGGCGTTTCGGACCGATTCCGCGGTCACCTCCATGGCCGCCCGGTTTCGCTGTTCGACGCCGTGATTGACCGCGCCAGGGCCCCTCCCGACGTCGTAGTGGTATCGAACCGCGCGAGTGAGGAAGTCGGTCGCACCGCCGACGGCGGCCTCGAGCGACTCGCCGCGGGCGAGTCGGGCGGCGACGGCCGCGGCGAGCGTACAGCCCGAGCCGTGGGTCGCGTCGGTGTCGACGCGGGCGTGTTCGAACGTCGTGGTTCCCGTGGCGGTGACGAGCACGTCGCTGATCGTCTCGCCGGGGACGTGCCCGCCCTTGATCAACGCGGCGTCTGCCCCCAGCTCGAGGAGCGCGTCGCCCGCCTCGATAGCGCTCGGCTGGTCTTCGACCGCGACGTCGGTCAGCACCTCGGCTTCGTCCGCGTTCGGCGTGACGACTCTCGCCTCGCCGATGAGGTCCTCGTACGCTCGCTCGGCCGCCGGCTCGAGCAGCCGATCGCCGGAGGTCGCGACCATCACGGGATCGACGACGAGCGGGAACTCGAAATCCGCCGCCTCGCTCGCGACGGCGCTGACGATTTCGGTCGTCGCGAGCATCCCCGTCTTGGCAGCGCCGACGTCGAAATCGTCGGTTACCGCGGCTAGCTGGGCTTCGACCTCCTCGAGGGGAAGCGAATAGGAGCGTTCGACGCCGCGACTGTGCTGGGCCGTGACGGCGGTGATGGCGCTGGTCCCGTAGACATCGTGGGCGGCCATCGTCGCGAGGTCGGCCTGGATGCCGGCACCGCCGCCGGAGTCACTTCCGGCGATCGTCAGGGCGATCGGTGGCGTCTCTGGTGCTGGCGTGCGCATACCTGCTCTATTCCTCCGCTATATAAATCGGTGGTGGGCTGGCGACGACTCCTAGTCAATGGGATTACTCGTCGGCCAACTCGGCGTACGCGGCCCACGAGGGGTCGACGTGAGGATGGTCGACCCGCGTTCCGTCAACGAAGACGGAACCGCCGTCCGGGTCCGTCCCTGCTTTCCCAACCTCACCCAATCCACCCTCGTCGACCACCCGTCCGATCTCGGCGACGACGGTGTCCCGTTCCTCGAGCGCGTCGCGAACGGCGTCGACGCCGCCCGGGTCGACGGCGATCACGAGCGAGCCGCAGCTGGTCGCGTGCCACGGGTCGATCTCGAGGGCGTCACAGACCTCGGCCACACCGGGGCGCATCGGAACGGCCGCGCCGTCGATTTCGAACCGAACGTCTCGCTCGGCGCTGGCCCGCTGTGCGCCGTCGGCCATCTCGTTGAGCGCGCCCGCGAGGCCGCCCTCGGTGACGTCGTGCATCGCGGTCACGGGTCCCGCCGCGGCGGCCGAAAGCGCGTCGCGGACGCAGTGGACGTCCTCGAGTCGTTCCCGCGCGTCCTCGAGGACGCCTTCGGAAAGATCCAGTTGGTCGCCGAACAGCGTGCTCAGCAGGCCGACCGACTCGACGCCGGGGCCGGTCGTCAGGAGGAGTCTGTCGCCGACTCGAGCGCCGTCGGGGCGGACGATATCGTCGTGGTCGCCCACGCCCATGGCGGTCGCCGCGCCCACCCACGGGTAGGAGGGGTCCGAGTAGCGGGCGGTGTGGCCGGTGACGACGGACACGCCGAGGGCCTCGCATTCGGCGTGGATCGTCTCCCAAACGGTCCCGAACGCCTCGTCGCTCATCGACTCGGGGAGCGTAAAACAGATCGAGAGGTGCGACGGCGGGACGCCGCTGACTGCGACGTCGGCGAGCACCAGGTCGAGCGCGAACCGCGCGGCGCGCTCGAGACCGAGCGCCGGGAGGATCGACAGCGGGTCGGTCGCGGTGACCAGCGCACGCCCGTCGACGTCGAGGACGCCGAAATCGACGCCGTGCTGGGGACCGATCGAAACGTCGTCTCGCCGCGCGCCGAGATTCGAGGCGACGCGGCGCTCGAAGAACGTGCGGTCGATTTTACCAAGCTCGCTCACGCGATGGCGTTTCCGTCGCGCCCTCTTATCGGTACTGATCGAGTCACAGCGCCGCTGTAAGCGAGAGTTACAGGAGTGATGTTGGTCAGTTTCTGGGCGAGAGGCTGTCAGAGAAATATTCTCCCGGGAGACATCCACCGATAATAATGAAAAGTATCTTTGTTGAATGTTTCAGTTTATTGGTAGTTTTGAGAGAGATTCTAAGTGCGGGAGAATTATCCATCGCTCCGTACGATCAGAGCGAATAATTATAATTCAAAAATAATAAGACGGTTGTCGGTATCTCTAACACGCTATGGATCTGGCGTTCCCAGAGCGGTCCCAAATCATTCTGGGCATCGGTATCATCTGTCTGGTAGCGGGTACTGGATTATTGTATCTCGGCTTCCCAACGCACACTACCTCGATAATCGAACAGGAACCAAGCGAGGAAGCGATGGCTACCGTCGTGGAATCGTACTCTGCATCTGAAAGTAACATTATCGAATTTTCCACGCTTTCATCGGCAGAACAGACAGCCGTTACACGTGCCAGTCAATCCCCGCAACTGACCTATACAGATCGTGGGGCGTCCGATAGTGGAAGCCATTTTGAGTACCGAAACGACGTTGTAAACCGTTATTTCGTCAGTCATGATGGATCAGTATATCTAGTACACGTCGTCGTAGTGATGAGTCCGTTGTCGATGGGAGGCGGTGTTCTCAGTGGAATCGCCGGAATTACGCTCGTTGTTGGTGGAGTATGGAATGGCCGTCGCAGTGACTGACACACAACCACTAACCGAAACACACAGCGGTCCCCAGTCGCAGTCAGTACGTATCTGTAGTGTACGTGTGTTCCAGATTCGAACACCCCTGAAGAGGAGGACCTCAACAGAGTCTGAACAGCCGCTACTGGACGGCAACTACATATGCGAATGTACTGCCGATTAACCTGCCAGCTGCGACAGATGTTCTTCCTTTGATGCGAGATATAGCGTGCGAATGTCGCACGAGATTCTGATTGATTGCCAGGGTGGAGATTGTTCAGTACAGCGCGAGAAGTGAATATTGTGTCAATAAGGACAAATTATTTATCAAGAGAATATTAATTAACATTTGGGTGATAGATTTGATGAGTCATGATATTGTGATTCATGATGCGTACATCCTTACGGTCAACGATAAGAACCAACTCTATGAACGGGGGACACTCCTTATTGAGAACGGCCGCATCACCGAGGTACGAACTACTAGGGAAGGCGATCAGCACATCTCTGCTGATCATGTTATCAACGGTGATGGGATGGTTGCGATGCCCGGACTGATCAATGCTCACACACACCTCGAAATGACACCGCTCATCGGTGCATTCAGCGACTTCGATCTGATGGAGATGATGGGTCATATGACGGCCCTCATCAATCGCCTTGAGGATGGAAAGTATGAGTACCTCGCGGAAGCAGGATACGAACTCGCTGCGCTCAACTTCCTCGCCGGTGGTGTCACCACCGTCAACTCACAAGATGTCCACCCGAGTGCCGCTGCCAAGACATTTGGTGAGGCGGGCCTCCGTGGATTCTTCGGACCGATGATCTCCGACCTCTTCTGGGATGTGCCTGTGGACGAGCAGTTTGCCCGTGCCCGCAAATTCATTGGTGAATACCATGACACGTACGACGGGCGTATCCGAGCTACGATCAACCCACACGATGACTGGTCGTGTACCCGGGAGTTATGGGATCGAACCGCCGATCTCGCTGCCGAGTTCCCCGACCTGCTCGTCCATACTCACCTGCTCGAACTCGAAGAGAGCAACGTGATGGCACGATCGAACGGTGCAAAGGACTCGCTTGACCTGCTTGACGATATCGGTCTCCTCAACGACCGGCTGGTAGCTGCTCATTTCCGCCTCGCTGATGACGATGACATCCGACGGACTGCTGACACGGGCGCGTCGGTCGTGCACTGCCCGTCAGTGTTCTGTTACTGGAATCCGGGCGGCGACATGCAGTGGACACCAGTGCCGGAACTCCGGGCAGCGGGTGTCGATGTTGGGTTAGGTATTGATGACCACTACTGGCATGACTCATACAACTTGTTCGGTGAGGCTCGACAGGCACGGCTCGCGGCGAATCTCAAACGGTCAGCTGGTCAGTTCACTTCGATGGAACTAGTACGAATGCTCACGATTGAGGGAGCTCGTACCCTCGGTATCGGAGACAAAATTGGGAGTCTTGAGCCAGACAAGCATGCTGATGTGATTCTTCTTGATGTGGAGAAGCCGAAGTTCACACCACTTACGAATCTTCCCGCACATATTGTGAACAATGCAACACCGTCTGACGTGGAAACTGTTATTGTAGATGGTGAGATTGTGATGCGAGACAGTAATGTCAGAACGATGGATTCAGAAGGAGTGCGCGAGGCCGTTAAAACTTCCATTAACCGCTTGAATAAGGAGACAAGTTGGAACCTAGATATCGGTGGAAGTAACCCGCCGAGTGAATTGGAAACCACTCGTAACCTACCGAAACGTGGCCCGGTACAACTACTTGGACGACTCGCGTTTCAAAAACTGAAAGATAACTCACCGTTATAGAATCAGTTGAGTAATACGGATCTCTTTATTCAAATCGGGAGTGAAACACGCGCTCAGTACGCAAGTCTACTGAACGGATGGTTCGTCGGTTTCGGCACGAAACAAAAGGAAAGTGGCGTGCTGTACTCATCCTCTATATTTTGCAGGTGGTTCTTGACAGAACTCGGGAAGATTTCGATCCCAACCGGTATGTGAGTCTGTACTTATCGGTGAACAGACCCAATGGGGAAGATACGAGAACTGTTGTCTGCTCCCCTCGAGACAATGGGGATAGTTGTGGAATGTTACTCAGCATCACGGGAAGTGCTGGTTTGTTTTGCTGTTTATCACGTTTACATGACTGTCTTCTCTCGCTGAGTGAACCGCGGGACAACCGTTTAGATGCAATCTGTTGAGCCTTCACAGAACGTGACACACTCAACCCGAACTGGCGCGATCCTCGCCGTCGTACTGGTCGTGGCGCTGGCCGGCTGCTCCGGTGCGATGCCCGGCGGCCAGGAATCCGCCGACGAAGACGAAGTCGCACAAACCGACATTCTCGAGGAGATCGAGGCGGTCGACTCGTATCAGTACGAGATGACGCGGACAGTCGAGACTGAAGATGGCGACGAAACGATCGTCTCCGAAGGACGGATCAACGAGTCCGCGAACCGCTCGCACGTGAGTTCGACGGCCGACACCGAACTCATCTCGGAGAACGAGTCGGTTCGAATCGACGAGTACATCGTCGAGGACACGCTGTACGCGTCGATCGGCGGCGACTGGTTCCAGATGGAACTCGAGGGCAACGTCTGGGAGGAAAGCGCCCAGCTCGCGGCTCAGACGGACTTTATCGAAACCGGGACGCTGACCGAGGAAGGGACCGAGACGGTAAACGGGGTCGAAACGACCGTCGTCTCGGTTGAAGCAACCGACGAACTGAAATCGGAACTCCAGAACTCGCCGACCTTTCAGGCGACCGGTGCGACCGTCGACGACGTCTCCTACGAACTCTACGTCGACGAGGAGACGAACTACATCCACAAGATAGACACCGAGTTGACGACGACAACCGGCAACCAGACGACCACCTCCTCGACGGAGATGACGATCACCGACCACAACGAACCCGTCGACATCGAGCTGCCGGCCGACGCCGAGAACGCGGAGGAAGGCGCGCCGCCCACGCCATAGTCCCTCGAGTAGGGCGTTTAGACGCCCGCAGTGTATCGGCCGTCCCCCGCCGAACAAAGCACACCCCTTTTTCGCTCCGTCCCCAACCCGCATCCATGACGACGACCTGGGCGGACCTCTTCGAACGGGCCGAGACGATCGACGCCGACCTCGAGACGATCCGGGAAACCCTCGAGGTCCAGCGCGACGGCGATGGATCGGACGATCCCGAACCCCACCCTGCGGGAGACGAGGTGAGCGAGGATGAGTGAGCAACCGAACCCGACCCGCGTCGTCGCGGCCACCGACGTGCTCGCGGCCGACCTCCTCGTCGACGGCGACGCCCGCGCGGCGCTCGATCACGTCCGACGCCACTCCTGGGTCGACCTCGTCGCGAGCGACGAACTGCTCGCCGAGACCGAGCGCCTCGTGGCCGCTCTGGCCGACGCGGACCTGGCGGCCGACCACCGCGAGCGACTCGAGGCCGAACGCGTTCGGGTCGAACAGCCCCCGGAGGACCACCCCGCGCTCGCGTCGGCCTATCAGGGCGACGCCGCACACCTCTTGAGCTACGACGAACGGCTCGGGTCGGCGAAAGCCGGGTTGACGCTCCAGCCTCGAGTCTCGGTCAGTGTCCGACCGCCGGACGCATTCGCGACTCTCTTCGATCCCGAAAGCCTGTACAGAACGGTCGAGGGCCACGACGGGGAGTATCCGGGCCCCGATCGGGATCCGCGAAACGGTGAGCCATTCGAGTAGTCGCGTTTCCGGCCAGCAGTTATCGGATCCTCCCGCCGACGTGGCGGTATCTGGCGATAAGGTACCCGACGGCGGTCACCCAAAGTGCGACGATGAACCCGTAGATGCCCGGTGCAGACGGCGTCGGAATCCCCTGATACGCCGCCACCAGGTAAACGAGGGCGTAACCGGTGATCGGGAGACCGACGTACACCCACATACTCGGGATCCACGTGACTCCGTCCGGTCGCGGTTCAGTACCGTCGATGAACAGCGCGACGAACGCGACGAACGACAGCGGTATCAGTACCAGCAAGAAGAGTGCCGACAGCAGGAACCAGCCGTCGCTCTGTCCCTCGCTAACGATCAAAACGACTGCCGCCGGCGGGGCCAGGAGCACGTACGCCGCGAGCGGGATCCACCAGCGCGAGTCCCGAACGTCGCGCGCTCGAGTCTCCCCCGGTGGAACGATCCGATGCTCTCGATCGAGTCGATTGACCGCTCGAGCGGTGATCGCCGCGATCACCGCCGTTATCGCTGTGGTCAGCCCGACGCCGAGGATGAGGGCGGGCGGCGTGAAGACGGCGGCGAACACGGTCATCTCCTGCGATCCGGTCCACATCGTGGTAGCCGAGTTCGCGAGATAGAGGAGGACCGTTCCGATCGAGCCAACGAGCCCGGTCCAGACGCCGGCGCGGCGACTCTCCGTTTCGCGGTCGCTGTAGCGGTAGCCGACGACGACCGCGGCCACCAGTAACGGCAGTCCCGAGACGGAGCCGCCGACGACGACTCCGTCGTCCGGAACGGGTTCCCAGGACAGAAGCAGGGTGAACGGAATCGTCGCGAGTCCGGCAAGGATCGCAAATCGGAGCGAGTCGTCCGTCAGGCCGTCGCGGACGGGTTGAAGCGAGGGAAGGGCGGATCGAAGCGGAGCCATGTGTGGCTGGTTTTTTGTTGACACGTCCTCTTGAAGATACTGTTCGCATCAGTCGGTATTGGTGAGAAAGCCGGAGAGAACAGCTTCGCCAGTGGCTCCGCCGAACTATCGTTCGTCGGCGTACCACTCGGCGAACGTCGCCAGCGCCCGGCCGCGGTGGGAGATAGCGTTTTTCTCCTCGGTGCTCATCTCGGCCATCGTCTGGCCGTTGTACTCGAAGATCGGATCGTAGCCGAACCCGCCCTCGCCTCGAGGCGCGACCAGCGTCCCGGCCACGGAGCCCGCGAACGTCTCGGTGCCGTTCTCGTCGCAGTAGGCCAGCACGGTTCGGAATCGCGCGCGGCGGTCGTCCTCTTCGCGGGCCAGTCGCCAGAGGCGCTCGACGCCGACTGTGTCCTCGACGTAGGCGGAGTAGGGGCCGGGAAAGCCCCCGAGTGCGTCGACGAACAGCCCCGCGTCGTCGACCAGCACCGGTTCCTCGGCTCCCAGTTCCTCGTAGGCCTCGAGCGCCCCCTGGGACGCGATAGCCGCGAGGTCATCGCTCTGGATCTCCGTGTAGTCGTAGTCGACCTGTTCGACGGGTTCGATCCCCTCGAGGTAAGCGGTCGCCTCGCGCACTTTTCCCTCGTTTCCGGTGACGAACTGGACGGGCATACGAGAGGGGGCGTCCGGGAGGGCTAAAGCGTCGTCGGTGTCTCCCGATTCGGGTCGCTCATTCAGATCGGGTCGCTCGTTTCGGTATCGGGTCGCGAGATCGATCGGCGAGCGCCCTACTCGCACGGGCCACAACGAGTACCGGGCCTCGCCCTCCCCAGCCGACTCGTTCGCTCGCTGTCCCGCGCCGCCCCGCGTCGCTCGCTCACTCGCCCCTCGCGCGCTGTGTCGCGGCTCACTCTCCGTTCGCCCCAACACAGCGCGCACCACCGTCTGTCGATACTCCTTTCCAGTCGCCAGATCACAGCTCGAGGCTGCGTATCACCCTCGACTCGGCTTTCTGAAGGTGTTCTGCTGCCGTCCCCGGGGAGACATCCAGTTCCGCGGCGACGTCCTCGACGCTCGCCTCGCGCGGAACCGCGTAGTACCCCTCGTTTCGAGCGATTCTGAGCGCCTCACGCTGTCTCCGTGTCAGGCCGGTCGTTCCCGAGCCAAGGGGGCGTTCGTACTCACCGACCCGTTTGACGTCCGCCCTGATGCCGTCCGGAATCGACTCGAGGGCCCGTTGGAGGTCGGTCGGTTCGCCAACGACCGAGAATCGAAGCGTCCAGTCCGAGCGATACTCGAGCGGCGGCAAGGCGACGAGCGTCCCCCGAGTGAACGTCTCGAGAAGCTGTTCGCCGACGTCCTCGGGAACGTCGCGGACGTAGACCGAAAAGGACCGTTCCCCTAACTCCGTCAGGTCGTACGAGACTGTTCCACCGAACTCCGCAATGGCTCGTTCGTAGGCCGCAGCGTCGCCGACGACGTGAAAGATAAACGAGCGCTCGTCGTCATCCGTGAGGTTGCCGTGTACCATCCGGTAGGAGTCGAACGCGTCGCTCTCGGCGACGAACCGATGCATGGGGTGGATCGTCTCGGCATCGTGGTGAAGCGTCAGCCGAACCGTTTTCATCGTTCGCAGATCCGCTCGAGTATATAAATAGCCTAGTGGCTGATGCAGAATCGACTCCCGAGGGTCGCTCCCATTCGAAACTATGTCGACGGGTTCTGAATCCGAGGCGCTCGAGACGAGTGGGCGAACCGAAATCGAGGACCGGGAGGACGGAATCGATCTCGAGACCCTGCTCGGCGGGGCGATCCTCGCTCGAGACGATCACGACAACGCGCCGGGAATCGTGGTACGACCTGACGAAGTGGTGGCTGTACTGGAAACCCTTCGCGAGGAGGCAGGGTTCGATCACTGCGCCTGCGTGACCGCCCAGCAGTACCACGATCGGTTCGAGACGATCTATCACCTCCGATCGTACGCCGATCCGACGCGGGAACTGAGCGTCGTGGTTCCCACCGCGGTCGACGACCCGGTGAGCGATTCCGCCGCGTCGGTGTACCGGACCGCAGAGTGGCACGAGCGCGAGGCGTTCGACCTCCTCGGAATCGATTACGAGGGCCATCCTGACCCGCGACGAATCCTCCTGCCGGAAACGTGGCAGGGCCATCCGCTCCGTCTCGATTACGACCAGACGAAACCGCAGGTCGTCACGCTCTCCGAGAACGCGAACCCGATCGCGGGCGACGAACGCGATCCCGAGTCGGAGACGATGTTCCTCAATATCGGTCCGCACCACCCCTCCACGCACGGCGTGCTCCACGTCGAGGCCGTGCTCGACGGCGAGACGGTGATCGACGCCGACCCGGACATCGGGTACATCCACCGCTGTGAGGAGCAACTGTGCCAACAGAGCACCTACCGCCACCAGATCATGCCCTACCCCGACCGCTGGGACTGGGTCTCGTCGGGACTGTTGAACGAGTGGGCGTACGCACGGGCCGCCGAGGATCTCGCGGATATCGAGGTGCCGGAGTACGCACAGGTCATCCGGACGATGGGTGCGGAACTCTCTCGAATGGCCTCGCACTTCATCGCGCTCGGGACGTACGCGCTCGACGTCATCGGCGAGTTTACCGTCGCCTTCCAGTACGCGATCCGCGACCGCGAACTCGTCCTCGATATTCTGGAGGACCTGACCGGCCAGCGGATGATGTTCAACTACCTTCGACTCGGCGGCGTCGTCTGGGACCTCCCCGAACCTCGCGAGGAATTCGTCACACAGGTGCGTGACTTTCTCGCCGAATTACCCGCGAAGATCGACGAGTACCACAACCTGCTCACGACCAACGAGATCTTCCAGATCCGCTGTGTCGATACCGGGATCCTCGAACCCGAAGTCGCCAAAGAGTACGGCTGTACGGGCCCCGTCGCACGCGGATCGGGGATCGACTACGACCTCCGGCGCGACGACCCCTACGGCTACTACGAAAATCTCGAGTGGGACGTCGTCACCGAAGACGACGGCGACAACTACAGTCGGCTTCTCGTCCGAATGCGGGAAGTCGAGGAATCCGCGAAAATCATCGAGCAGTGTCTCGACCTGATCGAGGAGTGGCCCGAGGACGAACGAACGGTCCAGGCCAACGTCCCGCGCACGCTCAAGCCCGACGCGGATTCCGAAATCTACCGCGCCGTCGAGGGAGCCAAGGGCGAACTGGGGATCTACATTCGGGCGGACGGCACCGACACGCCAGCACGGTTTAAAATCCGAAGTCCCTGTTTCTCGAATCTCTCCGTCCTCCCCGAGATCTCCCGCGGCGAGTACGTCGCCGACCTGATCGCCTCGATCGGCAGCCTCGACTGTATCATGGGTGAAGTCGATCGGTAGCTAGAAAACGGCGGAGTCGACCCGTGCAGCGGCGATCAGTCGTCGTTGTCGTCGTCGACGATCACTTCGACCGGTTCGTCCTCCGTGTCGTCCTCGAGGTCGTCGGCGTCGGATTCGCTCGTTTCCTGTTGATAGAGCAACGCGCCCGCGACGAGGACGACGACCCACGACCGCCAGTTGGCGAGGTTCAGGGTGTAGCCGACGCCGAAGGGCTTCTCGACGAGCATGCCTTCGCCCGGTTTCCAGTACGAGGAGAGCATCCGGCCGATACTTGGACGTTCGAAGTTGTACGGTACCCCGAGAATCTCTCCGGAGGTCGGCTTGTCTGCCATGCACGGGCTTACGGCCTCGCCTGATAAGAATATTGTGTGACTGTCTCGGCTTTCGAAGAATCGTCCCCAGCGCCGGCGGTATCGTCGCCGATCGCCCGATCGAATTATCCAAGAACGAGAAGGATACCGACGATACACCTAATACACTCGAAGACAACCCATACACATGCCGATCGATATCGAGACGTTCGAATCCTCCGGCGAGGATCGCCTCACTGCTGGTGGCGAGACGAACGCTGAACGGGTCATGCACTTTCTTGCGACGAACCCCGATAAAGCGTTCACGCAGAGTGAAATACGCGATTCGACCGGGGTCAAAGCCGGTAGCATCAGCGTCGTCCTCTCTCGTCTCGAGGACCGCGACCTCGTCCGACACAAGGGCAACTACTGGGCGCTCGGTTCGAGCGATGATATCGCAGCATACGCAGACACGCTCGAGAGCACGCGCGCTGCAAACGACCGGTTCGGCGAGGAGGATATGGACGAGTGGCTGGAACATGCGGTCGAAGACGAGGACCACGAATGAGCTATCGGCGAGGCGATGTCGTCTGGGGACCTGACCCTTTCAAATCGACTGAAAATCCTCGCCCATGGCTTATTCTCAACAACGATACGCATCCGTTTGGCAACGAGCAGTATATGACCGTGACACTAACGACGACGCCGCACGACGGCACCGTCCCGATCGAGTCTGAGGACTGGGTGGAGGGGGGAATGCCTCGACAGAGTTACGCATCGCCGTGGTCGACTGCATCTCCGAAACACGCTGCGATCGTGCGCCGACAGGGCCGTCTGCGCGAGACGTTCGTACAGACTGTGGTCGAGTCGATGCAGACGTATCTCGCTCCGCAACTACACTCGAGTAAGACCGCTTCTCGGTCCGGTTAGGACTCCGAGACATACCGTCCGCGCCCTTCGACGTCCGCGAGTCGCTCGAGAACGCGCACTTTGCCCTCGCTTCGGTACCCCTCGCGAAGCGCCGCTCGGAGGGGTTCGGGCTCGTCGGCCGTCCCGACGAGGCTCTGGTCGAAGACGTGAACGTCCATCGCGTAGTCCTCGACGTGATCGGTGTGATAGCCGAGACCGAAGTCGATCAGGAACGTCCGCTCCGGGGCGACCCGAACGTTTCGCGTCGTCGGATCGCCGTGGACGAACCCCGCCCGGTGCAGTTTCGCGAGGTGGCGGCCGACGGTGCGAACCCGCTCGGTAGACAGCGACTCGCGGAGGTCTGTCTCGCCGACGTACTCGAACGCGAGGGTCGCCTCCCGCGCGTCGATATCTGTCAGCACCGGCGTCGGGACGCCCTCGCGTCGCGCCAGGTTCGTCAGTCGCGCCTCGATTCGCGTCCGCTCGCGGCGCAGTCGCTCGTCGAGTTCCGGGTGGCGATAGGACTTCGATCGGCGATTCTTGGTCACTCGGCCGAGCTGTCCGCGATCCGGCTCGAGGGTGACCAGCGCCTCGGCACCGCGAACGTCGCCGCTCGTGTCCTCGTCTCCGTTCTCGACCCGTCGTTCGGACCGCCCACGCCACGTGACCGGCACCTGATCGGGCCGAAAGTCCGGATCGACGTGCGAGTCCTCGATCTCGAGCGTGTCACCGGCCTCGTACATCTTCGCCCCGAGGACGGCGATCATGCCCGCGTTGTCCCGCAGGAATCGCGGATCGGGGGCGTGAAACTCGGCCCCGCGCTGGTCGCACATCTCGGCGAGCATCTCGCGCAGGCGTTCGTTCTGCCCGACGCCGCCCCCGAGGACGAGTTCGTCGCTGCCGGTCAGCGAGAGCGCGCGCTCTGCGACTTCGGTGAGCATGGCGAAGATGTTCTCCTGCAGCGAGTAACAGATGTCCTCGACCGCCACTCCGTCGTCGGACCGCTGTTTCGCCGCGCTCATGATCCCCGAGAAGGAGAAGTCCATCCCCTTGACGACGTAGGGGAGGTCGACGTACTCGCCGTCTTCGGCCGCGGCCTCGACTTTCGGCCCGCCGGGGTGACTCCAGCCGACGTGACGGGTGAACTTGTCGATGGCGTTGCCGACGCCCGTGTCCATCGTCTCTCCGAGCACGCGATAGCGCCCGTTCCGGTAGGCAAGCAGATGCGCGTTCGCGCCGCTCGCGTTCAAACACACCGGCGAGTCGAACCCCGACGTGTGACGGCCGATCTCGAGGTGGGCGACCATGTGGTTGACGCCGACCAGCGGCACCTCGAGTGCCTGGCTCAGCGCGCGGGCCGCGGTTCCGACGATCCGGAGGCAGGGACCGAGCCCCGGCCCGCGCGAAAAGGCGACGGCATCAACAGGCGCAGCCTGTTGGCCCGACGAGCGATGCTCGGCGAGGTCGTCGGTCGTCGGCCCGCTCGCCGCTTGCGCGTTCGTGTCGCGATCGGCCGCCGACTCCTCCAGGTCTCGAGCGTGCTCGAGGGCCGTCTCGACGACGCGCGGGATCGCTTCATGCATGTGTTCGGCGGCCTCGCGCGGGTGGATGCCGCCGCTTTCGGGTTCGTACGCGTCGCTCTCGATGAAGACCGCGTCGGAAGAATTCGCCCCGCCGGCGTCAGCGTCGGAATCGTAGACGGCCGCGCTGGCCGCCCAGGCGGTGCCCTCGATTCCGAGGATTCGCATTCGTTACTCCCACTCGGTGTAGCCGCACTTGCCGCAGTGCTGGCGGTCACCGTGGTCGGCGAGGAACGTGTCGCCACAGCGCGGACAGTGTTCGCGGTCGGCCGAGCCGTCGTCGTTGTAGATGTCGTGTCGGGCCATTTATGCTTCCTCCGCCTCGGCGGCTTCTTCGGTCTCGGCGTCGCCCTCGGCATCGGCGACGATCTTGTTGCGCTCGAGCATGTGGTCCTGTTCGACGTCTCGAGCGAAGTCCGCGGTTTCGTAGACCTTCGCCTGACCGACCGTCTTTCGCATCCCGAACTTGGTGTCGAGTTTGCGGATGACGACTTCGCCGGCTTCCTTGTTCAGTTTCGCCGCGAGACTGTCACGGACCTGGAGACGAGACGGCGTCGCTTCGTCGTGGGTCAACTCGAACGTGACGTCCGTTCGGTGCAACATGGGATTCTCCGATTCGGAGATGATGTCGACGTCCATGATATCACTCAGTTGCTCTAGTATCCCTCTGTAGCGCCTAAAAGGATTTCGAAGCCGGGGACGACGCTGGTTTGGGCCGCTTCGAGGGCGTGAACCGACCACCCGTGTCGGGTCCGCGGTCGAACGCCATCGCGAAAGCTCGTTTAGCGGCGACCGGATTTCGGCGGCGACCGGCTCACCGAACGCCGATACGCCGGTCGTCGCTCGAGCCAGATTGGAACCGACGGATGGAAAATGATTTTAGGTTAGCCTAAATAGTGGTCGAACGAGATACCGACGATGCAGCAAGTCAGGAGAAACAGACGTACTATCGAGCGCTCTCGAGCGCCGCCGACCGCGTGGGGACCCAACCGATCCTGAGATGGTGGGGCTCTCTGGCGTCGTCGGCGAACACGGGGGACTCGAGGTCGAGACGGTGCGACCGACGGTGAGCGACGAACGAACGAACAGCTATCGCGACGAGCGGATCGTCGTCCGAACGGCGTTTCACGAGGGGACGACGGTCGAGCAACCCGTCGAAACCGAAGGCGGCCCGCTCGTCTGGGTGTGGGGCGAAGTCTTCGGCGTGACCGACGACCGGGGCGAGCGAACGCGAGTCGACCCGTTCGAGACCGCGCGGGTGTGTGCCGACCTGTACGACGAGTACGGCGACCGGTTCGTCGAACGCCTCGACGGAGAGTTCATCGTTCTGCTGTACGATCCGAGCGCGGAAACGGCGACGTTCTTCTCCGACCGCGTCGGCGCGCGCCCGCTCTACTACGCCGTCGGCGACGACGCCATCGCCTTCTCGACCAGCGTTCAGGCGGTGCCGGAGATCCCCGGCTACACGCCGACGTTTTCGGAGTCGTATCTCGCGGAGTATCTCTACTCCCGGCGCGTTCACGGCACGAAGACGCCCGTCGAGGGGATCGAACAGATCGCTCCGGCGACTCGACTGAGCTACGATCTCGAGGCCGGCGTTCTCGACGAGCGGCAGTACTGGGAGCCCAGGTACCGGCCCGTCGACAAGCCGCTGTCGTACTTCGTGTCCGAACTCGCCGATCGGTTCGAGCGGGCGGTCGCCGATCGAATGCCGCGAGACGACGGCGACGCCGGCTTGCTTTTGAGCGGGGGGAGCGACTCTCGGTCGGTGCTGGCGGCCGGCGGCTCCGAGCTGACCTGCTTTCACATGGGCGATGGGTGGAATCGCGAGGCCAGATACGCCAAACAGGCGGCGAACGCGGCCGGTGCCGAGTTCGAACTCCTCGAGCGCGGTCGCGACTATCACGCGACGCTGTTAGAGCGTGCGGCGCCCATTCAGGAGTTCGTCGGCTCGTTCCAGTCCGGCCACATGCTCGGGTACGCGGAACGGCTCGCCGAGATGGACGTGCTGTTCACGGGGTTGTACTGCGACGTGCTCTTCGGATCGTGGGGGGTGCCACAGCGCGAGATCTCCCTCCCCTTCGGCGTCACGCTCTGGCCGCCGGTCTCGCAGGTCCCCACGACGACGGACGAGTTCGTCGCCCGCCGGGTCGCCGACGATCCGACGCGCCAACCGCCCGCGCTCCGCGCCCCCTCCTACGAGGAAATCATGACGGAGAACGTCGGCCGGAAGCCGAACGGACGCGTCTCCGATCACGGCGTCGAGTACGAGTCGCCCGAAGCCATGTCGCTCAGTACCTTCCTCTACCCGATCACGAACGGCATCGGCTTCGACCTCTTCGCGTCGTCCCAGATCACCCGGACGAGAACGCCGCTGCTGGATCGCCGGCTCATCGACCTCCACCTCGAGATGCCGCTGAAATACCGGCTCCGGTACGACCCGGTCCACCGGGCGATGGCGAAACTGGACCCGTCACTCGCCGCCGTCAGGGACGCCTCCTCGGCCGTTCCGGTCTCCTCACACAAGGCGGTCCACATGGTTGGCAACCGGGTCACGAACCAGCTTGCGAAGGTGCGCGGGCCGGAATCGTTCCGAACGGAGGGGCCGCTACAGGACAAGGACGAAGTGATCCGCGCGACCGACTTCCTCGAGACGGCCCTAGAGCGCACCGAATCTCGAGGACGCGCGCTGTCCTCGCTCGAGTGGTCGCAGGTTCGGGAGACCTACCGACGCCACCGGGCGGGTGAGATAGACGCCGGTGAGGACCTCTACCGACTCATGACGGTCCTCGAATCCCCGATCGGGGCGCGGATCCTCGACTCGTAATCGGGTCGATCTCGTTGGCGCTCGGGCTTGTGCAGGCCATACACGATGGTGATCGCTCTACTTCTCTCGAGTCGCTCGTGGGCGGTATCGGAATTCGGAGACGACCGGACCGGTGTCAGGAGAAGTCCGCAGCGGTCGGCCGCTTGAGGTCGCCGGGGAACTCCTCGACGGGAGCCTGAACCTGGTCGCCCGACTCCATCTCCTTGATCGTCACCTCGTCGTTCGCCAGGTCCTGCTCGCCGACGATGACCGTCGTCTCGGCGTTGATCGAGTCGGCGTACTCGAGTTGCGCGCCGAACGATCGGCCCGCGATATCGGTCTCGACGACGTGACCGCGGTCGCGGAGCGCGCGGGTGATCCGCGCGGCTTCCGAGCGCGTGTCGCCGACCTGCAGGACGTAGTAGTCAGTTTGCACCGCCTCTTCGGGCCAGACGTCCGCCCGCTGTAAGAGCAGCGACAGGGTCGCGTGTCCCGGCGCGACGCCGACCGCGGGCGTCGGCTGGCCGCCGAACTGCTCGATGAGGTCGTCGTAGCGACCGCCGCCGAAGATGGATCGCGAGACCTCGCCCGCGGAGTCGAAGCACTCGAAGACGATCCCCGTGTAGTAATCGAGCCCCCGCGCGGTCTCGAGCGAGATCGTACAGTACTCCCGAACGCCGAAGTCCTCGGCGGCCTCGAGCACGTTCCGGAGGTTTTCGACCGCGTCGGTGACGCGTTCGGTGCTGGCGAATTCCTCGACAGCCTCGAGGTCGCCCGCCGCGATCAGGTCGTCGAATTCCTCGGCCTGCTCGGCCGTGAGCCCGGCGCCGACGAGCAGGTCGTGATACTCCGCTCGAGGAATTTTGTCGGACTTATCGACGGCGCGGATCGCCGCCTCGGTGTCGATGTCGGCGTCGTAGGTCTCGAGGACGCCTCCGAGGATGTCACGGTGGGAGATACGAAAGTCGAAGTCCGCCGCGTCGAGCCCGAGCCCCGTCATCGCGTCGGCGGCCCACGCTAGAATCTCGGCGTCGGCCTCGGGCTCGCTCGAGCCGAAGATGTCGACGTTCGTCTGGTAGAACTCGCGCTGGCGGCCCTGCTGGACTTGCTCGTAGCGCCAGAACGGCCGCGTCGAGAACCACTTGATCGGTTTCGACAGCTCCTGTTGCTTGGCGACGACCATCCGTGCCACGGTCGGCGTCAGCTCCGGCGTGAGCGTGACGTGGCGGCCGCCCTGATCCTCGAAGGAGTACAGTTCGTCGACGATGTCGTCGCCGCTTTTGTCCGTCCACATCGCTGCCCGCTCGAGGGCCGGCGTTTCGATCTCGCGAAAGCCGTACTGGCGGGCCGTCTCCTCGATGGTGTCGATGGTCCGCCGTCTGGCGGCCATCTCGTCGGGGTAGACGTCACGAAAGCCCTTGATCCGGTCGTACATAACCACCCGTTCGGGCAGCGCGAACTTCTAACCTTTCGTTCGCGGACGAGACGAGCGCTTCTCCGCCCAAAGTCGTCGCCTTCTCACTGCAGATCCGTCACGTACGTCTGCTCGTGGTCGGGAAAGCACTCCTCGATCGCGGCCTCGCCGTCCGCTTCGACGAGAAGCGCTCTGAGTTCGGCCTCATAATCCGCTCGCGTGATCTCCTCGCTCGGACCGACGGTCACGTCGAGCGTGTCCTCGACGATCCGGTCGACGGCAGTCCGTCCGAACCCGGAGAGCGGCGCGATGTAGTCGACACCGTGTCGGTCCTCGAGGCTCTGGGCCTGCGCGCGCGAAACTGTCGGCACCCGGTCGTCCCGGCGCGTGCCGTCGGCGACCGCGTCGTACCCCGCTTCGGCCGCCCGTTCTAAGGCGTGCTGGTGGACGAGCTGAATGCCGTTGCGGGGAAAGCCGTCCTCGCGGATCCGGCCGACGGCCTCCTCGGCGACGTCCGGGTCGAGCCGGAGGCGTTCGAACGGAAAGTCCGTCGCGCGAGCGGTCGCTCGAGCGTGTTTCCAGTCGTCGGTGACGCCGAAGTGGGCCGTCACCAGCGTCACGTCGTAGAACCGATCGAGGAGGACGGCCGCGAGCGTCGAATCCTTGCCGCCGCTGTAGAGCACTCCGAGCCGCATCAGCGCCGCTTGATGTCGAAGCTCTTCTTCTCGGGCTGGAGTTCCTTGAGCAGCTGTTTCATCTTCTCGTCGTCGATCTTGCCCTGAATGCGGCCGCTCTGTGCGAGCGCGACGACCTGGCGTTCGACCTGTTCACCGAACTGCTCTTTGCTCATCTTGACGGTGTTGAGTCGCTTTCGAGCGTCGTCGGTCAGGTGCTGGCGGAGCAATGCCTGTTTCTGGGCGTCGGCCTGCTGCTGGGCGGCCTCCTGGGCCTGTTCGTTGCCCTGATTCTCCGCGCGGTTCTGTAGCTCCTCCATTTTCTGCTTTCGAAGCTCTTCGATGTCGTCGTCCGAAGGCGTGCCACTCATACGCGCATCTACTCTCGCGGCGGGGAAAATGATTACGGACCGGCCTAATCGCTCGCCGGGCGGTCAGTTCGAAACCGAGTCGACCGATACGTTCCTCGCTCGTCTCGCGGCCGGTAGAAGTCCGCGTGAGGAGCGTTCGAGAAGGTGTCGTTATGCGTAGCGCTCGAGTTCCGGACGATCGAGGTCTTCGAGGACGTCGCCGGCGGTCTCGTCGAGGAGGCTGCGTCCCTCGGCGGTGATTCGGCGGCCCTGTCCCTCCGCGGTCTCGACGAGGTCTTCCTCTTCGAGTTGCTGGAGGATGGTCCGGATCACGTTTCGCGAGCCGTCGGTTCGCTTGTCGGCGGAGACCTGATAGCGGTTCGTGCCGCCTTTCGCGCCGCCGTACTCGGTCGAGAGTCGCTCGACGCCGACCGGGCCGGTGTCGGCGACCTTGCGGAGCAGACTGGCAGCCCGAACTGCCCAGAAGTCCTCCTGTTCCGGCGGAAGCTCGCGGCTCGCGCCGGTTTTCGTGAACTGTGCCCAGTCGGGTTCGTCGAGTCGGTCCTCGAGGTCCGCGGCGAGCGCCTGAATCAGCGCGTCCGCCGGAACGTCGTACATCGTAGCCATTGGCGTTTGGTTCCCTTCCGCGGCATTTAAGACCATCGTTGTGGCCGTCGCTGGCGCTCGAGTCGATCCACCGCGTCACAACTGCGCAAACGTCGGACGATTTTTCGCACTCGAGTCGAAAGGAGGGGTATGGACGAACGGGCCGCGCTGGCAGTGCTCGAGGACGAACTCGGGCCGGTCGGGGACGATGCTGCCGTCGTCGACGACCTCGTCGTGACGACGGACATGCTCCACGAGACGACCGACTTCCCGCCGGGAACCACCCGATACACCGCGGGTTGGCGGGCCGTCGGCGCGTCGCTCTCCGACGTCGCCGCGATGGGCGGACAAGCGACCGCTGCCGTCGCGGCCTACGCCGCGCCAGAGTTCGACGAGGAGGAGCTACTGGCGTTCGTTCGCGGCGCGAGCGACGTCTGCGAGCGCGTCGGCGCGGAGTACGTCGGCGGCGACCTCGACGGCCACGAGGAGTTCACCGTCGCGACGACGGCGTTCGGAACGACGGACGCACCCGTCCGCCGGAGCGGCGCGGCGGTCGGCGACCGCGTCTGCGTCACCGGGACGCTCGGCCGCAGCGCGGCCGCCCTCGAGTTGTTCGACCGTGCTAAACTCGAGCGCGACGACGGATCCGGTGACTGGTCGGGTAGCACCGAAACGGACGCGAACGAACGAGACGCCGCGCTCGAGCGGGCGAACGAGCTGTTTCGGTTCGAGCCGCGAGTCGGGGCCGGACGGGCGCTCGCCCCTCACGCGAGCGCGATGATGGACTCGAGCGACGGGCTCGCCCGGTCGCTCCACCAGCTTTCCGAAGCGTCGGACTGCGGGTTCGCCGTCGACGCCGAGACGATCCCGGTCGACGACGCCGTCTTCGAGACGACCGAAACGGACGAGGCGGCCCTCGAGCGCACGATCACCTTCGGCGAGGACTTCGAACTCGTCGCGACGATTCCAGAGACTGCGCTCGAAGCCGCACAGGCCGCGACGACGGTGCCGCTCACACCGATCGGGACCGTCGTCGAGAGCGACATCACGATCGACGGCGAACCGCTCTCGGATCGGGGATACACGCACGGCTAGCTCGAATCGATCAGTCGAGTCGCCGATTTCGAGCGGTCAGTCGAGGTCGGAGCACCGACTTCGGGCGATCAGCCGAGGTCGAGGCATCCTTCGAGCGGTCAGCCGACGATCATGACCGGAACCGGCGTGAAACAGAGGAGTCCGACCCCGAACGTCACCGCGCCGAGCGCGAAGCGCTTCGGGTCGAGCGGCTCGTCGTGGACCGGCTGGGCGGGACCGGCGGCCGCGACGAAGAGCGTGATCAGTCCCCAGAACCCCCAGATCGTGACCGTGTTGAGGCTGTGATCGCCGACGTAGTAGAGATAGCCCGCGAGCGCGAACAGCGCGCCGGGGACGATAGCGGCGATCGTTTGCTGGACGGATCCGGCCATGGAACGTAGGATGTGTCCGCCATCGAGTTGGCCGACGGGGATGAGATTCAAGAACGTGACGAATAGCCCGACCCAGCCGCCGATCACGACCGGATTGACGTCCCTCGCGGGATTGTTTCGGTACAGCGGCTGGTCGAACGCCGATGCGAGAAACTCGAGCAACGGCGGATAGCCGAGTTGGATCTCGACCGTGTTCGGATTATTGAGAAGCGCGTCGGGAACGGTGACCGGCGGCAGGTGGAGGCCGACGCTGATCACGCCGACCGTCGCGACGAGTCCCGCGAGCGGTCCAGCAGCGCCGATATCGAACAGCGCCTTTCGATTCGGCATTCGACCTTTCATCTTGATCACCGCACCCATCGTTCCGATGAGCGTCGGAATGGGGATGAAATAGGGAAGCGAGGCGCTGACCCTGTGGTACCGACTCATCAGGTAGTGTCCCATCTCGTGAACGCCGAGGACGCCGAGGATGGCCGCGGTAAACGGCCAGGCTCGCCAGATCTCCGTCGGATTCGAAAACGGATCGATGTAGTACCACATGGAACCGGCAAACAGCGTCGAGACGACCGTCGCCACGAACAGAAGGATGTTCGTCCAGGGGATGCCGCCGATTCCGAGGCGAGTCGGCTCGGCGACGATAACGTACCGGCCGTCCCGAACCGTCAAACGCGCCTCGTAGCCGGCTTCGCGAAAGACCGACCACAGTTCGCGCATCATCGACTCGGGCGAAACGAGCGGCGTCCCGACGTACAGAAGCGTCTCGCCCTCCCGTCGTGTTTCGGAAACGACGAACGTCGACTCGATCCGCTCGAGCGGCGGTCCCTCGTCGGGCGGATCGGCGGCGTCGTCGTTCGCGGAGGAATACCAGTGTCGTCCAACGGCGGACGAATCCGGACCGTCCATCACCGGAGGTTCACCCTCGTGTCGTATAAATCGACTGCCGGACGGCAGCCGCTGACGATCGATCGACGGGGGTTCGAACGAGGCCGACGCGCCGGGTGTCGGATCGGGTCACGGCGTCCAATACGAACAGAGGGGAACACTGTGTGATCGAATAGTGAGTGTGTGGTCGTTCAGTGCGGTGTAGTCGTTCGAGCAACCGTATTATCGTCGAGTTGGAGTGTAGTCGTTCGTGTAAACGGAGATCGAGCAGCCGGTTACGCGGACTCGACGCGCCAGGTGGTCGCGCTCGTGTAGGACCACTTCTCGACCTCGAGGTCCGTCGCGGACTCCGAGAGTTTGACCATCATCGCGCCGATCTCTTTGGGGGACATGCCGACGTCGTCAGCGATGAACTTGCCTTTGAAGTACAGTTCGCCGTCTTCTACGCGTTTGCGCAGGTAGTTCTTCAGGCGACGTTCCTTGCTTTCCGTGGAGGGGTGGGCTGTAGTGCTCATCGACGATTACGCCTTGTCGGGGAAGTATGTTATAAAGGGAGGTCGGTTAGCAGATTTTCGGATATATTCAGGCAGAAAGGGGTGAATAGACGTTTCACGACCCTTTATACACACCTCAAGGACTGTTTCATATCGAGTTAGAAGTTTTATAACCGAATCTAATACATTATCGATTATTTGAGCTTCACGGAAACCATATATTTCAATTCCTATGATTATGTAGTTGTTGTATATGTGTCGAAACAGAGTGAAACTCAACTGGTCCGGTCGTGCACCCAGAATTCGTCCTCAACGGTGACCTCCTTTTTGAACAGCGGGACCTCGTCTTTCAGCCGGTCGATCCCGTCTTCGACCGTCCGAAACGCCTCCGCACGATGTCCGGCGAGGACGACGACGAACACGATGTCTTCGCCGTCTTCGACGATACCTGTTCGGTGATACATGCGGACCTCGTAGACGCCGTCTCGAGCCTCGAGTTCCTCGCGAATCGCCGCCATCCGCTGTGCTGCGACGCCCTCGTACTTCTCGAACTCGAGGTACTCCGTCCGGTCGTCCTCGGGGTCGTCTCTCGCGCGCACCCGGCCGGTAAACGTCGCGATCGCACCGGCGCGATCGGCTTTCGGCGAGCGCTTTAGCTCGCTGACGAGGGAGTCGAGGGTTTCGTGCGGTTCGTAGCCCTCGAGTTCCTCGCGGAGGGGTACCGATTCCAGGTCGGCGGGCGAGGCGATCGACGCGAGGACGGGACCGCTCTCCTCGTTGGAGTCCGACTCGCCGACCACGATCGACGGATACCGCGGCATCGAGACGCCCACGACGACCGCGTACGCGCAGTCTCGAGCGAGCGTATCGAGCGCGTCGCCGATCGAGAGGCCGGTGCCGGCGGCGGCCCAGTCGCCGTCGGCCCCCAGTTCGTAGGTCACGTCGCCGCCGGGAGTCAGCGATTCCTGGGTCCCGTCGGCGATCGTCGCGTCGTAGCGGACGACGCCGACGCGCCCTGCTCGAGAGAGGCGATCGACCACGCGGTCGACGACCGCCTCGAGGCGCGCCGGATCGCTCGAGGCGCGGTCGAGAACTCCGAGTACGTGCATACGAGACAGATAGCGTGCGTTCGCGTTTGTAACTGTCGCCCGCGCCGAAGTTCCTACCGCCCGCGCCGAGGATATCCCGCCCGGAGGCTCCGACGCGGCGACTGAGACCGACCAATCGCTGAGTGAATGTAAGAGACTCACACCCTCTCGCGAGCGGGCTTGATAATCCTTAAGCCCGCCACCACGCTACACCGCTGTAGTATGAAAGTGGTCGTTTCTATCGGTGGCAGCGTTCTCGTGCCGGACCCGAGTTCGGCTCGAGTCGCAGAACACGCCGACGTCGTCGAAACCCTCGTCTCGGAAGGGTGTCGCGTCGGCGCCGTCGTCGGGGGCGGCGGCGTCGCTCGGGACTACATCGGCGCCGCCCGCGAACTCGACGCGAACGAGATCGAACTCGATCAGCTCGGGATCGACGTAACCCGGCTGAACGCCCGATTGCTCATCGCCGCACTCAGCGAGGAGTCGGTCACCGCGCCCGCACACAACTACGAGGAAGCCAGTGAGGCGCTGCGCCGGGGAGACATCTGCGTCATGGGCGGCGTCGCACCCGCACAGACGACCGACGCCGTGGGGGCGGCCCTCGCGGAATACGTCGACGCCGACCTGTTGATCTACGCGACGAGCGTCTCGGGCGTCTACAGCGACGACCCCAACGAAACCGACGGCGCCACGAAGTACGACGAACTCACCGCGAGCGAACTCGTCGACGTGATCGCGGGCCTCGAGATGAACGCGGGGGCGTCCGCGCCAGTCGACCTGCTGGCGGCCAAAATCATCGAGCGGTCGGGCATGCGCACGATCGTCCTCGACGGCACCGACCCGGACCGAATCGCGGAGGCCGTTCGACGCGGGGAACACGACGGGACCGACGTCATTCCGGAGCGAGCGGGCGAGGAGCCGACCTACTGGGCGAGCGACGAGCAATGAGCCCCGAACCGAACGCCGACGAAACGACCGACTCGAGCAGCCCCTACACGCTCCAGCACGAGGACGGGAGCGAGACCCACCACGCCTTCTGGGCCGACGACGTTGCAGACAGGGTCGAGGACCGAGACCCCGACGAACCGATCGTGATCAAGGGCGGCATCTCGCCGTCGGGCGTTCCCCACCTCGGAAACGTAAACGAGATCATGCGCGGCTACTTCGTCGCCGAGGTCCTTCGGGAACGCGGCCACGAGGTCACGCAGGTGTTCACCGCCGACGACCGCGATCCGCTTCGCGGGCTCCCGCGAACGCTCTGTGATCTCGAGGGGAACCTCGTCGATTTGGGCGAGGTAAACGCCGGCGCGCTCGGTCGAAACCTCGGCTCGCCATACACCGACATCCCCGATCCCTTCGGGTGCTGTGACTCCTACGGCGAGCACTTCTCGCGGATCATCGAAGACAGCGCGGCGGCCGTCGACGTGCCGATCGAGTTCGTCTCGACCACCGAACTCTACGAGAGCGGCGAGCTCGAGGAGATCACCCGACACGTCCTCGAGAACCGCGACACCGCCCGCGAGGTACTCTCGAAGTACCAGGACAAGGTCGACGAAAACGGCGACTACGTCCCCTTCAATCCGATCTGTGCCGAGTGTGGCAAGATAACGGAGACGGTGACCGACGTCGATCTCGAAGCGGGAACCGTCGAGTACCGCTGTACGGACATGGACGCCGGCGACCAGACGATCGAGGGCTGTGGCCACGAGGGAACCGCCACACTCCGAGACGGAAAGCTGCCGTGGCGCTTCGAGTGGCCGGCCCAGTGGCAGGCGCTGGGCGTCGACTTCGAGCCGTTCGGCAAGGACCACGCCGAAGGCTCGTGGCCGAGCGGTATCGACGTCGCGGAGAACGTCCTCGGCATCGAACCGCCCGTTCCGATGGTCTACGAGTGGTTCACGCTCGACGGCGAACCCTTCTCGTCGTCCGCGGGGAACGTGATTCTTGTCTCGGACGTACTGGAACTGATCGAGCCGGAAGTCCTCCGATACTTCTTCGCGAAGGATCCGAGCAAGGCTCGAGACTTCAGCGTCGAACGGCTCGACCTGCTGGTCGACGAGTTCGACCGCTTCGAGGCGGTGTATTACGGCGAGGTCGAGGCGAGCGAGGACGAGCGGGCGTTCGCAGAACGGGTCTATCCGCTGGTCGTCGACGAGCCGGACGAAGACCGAATCCGGCTGCCCTACACCTTCGCCGCGGTGCTCGGCATGACCGACGATCCTGACCTTCGGGAGGAGATCGCCCGCCGAGAGGGCCACATTCCGGAGGACGCATCGGAGCAGGCGATCGCAGACGCGCTCGGTCGCGTCGAGCAGGCTCGCAACTGGGCGCGTCGCACCGAGAACGAGTTCGACTACGAACTCAAACGCGAGGCGATCCCGGACCACGACTTCGACGAGACGACCGAAGTCGCACTCGAGGAGCTCGCGGACTTCGTCGAGGAGGGCCACGGCCCCGACGAGATTCAAGAGGAGATCTACGAGACGGCAAAGCGCCACGAGGTCGACATGGGCTCCTTTTTCGGCGCGGGTTACAGGCTCTTTTTCGACGAAGAACAGGGACCCAAGCTCGGACCGTTCCTCGCGAAGGTCGATCGGGAGTTCGTCGTCGCCCGCCTGCGGCGCGAACGATAGGTCGGCAGGACATACGAACGACTCGCGTTCGAGCCGTCATCCGCCGGTCGACTGACGGTCACAGACAAAAGCCATTTGAGAACGCCACCCCGATAGAGTGATAATGGAGTACGGTCCCCTCGCAGCCGCGTCGCCCGCGTTCCTCGAGCCGATCACGTCGGGCGGAATCGTATCGTGGATTCTCGTGGGTATCGCGGCCTACTGGCTCGGGATCATCGCGCTTCGGAATCGAGGGTGGCTCCCGTCGTACGTCGAGACGCAGGGGCCCATTCTGACGGTTCACACGAAACGCGGGCGAGCCTTCCTCGACTGGCTCGCGAAACCGAAGCGGTTCTGGCGAGCGTGGGCGAACTTCGGCGTCGGCATCGCCATCGTGGTGATGGTGAGCATGTTCGTCTTCCTCCTGTTCGCGGCCTTCGGTGCGATCATGTCGCAGGAGCCCTCGAGCGTACAGACGCCCCGAAACGTGCTGGTGATCCCCGGCGTCAACGACTTCCTCCCGCTCTCTGCGACGCCGGGTATCGTGTTCGGACTGCTCGTCGGATTGGTCGTCCACGAGGGCGGACACGGTCTGCTCTGTCGCGTCGAGGACATCGAGATCGACTCGATGGGCGTCGCGATGCTCGCCGTCCTGCCGATCGGCGCGTTCGTCGAGCCCGAACAGGAGAGCTCGAGAAACGCGAGCCGCGGCGGGCAGACGCGCATGTTCGCCGCTGGCGTGACGAACAACTTCGCGATCACGATCGTCGCGTTCGCGCTGTTGTTCGGCCCGGTCGCGGGCTCGATCGCCGTCGCGCCCGGCGCGACGATCGCCGGCTCGGCACCCGGCTCTCCGGCTGCGACCGCCGACATCGGCGCGAACGATCGGATCACCGCCGTCGACGGCACGCCGGTCGAATCCAACGGCGACCTCGAGAGCCTGCTCGCAGAGACCGACAGCGAGGAAGTCGAGATCGAACTCAACGGCGAGGAAACGACGACCGTCGAGCGCTCCTTGCTCGTGACCGCCGCGATCGAGGGCGGCCCCGTCGACGTCGGCGTCGGCGATCGGATCCTCGAGGTCGACGGAGAGGAGGTCGGCACTGAAGCCGGCTTCTACGACGCCGTCGGGGACGCCGAAACCGTCGCACTCACGGTCGAACGCGGCGACGGCGGAGAGACGATCCAGCTCGAGGACGTGCCGATCGGTTCGACGGTGCAAGTCGCCCCCGACGCGCCGCTTGCCGAGGCGGGCGCGTCGACGGACGAGCCGCTCACGATCACGGCGCTCGGCGACCAACGCATCCAGTCGACCGAGGACCTCAGCGACTTCCTTTCGGAGACCGAACCCGGCCAGGACGTCGCCGTGTCGGGCTACGCCGACGGTGAACGCGTCGAGTACGACGTGACCCTCGACGAACATCCGGAGTTCGACTACGAACTAATCGGGGTACAGAGCACGTTCGAGGAAGCGTCGGGAATCTCGATGAGTGATCTCGGTGTGCAGTACTACCCCGCGGGCGACTACCTCGCGATTCTCGGCGGCGAGCAAAGCGGCGGATTCGGCGGCGGGATCGTCGACTCGTTCCTCGGAAAGGCCGCCCTCGTGTTGTTCCTCCCGATCATCGGCATCACGCCGATGATGCCGTTCAACTTCGCCGGCTTCACCGGCGGGGTCCAGAACTTCTACGAGGCACAGGGAGCGCTTGCGGCGTTCGGCGACGGGCCGGTGTTCGTCGCCGCGAACCTGCTTTTCTGGACCGGGTGGATCAACGTCCAACTCGGCTTTTTCAACTGCGTCCCCGCGTTCCCGCTCGACGGGGGCCACATCCTCCGGACGAGCACGGAAGCGATCGCCTCCCGGTTACCGTTCGAGGCGACTCGAGGCATGGTCCGTGCGGTCACGACGGCCGTCGGCATCACGATGTTGGGGAGCTTCCTCGCGATGTTGTTCGCGCCGGGAATGTTAAATTGAATATTACTAAATTGAGTTATGATCCATGGGGAATATTACATTCAAACACATTATTATATTGTATATTAACGGGATGACCGCTTGAAGTCACTAATTGAGTCGAAACAGTTAGTACCGCTTCAACTGTTGATTAATAGTTGAAACCGACAGCCGATATTGATTCCACCAATCATTTCAGGCTTGGAACGGTACTAGTGAAAACGAGTCTATATCAGCTCATAGCATTGACCTTCATCTTCATCCCACCTATAAGCGTCATTAGCCTGGCATATTGTCTTGCCAACATATGGGAGAATAACAGCCCCGGGATCACAAATAATGCATGTGGTGGTAACCTCCCCAGACCTCATATTTTCGTCTGGTTGGTTAGGTGATGAACTAGTAATAGCTGGTGACGCTGCTGCTGGCACAACCAAAAGCATACTCATCAGTAATAGCGCAATACAACAATTGATTATTTTTCTCGACATCACTTACTTATTACCATCCATATTGATAAACGTTTCTACCATTACATTATATGGAAATCAGTCTTGTGAAGAACATTGTTAATGAGTCAGATAGAGATTAGCAGACTAGTTCATATCCGCAGGACGCATAAAGTGTCTCATGACGACGTGGGGCGGCAAGTTGGAGGGTATCAATGAGGAGCAGTTGCTACAGCAACTACGCATGGAAACCGATGGGAAAGCAGTCAAACGTCTCACGAGTGCTCTGCTATATCGACAGGGGAAATTACCGGCAGAAATTGAGAATTGCTCGGATTTCCCGAACAAACGGTGTACGATTGGCTTGGCACTGTCGCCCCGGTCAATCTACTCATCTCACTAAAGACCAGTGGACAGAACCGACGGCGACGGCTGGCGGCGTCGCCATCGGAAGCGGGCTACGATAATCCGACATGGACGCCTATAGCTCAATGCCGTCAATACGAAGTCGTAGCTGACACCTATAAGAAAGAGAATAGTTCTAGTATGCACACAGGAACGCCCCGAATTGAGCTCACACTCACCAGTCACTTCATTCTGTCCACTGATCCGACCGAGCAGTATCCCCTTGACGCCTTTGCGGAGTTTCTCACCGACCGGAGTGTCGGATCAACACTTCTTGAGGCGCTCGTTGAGACGTACTGCGGCGATAAACACGTATATATCAACGGGAACAAACGATTCCAACGTCCGGCAACCATCACTCGCTCGGCGGTTACCACCGCCGGCAAGCACCAATTCACCCTCAATTACGTCGAAGACAGGGCTACCACTAACGATGAATCTTCTCACTTCTGCACTATCGAAGACCTCATCGACTCCGATAGGAAATGACGCTATTAACAGGTATCCCCGCCCAAAGCGTCGATATAGATACCACACTCTCCTATCGCGACGCTGCTTCTCATGGTGACCGCTTCGAAACGATGCCGTCGTCCAGTACCAACCACTGCCGCGTCAAGGAATACGGCAACGAACTCAGAGAGTTTATCGCAGACCATCTCCCCGGCATAGACACCGATACCGGCATTCCTGACGGCACAAAGTGCTATAATCAGGACGACGGCCGTAACTACCACGACATCCAAGTGGCCCTCTAGGAGGATACCACCGAAGACACGCAGTCTTTACTGGACGTCTCGATCAATGCTAACTGGAATGAAACGGCAACTTCGCTTGCTGAAACCAATGCGATCACTGACGACCGTCACATCGTCAGTGACGCAGAACAGCGTCTCGGCACGGCATTTACCGATGGCTCATGTGCACACAACTCAATTTAGCTCATGTCCCACGAACACTCAGCTACAAGCTGTGGGACGATGGTGGCATCTCATTAGATGACCGCAAAAAGATCGTCTCGGAAGTTGCAGGAGAGATTTTCCATCTGAAGAATTCTGTTGAGAAACACGGTTCGAAGGGAACCATGTGGCGATCCGCTCGCAGATCGCCCGAACAATAGAGGGGTGAGGAGGATAGCATAGCAGTTAGAGCCGCTCTCGTCTCCGAACGCTGCGGAGTATCTGCTACGAGGGTGCCGTCGATAGTGACGTTTGTGGAGGATACACTCACCGGATTCGAGGTCCACGGCACCTCGAATCCTGTGGGGCGGACGATGGGTGAAGTCGCCAAGCGGTGCAAACGCGATGGACTGAGATGTTCAAAAGACGGGTTAGAGGTCCTGTTGCAACTGTACCTCGTGAAATATGCTGTCCAGGCCGCTACCGATCATTTTTCGATGAGTTCCTGCAGCGGTCAGTTCACAGCAAGATTCGTTGCACCGTTTCGGTCACAGCCACCGGAGGTTAAGTCTAAACGGTTCGTCGAGTCGGATCACGGTTTCGTTAACCGCAACGTGATCTGTATTCCGACCAGAATCGAGCTGTAATCGGCTTTGAGAACCCAGTTATGAACGGTCGGTCGAGCACGTCCAACACCGAAAATCGCGAGAAATTAAACAGTCTTCAAGAGCGAAAGACCGGCAAGATATAGCTGAATACTAAATCACATCAACAGCAGCGGTGTTGCTTCTCGCTCTACAAAACCCAATCCAACTTACAGATAATAGGACAGATACGTGCGTTTTCGGGTATGAATCACTTTGAAAACGCTACGTTTCATTCCTTCAACCTTAGCTGAACACTGCCGCAAGAGCTCAAGCAGATCCACGCCGAACAACTGGTCCGGATACGTCCGTACTTACTCGTCGGAATCGACGCCGTGTCGCTCGTAGAACTCCTCGGGCGTGTCCGCTACGCGTTCGAAATCGGTATCGAAGTAGTGTTCGTGGTGGCGGACGACCTGTTCGACGACCCAGGCGCTGAACTCCTCGTCGAAGCGTCACTCGCCCTCTATATCCGGGATCTCGAACCTGTCGTCCGTCGAGAAGGCCGCGTAGACGTGGAAAAAGCCGAGGATGACGTCGGCGAAGTCTCGAGCCTTCTCAGGGCCGCTCGCGCGCCGTTCTTCGAGTTCCTCGAGGCCGGCGTCGGTGAGTTCGAAGTACTTCCGGTCGGGTTCGTCCTCGCGCTCGAGTCGTTCGGCCCACCCCTTCTCCTCGAACTTGTAGAGGATGGGGTAGACGGAGCCGTAGGAGGGCTCCCAGTGGCCGCCGCTGATGTCGCGAATCTCTTTGAGAATCTCGTAGCCGTACCGGGGCTTTTCCTCGAGGAGTTCGAGGACGAGATAGGCGATGAGTCCCCTCGGCGGCCCACTTTTCCGCATGTAACTCCGAGTTGATTCGGCGGCCGTAAATGGTTTCGGTCACCGCGATCGTCGCCCGGAATCGCCGGACGCCGGGGAAAACCCTGTCCTTCTTAGCGGTCCCGGCCTAACCCCGATACATGGAACGACGCAGACCGCCACAGACCGAGGAGGGTTGGTACGTCTTTCACGACTTCCGGGCGATCGACTGGGACGCCTGGCGAGACGCCCCCGAACGTCGCCGCCAGCAGGCGATCGAGGAAGGCATCGAGTATCTCTCGGCGTGCGAGCGACTCGAGGACGCCGCGGAAGGCGACTCGGCGACGTACGGAATCCTCGGCCACAAGGCCGATCTCATGTTCTTGCACCTGCGGCCGTCGCCGGCCGATCTCGACGTGCTCGAGCGGCGGTTCGAACACACCGCGCTCGCGGAGTTCACCGAACAGGTCGACTCCTACGTCTCGGTGACCGAAGTCTCGGGGTACATGTCCGAGGAGTACTTCGAGGAAGACAGCGAGGTCGAGGACACCGGGATGGCCCAGTACATCGAGTCGCGGCTTAAACCCGAGATTCCGGACTACGAGTACGCGAACTTCTACCCGATGGACAAGCGCCGCGACGAGGAGTGGAACTGGTACGATCTCTCCTTCGAGGAGCGCGCCGAGTACATGTCCGGCCACGGCGAGATCGGCAAGCAGTACGCCGGCCGGGTCACCCAGATCATCTCCGGCAGCATCGGCCTCGACGACTTCGAGTGGGGCGTCACGCTCTTCGGTGACGATCCGACCGACATCAAGGAACTACTGTACGAGATGCGCTTTGATCCCTCGAGTTCGCGCTTCGGGGAATTCGGCCGCTTCCTCTTCGGCCGCCGGTTCGCACCCGAGAATCTCGGCGCGTACCTCGCCGGCGAGTTCGTCCCCCAGGAGGCCGCGAGTTCGGGGCACGGACACGGCCACGGCGAGACAGGAGACGGCCACCACCACGGCGGATCTGAAGGCCACGGCGACTCGAACGAAGGCAGTCATCACGGCGCCGGTCATGGCGGCGGGGACGACCACGGCGACGAAGACGACGCGAGCATCCGCGAGGAACTCGAGGACGTCGGGGTCTACGCGGGCCAGCCACACGGCGAGGACGTCCACGCGGTCGTCCTCTACTCAGAAGCCGATCCCGAGGACCTCTTCGAGGAAGTCGAGGGCCTGCGGAGTAACTTCGATCACTACGATACGCACGTGAAGACGGCGGTCTACGAGGGCTCGAGCGACGACGCCGAGACGGCGGTCGTGAGCCTCTGGGAGACCGAACGCGCGGCGAGCACCGCGGCCGGGTTCCTCTCGGATCTGCCCGAAATCGTCCGACAGGCCGGCGACGACGAGTCAGATTCCTGGGGAACGATGGGGATGTTCTACACCGTCAAGGACGAGTACCACGGGGATTTCGTCGACACCTTCGGCGACGTGGCCGGCGTGCTCGCGGACATGGACGGCCACCGCAAGACGGATCTGCTGGTCAATCGCGAGAACGAACTCGACATGTTCATCGCCAGTCGGTGGGATTCGCGCGAGGACGCGATGGAGTTCTTCCGAAGCGACGCGTTCTCCGAGACCGTCGAGTTCGGCCGCGACGTGCTGGCGGACCGACCGCGACACGTCTTCCTCGCCTGAGAGAGTGCTGTAACCGGTCGCCGACGCGTCGCGGATTCGTTTCGCCGCCGTTCAGATGTTCGCGCTTCCCTCGAGTTCGTCGTAGAAGAAATAGCCGGCCAGCCCCGCGAGTCCGAACGCGAGGGTGAGATACGGCCAGTACTCGGCGTCCTCGTCGGTCCAGTACGCGTGTCCGACGACGAACGCCGCGAATCCGACGTGTGTGATCGCCGTCGCGAAGACGAACGCCTGTAGCTCCATTATCGGGGGTTACGGCGGGACTCTGTTAGCTATTTCGAAGGCGAGCCGATCGCCAGTGGGAGCGCTCGAGAGTGTGTTTGGCTGTGACGAGAAACGCGAACGAAACGTCGCGAGCTACAGGTCGTGGTCCGGGTCGTCCTCGACGGATCGCTTCAGCGAGTCGCGTCGAGATTTGGCGTCCCGAGCGGTCGCCTCGAGGAGGAACTCGTTTTTCGCCGAGACGGCGTCGCCTGCGGCCTCGAGTTCGTCGGGGCCGAGTTCGGCGGGGTCGCGCTCGACGAAGTCGACACCGAGTTTGTCCTTCTTGCCGGAGTACTCGACCGCGCCGACGACGATACGCTCGAAAACCGGGTTGTCCGGTTCCTCGACGACGTAGAGGTCGCTTCCCTTGTACTCCTCGGTGCCGGTGATTGGTCCGAAGTACTCCTCGACCGTGGCTTCCATGTCGGGAATCCGATCCTCGAGGTGCTCACCACGTCGCATCTTGTACTCCTTCATGAATTGGAGATATACGGCGGAGTGTTTACCTCTTTTCATAGCCGCTGACCGGACGAATCCCGAAATCGCAACTCGAGGACGGTCGTCGGGCGGGACTGGCTCCAGTGACTCTGTCGTGAGATTGGGGCGAGCGGACAGGCGCTTTTCGAGGCCAAAACGGATACCGCGTTCCTACCACCAGCGCATAGAGACGCCGGCCAGAAAGAGGTCGTGGCCAGAAGCGAGGAGAGCGCCATTCCACAGGCGAACGAACCATACGCTGCGGGCCGTTCTTCTTCCTGCTCCGAATACAGCCGAAACACCCCCACGAACAGAAGACAGAGAGCCGTCACTGCGTTCCCGACCACGGCAAGACTGAGGTCTGGGCGATAGATCAACGGCCGGGTCACGGGCAGTAACACACCGCTATAGATGAAACAGAGCGTCCCGAATCGGGACGGGTGCATACGGAACCCGCCTTGCTACGCGTTTCGCTCGCCGAGATAGCCCTTCTTGCACTCCGGACAGATGTCGCCGGTTCGGAGCGAACCACTGTCACCCGGCGCGACGAAGGAACACTGCGGACAGTAAAACTCCGTTCTCGCACCGTCCGTCGGCGAACTTTCGCCGGGAACGGGTGCGCTTTGGGCGCTGGCGATGCCGGTTTCGGGCCCCGTCGACTCCGCAGCCGTCGCCTCGCGTTCGGGAGCGGACGCCGTGGCGTCGACGCCAGCGGCGGCCTTGGAATCAGTCTCCGACGCCTCCGACTCGCCGGTCGCACTGACGCTGTAATCGAACTGTTTGTCGGTTTCGGTCGTCGAGGCCGACGCAGAACCCGAATCGTTCTCGAGAATCACCGCGTCGTCTTCGGGCTGGGTTTCGGGTTCGGCTGCTCGGTCGTCGGTATCGACGTCGCCGTCGGCCTGCTCGTCCTCGGGCCAGGCGGGCGGCTCGTCGGACGTGTCGACCGGCGGTCCGACGTCTTCGGAATCGGGCCACTCGCCGTGGCGTCGGTCGCCGACGCTCGAGTCGGTCGGCTCGTCCTCGAGAATTTCGCCGTCATCGACGATCGGGTCACCGTTTTCGTCCGTCGGAACCTCGAGTTCCTCGTCGCCTTCGGCCGCGGTCGCTCCGGTCTCTCCGCCCGCAGCGTGCGCACCGGCAGCGGAATCCGGTCCCGAAGCCGCGGCCTGATCGTCGGTAGAACCGACGGCGTCCGATGTGGCGGTCGGCTCGCGCTCGCGGGTCGGAGCCGCGTCGCCGGCCGGTGGCCCTTGACCGGGCGACTCGCCGACCGCCGGCTGCTGCCCGTCGGATTCGCTGGTCGATGGGCGCTGCTCGTCGGGTTCAACGGGTTCGTCACGGGATCGAGCCGCTCTGTCACCGGGAACGATACTCGTCACCTCCGTGTTTTCGCTGATGACGTTTCGCTCACCGCAGCGTTGACACGCTTGAAACTCGGTAACAGTGAGGACGACTTCGCTGCCCCGTTCTTCGCGCTCGCGGTCGACTTCGGGCTCGCCGTAGTTGTGACCGAGCAGCGAACATCGCAGTACCATTATCAAGTCGTATCTAGTCACGGCATAAAAAACGTACTGCAAGTGGTATACTCGTTGACGGCTAGACGAGCCACGGCGTCGGAACGGGAGTTTCCAGGTGGATAGACTCTCCGGACAGAGAGGTGTTTTCGATCGAGTCAGAGAAGACGGACGAAGACCGGCGCGGAGACGACGGAACGGCAAACGTCAAATCCCGGGTCAACAAATACGAGACTGGATGAAAGCGAAGTCTGAGTACCGGGATCGAGAGCGAACGCAGGTGGCGGTACTCGACGAACTCGTCAACAACCTCGAGGACGGCATGACCGTCTTCGAACTTCGCGCTGCCGTCTCCGTCGAGATCGACGAGCTCGAGGACGCGCTGGCGACGCTCAAAGACGACGGGCTGATCGACGTCGATCGAACCGGCGGGCGGGCGGTCATCAAACCCGACGATCGAGTCGTTCCCGACGTTTCGGAGGACGAGGAAGCGGGGGAAGAGTCACTCGGGGAGTGGATTCGCGAGCGGCTCCCGTTTTAGGACCCGACGCCCCCGCGAGCAGCCGTGTCCTCGAGCGGCCGAGTACCGCCCTCGAGAACTCGCCGGCAGACTCGAGAGATCGAAACGCCTGATAGCGTCTGGCCCGTCTCCTTTCCTATGAGCGTTATCGAGTCGCGACACGAGGACCACGGAGCGACGTTCGGCGACCGAGGCGATCGGACCGTCGTCGAACATTACGGACGGCCGGAACGGGCACACATGGCCGTTCGAAACGCGGTCGGACTGATCGAATCCGCCTATGGCGTCGTCGTGGTGGAGGGAGCGGACCGCCTCGAGTACGTCGACAACGTCGTGACGAATCGAGTGCCGAGCGCGGACGGCGAGGGCTGTTACGCGCTCGTCCTCGATCCCCAGGGCGGCATCGAGATCGAACTCTACGTCTACAACGCGGGCGAGCGACTGCTGTTGTTCACCCCGCCAGACCGCGCCGACGACCTGGCCTCGGAGTGGTCGGAAAAGGTGTTCATCCAGGACGTCGAGATTCGGGTCGCGACCGACGAGTTCGGGACCTTCGGCGTCCACGGCCCGAAGGCGACCGAGAAGGTCGCAAGCGTGTTGAACCAGACCTCGACGCCCGACGAGCGCTACTCGTTCGTCCGCGGGTCGATGGGCGATGAGGGCGTGACCGTGATCCGAACCGACGCGCTCACCGGCGAGGAGAGCTACGAGGTGATCTGTGGGGCCGACGACGCGGCGGCCGTCTACGACACCCTCCTGAACCAGGGACTGAACGCCGCACCCTTCGGCTACCGAACCTGGGACACGCTCTCGCTCGAGGCCGGTTCGCCCCTCTTCGAGACCGAACTCGAGGGACGGATTCCGAACGTCCTCGGGCTCGACCACGCCGTCGACTACGAGAAGGGCTGTTTCGTCGGCCAGGAGGTCGTCTCGAGGGTCGAGAACCGCGGGCGGCCGAGCAAGCGCCTCGTGGGGCTGTCGCTCGAAGACCGAGCGGCGGACGGAGACGGCGAGGGGGAAGACGACGACGGCGACCGCGCGATTCCCGCGAGCGGCGCGGCCGTGTTCGACGGCGACGACGCCGTCGGCGAGATCACCCGCGCCGACGTGAGCCCGATGCTTGAGTACCCGATCGCGCTCGCGACGGTCGATTACGACCTCGAGACCACGGAGCTAACGGTTCGCGTCGACGGCGAAGAGGTGCCCGCGACGCGAGAGCCGCTGCCGTTCGTCGAGGGGTCGGATCAATCGGCGCGACTACCCGTCTACGAGTAGGGCAGAGGCGCTCGTCGGAGACTCCGAGAATCGTAGCTGGGCGGGTGATCGACTCGAGCACCGCTCACTCCGCCGCGCCGTCCCGAAACCGCCGGGTTCCAGCGCGAAACGCACTGAGAGAGCGAACACCGACCCACGAGAGCGCCAGTAGCCCCGCAACACCGAGACCGATGATTTCTGGATCGCCGTTCGCGAAGCCGACGGATATCGCATCGAGCAGGATACGACCGAGAGCGATGGCTGCTGCGACCGAGACAACACCTAACACGCCGTGTCGAGCAAGTCGCCGGGGGCGCGTCCCGCGGTGAAGCTGGTCGAACCCGTGCAACCGGACGCGACAGATCTCCATCGCAGTCACGTATCCGAAACCCAACGCGAGGAGGCAGACGGCCGCGTAGGCGAGTTCATTCTGGAGCAGAGCGCTCGTCCCGACGATCCACAACGTATCGGCCGCGACGAGGATCGTCACGACGGTCAGCGGAACGAACAAAACCAGCGAACCGAACAGCACAGCCGCAGCCGTCAACAAATCCTTCATATGAGTATAGTTACACAACGTGACACTCGTAGATGAAGCTTTTGTCGTCGACAACACCGCTCGAGACCGAATTTTGGGAGATAGATCACGAATTGTGGTCGATCCACGTACAGAAGGCGTCAAAGTTTCGTGCGCCCGCATCGTCGGCAATGGCGCGTAGCGTCCCCGTTCGGAGCTCGTCGTGTAGCGGGACCGTGACGCGTCTTCGGTCGTCCTCATTCGTTGGATGTTCGTAATACAGTTGGGCGTGGTCACCGGTCGTTCGTCGCCATTCGAACCCGCCGCCGTTAACCAGCACTTTTATGACTTCCATACCGGAAAACGTCCGTCTCCCCATCCTCACTTCAGGATATCCGGCAGTTCTTGGTCACCAGTCGTATTCTCTGCAGGATCGATTCCCAGCTCTCGAAGCTCCTCATCGGTTGGCTGGCTGCCAGTTTCGCCATTGTGGAGTGCGACTGCTTCATCGAGATTATCGAGTGCACGACTACGGGACGGACCTTGCGTAGTTACGCCCGAATCAACGTCTTTTGCGATCCACCAGTCGTCCTCTCGCCAGAGGCGGATCTCGTGGTCGTGGCCACTCCCTTCGCTCGTCGAACTGGCCATGGTAGATGCAAATTGGCGAACGATTCGTATAAGTGTTCGGCACCTGATGAAGTGTATCCGACGCAGGGCTCAGAACCACTCCTGTACTACCGCCGCAGGCTCGAGACCATCGCCTGGACGTGCTCGAGCGAGAACGCGGAGGTCGGCCGGTCCATGTGGACGCCGATCTCGCCGGAGAGCGCACCGAGTCCGATTCGCTGGACGGGTTCGGGCAGCGAGTAAGCTCGACGAATGAGGTGGCCGAGTCGCTGTTCGCGCTCGAGTTCCGCGCGCCAGGCGTGTTCGTAGGCCGCGAGCGTCGTCGGACGGTCGGGATCGATCTCGCGGGCGGCGTGGTCGGCGCAGGTCATGCTGTAGAGGATGCCGCCCCCGGTGAACGGTTTCGTCTGGGCGGCCGCGTCCCCGAGTAGGAAGCCCCGACGCGTCGTCACTCGATCCGGCGGGCCGATCGGGATCGCCCCCGAACAGCGGTGTGAAACGTCGACCTCGTAGCCGTCGACGAGTTCTTCGAAGTGTTTGTTCACCTGCACGCCCGGCGGCGCGGCGAGGCCGTACTCCACGCCGGCGTCGCCGCGGGGGATCCGCCACGCGAAAAACCGCGGCGCGGTGAGATGTACGTCGACGAAGTCCTCGTGGTCTGCCTCGTCCGAAAAGGCGAGCACCCCGTGGAGCAGTTCGTCCGGTTCCGGCAGCGACAAAGCGTCTCGAACCCTCGAGCGCGGGCCGTCGCAGCCGGCGACCATCTTCGCCTCGAACGTCTCGGTTCCGTCGGGGCCCGAGACGTCGACCTCGACGGAATCGGTCGACTCGCGAACGGCGGTCACGGTGTGTTCGTCCCGAACGTCCGCGCCCGCGTCCCGGGCGAGGTCCGCGAGGTGGCGATCCAACCCCACCCGGTCGATCACGTTCGAAACGACCTCGTCCTTGTAGAACGGGTAGGCGTCGCTGCCCGGTCCACCCACGTGAAATCGAGCGCCGCGAACCTCGTTCTGTAGGAGGTCCTCGCGAGCATCCGCGCCGGTGAACTCCCAGAGGTCGGTGCTGACGTGTCCCGAGCAGGCCAGCGGCTCGCCGATCGATCCCTTCTCGAGTGCGAGCACGTCGTGGCCGTTCTCGGCCGCCCGACGGGCGAACCTCGCCCCCGGCGGGCCGACGCCGACGACGACGAAATCGTACATACACGTCACGTTCGCGCGGTCGAGTAAATAGTTTCTCGAGTCTCTCGGCTCGTCCGATCCAGTTCGGTATCTGAAAAGGGCCTCAGGCGTCCGAGAGCAACTCCCAGATGGCGTCGCCGTCGCCCTCGAAGCGCTCGAGGAGAGCGCGGACCTGCTTTCGAATCTCGTCGTCGACCCGAACGTGAACCATCCCCTCGTCGGGTTGGCCGTAGACGATGCTCGCGCCGTCCGGCGCTGCGACGATCGCCGGGAGCGCGGCGAGGTCCTCCTCGCCGTCTACGAGTATCGTGGTCGGTTCGTCGGCGGCCATCGCGGTCAGGAGCGTCTCGACGAGGTCCTCGGTGATCTGCCCCGGCGGGTTCTCGACCTCGAGGCTCACGCCCTCGGTGACGGCCTGTTCTATCTCCTCGTCGACCGCGCTGCGTTTGGTTCGGCCGTCGACCAGCGAGACGTCCGGCTGGCGGCCGGCCTGCAGCAGGTGATAGGTAACGACGTCGCCGATGGCGATCAACGGGCCGGAAACCGACGACAGCAAGATGTCGGCGTCGGTCTCGATCGGTCCGAAGGGGTCTTTGAGGTCGCCTCGAGCCTCGACGGGAAGCGAAAGTGAAGCCTGGGCATCGCTGCTCGAGTCGGTAGTGCTCGGAGGAACGGATTCGGTTTCGTCGGCGCTCTCCGCGTCAGTTCGGTCTCGCTCTGCATCGTCGGGGTCGGGATCGCCAGGAGTCACGGGACGAACGGATCACCGGACTTTGAGCGCGTACGCGCCGGGTTCGGTGACCTGCATCTCCGTTGCGATCTGACTTTCCTGAGGGTGGGCGATGACGACGTAACCGGCCCAGTCCTCGGTCAGCGACGACGAGGCGCAGCTTTCGCAGGTCTCGGCGTCGGCGTCGTTGACCCGGTGGCACTCGCGACAGACGAGACGGTTCGACGCCATCGTCACTCACCCGCCGCGGCTTCTTCGCGTTGCTCTCGGTCTTCCTGCAGCCAGCCGTGTTTCCCGAGGCCGGGCTGTTTGGCGGTCAGGCCAATCTTCGAGTCCCGCGGATTGCGCTCGTCGATGCTCTTGGTGACGATGCGCGCGCGGACGGCGTCGTCGACGCCGAGCGTGCGATTCGATTCGTTCGACGCGAGTTGCTGATTCTCGGCGTCGAACGCGAGGTACTCGTCGCTGATCTGCGAGACGTGGAGCAGTCCGTCGACGGGGCCGATGCCGATGAAGGCACCGAACTCGACGACCTCGACGACGGTGCCGTCGACGACTTCCTGCATCTGCGGGTCGAACGTGATCGCGTCGAACTCGGCTTCGTAGTAGACGCCGGGTTCGTTCGGCAAAACGGTCCCCTCGCCGATATCGTGAACCTCGGTGACGGAGACGACGCTGCCGACTTCCTCGTCCATTCGTCCCTCCAGTTTGTCCTGGAGCAGTCGCTTGACGAGCTGGGGCGAAACGTCGCCCAGCTCTGCTGGCGGTACTTCGACGGTGTCAGTTAATCTAGCCCGTTTGTACATCTATGGTTGAGTTACTGCCAACTTGTTTCTCCCGCGTAATGCAATTACCGGTCTCCGCGCTTCGAGGACCCGGTCGCGTAGCGGGCGGTCGTTCGTGACGACGTAGTCGACTGCACCCTCGCGGGCGAGTTCGACCAGCGCGTCGTCTGCGTACGATTCCTCGGTGTCGACCACGAGACAGCGGTCGGTCGCTAAGTCGTGGCCGACGGACGCCGCGGTGCCCTCCGTGCCGCCTTTCTCGCCGAGACGGCGAAGTTCCTCGACAACCGACTGGGGCGTCGTTGGCTCGAACTCCCCCAGGAGTCTGTCGAGTTCGTCGAACAGTCGCACGTCGAGTTCGACCGGCATCATCAGCGCACTCGTATCGAGAGCGACCCGCGAGGCCATCGGAGATTACTCCGTCAACGTTCCGAGGCCGATCAGCCGCCAGCGCGCACCGATCCGGCGGTTGATCGCGATTTTCGCGCCCGGATCGGCACAGACCGGCCGCTTGAGTTTGACCTCGCACTCGCCCTCGCGCGCGCTCGTGACCGCGCCGACGGTCGTCGACGTGCCGACGGTCATCATGAGCGGCTCGCCCGTGCTGATCTCCTCGACGGTCTCGCCGCCGTCGACGCCGACGACGCGCTCGAGCAGGTCGACGTCCATCGTGAACTGCTCCCACGTCGGCGGTAGCGAGCCGGGCGGACCGGCCATCTGGCCCGCCAGCGCGTCGCCTTTCGTCAGCGACGGATCGAGTCCCGTTCCGACGCCGAGCAGGCCGCCGGGCGTGACGGTGTCGACGTCTTCGCCGCCGGCCTGCAGCGACCGGATCGTCGTCTCGATCGGGACGTACTCGCTCTGGCCGCCCTCTTCGACCTCGCGGCCGGGTTTGACCTCAAGTTCGTCCTCGACCTCGAGTTCGCCGGCGACGAGACTGCCGCCGAGGACGCCCCCGGTGAGGTCTTCGAACGTCGTTCCCGGCTTGTTGATGTCGAAACTGCGTGCGACGTGGAGTCGCGCGTCGGTGTCGGGGTCGCGCTCGGGGGTCGGAATCTCCTCCTCGATTGCGCTGATGAGCAGATCCATGTTCACGTCCTGTCCCGCGCTGACGGGGACGACGGGGGCGTCTTCGGCGACGGTCCCCTCGACGAACTCCTGAATCTGTTCGTAGTTCGAGCGTGCGGTCTCGCCGTCGACGAGGTCGACCTTGTTCTGGGCGATGACGATGTTGTCGATGCCGATGAGATCCAGCGCCATCAGGTGCTCTTCGGTCTGGGGCTGGGGAACGGGTTCGTTGGCGCTGACGACGAGCACGGCGCCGTCCATCAGCGACGCGCCCGAGAGCATCGTCGCCATCAGGGTCTCGTGACCCGGCGCGTCGACGAACGAGACGGTCCGGAGCGGTTCGCTCTCGGAGCCGTCTGGACACTCTTCCTCGACGGTGTAGCATTCGGGTTCGTCGACGCCTGGGCACGTGCGGAACGTCGCGTCCGCGTAGCCGAGCCTGATGGAGATTCCGCGTTTCATCTCCTCTGAGTGCTGGTCCGTCCACGACCCACTGAGCGCCTGTACAAGCGTCGTCTTGCCGTGGTCGACGTGACCGACGAGCCCAATGTTCACCTCCGGTTGTTGGATTCCTGTCATAAGACGATGAGTAATCTTGAATATTCCTTCCCGTGTGCGCTTGATAAACCTACTGTTCTCGGGGCGAATCCCCCCGCCGGAACGTACTCGAGTCGCTGTCGGTCGGCCAGATTGGACGGTTTCGAGCGCCGGTAGATCAGACCCCTTTTCGCCACTGGGGCCCTCATGGCAATCGTGTCCGAGTTTGCGTTCGAACTCGAGTTGTGCGCCCACCTCGAGTCGGCCGGCAGGCCCGGAGCCGCCGGCACGGACGTCGTCGCCCGCCAACTGGGCGGGGCCGTCGCGAAACCGGGCGGTCGCATCCTCGATATCGTCTGCGTCGAGCCGGGACCGGCGTTCGCGGATCGACTGGCGCTGACGAGCGAGACGATCCCCGATGCGGCGATCGAATCCGACGTCGGCCCGGGAACCGCCCGCTACTGGAAGGCGGCGTTCCCCGACGATTGTCACCCCGAACGCGCCAGGAGCGCCGTCGAGCGCGCGCTCGAGATCGACTTCTTCGAGGGGGAACGCCGAAACGGTCGCCGGTACGTCCGGCAGGTCGCGCGCTACCCCGACTGGTTCGGGCGACTCGTCGGCATCGAGAACAAGCCCGATCTGGGAACGCCCGGCGACCTCGAGGCTCAGCTTCGAACCGACGCGAGCCTCGGGCTGGTCGACGAGGCTATCCTCGCGACCGAGAGCTACGTCACGCGGGCCCACCTCAATCGAATCCCCGAGGAGATCGGCGTCTGGCGCGTCTCGAGGGGAGACGCCGACGACGTGGCGGACGGGAGACCACTCGAGATCGACGTGATCCGAGAGCCGATCCCGCTCGCCGTGGACGAACCCGGCGTCGAACCGCTCGAGTACCACCCGGGCCACACCGAGGTCGCGATCGTCCCGCCGGAGCGAAAGGCCCGAACGCGCAGGCGGATCGCCGAGCGGGCCTTCGGCAAGGGATGGCGGACGTTCCGGTTCCCCGACTGTGAGGCCTGCGAAGCGGGGAGCCCCGCCGACGAAGAGCGCTCCGACGGCCCCGAGCCGGGGACGGCGACGCCGCTCCCGTTCTGTCGGTGGAAGGGCCGAATCGTCGACGCGGAATCGGAGTGTGGGCCCGCGTGTCCGGGCTACGAGCCCGCTGCGGAGCCCGAGGTCGATCTCGAGGAAGAACGCGATCGGCGAACGCCGTGGCGGCGCGACCCGAGCGGGCGGCGGCGACGCCAGTCCGGGCTGGATCGGTTCGGATAGCTCGAGAAGCCGTTCCTGTCGGCGGTCATCGCCGGTGTCGTCGGGCTGCTCTTCCAATTGATCTGAAATGACGACAGACCCAGCGAGTATACTAGATTATTAGTTAGTTCACGTTCACGTGGCGGGTATGCCCTCCGACACCGACGATTCCCCGCGTCTCCGACGACGAACCGTGCTGGCTACCGCCGGTCTGGTCGGTCTCGGTGGCGTCGGCACCGTCACCGGGTACCGAGCCCTCTCCGAAGAGCGCGAAGACGTCGAACTCGAGCGGACGCTGACCGTCGACGAGGCGTTCGACATCGACGAGGACCCGCCGGATCCCGCCCCCGAAGAGTACGAACCGGACCGATCCGACGGAGCTTTCCAACAGTGTGAGCCGAATCCGGATCGACTGAGTTCGGGAAGCCACACCGCCAATCTGACGATGATCGACGCGTGGAACGAGCGATACCGAATCTGGGGCGACGGGGGTGACTCGAATACCGAAACGAACGAGAGTGACGGGAACGGCTCGAATGTCGAAACTGGCGATATCGACGACAGCGACTCGAGCGGCATCGACGTCCAGAACACGATCAGTCTGGAGAAAGCGTCGGATCGCGTCGACGGCTCGTATCTCTACGGCGTTCGACTCTACTCGCTGTGTGGTGTCGAAAGCGATCGTCTCGAGCGATTGCGCCTCCGACGGCTCGAGCACGAACTCGCCGTCGACCCGGCCGTCGAGGTTCGATCGGTGCTTCCGGAACGGCCGATCACCCCCGACAGCGGCCAGTGCCAGATGGGGTTCTCGACGGAGCTCGAGAGCGGCTGGGCGGCCGGCTACGAACAACACTGGCCAGCGGGCGAGGGGACGATCACCGCCGAGCACGACGACGCCGTCACGCTCTCGCTCGAGGGCTCCATCTCGGACTCGGCGGCGATGGAAGGGCTGCTCGAGCTTCGAAGCGAGCGGCCGTTGGTCGAAATCGGCGACGTCTTCACCTGGACGGTTCGCGGCGAGGCGACCCGCCGCGGGCTGTAACCACCGAATCAGAGATCATACTGCTCGCCGTCGATCGCCAGCGGCTCCTCGAACGCTTCCCCGGCCGGGTAGTAGTGAGCGAGGTGGACCAGCCGCGTCCGATCGGCGTCTAGCTCCGCGGCGAGTTCGAGCGCGCCCTCTCGAGTCATGTGTTTCGTGCCGAACGTGCGGGGGACCCCCTCGTCGTTCTCGTGGCGGCCGCCGATCGGGTGGAACTCACAGAGGTGGGCCGGCACGATCGCGTCGGCCAGCAGGAGGTCCGGATCGGCGAGGGCCTCCCGAGACGCCTCGGGTACGTCGTAGCTCGTGTCGCCCGAGAGCGAGAGCTTCGCGCCCGTTTCCGGGTCCTCGATTGCCAGCCCGTAACAGAGAAGCGGCGGGTGGGTCACCGGGACGAAGGTGACGTCGAGCCCGCAGATGCGAACCGGCTCGAGCGGCGTCGTCGAGTGGACCGTCACCGGATCGAGGTAGTGGTAGTCGCTTTCGACCGTCTCGGCGACGCTCTTTCCCGTCTTCGGATCGGTTTCGTCCGCGGCGTACACGTCGAGTTCGTCGATGACCCGGAAGACGTTGCCCAGGCCGTCGAGGTGATCGAAGTGGATGTGCGTGACGACGGCGGCGTCGGGAAGCGCCACGTCCTCGCGCAGAAACTGGTAGCGAAAGTCGGGGCTGAAGTCGATCAACAGCGACTCATCCGTGCGCTCGTTCTCGACGTGGACCGAAAACCGGGTGCGTTCGACGCCGCGGTCTCGAGCGGCCTCGCAGGTGTCACAGTCACAGCCCACCGTCGGGGTCCCCGTCGTGTCGCCGGTCCCGAGTAGCGTGACCCGCATCGTCACTGCCCGCCGTCGGCGGAGTCACGATTGTCGCCGGGGTCCGTTCGCCCCTCGTCGGTCTGCCACGCGTCGCTGACCCGCGGGCGTTCGTACTCGTGCTCGCGCAACAGATCCGGATCGACGTCGCGAAGCACCGCCTCGTTGGTCGCCTCGAGAACGACCGGCGGGGCGCAATCGGCGTCCTCGGCCTCAAGCCAGCGGCCGAGACAGAGACACCAGCGATCGCCCGGCTCGAGGCCGGGGAACTCGAACTGGGGTTTTGGCGTCGTGAGGTCGTTGCCCCGTGCCGCGCTGAAGGAGAGGAACTCCTCGGTCATCACGGCACAGAGTTCGTGTCGGCCGCGGTCGCCCTCGACGCGCCGACAGCAGCCGTCGCGGAGAAAGCCCGTCTCCGGATCGGCGCTACAGGGCTCGAGTTCGGTTCCGTAGACGTTCCGATCGGTGGCCATACGTGCAGAATCGAACGGGGGGACGAAAAGCGTGGCGTCAGCGCTCGCGGGGCAGACCGGTCGAGGTCTCGGCTAGTCCGCCGAGTCGGCGGACGGCAACTGGCTCGAGTGGACAATCGCGAGTCAGTCGTCGTGCTCAGTGATCGTGCGCGTGGGCGTGATCGTGGTCGTGTGAGTGCTCGCCGTCACCACCGCTCTCGCTGCCGCCGATGTCGCCGCCGGCGACCAGCGCGTCGTGGTCGCCGTCGATCATGTCCATGTTCTTCAGGTTGTCGCGCTCTTCGAACTCCTCGACGGCGTTGAGGAGGTCCTCCTGGGTGAGTTCCCGCCTGTTCTCGGTCAGGGCCTCGAGGACGGCTTCCCGAAGCACCATCCGGAGGTCGCTTCCGGTGAGCCCCTCGGTCGCCTCGGCGATGACGCTGGGGTCGAACTCCTCGATGTCCATCGTGCTCGTGATGACCTGGAGGATGTCAGATCGCATCCGAGAGTCCGGTTTCGGGAAGTTGACGATCTCGTCGAAGCGCCGCCACGCCGCCGCGTCGAGTTGGTCGGGGTGGTTCGTCGCCCCAATGAGCAACACGTCGTCTTGGATCAGCGAGATGTTGTCGATGCTCTTCAAGAGCGTGTTGACCGCGCGCTTGAGCGCCGCGTGCTCGTCGCTCCGGCGGGTCTTCGCGACGGAGTCGAACTCGTCGATAAAGAGGATACACGGCGAGAGCCGCTTTGCGACCTCGAAGGTCTTGTCGACGTTCTTTGCCGTCTCTCCCAGGTACTGGCTCGTGATCATCGAGAGTTTGACCTCGACGAACGGCAGGTCCATGTCTCGAGCCAGCGCCTGTGCGGTCGAGGTTTTCCCGGTTCCCGGCGGTCCGACGAACAGGAGTTTGCCGATCTCCCGGAGGCCGATGTTCGCGAGGTAGTCGCGGTGTTCGATCGCCTTCGCGATCTTGTCGATCTCGTCCTCCTGGCTCTCGGTCAACACCAGATCGTCGAGCGTGATGTCGACCTCCTCGGGCGCGCGGATCTCGACGAGGTCGAGCATGTCTTCGTCTTCTTCCTCGTCGAAGTACTCCTCGAGCAGGCCGTCGATCCAGACGCGATCGGCCTGAATCGGCCGGTTTCGCTCTCTGGCTTCCTCGTGGTCGACATCGAGATCCTCGTGGTCCTCGAAGTGCTTGGCGAGGGTCGGGTTCTCGAGCACCCGCTCGTCGCTCGCCCGGTCCGCGAACCAGTCTTCGGCCATGTCCCGCTGGGTGAGCGAGACGGTCCCGGAGAACTCGTCGCGGTCGGTGAACATGAGGTCGCCGACGGCGTTCCACGGGGCCTCGACGCCGGTGGCCTCTCGAATCGTCTGGTTGGTCGCCGACAGCGGCCGGGTGATCCCGCCCCGGCTAGTGCCGCCCTGTTCGTCGGCGTCCCCCGCGTTGCTCGTCCAGAACACCTGCCGAACGCTGGGTTGCAGGTCGTTCTCGTCTAGCGATCGATCGTCCGAATATACGCTCGTCGTGAGCAAGAACTCGACGACATCGAGCGCCGCATCACTCATTCCGTGAGCCTATTGGCCACACGGCCTTAACGGCGTCGTCACGCACAGATCGTGCGCTTCGAGCCTGCGAGTCCCACGCAAAGTTTGAGGTTCTCACACGAATCGGGCCGCAGAACCCGGAAGTGGGCACAATAATTTTCGTTCGTCGGAACACAGACGAAGTATGAAGGTACTACTGGGACTCGCCGGAAGCGACGAGTCGATCAAAACGCTCCGGCAAACGATCGAGCGAACGGCCGCGGTCGGCGACGACCTCACCGTCGTCGTCGTCGACAAGCCCGAAACCAAGCGCTCCCAAGAGGAGATGCGCGAACAGGCCGAATCGCTGCTCTCGGAGGCCGGCATCGAGACCGACGTCGAGACGCTCGAGGGCGATCCGGGAAGCGCGCTCGTGAACTTCACGGAGCAAGGCGAGTTCGATCAACTGGTCATCGGCGGCGGCACCGTCAGCCCGATGGGGAAGATCAGACTTGGTCCGATAGCCGAGTTCGTGCTGTTGAACGCGCCGACGACCGTCAAACTGGTTCGATAACGATGGTAGCGACACGAGAGTACGCCGACGAACCGTCCGGCCCGTTTCCGCGGCCGCCCGATTCATTCGAGGACGGGGACGGGCGGACGATCGAACTGGTGGCACCGACCGAGGTCGACGAGGAGGTGCTCGAGGACCTCGTCGCGATGTACGACGCGTTCGACCCGGTCGACCGCGCGCAGGGGATCCCGCCGACCGGCGAGCAGCGGATTCGCAACTGGCTCGAGTCGATCGTCGACATCGGCACCAACGTCATCGCCTCCCACGAGGGCGACGTCGTCGGCCACGCCACGCTCGTCCCCGATTCGGACGACGCGGCGGCGATCGAAGCGGCGAGCGACATCGAGTGGGAACTCGCGATTTTCGTCCTCCAGGACTACCAGCGGGCGGGGATCGGAACCCAGTTGCTCGAGCACCTGCTCGGACACGCCGCCGAGGTCGGGATCGAGCGCGTCTGGCTCACCGTCGAGCGGTGGAACGGCGCGGCGATCGCGCTCTACGAGCGGGTCGGATTCGAGCAAACCGGCGGCGAGAGTTTCGAACAGGAGATGACGATCCGACTCGAGTGAGCGGATTCACTCGAGGGCGATACTGTTCTCGCGGGAAGACGACTCAAACGACAGGCCAAGAAACTGGCTCACACGGATAGCACGGGCTGGCTCGCGTACGCGAGGACGTACTCCGCGGCCTTCTCGAGGACGTCCGCGTCCGAATCGGTAACCGATTCGCGCGGGAGGACGATGAAGTCCGCACCGATCGCGTCGGCAGCGTCGAGGACGGCGCTTCCGGGGTGGCGAGTCTTCTGGGTCTGTGAAAAGCCGTGGGTTATAGACTGCGAGTGTTCGATATCGGCGTCGGCAGCGAGCTGGTCGATGTCCGCGAGGAACTCCTGCGTGCTCTCGGCGATATCTGACTCGTCGACGGTTCCGGCGTCCATCCCGCGGATCACGCCGCGTCCCAGAACGTACAGCGTGTGAACGGACGCGTCGTAGCGCTCGGCGACGGCGACGGCGTACTCGGAGGCGGTTGCCGACTCGACACTGCCGTCGACCGGTGCCAGAACGGTATCGACGGTGACGGGATCGCTGGCGTCCATACTCGAGAGTTGTACCCGGCGTTCAAAAAGGCACCTCCTGTTCACGGTCGATCGACTCCGAGCCACTTTCTATTCGCACCCGGTTAGCTCTATCCCGCTGGCGCGACGGTTCGTCCGTCGGTGCGCTGGTGTACGTTTATATCGGTTCGACCGTAACGTCTCCGTATGTTCGAAACGGTCGTCGTCGCAACTGACGGCTCCGAGAGCGTGAAACGCGCCGTCGACGTCGGGCTCGACCTCGCGAACCGCTTCGACGCGACGGTCTACGCCCTGTCGGTCATCGACGCGGGCGAAGTCGACGCCTCGCCCGAACAGCTCCGCGAGGAACTCGAGACGGCCCTCGAGACCCACGCCGACGCCGCGCTCGCGACCGTCGAAGAGCGGGCGAGCCTCAATCTCACGACCGAGGTTCGAGAGGGCCGACCCGCTCACGAAATCTGTTCGTACGCGCGCGACATCGACGCCGACCTGGTCGTGACTGGAACGCGGGGCCGCCACGGCGAGAACCGCCTGCTGCTCGGCAGCGTCGCCGAACGAGTGGTTCGAACCTCGCCCGTTCCCGTCCTGACGGTCAGACAGCTCCAGCCGGTCGCGGAGGGAGACTCGAGCGCCGAGTCGGCCGAGAGCGACTCGATCAGCGCCTGAAACGCGATCGGGTCAAACTACGACGAATCGTGATCGTCCGCAGACGGAGCGTCGGCCGTCGGAATAGCGCGGGCGGCCGTCGCTTTGAACGACGCGCGGAGCGTCTTCCCGGTCTCGATCCCCAGCGAATCGGCGCTCTCCCGAGTGACGAGCGTCTCGAGTTCGAGATCGTCGGTTGACTCGGGGCCGGCCGGCGGTTCGCCGACTCGCTCGAGTTCGAGGGTCACCCGCGCGACGCCGTCGCTCGAGTCGACCGACGAAACCGTCCCGATGAACTGATTGCGGAAACTCGTGACGTCGCGTTCCGGCGACGCGTCCGGGTCCGCGAGGACGACCGCATCCGAACGAACGCCGATCTGGACGGTGGTCGCGCCCGCCGGAACGAGCGCCACCATGGGCCCTGCTTCGGTCTCGACGGTGCCGAGCGTTCCCGTCCGCTCGCAAACTGTCCCCGCGAACACCGATTCGGTCGCGCGGGCGACGCCGTCGAGTTCCGTCTGGTGGCGCTCGAAGCGCCGGCGCAGCTCCAGGGCCGTCTCCGTGAGTTCGGTGCCGCCGCCGCCTTTGCCCCCGCGCCGGCGTTCCGTGAGGTCGCCGACGGCCGCCTCGAGTTCGACGATTCGCTGCTGAAGTCGGGCGTACGATCGCCCGAGGGCGTCCGCGGCGGCGTGCATCGAGCCGTGTCGGTCGATCGCCTCGAGCATCTCGATATCCCGTCGGTCGATCGTGATCCCATCGACCGACAGTTCCGTCCGATAGCCCTTCTCGAGTGTCATTCAGTGTTCACCTCGTGTCGTCCCATTGCTAGGTCTGTACGTCGCATCGGTAGCTCGGTAGGCCTCGTCAGTAGCACGGTGCGTCGCATCGGTCGCTCGGTGCGCCCCATCAGTAGATCAACTCCCCATCGATGAATTTCCGTGTCCGTTCGTCCTCGGGGCGCTCGAAGATCCGTTCGGTCTCACCGGCTTCGGTGATGCCGTCGTCGAGGATCACCGCGACCCGATCGGCGATTCGCCGGGCTTGATTCATGTCGTGGGTGGCGACGGCGACTCCGATGTCGCGGTCGCCGGCCTCGCGAACGGCGTCCTCGATCACCGCGGTGTTTCGGGGGTCGAGATCCGAGGTCGGTTCGTCGAGCAGGAGAAAGTCGGGGTCGTACGCCAGCGCTCGAGCGAACGCCACCCGCTGGGCTTCGCCGCCCGAGAGCGAGCCCGCGTGTTGCTCGAGTTTGTCCGCAAGCCCGACGGTCTCGAGGGCCTCCATCGCGACGCTGTTCCCGTTTCGCAGTCCGACGAGGTCCGCGAACTCGCGGCGGAGCCGCTCGCCCCACGACCGCCGAACGTGGACACCGTACTCGGCGTTTCGCCGGACGCTCGCGTCGAAGAGGCCGGCCTCCTGAAACACCATGCCGATACGGCGACGACACGCGAGTCGCCGCTGGCTCGAGACCCCCCAGACGTCGGTGCCGTCGTACTCGAGCGAGCCCGCACGCGGCGGTTCGAACAGGGCAAGCAACCGCAAGAGCGTGGTCTTGCCGACGCCGGAGGGACCGATGATGGCGACGACCTCTCCCGGCGAAACGGTGAGCGACACGTCCTCGAGGGTCGTCTCGTCTCCGTAGCCGTGCTCGAGTCCGGCGGCTCGAAGCGTCATCGGTATCCCCCGTCGTCGCTACCGAGTCGAACGACGAGCGCATTCACGACCAAGACGAGCGCGACGAGGAGCGCGCCGAGGACCATCGCCGTCTCGAAGCGGCCCTGTCTGGCCTCGAGTTGAATCGCCGTCGTCAGCGTTCTGGTCACCGATTCGCCGTCAGCGCCCGCGATATTCCCGCCGACCATGAGAACGCCGCCGACCTCGCTGATCGCGCGGCCAAAGCCCGCGAGGACGGCGGTCGCGAGCCCGTATCGGGCTTCCTTGATCGTCACGAGGGCGACGTCGACCCGCGTCGCGCCCATCGCGAACGCGGCGTCTCTAACCTGCTGTTCGACGCTCGAGACCGCGGCCAGGCTCACGCCCGTGATGACCGGGACGGCGAGGACGATCTGGGAGAGGATCATCGCCTCCGGCGTGTAGACCAGCTCGAGCGGGCCGAGCGGCCCGTCGTTCGAGACCGTAAAGAGCACGACGAGACCGACGACGACGCTGGGAAAACCCATGCCAGTAGTGATGATCGAGGTCAAGAGATGCTTGCCGCGGAAGTCCCGAAAGCCGACCAACAGCGCGATCGGGACGCTCACGAACGTGCTGATCGCGACGGCGGTGAGGCTCACGTACAGCGACAGCTCAATGATGCTCCTGACGTAGAGCCACTCAAAGGGGAACTCGCCCGGAAAAGCGAGCGCAGCGCCGGTAGTCACGATCCCGCCCCGCCGTTCGGTACCGACCCGTTGTTCGTCTCTGCCCCGTCGCTCGTCCCCGACTCGTTACTCGTTTCCATCTCGTCGCTCCGTTTCGCCTCGCCGCCGGTCCCGTTCGCGCCGGTCGATTTCCCCGGCGTGTACTGCTCGAAATCCGGCGATTCAGACAGTGCGCTGGGGTAAAACAGCGGTTCGCCGTCGATGGTGTACCCCTCGATTAGCTCCTGGCCCCGCGTTCCGGTCAGGAATCCGATGTAGTACATCGCCAGTTCGTAGGCGACGCTCGGTTCGCTCGCCGGGTTGACCGCGATGACGCCGTAGGGGTTATCGAGCATCGGATCGCCGCCGGTGACCGGGCCGTCGACGAAGCGCTCGAGCCCGAGCCGATCGCGCATGTCGATGTAGTTGGCGCGAACGGTGAGCAGGTACGCGTCGCGCTGGTTCGCCTGCACGAGCGTATTGCCCATTCCCTGGCCGGTTTCGCGGTACCACTCCCCGCCGGGTTCGACGCCGGCTTCGTCCCATATTTCCCGCTCTTTGACGTGCGTACCGGAGTCGTCCCCCCGGGAGAAAAACGACGCCTCCGCGGCGGCGATTCGATCGAACGCCGTCGCCGCGTCTTCGATATCGGCGATCCCCGCAGGGTCGTCCGCCGGCCCGGCGACGACAAAGTCCCCCACCGCGAAATCGCGACGGTTGATGCCGTTTCCGGACCGGATGAACGCGTCCTCAAGCGGGCGGGCGTGGGCCATGACGGCGTCGACGTCGCCCCGTTCGCCGGCGGCGATGGCCTCGCCCGTCCCCGCGGCGACCGCTCGAGCGGTCACGCCGTACTCCGACTCGAAGGCGGCGTGGAGTTCGTCGACGAGGCCGGAGTCGTACGTGCTCGTGGTGACCGCGACGGTGAGCGTCCCCGACGGGCCGTCCGACGCCGAGCGGTCCCGGCCGAGACAGCCGGCCGACGCCGCGCCGATCCCGATCCCCGCGAGAAGCGACCGGCGTGGTATCTGCATGGAAATAACGGTGATGGGAGCGCCCATAGACGTTTCGGTCGGAGAAATGGGTTTGCGTGTCGTCTTTCCCGCACCGTAACCATCTTCGGTTACACAATTCGGCTTGAATGGGGCCTGAACGCTACCGCAGACACCGAAACCGCTCGGAGACGAATTGACGCGTGAGAGGGCACCGGACCGCACGGGCGATGATACCGGCGGGTTCTTCCGATGGCACCCCGGAACGGACTGTATGTACGAAGAACTCATCGAGAGCGGCGAGCTGTCTCTCGCCCGCAAGTCCGTCCTGCCGGGGACGGGATTCTTCATGCCCGACAGCCTCGAGGAAGATCTCGAGGAACAGGAAGCCAAATCCGCCCTCGAGGGCGCGGAGGTCGCCGTGGTCGCCGATCCCGACGCCGACGGCCTGGCCTGCGTCGCGCTGTTGCGCGAGATGTACGGCGACGTACAGAACGTGCCGGAGCCCGACGAAGGCGGCGACGCAAGCGAGGACGCCGAGAGAGCAGCCGATAGCGAGACTGACTCCGACACAGAGGACGACCTCCTCGAGGAGCCCGAACCGACGCCACACAGCGTCGCGCTGGTTCCGGGCAGCCCCCACGACCTCGAGGACTCGCTCCAGCAGGTCGCCGACCACGGCGTCGACGGCATCGACCTCTACGTCTGTGACCTGTGTCCGGACCGCTACGAGTACGTCGCGGACGAACTCGAGGCGGCCGTCGAGACCGCGAGCAGCGTCGAGTGGTACGACCACCACCAGTGGGACGACGGCGTCGCCCAGTCGGTTCGGGACGCCGGCGTGGAACTCGTCGTCGGCGACTCCGACGAGGAGTGTAGCGCGGACGTCGTCTACCGCTCGCTCGAGTACGAGTTCGACGACCAGTTCGCGGAACTGGCCGCGGTCACGCGCGATCACGACCTCTGGCTCCGTGAAGACCCCCGCAGCGACGACCTCGCGGACTACGCCTACTGGACCGATCCGGCCGAGTACGTCGAGGTCGTCCGCGAGTACGGCGCGGACTTCCCCGAGTGGGTCGAGGACTACATCGCCGAGCGCAGAGTCGAGAAAGAAGCCCTGATCGAGCGGGCAGTCTCCCGCTCGGAACTCCGGGAAGTCGGCGGCTACACCGTCGGCATCACCTACGGCCGGTGCTCGCAGAACGAAGTCGCCGAGGCCATGCGCGAACAGGGTGCCGACGCCTCCATCATCGTCAAACCCGCCGGCTCGGCCTCCATCCGCGGGACCGACGAGTTCGACCGCTGTCACGAGGTCGCCGGCAAGGTAAACGGCGGCGGCCACCCCAAGGCCGCGGGCTGTAAACCCGACATCTACGACGACATGCTCGACTACGCGAATCACTGGACGACTCGAGGGTCGGTCGCCAAACAGGTCATTCTAGACGCGTTCGGTGCCGTCGTCGACGAAGAACGAGAAATGGGCGAGTGAAACGACCGAAAACGGGAGGACTCACTCTCACTGCGCAAGCGTCGTGATATGTGACCGCAACTTATAGGATACGACGGTGACAATATTCTGTCAATGCCCTCCTCTCGTCGATCGGTTCTCACGGCGTGTACCGCCGGAATCGGTGCGCTCGCGGGGTGTCTCTCGAGCGAAAACCCGACCGCCGACGGCTCCTGGCCCAGGCGCACGCTCACGAACGCCCACACCGGATACGCGAGCACCGACGGTCCGACGGCGGATCTTTACACCGTCTGGCAGCAAGAGCGGGCGCGAAGCGGCGGAGTCACTCCCTCTCCTGTCGTCGACGACGGCGTCCTTTACGTCACGTATTCGCGACAGGCTCGAGACGACGAACGCGGCGGGGCGTGGGTCGAAGCGTTCGACGCGGCGACCGGCGACTCCCAGTGGACGACCGAACTCTTCCGGACCGAGAAGGTCTACTCCCTCGATCACTCGGACTCGACGGTCGTCGACGGGGATCGGTTATTCACCCAGACCGACGTCGGATTGACGATGCTCACCACCGACGGCGAAATTCAGTGGACTGTCGATAACTTCTACAACGGACAGCTATTGCCCGACGCGGCCCCACCCGTCGTTACCGACGACGTGGTCGTCGCAGGGACGTACGGTACACAGGACGAGGACGGTCAGAACGAGGTCGTCTACGGAGTCGATCCCGAAACCGGCGACGAGCGCTGGCGCACGTCGTTCGACGACTGGAGCGGAATGTGGCAGCTAGCCGGAACTGGAGATGTAGTCTACGTTCCGTTCGACCGGACCGGACTCGTCGCGCTCGACGTGACGAGCGGCGAAGAACGCTGGCGCTGGGAGGGACCGGTCGACGGGACGCCCACCGTCGTCGACGATCTGATACTCGTGGCGCTCCGCCGCGACGACGAGGACGTACTCGGCGCGCTGGACCGCCGTGATCGTTCGCTTCGGTGGGAGGCATCGATCGAGCCCCGCTGGCCGAGCGCTGGATTCGCCGTCGCCGGAGAGCTGTGCTATCACGCCTCGTACTTCGGCCTCGAGGCCCGTCGACTCGAGACGGGCGAGCGAGCGTGGCGGTTCGGGCCCGAAGAAGGCGAGCGCCCACACGACGAACCCCAGGTCGACCTCGTCACCACGCCAGTCGTCGCTGACGACGCGGTCTACGTGTCGGGGTGGATCCAGCGCGACACGATGTACGGCCACCTGTTCGTCGTCGATAGCGCGACGGGCGAGGAACTCGGGCGCGCCGAGATGGGGCGCAACCAACAGGCCGGAACGGGAACCCCGGCGGTCACGTCCGACCTCGTTTTTCTCGGATCGGAGCACGGAACTCTCTACGCGTTCGGCGAGTGTTCGTTCGAGGTCGCCGATCGCTGTCTGTCCGGATGACACACGACAGTACAAAAACCCTACTCTCGAGCGAAAAACCGGATCACGAGCTGTAGGACGTGGACGAAGACGCCGGCGACGGCGACGTAGACGCCGATGGTCTGGACCCCTACAGAGATGTCACGGCGGTCCCGGAGACGCCAGATCTCCCAGCCGAGTCGCAGGATGAATCCGAGAAAGATCAGAACGACGCCCACTAGCAAGACCGGCGCGACGAACGTCCCAATGGCGATGGCGATCACGCCGCCGATAAACGAGTAGGTGGCGTACGATCCCCAGTGGTCGAACGATTTCGAGCGCGCGTAGACGTACCCCGAGACGATCGCGGTCAAGATTGCGACGATGACCGCCGTCACCCCGAGAACCGCGAGCCGACTGTCGGATGGGACGAACGAAAGGATTCCCGCACCGAACACGCCGAACGCGAGTTGCAGTATCACCATGCCGGCGACCGCGATACCCGTATCGCCGCCCTCGACGCCGCGCTCTGCGATCAGTTCGCCGCCCGTGATCGCCGCACCGTAGACGATCACCCCGATGATCGGCACCTGGAACAGCGTGTCGTTGATCGCCGCGAGCGGCGTCTCGGCGACGGCGGCCATCAGGGCGACGTTGATCGCCATCAGCGCGCTCGCACCGCCGATCACGCGGGCTTCGCGACTCGAGAGACCGAATCCACGCCCGGTCTCGTACGGCGTTTCGGCGGAGCTCATAGGCTGTCAAACCATGCTGAGACGCAAAAAGCTGCCCCCGAGGTGATTCGAAAGCGACGAGCGGTATCTCGAGCCGGTCGGAGACGACGCGCTGGTTACGAGTCCGCGGTCCAGCGGTCCGAGTACGCCGTCCCGCAGTTACACTTCGCGTACGCATGGACGACGTCGCCCTCGGCGTACAGTCCGCCGACGTCCTCGTTTTGCTCCTCGGAGAACGAGAACACGAACTGGACGCCGTGGTCCGTTTCGCCCCCGTCGCTTGCCTCGTCGGCGTCCGGCGCGTCGGGACAGACGCCGTCGGTCAGGTCGTCGTCGATCGAACTCTCGGTCGCCATCGCCGACTTCGCGAAGGCCATCGCGTCCGTCCCCGTCGCGGCCTTGAACGCGTTTCGACCGCTCTCGCCGTCGACGACGATCAATACGCCGCCCTCGACCGGCTCCCCGAACTGCTCGAGGCGGTCGTCCTCGACGTAGGAATCGGCCAGAAACAGGGCGACGTCGTCGGGCCGTTCGCCCGCCAGAAACTCCGCGCGTGGATCACTCATAGCTCGACAACCGGTCTCGAGCGCCAAAAAGTCCGTCATTGATCGTCCGGGAGGCGACCTACCGTCCGCCGAGAATGTCCGAAAAGCTAAGAGAATCCAGTCAGTAGCAGGTGCCATGGACGAGGATGTCGTCGCGGATATCACCGGCCGCTTCATCTTGAGCAACGGTGGTGAAAATGCGGGTAAACCCCTCGAGGGGCGGATTATCATGACCGAAAAGCGGGTCGTACTCGCGACGGGTCAGACGAAAGAAACGGTTCCGCTGTCGAAAGTCATCGACGTGAACGTCGGGACGGTGCCCCAGCACGTCAAGCAGTTTTTCGGAGACACGGCGACGATCGGTTACCGAACCGACGACGGAACCCAGAGCGCGGTCATCGAGAGCTCCGACGAGAAGGTCGAAAAGTTCGTCGCGATCCTCTTTCGCTGCCTGCTCAACGGACGGAAGGTCGCCGTCAAACACCCTGCGCGGATTGGCGGCCGAATCAAAGACTCGAACGTCGTCGTGGGGAAACTCCGTATCAAAAACAGGGAAGTCGAAGTCAAGACGAAGTCCAGCGGCTTCAGTATCGACGTAGCGACGGTAATGAACATCGACCGGACGAACAAGATCGGCGACAGCGACGACCGGGTAACGCTGGTCGTCAAGCACACTGACCAGGAGTCGGGGCTGACACAGACCAGCCAGATCGCGCCGGCAAAGAGCCAGTACGTGAACCTGCTCGCGCGATACTTCAGGCTCGAATACGACGAAGTCCGCGAGGAGGTCGAAGAAATAGAACTGACCAACCCCGAAAAACGGGTGCTCGTCGGCGTCCACGCCACGGGCGGCGACATCGACTTTACGAACATGCTCGACGGCGATCCGGCCTACGTGACGAACGTCCTCAACTCGGTCCGGAACAAGCAACTGGTCGTCGAGAACGGCGAGGGACTCTCGCTGACGCCCCAGGGTCGCATCGTCGTGAGCCAGCGGATCGAGGACGTCAACGCCTGAGAGCGGTTCAACTGTAGTACAGATCCCTTCTCACAGCTCCGTGTCGCGGAGCTCGAGCTCTGCGATCAGATCGTAGGGGTGATCGTCTTTCCTGATTCCATCGAGGATCGAGAACGCCTGGCTCGGGTCGAGAAAGTGCTCGGTGATGACCCGTCCGAGCGGCGTCGGCTCGAAGCCGTCGATGAAGTCGTACTCGAGGAGTTTGCCGAGGGCGTGTTTGGTCGGCACTTCGCCGAGCATTCGATCGTTGAGTCGCTTTGCCGCCCGACCGCCGACCGTGACGTTGGCCAGGGTCTCCTCGATGGCCGCCGCCTCGTCGTAGTGGGTCATCACGGACTCCATCTCGCCTTTCAGGAGTTTGAACGCGACTTCGTCCTCGGTCATCTCCATCGAGTTGTGGTACGCACAGTCCGGTTCGACGAGGACGTAGACCGTCCCCGAATCGTGGTAGTCCGGCCGGCCCGCTCGCCCGAGCATCTGGTGGAACTCCTGGACCGAGAGCCACTCGATGCCCATCGCCAGCGAGTCGAAGACGACCTGCGAGGCGGGGAAGTCGACGCCGGCCGCGAGCGCAGCGGTTGTGACGACCGCGGCGAGGTCCTGATCGGCGAACTGCCGTTCGACGCGCTTGCGCCGGCCGTAATCCAACCCCGCGTGGTAGGGGGCCGAGGAGTACTCGAGCTTTCGGGAAATCTCGTGACAGCGCCGCCGGGAGTTGGTAAAGATGATCGTCTGGCCGCGATACCCCTTCGAGGACTCGGTGTCGAACTCGCGTCTGACGAGTTTGTTCTCGACGCCGACTTTCTCCTGCCCGTCGGCGAAGGTGACGTGGCGTTCGATGGGGATCGGTCGCTCCTCGAACTCGATGCACTTCGCCTCGAGGGTGGCCGCGAGCTGTTCGGGGTTGCCGACCGTCGCGGAGAGGTAGACCCACTGGGCGCCGCCGTATGATTCGCGATCCGCCGCACGCTGTTCGCAGGTGTACTTGAGCCGGGAGATGAGCCCGTCGAGTCGGTGCCCTCGTCCCTCCTCTTTGAGCGTGTGGACCTCGTCGATGACGACGGTACCGATGTCGCCCATGTCCTTGCCCGTCCGCAGGGCGTGGTCGATCCCCTCGTAGGTGCCGACGATGACGTCGGCGTTCGGATCGAACTGGTTGCCCGAGTCCGCCACCCGACTCGCGCCGACGCGGATGCTCACGTCGACGAGATCGCCGTACTCGTCTTTGAAGTCCTCGTACTTCTGGTTCGCGAGCGCGACCAGCGGCACCAGAAACAGCATTTTCCCCTCGCCCTCGAGGACGCGATCGATCCCCGTCATCTCGCCGACGAGCGTCTTGCCGGTCGCCGTCGCCGAAACGACGAGCTGGTCGTCGCCAGAGAGGAGGCCGTGATCGACCGACAGGCTCTGGACCGGCAACAGCGTCTCGAATCGGCTCTCGAGCAGGCCCTGCAGGTCCGGGTGGAGGTCGAGCGAATCGACGCGGACGGGGTCGACCTCGTCGGTGGTCGAGGAGATCGTATCGAACTTCGTCAGGTCAGGATCGAGCTGCCCTTTGAGCAGATTGACGATACGCTCTAGGTCCTGGACCTCGTGCATGAGCTCCTCGAGGCGGTCTTTGGCCGCGCCCGTGAGGCCCCCGACGTGGGAAAGCTGGCGCTCGAGTTCCTTGCTGGCACAGTCGGTACAGATCCAGTCGCGGTCGTCCTTGATCGCCGTCTCCGTCGTGATCGGCGAGTAGCGGCCGGCCGACGCGCAGTACCGGCAGGTCCGGACGACTTTCGCCTCGAGCTGATAGCCGTCGAGCATCTCCTTCAGTTCTCGTCGGCCCGAGGAAGAGGTCTGCTCGGAGATCCGGATCCGCTCGGCTCGACGAGCGAGTTCGACGAACTCGTCGGGCTGGCGGGGCTCTTCGCTCGAGCCCCGCTTGAGCCTGAATTTGGCAGGTCGCGGCCCCGCGTTCGTTTCCGAGAGGCCCAGTTTCGCGCGGAATAGTCGCTTTCCGTCCCGGCTGACCACGACGAGATACTCCGATCCCACCTCGTGGCAAAATATCGTCTCGACGTCCTGGACCTGCTTCGACACGACCGCTGATAAGACGGTGACGTACTTGAGCGATTCGGACTCGCGTTCGACGAGGTTTGCGTGCCCCAGAAGCGATTTCGCGAAGCCGATACGAGCTACAAGAGTCCGACCAACGGAACGATGGCGAACCAGCCGATGTAGGCCAGCGCGACAGCCATCACCGTGTTGATCTGACCCGGTAGCGATCCCGTTTGCGTTCGCTTCCACACCCGATCCCAGAGCAGCCAACCCAACAGGGCGGCATGGAGAATGCTCCCGTAGATGATCGGGCTGTACGCGCCGGGAACCACGCTGACGAGCTGCCAGAGGGTCCCAGTCAGCGCAGCCGCCAGCGTCGTCGCGACGGCGACGACGACGGCGCCGTCGATCCCGAACCTGACAGCGATCGTCCGTTTGTCCGCGGCCCGATCGGCCTCGTAATCGGGGACGCCCGCCAGCGTGATCGAGGGGATGATAGACAGCAAGAACGGTACCCCGAGCAGCCACGGGAGTGGATCGTGCCACGAACCGCCCAGCGCGACGAAACCGAGCAACAGGACGCCGATACTGTGGGTGACCGCGACGTCTAACTCACCGAGCGTCCGGTAGGCTAGTTTCAGCGGCGGTATCGTGTACCCGAGGGCCAACGCTGTTAGCACCGCCATCGCGACCGCGACCGTGTGGACCGAGCCGGTTCCGATCGTCGCGAGCGCGAGACCGAGTCCGAAAACCGCCGTGAGTACTCCCGTAACGCCGATACCGCGACGAAGCTGCTCGAACGACAGTTCGTCGTCGACTAAGACACGAGAGCCGCCGGTGAACGGGCCGGCGAACGTATTCTCTCGGTCGGTATCGTAATCGGCGTACTCGTTGCTCAACACGGTGGTCGCCTCGAGGAAAAACAGGAAGCCAAAGCCGATCCAGAACACCCTGGTCGCGAAGACATCGCCCGATCCGACAGCGGCCAGTGCACCGATCGTGTACGCGGCCCACGCCATCGGGTAGAACTGCAGCCGAAGGGCTTTCAGCCACGTTTTCAGCGTTCGTTTCGCTCGAGTCGACCGCGACTCCGGTCCTGTAGCCAGGCTCCGACCGAGTTCCCGCACGTCCTCGAGCCACGCCTCTCGCTGGTCGGGCGTAGAGTCATCGATCGGGCCGAGGTTCGTCACTCGCGTGGTTCGAATCCCGGCGAATCCGAGCGTTGCGCGTTTGACAGCGTTAGTTCCCGGCTGGCGGTAGATCCAGCGGTAGACCCACGCGGGCATGTCCATTGTCACGATGAGTTCGGCCGTCGTTCCGTCCAACAGCGGTTCGTGGCCAGCCCCTTCCCCCTCGTCGTAGAACGAGAACGCGAACCCGGACGTAAACACCCGGTCGAAGAAGCCTTTGAGCCGCGCTGGCATCGTGGCCCACCAGTTCGGGTAGACGAGGGCGAGATGGTCCGCCCACTCGATCCGACGCTGGGCGTCGGCCAAATCCGCCTCGAGCGGTTGATCGCTCGGAGACTCGACGTGGACGTCCGGATCGAACTCCAGATCGGCGACGGCGATCTCTCGAACGTTCACGCCCGCATCACGAGCACCCGCCCGGTAGGCTCGAGCCACCGCTCCGCAGAAGCTGTCGGTTCGCGGATGGCCCAGAATTAGTAAGACGTTCACGTCCCGGTATCGACGTTACACGAGGTCACAGAAATAACCGATCGGTGACGGCCCAATGTATACGCCACACCGACAGCGCCGTCCCTTACGGACGATCAACGATTCGAAAATCGGCTGGATCTGCATTAAATCTCGCGCGTGACCGGCGACCGAAACGACGGCGGCTCCGCTGGCCGGTCTGTAAAATACTGCTTTGAAATGCCGATACCTCAGCGAATTCGCCTTACAGGCGCTCGACGTTCGTCGCGCGCGGGCCCTTGGGGGCCTGCTCGATGTCGAACTCGAGGTCCTGTCCTTCTTCGAGATCCGGGCCGCCGATGTCTTCCATGTGGAAGAACACGTCGTCGTCCGCGTCCTCAGTTTCGATGAATCCGTAACCGCCTGTGTCGTTGAAGAAATCAACCGTTCCTTTCGCCATTGCTTTTGTACAGAGGAGGTGTACACTGATAACCCTTCCGGAACACCCGCTCTATCGAGAGACGTCGATTCGGGGCCCAGACAGGGGGAATTCGTGCGCGTAGCGCTCAGACGTCCTCGAGATCCTCGAGTTTGTGGATCGCGGCCGAGACGAAAAAGACGAGCATGAAGAACCCGAATCCGACGAGGAAGCCGAAAAAGCCCCGGCTACCGAATCCGATCGAGTTGACCGTCGTCACGACGAGGATCGCGATCACGAAAAAGAGGATGACGAGTGCGCCGACCGCGTAGTAAAACCGCATATCGGACCCGAGACGTTCGCGCATACCCGTCCCTTCCGGCTCCCCATATAAGTATTCGAGCACTCCGGAGCCGAAGTACCTTATAGCCGCCGCGGCAACGAACGCGTATGGCGGAGCACGAGCTGGACGCGATCGACCGGGAGATCCTCTACGCGTTACAGGAGGAGGCGCGGAACCTCTCCTCGAGCGAGATCGCCGACCGGACCGACGCCTCCTCGAGTACGGTCCGCAAGCGCATTCAGCGACTGGAGTCGGATGGCGTTATCAAAGGCTACAGCGCCAACATCGATTACACGAAATCCGGCTATCCGATCCGGATGCTGCTTTTCTGTACGGCACCGATCCCCGACCGGGGGGCATATATCGACGACCTGCTCGCGATCTCGGGCATCGTCTCCGTGCAGGAGCTGATCACGGGCGAGCAGAACCTCCTCGTGACCGTGGTCGTCGAGAACGACAGGGACGTCACGCCGATCGCACAGCAGATCGCGGACATGGGGCTGACGATCACCGACGAAGTACTCGTTCGCAGCCACAAGTCAACCTCGTTCGACGAATTCTCCTCCCGCTGATATCGCGGTCGCAGTCCTCCGGAACCAGTCACTGACGGTTCGAGACGCCGATCGTTTTCCCGTTCGTCGGATACAGCGCTCTCTCGCCTCTCGAGCGGTATGAAATTATCTACTGTGTTACTCTGACTGCCGAAATTCGAACGGATTGTTCGAACCGAAGACTATAACAACCGCTCTGTTCACATATGGGGTAGAGACGACCAGTTGAGCAAATATTGTCGCGAACGACACGTTACGTCGGAAGCTGATCGCGGGCTGGTCGCCACCTGACACATGACCGAGGACACAGCAACGATCGACGACGACGTCGCACAGCGCCCCGAACCGACGCCGCCGAGTTCGGCCGTACCTCGAGCGTCGACCTGGACGGTCTGGACGCTCTTTCTGGCCAGTCTCGGCGTTCTCGCGCTGACGATCCGAGGGGGAGCCGGCTGGGAACTCTCGACGCTCCTGCGGATCGACGGGCTGACCGCGGTCATGTGGGTCGTGGTCGCGTTCTTCAGCGGGATCGTCCACAGCTACTCGCGGCGCTACATGGCCGGCGACCGCGACATCGAGCGATTCTTCGGCTGCGTATTCGGCTTTACCCTCGCCGTCATGACGATGACCGCGGCGAACCACGTCGCGCTGTTCGTGGTCGCGTGGCTGGCGATGGGGCTGCTCATGGCCGGCCTGATCGGTCACGTTCGCGGCTGGCCACAGGCCGAGGCCGCCGGTCGCCTCGCCCGTCGATACTTCCTCGCAAGCACCGCCGTGCTGGCCGGCTCTCTAGCCCTCCTCTCTTGGGCGACGGGCGCGACCACCGTCACCGGCATCCTTGCGGGACTCGAGACCGTCTCCCAGACGACCCTCCTCGTCGCCGCCGGTGGGATCGTCCTCGCCGCGATCATCCAGTCGGCGCTGGTGCCGTTCCACGGCTGGCTGCTGTCGTCGATGACCGCGCCGACGCCGGCGTCGGCCCTGATGCACGCCGGGTTCGTCAACGCGGGCGGGGTCCTGCTGACCCGGTTCGCTCCGGTGGTCGCCGCCGAGATCGTCGTCATGTCGGCGATCGTCCTCGTCGGCGCGGTCAGCGCCCTGCTCGGGCAGGCGATGATCCTCGTCCAGACAGACGTCAAGCGCAAACTCGGTAGCTCGACGATCGCCCAGATGGGCTTTATGATACTGCAGTGCGGACTGGGCTTTTTCGCCGCCGCGATCGCGCACCTCATCCTGCACGGCTTCTACAAAGCGTATCTTTTCCTCTCGTCCGGGGCGGGCGTCAAGCGCGCGGCCCCCGGGAAGGCGGGCCACACCCAACTGGGCTTGCCCGGGGTTGCCGTCAGCCTCGTGACGGCCGTCGGCGGCGGGGTCCTGTTCGGCGCCCTCACGGGGAAGGCGACGAGCCTGACGCTGAACAGCGGGACGATCCTGACGCTGGTCGTGGTCCTGACGACGCTGACCGCGGCTCGGGACATCCTCCGGCGCTCGACCCTGCCGACGACGGTCCGGTTCGTCAGCGTCCCGCTGATCGTCCTGACCGCCATCGGCGGCTACGCCGTCGCGTTCAACGCCGTTTCGTCGATGCTCTCGGGCGTCCCGATGACCCACGTCTCGACCGAGATGACTCCCGTCCACTACCTCGTCGTGGCCCTGTTCGTCGGGGCGTATCTCGTCGCGGAACTCGGCTGGTATCGTTCGAGCGAACGCCTCTACGTCGCCTTGCTGAACGTCTCCCAACCCGATCCGGCGACCGTCCTCACCGACACGGAGGAATACAATGACGCGTAAGGAACCCGACGACACCCGTCGCATCGCGGAGAGCATCGACCGCGCGGCCGAGTCCATCGGCTCTGTCTGGCCGCTGCACTCGTTCGTCACGGCCAACCCCCTCTCGGGGTTCGAGGACGAGCCGTTCCACCGGGCCGTCGCGGCGGCCGAGGACCTGTTCGGCGGCCGGGGCTACCCCCGTCCGTCGGTCTTCCGTCGCGCCTGGGAATCGGGTCGGATCGACGCCGACACGCTCCGGGCGGAACTCGCGGCCCACGGGATCGACCGCGATCCCGAGACGCTGCTCGAGGAGCTGGCCGACGCCGAAGCGGCCCGTGACACCGCCGATCGCGATGACGCGACCGAGGCCGTCGATCGGGTCCTCTCGAAGTGGCTCGCGGCCTTCCTCGACGAGGGCCGGGCCACGTGGCAGATGCCCAACCGCGAGGCCGGGTTCTATCAGGCGTGGCTCGCGGTGGCTCCCCACGACGGCGACGTGCCCGGGCCCGCCGACGCCGACGACCTCCCCGAGACGGCGATCGACGCCCTCGAGTCGGCGCTCGGCGAGTACCCCGAAGAGCGCTGGGCCGACATCCTCGAGGCCCACCTCGCGGCGCTGCCGGGCTGGAGCGGGTTCATCAAGCAGCGGACCGACGACGACACCGACCCGTGGCAGAAGCAGTACCCGATCACGCTGGCGCAGTACCTCGCGGTGCGGCTGACCCTCTCCGACTTGCTAGACGCACCGATCGACATCGACGCCGACGGAACTAACGGCGACGCCGACGACGCCGACGAGGTTCCGCTGCCCGAGATCTGGCTGACCGCCTGGGAGAAGAGCTACCGCGAGCGGCTCCTCGCGGGGATCGACGATTCCGTGACCGATCCCGCCGACACCGGGAACGGCGACCGGCCGTCCGCCCAGCTCGTGTTCTGTATCGACACCCGCTCGGAGGTGATCCGCCGCCACATCGAGGCGCAAGGTCCCTACGAGACCCACGGCTACGCGGGCTTTTTCGGCGTCCCGATGCGCCACCGCAGCTACGAGGCCGCGGCCGACACCGACGCCTGCCCGCCGATCGTCGAGCCCGAACACCGGATCGTCGACCGGCCCGTCGACACCGAGTCGGCCGCCGCCCGCGACCGTTGGACCGGACTCGCCACGGCCGCGCGTAAACACTTCAAAACTCTCAAATCGAACCTCGTCGCCGCCTTTACCTTCGTCGAGGGGGCCGGCAGCGCGTACGGTTCGGCGATGACCGCGCGGACGCTGTCGCCGTCGACGATCGCTACGCTCGAGTCCGCTATCGGGGAGCGCATTCCGAGCCGCCACGAGATCGCCGCGCTCGCCATCGAATCCGACGCGTACGACGATCACGATCACGCCGACCACGACCTCCCACAGGGGATGACCCACGAAGAGAAAGTCGAGTACGCGCAGACCGCCTTCGAACTCATGGGCTGGACCGAGTTCGCCCGGCTGGTCGTCTTCTCGGGCCACGCCAGCGAGACGACCAACAACCCCTTCGACTCGAGTCTCGACTGCGGGGCCTGCGCCGGCAACCCCGGCGGTCCGAACGCCCGCGTCCTCGCGGCGATCTGTAACGATCCCGATGTCAAAGCGACCCTCCGCGAGCGCGGGTTCGACCTCCCCGAGGACACCGTCTTCCTCGCGGCCGAACACAACACGACGACCGACGAGATAACGCTGTTCGACGACGGTGTGCCGGAGAGCCACCGCGAGGACCTCGCCTCCCTGCGCGAGGACCTCGCCCGCGCCCGGGCCGGCGCGGCGGCCGAGCGCACCGGCGAGGACGAAGACGGGGCCGTCGACGAGGTCGAGCGCAAGGCGGCCGACTGGGCGGAGGCCCGTCCCGAGTGGGGGTTGGCCGGCAACGCCTCGTTCATCATCGGGCCACGCGAACTGACCGCCGACCGCGATCTCGACGGGCGCGCATTCCTCCACTCTTACGACTGGTCGGTCGATCCGGACGGCGACGCCCTCGAGGCGATCTTCACGGGTCCGCTCGTCGTCACGCAGTGGATCAACAACCAGTACTACTTCGCGACGGTCGACAACGCCGTCTACGGCAGCGGTTCGAAGGTCACCCAGAACCCGGTCGGCAACGTCGGCGTCGTCCAGGGCAACGGCGGCGACCTGCTGACCGGGCTCCCGCTGCAGTCGCTCAAGCGCGACGACGAGCGCCCGTTCCACCAGCCGCTGCGCCTGACCGCGGTGATCCACGCGCCCCTCGAGCGCGTGACCGAGATCCTCCGCGAGCACGAGGACGTCAGGGAACTGCTCGACAACGGCTGGATCGGCGATCTGACCGTCCTCGATCCCGAGCGGGACAACGAGCCGTTCCGCTACGCGGGCGACCTCGAGTGGGTGGCCGACGCCGAACTCGACATCGAGGCGACGGCGGAGTCCGAGCTCGCGACGCCGCCCGCACAGCCGGTTGACGACGACTGACGGCGCTCTCGAGGACCGATCGGTTTTCCCGCCGTCACGATTCGATCAGCCAGTGTCGCATGGCTTCTCTCTCACGCTCGAACTTCGTCGTGTCAACCGAGGAATCCACGAGTGATTCGCGACGCGGTCGGGACGGAAGCCACTGCAAAGACAGCGCGCGTATCCCCCAGCCCGTCTGGGGATCAGTGAAAAACCGGATCCCGGTCAGTTTCCGGTTCCGAGATAAGTGTGAACGGCGTTTGCCTCCTCGAGTTCGTCCGCGAGGGCGACGGCGAAGTCCTCCATCGAAATGTAGCTGTCTCCCTCGTCGTCGGTCACGAGTTCGCGGTCGGCGGTCCGGTACTCGCCGGTTCGCTCGCCGGGTTCGATTAGCGCAGCGGGCGCGACGTACGTCCATCGTAGATCGTCGGCCTCGCTGAGGGTATCGTACGCGTCGATGGCCGCGCTGGCGACCGGCACCCACTCTTCGGGGAAGTCCTCCGTCTCGATGAGGTGGGTGTCGGGACCGACCTCGAGCCCGCCAGCGCCGCCAGTCCAGACGAGGCGGTCGACACCTGCGCGGCGCAGTCCGTCGATCACGGCCGCTATCATGTCGGTGAGGATCTCGGGCGGCTCGTCGCCGCTCGGGCCGAGCGTCGATACCACGGCGTCGTGCCCCGTCGCGAGCTTCGCGACGTCAGTAGCGTCGGTCGCGTCCCCAGCAACGGCGACGAAGTCGGCGTCGTCAATTCCTTCGACCGTCCCGCTCCGGGAGACGCCGGTGACCTTGTGGCCGCGGTCGAGGAGTTCAGCAGCCGTTCGCTGTCCGATTCGCCCGCTTGCACCGAGTAGGAGTACGTTCATGGTGGGAGTTGTGTTCGCTGATGGCCGTCGCGCGATCTCGGGGATCGTCCCGAGATCGCGGTTACACCATCATACTTGGTCATGGTGCGTGAGCTTAATATAACTCAGCGAACGTTCGTCTGACCAAGTCACACCGATGTCATCGGACGCTACTCTCGAGACGAAGTACGGGGACTGTCCGGTAATCAAAACCCTCGAAGAGGTCGGTTCCCAGTGGCGGATGACCGTTATCCACGTCCTCCGCGAGGGCGAACTCCGCTTCAACGAACTCAAGCGCGCGACGGATGCGAACTCCCAGACACTGTCCCGCGTGCTCGAGGATCTGGAGGAGAAAGAATACGTCGACCGCCGAGTCGATGAGGGGAGTCCGGTCGCCGTTTACTATTCGCTGACGCCGAAGGGTCGAGAACTCCTCTCGGCGTTCGATGAAATCTACGAGTGGGGCCAGAAGTGGATTACCGACGAAAACTGACGGCCATCGGTCGATACGTACACAGGAGCGGGCGCGGAACGGGATTTTGATTCGCCTCGTTCAGGATCCAAGAGCACCGCACGAGCCACTAGTCGAGCAGACTCCGAATCGTCGCTTCGTAGCCGTCCGGCACCAGATCGACGAGTGCCTCGCGCTCGGTTTCCCCGTCGACGGTGACGAGATACGTACGGCCGGGGCGGTCGCCGTAGACACCCTGAAAGTCGTAGACGAAGCCGTAGACAGTGACCCGGTCCGGAACGTCGGCGGCGGCACACAGCGAGCGGGCCTGATAGCTGACGTTGTACTCGACGAGCTGGTTGATGACGGTGTTGGTGACAGCATCGCGGTCGATGCGATCACTCTCGAGGGCCTCCTCGACCACGGGGACGAGCATATCGACCCACTTGTCGACGCCGCGCGGCCCGGGCGGCTCCGCGCCGGTCGCGACGTGGTAGGCTGCGGTGATGGCCCCACAGCCGGTATGGCCAACGACGGCCACGGCGTCGGTGCCGGTATGATGGATCGGATAGAGGACGCCGCCGTCGATGATCCGAGTGCCGTCGTCTTCGTCCCAGACCTGATTGCCGATGTTACTGGGGGTAAAGACCGCGCCCGGCCGATCGATTCCCCACATCCCCTCGTGAGAGACCCGCGAGTCCGAACAGCAGACCGCGACGACGGTTGGGTGCTGGCCCGTCTGGACGTCCGCGAAGTACCCGTCGGGCAGGGACTCAACGTGGCGGCGGTTCCCGGCGAGGAGTTCGTCCAGAAGTTTGTCAGTGGAATCGCCCATGGTACTACATATCGTGGCCACCCACAAAACGATCTCTTCTTTCCGAGAGCGACCGGTCCCCGGAACCTCACTCGATCACGAGTTCCCAGTCGCCGGTCGCTTCGACGTTGAACCACGTCGCGTCCCCGACGGCGTAGGATCTCGAACCCTCGAACTGGCCGGTCTTGTTGACGACCTGCTCTCTGCTCCCGCTCGAGTCGAAGCCGTCGACGAGGAAGGTTCCGTTCCCCTCGTGGGTCACCACGAGACTGATGTCATCCTCGCTCTCGAACGGCCCGACGAACGACGATCCGGTACCGGACTGCTCGACCGGCAGCGACGTGAGATCCGAACTCGTGACTTCGGGTTGGTCGAGTTCGATCGACCACTCGCCGTCGGCCTCGACCTCGAGTCGATAGGTTCCCTCGTCGGCGAACGTGAACGACTTGCCCGAGCCGGAGCCCGTCGTATCCACGACGAGTTCGTGTGCGAGGTCGCCCTCGATCGCCGTCCCCTCGACGGTGAAGTCGCCGCTTCCCTCGTGGGAGAAGTAACACTCCACGCCGCTCCCGGCGAGTTCGAACTCCTCGGTCTGTGCGTTTCCGCTCCCGGAGAACGTGTGTGAGTTTCCGGCCTCGAGAATCGGTCCGCCGTCGTCGGCCCCGGACTCGGACTCCGAGTCGGTGGCCATCGTTCCGTCGACCATATCGGAGGGCGTGACCACGTCCACGCCGCGGTGTTCGAGGTGATTGAGGAGGTGCTCGAAGTTCTCGAGAAGCATGTTGTTCGCGTTCGAGTCGGCTTCGTCCTCGACGATGGCCGGGATTCTGAGGACGGTGAGCTGATTGTACTGGTCCGAGAGGTTGATCGCGCGTCGCACGCCGCCGTGGAGGTCGGGGCCCCAAATGAGCGAGGTCATGTGCGGGCCGGTCGGCGACGTGGAGTTGGGGCTGGCACCGAACAGAAAGCCAGACTCGTGGTTCTCGCGGACGATTTCGTGGGTCGTCGCGTCCATGTTGTCGTCCGGCACGAAGAAGTGACGCGCCCCGTCGGAGAACTCGTAGGATTCCAGTACGGATATCGACTGTTCGATGCGTTCGCGTTGGCGCTCGGCCGACTGGTCCGGAAGGGGGCCGCCGCTTTCGGGGTACGAACACACGTCCCATCCCCGCTCACTGAGCTGCTGAAGCTGGTTGACGTTCATCCGCCCCGACTCGCCGATCCGAGCGGGGTCGACCGGAACCGCGCCGGCCCAGCCGCGTTCCTCGAGCATGTCCGCCGCGATATCGAAGTGCGAAGGGTGTCCGTCGTAGAAGGCGAGAATCGCCTTGCCACTGTCGACTGCGGCCTCCGTTCGTCGGAGGTCGTCGACGACGACGCGGGTCGGGCCGCCCTCGGGTCCCTTCGCGACGATGTTGAGCTGCGTGACGTTCGAGAGGTCGGGTTCGCCGTTTTTCATGATGTATCCGAAGTCGACGCGGAGCCACCCCTCGTACGCCTCGGGGATCTGTCTGATACTCGTCAGGTGATTCTCGCGACCGCTCGCGAGGACCTCGAGTCGGATGTCATTGGCCGAATCCACCTTGACCGCCATCGAAGCGTCCCAGTCCTCGAGGTTGACTCCTTCGGGAATCGCGAGCCCCGTGCTGGCGGTCGCCTTGTCGCTTTGGATGACCAGCGCCTGATCGCCGGTGACCGCCTCGTCGGGCGCGGGTTCGATCTCGCCGTGTCGGGGGATCCAGTCGTCGTCTTCGCCGAAGTCGGAGATGAGCTCGCCCGAGTTAGACGCGGGCCAGGCCGCACTGTCGCCGCCCGACCCGTTGCCATCACCGCCACCGTTTCCGTCCCCGTCACCGTCGCCGCCGTCCGAAAGGAAGTCGAGACAACCCGCGAGGGAGGCCGATCCGACGCCGACCGCAGCTAACAGTCGCCGCCGAGATGAGTCGGTATCCATACCCAACCGACCGCATCTGAAGTACTTTCTAATGGAGCTATTAACTCGGATTCGAACGCTCCAACCGAACAGAACCGTCGACAGAAGACCAGTCCAGAAACCACAAAATCACCCTCGAGAGGGCATTATTTGGTTGTTAAACGACCCAGAAACGAATCGTAGTTCTCGAGCCGACGCCGCTCTCGAGAGGTGGTGGCACCCAGCCTACACCCTGCAAGTAACGGGCCTCGTTTCCGGGAGCCAAATGTTGACCTTTCGTCGGGAAGACCCTCAAATATGGCATCCACCAGACAGTGGCACCTCGCGAGCCGCCCAGTCGGCGAGCCGACCCGCGACGCCTTCGAGTTGGTCACCGTCGAGCGCCCGGAGCCCGAGGATGGAGAGGTCCTGATCGAAACGCACTACCAGTCGGTCGACCCCTATATGCGCGGCCGGATGCGCGACGCCGAATCCTACGCGGAGCCGTGGGACGTCGGCGAACCGATGAAAGCCAGCGTCGTCGGCGAGGTTCTCGAGTCGAACTACGACGGACTCGAGGCCGGCGATATCGTCACTGGAGACCTGCTGTGGGCCGAACACGCGGTCGCCCACGGAGACGAACTCCGACGCGTCAACCCGGCTCTCGCGCCCGTCTCGACCGCCCTCGGTGTGCTCGGAATGCCCGGCGTGACGGCGTACTTCGGCCTGCTCGACGTGGGCGAGCCGAAGCCGGGCGACACCGTCGTCGTCTCCGCGGCGGCAGGCGCGGTCGGCTCCGTCGTCGGCCAGCTCGCACAGATCGCGGGCGCACGCGTCGTCGGGACCGCCGGCAGCGACGAAAAAGTCGACTGGCTCACCGACGACCTCGGCTTCGACGCGGCGATCAACTACCGCGAGACGGACGACCTCGGGGCCGCGCTCGAGGAGACCTGCCCGGACGGCATCGACGTCTACTTCGACAACGTCGGCGGTCCGATCACCGACGCCGTCTGGCCCCGGCTGAACCTCCGCGCTCGAGTCGCCGTCTGCGGACAGATCGCGCTGTACAACGAGACCGACGTGCCGACCGGTCCTAGAAAGCTCGCGACGCTCATCGAAAAACGAGCGCGCGTCGAAGGCCTGCTGGTCGGCGATTACGAGGGGCGCTGGGGCGAAGCGCTCGAGCGTCTCGCCGGGTTCATCGATTCCGGTGAACTCGAGTACCGAGAAGAGGTCGTCGAGGGATTCGAAAACGCGCCCGACGCGTTCCTCGGGCTGTTCGAGGGCGAGAACATCGGCAAGCAACTCGTGAAAGTGTCCGACTGAGACGAGGCTCGAATAACAGCGCTCACAGCCCACCATGTGAGGGGTTTGATTCGATAAACCGCGTAGATCTGTGTCTCGTGCACTGGCTATTCGTCCGACAGAACCCGCGCACAAAACTGATAAACACGGAAATAGAACTCACAGTATGAGCACGGTTACATCGACGAAACGCCTTCCGTCCCGGGTAGCAACGATACTGGGGATTGCTTCAGTCGTACTCGGGGTCTCCACGTCCGAGTATTTCGAGGCAGGCCCTATCGTGGCTGTTGCTGCAACTGCCGTCCTGCTGGTAGCCACAGCGTTCGCCTACAATTTTCTGTCCGCTTAGGAGGGTCGACTCCGAGGGAGTTCACCGAAAATACGGTTCAGTCAGAGATCCCGTAGCCGCGCTTGAACAGGTACAGATCGATCGCGAGAACGACCACGGCTGCCCCGGAGAGCACGAGCAACGACCTGTTCGGGTCGATCTCCGTCACGCCGATCATGCCGTAGCGGACGCCGTTTACCATGTAGACCATCGGGTTGAGCAGTGACGCGGTGTAGGCCAGCCCCTCGAGTTGGTCCAACGAGTAGAACACGCCGCCGAAAAAGACCAGCGGGCGGAGGAGGAACTGGTTCATCACCGTCAGGTGATCGAAGTCCTCGGCCCAGAGCCCACCGATGATCCCGAGGCCGGCGAAGAGGGTGGTCGTCACGACGCCGAAGCTGAGCAGGTACAGCGGGTGTGCGAACGGCACCGTCGTGAACAGGAAGCCGACGGCGACGATCAGCCCGCCAATGATGATGCCCCGAAGCGCACTCGAGATGACGTACCCGCCGACCGTCTGGGTGTGAGAAAGCGGCGAGGTGATGACCTCGTGGATGTACTCGTTCCACCGGCCGTGGAAAATGCTGAACGAGGCGTTCTCGAATGCGTTCGACATGGCTCCGAGCACGACCAGACCGGGCAGCACGAACTGGATGTAGGTCACGTCGCCGACCGATCCGATTCGGCTGCCGAGGATGACCCCGAAGACCGAAAAGTAAAGCACGTTCGTGATCAGCGGCGGGAGGAAGGTGTTGTACGGGCGCCGCACGAACCGGAGCACTTCTCGCTGGATCAGCGTCCGCAATTGCGTGTTCGCTATACTCATCGTCGATCACCTGTGGAAAGTGCGTGCGTTTCAAGGGCGGTCAGTGCGAGCAGACACGCCCCCGAGGAGACCGGCCGCATCAGACGGCACCCCCCTGCTCGAGGAAGTCCTCCTCGCGCTCGGTCCCCGGCTGTTCGTCGCCGCCACCATCCCTCTCGTCCGAACGGGTCACGGATCGATCCTCGTGTCTCGTCAGGTCGACGAACACCTCCTCGAGCGAGGTCCGGGTGATCTCGAGGTCGACGATGTCGTACCCCTCGGCTTCGAGGTCGTTGAGCAACTGCGGGGCGGTCGATCCCCCGTCGTCGACCCGAACCTCGAGCGCGTCGCCGCTGAGCCACGCGTCGTGGGCGTAGGCACCCAGCGACGGCGGGGTCGACGGCGGGTTCTCGAGCGCCACCGAAATTGTGTCCGTTCCGCGTTCTTTGAGTTCGTCCGGCGTCGCGACGGTCACCTTCTGGCCCTCGTTGAGGATGGCGACCCGATCGCAGAGGCGTTCGGCCTCCTCGATGTAGTGAGTCGTCAGGAGCACGGTCGTCCCCTCCTCGTTGAGTTCGCTGACCAGTTCCCAGAGGTCGTGGCGCAACTGGACGTCGACGCCCGCCGTCGGCTCGTCGAGGATCAACAGATCCGGGTCGGTGACGAGCGCGCGAGCGAGCAGGAGGCGGCGTTTCATGCCGCCTGAGAGCCAGTCGAAGCGCTCGTCGCGCTTGTCGTAGATCCCGACGCGTTTGAGCACCTCGTCGGCCCGGCGTTCGGCCTCGTCCTTCGGAATCCCGTGGTAGCCGGCCTTGTGCATCAGCACTTCTCGAATCGGGAAAAACCGGTCCACGTTGAACTCCTGTGGCGCGAGCCCGATCGCGTCTCGAGCCTGCTGGTACTCCGCTTCGACGTCGTGGCCGAAGACGCGGACGTCCCCGCCGCTCTTGCGAACGAGGCCGACGAGCGTGTTGATGAACGTCGTCTTCCCCGCGCCGTTCGGACCGAGCAGTCCGAAGAACTCCCCCTCCTCGACTGTCAGAGACAGGCCCTGTAAGGCCCGTAACTCGCCGTATTCCTTGACGAGATCCTGCGTCTCGATCGCCGGTGGCATCACTCGAGCGGAGGCCACGACGGCGGTTAAGGGTGTTGTCCTCGGCAGCCCAGAGCCGTTCGTGTGAGGTGTTACAGGGGCGCACCGACGAGAACGAGCTTCGCCGATTCGTCGCCCTCGTTGTGGATCTGTCGCTGCACTTCGGTGTCGATTCGAAGCGCCTCGTCCGTCTCGAGGGTCACCGACTCGTCGTCGAGATCGACCGTTACCGTCCCGTCGACGACGTAGTACACCTCCTCCTGACCGGTGTGGGTTTCGTCGTGGGCCTTCCCACTAACGCCGGGCTCGAGCTCGAGGATCGAAATGCCGAGCTCCTGGGTCCCGAGATCCTCCTTGAGAAACCACATGCCGCCGCTTTCTTCCGGAAGGATCGATTCGGGATCGGTCTTGTGAGCGGTCTCGTAGGACATGGTCGAAGGAGCATCCTACAGCAGTATAGAACCGCCGGAAGTGGAAACGAATCGAGCGGCGTCCGACGACGGCTGCGAGCAAGCGCCAGCCGACGACAGTTGCCGTACCGAGAAGCCTCGAGAATCGCCAGCGTCGGCTACGCGAAATTGACACCGAAAGAAACGCACGGGGAGTCGCCCCGTGCGGACTGCCGTTCGTATCTACACCTTGTGACGAGAAGCACTTAAAGGGGGCGACGAACCAGGAGCCGTCAGACGGGCCACCGGGCCAACGTCCCTTCCGAAAGGTTGAATCGCGCGCTGTCCCGAATACGGGTAATGAGTCAACAGCTTCCCGACGTGCAGGCGACGGCCCCCGACGTCACCGTCGGCCTGAACCAGGTCGGCGTCACCGGCGTCGAGAAACTCGTGAAGATCGCGCGCACCGGCAAACGCCCGCTCGTGCTGACCGCGGAGTTCGAGGTCTTCGTCGACCTCCCCTCCTGGCGCAAGGGCGCGGACATGAGCCGCAACATGGAGGTCATCGACGAAATCCTCGAGGAGGCGACCCGGGAGGAAGCCTACCGCGTCGAGGACGTCTGTGGCGACGCCGCCGAGCGACTGCTCGAGCGCCACGACTACACGTCCAAAGCCGAGGTCTCGATGGAGGCGGAGTTCATGCGCCGCGAGCAGACGCCCGCGTCGGATCGGGAAACCCAACACACCGTCGACATCATCGCGTCGGCGACCGCGACAGAAGAGGGTACCCGCGAGGAGATCGGTGCCCACGTCGTCGGCATGACCGTCTGCCCGTGCTCGCAGGGCATGTCCACGGCGCGAGCGAAGCAGAAACTCGAGGACCTCGAGGTGCCCGAGGAGACGATCACGGAGTTCCTCGATGCGGTCCCGCAGCCGGGCCACTCCCAGCGTGGGCACGCGACGGTCACGGTCGAGGCTGACGGCGATCCGGAGGTCGACTTAAACGAGATCATCGACATCGCGCGCGAGTCTATGAGCGCGAAGATCTACAACCTCGCCAAGCGCCCCGACGAAGACCACATGACCTACGAGGCCCACGCTGACGCCAAGTTCGTCGAGGACTGCGTGCGGGCGATGGCCGAGGGCGTGGTTTCGGAACTAGACCACCTCGACGACGACGCCGTGATCACGATGATCCAGTCCAACGACGAGTCGATCCACCAGCACAATGCCCACGCCGAACGCGTCGTCGAGATGCAGACGCTTCGCGAGGAAGTCAACGGCGACCTCGAGCGCTAAAGCGACGACCTGTTGGCGGCTCGAACGGCTGTATCCGTCAGTTTTCCACGCGCGTTCACGACCCAGAACACGACTAGAAGGAGCGGAGCGAATCAGAACAGCGGAACACAGCCAGAAGCAGCGGAACACAATCTGGAGAGCACCGCTCTCAAGGACCAGTAACAGCCACGACCTCCCCAACCGATTCACTCGATCACTGCGTTCTCTCGTTCATCCCTCACGCGGATCGGATCGCACCGCTCGCGTCGCTCGCGGTGCGGCCCAGCGCGTGCCAGTGGAAAAGCCGAGCCGTTCGCGGCTCGGGTTCAAAACTCGAGCGGCGTCGCCCGTTCCCAGGTCGGGTAAAACTCCTCGTGGACGTCGGCGGCGAACTCGGGGTCTTTCAGGTCGATCATGCCGAAGACCTCCTGTGACGCGAGCGGGTTGGGCACCTGAATGCAGACCTCGACGCTGTCGATGATGTTGAACGAGCCGGTGACGTCGTCGCTGGTTCGAACGGCGAAATCCTCCCGCTGCTGGAGCGTCTTCTGATACCGCTGGCCGACGTTTTCGGAGAGCGAGGCGACCAGTTCGCGCGTCATCAACACGTCGACAGAGACGCCCCGATCCAGCGCGTCCTCGAGGTGTGCCAACACTTCGTCACCGACGGTTCGGATGTCCATCCGCGGGGCGGGATCGGCCGCGACCATCACGATGTCCTGGTCCGCCGCGGTGAGCCGTTCCAAGAGGAGGTCGATCGTCTCCTCGGGGCCGACGGAGGCGGTCCAGAACTGCTCTTCGACGGGTTCGGCCGCGTCGAGTTCCGCGGCGAGGTCGTCGACGATCGACTCGTACTGTTCTGCCTTCTCGTCGAGTTCGCGCTTCTTGTCATCGAGCAGTCGATCGAGCGCGGTCGCGGGTTCGACGGCGACGTACTTCTTCGGACGGCTCGCGGTCTGACTTCGAACGAGATTGTACTGTTCGATGCTGTTGAGAACGTCGTAGATCCGGCCCATCGGGACGTCGCTGGCCCGGGAAAGTTCCTTGGCCGTCGTCGGACCGATATTCAACAGCGATCGATACGCGCGAGCCTCGTACTCCGAGAGCCCGAGGTCCCTGAGACTGGCCATACGGATAATAAACCCACTGGAGGAGTATAAACACTACGGTAGTTTTGTCTCTCCCAGGTTCGCACGTTTCGGGCAGTCTATTGCTCGAGTATGGTTCGAACTTCCTCGCTCAACTTCTCGGGAGTTTCAGCGACCGCAGAAGCGCGGTCGCCCCGTTCGACGCGTGCGGCACCTCGCTCCAGTTCCGTCGTCGCGTTCGGAACGACGACCTTCTCGTGGTCCGCGACGCGCAACGCGGCCCGGTGGAGGTCGGTTCCGGCGTCCGTTCCGAGCCGAACGACGAGCGGATCCTCGAGCAGCCGCGCGGCCACGGAGCCGTACTTCGCCATCTGGACGCCGAACCGATCGCTCGCCCCGGCGAAGTCCTCGAGCGTCTCCCGCGCGACCGTCCGATACCGCTCCTCGCCGGTCAGGATCGCGAGGTCGACGAGCGCGTCTGCGAGCGCGACGTTCGCGTCGAGTGGGCGAAGCGACCGCTCGAGCAGCCCCGCGCCGCGGGCCGGGGCGTCGACGAACGAATCGCCGTCTCGGAGCGTCTCGATCGTGACGTCGGCGATATTTCGCGCACCCTCGAGCGTCTCCGCTCCGAGGACGCTCGCGCTCGCGAGCATCGCCCGCAGTCCGCGGGCCTGGGTCAACAGAAGCGGCGTTCGCTCGAGCGAGTCGGTCACCTCGTCGGGCAGTCGATGAGCGACGACGCCGTCCTCGAGCAGGTCGGTCCGAAGCGTCTCGAGCGCGCGCTCTGCGTAGCGGCGAGCGCGCTCGTCGTCAGTGTACGCGAAGTAGGTGAGCAAGGCTTCGATCGCCAACCCGTTCGGTCCGGCGAAAACGCCCGCGTCGACGGGCGGGTCGTCGACGGCCGCTCGGTCGCTGGCCTCGAGGGTGTAGGACCCCTCTTCGCCGGGTGCCTGACTGTTCGCGAACGCGTCGGCGTCGTCGTTCCACAGCGTCGTGGTGAGATACTCGATGGTCCGCGACGCGGGCTCTTGATACTCCTCGCGTCCCGTGTAGAGGTAGGCGTTCGAGAACGCGCGGACGAGCGCGGCGTTCGAATCGAGCAGCTTCTCGTGTTGGATCTCTCCCCAGTCGGCCTGCGCGCCGAACCGGTAGAATCCGCCATCGTACTCGTCGAACAAGTTCGCGCTGACCGCCTCGAGCGAGCGACGCGCCATCTCGCGGTCGCGCTTGAGCGCGAACTCGAGGGCGTCCGGGAGCGGGAACTTCGGCTCGACTCCCCAACCGCCCGCGGTCTCGTCGTAGCTCTCCTCGAGCTGGGCGAGCATCGACCCCTCGACGTCGCTCGAGAGTCGGCCGGCCGGCGGCTCGTCCTCCCGAAGCGGTCGCGGAATTCGACTCGCGTCCTCGCCTTTGGACTCCCACATCGTCCCGACGCTGTCTAGCACCTGGCGCATCCCGTCGGGGCCGAGATAGCCCGCCCCCGTCAACATCGCGCCGTCGGGCGCGAGAAAGACCGTCGAGGGAAAGCCGCCCATGTTGTACCGGTCGCGGACGCGTGGCCGCCGGTCGGCGTCGACGCGTACCGGCACGAACCGGTCGTTGATGTTCGCCGCGATCCGCGGCTCGGCGTAGGTCTGCTCGTCCATCTCGTGGCAGTGATCGCACCACGTCGCGGTGAGCGAGAGCAACACGGGAACGTCCGCCGATTCGGCCTCGTCGAAGGCCGCCTGTCCCCACGCTCGCCACTCGACCCTCGTAACGTCGTCCATGCTAGCCTGAAGGCGGGTCGCGTGCGTAAGGCCTTCGTTCGAGTACAGCACGGAACGCGCTCCAGCGGGGTCCGAAATTCGACGCCGGTCGGCTCGAGGGGTGAGACTAAAGGGTTTTGACCCTCCGCGGCCTAGTGGCGGGTATGCTCCGGTGGCTCTCTGCGCTGTTGCTCATCCCGTTTCTGGACGCGGTACTCCTCGCGCTGGTGTTCAGCCGTACCGAGTTCGGGTGGGTCGCGATGGTGCTGCTGGTCGTTCTGACTGGACTGATCGGCCTGTTGCTCGTCCGCGCGGAAGGGCGACGAACGCTCGGGAAGATGCAACGCACGCTGGCGAAGGGAGAGCCGCCGACGAACGAACTGCTCGACGGCGGCCTGTTGATCGCCGCCGGTGCCTTCCTGCTCACGCCGGGACTGGTCACCGACCTGGTCGGCTTTCTCCTCGTCGTTCCGATCACCCGAATCCCCATTCGAGCGGCGCTCAAGCGGTTCGTGATCGTCCCCTACGCGGACAAAAAGACCAGCGGATTCATCAGCGGCAACGTCTACACGTTCGGGTTCCCCAACGGCGGCGATGCCGGCGGACGGGGAACCGGGTCGACGCAGTCGAACACCGCGTCGAGCTCGAGTGAATCCAGTGACCGAACGTACGACCTCGACGACGACTCCTACACGGTCGAGTCGGACGGAGGAGACGACGAATACACCATCGAATTCGGAGACGAGGAGTCTCGGGACGACGAGACGGACGGCGACTCCTACGCTCGGTAGCGGTTCGCACGGGTATAAGAGAAAGAAACGCTTAAACGTACCTGCCCGCAACTCACTGATGCGAAGCGGGCCAATAGCTCAATTAGGTCGAGCGCCACTCTGATAAGGTGGAGGTTCTCGGTTCAAATCCGAGTTGGCCCATATTTTGCGGCGAGCAACTCCGCGAGCCGTAACTATTGAATCCAACTCGGATTTGAAGTACGCGAGTCGCAGCCCGGGAAGCGAACGAAGTGAGTGACCCGGAACGTCTCGAGGTGGTTCAAATCCGAGTTGGCCCACTTCTGATGACGAGCAAATTCGCGAGCCATAAGCTCGTGTTGCCACGAGGATTTGAGCCCTGGAAGTCGCACGCTCACGAGCGGAGCGAGTGAGACCGTCTTCCTTCGGTTCAAATCCGAGTTGGCCCACTTCTCGTGACGAACAAACTCGCGAGTCGCGAGTGCGGAACCGATGGTTCTCGAGGAGCGATTAAACGAGCTACTGAAGGAAGATGATTGCTGCTCAAGACGTTTCGTCCGGGTCGTAACTGCAGACGAAGTGGCGGTCGCGGTTGTCGGCGATGTATTCGTAGATTCGTTCGCCGACCATCCTGACCGGCGGGAACGCCATCAACAGCGTGATCGGCGCGAAGATTCGGAACTGCTTGAACAGGTGCCGGAAGGCGTCGTAACCACCGTGAGCTTCGCCATCGCGGAAGAGGTACATCTCCTTCTCGAGGTCGACCCCGTCGCGATCGACCAGTTCGGGCGGGGCGTCCGACTGGGTGTAAAACTGGACCGAATCGTTGACGTCGAGGTGCTTGAAGAGATAGAGGCTCCGCGCACAGAAGTAACAGCGCTCGTCGTAGACCAGTTGGACCGCGTTCGTTTGATCCGCGGCGAGTTTCCGGTAGGCGACGTCCCACGCACCAAACAGCGAGAGCACGACGATCATGTCGATGAAGTACAATCCCAGGGTGAGAATCACGGCGACGTGAAAGCCTATCAAGCCGAGGACGAACGGGGTTACCGTCACGCCGAGGACGACCGCGACGATAAACAGCGACTGAACGAGCGCGGTCCCGACGAAGCCGAGCCAGGCCAGGAGTTCGTGCTGGACGACGAATTCCCCGATGGGTCGGGATACCCCGGTTGCAGCCTGATTGTAGATGATATCGCGCTGGAGGTCGGCACCGGAGAGGTAGATGTCGAACGAGCCGTTGAGCAACTTCCCCCACGCAGCACCGAAATACATGAGTCCGACGACGACGAGCATCCATTTGAACGGCCGCATGCGGTAGGACCGATCGGATCCCTCCTTGAGGAACCGGTTCAGTTGCTCGAGCGAGTTCTCTTTCGTCTGGATCACCGCGTCCGCAGACATCGCATCGTCGTTGTGGAAGAACGCGAAGAACAGAACGAAATACGAACAGACGAACAGCGACTCGACGGTTCCCGACAGGTAAACCGTCGCCTTGACCGACAGCATCTCCAACAGGATGAGACTCGCGAGGCCACCCGACCACTTGATCTTGTATCCCACGATAAAGGACACGAGCAACCCGGCGACGAGCCATCGCTGGTAGGGCAACAACGCCAGGAGCAGGTCTTGATGAAGGAAGTCGATACCGATATTGAGGGCGTGGGGCCACTCCTGGTAGAAGCCCCAGTCGAGAAAGACGACGCGCCAGAGGAGGTACGTCCCGAGCGCGACGCGAGCGACGGCGAGATTGATCGGAGACGAACGAGAATCGTCGGCGAAGTAGTTGATAAACGCGCTCATGAGTTGTCGTGTTCGGTGATCGACTTATCGTCGACGTCGACCGTCAGCAGCAGTCGTCTGTCGTGTGATTCGAGTTCCGTATTATCCTCGTTTACCGTCAGCGTTCGCTCGTAGATGCGAATGGATTCGAACTCCCCGTACTCCTCGAGGGTCGAAGCAGTCCACTGCTCGTCGTCGACGTACCGCGGTGGATCGATCAGATCCGTCGGCGGTGGATACGCTCCGGATTCGATGGCAGATCGGTACTCCTTGGCATTTGAGAGATAGAACTCCGCGGTTTCCATCCGTTCCTGATCGGAGTAGGCGTCGACCATGCGCCAGGCGACCGTCGAGGAGCGGCTGTCGGTCGTCGGCGGCGTCGCACGGTAGTCGTAGAACAGTTCGTTTCCGTCCGCATCGACGACGACGAACTCGTAGGCCGTGTTCTGTTCCTCGCTGGGGTGTGAGAACTTGTGCATTTCGACGATGGGTATGAGCGTCGACCCGAGCGCGGTTACCGCGACGAGGACGAGAATGAATGTCCCAACCCAGGCCTTCCTCGCGAGTTCTCGATCCGGCAGTATTTCCCGGTCCGAAAGCGCGAGCAGGACGAGTGTGCCGAGGAAGAACCCGACGAAGAACACGGGGAATATTACGTTTCGAAAGTCCGAGAGCAACTCTAACATTGAACCATCTCTAATCCATCTTATCTGAAATGTCTGTATAGTAGTTCCGTACGTTCATTACGTTCATCAGCATTAGTCGACCACCTATCAGGTTGTTAAAACAGTTTCAGCGTGCGGTGAACCGGTGAAATAACCCGTCGATCGGCTCTAATAGACTGTTAAACGGTCGTCGTGGACGCCGTCTCGAAGGGCGTATCGATACCAGTACGGGCCTGCCAACCGCCGACCGAACGAGACGGCCGGAACCAGTTTCACTGTCGTTTGCGACCATTTATACGCGATGGTGACCGAACAAGAGGTCAATGGCGCAAGCGGGAAACTCCGAACTCGTCGACGCGTTCGAGCAGTTCTTTCGGAACTACTGCGACAACGAGGTGAAACAGCTTGCCCAGCAGTATCCAAACGAGCAGCGCTCGCTGTTTATCGACTGGCAAGATCTCTATCGCTACGACCCCGACCTCGCGGACGACTATCTCAACCAGCCCGAGCAACTCCAGCGCTACGCGGAGGAAGCGCTTCGGCTGTACGACCTCCCCATCGACGTCAGCCTCGGGCAGGCGCACGTCCGCATACGAAACTTACCCGACACCGAGTCCCCGGAAATTCGGGACATCCGCGCCCAGAACATGAACAAACTCGTTCAGGTTCGGGGCATCGTCCGCAAGGCGACCGACGTCCGCCCGAAGATCGAAGAAGCCGCCTTCGAATGCCAGCTCTGTGGGACTCTCAACCGGATTCCACAATCCACCGGCGACTTTCAGGAACCCCACGAGTGTCAGGGCTGTGAACGACAGGGGCCGTTTCAGGTGAACTTCGACCAGTCGGAGTTCGTCGACGCCCAGAAGCTTAGAATTCAGGAAAGTCCCGAAGGCCTGCGCGGCGGCGAGACGCCCCAGGCGCTCGACATCCACGTCGAAGACGACATCACGGGAGAGGTAACACCCGGGGATCACGTTTCCGCCGTCGGTGTCCTTCGCCTCGAGCAACAGGGCAACCAGCAGGAGAAGTCCCCGATCTTCGATTTCTACATGGAAGGGGTATCGGTCGATATCGACGAAGAGCAGTTCGAGGACATGGACATCACCGAGGAGGACAAAAAGGAGATCGTCCGCCTCTCCACCGAAGACGGCATCTACGAGAAGATGGTGGCCTCGATCGCGCCGTCGATCTACGGCTACGAGCAAGAGAAACTCGCGATGATGCTCCAGCTCTTTTCGGGCGTTACCAAGCAGTTACCCGACGGCTCGAGGATCCGCGGCGACCTGCACATGCTGTTAATAGGGGACCCTGGTACGGGTAAATCTCAGATGCTAGGGTATATCAGGAATATCGCACCGCGGTCCGTCTACACCTCCGGAAAGGGTTCGTCCTCGGCGGGTCTGACTGCCGCTGCCGTTCGCGACGATTTCGGCGACGGACAGCAGTGGACGCTCGAGGCCGGCGCGCTGGTTCTCGCCGATCAGGGAATCGCAGCGGTCGACGAGTTAGATAAGATGCGTTCGGAAGACCGCAGCGCCATGCACGAGGCCCTCGAGCAGCAGAAGATCTCGGTCTCGAAGGCGGGGATCAACGCGACGCTCAAATCGCGGTGTTCGCTGCTGGGCGCGGCAAACCCCAAGTACGGTCGCTTCGACCAGTACGAGCCGATCGCCGAACAGATCGACCTCGAGCCGGCGCTGATCTCCCGGTTCGATCTGATCTTTACGGTCACGGACAATCCGGACGAGGAGAAAGACCGGAACCTCGCAGAGCACATCCTGACGACGAACTACGCCGGGGAGTTGACGACCCAACAGGAGGAGATGACCTCCCTCGAGGTATCGACCGACGAGATCGAAGAGATGACCGATCAGGTCGATCCGGAGATCGACGCCGAACTCCTGCGAAAGTACATCGCGTACGCAAAACAGAACTGTCACCCGCGGATGACCGAAGAGGCCAGAGAAACGATTCGAGACTTCTACGTCGATCTGCGGCTGAAGGGGACCGACGAAGACGCGCCCATTCCCGTCACCGCACGGAAGTTAGAGGCGCTGGTTCGCCTCGCGGAAGCGAGCGCGCGGATCCGACTCTCGGATACCGTCGAGGCCAGCGACGCCGAACGGGTCGTCGAGATTGTTCGCTCGACGCTACAGGACATCGGCGTCGACCCCGAGACCGGCGAGTTCGACGCGGACATCGTCGAGGCCGGGACCACGAAGTCCCAGCGCGACCGGATCAAGAACATCAAACAGCTGATCAGCGACATCGAAGCGGAGTACGACGACGGCGCGCCGATGGATATCGTCCTCGAGCGGGCAGACGAGATCGGGATGGACCAGTCGAAAGCCGAACACGAGATCGACAAGCTCAAACAGAAAGGCGAGGTCTACGAACCGAGTACGGACAATCTCCGGACGACGTGATCTGCCAGGAGTCAGCCGACGCGGCCGCAAACGAGTCGTCCGCGAGTTTAAGTGCGGTAACGGGGCCAATGGCGGCATGGTCGACATCGCTGCGAGTACCGAACGTCGCGACGGCGTGACGTTCGTCAGCGCTATCCTCACGAACGATCGGACGACTCCACAGCGGGTTCGCCTCGAGAGCACGCTCGAACCGGTCTGGCCACCGCGACGAAACGGCGTCGTCGTTCCCGAGTGGGACGGCGAACGCTGGCAGGGACGACTCGAGCCAGACAGTCGGCGCGGAATCGGATTCGCGAGTCCGGCAGCGACGACGGACGAACCGCTCAGATTCGTCGGTGCGAAGCGAGCAGCGGATCGGGCGAGGATCGACACCCAAGTGATCCGCTCGAGTCTCGAACGATGGGAGCCGCCGGCGGAAGTCGACGGGCGACGATGATAGTCGCCGTCGCTGGCGGGAAAGGTGGCGTCGGAAAGTCCACCATCGCGTTGAACCTCGGAGCGGAACTCGACGCGCTCGTCGTCGACGGGGACCTCGCGATGGCGGATCTTCCCCGCGGACGTGGTCCCGACCTCCACGACGTACTCGCTGGACGAGCGGATCCGCTTGAGGCGGTCCGACGCGTCGGAGCTACGCACCTGCTCCCGTGCGGACGATCGTTGGCCGGCGCTCGAGCGGCGGATCTGGGACGGTTCGAGACGGTCATCGAGGGCGTCGAACGGGAATTCGGGCGCGTCATCATCGACTGTCCCGCGGGACTCGCGAGCGACGTCGGCACGCAGTTACACGTCGCGGATGTGGTCGTCCTCGTCACGACAGACACGACGGAAGCGATCGCCGACGCGCTCAGAACGAAACGACTCGCGCTCGAGGCAGCGACGCCGGTCGGAGCGGTCGTACTGAATCGAGCGTCCGTTAGTGCCGACCGCGAGCGGACGATCGAACGCACGCTCGGCGCGTCCGTCGTCACCGTCCCGAGTTCAGAGGAGGTTCACGATGCGCGTACGACGGGACGGTCTGTTCGAGAGTGCGCTCCCGACAGCGTCTCGGCGACGCGAATCGAGACGCTCGGAGAAATCATCGCACGGTGCGAACAGAAGTAACGACCGGTTGTACGCGCTATCCGGATGTCGATGTGTCCGTATCGGCGACTAACACTCCTCGAGAAGACGAATCGTCGAGCGAATCGTGACCGGGTTGACGTCGGCGACCGCTCCAGCAGACGCCTGCGTAATCCCCGTACAATCGGGACAATCGTTGGCCGCGACGTACAGACACGCTGCTGCGACGCCGCCCGGGTGTCGACCTCCGACCACGCGGTTTTCGAGAAGCGTTTCGACGTGCTCTCGAGCGCACTGTTCGATCGTCGTATCGAGATCGAGTTTGGATGCGAACCGGGGGAGATACTGCGTCGGATCGATCGGTCCGGTTCGGAGCCCCAATTCCTTGTTGAGCGCATCGTACGCCGATTTGAGTTCGGACTCGTCGGCGCGAGCGACGTCGACGACTTCCGAGAGCGTTCGAGCCATCGATACCGTTCGACAGACTGCATACACCGCCGCTGCCGCGAATCCCTCGAGCGATCGGCCGCGAAGGAGGTCCTCCGACTGTGCGGATTTAAAGAGCGAGCAAGCCTGCTCGCGGGTCGAGTCCGGAAGCGATAGTTCGGTCGTCAATCGCTTGATCTCGGTGAATCCGTACACCTGATTTCGCTCTGCTTTCGTAGAGATTCGGGCCCGATTGTGTTCTCTGCGCAGCCGCGCGAGCTGGCGGCGTTTCCGACCCGTCAGTCGCGATCCAGAGCCGGAGCCGTATCCGATTTCCGTTGACAGGCCCCGATCGTGTCGAGATCGAGTCAGGGGAGCCCCAGTCCGACGCCGATCGGTATCGTCGTCCTCGAACGAGCGCCACTCGGGCCCGTGATCGATGGCGTTCTCCTCGGTGACGAGCCCACACTCCTCACAGACGATTTCGGTGCCGGTGGTTCGAAGTTGTCCATCGCATTCTGTACAGTTCAGGTTTGTATTGCCGTCGTCCATTCGCCTCTCGTGATAATATACTAATACCAATGGTATTTAAAATATACTAATTGGTTGGAGTTCCAACATAGTTTCCGAGAACACATTATCCGAATTCGGGAGACGAAAAGGCGCTCGAGTCGAGCACAACGCAGGGGGAAACGGCGATCGGAAGCGGGGAGATTAGCCCAGAAGCCGACGGACGAATCCGCGTTCGTCAGTCGTCGAGTCCGCCGAATCGGCGTCTCGGTGCTCGAGGACGAGTTCGTACTGATCGATGAGTTCCTGTCGTTCGGACTCTCTGGCTTCGAGTTCCCGCTCGAGGGCGGCGATCCGAAGGCGGAGGCGGGTTCGTTCGATCCTGGCTGAGAGGGGGTCTCGCATTCGAGGCGTTGATTCGGTGTGTTCGGCAGGCGCACGATCCTGCCGAGTGGTACTGTCACTGGCGGTTCGCTGGACGCAGTGGGTGGGGGTCTCGGGAGGCCGATACTCGACGGACATCGATCACATATAGGTTTTCTGGCCGCAAAAGGTTCAGTCAGTCGACCGTCAGACGCGTCAGACAGAGCGCAGACGGGTGAACGACAGGTGACAGTGAGTTTGAGTATCCTCCCGACGTCACTCGCGAAGGTGCTCGAGGACGCCCTCGGTGTCGTTCGGGACCGGTTGTGGCTCGCTCCCGGCGGCTGCCGCCGCGTCGGGGTCTTTGAGCAGGTGGCCCGTCGTGAGACAGGCGACGCGTTCGTCGTCGGTAACGACGCCCTCGGCGCGGAGTTTCCGGAGGCCGGCGATCGAAGCGGCGGAGGCGGGTTCGACGCCGATCCCTTCCGCCGCGAGGTCTCGCTGTGCGTCGGTGATCTCTTCGTCGGAGACGGCGACGGCGGTGCCGTCGGTCTCGCGGATACCGGGCAGCGCCTTCGGCGCGTTCACCGGGTTGCCGATCCGGATCGCCGTCGCGCGCGTCTCGACGTCCTCCCAGCGTCGAACCTCGTCGGCGTCGTTCTCGATCGCCTCGACCATCGGCGCGGCACCCTCCGCCTGTACGCCGGTCAGTTTCGGTACGTCCTCGAGCGGAAGATCCCCGACCTGAACCAGTTCGCGGAACGCCTTGTACAGCGCCGAGGTGTTGCCGGCGTTGCCGACCGGGAGCACGATCCGATCCGGAAACGCGCCGTAATCGTCGCGGAAGGTCTCGAGAATCTCGAGGCCGATGGTCTTCTGGCCCTCGAGCCGGAACGGGTTCAGCGAGTTCAGGAGATAGGCCTCGCCGCGGGCGGCCAGTTCCTGAACGATGTCGAGACAGGAGTCGAAGTTGCCGTCGACCTCGAGGATCCGCGCGCCGTGCAGGCTCGCCTGCGCGATCTTGCCGGCCGCGACTTTTCCCGCGGGGAGGAGAACGAGCGTTTCCATCCCGCCGCGCGAGCCGTAGGCCGCGAGCGCCGCGCTCGTGTTCCCGGTCGAGGCGCAGGCGAGTCGGTCGACGCCGAGTTCCTTCGCGACCGCGACGCCCACGGTCATCCCCCGATCCTTGAACGAACCGGTCGGATTCATGCCTTCGTGTTTGATTCGCAGGGCCTCGACGCCGACGTCGTCCTCGAGACGCGGTACCTCGTACAGCGGCGTCGCGCCCTCCTGAGTCGTCACGCCCGACTCGAGCGGGAGCGCGTCGGCGTATCGCCAGACGCCACGACCCTCGAACTCGTCGAGCGAGGGGAGGTCGGTGTAGCGGACCTCGAGCAGTCCGTCGCACTCGTCGCAGGTGTAGCGAATGTCCGCGAACGGCGGGAACGTTTCACCGCACTCGATGCACTCGAGCCAGGCACCGTCTTCGGCGTCGACGGGAGGTTCTGGCCGTTCCGCAGCAAGACTCAGACTCATTATCGGCGAGAAGAGCGGGACGGGCAAAAAGTGAGTGGGTTCGTCCTGTCCGGTACCGCCCGAATCGGCCTACTCGAGGAGCCAACTCAGCAACGCCTTCTGTGCGTGCAGCCGGTTCTCCGCCTGATCGAAGACGATCGAGCGGTCGCTCTCGATGACGCCGTCGGAGATTTCCTCGCCGCGGTGGGCGGGCAAACAGTGCATTACCGATGCGTCGGGTGCGTGCTCGAGTAGGTCCGCGTTGACCTGAAAGCCCTCGAAGTTGTCCATTCGAACGTCGCGTTCGTCCTCCTGGCCCATGCTGATCCAGACGTCGGTGTAGACGACGTCGGTATCCGCGACGGCCTCGACGGGGTCGGTCGTGGTCGTGAGCTCCCCGCCCAGATCGGCCACCCGGTCGACGACCTCGTCGTCGATCCCGTAGCCGGCGGGCGTTGCGACGGTCAGGTCGATCCCCGCGAGCGCCGCGCCGATCGCAAACGACTGGGCGACGTTGTTACCGTCGCCGACCCAGGCTGCCGAAACGTTCTCGAACCCGCCCTGTTGCTCGCGGATCGTCAGCAGATCGGCGAGCGTCTGGCAGGGATGGGCGTCGTCGGTGAGCCCGTTGACGATCGGCACCGAGGAGTACTCCGCGAGGACTTCGATGTTCTCGTGTTTGAAGACCCGAGCCATGACCGCGTCGACGTACCGCGAGAGCGTCCGCGCGGTGTCTTTGAGCGGTTCGCCGCGACCGAGTTGAATGTCGTCCGCGCCGAGGAACACGGCGTGGCCGCCGAGTTGGGTCATCCCCGTTTCGAAAGAGACCCGAGTCCGCGTACTCGGCTTCTGAAAGATCATCCCGAGCGTCTGACCCGAGAGGTCCTCGTGGTTCTCCCCCTGTTGCTGTGCTCGTTTGTACCGCTCCGCGCGCTCGAGGATCGTCTCGAGTTCCGGAGCCGAGAGGTCGTCGATGTCCAGTAAGTGTCGTGTCGTCATTGGGTATCACCGCGAAGGTCGGTCGCGACGGATTCGAGAACCGAAACGGAACGATCGAACTCAGACAGCGACAGGCGTTCGTTCGGGGCGTGATCGAGATCCGAGTTGCCGGGGCCGTAGGTCGCCATCGGACAGTCCCAGGTGCCGGCATAGAGGTTCATGTCGCTCGTACCGGTCTTGCGCAGCAGTCTGGGGTCTGCGTCCTGCTCGCGGATCGCCGCGCGAAACGCCCGCGCGACTTCGGTCCGCGGGCTCTCCATGACCGGCGGGATCGGCTCCGCCCAGGAGACGGTGCCGATTTCGAGTTCGGCTTCGGCGGTCTCGCGAACGGCATCTGCGGTGAGCGTCGGCGGGATGCGCAGTTGTACCTCGAGCGTCGTCTCGACCGACAGGCCGTCCGCGCTCGAGCCACCGTCGACGTCGACGGGTTTGGCCGTCACGCGCTCGAAGACCGGGTGGTACTCGTCGTCCGCGAAGGCGTCCTCGACTGCCGTCCACCAGTCGATCGCGTGCTGGATCGCGTTCGGTTCGGGCCGGGAGGTATGCCCGGACTCGCTGGTCGCGACGTAGGTTCCCGCGAGAAAGCCTCGATAGCCGAGGGTGATCCCGGTCGCGCCGCTTGGCTCGCCGTTGACGACGGCGTCGGGTTCCTCGCGGTCGACGACTAGGTGGCGCGCGCCGCGGGAGTTGGTCTCCTCGCCGACGACGCCGACGAAGGAGACGCCCGTTCGAACGGCGGCGACGGCCATCGCGGCGAGCGGGCCGGTCGCGTCGACGCTCCCCCGGCCCCAGAGGACGTCCTCGCCCTCCTCGCTTGCGACCTCTGCCTCGAGGTCGTCCGCGTCGGCCGGACGAACTTCGACGGGAATCTCGCCGGGAACCGTGTCGACGTGGGAGGTCAGCAAAACCGCGTCGTCGGCCGGCGCGCGAACGTTGCCAACGTCGTCGATCCAGGCCTCGCGGCCGTTTGCGGTGAAGAACTCGACGAGGCGTTCGGCCGCCTCGCGTTCCTCGCCGCTGGGCGAGGAGATCGAGACGAGATCGGTCAGCAGGTTCCGCGCGTTCTCGGGCGTGACATCGGTCGGTTCGGGTTTGCTCGCGTTCATACGTACTCAGGAGTCGGATGCGACGACCGCCGTCAGCGCGTCCACGAGTTGGTCCGCGTCGTCCTCGCCGATCACCAGCGGCGGCAGCAGGCGCAGGACGGTCCGCCCCGCGGGCAGCGCCAGAACTTGTTCGTTCATCGCTAGATCGCGGGCGGCCCGGTTCGCACCGCGTTTCAACTCGATCCCAATGAGCAGTCCCTCGCCGCGAATTTCGCGCACTTCGTCGCCGATGGCGGCCTCGAGTTCCGTGGTGAGGTACTCGCCCATCTCGGCGGCGTGGGCGGGCCACTCCTCCTCGACCAGCGTCGAGACGGTCGCGTGGACCGCCGCGGTGACGACGGGGCCGCCGCTGAAGGTGGCGTTGTGCGAGGCCGCGCCGTCGGCGATCCAGTCGCCGACCGCGATCGCGCCGACGGGCAGGCCGTTTCCGAGACCCTTCGCCGTCGTCAGGATGTCGGGCGTGACGCCCGCGTTCTGACAGGCCCACATCGATCCCGTCCGGCCCATGCCGGTCTGGACCTCGTCGAAGACGAGCGCCGCACCGGCGTCGTCGGTGAGTTCTCGGGCAGTCTCGAGGTAGCCCGCCGGGGGGACGTTGATCCCGCCCTCGCCCTGGATCGGCTCGAGAATGACGGCTGCGGTCTCGTCGTCCACGGCAGCCGCGAGTTCCTCGCTATCGCCGTAGGGGACGAACGCCACGTCGCCGGCCAGGGGTTCGTAGGGCTTCTTGTACTTGTCTTTCCAGGTGGCCGCGAGCGCCCCCATCGTCCGGCCGTGGAACGAGCGGGTCGCGGCGACGATCTTCGACTCGCCCGTCGCCGAGCGGGCGAACTTCAGCGCGGCCTCGTTGGCCTCGGTGCCGGAGTTACAGAACCAGGCCTGATCCAGTCCGTCGGGCGTCGACGCGACGAACGAAGCGTAGGCGTCCTCGCGCGACTGTACGGGATAGGATGAATCGACGAACATCAGATCTCCAACCTGATCCTGGACCGCGTCGACGACCGCCGGATGGGAGTGTCCCAGCGGCGTACACGCGAAACTCGCGCCCGCGTCGATGTACGCCGTGTCCTCCGCCGTGTAGAGGTACGGTCCCTCGCCGCGTTCGATGCCGATCGGCTTGCCGCCGGATACGAAATCGTGGTCGCTCATTCTGTGGCCTCCGTTTTCGCGTTCTCGTCGTTCTCGAGCGCCTCGGGCAACAGGGTCGTCCCGTCGCCGTCGAGCGCGCTCGTGATCGGTTCGTCCGCGTTCGCGTCGGCGACGACGACCGAGGCCGCCCCGCCCTCGAGCGATTCCTCTGCCGCCATCACCTTCTTCGTCATGAACCCTTCCGCGGCGTCTTTGACCGCCTCGAACGCCGCGGGCGTCGCCGCCTCGTCGATCTTCGTCGACTCGTCGTCGGGATCCTCGTAGATCCCCGATACGTCGGTCAGGAGGACGAGGTCCGCCTCGAGCGCGCCCGCGATCGCCGCGGCCGCGCGATCCGCGTCGGCGTTGACGGCGGTGTAGCCGCCGTCTTTCTCCTCTCCGAGTACCGGAACGGAGACGACAGGCGTGTACGAACTCGAGAGCAGCGTCTCGAGTAAGTCCGCGTTGACCGACTCGATCGTCCCCGAGTGGTCGCCGCGTTTGATCTTCTTCTTGCCGTCCTCTTTGACCCTAACTGCGGATTTTCGCTTGCCAGAGAGCAACTTTCCGTCGGTGCCGGTGAGCCCGACCGCGTCGACGCCTTCGTTCTGCAGGGCCTCGACGAGATCCGTGTTGAGCTTCCCCGGCATCACCATCTTGAAGACGTCCATCGTCCGCTCGTCGGTGAATCGGCCGACGACGCCGCCTGGCGTTTCGACGTAGGTCGGCTCCTCGCCGAGTTCCTCGAGCGTCTCGTCGACGGCTGTCGAGCCACCGTGGACGACGACGACGGATTCTCCATCGTCCATCAGCTGTGCAACGTCGCCCAGCGCACCCTCGGGATCGACGGCGCGCGCGCCGCCGATCTTGACGACGGTCACCATCTACGGCGCCCCCACGGGGTGTAGTCCCGTAAACTCGAGTCCGGCGGTCTCCTCGAGACCGAGCGCGATGTTCGCCGCGTGGACGGCCTGACCGGCCGACCCCTTCATCATGTTGTCGATGGCCGAAAAGACCACGACGCGCTTGTTCGACGGATCGAGTTCGAAGCCGACTTCGGCCATGTTCGTTCCCGCGATCGCCTTCGGTTCGGGGTATCGATAGACGCCCGAACCGCCGGCGGCCATCCGGACGAACGGTTCGTCCTCGTACTCGCCGCGGTAGGCCTGCCAGAGGTCGCCCTTCGAGACCGGTCCCGACGGGAAGACGTGACTCGTCGCGCTCGCGCCCCGGACCATGTCCACGGCGTGGCAGGTAAAGGAGACCGAGGTGCCGAGGAACTGTTCGATCTCGGCTTCGTGTCGGTGTCCCGTCGGCGCGTACGGGCGGACGACGCCCGAGCGCTCGGGGTGGCTCGAGGCCTCGCCGCCGCCCGCTCCGCCTTCGGAGGAGCCGACCTTGACATCGACGACGATCTGTTCGTCACCGTCGAGGACGTCGTGCTCGAACAGCGGGTACAGCCCGAGGATCGTCGCCGTGGCGTTACAGCCGCCGCCGGCGATCAGCTCCGCGCCCGCGAGGTTCTCGCGGTTGATCTCGGGGAGAGCGTACTCCGATTTCTCTAAGTACTCCGGCGCGTCGTGGCCGTCGTACCACTCGTCGTACTGGGCCTCGCTCTCGAGGCGAAAGTCCGCCGAGAGGTCGACGACGGTGTCCGCGACGTCGAAGAACTCGTCGATCTGCCCCATCGACACGCCGTGTGGCGTCGCCGCGAAGAGCACGTCGACGCTCTCGAGATCGTCGGGTTCGGTAAAGCGCAGGTCCGTCCCGCGAAGCGGCGGGTGAACGGAGCCGACGCTCTTGCCTGCTTTCGACCGGCTGGTCACTTCGGCGAGTTCGATGGTCGGATGACCGGCGAGCAGTCGCAGGAGTTCGCCGCCGGTGAAACCGCTTCCGCCGATGATACTGGCGGTAACCGTTTCGGTGTCCGAGCCGACGTCGTCCAGCGAGTCGACCGCCATCAGACGGTCACCTCGAGTTCGGCGTCGGACGCCGCGACGGCTTTCCGTTCGATCCAGTCGACGACGGTGCCCGCAACGTCGGTCTCGACGGCCGAATCGAGCGCCTTGAACTCGACGGTGTGGTTGACCTCGTGGACGGTGTAACTGTCACCGGTCTCCATGAGGTCGACGCCGAGCAGTCCGCCGCCGACGGCGTCGCTCGCGTCTTGAACGAGGGCTTTCGCTTCCTCGTCGAGTTCGAAGACGTCGGTCTCGGCACCTTTGGCGGCGTTCGTGAGCCAGTGATCCGAGGAGCGAGCCATCGCGGCGACCGGTTCGCCGTCGATCGCCAGCACGCGGATGTCGCGACCCGGCTTCTCGACGAACTCCTGGACGTAGAACACCTTGTGCTCGTAGTGGCCGAGCGTCGCCTTGTGCTCGAGGATCGCCTCCGCGGCGTCTCGAGAGTCGATCTTGGCCATCAGGCGACCCCACGAGCCGACGACCGGCTTGAGGACGCAGGGGTAGCCGAAGTCCTCGATGGCCTCGAGCGCGCTATCTTTGGTGAACGCGACGGTCGTCTCGGGCGTCGGTACGCCCGCAGCCTCGAGCGCGAGGCTGTTTTTGACCTTGTCGGCGCAGATGTCGGCCGTCTCGTTCGAGTTGATAATCGGGATGTCGTAGGCCTCGAAGAACTTCGTCGCGTACAGGCTCCGGCTCGTCGCGAGACAGCGATCGATCACGATGTCGAGATCGGCGAACGAGTCGGGCGCTCCCGAGACGTCGAACGTCTGCTTGCGGACGTCGATCTTTTCGACCTCGTGGTCGCGGTCGCGAAGCTCCGAGAGGAGCAGCTTCTCGTCCTTGCGGATTCGTGAGTAGAGGAGTCCTACTTGCAAGGTTACTCACCCCAGTCCTCTTCGAGCTCGGGGGCCCGTTCGAGGACTGGCGGCGCGGTGTCGACGACTTCCAGCTCTGCTCCACAGGTCGTACAGTCAACGATCTCTCCAACTTCCAGATCGTCGTGCAGGGCGACGTCCGCCCCACACTCGACGCATTCGGTCATTGTACTCCCAACTGGGAGGTGATTACCCTTAAACCTGTCGAACCTAACAGCACAATTACAATACTGCACGCCCCACTAACGGTGCCTACGTGTCTTTTTCAGGAATATCCACACCGATATATCAGAATGCAGTTGTATATTGGCCCCGCGGGGGCCGCCGGGGTGACGGGGGCCTGAACCCGATTGGGGCCAGACCGGCCAGAGAGTGTGTCGAAATCGCGTCACACATACGCACCCACCTCCTGGCGGAGCGACGCGCGTGCGCTCGCGAGCCGGTCCTCGAGGTCGTCGAGCCCCTCCCGGTCAGCCTCGAGCGCCTGCCGACCGGACTCGAGCTGGTCTCGGACGGCCGACGGGGCGGGTCCACCCTGCGAGTCGCGACTGGCGACGCTCTCGGCCGGATCGAGTGCCGCTTCGACCGCGGCCGGATCGACGTAGCTCTCGAGCGGTTCGCCCAGAACCTCGGCGGCCGCGGCCTCGACGGCCTCGAACTCGTCGTCGGTGTCCGCTTCGGCCGCGCGTGCGACCACCTCGTGGGCGGTCCGGAACGGCAACCCGTTTTCCGCCAGCAGATCCGCGACGCCGGTCGCCGTCGAGAAGCCGGCACCCGCCTCGTCGGCGAGTTCGGCTTCGTTCCAGTCGGCCGTCGCGACCGCACCCGCCGAGACTTCCGTCGCTTCGTGGACGGCATCGATCGTCTCCCAAGCGTGGGGCGTTGCGCGTTGCAAGTCGCGATTGTACGCGCGCGGGAGTCCTTTCAGCGTCGTCGTCAACCCCTGTACCTCGCCGGCCGCGTCGCCGGCGACCGCGCGAACGAGTTCGAGCGTGTCAGGGTTTTTCTTCTGGGGCATGATCGACGACGTCGAGGAGTAGTCGTCCGAGAGGGAAACGAAACCGCGGTTCGCGAAGATGATCACGTCCTCGGCGAGCCCCGACAGCGTCGTCGCGTGCGTCGAGAGCGCCTGGGTCGTCTCGAGCAGGAAGTCGCGGCTCGAGGAGGCGTCCATCGAGTTTTCGAGGACGGAATCGAAGCCGAGCAGGTCGGCCGTCCGCTTGCGGTCGATGTCGAAGGTCGTCCCGGCGAAGGCGGCCCCGCCGAGCGGTGACTGGTTGATTCGGTCGTACGCGTCCAGCAGTCGCGCCGTATCGCGGCGGACGGCGTTCTCGTAGGACAGCGCCCAGTGGCCCACCGTGCTCGGCTGGGCCGGTTGGAGGTGCGTGTAGCCGGGCATGGTGGTTTCGACGTGTTCGTCGGCGACCTCGAGCAGGGCCTCGCGAAGTGCGAGGGTCGTCTCGATCGCGGAGAGAACGTCCTCGCGGAGGCGATACCTGATGCAGGTCGCCACCTCGTCGTTGCGCGAGCGGGCGGTGTGCATCTTGCCGCCGTCGGGGCCGACCTGTTCGATGACGGCGGTCTCGATCGCCTCGTGGACGTCCTCGCCGTCGGGGAGGTTCTCGTGGCCCTCGACTTCGATCGCGTCGAGCGCGGTGAGAATTTCGCTCGCGACCGTCGACTCGATGATCCCGCGCTCGGCGAGCATCACGACGTGGGCGCGATCGACCTCGAGATCCGCCTCGAAGATGCGCGCGTCGGCCTCGAGCGAGGAGAGAAAGCTCCGTGCGGGCCCGCCGCTGAACCGCTCACGGCGGACGACGCCCTCGCTGGTTCCGTCGGCGTTCCCGCCGTCAGCGTTCTCTCCCGTCATGGTTATTCCTCACTCGAGTCGTCGCCGCCGTCTGTCGCGACCGAAACGGCGTCGCCGTCGATGTCCTCGATCGCGGCGTTCGCGAGACGGCGCTGGAAGCCGTGGTACTTCGCGACGCCGGTTGCGTCTTCCTGTTTGATCTTGCCGACCGTTTCGGTGTCGAAGGAGGCGTGGGCCGCCGAGTACGCGGCGTACTCGCTGTCGCGAGCGACCGGACGGGCCTTGCCGCCCTCGAACCTGATCGTCACGGTCCCGGTGACGCGTTTCTGGGTCTCGGCGATGAATCCCTCGAGCGCGTCGACCAGCGGCGCGTCGATCAGGCCCTCGTAGCCCTTCTGGGACCACTGCTGATCGATCTGCTGTTTGAACTGGCGCTCTTCCTGTGTGAGCACGAGTCCCTCGAGGGCCTCGTGGGCGTTGAGCAGCGTCGTCGCCGCCGGGTGCTCGTAGTTCTCGCGAACCTTGAGACCGAGCATGCGGTCTTCCATCGAGTCCGTGCGACCGACGCCGTAGGAGCCGGCGAGGTCGTTGAGCGTCTCGATCAGGTCGATCGAGTCGTACTCCTCGCCGTCGATGCCGACGGGATATCCCTGTTCGAACGAGATCTCGATCTCTTCTGTCTCGCCGGTCGGCTCGTCGGTCCACTCGTAGATGTCAGTCGGCGGAACGTAGCTCGGGTCCTCGAGCTCGTCGCCCTCGACCGAACGGCTCCAGAGGTTGGTGTCGATCGACCAGTCGCCGCCGCTGCCGCCCTCGACGGGCAGGTCCTTCTCGTCGGCGTACTCCTGTTCCCACTCGCGCGTGAGCCCGAGCTCGCGAACCGGCGCGATGACCTCGAGGTCGGAGTCGCGCCAGATCGCTTCGAAGCGAAGCTGGTCGTTCCCCTTGCCCGTACAGCCGTGGGCGATGCCGGTACAGTCGTTTTCTTCCGCGACCTCGAGAATCGCCTCGGCGATCACCGGGCGAGCGAGCGCGGTTCCGAGCGGGTAGCCCTGATAGGTCGCGTTCGCGCGAACGCTCTCGAGACAGAGCTGTGCGAACTCCTCCTTGGCGTCGACGACGTAGTGTTCGAGGCCGAGCGCCTCGGCCGTCTCTTCGGCCTCGTCGAACTCGGAGGCGGGCTGTCCGACGTCGACGGTGACGCCGATGACGTCGTCGTATCCGTACTCTTCCTCGAGCAGCGGGACACAGACCGTCGTGTCCAGGCCGCCCGAAAACGCAAGTGCCACACGTGTCATATCGTACTCGAGTGAAACGGCAGGGGAGACTTAAATTCATTGGTTTTAACTGCGTAAAAATACGACAGCAGCGCCGCTATCTACGAAATCGGTAGTTCGTGAGTTGGAAAATCGTCGGTGGGGAAAGGAGATAGTTCGGGCTCAACGAGCCCGCCGCGGTCGCCGCCGGGAGACGAACCTGTCGGTCACGGAATCGCGGTTCCGAACGCCGACCAGATTGCTCATTGTCCCCAATGAGCGACTCGATGTACTTAAAACCTTCTTGTAGCGGCGACACGAACCGCCTCGCAACAATCCCTCGAGTCGGCGGACGAGTGTTAGAGGCGCCGAGCTATTCCTCGTCGGATTCCTCGGACAGCGTCAGGACGTTCTCGCGACCGATCCGGAAGACATCGACCTCGTCGTCCTCGCGCAACCCACGTACGACCTGGCTCGTCTTCGCTTCGGTCCAGTCGAGTTCCGAGACGACCTGCTGTTGTTTGAGTCGACCGCCTCTATCCTCGAGGAGCTGTAACACCCGCTCTTCGTTACTCAGCAGTTCTGGAGGGGGAACCGTCCCCTGATCGGCATCGGTGGCAACAGACTCCGCCGGTTCGGCATCGTTCTCGGGGGCCGTTACCGGCTCGTCACCGTCGCGTCTGAACAGCCATCCCGCAACGACCGCAGTCGTCGTGACGGCGACGAGCACCGCTGCGGCGGCGAGCGTTTCGACCGGCATCGACTGCGGGTCGTCATTTCCGGCCGGCGACTCGTTCGGCGGTTGACTTTCTTCGATCAGTTCGACCTGCAGCGGTTGTGTATCGAAGCCTGAGCTCTCACCGTCCCACGTCGCCACGTTGTCCTCGACCGATTGTGGCTCTGGTTCGACAGTGGTCATGTTGTAGGTATCGGGCCAACTGATCCGTAGCTCAGAGGCATCATCGAGCATAAACCCGGCGAGTGCATCACCCGCTTCCATCCGGTTCAGTTCGACGTAGGCGAACGACTCCCACTCGAAGGAAAACTGGACGTGCCCGTACTCGCGAGGGTTCGAGGTCTCGTCCGTTTCGACGGTGAACCCGGAGAGGTTCATGTCCCGACCGGTTTCGTTCTGGCCGTCCTCGAGCGTCTCCTGCCAGCTGCCCGACTCCTCCTCGATGTAGGTCTGGTTGTTCGAATTGACGTCGTCTCTAAGGTTTTGCCATTGTGTCTCACTCTCGTTGAGACGGTACTGGTAGTCGACGAAGACGGTCGCGTTGCCGTCGGGCTGGAGTTGTATCTCGGTCACGATGGTATCAGCATCCTGGAGCGTCAATTCGTCCGCCGAGTCCTGCTGTACCACGGCGGGAGAACTCGAGCCGATGTCGGCCATCGCAACTGCTGGCGAGCCCACCACGAACACCACACTCGTCACCACGAGCACACAAATCAGGGCGCGAAGCCCCTTCCCGACCATTGTACGGTGATGGTGTGGCCGTCTAAATAGGTCTTTCCGACTCCGACGACAGTACTTATAGGAAAGTCATCCAAAGCAGAACGTATGATCGATACCCGCGGCTCCATCGAAGTCGAAACGTTGTTGAAAATCGTACTCGCGCTGCTCGCCGTCTGGCTCGTGCTCTCGATCGTCGGCATGGTCGTGAGCTGGCTGCAGGCGATCCTTCCGATCTTGCTGTTGGGCACCATCGTGCTGATCGTCCTCTGGTATCTCGACATCGTCTGAGCCCCTTTCACCGACCGAAGAAACTCGAACCGAACACTGATACGATGCCGAATCCAACCCGCAGACTACGTGTACAGCGTCAACGTCCCCGTTCCCGGCGAGGCTCGAGCGCTCGCGACGGAACTCTATCCGTCGCTCCGAGCCTTCGAGGCGATTCGGGAGAACCATTCGATGGTCCTCAAGCGACTCGGCGACGACGGACACATCTCACAGCTCCAGCACCGGTTCAATCGCGCGCTCGAGGGAACGGCCCCCGTCGAAGCCCAAATTACTGGAATCGACTACTTTTCCGACCCGCCGCTTGGAACCGCTCCCGTCGTCTATCTGGCCGTCGACAGCCCGGGCCTCGAGTCGATCCACCGCGAGTTGCTCGCGGAGTTTCCGCCCGTCGACGGACTCGAGGGACCTGACTACGTGCCACACATTACGCTCGCTCGGGGCGGGTCAGTCCATGACGCAAAACGACTCGCGTCCCGTGATCTCGAGCCGATCGCGTGGACGGTCGACGGCCTCGAGTTCTGGAACGGGACGGAGAAGGTGCCGGTGAGTCGGATCTCCCTGTCAGAACGACGAACCGACTAACTGACCTTCCGGTCGAGGTGGAGCGAGGCGAATACAGCCAGAAATTATTACACGTCGCTCTCGGAATCACTCTCCATGCACAGACGAGCGTTTCTGGCGACCGCGACGATCACCCCGCTTGCAGGGTGTGGAAGCGTCCTGGGCGGCAGCGGCGTCGATGCAACGTTAGACGACGAGACGCGGGCCGAATTCCGGGCCGACGAGGGGACCGAACTGACCGCCACCGTCGACGTTCGGGAAATCGCAGAGACCGGCGAGGGAATGGACGAGGACCCGGACGTCGAACGCGATTCGATCGGGTTCCAGATCCAACACGAGGAAGAAGGGCCGATCGAAACGTGGAGCGTCGAGGATTCCGGGACGTTCGACGTGACGGTCGAGAACAGTGGCACCCATTATGCGGTCGTCATGAGCGGGACCGCCGACGTGACGATCGAGTGGTAGCCCGTACCGATCAGCGAAAGCGGGCCGCTCGAGCGATCCCACACTGAATTACGGCTCCGGCGGATCGCCGTCGTACCGGTCGTGATCCGCGTAGAAGTTCAACATCGCGAACTTGAGTTTCTCGGGGTCGATATCGATCAGCTCCTCGCGCTCCTCGATCGGGAACGTGCTGTTGACGCTGTACTTGCCGAGGTCCGACTTCGCTCGAGCGGCGTACCGCCGGTCGAGGACGGCCCGGACACCGACGTCCTCGGGCGAGCGGATCACCCGACCGAGCGCCTGTCTCGTCTTTCTGACGGTCGGGATCTCGACGGCGTAGCGCCAGCCCGTGTCGGTACCGTCGAAGGCCGCGTCGTAAGCCTCCTGGACGGCCTCGGCCCGATCGTCGAGGTGCGGATAGGGAACCCCGACGACGAGGACCGTCGTGGCGTCGTCGCCGTCGAAGCTCACGCCCTCCGCGAGGGTTCCCCACAGCGACGTACACAGGACGGCGTCGTCGTCAGCGACGAACTCCTGGCGCAGGTCTTCGACCGCCACGCCCGGTTCGTCGCTGTAGACCGACGCGGTGGGTGAACGGTTCTCGAGCCGGTCGGCGTACCGCGTTGCCTCGGCGTAGTTGGGGAAGAACGCGAGCGTGTTTCCGGGCGTGAGCCGAACCGCGTCGGCGATCGCGTCGGTGACCGCCGTCTGAACCTCCGGGTCGTCTCGATCCGAGGAGAAAAGCGGCGGCGTTTCGACGGCGTAGGTTCGACGATTCTCCTCCGGGAACTGGAGGCCGTAGGCCATGGTCACGGGCTCGGAGAGGCCGAGAACGTCCTCCGTGACGTCGAACGGCTGGAGCGTCGCGCTCATCAGCACCGTCGAGTGGACCTCCTCGAACAGTTCGCCGGTCACCTGTCGCGGGAGGCAACTGTAGAGTTCAGCGCGACCGTAGACCTCGTCGGTTCCCGCGTCACGACGGACGGAGACGACCGGGTACAGCCCCTGGCTCGTCCCCTCGTCCATCCACGCGCTGACGAACTGAGCGGCCTGTAAGGTCTGACACTCGGTTCTGGTCGCGGTCTCTCCCTCGCGGTACTCCTCCTCGTACTGCTCGTCGAGTCGTTTGCCGAGTTTCAGCGCCGCCTCGAGATCCGAGTCGATGCCCTGGCCGGAGTACCGCTGCAGGAAGGAAATCGCCAGATCGTCCCGGCCCTCCTCGTTGCTGATCGGGACGTCCTCCCAGTTCTCGCCGATCTGCTCTCGCCTGCCGAACCCGAACGAGTCCTCGTAGGTGTCGACGAGAGCAGTTGCGAACGCGCTGATGACGTTCGTCGCCTGGTCGGCCAGCGGATCGTCGGCGTCGGCGAGTTCGTCGAGCGCGGAATCGAACGTTCGTTCCGTACAGGTCCGCGTCGCGTGCTCTCGAGCGGCGTCCTCGACGTTGTGCGCTTCGTCGAAGACGGCGATGACGTCGGAGGGATCGCGTCCGAGCCAGCGGAAGAACTGCTCGCGGATGCCCGAATCCAGCAGGTGGTGGTAGTTACAGACGACCAGATCGACGCCCTCGATCCCCTCCTTGAGGAGTTCGTAGCCACAGAGTTTCCGCTCGTCCGCGTACTCGTAGATCTGGTCGGGGGTGCGCACGTCCTCGAAGAGCCAGCCAAAGAACTCGTCGGTGTCCTCGGTGAGGTTATTGTGGTAGTACTCACAGACGTTCTGCTCGTCGAGGTCTTCGAGGTCGTCCTCGAGTTCCTCGAGTTCGTCCATCACCGCGCTCCGGGCTTCGGCCGCGCTCGAGTCGCCCTCCCGGCTCTCCGCTAAGAGTTCGCGCTGGCGTTGCTCGAGTTGGTCGCGGTCGCGTTCGGTTTCGACGAGCGAGCGGGTGTTGTCACGCAACGCCTGGCACTCCTCGTAGCCGACGTCGATGTGACACATCGAGGACTTGCCCTTGAAAACGATCGTCCGGATCGACTCCTCGCGGGAGATCGCCCGCGCCTCGGCGACGAACTGGCGCATCTGCTGGTGGACGTTCGTCGTGATGACGACCGTCTTGTCCTGCTCGCGGGCGACCTCGAGGGCCGGCACGAGCGAGGACAGCGTCTTGCCCGTTCCGCAGGCGCCCTCGAAGAGGACGTTCTGGCCGCGAACCAGCGAGTTGTACATCCGCTCCATCGCCTCCCGCTGGTTTTCGTACGGCTCTTCGTAGGGGAAAAAGCGCATGTACCCGTCAGTCTCGGCCACGATGAGTGATACGTTCCTCCCGCGATAAAAGGATTCGTCTCGACCCGGCGTACGCACGCACCAACCATACTACCCCGCCGCGCTGAAGGGAACCGATGGCAATCCCCGGCTACGATCCGACCGACGTACACGAGATCACACTCGAGTACCAGGACGACTCCCCGACAGTGCTCGACTCGAGTGGCCACGAGCAAAACGGCGACGGACGAAGTGAGAGCGGGGAACGAGATGACGCGGCTCGGAACCGTGCACACGTCGCGGTCGTCGCCGATCGAGTCCCCGACTCGGTTTCCGTTCGCGAGAGCGATCGGCCAGTGCCGGCCGACGCGCTCACCGAGCCGGTCGAACTCGTTGGATTTGAGGGAGTCGAGGGACTCGAGGCGATCCAGCTCACGCTCGCGTACGATCCCGCGGCACTGCCGCCAGGAGCGAGCCCGACGGATGTCGCGGTCGGCTTCCAGACGCGGACGGGCCCCGAGCAGGTTCCATCGGCGGTTGACCTAGAGCGGACGACCGTCACCGCGATTCTGACGGAACCGCCGGCAGGCGAGACGATCGTCGCGATCCACGCGGTCGACGACGAGGAGTTAGTGGGCCGAATCGAGTGATCGGGTGGCCGCAGGTGTCCGGCTGACCGCACCTGCGGACGGGCAAGCGAAAGGTTCGTCGGGGCCGAGGCGGTACCGTTCGTATGATCGCGATGCTCTCTGACACTCACAGCACCGGCGGCCACCGGCTCGAGGGCGCGCCGCTCGAGGCGGTTCGCGACGCGTCGGCCGTCCTCCACGCCGGCGACTTTACGAGCGCGACGGCGCTCGAGGCGTTCCAGTCCGAGTGTGACCTGCTGTACGCCGTTCACGGCAACGCCGACTCGGTCGCGGTCCGCGATCGGCTCCCGACCGCCCGAACGGTCGAACACGACGGCCTCAGGATTGCAATGACACACCGTCGAGATGGTGGTGAAACGGGGCTCGCGATGTTTGGTCGGTCGCGAGACGCGGACGTCGTCGTCTCCGGACACACCCACCGGCCAGCGGTCGTCGAAACGGACGACGTACTGCTTCTCAATCCCGGCAGCCACGCCGATCCGCGCGGGAACGCGCCCGGATTCGCGACGGTCGAAGTCGGATCTGGCTCGTTCGAAGGACAGTTGCTCGAGACCGATGGGTCCGTTCTCGAAACCTTCAGCGGCCGGTTCTAACCGAACAGCATGCGATCGGTTGCTGTTGGGGGACTACCGACAAATCGACTGCGCCAGCGGAGACCACTGGGCGGATGAGAGGAGAGGGTGGACGGCGGTTGGACGGGCACCGCGATGGAACAGGGCAGCGAATCCGAGCGGACTCGAGCCCTGAATGTTCCGAATGGTGTGAGCCGGTCGTGGACCGGCCGATGGCGGGACCAGCGGGCAGCGCCCCGGTCTCGGGAATGTCAGTAGGCGATGGAGGGCAGGCGACCGGGACATCACTGGCTACACCCCCCACAGAGAAATACCCGCGGTAAGCTAAAATCCCAGTTTTAGCTAGGGAAATCGCCTGGAGGAGGGAAATCACCTCTCGAACTGATCGGGAAATCGGTCACTACAGTGACGGGTCGCTCGAGGTCGAAACGATTTTGCGACGCCCCGCCGTATGGCTCGCCAATGCTGGACCTGCTCCCCGACGACCCGGTCATCATCGTGGTGGTCGTGATACTGCTGTCGCTGATCTTCTTCTCATACCTGCTGGTCCGCCGGACCATCCTCGAGTTCCGAGAGGGGATGGACGGCGAACGATAACCGCTGATCACGAACTCGCCCCCGCGACAGACGATCGGTCGACCGCTGTCTTCTCTCTCGGTCGAGCGCAGTTCCGTCGCTCAGCAAATCAGCTTCGTCAATCAAATCGGCTTCGTCACTCGGTCTGGACGGTCGACAACAACGAAGATCAGCGCGGTTACTTTACCGACAGATTCATTTCGGTGTCACGTCTGCGATGGACTGAATGGTCCCCACTCCAACCGAGCCGGACGAATACGCGACCGATCCCGACGGGGACCCGAACGGGTTCTGGTGGCACGTCGGCCGAATCACGGATCGACTGGACGACCTGGCGGTGTTCGGGCTGGTTCCGCTCCTGACGGCGCTTTTGAACGTTTCTAATGTTCGACGGACGCTCGCGCCGAACCGGGAACTTTCTATCAATCTCGAGTTCGCCTTCCCGTCGACGCTGCTCGATCTCTGGTCGCTTACCACCCCGCCGGAACCTGCCCCTGCGAGCACGGGCGGCGTGTATGGACCGCCCGCGACGGGCCCGACGAGCCCAACCGGTGGGAGCGGGTTCAGCGGCGGCGGACCGACACCGGGCGGTACCGATCTGACCGTCGACACGCCGTTCGACATCGTCGCCGGCTTGCTCGAGTCGATCGGACTCGCCATCCTTCCGCTCGTCGTCATCGGGGCGATCATCTCCGTCGTCTTCCTCGGCGTGCTCGAGGCGATCTACGTCGGCGGACTCGACAGGCGACTCGAGCACGAGCGGATCGAACCCATCGCGTGCGTCCTGCAGTACGCGCCGCGACTCGTCCTCTATAATCTCCTCATCGTCGGTGTGTTCGCGGTACTGGTCCCGATCGTGCTCGTCGCACCGCCCCTGTTGCTCCTCGCGTTCCCCGTAATGATCCTGGTCGCGTATCTCTTCTATGCCGCCCCGTTCCTGTTCGTCGTGGACGACGCCCGCTTTCTCGAGGCCTTCCGCCGATCCCACGGGATGGCGGTCAACGGCGGCGCGTACTTCTGGTTCGCAGTCTGGCACGCCGTGACCGCCGTCGTTGCCTCGATCGTCCTCTCGATCCTGGTGAGCATCGGCGGGCCGGTCGGATTACTCCTCGCGGTCGGTCTCGCAACGCCGCTCGGACTCGTGTTGACCGCGGCGACGGTGTCTTTCCTCCGCGAACTGGTCGAACTCGAGGGACAGCGATGGACGATGTAGCGGATCGAATCGGGTGATCTGCTGCGGTGTGTTTTCGAACCGGGGAGACCGTCGTCGGTGGTCACTTCCGAAACCAACCGGATCACAAACCGTTTTTCACGGACGGGTCCGACTATCCGGGTATGGACCCACGCATTCGCGAACACGCCGAAATCATCGCCAATCACTCCGTCGATATGGAGGCGGGCGACAACGTCGTCATCGACGCCCATCCAGTCGCCGAAGACCTCGTCGTCGCCCTCCACGAGGTGATTGGCGACATCGGCGCGAATCCCGTCGCGACGAGTCAGCGAACCGGCACCCGAAACCGTCGCGCGTATCTGAAAGCCGCGGGAGCCGATCTCGCAGACGACGAGTTCGAAACGCCCGAACACGAGCGGGCGCTCATCGAGAACACGGACGTCTACATCGCGATCCGGGCCAGCGACAACGTCACGCAGACGAGCGACGTCGATCCGGAGGTCAGCGCCGCCTACCGGCAGGCCCAGCGCCCGATTCTCGAGGAGCGGCTCTCGAAGCGGTGGTGTCTCACGCAGTATCCCGCGCCCGCGAACGCCCAGCTCGCGGAGATGAGCACCGAGGCCTACGAGAACTACGTCTGGGACGCCGTCAACAAGGACTGGGAAGAGGTTCGCGAACACCAACAGCAGATGGTCGAGATCCTCGACCCCGCCGACGAGGTGCGCATCGTCAGCGGCGACACCACCGACGTGACCATGTCGGTCGAGGGCAACCCGACGATCAACGACTACGGCGAGAACAACCTGCCCGGCGGCGAGGTCTTCACCGCCCCCGTCCCCGACAGCGTCGAGGGCGAGGTGCTGTTCGATATGCCGCTGTACCACCAGGGTCGGGAGATCACGGACGCGTATCTCGAGTTCGAAGACGGCGAAGTCGTCTCCCACTCGGCCGAAAAGAACGAAGAGACGCTGACCGAAGTGCTCGAGACCGACGACGGGGCCCGGCGGCTCGGAGAGCTGGGAATCGGAATGAACCGCGATATCGACCAGTTCACCTACAACATGCTGTTCGACGAGAAGATGGGCGACACCGTCCACATGGCCGTCGGTCGAGCCTACGACGACACCGTCGGCGAGGACAACGAACAGAACGATTCCGCGGTCCACGTCGACATGATCGTGGATATGAGCGAGGATTCGTTCATCGAAGTCGATGGCGAGGTCGTTCAAGAGAACGGGACGTTCGTCTTCGAGGAATAGCGACTGCGACGAACGGAGTGAGTCGCGGCTTTTTCATCGAAGTTTTTGCGTGAGCGGTTGTCGAAGACAACCCGAACGGAAAAAGTTCGGAGTGATTCGTTCATCGAAGTCGATGGCGAGATCGTTCAAGAGAACGGGACGTTCGTCTTCGAGGAATAGCGACTGCGACGAACGGAGTGAGTCGCGGCTTTTTCATCGAAGTTTTTGCGTGAGCGGTTGTCGAAGACAACCCGAACGGAAAAAGTTCGGAGTGATTCGTTCATCGAGGTCGACGGCGAGGTCGTTCAAGAGAACGGGACATTCGTCTTCGAAGAATAGCGACTGCGACGAACGGAGTGAATCGCAGCTTTTTCATCGAAGTTTTTGCGCCGAGCGGTTCCGAGCGGACTACTCGAGCTACTGCGTGTTCGTCATCCCGCCGTCGACGACGAGCGATTCGCCGGTGACGTAATCGGAGAGGTCGCTCGCGAGGTACAACGCGGCGTCGGCGACGTCCTCGGGTTGGCCCGCGCGCCTCGAGGGAATCGCCTGCACGAACCCCTCTTCTGCATCGGTCCCCATGATCTCGACGTCCTCCGTGGTCATCGTCGTCTCGATCAGGCCGGGATGGATAGCGTTGACGCGAATCCCCTCCGGGCCGAGGTTCGACGCCATCGCGTAGGTCAACAGTCGAATTGCACCCTTGGTTCCACAGTAGGTGATGTAATCGGCCGACCCCTCGAGTCCCGCGACCGACGAGAGGTTGATGATCGACCCGCCGTCGGCGTCGACCATTCGTTTGGCTGCAGCCTGCGCCCCGAAGAAAGTTCCCTTGACGTTGATGTCCATCATCCGGTCGTAGGTCTCCTCGTCGATCTCGAGGAACTCGTCCTCGTGGAAGATCCCCGCGTTGTTCACCATGATGTCCACCCCGCCGTACTCCTCGGCGGCGTCGACGGCGTCCTCAAGGTCCGACCGACTCGTGACGTCGCACTCGACGTAGGTCGCGCTGGCGTCCGTTTCGGTGTCGATCAGCTCGTGCGTGGGTTCGCCGCCCTCCCGCGGTTCCTCCTGAATATCCGCGATCACGATGTCAGCCCCTTCGCTCGCGAATCGCCGAGCCATCGCTCGGCCGTTCCCACTCGATGCGCCGGTGATTACCGCAACGCGGTCTTCGAGCATTGGTGACATTGCATCGAGACGGACCACGAGTACACTAATAAAATCGAGCGGGGAACATCACCTCGAGCGACCGAGCCGCAGCTGTCCGTGGCGGGACCCGGTCGAGATCCGCCTAGCTCAGTCCGCCCCACCGTACTCGAATCGGTCCAGAATGGTGCTCCGGTCGTTCGCGTTCCAGACGACCTGTATTTCGCCGCCGTCCGAATCGAGCCCCCCGTCTGAGTCTTCAGCGAGCGTGATCGAATCGCCGGTCGAGGTCGAGTTATCCCACGAGTTGCTCTCGACGCCGCCGCTGTCGTCGCCCGTCGTTGCGGAAATCTCACCGGTCATCCCGTTCCCGGTGATCGTTACCCCCGCGGCGTCGAAGTCGTCACCGCCGGCGTGGGCGATCGTCACCGTCTCGTTGTGTTCTTGAAACTCGAGGGTGACCGTCGGCTGTGACGGCTGGTCGGGGACCAGTCCCATGACGAGTCCGCCGATAATCGCGGCCATAATCACGGTGATCCCGACCATGAGGACGATGCCGATGACGGGGCTCACCGCGCGTTCGTCCGCCGATTCCGCTCGCTCGAGTGTAAGTGCGTTCAGATCCATTGGTGGAACAGCCTGTGAACGGACGGTATTGCGAGAGTAGATGCGATTGTCGATCGCGAAGGCGCTCGAGATCCACTGTCGGCGCTGGCTCGCGATCCGCCCGGTTCGACCAGTTCTGTGGAAGCCTTCTTCGTTTTCTATTAAAAACTCTCGCGCGTGCTCACCGTCGGGGGAGTCTCGAGGTCGTTCTTCCGTAACAGGGACAGAATCGTTCGATTCGGAACGCTGTGGTGAGCGATAGAAAACGCTAGCAGACGAAGGGGATTGTACGTAGCTCGAGAAATCCGAATTTCTGAATGAAACCGAAACGAACCCTCCCGGACGTCTATGCCAACCAATTCGAGGCTGACGAACAGGGAGAACGCCTGAGCTATTGTTTTATAGAAGATACGATGGGATTCGAACCACGGTCGCAGCGAGGTGCTCTCTGATTCGAACCCATCGTGGTCCGTTCGACGCGCTTCGCCGGTGCTCGGCGTCTTCTCACGGGCACAATGGGATTCGAACCCACGACCGTCGGATTAGAAGTCCGACGCTCTATCCAGACTGAGCTATGTGCCCTCGAGTACGGTTCACCCCCCAAAGGCCATAAGCAGTTGGGATTTCCCTCAGCCGCGGACCCGATAGCGCGACGCGACGACCGGAGGCGGTGGCTCGGTCGCTGTCAGGAATCCTCGAGTCACGGGTGATCGAGACTGACGGAGGAACCGCTCGAGACGGTCCCCACCGAGTCACTGTAGTCCGGCCGACGAGACACAGCCCTTATGCGGCCTTCGCCTGTATCTCTCCCCGATGCACGTCATCGGAACGGTGGGATTGCCCGGCAGCGGCAAGGGCGAGGCAGCCACCGTCGCACGCGAGGAGGGAATTCCTGTCGTGACGATGGGCGACGTCGTCCGTCAGGAGACCGCCGACCGCGGACTCGATCCCGCGAAAGATCACGGCACCGTCGCGCAAGCGCTTCGCGAGGAGAACGGCCCGGCGGCGATCGCCCAGCGGTCGCTGCCGATGATCGAGGACCGCCTCGAGGACCACGAGGCCGTCCTCGTCGATGGCATCCGGTCGGGCGTCGAGGTCGACGCGTTCGAAGAGCGGTTCGGCGCTGAGTTCACGCTGGTCAGTATCGAAGCTCCCTTCGACCTCCGCGCGGAGCGAATCGACGCGCGCGGTCGCGACGCAGACGAGGACGACGGCGGCGAAGGGCTCGCGGCGCGCGACGAGCGCGAGCGCGGTTTCGGCATGGACGACGCGATGGAGCGAGCGGACGTGGTCGTCGAAAACACCGACTCGCTCGAGGCGTTTCACGATCGAATCCGAACCATCATCCGAGACGGCGAACGACGGGTGCACAATTCATGAGCGCAACGCAAACCGAAATCTATCGCATCGACATCGAGATCACAGCACCGGTCTACGACACCGAGGTCACCGCTCGAGTCGCCGACGCCGTGCGGAACGTCTTCCCGAACGCCGACCTAGAGGAGAGCCTCGGCGAGATCAGGGGCGAAGCGCACTCGATGGAGCAGTTTTCGGAGCTCCTGCACCGACAAGAGATCCTCGACACCGCCCGCGGCGAGTTCTTCTCGAATCGGGAGGGACAGACCTTCAGCTTCGCGCTGAAAAAGCAGGCAGCGTTCGAAAACAGGGTGAACTTCTCCGTCGGCGAACCCGACGAACTCGGCGAAATCGCGGTCCGCGTGCGCGTCGACGAACCGACGCTCGAGGAGTACGTCGATCACGTCGCGCCGCCGACCGAAGACGGGCGGCCGGTCGACGGCTGATCGTCGCAGTCTTCTGTTAATTCAGCGGCGTTAGCAGTTCTCGGCGGCCTCGAGGGCGTCTTCGCCGTCGCTTTGGGATTGTTGTGCGTCAGCGATATTGGCGTTATCGGCAGCGGTCGCGCCCTCGGCGAACTCCGTCGCGGCGGTCTCGAGGTGACCGCTCTGACAGTGGGCGGTCTCGGCGTACTCCGCGAGGCCGGACGGCGCGTCCGACGCCTCGCCGGCGAACGTCTCCGTCGCGTCGCCGAACGAATCTGCCGCGCTCTCGAAGGCCGTCGCCGCGCGTTCGTACTCGCCCCCGTCGAAGCGTTCCTCGCCCTCCCCGAGCGATTCGTGGCCGGCGAGCATCGAGTCGTAGCCCGACAGTATCGACTCGACGGAGCCGAGCACGTTACCGATCGTTTCGATTCCCGACTCGACGCGGTCGAGATCGACGACCGAGTGTTCCTCGAGTCGGTCTCGGTCGAGGTTCTCGAGGGTCGCAACCGCGCCGTCGTAATTCTCGCGAGCCCCGTCGATCGACTCGCGATGGGTCTCGAGGGTGTCCTCGACAGTCGACGTGTCGCCGCCCGCCATTTCACCGGAAATTGCCTCGACGTCCGCCGCGAGCGAGTCGTCCGTGAGGGTCTCGAGGACGGCGATCATCGCCTCGAGGACGTCGGCGTAGCTGGCCAGTTCCGCGGCGATGGCCGAGTCCTCGACCGACTCGAGTTCGCTTCGAGCCGCATCGATAAACGATCGGGGTTCGTCGGCCGAGAAGTCGGCTTCGGTCGGGTTCTCGAGGCCGCTTTCGGCGCCTTCGATCGAGATTGCGGCCTTGTTCAACTTGCCGACCGCGCGGTTGATAGCGCGCGCTTCGTCGCGGTGGTCATCCGGAAGCTGTTCGCCATCCTCGGAGCCGAGGACATCGCCGAGACAGCCGGCGAGAGAAGAGACGACGGCGAGACCGCCCGCGGTCGAGAGATACTGACGTCGATTCATACTGGCCCACGCGTCTACGGTGGTATGAAACTGATGGCCGACGTGATTACGAGCGAACAACTCGAGCGCTCCGTTCTCGGTTCGCTCGATACTCGGGTCAGCTCGCGGTTATCCGAACGGGCCCATACCGCCCATGCCGCCGCCTCCGCCGCCACCGCCCTGTTGCATCTGTTGCATCATCCGCTGCATCTCCTTTTCCGATCCCATGCCCTGGAACTGCTTGATCGTCCGCTCCATCATCTTGAACTGCTCGAGCAGCTCTCGAACCTGCTCTTCGTCCGTCCCCGAGCCGCGGGCGATCCGCTGGACCTGACTCGCGCCGATGGCCTTCGGATACTCCTTTTCGGCGTCGGTCATCGAGTCCATGATGACCTCGAAGGTCCGCATGCGCTCTTGGGTGACGTCCATCGCGTCGTCGGGCAGCTGGTCTTTGATCCCGCCGCCGAAGCCGGGGATCATGTCCATGACCTGATCCAGCGGTCCCATGTTGTTCATCGCCTGCATCTGCTTTTGCATGTCGTTCAGGGTGAACGAGCCCTGCAGCATGTCCTCGGGATCCCAGTCTTCCTCTTCGTCCTCGGTCTGGGACATCGCGCGCTCGACGCGTTCGGCGAGCTGGCCGAGATCGCCCATCCCGAGCAGCCGCGAGATGAAGCCGTCGGGTTCGAACCGTTCGACGTCCTGTACCTCCTCGCCGGTACCGAGGAACGCGATCGAGGAATCGGTCTGGTCGACCGCCGTCAGCGCCCCGCCACCTTTCGCCGTCCCGTCGAGTTTCGTGATGACGACGCCGTCGATGCCGATCGACTCGTCGAACTGCTGGGCCTGGTCTTTCGCGCCCTGACCGATCGCCGCGTCCAGCACGAGCAGGGATCGATCCGGCTCGACGACGCCCTCGATCTGCTCGATCTCGTCGATCAGGTCGTCCTCGAGCGCGTGGCGACCCGCCGTGTCCACGATGTGGACGTCCGCGTCGCTGGTCGCCTCGAGCCCGTCTCTGGCGATCTGGACGGGGTCCTCGCCGTCGGGGTCGCCGTAGAACTCGACCTCCGCGCGCTCGCTCATCTGCTCGGCCTGTTCGTACGCGCCGGGCCGGAAGGTGTCCGTCTGGATGACAGCGGGACGGAGCCCCTTCGTCGAGAACCACCACGCCATCTTCGCCGCGGAGGTCGTCTTCCCCGACCCCTGCAGCCCCGCGAGCAGGATCGTCTGCTCCTCGAGCGGGAGGTCGGTCGACTCGCCGATGAGATCGACCAGTTCTTCGTAGACGATGCGGAGGACGAAATCGCGCGCCGGCGTCCCGGCGGGTGGCTCTTCCTCGAGCGCCCGCCGCTCGATGTTGTCCGACAGCTCCATGACGAGCGAGACGTCGACGTCGGCGGAGAGCAGCGATCGCTGGATCTCCTTGACGATCTCCTCGACGTCCTCTTCGCTGATCCGTGACTTCCCGCGGAGTTTATCGAGGGTGCCCCGAAGGGAACTCCCGAGATCGTCGAGTACCATTTGCTCGGTGTACGAGACGGCGGCGTTAAAGCCTTTTTCTGTGGTGGTCAGTGTTCCATCGAATCAGCTTTCCACCGGATTAGCTTCCACCGAATCAACTAGCCGGCGATCCACCGGCGGTGGCGCACGCTGGATCGCACCGAGCAACGCGAGGGTCGATCCAACGATGTTCGAGGTCTTCGGTCACGCAGTGACCGAATGGCTTGGAAGTCGTGAAGCCTCTTCCAGGGGATGAGCGAGCGGAGCGCGACGCAACGCGTCGCAGAACAGCGAGCGACGAAGTCGTGAGCCTGTGAGTGAGTGAATCGGTTGGGGAGAGCGAGATTTGCACGATGTGAGAATCTTGAGTTGTGAACGGGGAACGAAGTGACCCGTGAACGGTGTGGAAGTCAGTGTCGTCGGTGCGAGTGGTGTACTCGTTGTCATCGGACTCGAGAGAGAAACTGAATGTGACGATAGTTGGGAACAACACAGCAACAGAGATATCATAGAACAGTCCACATTGCTACTCCACGACTACTCGACGAACGATAAGTACAGGTGAAGAACTTGTCGCAAGCAGCTGAGAAATCATAACGATTAAAATCAAATATTCTAATATGTCCTCTCATGACTGGGGGTTCAGTACCGAAACTCGTCGTTGACGAGAAAGTGGAAATAGCTATGTCTCTGGTAGGAATTTTAGCAGTTTGTGCAGCCACCTATCACGTAGGAAAGACAGGGAACTGGAAACCGCTGTCGGCGACATCTTTTGGACTGGCACTCGTCGTCCTCTTCGTCACGTCTGAGGGATAGGCACGTGAAGCGAACGGATAATTCAGTCTGAAGAGAAAGGAATACCATGCGAACTGTCGTATATCACCCACCATCGAAGTCAACTGTTTGTGAAGGTTGAGGAATCACCACTCGAGTACGAACCCGCTGTCAGCAGATATTTGACGCCACCGCCGATAGCATCGCGTATGACCAACGACGCACGAGACGCGAGCGACCTCGCGGACGACGACTCGATCACCGTGACCGTCGAGAACGAACTCTACATCGCGGAGGACACGGAAACCGGGGTCTCGAGCCAGGGACAGACCGAAGAAGCCGCCCTCGAGAACCTCGCAGCGACGCTCGAGACCTACCACGAGGGCTCACAGGACGACGACGGCGACAGTTGGCTCTAAGCCCAGAAATACGCCTCGAGACAGTAAGCAGGTGCCAGTTATTTGGCCGTCCCCGTGGTCGAGAGCCGCGTATGGAAGACTACGACATCGTCGTCCTCGGGGGCGGGTCGGGCTCGCAGGTCGCGACGGCAGGGGCCGAAACGGGGCTCGAGGCGGCCGTCCTCGAACCCGGGCCGCTCGGCGGGGCCTGCATCACTCGCGGCTGCGTGCCCTCGAAGGGACTCATCCACCGCGCGGACGTCATCGCGGAGATCCAGCGCGCGGATCGGTTCGGGATCAACGCCGAACTCGACGGAGTCGCGTACGGCGAAATCACCGACGCGATCCACGAAACCGTCTTCGAGAAGGCGGACCGGCAGCGCGAGAGCCTCGAGGCGAACGAGCGGGTCACGCTCTACGACGCGGCGGGACGGTTCGTCGACGAGCGGACGGTCGAACTCGTCGATCCCGAACGCGAGGACGGCGGTGCCGACGCCGACGGACGGCGAATCCGGGGCGAGGACGTGATCGTCGCCGTCGGCTCGAGACCGACGGCACCGCCGATCGACGGACTCGAGAACCTCGAGTATCTGACCAGCGACGACGCGCTGTATCTCGACGAACGGCCCGACCGCCTCGTGATCGTCGGCGGCGGCTACATCGGAGCCGAACTCGGCTACTTCTTCGGGGCGCTCGGCGCCGAGGTCTCGATCGTCGGGCGAAGCGATCGGCTCGTCCCGAGAGAAGACGACGACGTGAGCGCGGTCGTCACGGACTCGCTCGAGGAATACTGCGACCTCTATACGGGCTTCGAGGCGACGGCCGTCTCGAGTCGAAACGGGGGCGTCTCCGTGACCGTCGAATCGGCGGAAAGCGGGGATGAAGAGGACGCGTCGGAAGAACTCGAGGCCGACGACCTCCTCGTCGCGGCCGGCCGGCGACCGAACACGGACACGCTCGACCTCGAGGAGACGGGCCTCGAGGCGGCCGACGACGGCTCGCTCTCTGTCGACGAGACGCTCGAGACAGACGTCGACGGGATCTGGGCGCTCGGCGACGTCGTCGGGCAGTTCCCGTTCAAACACGTCGCCGATTACGAGGCGGAACTCGTCTCTGCGAACGTGCTGGACGACGACCAGCGGGCGGTCGACTATACGGGCGTCCCCCACGCGATTTTCACGTCGCCGCAGGTCGCGAGCCTCGGGAAAACGGCGTCCGAACTCGCCGAGGACGACCGGGAGTACGAGGCGGCGACGGCCCCCTACGGCACCGCACCGATGGGGACGGTCCTCGCGTCCGACGATGGATTCGTCAAGGTGCTCGCGGATTCAGACGGGACGATACTGGGCTGTCACATCGTCGGCCCGCAGGCCTCGACGCTGATCCACGAGGTCGCCGTCGCCGTCCAGCGCGGCGACGGGACGGTGGCCGATATCGCCGAGACGGTCCACGTCCACCCCGCGTTGAACGAGGTCGTGCTCGCGGCGTTCGACGAGGTTGCCTCGAGGCCCTACTCGACGACGCCGGACTGGCGGGACGTGAGCGGGCTATAGCGATTCCAGATCACGCGGTTTCGCTGTGATGAATCGGTAGAAAACGACAGCGACCGCATCGTCCGTTCTGACGGGTGACGGCCGGTGATACGTGTCTCAGCACTCAGCGGAATCGGCGAGACGCACGGAGCAAGATCGAAGCCGCCGTTCCGACTCCCGGAACGCGCGAGGAGAGAGCGGCAGCGCCCAGCAGTACGAGGCCGCCGACCCGACGTCCCTTCGCGAATTCGACCATCGCGTCGATCACTGTCGTTACGGTGCTCGCTTTCTTGAGCGTCTCCGCTCGGGTATCAGTCGTAGACATTGGTTCGAGTAACCCAAAGCGTCTCCCAGAAAAACGCCCTCGGCCTGCACACGCAGGCCCATCGCCAGTCATGTACCTCGAGTAGCCCGCAAACGCTACTCATTCACAAGCGCTACTCGCTGCCGGACTCGAGCGCGCCGTCCGCGGCGATCCACTCGGTGAGGCTCCCCTCGTAGAACCCGATGTTCTCGTAGCCCAGCGCCCGGAGGACGACGTAGGTGTGGCTGATCCGCCGCGCCGTGTTACAGTAGAGGATAATCTCCCGGTCGGGCGTGATGCCGTGCTCGGCGAGTAGCTCCTCGAGTTCGGCCTCGGGCTTGAGTCGGCGCGTCTCGTCGTCGACGACCTCGCGCCAGTCGAAGCGAACCGCGCCGGGCAGGCGAGCCTCCTCGTACTCGTCTCGCTCGCGGGTGTCGACGAAGATCGCATCGCGCTCGAGCGCGGCCTCGACTCCTTCGAGGTCGATCAGCGGGCTCTCCTCGGCGGAAAGCGGCTCGGGGTCGTAGCTCGAGGGCTCGAATTCGCGCTCGTCGCTCGTCGTCTCTCGCTCGCGGTTCCACGCGCTGAAGTCGCCGTCTAAGAGCCGAACGTCCTCGTGGCCGTAGACCCGCGCGGTCAGCACGAACCGGGCGGCGAACACGCCGTGCATGTCGTCGTAAACGACGATGGTGTCGTCGGGTTCGATGCCGGCGGCCTCGAGGAGGTCGGCGAACGCCGTCGCGCCGGGGAGCGTTCCCGGTTCGTCGCTGTCCTCGTCGCGATAACTGTCGAACGGAACGTTGACGGCACCCGGAACGTGTCCGATGGCGTCGAACTCCCAGGCGTCTCGCACGTCGACGAGTCGAACGGACGGATCCTCAAGGTGTGCTTCGGTCCACTCCGGCGAAACGACGTAGGCGTCGTCCATTGAGGAGACCATCTCGACGCAGCCTCGAGAGGCCACCGGTTCCGGCACCGCTCTCGTCGGTGCCGAGGTTGTGGCAAATATATCCGCATCAGTGGACGGGCGAGCCCTCGTCTGTCCGACTGGATTTAAGTAAGGGGCTGAAAGCGCCGAATGTGGCCGTTTCAACCGTACGCGATCGTTCGTCGCGCTCTAATCCGGCAAAATCATCCTGTAAAATGAAGCGGTGACTGCATTATCCGGTTAGAAGGGGAACTATGTGGGTCAGGTCCCTACGGGCGTGTATGGCAACAGAATACGCCAACGACGTACTCGTAACGGCTGACTGGGTCGAGGACCGACTCGACCAGTTCGAAAGCGACGATTCCGACCTGCGACTGGTCGAAGTCGACGTCGACACGGAAGCGTACGACGACGCCCACGCGCCGGGCGCGATCGGGTTCAACTGGGAGACTCAGCTCCAGGACCAGACGCGACGGGACATCCTCGAGAAGGAAGACTTCGAGGACCTGCTGGGCAGTCACGGCATCTCCGAGGACTCGACCGTCGTCCTCTATGGGGACAACTCGAACTGGTTCGCCGCCTACACCTACTGGCAGTTCAAGTACTACGGCCACGACGAGGTCTATCTGCTCGACGGCGGCCGCGAGTACTGGCTCGAGAACGACTATCCGACGACCGACGAGGAGCCGGACTTCTCGGCCGTCGAGTACGACGCGGCCGGCCCGCGCGAGAGCATTCGCGCCTACCGCGAAGACGTCGAGAACGCGATCGAACGCGGCGTTCCGCTCGTCGACGTTCGCTCGCCCGAGGAGTTCCGCGGGGACATCCTCGCGCCGCCAGGACTCCAGGAGACGGCCCAGCGCGGCGGCCACGTCCCCGGCGCCCAGAACATCTCCTGGGCGGCGGTCACCGACGACGACGGCCTGTTCAAGAGCCAGGAGGAACTCGAGGAACTGTACGCCGAGAAGGGCATCGACGGCGACGAGACGACCGTCGCCTACTGCCGAATCGGCGAGCGATCGTCCGTCGCCTGGTTCGCACTGCACGAACTGCTCGGCTACGAGGACGCCGTCAACTACGACGGATCCTGGACCGAGTGGGGTAATCTCGTCAACGCGCCGGTAGAGACGGGCGAGGCCGAGTGACCAACGGGAACGAGGCCTCGAGATGGAGCGGGGAGGCGGAGCCGACCCGCGGAACGGGCAAAGCCGACAACTAAGTCGGCCCGCACCACAGCCGAGTTAGAACACGTATTTTTCTTCGACGTCGCTCGGAAGAACGACCTCGAGGTCGCCGTCCGATTCCATCTCGCTGAGCGTTGCCATCGTCTCTTCGAACGAATCGAGACGGTCGTCGTCGAGTTCGGTGTAGTAGATGGTCGTGAGGCCGTTCATCTCGGCGGTTCGCTCGAGCAACTGTTCGGCGTCGTCCACGTCGGGGTTGCCGACGCGCGGACAGAGCTGCGTGTTGGTAATCTCGCCGCCGACGCCGTACCCGTTCGCGAACCCGAGATCGTGATGGCTCTCGACGGCGTCGACGGCGGCTTCGTCGAAGCGGCCGAGCGGGTACGCGAAGTAATCCGCGCCGTCTTCGAATCCGTTCTCCTCGAGCCACTCGACGCCCGACTGAATCTGGGCGGCGGGATCGTCGGATTCGGTCAGGTCGGCGGTCGTCGCCGACTGGCTGGCGATGGTCCAGCCGTCGTCGTGGAGTTCCTCGAGCTGTCCCAGATCCATTCGATCGTCGTTCCCGACGTAATCGGTGTTGACGAACGCCGTCGCCGGAACGTCGTACTCCTCGAGGACCGAGTACCCCTCGGTGTAAGTCGTCTCGTACCCGTAATCGAACTGCACCAGCACCGTCCCCGTCTCGAGGCGCGGGACGAAGTAGAGGTCGTCACACCAGAACGTTCGCTCCTTCTCGGTGCCCGTCCAGGTCGTGATCTGAATGGAGGTGATCTCGGAGAGGGTCGGGTCGCCGACGATCTTGCTGACGCCGAAGTTGTACCGAATCAACGGCAGGTCGGGATCGACGCGTCCGCGGTACTCGATCCGGTCACCGCTGTCGTCCGACAGCTGGATAATCGGGTTCAACTCGACCTCCGAGGCGACCGCCATACCGGGAACCATCTCGGAGAAGTCCTGCGGGGAGTCGAACGTGCGCGAGATCATCACGCCCCTGTCGGACATGGACGCCTCGAGTTTGACCGACTGGGAACCGACGGCCGATCGGTCTTCGTCGGCGGACATGGTTCCCTGCTTCGTGAACCAGTACTCGAGGTCCTCGAAGTCGTCGAAGGTTCCGGTCTCGTCGTCGGGGCCGTCGCCGCCGTGGTCTTCGGGCGTATCGTCGTTCGGATCGTCCTCGTTTTCGTCGTCCGAGTCGGTATCCGAACCCGCACAGCCTGCGAGCGCGACCGCACCGGCCGCCGTCACGAGATAGGTTCGTCGTTTCATTGTCCGATCGAGAACAGTCCGGATGAAGTGATTGTTATCGCGTCGTTACTGTCCGTGAAGCCAACGGAAGGGGGTGCGTACCGGACGGTAGGGACCGCAAAACGACGGCGACGTCTGCGGGGCCTGCGCGGAATCGACACGACACACCTAACTCGCCGCCGGTCGAAACGGGAGCCATGACGGATGCCGAGACAGTCCTCGACCGCGTTCGCGAGCACAATCAGACCGCCCTGTCCCGACTGGGATCCTCGAAGTCGCTGTACGCGAGCACGGACGGCGACATCGACACGGAACCCGTTCTCGAGGCGACCGCCGACGCCGAGTACGCCGCGTGGCAGACCTTCGAGGAGTGGGCGGGAGACGAGTCGAACGATCGGGCCCGCGAGGCGTTCGAAACCACGGCCGAAGAGGAACGAAACCACTACGAAACCGTCTCCGAACGGCTCGAAGAGTACGAACCGGAGGAGGTCCCCGCGCTTCACGAGTACCTCCGCGGGCTCGAGTCGACCATCCCTCGCGCCGGCGCGTTCGCCGGCCGCATCCTCGCGAGCAAGCGCTCGAAAGAACAGGTCGTCGGCTTCTTCGTCGGTAACGCGGACCCACAGAGCGCACAGCTGTTTCGCGATTTCGGCGACGATTTAGACGACCAGATCGAGCGGGTGAGCGACCTGCTCGAGACGGTCTGTGACGGCGACGACGAGTGGGCTCGAGCAGAAGAGGCCGCGACCGACGCCATCGAGGCCGCCTACGGCGAGTACGTCGAGAGCCTCGAGGCGATGGGCGCGAACCCGAAACCCGTCTGCTAATTCGAAACCGATTCGATCGTTTTTCGCCCGCTCAGACGCCTTCGAGCGTCTCCCGGAACTCGTGGATCGAATCGAGGGCGTCCTCGACGCGGTCCGCGACCGCGCCGCCTTGCTCGTCGGCGATTTCGTTGAGGATGTGTTCGTGTCGAGCGAGTCGGCCGTGGTCGGGACCGCGGTCGGCCGTCGCGAGCTGTTCGAGTTTGGTCGATTGCGTTTCCAGTCGGTCGCTGGCTTCGTCGCTATCTGCCGCATCCGCCGCGTCCGATAGTGACTGGGCCGCCGCTTCGAGCGCAGTTCGTGTCATTGGTACAGAGTGGCGTTCACGCTCGAGGGACATAGCTGTTGGAGACTTCGATCGACCGAAGTGGGGTACGCGAACCGCGTCACTCGAATCGAATCGACCGAGCGCCACTCGAGGGCGCGCACTCGGGTCGAGTCTACGAGCCGGATCGCCGAGCTCTCACTCGAGTCGGGTCACCCGGCCCTCGAGGTCGATCTCATCGACGGTCGCGGGGGAGAATTCGGCGACGGTATCGAGGAAGTTCGTTTTGTAGCTCGCGGGACCGTTGTACGACAGATCGGTCGCGCGTTCGCCGGCGAGTCCGAACGCGAGCGTCCCGAAAAGCGCTCCGGCGCGGTCGTCCTCGAGTGCGCCACAGAACGCGGCGAGGGTCGCGCCGAGCATACAGCCGGTGCCGACGACTTCGCCCATCATCTCGTGACCGGCCGAGACGGAGACCGCGTTATCGGCGTCCACGACGACGTCTTCGACGCCGGAGGCGACGACGACCGCGCCCGTCGAATCCGCGAGCGAGCGAGCCGTCTCGTCGATGTCGTCGTAGTCGCCGATCGATTCGACGCCCTTGACGTCCGCCTCGACACCCGAGAGCGCGCTGATCTCGCCGTAGTTACCCTTGATCGCGGCGAAGTCGACTTCCGAGAGGAGCCGCTCGGCGACGCCCTTTCGGGATGGTGTCGACCCGACGCCGACCGGATCGAGGACGACGGGGACTCCGCGGTCGTTCGCCGCCCGTCCGGCCTCGACCATCGCCTCGACTTTGTACTCCTCGATCTGCCCGGCGTTGATGAGAACCCCACCCGCTATCTGGGCCATCTCGCCCGCGTCGCCGGGCGAATCGGCCATGACCGGCAGCGCGCCCCAGTGGAGGATGAGGTTCGCAACGTCGTTCATCGTCACCTGATTCGTCAACGCCTGGACGAGCGGTTCCGCCTCTCGGAGCTGCTCGAGTGCGCGCTCGAGGTCCGCACTCGTCGCGGTACCGAGTTCGGTCATCGAGCACCACCCCTGTCGACGGCCGCCGGTCCGTTTCCCGGTGGCCCGTCGTTCGTCCGGGCCGACTCGACGGCTTCGGCGAGCGATTCGGTCGCCGCGCGCGGATCGGCGGCCGCCGTGATCTGGCTGATGACCGCGACGCCCGTCGCGCCCGACCGCACGACCGGCCCCGCGTTTTCGGCGGTTATGCCGCCGATTCCGACGACCGGTATCGACACCGCGTCGACGACGTCGCGAATCCGATCGGGGCCGACGCCGTCTTTCGACTTCTCGACGTCCTTCGAAGACGTCCCGTAGATCGCGCCGACGCCGAGGTAATCCGCGCCGTCGGCCTCGGCCCGCGTCGCCTCCGCAACCGTCGACGCCGAACAGCCGACGATCGCGTCGGGTCCGAGCAGGTCTCGAGCGACCGCGACCGGGAGATCCGACTGGCCGAGGTGCACGCCGTCGGCGTCGATCGCCCGCGCGAGGTCGACCCGGTCGTTGACGATCAGATCGATGCCCGCCGCGTCGGTGAGTTCCCTGCACTCGAGGCCGATCTCGTATCGATCCCGCGCCTCGAGACCTTTGTCTCGGAGCTGGACGGCGTCGATCCCGCCGTCGATCGCAGCCCGGACGATCTCGGGGGTCGGTCTGCCCTCCGACAGCGACGACTGAGTGACGAGGTAGGTTCGCCACGTCGATGGATTCATGGGCGATATCACGAGGTGGTCGGATAAATCGCTTTGGACGAAACGCCGCTCGCGCGCACACGCCAGGCCGGGGCCATTATGCCGACTCGAGGTGCGTTTCACCCGTCACGACCAGTTCCGCCCAGTCGGGCGAGTCGCGAACGTCTGGAAGCGGGGTTGGACGGGGCGGGGACTCGGGTTTCGTCGCAATCGGCCGTCGCCACCAACGCACGTCGTGCCACTCGCCCTGCGTGTATCCGACCCGCGGAAAGTCGACTAACCGCTCGAAGCCGAGGCGTTCGTGAAACCGGACCGTCTCCGGGTTTGGCAGCGTCGTCACGGCGTAAGCATCACAGACGCCCTGGCGCTCGAGAATTGCGAACAGCGACGCGTACAGCCCGCGGCCGATCCCATCGCCACGAGCACCGTCGGCGACGTAGACCGAGAGTTCGACGACCCACTCGTAGGCCCGACGCGGGCGCAGCGCGCTCGCGTAGGCGTAGCCGACGACTTCGTCGTCGCGCTCGCAGACGAGCCACGGGTAGGTCTCGAGCGTCGACTCGATGCGCGCTGCCACCTCGGCTTCGGTGGGGACCGATTCCTCGAACGTAACCGCCGACCCCTCGCAGAACGGGGCGTAGATGTCGCGAATCGCGTCGGCGTCAGCGAGCGTCGCGATTCGAATTGTAGACGCCATACTCTCACTTCCGCCCGTCCGTCGATAAGTCCACTGCACGGGATTGGACCAGTCAGCGTGGACAGGAAGAATGCCGCAAAAACAAGGAAATCGAACGGGAGCGGACCGGTTAGTGACCGTAGTCGTGCGGGTTCAACTCGGTGCCGTAGTTCTCCGCGTGGTCCGTGTAGTCGATGAACCGAGGTGCGTCGGGATCGAACGGCCGTTCGAGACTTTCGAAGGCCTTCTTCTTGTCCCAGCCCTGTAGTTTGCCGACCGCGGACTTGTCCTCTAGGTCGTGGTAGTCCAGGTCGGGTTCGGTGATCTCCCAGGCTTTCATACCCTGTTCGGTTCGGACGATGACACTCGAGTACTCGTCGGAGGAACCGACCGAGCCGACGGTGAGGTCGGCACAGAAGCCGGTGAAGTCCGCACACTCGTCACAGCCTTTGAGTGCGGCGTCGTGGAAGTTCTCGATGTCCTCGTCGAGAATCATCTCTCCGTCGTTGTCGTAGACCATGAGCTTCCCGTGGAGGACGTCCATTTTGCCGACCTCGTCGAGCGAGATGTCTCGCTGCTCCTCTAGCTGCTCGCCCATGAGGCTGTAGTAGTTGAAGTTCTTCGTACACATCAACGCGATCGTGTAATCGATCGCGCGAACGCCCTCGTTCTGGGCCTGGTAGTCCCACTCGAAGTCCTGTAGGGCGCGGATGCCCTCGATTTCACACGGCGTTCCGACGAGCGCGAGACTGATGTCGTCGAACGGTTTGTCGGGGAGCTTGTGCTCCCACTGGTCGAGATTCAGGTTGCCGAGCGCCATCGTCTGGTTGTAGATGGTTCCGGCGTTCTCGATCAGGTCCTCGTGACTGGTCGCGAGATAGCTCTCGGCCTTCCACGGTTCCTCCTCGCTTTCGGTCGCGACGAGCGCGCCGTCGATCTCGCCCGCCTCGAGGAGGTGCGAGAGGACCGTCGTGACGACGCCGCCGTCCTGGGCGTCTTTCGTCCAGTCCTCGTCGACCCGCGCGGAGAACTCCGTGATCGGGTCGCCGGCGCCCTTGACGTTGTCGTCGCCGCCGGTGATCTTCCACTGGCGCTCGTAGCGCAGTCCGCCGCGCGGGCAGAAGTCCCAACAGAGCGAACAGCCGGTACACATCTTGACGAGTTCTGGCTTGCCGTCGTCGCCGATTCCGATGGAGTCGGACGGACAGGCGGCGACACAGGTCCCACACTGGATACAGCGGCCGTCGTCAATGACGGCTTCGTCAAGTTCCATGAACCAGGTCTTGTCGTCCGGCGTGTCGATGTCGTTCATCTCCGACCGGATCGAGTACTCGGGGGTCTCGAGGTCGACGCCGTCAGGAACCCCGACCCGCTCGTCGGGCGCGCCGTTGTCGACGTCCTGGCTGATCCCCTCCGCGGGTTCGGTGAACTCGAGGTCGCCGAGTTCGCCCATCTCGTCGACGTTCGCGACGCCCGCTCCGTCAGTTGCGACGGTCTTTTCCTGCGTCTTCTCGCCGCAGGTACAGGTGTTTGGCGAGCAGCTTCCACCAGCGGGGTCGGAATCGCCGCTCGCGGGCTGAATCGCACCCTCTCGGGCGTTGTCGGTATCGGCTCGCGACCGCGGCGCGTGGCCGCTGGTCTCGGGGACGATAACGTCGTCATCGTCGTCGCCGCTTGATTCGGGAACGGTCGGGAACGTTCGCTCGTCCTCGCCATCAGTCCCCATGGGCAACACCTCCTGCAACGGGAGCGTCGGCCTGTTGCATGATCGAGCGCAGCCGCTCGTTGTCGACGCGGCGACACCAGGCGTAGAACTGCTCGTCGTCGTACTTTTCGTCGGCGTACGCGTCGAACAGCCGCTCGAGCGCCGGAATCACCGAGTCGGCCGGCACTGCATGCTCGATCCAGTCGAGGAACTCGTTGTCCTCGCCGAGCGAGCCGCCGAGACCGAAGTCCATCCCTTCGACGAGGTTGTCGCCTTCTTCGTTGGGTGAGTCGTCGTCCTCGAGTTTGACGGTCTCGCCGCGGAAACCGATATCCGCGATCTGTGGCTGTGCACAGGAGGCCGAGCAGCCGGACATGTGCATCCGGACGACATCGAGGTCGTCGGGCGTATTGATACGGTCGTCGAGTTCTCGAGCCCAGCGCTTGGTGCGCTTTTTGGTCTCGATGATCGCGTAGTTACAGAACTCGTTGCCCGTACAGCCGACCGCGCCCCGGGAGAACGGGCCGGGATCCGGCTGGTAGTCCGCGGCGAACGGCTCTGCGAGCAGGTCATCGACGTTCTCCTCGGGGATGTGCGTGATGAGGAAGTTCTGGTCGGTCGCGAGGCGGACGGAGGCGTCCTCAGTGCCGTACTTCTCCGCGGCGCGGGCGGCTTCGGCGAACTCGTCGCCGCCCATGCGGCCGGCGATCACGTTGAAGCCGACGTACTTCAGACCGTCCTGTTTCTGGTCGTGGACGCCGACGTGGTCGCCCTTGTAGCCGACGGTCAGGTTCTCGCCGGCGTCGGACAGGTCGATCGTACAGCGGTCGCGGATGGCTTCTTCGAACTTCTCCGGACCGAGCTGTTGGACGAGATACCGCATGCGGCAGACGCCGCGGTTGTTGCGGTCGCCGATCTCCTTGAACGTCTGGGCGACGGCGCGGCAGAACTCGACGGCGTCTTCGGGTTGGATGAAGACATCGAGTTCCGAACCCATCCGCGGACCGTCGGAGAGACCGCCGCCGACGCGGGCGTGGAATCCGTAGAGGTACTCGCCGTCGATCTCCTTTTTCGCGGGGACGAGTCCGATATCGTTGATCTGGGACTGCGCGCAGTCGTGTGCACAGCCGGTGATCGTCATCTTGAACTTCCGCGGGAGGTTGGCGTACTCGCGGTTCCCGGTGAAGTAGTCCGAGACCGCGTCGATGACCGGCTGTGCGTTGAAGCACTCGTGATCGTCGAGTCCGGCCGCGGGGCAGCCGAGGACGTTTCGAGCGCCGTCGCCACAGCCCTGCACCGTCGTCAGGCCAACCTCTTCGTACCGGTCCCACATCTCCGGGACGTCCTCGACGCGAATCCAGTGTTTCTGGATGTCCTGTCGAGTCGTGATGTCGAGGTAGGCGTCGCCCCAGAGTTCGTTCTGCTCTTCGCCACCGTACTCTTCGGGGGCGACAGCGAGGTCGTCGGTGACCTCGCCGATGACCTCGGCCTGCTCCGGCGTGAGCTTGCCGCCGGGGACCTTCGTCCGGATCATGAAGTACCCCTCCTGTTTCTGGGCGTACATGCCGGCCCACTTCAGCCGTTCCCACTCACCGTCGCCCGCCCGCTCTTCGATCTCCTCGAAGGTGAGTTCGTCCTCGGCGTACTCGTAGACGTCGTCGATGACGTCGAGGGGGTGTTTGTTCTGTTTGTATTGCTCTGTCGTGTTCACGCAAACCACCGCCGTGTCAGAAGACGAGTAGCCGCTACCGTACTCGAGATAACTGTCGCGCTCATCGGGTATCGGAGACTAGCACTCTACTCCTATACCCTTCCGCAATCAGGCGAACCCTGACGGGGCTAGGGTAATCAGGAAAATGTTGCCACATCCAGTCGCCGGGTGAACGAACTGAATCCTCGAGGGAAACGCGACGAGTTCGGTGATGACCGGTGTCGGCCCGGCTTTGAACCTGGTTCAGGAACTATTTTCCGGTAAATGTTACGAGGCGGCGTGTCGACTCGAGAGACTGTCGTCTGCAAAATCACGTCCGTCAGCGCACACAGCGGTCACTCGCGCCACTCACGCTCGAGGTAGGTCTCGAGGCGATTGAACGAAACGTCGAACTCCGCCCGGAGGTCGTCGATCGGCGACTCGTAGCCCGCGTCGTTGAACCACTCGAACATCACGGCGTACTCCTCGCCCTGGCTCTCCTCGACGTCGTCGATCGAGAGGTGCTGGGCGCGAACGGGTCGCTCGAGCGCGTCGGCGAATCGAATCGCCATCGCGCGAAGCGGGAGTTCGTCGCTCGCCAGTTCGTAGGATTCGCCCTCGTATTCGCCGGGGTCGGAAAGCACCTGCGCGACGAACGCGCCAAGATCCTCGACGTCGAGGATTTGTAGGGGGTTCGAGGGCTCGAGTCCCATCGCGAGCGTGCCGTCTTCGATCGAGTCGCGAAAGCCCTCGAAGTTCTGAGCGAAGAACACGGGACGGACGACCGTCGCTGAAATACCGTGGTCGTCGATCAACCCCTCGATCTCCCACTTCGAGTCGAAGTGCGAGATCCCGGTGTCGCGGTCGGCCCCGCCGACCGACGAGAAGACGAGGTGCTCGACGCCCACTTCGTCGATCAACTCGACCGCGTTTCGCCCCTGGGCGACCTCGTCGTCGTAACCGTGCTCCCAGTAGTTGGTCATCAGAAAGACGCCGTCGGCCTCCTCGACCAGCGGCTCGATGGTGTTTTTCTCCGCGAGCGACCCCTCGACGAGTTCGGCCCCCCGCTCGGCGAGGTGGTGTGACTCGTATTTGTCCTTGTCTCGAGTCAGCGCGAGAACCTCGAAATCCCGCTCGAGGAGGTGCCGGGCGACGGCACCGCCTTGCGTTCCCGTCGCGCCCACGACGAGGACTGTGTCGATAGCCATGATAGGTGGTCTACACCAGTCGGGAGTAAGAAGCTACGCCGGGCGCTTGCAACCACGGCCTCGAGCGAAAGAAGTACCACCGAACTGCATAGAGAGTTCTTGTGGCTCGATAGATCGGGCAGCGCACGGAGTTGCCGCCACTCACTATCCCGAAAAGCCGCCACTGTGCGGTGGCGCGCGCTTGCTCGCGGGTCGCGATAGCGATCCGCGAGTACCACTCGTGCGAGGGATGAGCGCAAGCGCGGAGCGTTTGCGCGAATCGGTTGGGGAGGATGTGGAAATCAGTGTTGCCAGCAATAGTGGTGTTCTCGAGCACTCGATCAATCACTATCGTACAACTCGAGACACCTCCTACTCATTCGAGTAGACATTATTCCCGGGCTGAAACAGTAGTTATATGACACTACAGATCGTTGCAGCAAATGGAAGCCAAAACTCCACGGAAGGGGGCACTCGTATTGAAATGCCCCGGGTGGTAAGAGCACCCGAGACGTGGCTTCCAACCCGGTAGAGGATCGGTTGCCATGATTGGATTACTTCTCCGCGGGCTTAAACATCCCGTCCGACAGACGAATCGAACTCGATTACCGCCACTCGCTGCGCACGCACCACGAGCGACGACGAACGCACTCGAGGGGGCCCACGGACCATGACCGTCTCGACAGACGATCTGGTCGTGGACATCGTCCGCACCCTCGAGAAACAGGGCGTCCCTCGAGAGTCCTACCAACTCGCCAGGAAGTTCGATCCCGAAGCGCTCGCCCGGCTACTCGAGACTGGCGGCGACGCGGTCGAGGTCCGCCTCGAGATCCACGACGTCTCGCTTCTCGTGACGAAACAGGGCGTCTGGGTGACCGACGAAGCCCCGCCAGCCCGTCCCAAGTGTCCGCACTGCGGACTCCCGGTCAGCGCGGTCGTCCAGATCGTTCCGGAGTGTCACAATGCGTACCCCTGTGGCTGTCGAGTCGAGAAAGATCTGCTCGAGTAGGTGGGGCGCTCGAGCGAGAGACCGTCGGGACTATGCCAGTCATCGCCGCGGAAGTACAGAATAGCTATTGAGTGAACCCATGAAGCCGCTTAGGTACGACTAGCCGCTCGACAAGTAATGCGACTGCAAAACCCACGATACTGCCGAGTGCACCAGCATCGATAAAAAGCATCAGATTGTTAAATATCAGTCCAAGGCCAAGTATGACTGGAGCGCAGAGGAGCGCGATGGCACCTGCGAGATACACAAGATTCTCACGGCGCTCTGCGGGAAGCCGGTTCCGGGCGGTCCACGAAACGGGTCCAACGAGGAGAGCAGTTCCGATAGCAAATACAGCGACCAATTCCCACGCAACTGAATCATACCGAGTGAGACGTATTGCACTGAGGAACGCCATGGTAGCAAGCGATACAAAGAAAATTAGTTGCCCCATTTGGCTTGACTGGTCCGTTTTCATACCATAGATATGGCTATCTATCAACGAATAACTTTCGGGGAATTCGGCAGGATCTATTCGAAAACGAGACTTGAAAGAAAAGGTACTCGATCGAGACCGGTCACTCGTCCTCGAGCAGCCGATCCGCCATCTCCTCGGGATCGAACCGCTCTAAGTCGTCGTACTCCTGGCCGACGCCGAGGAAGACGATCGGCTTTCCGGTGACGTGGGCGACCGAAATCGCCGCGCCGCCGTTGGAGTCGGCGTCGGCTTTCGTCAGGATCGCCCCGTCGATTTCGGCGGCATCGTTGAACTCTCGAGCGCGGTTGACCGCGTCCTGTCCGGCGACGGCCTCGTCGACGAACAGGGTCATGTCGGGACCGACGACGCGGTCGATCTTCTCGAGTTGGTCCATCAGCCCCTCGTCGGTGTGGAGCCGACCCGCCGTATCGCCGAGGACGACGTCGATGTCGTGTGCTTCGGCGTACTCCACCGCGTCGTACAACACCGCGGCGGGGTCGCCGCCCTGATCGTGGGCGATCAGTTTGGTGTCGCGGGCCTCGGCGTGTTCGCGGATCTGCTCGTTGGCACCCGCACGATAGGTGTCGCCGTTTGCCATCACGCTCGAGAAGCCCCGCTCCTCGAGGTATCGGTCGAGTTTCGCGATCGACGTCGTCTTGCCGACGCCGTTGACGCCGGTGAAGATGATGACGAGCGGTTTGTCCTCGACGGCGATGCGCTCGTCGAAATCGAACTGGCCGACGCTGATGACGTCGTAGATCGCATCGCGCAGGGCTTCCTCGACGACGTCGCCCGTCGAGGTCGTAAACGTCCGCGTCTCGCCGACCAGTTCGTCGCGGATGTTGTCGAGGATCTCCTCTGCGACGCCCATCTCGACGTCGCTCGAGAGCAGCGCCAGTTCGAGTTCCTGTAACGGCTCCTCGAGGTCGTCCTCCTCGATGACGAACTTCCCGCGGACGAGCGACTTGGCCTTGCGACCGAAGCCGGTCGAGTTGCTCTCCTCGTCTTCGTCCGGTTCGTCGTCGTCGGACTCCTCGACAGCCGCCGCGTCAGCCTCCGCCGTCGCCGGGTCGTCGGCGGCCGTTCCAGCCGTCACGCCACCCGTCCCCGACGGAGACGAGCGTTCGACCGCCGTCGACGCCGATTCGCTCGGCGAGGCGCCATCTGGCGCGCTCGCGGAATCGGCGACGGCCTCGGGCTGTGACCCTCCCTCGGGCGATCGATCGGTCGACGCGTCGCCCGCGGCCGCTTCGGCGGTATCTGTTCGTGATCCCGGGGTCGCCTCCGCGTCGACGCGCTCGCTCTCCTCGTCCGTCTCGAGCGGCGGGGACGCGTCGTCGGACTCGCCGGATGCGTCGTCGGCCGCCTCGAGCGACTCGTCGGACTCGTCCGGCTCCGCAGCCGCGTCGGAGTCCTCGACCGTCTCGGCGTTCTCCTCGGCGGCCGCTTCGGCGTCTTTCCGGAAGCTCCCGAGTTTCTCTTTCAGGTTATCGAACATGGGTCGTAGGCGGCTTATTCGTCAGGACCTTGACCCTGCTGACCCTGCATCTGCTGCATCTGCTGTTGCATCGCTTGCTGTTGCATCTGCTGAGCCTGCTGTTCGAGCTGCGTGCTCTCGGCTTCGAGTTCGGAGATCTGCGCGTTGACCTCGTCGATCTCGTCGTCGAGGTTCTCCTTTTTGTTCTCGAGCGTGTCGACGGCGCCCTCCTGCTCGAACTCGGCCGCGTAGTCAGCGCCGAGTTCGACGATCACTTCGTCGATGTCTTCGACCGTCGCGCGGACGTACGCGCCGCCGCCGAGTGGAACCTGCACGACCGAGTCCGTCTCGAGTGTCTCGACGGCTTCGATGGCCTCGTCGACTTCGGTCTTCTCCTGTTGAATCGACTCGACGTTCGCCTCGAGGGCTTCGATCTGCTCGTCGAGCTCCTGAATCTGCTGGGAGAGCTGCTGGAGTTCCTGTTGACTACTCATCGCTGGGATACCTCCTCGAGTTCGATACCCGTGCGCTTGACGCCGTGTCGGCTCCCGATCTGGGAGAGGACGTGCTCGCGGGCGACGTTCTCGTTCTCGGCGTCGATCGTCGTCTCGAACGACGCGTAGCCATCCCGGTTCTTGAATCGACCGCTGACGTTGAATTCACTCATGCACGTTCTTCCGTCGGGGAGTCGGAAGAACCTTGCCTTCCCATTCGGTGACTGGTCCGACCGAGAAGACGTGCGACCGACTCGTATGGGAGCACAGTTCGCGTGCGTTCGCCCCGCGGTTTCGCCAACCCGAACGCTAAAAGGCCGCCCGCGATTTGTGCCGGAGCATGGAAGTCGTCGGACGGCTGCTGGGACTGCTCGCATTGTTGCTGGTCGGAACCGGCTTGCGGACCAGCGGCGTCCTCGATACGGGCAGGACCGCGCGGCTGAACGCCGTCGCCTACTACGTCGCGCTCCCGGCGCTGATCTTCATCTCGACGTACGACCGGGCGATCGGCGACCTGCTCTCGGCGACGCTGCTCGTCGGCTCGCTGTTCGTCCTGTTCGCGACAGTCGGGCTCGCCTGGCTCGTCCACCGGAACCGCGACTCGAGGCCGCGCCAGAGCGTCGCGATCGTCCAGTCGTATCACTCCAACCTGGGGTATCTCGGACTGCCGCTCGTGGTCGCGACCTTCGACGCCGACGTGGCAGCTATCGCCAGCGTCGTCCTCGGGATCGTCTCGCTGACGCAGGTGCCGCTTACGGTCCTCATCCTCGTGTCGGTCACCGGGTCGGAGACGCGGATCGTCCGGGAGTTTGCCGGCCTGTTCACGAATCCGGTGCTTCTCGCGTTGCTCGCGGGACTCGGCGTCGGTTCCTCCTCGGCCACCGTCCCCCCACTCGCCGTGAGCGTCCTCGATATCGTCGGCGCGTTCGCGCTTCCGCTCGCGTTACTGTGTGTCGGGGCGTCCCTCGAGATCGACCTGCCCGAGATCGATTTCGGCGCGTCCGGCTCGGTCGTTGCCCTCAAAATCGTCTGCATGCCGCTGCTCGCGTGGCTGGTCTTCTCGGTGCTTTCGGTCGACGAGGCGACGTTCACCGCGACGGTCGTCATGTTCGGGACGCCGACGGCCGTCTCGACGTTCGTCTTCGCGAACGAACTCGGCGGCGACGAACAGTTCGCCTCGCTGAACGTGTTCGTGACGACGCTCGTCTCCATCGCGAGCCTGTTCGTGCTGATCACGCTGGTCAGCTAACGCCGATTGCGAGCACAGCCGAAGAATCGACCGGCCGGACAGTTTTCCCGTCGGAGAGCGAACGCGAACTATGAGCGAACTCGACCCCGACGAACTCCTGCCGAGTCCCCGAATGCGCGAGCGAGCACTCGAGGGGAAAGTCACGCAGATCCACCGCGGGAACCAGTACGCCGAGGCCGGCGACACGTTCACCATCGACGGGACGACGTTCGAAGTCGTCGCGGTCACCGACCGAACGCTCGGCGATCTAACCGATGAAGACGCACAGGCAGAAGGGTTCGAAGATCTCGAGGCCTACAGATCGATGCTCGAGCGCGCTCACGAGCACTTCGAGTGGGATCCGAAAAGCGAGGTGATCCGACACGAGTTCGAGAAACGATAACCGGCAGTCGACCGATGAAACCGGTAATCGATCCTCGATAGATCCGCCCAATCGATCGAGCCGGTCAGTCAATCAGTCGGGAGAGCAGATCAATCGATGTAGCCGAGCGCGTCTTCGATCCGACCGAGTTCGGGGCCCGTCGTATCCTCGCCGACGGCGTAGCCCGAGTCGTTGGCGAGCAGCCCCGAACCGACCAGCGGCGCGCCGTAGTTGATCGTCCCGACGTCCGCTCGGACGTCGAGTGCCTCCTCGAGTGAGTCGAGTTCCGCGTCCGTCGCCTTCGGGTGACAGAGCACGCCCGTGTTGTTCGCGACGCCCGCGGTGCCGACCGTCCGAACGCCCGCGAGGTCGCCGCGTTCGACCGGCACCTCGAGGGTGTCTTTGACGACCCGAATCGCATCGCGCGAGAGGTCCGGATGCACGTACGCGCCGTAATCGTTTGTCAGCACGACGTTGCCGGCGGCGTTGATACTCCCCGGAAGCTCCGCGACGGGAACGTCGACGGCGTCCTCGAGTTCCTCGCGTTCGTACTCGAGAACGCGCGTGCTGACGAGCAGACCGTTTTCGTTGCCCGTCGCGAGCGCCCCGACCGTCGAGGCACCGCCGACGGTCGTCCGTACCGGATCGACCTCGAGTTCGTCCGCGAGCCCGTCGACGGTGTCGTCGTCGGCGTCGGGCCGGACGAGCAGACACGAGTCGGTCGCGCGGGCGAAGACGCCGATGTAAGACGATCCGGTGAAGGAAGCGCGTCGCAAGTTACTCGGCGACCTCGGCCTCGACGACGACCTCGCCGTCCTCGTCGAACCGAGCGGCCCGAACGCGAAGCTTTCGCGGCGGGTTCGCCCGACCGTCGGCCCAGACGGCCTCGTTGATCGAGGGGTCGAGTCGAACGGCGTCCTCGTCGACCGCGAAGTGTTTCGCGAGGTGTTCGCGGACGATGGTCATCGCGCGACCGGCGGCTTCGTGGTTCGCGCCCTTCTTGACGTCGCGCAGCGGGACGGTAACGACACGTTCGTCGAAATCAGTTGCACTCATAGATATCCTTACTCGTCGGTATCGCTACGCCGCCAGTTGCGCCGCTTGGGGTTTCGCTGGACGTTCATGTCGGTCTTGAGCATGACCCAGGACGGAACGCGACTGTTCTGGTTCTCGAGTTTGGCGAGACGTTTTTTCTTGCCCTTCGATTTTTTACCCATAGTGGGCCGATGTAGCCCGCGCTGGCTTAAAATCTTGTCCATCCGTCGTCTCGGTACAATTCCACGATTCCAGAGCGCGGCAGATGTCGAAATCGTGATCACGAGCACCACTCGCAGCGCCCTCCTCGGTAGGTTTAACAGGATACTACGTGACTCCGAACTATGAGTGTCCGCGGCGACGTCTGGTCGATTTACCGTGAATCGCTCCCCGTTCTGTTCGTCGCCCTCGCCGGCGGCCTGTTCGCCGGACTGGTCCTCGATAGCATGGTCGAACAGGCCGAGCGGTTTCCGGGACTGCTCGTGATGGTCCCCGTCTTTCTGGCCACGCGGGGGAACGTCTACGGCGCGCTCGGCGGCCGCATCTCGAGTGGGCTCCACCAGGGGCTGATCGAACCGCGCTTCGACTGGAACGACAGACTGGTCAACGCCGTCATCGCCTCGTTCGTCAACGGGATCGGAATCTCGGTCGTAATCGGCGTCGTCACCTGGCTCGCGCTCGCGCTCTTGAACTGGGAGGCCGCGACCCTCCTCGAGTTCGTCGGGATCATGCTCATTTCGGGCGTGCTAACCTCGTTCGTCATGATATTCGGGCTGCTGGCGCTGATATTCGTCGGGTACACGCACGGCTACGATCCCGACAACCTCGTGGGACCGATCGTCACCACGCTCGGCGACGTCTTCGGCATGCTGTTCTTGCTGTTCGCGATCGCCGTCGTCGAGGTGATCGCCTGATGGAGTCCTCGAGGACTGCACTCGAGTCGTGGGACGTCCACCGCATCGTCAGGAACATGTTTCCGCTGTTGGTCCTGCTGACCGTGATCGTGCTGATCGCGGGTATCACGCTCGAGGACGCCCGGGGGCTGCTCGACGAGTACGGGGTACTCGCCGTGATGGTGCCGACGATGGTCGGCATGGGCGGTAACCTCGGCGCGATCTTGAGTTCCCGGCTCTCGACGCGGCTGCACCTGGGAACTGCGGAGTTCGACCCGCGAGACCGCGAGCTGTGGGCGAACGTGCTGGCGGTGATCGCACTCGGCTCGACGGTGTTTACCACGCTCGCAGTCGGCGCGTGGCTCATCGGACGGGTGATCGACTCCGAGATGGCGCTGGGCGTGTTGCTCGCCATCTCGCTCTCGAGCGGCCTCGCGATCGCCGTCGTCGCGATCGTCTGTAGCTTCGCCGCGACGTACGCCTCGTTTCGCCTCGGAATCGATCCCGACGACACGACGATTCCGGTCGTCACGAACGTCGTCGACGTCTTCGGAATGCTCATCTTCATCGGCATCTCCTCCGTCGTGCTGTCGCCGTAACCGGACTCGAGCGGCGCCGCCGAAAGCCTGCCGTACGCGCCCGAAATCAGGCCGTCGCCAGATCCTCGAACGTGCTCGCGGCCGTTCTGGTCCCCTTCGAGATCAGGACGTCTCCGCCGCGGAGTTCGATATCGGCGTCGCCGACGAGCAACCAGCCTTCGTCAGGTCGGCGAATCGCGATCACCGACATCGTCGCCTCGACGTCGGGGACGCCCGCCGTAACGGACGTGCCGTCGAGGTCGCTCCCCGCCTCGAGTTCCACTCGAGTCAGTATCTCGTCGCTCTCCTGAACCGCCAGGTGGACGACCGGATGAACGTCGATATCCCTGAGGACGCCTTCACTGATGTCGACCGCGGCGTCGCTGATGACCTCCGTCGCGCTACCGAGGTGGATCAACCCTCGCAGCGAGACGGGGTCGTCGGCGTCGGCGGCGGCCTGAAGGGTCCAGGCCTCGAACCGCGACTCCATGGCGTCGACCTCGACCTCGAGGTTGCGGACCTCCTCGGCGAGCGCTTCGCTGTCGAAGAGGACGCTGCTGTAGGCTAGATCGACCGCCAGCTCCGAGAGGTTCTTCATGTGGACGATCGTGTCCACGGCGCGCTCTAAGTCGTCGATCGTCGGCGCGTCGATCACCGGCGGATCGTACGTCTCGCCCGTCAGCCGACCGAATACGTCGCCGATCGACGGCTCGGGGCCGCGACAGAACGCGACGTCGTCGGCCTCGATTCGCGTCTCGGGTCCCGGATTGAGCAGCCACTCGTCGCCGCGCCGGAGCGCGATGACCCGCACGCCGGTCTCGGACTCGAGGTCGATGTCCGCGAGCGTTCGCCCCGCGTACTCCGAATCGGGGTCGACGACGCCCCGCACGAGCATCTCGAGGGCCTCCGGGAGGGCAGTTCGCATCGCCTCGGGGAGGCGGATGTCCTCGAGGACTATCTTCGCGATATCGCCGGCAGCGTCGCTGATCAGCCCCGTCGCGGAGACGATTCCGAGCACTGGTGCGAGCTGTTCGGCCTCGTCGGGGCTGCGAACGGCCATCATCAGGCTCATCCGCGCGCGAAGCTCGAGGACGTCCATCCGCTGTTCTAACTCGAGCACTTCCGTCGCGAGCGCTTCGTTTCGGTGTAACACCGCCGAGTACGAGAGATCGATCAGCAGCTCCGCGGTGTCTTTCATCTCGACCAAGACGTCTTTGACGCTCACCGGCTCGTACTCGACGGGCCGCGACGACGCCTCGCCCTCGAACGGATCCATAGCGGAGAAGCGCGCTCCCGGCAAAAAAGGGTTTCCCGCACCGCCCGCAAGCCGCCCGCGATTCGCCAGCGACCCGTCCCGCGGTCCACCCGTGACCTGCCGGTGATCCGCTCCCGTGGACCACCGCGATCCGTCCCGCGGTCCACCCGCGATCTACCCGCGACTCGAGGCGAATCGAGGCGAATCGCGACCGCGGCGGAAATCGACCTTCCGACACGGTTTTGCCGAGCGACGAAGAATCACCGCTCAATGCTCGATCGGACCTATCTACGAGAGAATCCCGACGCGGTACGCGAGGCCCTCGAGAATCGGGGAGCCGACGTCGACTTCGACGAGATCCTCGATATCGACGAGCGCTGGCGCGAACTGAAAGCCCGCGGCGACGAACTTCGCCACGAGCGAAACGAGATCAGCTCTCAGATCGGCGAACTCAAACAGGAGGGCAAAGACGACGAGGCCCAGGAGGCCATCGAGCGCTCCCAGTCGCTCAAGGCCGACATCGAGGACGTCGAAGCGGAGGCGTCGGACCTCGAGGACGAACTCGAGGAGCGGCTGCTCGAGGTGCCACAGATTCCCGACGAGAGCGTTCCCGTCGGCGCGGACGAGACCGACAACGTCGAACGCCGGCGCTGGGGGTTCGACGACAGACGCGACCTTCCGGACGAAATCGTCCCCCACTACGACCTCGGCGAAGAACTCGATATCATCGACGAGGCTCGCGGCGCGAAGACGACCGGCTCGGGATTTTACTTCCTGAAAGGCGACGGCGCTCGCCTCGAGCACGCGCTCATCCAGTTCATGCTCGACGTCCACCGCGAGCAGGGCTACGTCGACATCTTCCCGCCGGTGCCGGTCAACAGCCGCTCGATGCGCGGCACCGGACAGCTGCCGAAATTCGCCGACGACGCGTACCGACTCGGCAACGACAACGGGGACGAACGCGACGATGACGACCTCTGGCTTTGCCCGACCGCGGAGGTTTCGGTCACCAACATGTACGCAGACGAGATCCTGCTCGACGACGACCTCCCGCTCAAACACCAGGCTTACTCGCCGAACTTCCGTCGCGAGGCCGGCGAACACGGGACCGAAACGCGGGGCATCGTCCGCGTCCACCAGTTCAACAAGGTCGAACTGGTCAACTTCGTCGACCCCGAGACCAGCGACGAGCGCCTCGAGGACCTGCTTGGAGAGGCCGAGGAAGTCCTGCGCAAACTGGAGCTTCCCTACCGGATCCTCGAACTCTGCACCGGCGACCTCACCTTCGCCTCGGCCAAGACCTACGACATCGAAGTCTGGGCACCGGGCGACGACATGGACGACGGACCAGCGGAAGGCGGGCGCTGGCTCGAGGTCTCTTCCGCCTCGAACTTCGAGGAGTTTCAGGCCCGCCGAGCAGGGCTTCGCTACCGGCCAGAACGCCACGAATCGGCCGAGTACCTCCACACCCTGAACGCATCCGGGCTTGCACTCCCGCGGGTGATGGTCGCGGTCCTCGAGTATCACCAGAACGAGGACGGCACGGTGACGATTCCCGAAGCCCTCCGACCCTACATGGGCGGACAGGAAGTCATCGAGGGTCACGAGAAGGTCGGCGAGGCGGCACTCGGCGCGGGCGAGCGCGAGTAGCGCTCGAGCGTTGGTCGCAGAGGAGAATAGTTTTTGTGTGGGCGAGAACGATTGTTTGTGCTCTCACTACTGATTACAGACGGACAAAGCGAAGCCACGGGGCTCGACTCCGAGCGGTTCATTCAGGACAGTGGACACCCGTCGTCCATCTGGAATCGTAAGGCGCTCTTCAGCCAGTGATCGAACCGAATACCAAACTACCCGCTCGAGCGGAGCAGCGTCGTTTGCGAGAAGAAAAAAGCGAACGAACGGTCGCAGCTTAGATGTAGTCGATCGCCGGCGGCAGCTCGAGTTTCATGCCCTTGCGCTCCCGGATTTCCATAATCTTCTCGCGCTGGAGCGAGTCAGACATGACCTCGAAGCCTGCGTTCTCGGTGTTCCAAGAGGCGCGCCCCTCGGTCGCAGAGCGGATGTCGGAGGCGAACCCGATCATCTCGTCGACGGGCGCGATACCCTCGACGACCATGAGGTCACCCTCCTGGTACATGTCGTCGACGCGGCCGCGTCGACCCTGAATCTCGCCGGAGGCGGCGCCCATGTGGTCGTTCGGCACGTCGATACGGACGTCCTGCATCGGCTCGAGCATCTTGATCTGGCCGTCGATCAGCGCCTTGTGGACGGCGTTTCGCGTCGCCGGGATGACCTGTGCCGGGCCGCGGTGGATCGTGTCCTCGTGGAGCTTCGCGTCGTGGAGGCGGATGAGCGTCCCCTGAACGGGCTCGTTGGCGAGCGGACCGTTGTCCAGTGCGTCCTCGAGTCCCTCGATGAACAGCTCCATCGTCTCGTTTAAGTGCTGGATACCCTTGGTGGCGTCGAGCAGGATGTTCGAGCCGTGGATGTGCTCGACGATCTGGGAGTCGTCCTTGTCCATGCCGGCTTCCTGCAACGCTTCGCGGCGCTCCTGTTCGGGCATATCCATCGACGCCTCGCCCATCTTGATCGTCTCGACGAGATCCTCCGTGAGCGGCTCGACGGAGATGTAGAATCGGTTGTGGCGGTTCGGTGAGATCCCTTCGACCTGATCGCTCGCCTGCTGGATCGCCTCGCGGTAGACGACGATCGGTTCACCGGTGTTGACCGGAATGCCCTGGTTCTTCTCGATACGCTGGGTGATGACCTCGAGGTGGAGCTCGCCCTGCCCGGAGATCAGGTGCTCGCCCGTGTCCTCGTTGATCGTAATCTGGATCGTCGGGTCCTCCTTGGAGACCTGACGCAGCGTCTCGATCAGCTTCGGCAGGTCGTCCATCGTCTGGGCCTCGACGCTCTTCGTGATCACGGGCTCGGAGATGTGCTCGATGGATTCGAACGGCGTCATCTCGACGCTCGAGACGGTCGAGCCGGCGATAGCGTCTCGCAGACCGGTGACGGCAGCGATGTTGCCGGCCGGGACGTTCTCGACCTCCTCGCGCTCGCCGCCCATGTAGATGCCGACGGACTGGACACGATTCTTGCCCGCAGTCCCGGAGACGTACAGTTCCTGACCCTTCTCGAGGGTACCCGAGAAGACACGTCCTGCAGCGATTTCACCGGCGTGTGGGTCCACACCGATATCCGTAACCATCAGGACGACTTCGCCGGTCTCGTCGACGAGGCGCATCTGTTCTGCCAGTTCGGACTCGTCGTCACCACGCCAGACGCGCGGGATACGACGAGGCTGTGCCTTGATGGGATTCGGGAAGTGCTCACAGACCATATCGAGCACGACGTCCGACAGGGGCGTCTTCTCGTGAAGTTCCTGTCGTTTGTCGTTTTGCTCGAGCTCCATGATCTCGGCGAAGTCCATCCCGGTTCGCTGCATCGAGGGCATGGAGACGCCCCACTTGTACAGCGCGGAGCCGAAGCCGACGGTGCCGTCCTCGACGGAGACCGTCCAGTCGTCGATGTCGTCCATGTCTTCGGTCATCCCGCGGATAAGTTCGTTGACGTCGCCGATGACCGAGACGAGACGCCGTTGCATCTCTTCGGGGCCTTCCTGTAGTTCCGAAATCAGCCGGTCGACCTTGTTGATAAAGAGCGTCGGTTTGACGCCTTCTCGAAGCGCCTGCCGGAGAACCGTTTCGGTCTGTGGCATGGCGCCCTCGACGGCGTCGACGACGACGAGCGCACCGTCGACGGCACGCATCGCTCGAGTGACGTCGCCGCCGAAGTCGACGTGGCCCGGCGTGTCGATGAGGTTGATCAGGTGGTTGGTATCCTCGTACTCGTGGGTCATCGAAACGTTGGCCGCGTCGATGGTGATCCCACGTTCCTGTTCGTCCTCCTCGGTGTCCATCGCGAGCTGTTCACCGGCTGTGTCGTCGGAAATCATGCCGGCACCGGCCAGCAGGTTGTCCGTAAGCGTCGTTTTTCCGTGATCGACGTGAGCGGCGATGGCGATATTCCGGATGTTCTCCGGTTCGTCCATCAGCCGTTCACACTCCTGTACGATCTTCTTGCGTCGGCCCATATACCCACCTTTACCGCCAGTGGGGTCAAAAGGGTAGTGTTTCGCTGCCGTCGGAAATCGAGACAGTAACCCGCTGGACAACGCGAATCTGTCGTTTGGGTGAGTGAATGTCTTCCACGAACTCCACAAGTGACGCGGCCCGAGTCGGAAAGCCAACCGAAACTCGAGCGGTACCTACCGGTACCCAACGGGCGAAACAGACATACTCTCCCAACCCTTGCTATAGACACCCATGGATATCCGCGTGCACGGATCCGGTCCCGCTGCGCCCTTTCTCAGCGCCCGAGACCGCTTCGAAACCGAACACGATCTCTCACTGCCCGTCACCGTTCGTCTCAGAAACGATCCCGACGAACGCACCTTCGCCGCCCACTACGACGACCACCACGTGCTGAACATCTCGAGACAGGCCGCTTCGAGTGCAATGGCCAGCGAACTCGCCCTCCACGAGTTCGCCCACATGGCTCGTCACGAACAGGCCCATCCCTCTCACACGCAGTCGATCGACGAAGTACTCTATCTCGCGCTCGGGGGCAAACGCATCGAGCGCCGGACACTCGCTCACTGCTACCAGATCGCAAATCACATGAAAGACATCTACGCCGACGACATCACCCTCTCTGTGGGCCCCGGCGAGAAACTGCTCGCCTTCCTCGAGTCGTCGCTCGCGGCGGCTGTCGCGGATCGTCCGGAAACGCCCTCGAGACCTGGACTCGAGCGGATCTCGCCGAGCGCCGACCCCAAAATTACGGCCGTGAACGCGGCCTTCGCGCTGGCGCTGGCAGAACGCCACGATCTTCTTGAGGACGATCACCGACTGTACGATCTCGCCCACGCTGCCGCGATGGACGCGCCTGGAGTTGATTTCGAGGGATTCAGACGGCGATTTCGCGAACTCGCCGCGGAACCCGACTCGAGCGCTTACAAGCAGGTGCTGGTAGACGCGACTCGGTCCTACGTCGGCGACGAGCGGAAGGCGGCGGACTAATTCGTCGTCTGCAACACCCCACGCGGAGCCGATGCGTTGGCGAGGGTGAATCGGTAGAACGCGAACGCGGTCGCTCCGCAGCGTGAAAAAACCGAAAAAGACGTCTCGAGCGTTAGCGTGCGGCGGCCGCGACGCGCTCTTTTTCTTCTTTCTGACTGATCGCGTACGTCTGGACGTCGTAATCTGCAGCGCCGATGAGCTGGCTCGCGATCGCCTCTTCGGCGGGCGTCGAGGTCTTGAAGGAGTTGCTCTGAACGCCGTCTGCGATGAACTTCAGCGCCTGGTCGACGCGGCGCTGGGGCGCGACGTCGACTGCCTTCGGAACGGAGATGCCACCGTATTTCAGGCGGACGGTCTCCTCTCGAGGCGCGGCGTTTTCGACGGCCGAGACGAGCACCTGCACCGGGTTCTCCTCGGTGCGGTCGTGGATGATGTCGAAGGCGTCACGGACGAGGTTCAGCGTCTGCTGTTTCTTGCCCGTGTTCTCTTCGGTCTGCATCAGCCGGTTGATAAAGCGCTCGACGATCGAGATCTGGGACTTCTGGAACTGCTTGCTCGCGTGACGGCCGGCGGTGTGTGCGACCGGCGTGACGTTGATGTATCGCTCGGTCGAGGGATCGCCGTACTCGATCTCGGCGACGCTCCACGTGCCGAAAAGCTGCGCCGAAACGTCGGAACCGCCCGCGGGGGCGTCCGGATCGGGTTGGTCTTCTGCGGCCATGATTATCGCACCGGTTTCTCCGCGTTTCCGCGAACGAGTTCTTTCATCGCGACGCCGTTTACCTTGTTGACCTTGTAGTTGACACCCGAGAGGTCGCCCATCGCACGACCCTTCGCGCCACCGATACCGGCGATGGTCACTTCGTCGTGCTCGTCGATGAACGAGATGGCGCCGTCACCGGGACAGAACGCGGTGACCTGCTTGCCGTTCTTGATGAGCTGGACTCGGACGCACTTTCGAATCGCCGAGTTTGGCTGTTTCGCCTCGATACCGACCTTCTCGAGGACGATCCCGCGAGCCTGCGGGGCACCCTCGAGGGGGTCCGACTTCTCTCGAAGTCCACGTGCACGACGCGCGTAGTCAGAGTCGGACCACCGCTGATTCTGGCGGTCCTTCTTGAGCTTGCGCGCGGCGTATTTGCCGTTTGCCATGCACGTCGGTATCCGACGGAGGCACTTAAGCATCCCCTTTTGGAGTCGGCGTTACGCCTCGAGAGGGCTCGACGCGTACCCCTCGCGTATTCTGAGCGCGTTTCGAGGGGCGAGCTGGATAGAGAAGACGCAGTTTTCGTCCGGGCGCGGACTGCACTCGAGCGATTCGAGAACCGAGCGACGGAATCGACCACGGCGGGAAAACGAGGAAACCGGTGCCAGATCCGATTACAGCAACTGCACGTCGTCGAACTCGTAGTGACGAGCCGCCAGAGTTCGCGCCCGATCGATCGTCTCGCCGTCCGAGCCGATCGCGACGCCGCGGTCTTCGTCCGCGACCTCGACGTAAGCGACGCGATCGTCGTTCTCGCTGACGGTCACGTTGTACACCGATGCGGGTGCCAGCGCGTTCGCGACGAAGGTCTCGGGGTCGTCCGCGTCCTCGACGAGCCGAACCGGTTTGTCGATTCGCTCCTCGAACCGCGTCACGTTCCGGCCGCCGGGACCGATCGCCTCGCCGAGTTCGCCGCTCGCGACGACGACTACCACCGTTTCGTCGTCGACGAGACAGTCCTCGCCCGTCGTCCCGGTCACGTCTTCGAAGACCGAGAGGTATCGACGTGGCTCGTCCTCGAGGGGGCCGTCCATCAGTCGGCTTTGCTACTGGGCCCTGTCGATCCCATCCGGAGGTCGACGTCCCCGGTGCCGAGCTTGATCGGCTTACCGACGATGACGTTCTCGGTGACCCCGTCGAGTTCGTCGATCTCGCCGTGGATCGCCGCGTTCAGGAGGTGATTGACCGTGACCTCGAACGCCGCGCGGGCGAGCACGGAGTCTTTCGACCCGGAGATGCCGTGCCGGCCGATCGACTCGATCGTGCCCTCGTTGGTCATCATGTCGGCGACGAGCATCAGGTGCCGAACGTTCACGTCGTCGAGACCCTGCTCGGCGAGCGTGTTGTTCGTCTCCTCGATGATCGTCTCGCGTGCGGCCTCGATACCGAGGTTGCGGTGGATCTCGTGGATGTTGTTACACGTCGTTCTCGAGGCGTCGACGCCCTCGATCGCGAGCGCGTCGCCGAAGGCCGATCCCTCGGTGTAGAGGATAAACTCCTCGCTGCCGTCGTCGAGTTCCTCGCGGCGGATGACGACACGGGAGACCTCTTCGATTCCCTTGAACGTGATATCCCGAAGCTCCTCGACGAGTTGCAGGAGATCACGGTAGGAGGGCTCTTCGGGACCGAACTCGATCGTCGTTCCCTGCTGAACCGCCTTCACGCCGAGGTTGTCCTCGATGATTTCTGCGACCTCTTCGGCCGTGATCATCCGTTCCTCGAGCGTGTCCTGGTTCAGCGAAATCTGGACGCGCATGTCCGCGACGTTCGTCGACACGTCACCGAGCGCGAGGATCTTGGTCGCCTCGAGCTTCCAGACGACCTCGTGGGCCTTCTCTCGCTCCGTGGCGTACTCGTCCTCGAGGTAGACGGTCATCATCGGCGTGTCCGGCGTCTTCCGGGCGTCGACGAGTTCGATGAGCCGGGGCAGACCCTGAGTCACGTCGATCTCTGCGACACCCGCGTAGTGGAACGTGTTCATCGTCAGCTGCGTTCCGGGTTCGCCAATCGACTGCGCGGAGACGGTGCCGACGGGGTCGAGCGGTTCGACCCGCGTATCGACGTACTTGTTCTCGACCGCGGTGACGATGTCGTTTATCTGCTCGTTCGTGAGCCCCTCTCGCGCCTCGAGCGTCTCGTAGACGTTGTCCTTGAGCCGGCGGGGCAGATCCGAATCCTCGACGAGGACGATCGTGTCCTCGCTCACGTCGTAGGTGACCTCAGTCATCGGAGGTCACCTCCGCGCCGTCGAGCAATCGACGGCTGTCCGCGTGCTCGGAGAGGTTCGTCGTCTCCTGTTTCGGGCCGATGAACGCCGCCTTCTCGGCGTCGTCGTCGAACTCGGCCTCGACGATGCGATCGGCGATCCCGTCGACGTCCACCGCGTTGTCCTCGCCAGATCCGACCTTGACCGGCGAGGTGCCGTCCTCGCCGAACTCGAACTGGACGATCGTATCGCTCGTGTCGCGAACGGTCCCGTCGTATTGGGCCTCGAGCTCCGAGAGCGCGTTGATGAGTCGGCGCTGGAGATATCCGGACTTCGACGTCCGAACTGCCGTATCGACCAGTCCCTCGCGGCCACCCATCGCGTGGAAGAAGAATTCCCGCGGAGTCAGTCCACTCGTGTAGGAGTTTTCGACGAAGCCGTGGGCCTCCGCGGAGAGGTCGTTCGGCTCGTAGTGGCTGAGGGTCCGGTCTTCGTAGCCGCGGTTGATACGCTCTCCCCGAACCGCCTGTTGGCCGACACAGCCGGCCATCTGGGTCAGGTTGAGCATCGAGCCACGCGCGCCGGATTCGGCCATGACGACCGCAGGATTATCCTCGTTAAAGTGTTCCTCCGCGATGTTACCGGCGTTGTCACGGGCCCGCGAGAGCGTCTGCATGATCTTCATCTCGAGGGTCTCGTCGATCGTCCGACCGGGCAGACTCTCGAGTTCGTCCGCCTCGTAGGCGTCGATGAGTTCCTCGACGCGGTCGTTGGCGTCCATGATGGTCTCGTCGATGCGATCCTGGGCCTCCGACGGAATCGTTTCGTCGTCGATCCCGATCGAGAACCCGAAGTGCATGATCGCACGCATCGCCAGCGTCGAGATCTCGTTTATGAAGACGCGAGCGCGGGTGTTTCCGTACTGTTTCGTGATGGTGTCGACGATTTCGCCGCCGAACTCGCCGACCTCGTCCTCGGCGATGGTACCCTCGACGAGCTGTCCGTCCTCGATGGTTACGTCCTCGCCGATCGTTCCGGTGAACGCGAGATCGAGGTCGTTCGGCAGGAGTTCAGAGAAGACGTCCCGGCCTGTCCAGAACGGCTCTCCCTCGTCGTCGACCCCGCTGGGTTCGGGCAGTTCGTCGATCCGCGTCGCGCGGAGCAGGTCGAGCGCCTGCGTCTCGTTGAACCGCGGGTTGTCGTGTGTGAGCAGGTACGTTCCCGAGATGTGGTCCTGAATCGCGCCGATGATGTTCTCGCCGAAGCGCGGCGAGAGGATTTGTTCTTGCACGCGCATGAGGACGCGAGCCTCCGCTCGAGCCTCCTCGTTCTGTAACGCGTGCATGTTCATCTCGTCGCCGTCGAAGTCGGCGTTGTACGGCGGACAGACGACGGTGTTCAGTCGGAACGTCTTGTACGGCATGACCACGACCTCGTGGGCCATAATCGACATCCGGTGGAGCGACGGCTGACGGTTGAAGATGATGATGTCGCCGTCGATGAGGTGCCGGTTGACCTCCCAGCCGGGACCGATCGTCTGAATGCCCTCGGCGTCGGAGTCCTCGGTCATACCCGCGAGCGCCTCACAGTTTTTCTCCGTGACCTTCAGCCGGCGACCGTCGGGTCGGCGAACGTAGTTCGCGCCGGGATGCGTGTTCGGCCCGTTCGCGACGTACCGCCGTGCCTCCTCGACGTTTCGCTCGGTGACGAGCATCGTCTGGGTCATCTCCGAGGCGACTCGATCCGGCACGCCGACCTCGTTGAGCGAGAGAGTCGGGTCGGGCGAGATGACAGTTCGGGCGGAGAAGTTCACACGTTTGCCCGATAGCGAGCCGCGGAATCGCCCCTCCTTGCCCTTCAACCGCTGACTGAGGGTTTTGAGCGGTCGACCCGAGCGGTGGCGGGCCGGTGGCGTCCCCGAAATCTCGTTGTCCATGAACGTCGTGACGTGGTACTGGAGCAGCTCCCAGAGGTCCTCGATGATCAGCTGTGGCGCGCCGGCCTCGCGGTTCTCCATGAACCGCTGGTTGATTCGGATGATGTCCACGAGCTTGTGGGTGAGGTCGTCCTCGCTGCGCTGGCCGTTGTCGAGCGTGATCGACGGCCGCGCCGTCACCGGCGGCACCGGCAGGACGGTGAGGATCATCCACTCTGGACGCGAGCGCTCGGCGTCGATGCCGAGCACCTCGATGTCCTCGTCGGGAATCGCCTCGAACCAGTCCCGGATGTCACTCGGCATCAGCTTGTTCGTGTCCTCCTCGGTGAGGTCGATGTCCAGGGCCTTCTCGATGGCCTTGCGCTGACTCTCGCGCGGGCGGAACGATCCCGAGAGGATCTCGTTGACTCGAGTGATCTCGATGTCGGTCTTCTCGGCGAGTTCGTCCGGCGTCGTCCGATCGACGCCTTCCTCCTCGTCGCCCTGCATCGCGCCGGCGATGCGCTGGGAGAACTCGCTGGTGAGAACCTGCTGGACCTCGTAGTAGGTCGTCGGTTTCTCGTGGTCGATGTCGTACTGGATTTCGCCGCAATGTGGACACCGATCCTTCTTTCGCGCCTGCCGAATCGCCGCCTTGGTGACGTCGTTCAGGTCGCGGCCGAGTTTCCGCGACTCGGTGATGTCGTCGCGGAACTCGTCGCGTTCGTCCTCGGTCAACAGGAGCTTCGAACACTCCCGGCAGGTGCCCCGAAGGAGGCGTCGGATGAGTTTCGTAAAGCCGACGTGGATGACCGGTGCGGCCAGTTCGATGTGGCCGAAGTGGCCGTTACAGGACCCGGAGTGTTTCCCGCAGGTCTTGCACTCGAGACCGGGGTCGATGACGCCCAGTCGCGGGTCCATCAGCCCCATGTCGATGGGGAACCCGTCGTCGTCGTAGGTGTCCGCGGTGATGATCTTCGTCGCGCTCATCTCCCGATACTCCTCGGGCTCCATGAGCCCGAAGTTTATCGATCCGATGTCTTTTGGTGTGCTGTCTTGCATGTTAGACGGCGTCTACTAGTTCCAGTCGTGGTGCGATACCCAGCGCCTTCATCTCGTCTAGGAGGAGCTTGAACGCGTAGCTCATCTCGATCTCGTGGATGTCGGTCTCCTCGTCGCAGTTCGGGCAGTAGACCCGACGCTGCTCGACGTTCTCGACCGCGCTCATCCCACACTGTCCACAGACGTTGATGAACTCGCGGTCGGACTCGTCGAGCAGTCGCTCCTTGAGCGTCATGGCCGCGCCGTGGCCGATGAAGACGTCCCGCTCCATCTCCCCGATACGGAGTCCGCCCTCGCGGGCGCGACCCTCGGTCGGCTGTCGAGTGAGAACCTGCACCGGCCCGCGAGAGCGGGCGTGCAGTTTGTTCGAGACCATGTGGTAGAGCTTCTGGTAGAAGATGATACCGACGAAAATCTCGGCCTCAATCTTCTCGCCCGTGACGCCCGAATACATCGTTTCCTTGCCCGACGAATCGAAGCCGGACTCCTCGAGTCCGCCTCGAAGCTCGTCTTCGTCCTCACCGAGGAACGGCGTCCCGTCGACGCGACGGCCCTCCATCGCGCCGAGTTTGCCGCCGATCATCTCGAGGATGTGTCCGACGGTCATCCGCGAAGGCAGCGCGTGCGGGTTGATCACGAGGTCGGGGACGACGCCCGCTTCGGTGAAGGGCATGTCCTCCTGCGGTGCGAGGTGGCCGACGACTCCCTTCTGGCCGTGGCGGCTGGCGAACTTGTCCCCGAGTTCGGGGATCCGCTCGTCGCGCACTGAGACCTTTGAGAGTTTCGAGCCGTCCTCGCCTTCCATCAGCGTGACCGTGTCGACGACGCCGCTCTCACCCGAGCGCATCGTGACCGACGTTTCGCGGCGTTTCTGCGGCGAGAGACCGCCCATGTCGTCGGGCTCCTCGAGGAAGCGCGGCGGGCTCGTCTTCCCGAGCAGGACGCTGTTTTCGTCCACGTCCGTTTCGGGGTTGACCAGTCCGTCCTCGTCGAGATGCGTGTAAGCTTCCTCGCCGCGAGCACCGCGGACGTCCTGGGATGGAATCTCGAAGCGATCCTCCTGTCCGCCGGGGTAGCGCCGTTCCTCGCCCTCGTAGGTCCGGAAGAAATGTGAGCGGGCGAGCGCGCGCTCGACGCTGGCTTTGTTCATGACCAGCGCGTCCTCGATGTTGAACCCCTCGTAGCTCATCACGGCGACGACGAAGTTCTGCGCCGCGGGTCGTTCGTCGAAGCCGATCTGCTCGGTCGTCTGCGTTTTGACCATCGAGAGCTGCGGGTAGTGCAGCAGGTGCTGGCGCGTGTCCGGGCGGATCCGGTAGTTCGCAGAGGGCAGCCCCAGCGACTGCTTGACCATCCCCGCACCCATCGTAATCCGCGGCGAGGCGTTGTGTTCCGGGTACGGAATCATGCCCGCACCGATCCCGAAGATCAGCTGCGGGTCGATCTCGAGGTGCGTGTGGCGTTCGTTGAGATCGTCCTCGTCGACCGCCACGTAGATGTCCTCTTCTTCCTCCGCGTCGATGAACTCGATGTAACCGTGAGCGACGAGGTCCTCGAACTCGAGTTCGTCGTTTCGGAGCGCTTCGATCTCATCGTCGGAAATTCGCGGTTCGCCGTCCTCGACGACCAGCAGCGGCCGTCGAGCCCGTCCGGCGTCGGCGTTGATGATCACTTCGCGCGTGCGCTCTTTGACGGAGACGTTGACCATCTCCGAAACGTCGCCGAGACGTCGCGCTTCGCGGATCTGTTCGGCAAGTTCGTGCGGATCGTCGTGGGTCCCCACCAGCGATCCGTTTACGTACACCTTGGCTTCTCGTTGTTGGCTACTCATTATTGGTTAGTCGTCTGCGGGCGACGTCGTTCGTTCGATGCCTTCGATGCCGGGAATCCCCTCGACTCCCATCGACGCCAGTTCGCGTTTGAGTTCCTGTTCGTCCTCGACGTTCTGGGAGAGCTCCATCGCCTGTGCGAAGTTCTTCACCAGCCCACAGTTCGGCCCCTCCGGCGTCTCCGAGGGGCAGATGCGACCCCACTGGGTCGCGTGCAGGTCCCGCGCCTCGAAGTGGGGCTGCGACCGCGAGAGCGGCGAACGAAGGCGGCGAAGGTGTGACAGAACCCCCATGAAGTCGGTCCGATCGACCAACTGGGAGACCCCCGATCGGCCCCCAACCCAGTTGCCCGTCGCGATCGGGTGCTCGAGCCGTTCCGTGAGCACGTCCGATCGAACCACGGTATTGACCGATAGCTGACGGTTCCGCATGTTGGCCCGCTCGAGCTGGTACTTCACGTCCCGGGCCAGCTTGTTCAGCGCCGTCCGGAACAGGTCCTTCATCAGGTCGCCGCTGACCTTCAGGCGCTTGTTGGCGTAGTGGTCCTTGTCGTCGGATTCGCGCCGGTCGAGCGCGAGTTCGAAACACGCCTCGGCCATCCGACAGAGGTAGTGTGCCTTGTTGATTCGGACGTCTTCCTCCTCGACGCCGTCCTCGTGGAGGTGCGGGAGCAGGTACCGATCGATGACGTAGTTCGCCCGTTTGAGCTGGTAGTTCTTGCCCTGGCCGGAGGCGACGCGTTTCCCGAGCTCTTCGATCGCCTGCTCTTCGGTCTGGACCTCGGCTTCCTCCAGATTCTCGAGCATGTACTTGACGACCTCGGGGTCGTTCGAGACCTTGTGGACGATCTCCTCGTCGGACTCGAGTCCGAGCGCGCGAACGAGCGTGACGAAGTTGATCGATCCCGAAACGGACGGGAACGAGACCTCGAGCAGGCCGTCTCGAGTGCGTTCACACAGCACGAGCGCGCGGTAGCCACGACGCTGGGAGAACGTCTTGGCGACCTGAATCTCGTCGCCGTACTTGGTGTCGTACTCCGCGAGGATCTTGTTCGGCGCGAGGTCCTCGCTGGTCATGAGGACGCGCTCGGAGCCGTTGACGATGAAGTAGCCGCCGGGATCGGCCGGGTCCTCGCCGATGTCGATCAGTTCCTGGTCGGAAAAGCCCGCGATGTTACACTTATCGGAGCCGACCATGACCGGCATCCGGCCGATCTTCGTCTCCGTGGAGTCGACGACCCGCTGGTCGCCCTCTTCGCCCTTGACGATGGACATCTCCATGAACACGGGCGCGGAGTAGGTGATGTTTCGGAGTCGTGCCTCCTGTGGGTACAACAGCTCCTCGGACCCGTCGGCTTCCCGAACGCGGGGTGTGACGACGCGGACGTCGCCGAGTTCGACGTGGACCGGCTCTTCGCCCTCTTTGTCGCCGATGTCGGTTTCGATCGTCTCCTTCTCGTCGACGACGCGTTGCATCCCCCGGTTGAGAAAGGAGTTGAACGAGCGGTAGTGATGTTCTGCGAGTCGTTCCTTCGAGAAGTATTCACGCGAAATGTCTCGTCGTTTAGATCTGTTGAGTTCTGTTGCCATTTATTCCACCACGAGTCGGTAAATGACCGCCTGATCGGTCGTCCGGGAATCCCGAACGATCTTGATTACGTCGCCGATCTCGGCCTCGTCGGGTAGTGCAGGATCGTTGCGTTTGATTTTCGGCAGGTCTGTGCGATCGATGTCGTACTCGTCGAGCACCTCTTCGAGGACCTCCTCCTCGAGGACAGTGTGCTCTGGCACGAGTTCGTGTTGGCTTACGTCTACCATGGGTTGTGCTGGGCTATGGGGAAAGAAGCTGCTGTCACGAGATACTACAGTAACGTATCGGCGGGAGGCAGTTAAGCGTTTCTAAGTCGGACGCAAGCGTAACGCTATCCGGTCGCCCAGACCCGACCGGTGTCGCCGTTCACGCTCTCAAATAGCCCGTTCTCAGTTAAATCCCTTATGGGAAATGTAACATGCGAATTAGGTTCGAGCACCAGACGGGGTCCGGTGACGAGTACCATACGGCGCTCGAGTGAGAATCCTTAAGAGTGCCACCGAGAAAACGGATGTACGGGTTGCCCGGGTGGTGTAGTGGCCCATCATACAACCCTGTCACGGTTGTGACGCGGGTTCAAATCCCGCCTCGGGCGTTTTCTGTCGTTCAATTCCGATCGAGGAGCGGAGCGACGAGTGAGGACTGAACGACAGAAAACCCAAACAGGGATTTGAACCAGAGAGTGAAGCGAACGCAGTGAGTGAAACGACCGTGGTTCAAATCCCGTCTCGGGCGCTTTCTCCACAATTCAAACTCGTGAGCAACCAGGCTGCTGTGTTGCGAGCGTCAGAATTGTAGAAGCGGCATGCGGGATTTGAGCACTGCCAGTCGCGCACAGCGAACGACGTGAGCGAGCACGTCTGGGGTCGGTTCAAATCCCGTCTCGAGCGTCTTCTTCCGCGAACAATCCCGCCTCGAGCGTTTTCGAGACCCCGAATCGACGAGCGGAGCGAGTCGCGAGATCTCGAGGGCGCGTCGACACCCCCTCGCTCGAGCGCTCCCCGGTTCGCTCTACCACGCAGCTATCGATTGGAAAGCCTTAATACCGTCACCGGGAAACGAACTGATGCAGGGTGCCCGGGTGGTGTAGTGGCCCATCATACAACCCTGTCACGGTTGTGACGCGGGTTCAAATCCCGCCTCGGGCGCTTTTTCCACAACTCAAATTCGTGAGCAACCAGCCACCTGTGTTGCGAACATCCAGTTGTGAAAACGGTAAAAGGGATTTGAGCCCTGCCAGTCGCGCACAGCGAACGACGTGAGCGAGCACGTCTGGGGTCGGTTCAAATCCCGCCTCGGGCGTCTTCTTTCGCGACCAATCCCGACGAGCACCGCGTAGCGTGTGCTCGTCTCCGTGAGCGGAAACGACCCAAACAGGGACTCGAACCAGAGAGTGAAGCGAACGCAGTGAGCGAAACGACCGTGGTTCAAATCCCGCCTCGAGCGCTTTCTACTGACGCTACGTCACGAGGAGGCTGGTTTTTCTCTCGAACACGGACTGCTCGAGAACCGATACGAAACGGGGCGATCGAACGGGCGAGCACCCCGAGAACGGCATTCCCTGAACACGGGCTTCGGACGTGAGTTTATATACTGAAACGCGACCAAACCGGGTATGCGATCTCACCCGCGCTTTCACGAGGACGAACGAGCGATCGAAGGGCTCCCGATTCGGCTCGTCATCGCGCTCGTCGTCGGCGTCGCCTGTCTCGGGATTATGATGAACATGCTCAGCGGCATCGGAACCCTCTCACAGACCGAAGTCGACGTCGAAATCGAACCGACGACGATTTCCGCCGACGCCGAAACTGGCGTCGACATCACCGTGATCGGCGACGACGGAAACGAGGTCGAGGACGCGACCGTGATCGTCTCGAGCGGGAGCGCATCGATACCCGAAACCGTCGACGAGAAAACGGACGACGACGGGACCGTCACGATCGATCTCGAGCCCGAAATCAGACAGGGACAGGGACCGGGAACGCTCGAGATCGACGTTCATCCGCCGACGAGCACCGACTACGTGGACGAGCAGGCCAACAGCGAGATCATCGTGACCGAGAACTGATCGTCCCCTCCCACTCGATCCACTCCTGTTCCCAGCCCCGCCGCGATTGTGCGTGTCGGACCGCGTGTTCGCGGTCCTCTCGAGCGGTCCGGTTCCGTTCGACGGCTCCGGACTGCTCACCCTCGACCAACAGCGGGTCGAACGAGACGACCGCGCGGTCGACCGCTGTCGGGGTGCCGTCCGATGCAACCGCCGTCAGTCGCTGCGGATTGGCACCCTGCGGGTACACCAGCCGGCCGTCGTCGGTTAGCTGGCGGACGAGCGCCTCCGGCGGGGACTGTGCGGCCGCCTCGAGGAGGATGCGATCGAACGGCGCGTACGCCGGAAGCCCGGCCGCGCCGTCGGCGCAGTCGACGAGGATGCCGCCGTAGCCGGCGTTCTCGAGGTTCTGTCGGGCCTCGTAGACGATCGGTCTGGCGATGTCGATGGCGTGGACGTTCGCCTCGCCGACGAGTTCGGCGGCGACGGCTGCCGTGTAGCCGACACCAGCACCGACGATCAAAACGTCGTCGTCGGGATTTGGCGAAAGGAACTGCAGCAGGCGAGCGACGACGCTGGGTGCGAGGACGCGCGTTCCGAGGCAGTCGCTGTCTCGATCGGCGTAGGCTAGTCGCTCGTCGTCGAAAAACTCGTGGCGAGCGACGTCACGCATCGCGACGCCGACATCGCCGTCGGTAAGGATTCCTTTGGCCGGGGATTCGAGCCCGTCGACCATGTCCTCTCGTAAGACCGCCGGATCCATACGCGACCTAAATCGGCGACGGTAATCAAAGACGCGCTTGCGCTACCGCGCACGTTCAGAGCGAAAGCGGTCGCGATAGTGAGAGAAGGCCGCGAGCAGACGGGACGATTACCGCAGCGGTATTCGTCGCACCGTCGAATACACGGGACCGTCCGTCTCGAGCGTGCTCTCGGTCAATCGAATCGATTCGACGCGCATCTTACCGACGGTCGGCGCTCGGTTGCGGACGACGCGCTGAACGAGGTCCTTTCCGCCGGCGTGTTCCATCCGTGCGAGCGTGACGTGTGGGGTAAAGTCGTGTGACTCCGGGTCGAACCCCATCGCCGTCGTTCTGGCTTCGATCGCCTCGTGTAACTGTCGGAGTTGCTCGCCGCCCGTTTCGACGCCGAGCCAGACGACGCTGATGTACTCGAGGTCCGGGAAGACGCCGAGGCCGGCGAACCGGACCGAAAACGGGTCCAGGTCCGCATCCGCGACGGCGGCCTCGAGTTCGGACTCGAGTGCCGGCACTCGATCCTCGGTAACCTCGCCGAGGAATTTGAGCGTCAGGTGGGCCTGCGTGGGGTCGACGAAGTTCAGCCCGCTGGCGTCCTCGAGCGTCGTCTGGATGTCTGCGATCGGTTCCGCGAGTTCGTCGGGGAGGTCGACGCTGACGAACAGTCGCATGGGCGGTGATTCGAGCGCGACGGTATTCAACGGACGGGAGAGTCGAGACGCTCGAGAGTGTGCTCTGGTCGCGTCACCCGAGAACGGCCGTGGACGGTCGACTGGCTCGGGTCGCAGGTCTTAACAGTCCTCGCCGCCAAAAAATGCCAATGACCGAACGAGAGGACGAACGCGATCCCGAACACCAGTTCTCCGAGGGTGAGGGGCTCGATCAGTCGTACGAGGAGTTCGATCTCGATCCCCCGGAACTCGGGGTCGATCCGACGAAGGTCGACCCGGTCGACTCGCGGGCCGTGACGGACCTGCTCGACGAGCGAAATATCGGGAGCGACGACGTCGACGCAGAAGAACTGCTCGAGGTCGGCTTAAGCTACATGCGGATCAACCGCCACGAGCAGGCGACAGAGGCATTCGAGCGGGCGGCTAACTTTGCTGAGGACGACCTCGTCGAGCAGGAGGCGTGGGTGAACAAGGGTGTAGCCCATTCCGAACTCGAGGAGTACGATCAGGCGATCGGCGCACACCAGGAGGCGCTTCGGATCGACGACTCGAGCGAACACGCCGCGAGCGCGGAGACTAATCTCGCCTACGCGCTCTGGGAGTTCGGCGAGACCGCACAGGCGCTCGAACACGCCGAACGCGCCGTTGAAATCGACGAGCGGTTCGCCCAGGCCTGGTTCAATCGAGCGTTTTTCCTCGCGGAACGTGGACTCGCCGAGGAGGCGCACAACTGCATCGACAACGCGATCCGACTCGGGCTTCGAAACGCGCAGGTGCTCGAGGAGAAAGCGCGGATTCTCGAGGAGCTCGGCGAGTACGACGAGGCCGAGGAGATCGCCGAGGAGGCGAACGAAATGCGCGAGAACGCCGAAGAGCGGCTCGTCGAAGAGCGCCAGCAGCTACAGGAGTAGCGTGAACACCGATGGGATCTGAGAGAGACATGATCGTCGCGGAACGCGAAACGCCGGAGGGGTTGCTCGTCGCCGTCTGCGACCGAGCGGTGCTCGGGGAGACGTTCGAGAGCGGTGAGTTCTCGCTGACGGTCACTGAGGAGTTTTACGGCGGCGACGACGCTGGCGAACAGGAGGTCGCAAACAGCCTCGCTCGAGCGACCGTCGCCAACATCGTCGGCGAAAGAGCGGTCGATCTGGCGGTCGACGAGGGGATCGTCGACGAGGCGAACGTGCTCGAGGTCGGCGAGACGGTCCACGCGCAGTTGTTGCGGATGTAGGTGCGGACGTCGGTAGGTCCGAGAGGATAGTTGAGCGTTACAACTCCGCCCGCTGGAAGCGATAGTACCCGATAGCGACGGGCACGACGAGCCAGACGACGAGGACGACGAGCCCGAACCACTCCTGGAGGAAGAACGGAGCGTCGCCCGAGCCGGCGTAGCGTTCGGCCGGCGTCAGTTGGTAGGCCTCGATCGACTCGAGGCCGTACTGGAACTGGAAGGGGAAGATGTCGCCTTCGACGACGGAACTCGCCAGATTCGTGTACGCGAATATCGGGTTGAACTGATCGAGGAGCAGATACCAGGTTTCCGGCTCGAGGGGCGGTCCCTCGTCGTAGAGGAGGTAGTACGAGCCCGCGGTGAGGAGTTCCCAGAGGGCGACGAGCACCATGTAGACGCCGACGACGAGGGCCATCGAACGCCCTCGAGACGAGACGCTCGCGGAGACGCCGACTGCGACCCCCACGAAGGTAACTCCGAACAGGATCGTGAGTGCGCCGAAAGCGAGCCAGTCGACGAGCGGGACCGAGCCGAAAAGCGCCAGACTGAGGACGAGCGCGACGCCGAACGCGAGTGCGACCGCCACGACGACGACGGCGGTTCGGCCGAGCAACTTGCCGAAGACGACGTCGGTCCGGTTCGGTGGCAAGCCGAGCAGGAGCTTGATGCTTCCGGACCGCCGTTCACCGACGACGGCCATGTAGCCGACGATGAGCGCGGCGACCGGAAGCACCACCTGTAGCGGAAAGCCGAGAAATCCCAGAACTTCGGCGCCGGAAACGTTGTCGACGGTCGACCAGATCGCCACGTAGCCGACGGCGACGATGACGACGAGCAGGCCGATCAGGACCCAGAGCAGCTTCGAACGGCCGGCGTCGGCGAAGTCCTTTCGAGCGACGGTCCCGATGTGAGCAGTCATTCTGCCACCTCGCTGTCGGGGTTCTCCAGCGCGGAATCAGTCTTAGTTTCTGGGTTCGGTCCGGGGTGGTCCTCCCGCTCGCTCCCGGCGTTCGTCAACGTCGTAAACAGCGACTCGAGCGAGACCTCCTCGATCCGAACGTCGCGAATCGTCGCGCCCGCTCGTTCGAGTTCGACGATGACGGTCGCCTTCGCCGCCGGATCGACGACGGAACACTCGAGCGTCTGCCCGGAGACGGCCGCCGAAGCCACCCCCTCGATCGACGCGGCGACCTCCCGTGCGCGCTCGGTAGGCGTGTCGAGCGCCAATCGCATCGTCGCGTCGCCGCCGATCGACTCGCGCAGTCCCTCGATCGTGTCGACGGCGACGAGGGTGCCGTCGTTCAACACCCCGATTCGATCACAGACCGCCTCGACGTGTTCCAAGATGTGACTCGAGAAGAAGACGGTCGTTCCGGAGTCGGCCTCGCTGCGGACGAGGTCTTGCATCTCGCGGATGCCGTGTGGATCGAGCCCCGAGGATGGTTCGTCCATGATCAACAGGTCCGGATCGCCGACGAGCGCCATCGCTGTCGCGAGCCGCTGGCGCATTCCCGTCGAATACTCGCCCGCTCGACGACTTCGGTCGTCGGGGGCCAGTCCGACGCGTTCTAAGAGTTCGTCGGGATCGTCGGCGGCGTCTTTCGTCTCGATCGCGAACTCTACGTGCCGTCGACCGGTCAGTCGCGGGTAGCAATCGAATCCCTCCGGGAGGACGCCGACACGGGGACTGATCTCGTCGGCGCCCTCGTGTGAATCGTGGCCGAGCACCGTCGCCGATCCCGAAGTCGGTCGCGTGAAATCCAACAGGGTGTTGATCGTCGTCGACTTACCCGCGCCGTTGGGTCCCAGAAAGCCGAACACCTCCCCCTCGCGGACCTCGAGGTCAAGGTCGTCGACTGCGGTCAGGTCACCGTACCGCTTGGTCAAGCCGGACGTGCGTATCGCAGCCATCGTGAGCCCCTACCACAGTGGCTGTTATAGTTCGACGGCCGGGGTTTCAGTTAGAGAGACAGTCAGACGAGCGCTCAGTTTCCACACTAGCACGGAGATGGATAAGGGAATCACGACTCCCCCCACGAGAACGATTCGGATCGCACAGCGCTCCGTCACGAGTGCCTGCAGAAACGGATGGGACCGAAGGAGTGTTTTGTCTTCGGTCCCTCCAATCCACTAATGAGTCAACAAAACGTCGGCGCGCTCGATGTCGAGCGCATTCGGTCGGACTTCCCGATTCTCGAGCGGGAGTTCGACGACCAGCAGGTGGTCTACCTCGACAACGCCGCGACGACCCAGACGCCCGATCCGGTCGTCGACGCGATGAGCGACTACTATCGGTACACGAACTCGAACGTCCATCGGGGCATCCACCACCTCAGTCAAGAGGCGTCGGAGGCCTACGAACGAGCCCACGATCGCGTCGCCGAATTCATCGGCGCGGGCGGCCGCGAGGAGGTCATCTTCACGAAAAACACGACCGAAAGCGAGAACCTCGTCGCCTACTCGTGGGGCCTGAACGAGCTCGGTCCCGGCGACGAAGTCGTGCTCACCGAGATGGAACACCACGCCTCGCTGGTGACCTGGCAGCAGATCGCCAACCAGACGGGCGCGGACGTGAAGTACATCCGAATCGACGAGGACGGCCGCCTCGACATGGACCACGCCCGTGAGTGCATCACCGACGACACCGCGATCCTCAGCGCGGTCCACGTCTCAAACACGCTGGGCACCGTCAACCCGGTCGCCGAGCTGACCGAACTCGCCCACGAACACGACGCGCTCTCGTTTATCGACGGCGCGCAGGCGGTCCCGAATCGCCCCGTGGACGTGGAAGCCATCGACGCCGACTTCTACGCGTTCTCCGGGCACAAGATGGCCGGGCCGACCGGCATCGGCGTCCTCTACGGAAAGCAACACCTGCTCGAGGAGATGGAGCCGTACCTCTACGGCGGCGGGATGATCCGCAAGGTCACCTTCGAGGATTCGACCTGGGCGGACCTCCCCTGGAAGTTCGAGCCCGGAACGCCACAGATCGCCGAGGCAGTCGGCCTCGAGGCCGCGATCGACTACCTCGAGGAGATCGGAATGGAACGCATCCAGTCCCACGAAGAGGAGTTGGCCGAGTACGCCTACGAACGGCTCGAGGCCGAAGGGGACGTCGAAATCTACGGTCCAGAGCCGGGCCCGGATCGAAGCGGCCTCGTCGGGTTCAACCTCGAGTCGGTCCACGCCCACGACCTCGCCTCGATCATGAACGACCACGCGGTCGCGATCCGGGCCGGCGATCACTGTACCCAGCCGTTACACGACAAACTGGGCGTCGCGGCCTCGGCTCGAGCGTCGTTCTACGTCTACAACACGCGCGAGGAAGTCGACAAGTTGGTCGCGGCGATCGACGACGCGCGGCAGTTGTTCGCGTAAGCGAACAGCGGCGTGCGAGGAGAGCGTCGACGGTGTCTCGAGTGAACGAACGCGACCGGAAAGAGCGCTACGGGTAGTCTCGGCGAACGGTCGTTCCGTATGTGATTTCCTCTCGCATTGGATTTTTCACTTTCAATCGCCTATCCGATATCGCCGAGGTGAGGACAATGTACGAGAAAGCACAGGACGTTCCCGAACGGGATCCGTTCGAGACCCTGGTCGACGTTCTCACCGCGGCGACCCGATACGACCTCGCACTCGGGATCATCCCGAGTGCGTTCGCGGTTGCGCTGGTCGCCGCGTCCGTACTGGGTATTCCAGTACAGTACGCACTGCTACCCGCTGCAGCCGTCGGCGCGATGGTCTTCGCCGACGCCTGCTATCTGAACCCGCCGATCGACCCAGATCAGGGTTCGGACACAGCATAGACCATCAACCGTTTTCTACTCGCCGCAAACTCGAGCGCCACCACAAGCCGCGAGTAGCGCTCGAGTGCCAACGCGTCGAATCAGAGCCAATCGAACCGACAGCGTCGAGTGCGGCCCCGGAATCCTTTTACAGCGCACAGCCGTATTCGGATCCAGTTATGGGAATGGGCTCGGATATGTATCGACAGCAGATCCTCGACCACTACAAGAGTCCCCGAAACTACGGGGAACTCGAGGATCCGACCTTCACGCACGTCGGAGAGAACCCGATGTGCGGCGACGAGATCCGCATGGATGTCAAACTCGACGACGAGGGGACGATCGAGCGCGTCGCCTTCTCGGGCGACGGCTGTGCGATCAGTCAGGCCTCCGCGAGCATGCTCTCCGGAAAGCTCACGGGAAAAACGGTCGACGAACTGCTCGAGATGGATCGCAACGATATCATCGACATGCTCGGCGTCGATATCTCGCCGATGCGGGTCAAGTGCGCCGTCCTCGCCGAAAAGGTCGCACAGGATGGGGCGAAGATCCACCGCGGCGAACTGGACAAATCGAAGACCTCGACCGAAGACTGATTTGTCGGAGGGACTTTCCGGATCGATCGTCGAATAGAGAATCCGAATCGGTCGCTTTCTCCCGAGGTGCAACCCAGCCACTTACCCTCGAGACGCCCGTTCGTCCGTTATGGTCGAAACGGCCGTCGGATTCGTCCTCGGCGCACTCATCGGTGCGATAGCCACAGCAGCCGGCTCGTATCTGCTCTACTGGAAACGCGAGCGCGACGCGACGAGACGGCTTCGCCAGGCGTTCAGAGAGGAGATTCGGGCGTACGAACACGTCGACGAAATCGTCGGCGACGGGGGCTACGAGCGGGTGACGACCAGCGTCGAAACGCCCGTGATCTACGAGTCCGCCGCGGGCGATCTCGGGCTCCTGACCGAATCCGAGATCGGCAAACTGGTGGCATTCTACAGTTCGCTGTACTGGTTGCGCGGACTCGAGGATCCCGAGGACAAGAAAGAACGGATCGAATCGGTGGTCGAAAAACGGCGGGCGGCCCTCGAGGCGCTCGGTGGGTCCTGAATCTTACTCCGGCTTCAGTCCCGCGTCCTGAACGCGCATGACGCCCTCGCCGTCGGCGAGGTTCGGGGCGTCGACCAGTCGGACGATCCGCTTGTCGGCTTTGGACTTGCGGAGGTAGATGCGGAAGGTGGACTTGTGGCCGAGGATGTTGCCGCCGATCGGCTGGGTCGGGTCGCCGAAGAACGAATCGGGGTTCGAGGCGACCTGGTTGGTGACGATGACGGCGGCATTGTAGAGGTTGCCGACCTTGTCGAGGTCGTGGAGGTGCTTGTTGAGTTTCTGCTGTCGGTCGGCGAGGTTGCCACGGCCGACGTACTCCGCGCGGAAGTGGGCGGTCAGCGAGTCGACACAGAGCAGTCGAACCGGGTACTCGGAGTCTTCCTGCTCGCTCGCGAGTTCCTTTGCCTTCTCGGCCAGCAGCATCTGGTGGTTCGAGTTGAACGCCTTCGCGACGTGGATCTTCTCGAGGACGTCCTCGACGAGGGCGTCGAGCGCCGCTTCGTCGTCGGCCGAGCCCTCAATCTCGCGGTCTTCAAGGGCCGCCTCGATCGCCTCGTCCGGGAGGCCACGAACCATGTCGTCGATCCGCTCTGGACGGAACGTGTCCTCGGAGTCCACGAAGATGACGCTCCCGTGGAGACCGCCGACTTCCTTCGGGAGTTGCACGTTGACGGCCATCTGGTGGGTGACCTGGGACTTGCCGGCACCGAACTCGCCGTACACTTCGGTGATTGACTGGGTCTCGATCCCGCCGCCGAGTAAGTCGTCGACCTCGTCGATGTGCCAGCTGAGCTTGCCGATCTCGTTTCGGCGCTCGAGGACGGTCGAACCGGTTTCGAAGCCGCCGATGTCGGCTTCGTCGCGGGCCGCGCGGACGATGTCGCTCGCCGTGGATTCGCCCACGTCGGCCGTGTTCGAGAGCTCGGAGGGAGAGGCGACGGCCAGACTCTGGAAGGAGTCGAAACCTGCATCGTAGAGTTTGTCTGCGGTTGCCGGTCCAACGCCGGGGAGCGTTTCGAGGTCTACGTCTGCCATACACGGTCGTTGCTCCGGCACCTGTATAAACCCTCGTTAACAGGAGAGTGAAAGTGAAAGTGCAAGGCGGAGCGGCGGTCGATATGATCGCGCCGGTGAGTATAACCGTAAAGAGGGAGTCGCGACGGGCGAGTCGACCGTCGCGGACGGCGTCTCAATCCCAACCGCTCGTTTCGTCCCGCCAGGAGAGACAGTGGAGTCGGGTATCGTCGGTCACGACGTAGAGCGAGCCGTCCGATATCGCAGGCCCGCTCGAGACGCCAGCCTCGAGCGGGTAGTGCCAGCCGAAGTCCGGATCGTCAGCGTCGATCCCGTACAGGGAACCGCTCGAGTCGCCGAGACAGAGCGTATCGCCGACGAGAGCCGGCTCTGCGCGGGCGATGCCGTCGAGATTGACGCCTTTCTTCGAGAAGAGCCAGCCGCGGAGTTTCCGCTTGCCGAACATCGTATCGGTGACGTGGAGGTAGCCGTCCGCGGCCCCGACGAAGACGCTGTCGTCGGTGACGGTCGGCGCGGTCGTGAACGGGTCGCTGATCTGGTAGGTGAACCACGACTGGCCGGTTCGGGCGTTCAACGCCAGCAGGAGGCCACCATCGTCGGCGACGTAGACGCGGTCGCCCTCGCCCGCATCGATGTCGCCCTCGACTGCGAGCGGTTCCGTCCGTTCGTCCGGTTCGATATCGGTCCCGCCGAACTCGAGGCCTGATTCGGTTGGCGAATCGATCTCGGGGCCGTCACTCTTCGGATCGTCGCTCGGATCGAGAGCGGACGGATCGCGATCGGCGACGCCGATTCGGTCGTCGCCGATCCTCGCCGCCCCAGCGTCTCTCGGGGCCTCGGTGCCGGGGACGGCCGTCGGCCCGCCGACGACCGAACCCTTGGTCGGGGCCGCCCAGACCTCCTCGCCCGTCTCCGCCTCGAGCGCGCCGACTCGGTTCCGGGACGTGCCCACGTAGACGTGCTCGAAGTCGGTCCCGGCCAATGTGGCGGGCGCACCGACGACACCGGCCTCAGTTTCGTGTGTCCACAGCGGTTCCCCGGTCGTCGCCTCGAGCGCCGAAACGCCCTCGCCGTGGCCGATGAAGAGGACGCCGCGCGAGAGCGTCGGCGGAGATTCGACGCGACCGGAAACCGTCCCTTGCCACCGGAGTGTGCCCGTTTCGGGCTCAAGCGCGAACACGGTGCCGTCGGTCGCGACGACCAACAGGGAGTCGTCGGTGACCACGAGCGACGACGCGAGCGTCAGTTCGGTTTCGAACCGCCAGCGGCGCCGGCCATCGTATCTGTCGAACGCGTACACGGTACCCGCGCTCGAGCCGACGTAGACGGTATCGCGGTCGAGCACCGGCGGCGCGTCGACCGACCCGTCGACCCCGGCGTCCCAGGTCGGCTCGGGACGCTCGGGCTCCTCGTCGATCGAGCCCGTCAGGCGACCCGAGTTCTCGTGATCGTGCCTGAACTGGTTCCAATCGCTCACTGGGCCAGTGTAGCCGCTCGCGGGACATAATAGGTACGACACGTCTCGAGCGAATCGATCGATTCGGCGGACGAAACACCTGCGGCCGCCTACTCCCAGGGGTGCGTTCCGGACGAACTCGGCCAGAGCGGATACCAGTGATCCTTCTCGGTCTCGATCTCGAGTTCGCCGTCGAGCACCGACTCGAGTTTGAACTCGGCGCTCGAGTCGCGTTCGTGACCGGGCCGCGGTGCGAACGGGTAGAATCGACCGCGGCGAAACGAGTAGATCCAGTAGACGGGCCCGTCGCCATCGCTCGCGGCGGTACCCTCGTAGGCGAAGACGGCGGCGAGCAGTCGCGACCCGTAGCCGTGCTCGATGAACGTGTCCGCCGCGAAGTGCATGCTCGTGACGAGGTCTTCGGGATCGTCCTCCTCGAGAATCACCCACCTGTAGCCGTGGTCGTCCTCGGCGATCTCGAACTCGGTTCCCGTCTCCTCGCGGCCCGCCTCGAGGATCGCCTCGACCTCCGAGACGGCCTCGCGGAAGGTGCTCGAGTCGACGCCGGAAAAACAGAGCGCGCCGACCTCGGCCGAGTCGTAGCCCAGTTCGGCCTCCATGGTGAAGTAAGCCGTGCTCATCCCGAAGAGGTCGTCGGGATCGGCGTCTCGCTTGGCGTCGGACTCGGCGCGCAGTCCGAGTACGGACCGAAGTCCATCCAGCAGTCCCATATCAGTAGTGTCGCGGGAACTACCTTAGAAGTCATCCATTTGGGCCGGGTTCGGTCGGGAACGCTCGTGTCCGTGGAATAATCTCATAAATCACGCCGTCGCCGTCTCGCGCTCGAGATCCCGAAGCTGTTCGATCCGCCGTTCCGTCGAGGGGTGGGTGCTGAACAGTCGGCCGACGATGCCGGACTTCAGCGGGATGATGAAGAAGGCGTTCATCTCGGCCTCCTCGCGGAGATCCTCGTCGGGGACCTTGTCGACCTCGCCCGAGATCTTCATGAGCGCGGACGCGAGCGCGCCGGGGTTGCCGGTGATGGCGGCCGCGCCGCGGTCGGCGGCGAACTCGCGATAGCGCGAGAGCGCACGGATGAGGAGGTAGCTGACGATCCAGACGAGCAGCGAGATCAGGATGGCGACGAGGAGCCCCGCCGCGCCCCGCGCGTCGTCGCCGTGGCCCCGCCCGCCGCCGGTAAAGAGCATCATCTGACCGCCGAAGCGGACGATGAGGAAGGCGATGGTCGAGAGGAAGGAAGCGATGGTCATCACGGCGACGTCGCGGTTCTTGACGTGAGCGAGTTCGTGGGCGAGGACGCCGTCGAGTTCCTCCTGATCCAGCGTGTTCATGAGTCCGGTCGTCACCGCGACGACAGCGTTGCTCGGCGAGCGGCCGGTCGCGAAGGCGTTGGGAACCTTCGAGTCGACGACCGCTACCTTCGGTTTCGGCAGGTCGGCCTGCTGGGAGAGCCGGTCCACCGCGGCGTGTAACTGCGGGTACTCCTCCCGTTCTACCTCCGAGGCACCCATGCTCCACAGCGCGAGTTTGTCGCTGTAGAAAAACTGGATCAGCGAGAAGCTTCCAAACAGCAGCGCGACCAGCAGGAGACTCGAAGCACCCCCACCGAACACGGTCGTGAGTCCGGCGATGAAGAACAGATACACCGCAAAAAGGAGGAACATTGTAAGCCCCATTCGCGCGCGAAGCCCCCAGTCCGGTTGCCAGTCCATGCGGGGATGTATGGCTCGAGGGGAAATAAGTGCCCCCAAACCGGCGGGTCACAGAGACATATGAAAACCCCCTCGTTTCGCATCGAGACCCGCGGACGGGAGTTCGTCTGACGCGGCGAATCGACCGGCGTCCGACGCGTGGCAGACGTGACGGGGAGCGAGTTCCACCGGTTATCGAGGGAGAGGTGTGTCGATACTGGCGTCGGTCGATCGAGAGCGGTCGTGAATCAATCGAAATCAGCCGAGGGAGGACAGCCGGATGCAGACGGAGCGAACAGCAGGCCGGGACGTCACTCGAGTGGGATACCAACTCGAGCCCACCGTTTCGTGTGGAACCGAGTGACGAACGAACACCGACTGACGAACGAATCGACGCCCGTGCTGGCGACCCCCCTCTTTCGCGTAGAGTTCTCAAGGACTTCATCGGCAGATGGTTTTTGACCGAACTGCGAGAACGCGCCGTTTAACTCGCTCAACCCCAAAGTGGGGTCAATGGCAGACTCGCGTGCGTTCTGTCCCCGCTGTGGGGATCCGATCGCGGATCGATCCGGGAGCGACGCGACCGAATCCGCGGCCCCGAGCGGGGACGCTGACGAGCGGGGCGTTCGCGAACCGGCCGCCGGCGAGACCGACCTCTGTCGGGCGTGTTACTTCGACGACTTCGAGTTCGTCGACGCGCCACAGCAGGTCGACGTCCGGGTCTGTGCCCGGTGCGGAGCGGTCCACCGGGGCCAGCGCTGGGTCGACGTCGGCGCGGACGACTACACCGACGTCGCGATCGAAGAGGTGAGCGACGCGCTCGGCGTCCACGTCGACGCCGAGGACGTCGCCTGGCAGGTCGAGCCCGAACAGGTCGACGAGAACACGATCCGGATGCACTGTTATTTCACCGGCGTCGTCCGCGGGGAACCCGTCGAGGAGCAGGTCACCGTCCCCGTCAGGATCGCTCGACAGACCTGTACCCGCTGTGGCCGGATCGCCGGCGACTACTACGCGAGCATCGTCCAGATCCGCGCCGAGGACCGGACGCCGGTCCCCGAGGAGATCGACCGCGCCAAGGCGATCGCGAACGACATCGTCGCCGAGATGGAGGCGACGGGCGACCGCAACGCCTTCATTACCGAACTGAGCGAGACGCCCGACGGGCTGAACGTGAAGGTCTCGACCAACAAGATCGGCAAGAAGATCTCGAACAAGATGGTCGAGGAGTTCGGCGGAACCGTCAACGACGCCGAGACGCTGGTCACCGAGGACGAAGACGGCAACGAGGTCTACCGCGTGACCTTCGCCGTCCGCCTGCCGCCGTACCGACCGGGAGACGTCATCGAACTCGAGGACGACGCGGACGACGACGGGCCGATCCTCGTCCGCAGCGCCCGCGGGAACCTGAAAGGAACGCGCGTTACGACGGGCGAACACTACGAAGCCGACTACGAGGAGGGGAACTCCCCCGACGCTCGAAAGCTCGGCGAACTCGAGGATGGCGTCGAGACGACGGTCGTCACCGTCGAAGACGAGAACGCGGTACAGGTGCTCGATCCGGAAACGTACCAGGCCAAAACGGTCGCCCGGCCGGACTACTTCGATCCCGACGCCGAGACGGTTCCCGTCCTGAAGAGCCGCGCCGGATTGCACGTGTTGCCGGACGAGAGCGATGACTGAGCGGCCAGACGAAACGGGTTCGAGTTCCGGAGACGAGGGTCCGGCCGAAACCAGTCCGAGTCTCGAGCCCGGAACCGACTCGCCGCTGGCGGTCGTCGTCGAGAAGCCGCGAACGGAGACGGCGATCGAATCCTTGCGAGCGGAAGGCGTCTACGACGACGAGCGGCGGGTTCGCGAGTACGACGCCGAGACGGTCGCCCTGCCGGTTTCCGCCCAGCCCGCCGAGACGGCGGTGCACGAGGTGATCCGACAGCTCGATCCCGACTACCGGAGCCCCGACCTCGAGCGGCGACTCGCCGAACGGGGCTGGAGCGAGGCGGACCGCGAGGCCGTGCCGGGGTCGTGGGCCGTCGTCGGCTCGGTGATCCTCGTGACGGTTCCGGAGAACTGCCCCGACGAGACGGCGCTGGCGGAGGAACTGCTCGAGATCCACGGCGAGGCCGACACCGTCCTCGCGGACGAGGGCATCGCGAACGACGGGACGGCGGGAACCTACCGGACGCCGCGAACGCGACTGCTGGCGGGCCACCGGGACACCGAGACGATCCACACCGAAGACGGAACGCGGTACGGACTCGACCCGGCGGAAGTGATGTTCTCGCCGGGAAACCAGGCCGAGCGGGTTCGAATGGGCGAGGTGGTCTCCGCCGGCGAGCGCGTCTTCGACATGTTCGCCGGCATCGGATACTTCACGCTGCCGATGGCTCGCGCCGGCGCGCGGGTGATCGCGACCGAACGCAATCCGACCGCGTTTCGCTACCTGCTCGAGAACGCGATGTTGAACGACGTCCAGAACGATCTCGAGGCCTACATGAGCGACTGTCGGGACCTCGCGGCTGATCTCGAGGTCGACCGCGTCGTGATGGGCTACTACGGCGTTTCCGAGTCTGACGTGGGGGACGAACAGGAGGCTCGGACCGACGAAGCTCACGAGTTTCTCCCCGCGGCGCTCGAGGCGCTCGCCCCCGGCGGGACGGTCCACTACCACGAGGCGACGCCGGAGTCGCTGCTGTGGGATCGCCCGATCGAGCGACTCGAGACGGCCGTCGACGACGCGGATCGAATGCTCGGCGATCTCGAGCGCCGTCGGGTCAAGAGTCACAGCGCGGGCGTCGAGCACGTCGTCGTCGACGCCGTGGTGGAGTGACGGACCCGTCGCTCGAGCGGCGATGAGAGGTGCGTCGCTCGGCAACGCACGCTGCTGTGCCAGAGGTAGCCGTGACATTCATGCCGGTCCGAGCGAAATCGACGTAGCATGACCAGAAACCAGATCATCGCGCTCGTGTTCGCGTTGTTGATGGGAACGTCGATGATCGCGATGCCGGCGATGTACCTGTTCGGGTAACAGCGGTCGTTGCTTGACACGTTACGGCGTTCGTTCCGAGCCATTTTGTCCAGTCTTCACCCTCGAGACGGTTCTTCGATCGTGCTCTATTCGTCCTCACAGAAGATACGAACCGACCGTTAGCCGTCCGTGTCCCAGACGTCCGCTAGCGGGCTCGAGCGCGAGGATTCGCGCGTGGACGAGCGGTTGCGATCGCTCGAGGAGCGACTCTCGGATCCGGACTGGGACCGATCACCGGTCCGCGAGCCAGAAGCCGACGTGGACGGCGAACGGCCGGCGGATGAACGGCCGGACGACGAGCGGTTCGCGCCGCCGGTTCCGGCGACCGCGGCCTGCGGGTCGAAGGAAGGAAGCGAGGGCGCGTCCATCCGGTCGACCTGTGCTTCGAACCAGTCGGGCATGTCCGTTCGCGCGCGGTCGAAGAGGTCCAGCAGGCTCGAGTCCGCCAGGTACGTCGCGCCGTAGTCGTCGGGCGCGCGGACGACCCGACCACAGCCCTGGATGATGGTCCGCAGCGCCGTCCGATAGTACCAGGCCCACTGGCCCTCCTCGAGGCGGTGGGCGACGCGCGAATCGCCGGTGTTGAGAAACGGCGCTTTACAGAGCACCTGAAAGCGACAGAGGTCGCCTTTGAGGTCGAGCGCTTCCTCCATCTTGACCGAGAGGAACACGTCCGGGTCGTCGCTCGCCTTCCACTCCTCCAAGTCGGCGTCCCGGCCGTCTCTCGTGTGCGTTCGAATCCGTCCGCCGACACCGAAATCCCGAAGCAGGTCGGCCAATCGCTCCTGAATCGCGTAGGAGTGGGCGTGGACAAGCCCCTTCTCGTCGGGGTGTTCCTGCATGATTCGGACGATGGTTCGGGCGATCTCGGGGAGCGTGTCGTCGCGCTGGTCGTAGGTCATCTTCCCCTGGGTCACGTCGTACAGCGGGCGGTTTTCGACCGGGAATGTGTGCTCGACGTCCACGAGGGCGACGTTCTCCGGATTCAGCCCGACCTGCCGGCAGAACGCGTCCTTGTTGAGAATCGTGGCCGAGAGGAGCGCGAACTTGTTGCCCCGATCCCAGACGGTGTGTCTGAGGTACCGCTCGGGATTCATCGGTTTGATCGTCATCGGACCGCCGAGTTCGGCGTCCTCGCCGTCGCTCCCATTGCCGCCGCTAGGTTGGTCCGTGTCAGCCGGCGGCTCCTGATCGATCAGCCAGGTCGTCGGACTCTCCGGGTCGCGGTAGTCCGAAACGAACCACTCGAGTTCGCCGATGAGTTCCTGGAGCCGGTCGCGCTCGCGAACGTCCGCGGGCGTGAGCGACTCCTGGGAGAGCAGTTCGTCTTTCCGTCGGGTACACGTCTGGGAGAGGTTTTCGGCGTATCGAGCGGCGCGGTCGACGCCGTCGACATCGGGGACGCGAAGGTCCTCCCAAATGGGGACCGATCGGGGGCCGAGTCGGATCGTCGCGTACATTTCGGCCCACTCGGCCAGCCCGTGGGCCTCGTCGACGACGACCACGTCGCGGGTCCGGAAGACCTCGCTCCCCGCGGTTTGCATGAAGTACGCGAGCGTCATCGCCGCGATTTCGCGGTTCGACGCGATCGCCCGATCCGAGAAGTACGGACAGCGATGTTTGACCGAGCAGTCGTACCCGCGCTCGCGAACGCAGGGGGCCTGATTCACCGGCGTATCGCGCTCGTGAGGGAGAATACAGTTGTAGTTCGACTTCCCGCGGATCACGTTCAGATCCGAGAGCAGGTCGTCGGCCGCGACGTCGTCGAGTTGCGACACCTGCGGCGTCGTGTAGTAGGCCCCCGACGGCTCGCTCGGGTCCGCCTCCTCTATCGTCTGGGCACAGCCGGCGATCGCTCGAGCCAGCAGGGACTTGCCGCTGCCCGTGGGCGCGCGCACGAGCACCACGTCGTTGCCGGCCTCGAACGCGTCGCGAATGTCACGGAGGGCCGACTCCTGCGCACCGCGATAGCTCGGCGCGGGAAACTCCTCGAAGATCCGCTCGGTGTTCACCGTTCGAACCACGGCGGGGCTCGATCCTAAAACCACCGGACCGTCGCCGTCGGTGAATCTCGAGACCGGCGACGGACGGTCGACGATCCCCGATCGGCTGCCGAAATCGCCGCCTACCACCCGGTAGGCGCTCGATTACAAATACGAAACATCCCATCGATCCTGAACGTGGAAGGGTCGCTCAGCGGAAGAGCACCGTGGGCCCCTGGCCCGCGGAGGCCCTCTGGCCTCGTGGCGTTCGAATCCCACCCCTTCCGTTCTCGACGAATCGCTTCCGTTCTCGCAGCAGTCGTCGCTCGAGACCACTCGAGGCGACGAACCCGATTCGGATCGACGATCAGCGATCCGACCGGACTGAGCGAACGACAGAGCCATCGTCGGTCGGCTCCAAGTTCTCCACGTCCTCGACCGTCGGCTCGTCGGGCAACGCCTCGAGACACGCGTAGCAAAGCAGGTGACTCGAGCCGTCCGCGAGCTCGAGGGTCATCGCCGTCCCGTCGCTGCCGTCGTTTTCGCCGAACGTCCAGATGTTGGCGACGCCGCCCGCGACGGAGACCGGACGCCCGCAGCCGTCACACGAATCAGTACCCATAGAAATCAGCGCTCATAGCGAACACTCGGTACGGAACTGTCAAAGTCGTTCCCCCGTTCGGACTCGGTAGTCCCGCCGGTACGGCGGTAGATTGCGGCGGAAAAGGAGCCGGTCGCCACTAGTCCGATTTGATCTCCTCGAACTTGTTCAGGAGTTCCTCGGCGGAATCTCCGGAATCGTACTCGACGGTTCCATGGTGGATCGTCCGCTCGTCGTCGAAGTCGGTATCGACTTTGGAAGCTTGTTTTTCACGTCGCTCGTGCTCGTCTTCGTCATAGGCACCCATTGACATGGTAACTATACCCATGTAGGTAGTTCTCTCTTATCAAGGTAACGGTTAAATCGGCCGGAGACACGTAGGAAACGCAGTACCTCACAGAAAATGAGAGGAGAGCCAGAAGGGAAGACGTATGCGAGACCAGCACCTACTGTACGGCGTGGCACGGCCGCTTCGCTTCCGTTATTCGCCCGCTCACTGGAGCGAGCAACGGGTCCGTCGAGAGATTTTGCAACCGCTTCGGAACAACATCGGCGCTCGAGCTGTTACCCCCAAATTCGACATCAACGGCGGCTGGGACACCCACCGCTTCGAGATGGCAAACGGCGATATCGCGCTGTTCGCCCGAAACGACGGGGAGGCCTACTGGATGGGCAACACCGAGACGCCGTCGGCGCTGTGGCGAACCGACAAGTTCGGCTGGGGCGAGGTCCCCTATCACGTCTCGCGGTGGGCACAGCGGGAACTCCTCGAGACGCTGTACGAGGAGGACCCGTGGCTCGAGGCGTATCCGCATCTCTCGTGGTTCTTCCTCCCCGTGTTCATGTCCAAGGATGGACGGGAGTCCACGCGGGCGTTCTTCCGCGAGCACGCGGCGGGTTTTCCCGACGCCGGTCGACGCGACGCGATGGGCTTTTTCGAGGAGTTCTTCACCACCGGCACGCTCGATGAGTACCGACACGTCATGGCGGGGAAACTCGGCACCAGCGATCACGTCGACCGCGTTCGCATGAGCGCCTCGATGGGCGAGTTCATCGCCGCGAAAATCCTCGTCGACGCGGATTACGACGTGGTCCCCGAGATCGAGGTGACGACGGGACACTCGCTCGACTACCGCGCGAAAGACGGGTCGACGAACGTCCTCGTCGAAGTCACCCGCCCGCAGCCGCCCGGAAACAGGGCCGCCTCGGGACCGGTCGCCGCGGTTCGAGATACCGCAGAGACCAAGACGAGCGGCCAGCTCGCCGAACACGGCGGCGGCGCGGTGCTGTTCGTCGACTGCTCGAGCTTCCGCGACGACAGCTGGAACGCGGTTCGCGGCGAGCAACCCGACGTTCGTCACCGCCCCGCGGTCGTCTACCGCGCCCGACCGGACGGCCACGTCGAGGGCTACCGGAAGGGATCGGTCCCGCTCGAGCTAGGCGACGCGCTCGAGTTTCTCGATTGAGCGCGCTCGAGTATCTTGACCGCCATTGATAAGTAACATGACATAGGGGAATGAATACAATGGTAGGTCGTATAGAACCGCTCCTCCAGTTGTGCCTTGGTCTCGCTTTAATCGGATATGGTGTCGGTCGATGGATGAATATTATTACTTACAGCCCGCCCAGTCTCGTCTATCTCTTGGGAGGCCTCGTGCTCATAGTATGGGGTGGGTGGATAAACCACCGTGCATAAAGTTGAGTATCCCACGTCATAGAATGGCTCTGACACTCACTGATTGTGCTGGGAATTGGGCGGTACACGAACGACGGAGATAAATCGGAGTTCGATCACGACACCGAAGAGGGGTTTCAGAAGACATATTGTTTCAGTATGCCAATCTAGATCCAATAATGGTGGAACGATGGCAGTATCCGTGGATCGGGTTGGCGTTGCTGACCTTCGCTCTCGGTATTGTCGGGCAGATATATTATGAGATGGGAGTTATCAGTCTCTATCCGATTTTTACGGGACTCGGTATTCTCATCATTGCCGCTCGCCCGGAGAAGTTCGGATACGTGATGACTGGACTCGGAGCGCTATCTCTCGTTACCGCAGTTCTCCTCGATGGCTGGAGCCCGCTCACCAGAGGAGTCCTCTTTCTCGTCGGAGTCGGTACTGTGACCGGCGGAATTCGGTCGCAACGAAGTGTTGAAGATCAACAATAATATTCCAGTGCTCACCGGAGCCTTATCAGAATTTGTCAACTGGGGAGGCTTTCAACAGAGCCGCTGGCTGCAGAGAAACGACAGACCAACGAAAGAACTACACCCGGTCCACTCGAGCGACACCGTATGCTCTCCGGTGGCCATCTCATCGCCATACTCAGCAGTGGACTCCTCGTCATTGTCTGGATGGCGTTCACTGTCTGGATCGTCCGTGATGCCCGCGCCCGTGGCAGTGCTCACCCGTTTCTGTGGGCTGTGTGTGCACCACTGGGAAGTATCCTATACTACGTGTTCTGGTGGCGGCGGCATCATGATCGCACGGGCCCCCGATCTCGCCGAGAGTACTACGCCCAGGTCGTCGCTGTCGCCGGCATCGGCGGAGTTGCTATCAGTGCCGTCGTTTCACCACCCGACCCAATCACGCAACTCGTTGTGTGGCCGATAACCTTCACGTGTTGTCTGCCTGTGGCCTACCTGTTGATAGACACTGGCCGACCCAAGGCCCCGAATACTGCCTGATTCGTCACTACCCTCACTCTTCATGCTAGTCGCTGGACTAGCTCTGCTGAACACTATGTACTTGATCTAGACTGAACGGTACAGCGCTACGCCGTACAGCGAAACCGAAAACAGTCAATCGCGAAGCAGGGAACCGCTCGTCTCAGAACGATAACTGTTCTGGCGCGTACGGGCTTCCCAGCGGCGTCGGGTCGCGGTCACTGTAGCCGACGCGGCCGATCGCCTTCTGACTCACGGCGGAGTAGACCGCAAAGCGGACCTCCTCTGCGGACTCGAACGTCTCCGAATCGAGGCGCGCGAGTACCTCCTCGACGGATTCGGAGCCGTTCGGGAGTTCGAGCGTTCGGTCCCCGTAGGCCTCGATCATTTCTTCGGTCGTCGCGGGATACTCGTGCGTGTCGATCATCTCGCCGGTGCCATTGCGCAACATTACGCCCTAACCTGTGTGAACGATAATTATAAACATTGTCCATAATCGTTCTTTAGGAGAGCGGTAGAGATTATATGCCTAAGTCGTCCTAGAACACGGTCGATCCGCGGCGTCGAACGCGAGCGCGCGGTCGTGAGAAACCGCTTTAGGACCGGAGCGATTCGAGACGAGTATGCCATACGCCGATCTCCACGTCCACACGACTCGCTCGGACGGGGGGGTAGAACTCGAGGCCGTACCCGAGGCCGCCCGCAGAAACGACGTCGAGGTCGTCGCAGTCACCGACCACGATCGACGCCAGCCCTTCGACGAACCGGTGATCGAACGCGACGGCGTGACGGTCGTCCACGGGATCGAACTCCGCGTCGAGACGGGAGACGGCCTGCGCGTCGATCTGCTCGGGTACGGACTCGAGCCCACGCCGGACCTCGAGGCGATGCTCGAGGGGATCCAGACGAACCGCCGCGAGCGCGGGCGGGCGATCGTCGACTGCGTGGAGGATCGACTCGGCGTCGATCTCGGCGTCACCGTCGGAGACGGTTTCGGCCGACCGCACGTCGCTCGCGCGGTCGCGGACCACCCCGACACCGACTACGACTACGACGGGACGTTCGACGAACTGATCGGCGGCGGCGGACCGTGTTTCGTGCCGCGGGAAATCCCGTCGTTCGAGCGCGGCCAACGGCTCCTCTCGGAGGCCGCGGCGATCGTTTCGCTGGCCCACCCGCTCCGGTATTCGGATCCGGAACGGGCCCTCGCGCTGACGGCCGACTTAGACGCCGTCGAATTGTACTACCCCTACGGCGCTCCCGTCGATCTCGAGCCGGTCGAGCGGGCGATCGAGACCAACTCGCTCGCCGTCACCGGTGGAAGCGACGCACACGACGACCGATTGGGCGTCGCCGGGCTGACCGCCGAAGAGTGGCAGAAACTCGAACTTGCGGGCTGAAACGGGAGTTTCAACCGGGAGCGGAGGGTTCAATGTCGTTCGGCCCAAACGAACGGGTATGAATTGCCACTACTGCGACCGCGAAGCCGCATTTGCGGCCGAGTCCGATGGACTCAAAGTGGGCCTCTGCGAGGAACACTTCCGCGAGCGGTTGCAGGAACTCGCCGAGGCCGACGGCCTCGAGGCGCTCAAAGAGCGCGTGGACGTCGACCGCGCCGAGTGAGAAGAGACGAGAAAGCGAGACCGATTCAGGCCGTTCGACCGGCGTCGACGTCGATCGCGTCGACGGGACAGACGTCGACACAGAGCATACAATCGATGCACTGCGCTTCTTTGGTCGGCTCTGCCTTCTTGTCGCTCTCGGGATGTCCGGGCGTGTCGGTCCACGTGAAGACGTCGACCGGACAGTCCTCGAGGCAGGCCCCGTCGGCGATACAGAGGTCGTAATCGACCGCAACGTGCGTGCCCCGAATACCGAGTTCTTCGGGTTCGTCGACCGGTCCCCAGACGGCGACGCCGTTTTCCTCACCCTCTTTCTCGCGGTTCTCGTTGAACTGTGGATCAATGGCCATTGCTAACAGGTCTAAATGCGAGACGCGAACTTAAATGTATGTTCCTGTACACGCAGGCGAATCGTCAGAAGGGGTAGCATTCGCTGGCGTATAGCACGACTAATACTATCTCGAGCGACAGCTGTGAACCGATGAGACACGGGCGGACCGCCCCGTCGAACGAGCGCGTGCGAGCGCCCGTTCCGGGCTCAACGCTTTTGGTAATTCGAGTTCGATAGCCCGTATGAGCGCGCTCGAGTCGGCCCCGCCGCGGCTGGTCTTCGACGACGACTGCGGCTTTTGTACCTGGTGTGCGGAGTTCGCCGCCGAACGCGGCGAGTTCGAGCTCGTCGGCTTTCGAGACCTCACGCCCGATCAACTGGCTCGGCTTCCCGAGGACTACGAGGAGTGTGCCCACCTCCTCACGCAGGAGAGCGTCTACTCCTGTGGCGAAGCGATCGAGGAGGTCGGCACGCGACTCGAGACGCCCACCCGACACCTCGCGGTCGCTTTCCGGCGGTTTCCCGGCACCGAGGGGGCTCGAGAACCGCTCTACCGACGAGTGGCGGACAACAGGGATCTGTTCGGACGGATCGTGAGCCGAACGCCGCCCGCCCGCGAGGACTGAATCGTCGTGTGAGGCGAAAGCCAGTCGTGTGGGGTAAAATCATCGTGTGAGTCGAAAACCGTCGTATAAGATGAACCCTGTCGTACGAGGAGAACTGACCGGTCGCTGTACCGGTGACGGATCGCGGCGAACGCATCCCTTTTGCGCGACCCGACGAATGTGCAGACATGGAGCTTACTCATCGTCCGCGGCGGCTTCGCCAGGATCGTATTCGGCCGCTGGTGAGCGAGACGAGCCTCGAGCCGTCGGATCTGATCGCCCCGGTGTTCGTCGACGCGACGACGAACGAACGGGTTCCGATCGAGTCGATGCCGGGCCACGAGCGCGTTCCGATCGACGAGGCCGTGGCTCGCGTCGAGGAGGTCAGAGAGACCGGCGTCGAGGCCGTCATGCTGTTCGGAATCCCGCGATCGAAAGACCCCGAGGGGACGCGCGCCTGGGCCGAAGACGGCGTCGTTCAGGAGGCGACCCGGCGGATTACGAGCGAGACCGACGCCTACGTCATCACTGACGTCTGTCTCTGCGAGTACACCGATCACGGCCACTGCGGCCCGCTCGAGGAAGACCTTCGCGCCGAGAACGGAGGCGTCGACGAACCGATCCACGGCCACGAGGCGACCACGACGGTCGACAACGACGCGGCCCTCGAGAGCCTCGAGAAAATCGCGACCTCCCACGCCGAGGCCGGCGCGGACATGATCGCGCCGAGTGGCATGATGGACGGCATGGTCGGGGCGATTCGCGGCGCGCTCGACGAGGCCGGGTTCGAACGCGTCCCGATCATGAGCTATGCCGCGAAGTACGAGAGCGCCTTCTACGGCCCGTTCCGCGACGCGGCAGATGGCGCACCCTCCTTCGGGGATCGCCGTCACTACCAGATGGATCCCGCGAACGCGCGCGAGGCGATTCGGGAGGTCGAACTCGACGTCGAGCAGGGCGCAGACGTGCTGATGGTCAAACCGGCGCTCCCGTACCTCGACATCGTCGCCGATCTGCGCCGGGAGTTCGACCACCCCGTCGCCGCCTACAACGTCTCGGGCGAGTACGCCATGCTCCACGCTGCCGCCGAAAAGGGATGGCTGGATCTCGAGGAAGTCGCCCTCGAGTCGCTGCTCTCGATCAAACGCGCGGGTGCGGACCTGATTCTGACCTACTTCGCCGAGGACGTCGCCACTCGACTTCGGGAGTGACCTCGAGGCGTCCGCTCGAGCGTGACCGCGTTCCGAGTTCGAAACTACAATTTTCACAGATAGCGCGCGATCGGCGGGCGTATCTGCCGATATGTCCGAAAACGTGATCGAACGGAGCGTCGCACGGATCGAAGCGGCGGTTTCGATCCGACCAATTTCGACGAACAGTCACGCACCGCCTCGAGCCCGGAGGTCGTGACAATACCTGCCGCGCGCGGGCGGATAAACCGGGTTTCTAGCCCGCAGTGGCGTCGCGGTGCCCCTCGACCGGCGGGAAATCCGGTTGACGAACGGTCACTGTATAACCACCAGTCGAAAAATCCGGCCGCTCCAATACCCTTATACAGATTAAACCACCTCTAGATTCTGACGGATGGAACTATTACACTTGATTAATAGACGCTCGTAAACGCTAACCCTTATATTATACAGGAGCATGAAGCTAAAACGTGATTTGGAGGAAAATCATGAGTGAAAATCGATTCGAGGTGGACGAACGTATGGGGAGTTTCGGAGCAGTAACCAACACGGAGGAAATGGCATGATCGAAGCGACGCCGCTACAGGTCGATCCTGAGGTCATCGTCGATGGAGTCAACCTCATGTGGGTGTTGATCGCCACCTTCCTGATCTTCTTCATGCACGCGGGCTTCGCCATGCTCGAGGCGGGGCAGGTTCGCTCGAAGAACGTCGCGAACCAGTTGACGAAGAACCTGCTCACGTGGAGCGTCGGCGTCATCGCGTTCTTCTTCGTCGGGTTCGGCGTGAACGCACTCGTCGGATCCGTAACGGGCGGCGGCGAGTTCGAGAGTATCTTCGCGGCGCTCGACTCGAGTTCGCCTAACGACTGGGTCAGTTGGCTGTTCAGCGCGGTGTTCGCGATGACGGCTGCGACCATCGTCAGCGGGGCGGTGGCCGGTCGCGCGAAGCTCCGCGCGTACGTGAGCTACACGCTCTTGCTGGCAGCCGTCATCTACCCCGTCGTCACCGGCTTCACGTGGGGCGGCGGCCTCCTGGCCATCAACGACGGCGCAGCGAACGGGTACATCGCGGACGTTATCGGCGTCGGGTTCTCCGACTTCGCGGGCGGAATGATCGTCCACGGCATGGGTGGCATCGCCGGCCTCACCGCAGCCTGGATCATCGGTCCGCGCATGGACCGGTACAACAGCGACGGAACGCCGAACGTGATCCCCGGTCACTCGCTGACCTTCGCCGCACTCGGGACCCTGATCCTCGCGTTCGGCTGGTACGGCTTCAACGTCGGCACCGCGTCGACCGTGTTCGCGGTCGAGGGCGGCGAACTCGTCCTCGGCGCGTACGAAACGGTCGGCCGCGTCGCGCTCAACACGACGCTCGGCATGGCCGCGGGTGCGATCGGTGCCGGTGCGGTCGCGCTGTACATGACCGGCAAAGTCGACACGTTGTACGTCGCAAACGGTCTGCTCGCGGGCCTCGTCGGCGTCACCGCCTCGGCGAACGTCGTTACCTGGTACGGCGGCCTGCTGTCCGGCCTCATCGCCGGCGCACAGCTGCCCATCGTGTTCAGCCTGGTCGAGAAGCGCCTGAAGATCGACGACGTGTGCGCGGTGTTCCCCGTTCACGGCTCCGCGGGTGTGATCGGCGCGCTGTTGCTTCCGTTCTTCCACGTCAACGGCTTCTCGGCCGATCTACTGCTCGCACAAATCGTCGGCGTCACCGTCATCGGCGTCTGGACGGTCGCGACGACCGCAGTCGTCTTCGGCGCGTTCAAGGCGGTCGGACAGGCCCGCGTCTCGTCCGACCACGAGCGCGAGGGACTCGACGTCTCCGAACACGGCGTCGACACCTACCCCGAGTTCGGCCAGCCCGACGTCGCGACCGACGGCGGAGAGCGCGAGATCCGGACGGATGGCGGTGAGCGATTCGATGAATCGCGATCCTCGTCGGAACTCCGTTCCGACGGCGGCGCTCCGAACGACGGCGAGATCAAGATGGTCACCGCCATCGTTCGTCCCGACCGACTCGGCGCGGTGAAAAAGGAGCTGGCAGAAGCCGGTGCGCCGTCGCTCACCGTCACCAACGTCTCCGGACGCGGCTCCCAACCCGCCAAGAAGGGGCAGTGGCGCGGCGAGGAGTACACGGTCGACCTCCACCAGAAGGTCAAAATCGAGTGCGTCGTCGCGGACGTTCCCGCAGAAGACGTCGTCGACGCGATTCGCGAGGGAGCGAACACCGGCGAACCCGGCGACGGCAAGATCTTCGTGCTCCCCGTCGAAAGTGCGACGCAGGTCCGAACCGGCGCCACCGGAACGGACGCGGTCTGATCGCGGCGCGAGACGACCTGCGACGCGAGATGTGCCGCGGCGCGAAACGGCCTGCGACGCGAGACGAACCGCGGCACAAGACGCTCTCGAGTCGGTTCATCGCTCACTCGAGTTCTCGGCCGTCACATCCACCGTTTCGGTGCGGACTGTACTCGAGCGAAACGGTCGCCGGTGGACCTGTTTTCGATCTCGATCGATTCGCGTCGAGCGACCCCGATACTACTTTGACGAGCGATACGTAACGCCCGTACATGAACGACGAGCACTCGCGTGCGCTCTACGACAGAGCGCTGTCGGTGATGCCCGGCGGCGTGAATTCTGCAGTTCGTGCGGCGATCGAACCGTATCCGTTCTTCGTCCAGAAAGGCGACGGCGGCCACGTCATCGACGCGGACGGCAACCGCTACGTCGACTGGGTGCTGGGGCTCGGCCCGCTCTTGCTCGGGCACGACCTGCCCGAACAGGTACGGGCCGAGGTTCAGCGGACCGCGAGCGAGGGACCGATGTACGGCGCGCCGACCGAAATCGAGGTCGACCTCGCCGAGTTCGTCGTCCGCCACGTTCCAAGCGTCGAGAAGATCAGGTTCGTCAACTCTGGCACGGAGGCGACGACGTCGGCGGTCCGACTGGCTCGAGGCCACACCGGCCGGAACAAGATCGTCGTCATGCAGGGCGGCTATCACGGCGCACAGGAGACGACGCTGGTCGAGGGCGACGCCGACGATCCGAAGCCGTCCTCCGCCGGGATTCCCCAGTCGTTCGCCGAGCACACGATTCCGGTGCCATTCAACGACGAGGACGCCATGCGGGCGGCCTTCGAGGAACACGGCGACGACATCGCGGCCGTCCTCACCGAACCCATCCTCGGAAACTACGGCATCGTCTACCCCGAGGAGGGATACCACGAGTTCCTCCGAGAAATCACCGACGAGCACGGGTCGCTGTTGATCTTCGACGAGGTGATCACCGGCTTCCGCGTCGGCGGGCTGGGCTGTGCCCAGAGCAAATTCGGCGTCACGCCCGATCTGACGACGTTCGGAAAGATCGTCGGCGGGGGCTTCCCCGTCGGCGCGATCGGCGGCAAAGCGGAGATCATGGAGGGCTTTACGCCCGCCGGCGACGTCTTCCAGGCCGGAACCTTCTCGGGTCACCCCGTCACGATGGCCGCCGGCCTCGAGACCCTCAAATTCGCCGCGGAAAACGACGTCTACGACCACGTCAACGGCCTCGGCGACCGACTCCGACGCGGACTGACCGACATCGTCGCCGATCAGGCGCCGAACTACACCGTCACCGGGACCGACAGCATGTTCAAAGTGATCTTCACGCGAGAGGGCCCGGCCCCGAGTTCGCTCGAGGAGCAGTGTCCCGCCGGGTGTCGGCAGGACCCGACCTGTCCGCGCTACGATTACTCGCCGAAGAACGCAGCAGACGTGAAAAACGCCGACACCGACCGCTGGCGGCGGATCTTCTGGGGCGAGATGAAAGAACAGGGCGTCTTCCTCAGTCAGAATCAGTTCGAATGTCAGTTCGTCAGCTACGCCCACACCGAAGCAGACGTCGAGGAGACGCTCGAGGCGTACAAAGAAGCGCTATAGCCGCCAGATACGGCGCGTATTTAATATATACTAACCGTCTCAGAATCTGCATCGAACCCCCATCTACAAGTGGTCGGGTGGTGGTCCACAAAGTGGAAGGGCGCTAGTCGGGTGAATACAGGGAATCCGGCGTTTTTTCGCAGGGTATCCGTTGAGATAGTTCGTTCGCCAGTCAGGAAGAGAGGTGGGCGGATCCGTTCGTTCGAGCGAGCACCTGCCGTGCGCACGGAACGGCCGGTCCGCCTGGGCGACGGCGATCAGTCCACGGCAGTAACGGTCAATCTGCGGCCGTCACGACCGCGTCTTCGTAGCTCGCGATCTCCTCGAGGACCGCCTGGCGGTCGTCTTCGTCGACGTCGAACGTCCGAAGCGCGTCGTCGAGGTGGGTCGCGATCGCCTGGAACTCCGGGGGGGTGATCCCCATGTCGTCGTGGACGGCCGCCATCTCCCCGCCGGAGTACTCGACCGGGCCGCCGGCGACCGAACTGATGAACTGTGCCTGATGTGCGCGCTGTTTCTGCATATCGACATCGTCGAAGTACCCCGCGACCAGTTCGTCCGCCATGACGCGGTCGTAGAACTCGTCGACGACGGCTGCAATCGCGTCTTCGCCACCGAGACGTTCGTAGAGCGTGCGTTCGGGCATCGACAGGTCATTTCAGTTACGGGGACTAAAGCATCCTGTCGAACATCTTCGCCGTGCGAATGCCCACCAATCCGCTCGCTCGAGCGAGCAGGGACAGAGCGTGCGCTTTTCATACTCGAGGCCCGGATCAGTGTCTATGAGAACACGCGGGAGATTACGATTGGCGACGCGGGGGTCCGCGCTCGCTCGGCGGCAGGCGGCCCTCGTCGCCGAGCAACTCGAGGACCGGGGCTACGAGGTCGAACTCGTCACCGTCGAGACGACGGGCGACCAGATTCGCGACGAGTTGATCCACCGGCTGGGAAAGACGGGCGCGTTCGTGCGCGAACTCGACGAGCGGGTGCTCGAGGGCGACCTCGACGGCGCGATCCACTCCATGAAAGACATGCCGACCGAACAGCCCCCAGAGCTTGTCACGGCGGCGGTTCCCGAACGCGGACAGCCGGGGGACGTTCTCGTGACCCCGGACGGAACCACACTCGAGGAGCTTCCCGAGGGGGCCACCGTGGGCACCTCGAGTCTCCGGCGAGGGGCACAACTGCGTTCGAAGCGGCCGGATCTCGAGGTCGCGCCCCTGCGAGGCAACGTCGACACGCGACTCGAGAAGCTCCTCGCGCCCGCGCTTCAGGAAGAACACGCGGAACGAAGCGAGGCCGACAAGGAGCGCAAGGGAGACACTGGCGGCTACAAGCCGGATTACGAGGACAAAAATACCGACGAAGCTGGCGACGAAGACGACGACGCGGCCGATAACCGGACCGTCGACGAGTGGTTCGACGACCTCTCGGAGATCGAAAAACAGGCCCTCGGCCGAGAGGTCGAGACGGACTACGACGCCATCGTGCTCGCGGAGGCCGGCCTCGAGCGCAGCGGGCTCGCCCACCACGTCGAGTACGAGCGGCTCCCGACGAAGACGTTCGTTCCCGCGCCGGGACAGGGCGCGCTGGCGGTGACGGCGACCGACGGGGAGACGGCCGAAAACGTTCACGCAGCGATCGACCACCCGCGGAGTCGCGTCGAGACCACCGTCGAGCGGACGGTCCTCGCGGAGCTCGGCGGCGGCTGTATCGCACCCATTGGCGTGTACGCGGTCGTACAGGGCGAGTACGTCCAGACCAATGTCTCCGTGTTCGACCGCGACGGCGACGAGTCCGTGATCGCGACGCGAGAGCTGCCCGCCGAGAGCCACGCGGACGCGGCCGCCGAGTTCGCCCGGGACCTCGAAGACCGCGGCGCGGCGGCGCTGATCGAGGCGGCTCGAGACGACGCCGAGGCCGACGCGGACGACCAGCCGGAGGGGAAGTGATGACGACCGACGCGAACGCGGCGGACGCGGAGACGGACTCGGATGCGAGATCAGAGGCGGACTCGAACGCGGAACCGGAGACGGACGGGGGAACCGACTCGAACGCGGGATCGAGTTCGACGGGAGAGACGGTCACCGGAACCGTCTCGCTGGTCGGGAGCGGCCCCGGCGATCCCGAACTGCTGACGGTCAAGGCAAAGCGGCTGCTCGAGGACGCCGACGTCGTCCTCCACGACAAGCTCCCCGGTCCGGAGATCATCGACACGCTCCCCGACGACCGCCGCGAGGACGTCGGTAAACGAGCTGGCGGCGAGCGAACGCCCCAGTCGGAAATCAACGAGCGCCTCGTCGAACTCGCCCGCGAGGGGAAAGACGTGGTTCGGCTCAAAGGCGGCGACTCGTTCGTGTTCGGCCGCGGCGGCGAGGAGGCCGAGTACCTCGCCGAACGCGGCGTTCCGTTCGAGGTCGTCCCCGGCGTCACCTCGGCGATCGCCGCCCCGGCCGTCGCCGGCGTTCCCGTCACCCACCGCGATCACGCCTCCTCCGTGAGTTTCGTGACCGGACACGAAGACCCCACGAAAGACGACTCGGCGGTCGACTGGGACGCGCTCGCGGCCACGGGCGGCACCATCGTCGTCCTGATGGGCGTCGGTCGGCTGCCGGATTACACAGCAGCGCTGCTCGAGGCGGGCACGGCTCCCGAAACGCCCGTCGCGCTGATCGAGCGGGGCACCTGGCCGGGCCAGCGGGTCGCGACCGGAACCCTCGAGACCATCGTCGACGTTCGCGACGAGGAGGAGATCTCCCCGCCCGCGGTGACTGTGATCGGCGACGTGGCCGCGACGCGCGAGACCGTCGTCGAGTTCATCGAAAACGACTACGAGACGCCCGCAACGGGCGCGGAGGAGTGAATCGTGTCGAAAGCGAACCCGACGGTGGCGGTCTTTCGCCCCGACGACGACCGAATCAACGACGCCGTCTCCGTGCTCGAGTCGCTGGGCGTCGACCCCGCGCCGGATCCGATGCTCGCTGTCGATCCCACCGACGTCGCCCCGCGGACTGACGCCGATTTCGTCGTCCTGACGAGCAAGACGGGCGCGGAACTCGTCGCCGAGGCCGGCTGGGAGCCGGGCGACTCGAGCGTCTGTGCGATCGGCCCGGCGACCGCGGACGCGCTCCGCAGAGTCGGCTACGACGTGGACATCGTCCCAGAGGAGTACACCTCGAGCGGACTCGTTGACGAACTCACAGAGGCGGTCGACGGAGCGCGCGTCGAAGTCGCCCGCAGCGACCACGGCAGCGACGTGTTGCTCGCCGGCCTCGAGGCCGCCGGCGCGTACGTCCACGAAACGATCCTCTACCGGCTCGTCCGCCCCGACGGCAGCGGTAGCACAGTCGATCTGGCAGCCGAGGGCGATCTCGATGCGGTCTGTTTCACCTCGTCGCTGACCGTCGAACACTTCCTCGAGGCCGCGCAGGCGCGAGCGAACGGTGGGGGGAACGGCGAGCTCGCGGCGCTCGATGGTCTGAACGCCGCCGTCGTCGGCGTCATCGGCGAGCCGACCGCGGAGACGGCGGCCGAACTCGGCGTCGACGTCGACGTCGTCGCGAGCGAAGCGACCTTCGAGACGCTGGCGCGAGAGACGGTCGCCGAACTCGAGTAGCGTCGACCGCACATTTATCCGGGAAGCCGACCCACAACCGACAGAGACGCATGTCAGGCCCCGTTCCGGAACTCGAAGACCGCGCCCGAGCGTGTGCGACCCGGCTGTGTGAGGCCGACGACGTCCTGCTTGCCTCCCACATCGACGCCGACGGGCTCACCAGCGCGGCGATCGCCGCGAGCGCGCTCGAGCGCGCGGAGATCCCCTTCGAGACGGTGTTCGAGAAACAACTCGACGAGGAAGCGATCGCAGCCATCGCGGCAAGAGAGTACGAGACCGTCCTGTTCACCGACTTCGGGAGCGGCCAGCTCGACGTGATCGGCGAGCACGAGGACGCGGGCGCGTTCACGCCCGTCATCGCCGACCACCACCAGCCCGCGGACAGAGAGACCGAGTACCACCTCAACCCGCTCCTGTTCGGGATCAACGGGGCGTCGGAGCTATCGGGCGCGGGAGCGAGTTACGTCCTCGCGCGGGCGCTCGCGGAGACGGCCGAGCGCAGCGAATCGCCGAACGGAACCGTGGCGACCGACGGCGGAGTCGAAGCCGAATCCGGCGGGGCCGCCGCAAGCGACCACACCGCAGCGAACGGGCCGCCGGCTGGCGGGACAACGGCCCGGTCGGACAACCGCGACCTCGCCGCGCTCGCCGTCGTCGGGGCCGTCGGCGACATGCAGGCCGCCGGCGGCGAACTCCACGGGGCAAACGAGCGAATCGTCGAAGAGGGCGTCGAGGCCGGCGTCCTCGAGACCGCGACCGACCTCGCGATCTACGGCAAGCAGACCCGTCCGCTGCCGAAGCTGCTCGAGTACGCCACCGACGTCTACATCCCCGGCATCTCGAACGACTCGAACGGCGCGCTCCGATTTCTCGACGGGCTCGATCTCGAGTTGAAACGAGACGGCGAGTGGCGTCGGTGGGCCGGACTGACCGGCGAGGAGAAACAGACGGTCGCGAGCGCGCTCGTAAAGCGAGCCGTCTCGAGCGGCGTTCCGGCGTCGAAAATCGACGGGCTCGTGGGTACCTCCTACGTGCTGAGCAGCGAACCGGTCGGAACCGAACTGCGAGACGCCAGCGAGTTCTCCACGCTCTTAAACGCTACAGCGCGATACGAAAGGGCCGACGTCGGCCTAGGCGTCTGTCTCGGAAACCGCGAGGGAGCGCTCGAGCGCGCTCGAACGCTGCTTCAAAATCACCGGAAAAACCTCTCGAAGGGGATCGATCTGGTCACACAGGAGGGCGTGACGACCGAAGAACACGTCCAGTGGTTCGACGCGGGCGACCGCATTCGAGAGACCATCGTCGGCATCGTCGCGGGAATGGCGATGGGCAACGACGGCATCGCCACCGACAAACCGATCTTCGCGTTCGCCGAAAAAACGGGGAGCGAGGGCGAAGACGGCGAAATCAAAGTCTCCGCTCGAGGGACTCACAGTCTCGTCAGAAACGGGCTCGACCTCTCGGTCGTGATGAGCGAGGCCGCAGGGGCCGTCGGCGGCGACGGCGGCGGTCACGACGTCGCCGCCGGAGCGACGGTGCCGGCCGGAAAACCGCCAGCGTTCATCGAACGGGCCGACGAGATCGTCGGCGAACAACTCGAGTAACTTACGACCGGTCCATCGACGCCGGAATCGTCGGGATAAGCGGCGCTCGCTTGGTGAGCATGTACGTCGACTTCCGAACGGCGCCTTTCGCGTACTGGACCGAGCTCTTTCGAATCGGGGTGCGCTTGCCCCGGATCTGCGTGTTGCCTGCGAGGATCGCCTCGACGAGTTCGTCGCCGTTGATATCGGCTTTGGTGTCGGCTTCGGCGGTCGGTTCGACAAGGATTTCGGTGTACGCCCTCCCCACGTTCGGGAGGTAGTGAGCGTCGCTGGCCCCGATTTTCGGGTAACCGCGCCGCCGCGCGAACGTTCGCGCGCGGCGATTTCGGTAGCCGGTAAAGACCATCGAGTTGTAGACTTCGATCGCGTCGGCGTCCTCGAGATAGCGTTTGCGGACGCCGTGGCGCGAGCGCTGGAAGGGGTGAGGGACGATCGCGATACCGCCGAGGTCGCGCACGCGACGAACGGTCTCCATGAACGGCAGGCCGGGATCGGGGCGTTCGCGAACGCCGATCGCGAGCAGGTGACCGTGGCAGGTCGACACTTCCACGCCCGGAATGCCGATCAGGCCATACTCCGGAGCGAGGGTCGCCGCCCGTATCGACTCGTCGATCTCGTCGTGGTCCGTGATCACGACGCCGTCGAGGCCGATATCCGCGGCGTGTTCTAAGATCAGCTCGATCGGCTCGTGGCCGTCGTAGGACTCCTCAGAGTGGACGTGAAAATCGACCGCAAGTGGGAGATACGAGTTCATGAGGCCGACTGTCGCTGTACGCGATAGGACAGTCGCACCCATAAGCTCTCGGTCTGCGCGGGTTTTCGTGTCAGAACCGATACCGACGAATACCACGGAACTCCGAGGCGGTGACCGCTCGTAAATCGCCTCGAGGCGACCCGAACCAGTCGGCCTCGCTCACCTGTAGCGCGGCCCGTCGTCACCGAGTCGAGAGACGCTTCGACCGATCGCCGATCCCGATTCTGTATAGCATTATGGAATATATGCACCAGTGAGAGGGCCGAACTGGCGATCAGATCGCGAACGACGGGTCGCTTTTTGTCCCCCGTCCCGATAGAACGAGCCATGGTACCAAAGTACACTGGTGCTGATCTGTTCGTGGATGCCCTCGAGTCCTACGGCGTCTCGCACGTGTTCGGCAATCCGGGAACGACCGAACTCCCCGTGTTGAACGCGCTGGCCGAGAGCGACCTCGAGTACGTACTGGGGCTGCACGAGGACGTCGCGGTGGGGATGGCGGGAGGCTACGCGAGTACGCGACGCTACCACGCGGACGACGATTCGTCGATCAATCCCGCCGGGGTCGTAAACCTCCACATCGCACCCGGACTCGCACACGGGCTGGGGAACGTCTACGCCGCGAAGATGGCCGGGGCCCCGCTCGTGGTCACCGCCGGCAACCACGAACGCGACTTTCGACACGAAGAACCGATCCTCTCCGGTGACCTGCTCGAGTTGACCCAGCAGTTCTGCAAGTGGTCCGAGGAAGTACTCGACGTGAACGCCCTGCCGACGATGCTCCGTCGGGCGTTTCGCGTCGCGCTGACGCCGCCCACCGGCCCCGTCTTCCTCGGCCTCCCGATGGACGTGATGCGCGCCGAAATCGATCCGGAGGCGATCGAGCCGCTCGGGCCGATACCGACCGCAGGCGGCGGCGATCACGACCAGATAGAGCGCGCAGCGGCCCTGCTCGCGGACGCGAACGATCCCGCATTGATCGTCGGCGACCACGTCGCTCGAGCGGGCGAGCAGGCCGTCGACGCGGCCGTCGACCTCGCGGAGGCGGCGGGCGCGCGGGTCCACGGCGAGATACAGACCAGCGAGATCAACTTCCCGACCGACCACGACCAGTGGATTTCGTTCGTCCCGCCGAACGAAGAAATCGCGTCGAAAGTGCTCGAGACGGATACGCTCGTCTTCGCCGGCGTATCGTCGAACACGACGCTACTGCGTCACGACGACCCGCTGGTCGACGCGGACACGACCTGCATCCACCTGAGCGACGCCCCCTGGGAAGTCGGAAAGAACCAGCGCGCCGACGCGGCCGTGATCGGCGATCCCGGTGCCGTCATGGCCGACCTCGCGGATCGCGTCTCGAGTCGTCTCTCCGAAGGTGAACACGAAACGCGCCTCGAGCACGTCCGTTCGGTACGCGAATCGATGGACGAGGCCGCAGAGTCGATGGGCGTCGACGAGAAGCCAGACGGCGAAACCAGGGCGGGAAAACACGAACTCGTCGACGCGCTCGAGGCCGTCGCCCCGGACGCGTTGATCGTCGACGAAGGCGTGACGTCGAAGTATCCGCTGCTGACGAGGTTTCCGTTCTCGCCACAGCAGCTGCTCTCGAACAAGGGGGGTGGGCTCGGGTACGGACTTCCTGCGTCAGTCGGCGCGGCCCTGGCGGAATCGATGCGCGAGGAGTCACGAGACGTGATCGGGTACGTCGGAGACGGCTCGTACCTCTACTATCCGAACAGCGTCTACACGGCGGCTCGGTACGGGCTCGATCTGACAGTCGTCGTCGCCGACAACCGCAACTACCGGATTCTCAAGGACAACATGCAGAGACTCTACGGCGGCACCGATGAGGACTTCGAGTACGTCGGGATGGACTTCGAACCCGCCGTGGATCTCGTTCAGAGCGCAGAGAGCCACGGTGCGCACGCGCGACTCGTTGAAACGCCCGACGAGATCGAATCGGCCATTTCGGAGGCGCTGGCCCACGACGGACCCGACGTACTGGACGTGCTCGTCCACGATTAGGGAGCGCGACTCGGCTCGAGTGACACCGGCACTCGAAAAACGGCCGTACGAGGGTCGAAAAAGGTTCTCGCGAGGGTGCTCGTTCTCACGGGAACGAACGAATGTTTTGCAGTAAACTACATTATGGTATATAGAATTTCGAGACGACCGCCGAAGGCTACGAATTCCCCAGCGGTTCGTCGGGAATGGGTGCCGGCAGTGAGACCGATCCCAGCGTGGCACAGACGTCGAGCGGACTATCGGGCGATTCGACCGTTTCGTGGACGTGTAGCATGCACCGGCGGAGTCCCTCGATCGCGGCGTTACAGGTCGTGACGCGGCCGACCAGCTCGGTCGTGGAGCACTCGCCGACCGAGTAGCGGTACCGCAGCTCCCAGTAACGGCTCAGACCGAGCGAGGGATGAGACCGATCGGCGGGAACGCACGCCGCAAACAGCGTCACCCGCGGAGCGCGATGGCGATACGCGATCCGATCCTCGCTCTGCTCTACCGGTCCCCAGTTCGGCGGTAGCTCCTCCGGTGGGAGCGACCGCTGGGTCAGTGACATATCACAGCGGACGCGACTGCGCCGGGTGCTCGTTTGGCCTGCGAGTTCATCCCACCTATGTAGGTACCCGATACCGTATCAGCGATCGAGACGGTTTACTGGGCGGAAGCGTTCTGAGCCGACCGCGTACCGAGACCTCGAGTCGACCGATCGCCTCACTTTTAGTCACGCTGTGCCTTCGTCCCGGTATGGTCGATTTCGATCCCGAGAAGTTCGAGGACAAGTACGCGAACTACTTCCCCGAACTCCAGCAGGCCTACAAGAACGCGTTCAGCCAGATGAACGACACGTACGATTCCGAGCTCGTCCACGCTATCGACCAGCAGGTGCTGAACGAAAGCGAGCCGTTCTACGCCGGCGACGGGGAGTTTCGCGTCGAACTCCCCGACGACCCCTACGATCGGCTGACGGGCGTCGTCGTCGAGCGAGAGCGGTTCGAGCGAGTTCTCGAGGAACACGTCGAGAAGATCGAATCCCAGCTCGAGCGGATATTCGACGTCTAATCTCGGTTCGCCGGATCGCGCCGATAAAACTCCGCAGGCGAGACCGAGTGACTACCTGACACTGCGGAAGGTCTAAGGACGTTCGCTCCCAACACGAATCCATGAGCACGGAAACCCAGAACGACGGCGACGACCTCAAGGAGAACGTGTCGAACTTCCTGCGCCGGAACTTCCCCCAGATTCAGATGCACGGCGGGAGCGCGGCAATCAGGGACATCGACCGCGAAACCGGCGAAGTCACCATCGCGCTCGGGGGCGCCTGCAGCGGCTGTGGTATCTCCCCGATGACGATTCAGGCGATCAAGAGCCGAATGGTCAAGGAGATTCCCGAAATCGAGAAGGTAAACGCCCACACCGGCGCTGGCGGCGACGAGATGGGCGGCGCGACGCCGTCGTTCCCCGGCGAAACCGTCGACGACGACGCCGGCGAATCCGACGAAGGACCCGCCGCTCCGTTCTAACGCCGCTCGAGCACCCGTTCGTCTCGAATCGTTCGTTTTCTACAGTATTCGGCGGATACAGTGACCGTATCGCGAGTCACACGCTCGAGTCGCTCGCTCGCATCCGTATCGCCGTCGTAGCGTTCGCTCGAATCTGTCCCGCCGTTGTCTCGATTGCTCGCGTCCCGCCGCCGTTCAATCGCGACAGTCTCGCGTCCCGTAACCGTTCCTGCCAGTTTCTCGGGTTCACGCGTTCAGCTCCGCCCGTCGCCGAGCGCTATCCGCGCGTGTTCTCTCTCCCACGTTCGAACGAGATCCGCGAGGAGTCGATTCGTCGGGACCTCGAGCCCGTGTTCGGCCGCTCGGTCGACCACGTAGCCGCTGATCGAATCGATCTCCGTTCGCCGCCCGGCGAGGACGTCCTGTGCCATCGAGGAGGTGTTCGCCCGCGTCTCCGCTGCCACTGATTCCATCGCCTCGAGGGCGTCCCGGTTCGAGAGCGACACGCCGGTCGCGCGAGCGGTTCGGGCCGTTTCGCGCGTCGCGGCGCGGGCGACGGCGTTCGCCGGCGACTCGAGCACCGCGCCGTTTTCGGTCGCCGTCAGCGCGGTGATCGGGTTGATGCCGGCGTTGACCGCGAGCTTTCGCCAGCGTCGAACCGGCATGTCCTCGGCGACTGTCGTCTCGAGGCCCGCTCGTTCGAACGCCTCGCCGACCGCCGTCGCGAGCGAAGAGCGGCCGCCGTCGCGCGGGCCGAGGGTAATCTCGCCGACCCCCGTACACTCGACGAAGCCGGGCTCTCGAAGTATCGCGCCGTAAGTCACGGTTCCCGACAGAACCGGTGCCTCGAGCGACTCGGCGAGCGTCGCTTCGTTTCCCATCCCGTTCTGAACGGAGAGCACCGCATCGAAGCGACCCGTCGCCAACGTTTTCGCCGCCGACTCGGTGTCGAAGGCTTTGACCGCGACCACCGCCAGGTCGGCCTCGAGCCCCGCGCCGTCGGTCGTCGCGCGCGGGTGGACGACGGCCTCGAGTTCGCCCTCGAGTCGAATCCCGTCCGCGCGGACAGCGTCGGCGTGGGCCTCGCGCGCGACGAGCGTGACCTCGTGTTCGCGCGCGAGCACCGCGCCGAGGAGACTGCCGAGGCTTCCGGCCCCGAAGACGACGATCTGCATGGCTCGAGGTGGAACCAGCGCGGTGAAACCGTTTTCGCCTCCGCTCGAGGAGAACAAAAGTGGATGGCGGTGACTGGCGAGTACGGCAGGGTGAGGCGGTGGTCAGTCCTCGGTCCAGTAGTAGATGTCCTCCTTGCCGGTGCCACACGACGGGCAGGTGTCGGGGATATCGTGGTCGAGTTTGCCCATCTCGCCACACACCTGACAGCGCCACATGAGTTCCGCTTCGCCGAACTCCTTGCCCGAGCGGACGTGTTCGACGCTCATTCCCTCGATACCCTCTCGGAGCGTGACGTAGAACCCGTTTTCATCGAATCCACGGATCCGTCCGACCTTGGTCCCATCCTCGGCGTAGACGTTCGTTCCGAATCCAAGGCGTGTCGTGTCGTCGGCCATGGCCTAGGCGACCACACGAGCCTGCATAAAGGGACAGCAGTATGTGACCGTTGGGTCCATTTAGTGCGGACCGACGGATTACATGAAGTCCTCGATGCCGGACTGCTTGTTTTTGTCGTTCTCGAAGATACTCTCGAGGGACTTCTCGAGCACCTCCAGACGCTGTTTCGTGTAGGGCCGGCAGTCGTACTCCTCGGCGACTTCGATCGCGGTTTGCATGTACTTGTTCACCGAGCCCTGGTGGACGGTGAGGTTGACCCGACCCCCACACTCTCGACAGGTTTCGGTCAGGGGCATTCGGCGGAACTTCTCGCCGCAGTCGAGACACCGCGTTTCCTGCCGGGAGAACGCCCGCAGATTACCGATCAGGTCCGGCAGGAAGTGGTACTCGATGACCCGCTCGGCGACGTCCGTCTCGTCGACGGCCTCGAGCTTGCGCGAGAGCTCGAGCTGGGCGTCCATCTTGTCCATCATCGACCCCAGCGTCTTGTACGCCGAGAGGTCGGGCCCCATCGCGATGTCGCTCGTGTCGTGGGTGTGCTCGAAACCGGTGTACTCCTGGTCCGTGCCGAGCGTTTCCTCGGCGATCTGTACGTCGACTTCGCCGGGATCTGCCATCTCGAGGGTCGCCTCGTAGAACTCGCGGGGGTATCTCGAGACGACGTCGATGTTGTGTGCCTCGTCGTCGATTTCGGATGGATCGATTCTCGAGGACATGACCAGCGGCGCGTCCATCTTCCCCCCGCGTTGGTCTGGCAGAAAACTCATACTAAAGTTCAATAGGCCGTCCATGAGGAGCATCACGCAGTCTTCGTCACCATCACAATTCCGCCGTTTTGCGGCGTGGAAGTACGGATGAGCGTATCCGACTGCCGCGCTCGTGAAACCAATCACCCTTCCGACAGTTGCAGCGCTCGTGTGCGGAGCCATCCCGAAGACGAGTTCGCCGACTAGCTCCTCGCGTTCCTCGAGTTCGTAGAAGGGCTCGAGGCCGTAGTACTGCTCGAGTAAGTCGTCGATGAAATCGGCCGTCTGGAGCATGTGCTCGGCCGCGCCGTCCGAGAGGACGATGTCCTGTACTTTGAGTTCGACCAGTTGGTCCTCGTGGACGAGCGCTTCGCCGTGGATGTCCTCCTCGTAGCCGAGCGCCTGCAGTTGGCCGACGTCGACGTCGAGTTCGCTCGCGCGAACCGACGTGACCGGGAGGTCGGTCATGTCGTAGCGGACGGTGCCGTCTTTGAACGAGGAAACGTCGTGTTTCGCCCGTAGAATCCCCTTCTCCATCGGTTCCGGGATCTTGTCCGCGGAGGTCAACCCCTTGACGCCCTTCAGGATGTCGAAGGCGTTCTCGCGTTCGCCGACGGTCTCGAGTGCGTCTCGGTACTCCTCGTTGAGGTCGATTTCTCGGGGTTCGACGCAGGTCGCCTCGGTGTCACAGCGGTCGCACTCGACGCGGCCGGCCTCGTCCGGTTCGATCGCCGAGTCACAGGACGGACAGCGGTAGTCGGGTTCGGTTCGAGCGCCACAGTCCGGACAGCGGTTCTTGAACGTCTCCGTCTCGCAGGACACACAGCGTTGGCGGCCGATCTGGATCTCGACGACGCCCGGCGTGTCGGACATCGTGTCGGCGTGTTTGCCGGCCTTGGCGATGTCGCGCTGTGCACCGCCGGCTTCCCCGATGGGAAAGAGGGTGTGAACCGCGGGACTGAGGTCGCGACTCTCGGACTTCTCCGGTCGACCCATGCGGTTGCCGATCCGGGTCGGGGCGCGCTCGCGGACGGTAAAGGGTGCGACCTCGTTGACCGCCTCGATCGCGTTCTCGCCGCCGCTCGAGTCCCGCTCGCCGCCGGAGTCCGTCTTCTCCGAACGACCCCACGTGCGCGCTCGCTCCGAGAGGTCGTCGTCGGTCCACGTTCGAGTCAACTCCCCGGCTTCGTCGCGAACGACCCCGAGCGTCCGCGCCAGGGGGAGCCAGTCGTCAACCTCGAGTCGATCCTCGCGCTGGCGGTGTTCGACGATGATCGTCTCGAGGGCGTCTCGAACCGTCTCCGAGCGCTCTACGACGAGCGTCTCGCCGGCGTTTTCGATGCGGGCGTTCGCGACCGCCTCGGCGAGCGCACAGAAGTCGTCGACGGCCAGGTCGTGCCAGAGATAGGTGTATTCGGGGTGGAGGGGCGCGTCGTACTCTTCGGCCCACTCGAGGGCGGTTTCGGCGGGCGGGTGTTCGGCGTCGATCCGCGGATCGTCGAGCAGCGCCTGGGCGTCCGCACCGGCCTCGTCCATGTCCTGAATCCACCACTCGAAGACGTACGAGGCAGGCGCAAGCGGATGGTTGTTCTCGACGAACTCGCCGTAGTTGACCAGATACTCGCCGATGTCGAGGATCTCCTCGACGCCGTTTCTGATCTCGAGGGCCTCCTCGGGGTCGTCGATGCGTCGAACGTCGCCGTTCGCGAGTTTGACGGTCGGCCCCTCGATGGAGTCGACGGGGACGACGCCGTGGGCTTTCCCCGGTCGCTCGGTCTTGATCTGCGTGCCGGTCGCGAGGAAGTCGTCGACCAGATGCATCGTCGCCGGGTGGACGCCGCCGGTCGCGAAGCCGTGGTTGCGCGATCGGCCGTAGCGCAGTCGAAAACCGCCTTTCGCGCTCGGATGAGAGAAGACCGGCCGACCGGCGATCAGGTCCCGGAGGAACTTCTTCGAGGGATCGGGCCGAACCGGGCCGGCCGACTCGGGCAGTGGGCCGTCTTCGTCGCCGGCGGCTTCGGCATCGGCCTCGCCGTCGGTGTCCGTTTCGTCGTCTGCGTTTGCTTCCGACTCGTCCGTGGTGTCCTCGTCGTCGCCGTCGTCCTCGTAGTAGTTGCCGTCGATGAGGTCCTGTAGCCAGGGCCAGTCGATCTCCTCGAGCTGGGAAGTGTACCGCTGGATCTTCGGCGCTTTCAGCGCGATCCCCTCCGCGAGCACGAGACACATCCCGCCGCGCGCGGAGTTGGTGTCGACCCGCTCTAGGTCGCGAAAGCCGGAGACCTCCTCGTCGCCGGTCGCCTCGCCGTCTAGCATGATCGGGAGGTGTTTGGCGATGAACTTCGTCTCGGGATCCTTCGGCGAGTACTGCAGCCCGGTCTCCTTGTCGTACAGCGAGATCTCCTCGGCGTACCGTTCGACCTCCTCGGAGCGGGCGTTGTACTGGTCGATGCCGACGAGCGCGCGCGTGTAGTCGCCGACGAGCACCGAAAGCGCCTGCGCGGTGCCGCCCGCCGAGCGGATCGGTCCGGCGTAGTAGACGTTGACGAACTCCGTGCCGTCGTCGTTCTCGAGGAGTTCGACCTTGTCGATGCCCTCGATAGGGGCGGCGACGACGCCTTCGGTCAACAGCGCGACGGCCGTGCGAACCGCGCCCTCGATCTTGCCGGCTCGCGTCTCGTAGTCGCCGACGTCGCCCTCCGCGAAGTCCTCCGCGAGCGCCAGGGCCGCCTCCTCGCGGCTCATCTGGCCCTCGAGTTCGCGGACGCGTTCGGCGACGCCGTCGATGCCGAGGATGTTCTCGACGCGGTCGGCCATGTCCTTGGCGACCGGAATCTCGACCTCGGGTTCGGGGTCCGCGCCGCGTTGCTTGGCGGTCTCGGCGACGTCGAACGCCTCGTCGAGTTGCGATTCCAGTCGCGAGAAATACTGCCGGTCTGCCTCGCGCATCTCAGAGCCAGAGATCGAGCGCGGTCGTCTCGTCGTATTCGCGCACCAGGTCGTCCTCGAAGACGCGCATGTACACTTCGCCGGCCCAGACCGTCGCTTCGTTGAGGTGGCCGGAAATCGTCTCGCCGTCGGCGTCCGAGAGGACGACGTGCGTGTGCGCGAACCGCTCGTCGTCCAGCCAGGCGACGTTGCCCACGCAACTCGCGACCTCGAGCGGCTCGTCAGCGTCGATCGTATAGTACTCGAGGTCGTTCTGATCGTAGAAGGCGAGTTCGGCGTCCTGGACAGCACCCAGTGCGGTAAACCACGCCGCGCCGGCGTCGACCTCGGCCGCCAGCGATTCGATCTCAGCCCGCCAGTCCGCTCCCGTCTCGAGGCGGGCGACGTACTCCGCGTCCGTCTCGACTTCGCTGTAGTTCATACCACGCACCACTATCCCGCGATAGAAAAATACCACCGATCGTGAGAGACGAGCGGGTGTTCGGACGATCCCGGAGATCGGCAGTCAGCACGCGGTTCTCGTCTCGCGTCTCGAGCGGCCCTACAGCGACCGGCGGTAGCCACACGACGGGCAGCGCAGCGTGCCGTCCGCGACGATGAGGTGGCTCCGACCGCAGTGGCCACAGGGGCCGTCCATCGAGACGCCGGCCTCGCGGGCGACGGCGCTGAGGGTGTTCTGAAGGCGGCCGAGGCGGCGTTCGGTCGCCTCCAAGCGCGCCGTCATCTGCTCGAGTTCGGCGCTGAGAGCGCGCTGGCGACTCCGGGCGCGTTTCCTATCTGGGAGTTGGGTTTTTCGAGGGGTCACGGGTCATCGCGCCCAGTACGCGGCCAGAGGACAAAACCGTGCTGTCCGGCCGGAACGCCGAGCGAAGTCGTTCCGCGAGCGCGTCGATCCGTACCCGTGGTAGTTTTTGCCAGCTTCGGACACAACGGAAGGGTTTACCCTGTCGACGCAATTGACTCGCGCATGAAGGTTCTGGTTACGGATCCTATCGCTGACGCGGGGCTCGAGGTCCTCACGGACGCCGGCTACGACGTCGAAACGGCATACGAACTCGAGGGCGAGGCGCTCCTCGAGGCGGTCTCGGACGCCGACGGACTCATCGTTCGCTCCGGGACGGAGGTCACCGAGACGGTCCTCGAGGCCGCCGATGACCTGGCGATCGTCGGCCGGGCGGGCATCGGCGTCGACAACATCGACATCGACGCCGCGACCGACGAAGGCGTGATCGTCGCGAACGCGCCGGAGGGCAACGTCCGAGCGGCGGCCGAACACACCGTCGCGATGACGTTCGCGGCCGCGCGATCGATTCCGCAGGCACACGTCCGCCTGAAGGACGGCGAGTGGGCCAAAAGCGACTACCTCGGGACCGAACTCGACGACAAGACCCTCGGCGTCGTCGGCCTCGGCCGCGTCGGCCAGGAGGTCGCGAAGAAACTCGACTCGATGGGGATGGACATCGTCGCCTACGACCCGTACATCTCGGAGGATCGTGCAGAACGCATCGGCGCCGAGCTCGTCGAATTCGAAGCGTGTCTCGAGGCGGCGGACTTCGTGACCGTGCACACGCCGCTGACCCCCGAAACAGAGGGGCTCATCAGCGACGAGGAACTCGACCTGCTCGAGGGGGGCTACCTGATCAACTGCGCCCGCGGCGGCGTCGTCGACGAGGACGCGCTCGCGGCGAAAGTCGAAGACGGCACCCTCGAGGGGGCCGCACTTGACGTCTTCGCCGAGGAACCGCTCTCCGAGGACTCGCCGCTGCTTTTCGTCGACGACGTGATCGTGACGCCCCACCTCGGCGCGTCGACGGAGGCCGCCCAAGAGAACGTCGCCACCCAGACCGCAGAGCAGGTCGTCGCCGCCATCGAGGGCGAGCCGGTCGCGAACGCGCTGAACGCCCCCTCGATCGACGAGAGCGCGTTCCCGCGCGTCGAGCCGTACATCGACCTCGCCGAAACCGCTGGTAAGGTCGCCGCCCAGTTGCTCGACGGTCGCACCGAAAGCGTCGAGGTGACCTACGAGGGCGACATCGCGGACGAAGACATCGAGTTCGTCACCGCGAGCGCACTCAAGGGCGTCTTCGAACCGCTCGAGTGGCAGGTCAACACCGTCAACGCGCCCCAGATCGCCGAAGATCGCGGCGTCGACGTCACCGAATCGAAGACCCGACAGGCCGCCGACTTCCAGAGCCTGATCTCCGTGACCGTCGGCAACGGCGACTCGGAGCTATCGGTCGACGGAACGCTCTTCGCCGGCAACGACCCCCGGATCGTCCGCATCGACGGCTACCGCGTGGACGCGATCCCCCACGGTCGGATGGTCATCACGCGAAACACCGACGAACCGGGCGTCATCGGCCTCATCGGTTCGATCATGGGCAAACACGGCGTCAACATCGCCGGGATGTTCAACGCCCGCGAGACCATCGGCGGCGAGGCGCTCACCGTCTACAACGTCGACAGCGACATTCCGGAGGCCGCTCGAGCGGAGCTCGAGGCCGACGACCGGATCATCGGCGTCTCGGACATCACCCTGAACGGCCAGAGCTGAGCGCCCGCTCGCCGTTCGGAGCTTCCGCGACCGGCACGTTCTTCGTTCCGATCCCCCGATAGTCAGTATGGACGACCCACAGTCGGATCCGACGAGCGCTCCCGAGCAGTCCCCGCCAACCGGTCCCCCCTCGCGGTCGGGGCTGATCGCGGTGCTGGGATCGATCGGATATATCGTCGGCGCGTACGTCTTCACGTTCGCCGTCCTCATCGTGCTGATGATCGGGGCCATGCTTTACCTGGCCGCGACCACCGGGACCGTCGAGCAGTTCAACTCGATCATGGAGGGCGAGAGCTACGTCCTCCTCGCCGGCCTGGAGTCGGGACTGCTGGGACTGGGCGCGTTCGGGCTCGCCGCGCTGTCGGCCGCACGCGGCTGGATACCGAAACCCGAGTTCGGGCTCTCGAGGCCGACGCCTCGCCAGATCGGCGTGAGTCTCCTCGCCATCGCCGGACTCGTCGTGCTCCAGGCCGCGCTCTCGCTTGCCAGTTCCGCGCTCGGAATCTCCGCCTCGGAACACTCGCTGATCGGCGGCGACGTCTCGCCGTACTACTACGTCGCACTCGCCGTCATCTCGATTCTCGTGATCGGCCCCGCCGAGGAGTTGCTGTTCCGGGGGCTAATCCAGAACTACATGCGCCCCGCGTTCGGCTCTACCGGAGCGATCGTCGGGACCTCGCTGCTGTTCTCGAGCTTGCACCTCATGGCGTACCTCACGACGACGCTCTCGGCCGCCGTCGTCTCGCTCGGGGTCGTCTTCGTCCTGTCGCTTGCCTTCGGCTGGCTCTACGAGCGGTACAACAATCTCTATCTGGTAATGTGGATCCACGGCGGCTACAACGCGACGCTTTTCTTGCTGCAGGCGAGCCTCTAACCCGCTTTCACTCGCCAGCCCACCACTCCCCGGAGACGTGTTCGACGGTTCGAGTCTGGAACGGGTCGGGGTACTCCTCGGACTCGAGGCCGTGGAACGCGCCGAGGTAGTAGCCGACGAACCAGCCGATCGTATCCGCGCGGGGTATCGCCAGCCCCACGCTGTAGTCGTCGGTGTCGATTTCGGGTTCCGACACGCCCGCACACGACGCGGATTCGTTCGCGTCGCAGTACTCGCGGTCATCGGCGACGACGACCGAGACGTTCTCCGAGCGGTCGGCATCGATCGAATCGGATCGAGCGGGGTCGGTGGTACTCCCCGACTCGGAGCCGACGTCGATTTCGGTCGTTTGCAGGTCGTAGGAAACGGTTTGCTCGAGATTGCCGTCGGCCCACTCGTCCCAGTAGTCGAGTGCGCGCTCGGTTTGTTCGCGAGCCGTCTCGTGATCGTGGTACTTCCGATCGAGCAAGAGCGTGACCTCGGGGCGTTGTTCGGCCGGCGTCACGCTCTCGGTGGCCTGCATGATCGGCTGGGGCTCGTCGTCGTGATCGAGTCCAAGCGTGTGCCCAAGTTCGTGGATGAGCGTGTCCTCGGTGCTCGAGTTCGTCCAGCCGGCTTCGATGGCGATCTCGGTCGTAGCGGGCGCTCGATCGGTGACGAGATCCGCACAGCCGATCGTGCGCGTATCGAACCCATCGCAGGCAGTGATGTTCTCCCGCCAGTCGATCTGTACGTCGGGATTCGTCGTGTCGGGCTCGAGCGTGTACTCGATCGGATAGCCCGCGTACTCGCTCGCGTTTTCCTCCCAGTATGCGAGTGCGTTCGCGACGAGCGGAGTGACGTTTCGCTCGGCCGCGCTGGTGTCGAGACCGACCGTGAGCGTGTCCTTCCCGTACGGATTCTCGGAGTGTACGTCCGCGGTATTCGGCGCGGGTTCGTTGCCCATCGGATCGATTGGGACGCTCGCACAGCCCGAGAGGGCGAGGAGCACGACAAGCGCGAGCGCGAGACGAGCGGTTGACACGCCTGACTGTCCGGCAAGCGAGTAGAAAACTCTGATGTCCGGCGTGTCACGTATCCAACACCCGGAGTCCGCCACTCCGATCTACCCGAGCTCGGCCACGACTCAACGCGAGAGTACCTGACCCGCCGGTACGTGTGGGATCGTTCGCCGAGCCGATCAGTCCTCGACGTAGCTCTCGACCGCGAGACCTTCCACGGCGGAGAAGTCGCCGTCTCGAGTCACGAGCGTTCCGCCGGCCTCGCGGGTGACGCCCGCGATCAGCACGTCCATCTGATTGATCGGCGTTCCGGCGGCCAGCAACTCGGCGTCGATTAGTGCCGCCTCGCGTGCCGCGTCGTACGTCAGCGCGACAGTGTCGAGCCACTCGAGACTATTCTCGAGTTCGGAAAGACCATCGGGACCGGCCTGACGCGCTCGGTATCGGTAGATCTCGTATATCACAACTGCCGGGGCGAACCACGCTCGCGACGGCCGGTCCTCTATAAACGACCGAGCGTCGTCGTGATGTTCGGTCGTCGGGTCCAGAAAATCGACGAGCGCGTTACTGTCCAAACAGTTCACGTTCTCTCTCCGTAACGTCCTGATCGAATTTTTCGCGGAACTCGTCGCGATCGGCGGCGAGTCCGGGGAACTTCCCCGCCGACTCGAGGGGGTTCGCCTCGGTGTCGGTGAGGCGGTTGACCACGTCGGTAAAGCTCTCGTCTTCGCGTTTGTGGTCTTTCAACCGATTGTAGGCGTCTTCGGTTAGCGAGATGGTTTTCGACCCCATGTACACATACACATACGCAGAGACAGCGGATAAACATATCGACGTGCCACTCAAGTTCGCGAATCGAAACGGCGAGTCACGAACCGATCACCCGTCCGACTGCGGATCGAATCCCACCGTTCCCAGAATCTCGAGTGCAGCAAAAGACCTATCGCTCTCGATGGACTTTCCTCGGAGTATGGACGACGATATCGACGTCGATTTCGGCGACGACGGGCTGGTTCCGGCGATAGCCCAGGACGCCGAGTCGGGCGACGTGTTGATGCTCGCGTACGTCTCTCCGGACGCCCTCGAGCGGACGAGAGAGACCGGCAGAGCCCACTACTACTCGCGGAGCCGCGAGGAACTGTGGGAGAAGGGCAAGACCAGCGGTCACACCCAGCAGGTGGCGGAGGTTCGAGTCGACTGCGACGCCGACACGCTGCTCTATCTCGTCGAGCAGGAGGGCGGGGCCTGTCACACGGGCCACCGGTCGTGTTTCTATCGAACGGTAGACGGCGAAAACGTCGGCGAGCAGGTGTTCGACCCCGACGCGGTCTACGAGTAACGTCGAGTCGCGTCGGAGCGCCGCGACGAACCACACCGCCACTCGAGATAGCGAACCCACACCGACACTCCAAACACAATGAGCGAATCCGTTCATCGCGCGGACTCCGAGGCGCTCGCGGAGCTGCGAGACGCCCGCGAGCGACTCGAGACGGCACAGCAACGAATCGAACGACAGGGCGGCGGCGACGAGGCGGCGGTCGAAGACGCCGCGGCGGCCTACCGAAACGCGACCGAGTTACTGGAATCGTACGTCGACCGCGCGACCGGCACCGGCCGGGAGAACTTCCAGGCCTACATCGAACTCGAGGGGAAGTTCGACTCGCTCGTGGAGGGGCTCGACGACGATCTTCGGGGTCGAGAAGCCTTCGAGGCCGCGCTCGACGCGATCGACAAGCGCCGGCTCAGCGAGTCCGACTTCGAGCAGGCTGAAGCCGAACTCGAGCCGGCAAAGCAGTACGCGGACCTGATCGACGAGCGCGAAGCCGCGCGCGAGGCGCTGGGTGCGGCCCGGACGAACGCCAGCCAGCGCCTCGGGGAGATCGACGACGAACTCGCGGAGGCCGAACGGTTGCTCGAGCTCTCTCACGCCGATTTCGACGCGCCGGTCGAGCGGCTTCGGGAGCCGATCGAAGCCTACGACGAGGCGGTTCGGGAGGCGTTCGAGGAGTATCGAAGCAACGCCTCGGCACGGGAGGTGTTCGCGTTCCTGAGTCGAACGCGCTGGTATCCGTTCGTCGAGTACGAACTGCCCCCCGCAGACCTCGAGTCCTACGTCGAGACGAATCCCGCGGGCGAGTACACGGTCGAGGAACTGCTCGAGTACGCCGAGTACACCCGCTCGAAGCTGTCTCACTACGTCGACGACGCCGACGAACTCAAGCGGCAGGTGGCCACCCAGCAGACCTACCTCGACGGCATCGACGCCGAGCCGTTGACCGTCGGCTGGCCGCCCGAGCCCGCGGGCGTCCTCCGCCGGCAGACGCGCGAGTACCGGCCGTTTGTCGACCGGATCGCCGACGAGGAGACGGTATCGCTGCTGCGAGAGGTTCGCTTATTCGCCCGCGATTCTGACTACGACCGGCTGCAGACGGCGGCTCAGGCGGTCGACCGGCTCACGCCCGACGAGCGCAGGCGGCTGGCCGACGGGCAGGTCGAGGACGAACTCGAGGCGCTTCGAAACGAACGAGAGCAGTTAGAGGCGGCCCTCGAGGTCGACGATCCGGTGTAGTCGACTCCACGTCCGGCAATACGAACCAGCACGCGGCGGAGTATTTCCACGGATGCGGACGAACGACCGCCCATGAGCCACAGCCTCCTCGTTCCGATTGTGCCTATCACCTGCTCGCGAGCGGAATCGCGATGACCGCGGCGATGGATCCGGGACCGATCGGTGGGCTTCGACTCGAGCCAGCGGCGTGCTCGCGACGGAACGGTGAGGAGCGCGACGCGTAAAGAGAGGGGGGGTGGCGAGATCAGGCGTCGTTTTTCGCTTCGGCCAGCGCCCGGTACATATCGCCCGCGAGTTCCTCGGCGCGACTCGAGTCGCGGGCCTCCGCGTAGATCCGGACGAGTGGTTCGGTGCCGGAGGGGCGGGCGAGCACCCAGGCGTCGCCGTGATCGAGACGGTAGCCGTCGCGCGTGTTGAGCTCTGCATCGGAGGTTTTGGCCTGGTTCGCCGCCGCGTCGATCATCGCGTCGCGTTCGGCCGTCGAGTCGTACTCGATGTTGCGGCGGACGTTGGCGTAGCCGCCGTAGGGTTCGACGATGTCGCTCACCGACCGATCGGCGACGAGTTCGAGGAATCGAGCGGCTGTGAAGGCCCCGTCCCGCGAGAGGCGGAATCCGGGGAAGAAAATGCCGCCGTTTCCTTCGCCTGCGACCGGCACGCGCCGACCGTTTTCCTCGAGTTCCTCGATCCGCGTGATGATGTTCGTCGAGCCGATCGGCGTGAGTTCGATGGACGCGCCGACGTCGTTGACCACGTCGACCAGCCGCTGGGAGACGTTGACCGCGGAGACGGTCGTATCGCCGGGCTCGAGTTCGGCCGCGGCGAGCGCTGCGAGCGTCGCGTCGCCCTCGACGTACTCGCCGGTTTCGTCGAAGAAGATGGCCCGGTCGGCGTCGCCGTCGTGGGCGATCCCGACGTCGGCGTCGGTCGCGCGGACGAGTCGGCCGAGGTCCTCGAGGTTGTCGGGGACCGGTTCGGGGTCGCGGCCGGGGAAGTGACCGTCGGCCTGTCCGTTGACGGTGATAACGCGACAGCCGAGATCGCGGAAGAACTCGGGGCTGACGAGCGAGCCCGCGCCGTGGCCCGGATCGAGGGCGATAGTCAGGTCGCCGGCGGCAATTTTCTCGCCGTCGACGGCAGAGCGCAGTTCGTCGATGTAGTCCCGTCGCACGCCGTCGACGTCGCGGCTCCGGCCGGTTTCGTCCCACGCGGCGACGTCGAACGACTCGGCGAGCAGCGCCTCCTCGATGCGCTCTAGGTCGTCGATCGCCAGTTCGACGCCGTCGCTACCGACGAGTTTGACGCCGTTGTACTGGGGCGGGTTGTGCGAGGCCGTGATGACGATCGTCGGAACGCCCTCGCGCTCGGCGTAAAACTGCGCGCCCGGCGTCGGTAAAATCCCGAGTCGATCGACGTCGGTCCCGGTGCTGACGATGCCGCTGGCGGCCGCATCGGCGAGCATGCGGCCGGTGTGGCGAGTGTCTCGAGCGATCGCAATCCGGTCGACGTCCCAGGCTGTGCCCGCGGCTTTGGCGACGCGCAGGACGAACTCCGGCGTCAGTTCCTCGTTGGCGACGCCCCGGGTCCCGCTCGATCCGAACACTTTCATCGACGAACACTGGGCGCGGACGCCCCAAAGTGGTTCCGGACGGTGCTCCCTTCGGGCTTCGCACAGCCGAGTCAACCACAGCCCGTCGCCACGTAGAACGGACGACGCGGCGCCGTCGCCAAGCAGAATGTTTTCGACGCTCCCGGCCGAGGGCTCGAGTATGAGCACGATCGACGAAAAACGCGTCTACGGCGAGAGCGGGGGCGCACTCGACGCCTACGTCGGGAGTTCGATGGGAGTCGTCCACGTGAGACTGTCGGACAGCGCCGTCGGCGAGTTTTCGCTCTGTCACCGAGCGGAGACGCGAGACGTTGCCGCCTGTCCCGGTTCGATCGCCGTCGCGACCGACGAGGACGTGCTGGTGGCGGATCCGACCGATCCCGACTCGTTCGCCGAGACGGAATTTGGCCCCGCTGTGGCCGCGAGCTACCACGGAGACGCGCTCCTCGCGGCCGGACCCGACGGCCGTATCGCCCGACTGGACGGTGGCGACGGGCGAGACGCCGAGGGCTGGGAGACGCTCTCTGGTTCTCTCGAGGCCGACGTACAGGCGATGGACGGCGACCTGCTCGGAACCGACCGCGGCGTCTACCGCGTCCACGACGGCGGGCTCGATCACGCGGGACTGAGCGACGTTCGCGACGTCTCCGCCGCCGGGGTTCCGCTCGCGGCGACCGAGTCGGGGCTGTACAAACTCGGCAACGGGTGGATGGAGATTAGATCCGGCTCCACGGAAATCGTCGCGGCCGATCCGGGCAGCGAGTCGGGTCACCTAGAGCAGGCGCACGCGGTCTCCGACGGGGTCGTCTACGAATACGCGGCCCACGGTGACGAGGCGGGAGACTGGGTTCGGGACGAGGAGTGGGCAACCGCCGGCGGATCGGACGACAGCGATGGGGGCGCGGCCTCGAGCGATGCGATCGTCGGGTTCGGCTACGGCGACACCGTCTACGCGGTCTCGACCGACGGGACGGTTTTCGCGGCCGACGACACCGGCTGGCGGCCTCACGTCCTCGGCGTCACCGGCGTGACGGGAATCGCGGTTCCGACGGTCGAAGCCGATGGCGACGTGTGACGCGCGTCTGACGAAGGCTTACTGTGACGGAATTTATAGGATGGATCGATGGGAGATCGAACACGACGGCAGATGCTGGCCGTCGCAAGTACGACGGCGGTGGGTGCGGTCGCCGGGTGCATGGGATCGGGCGACGGCGACCCCGATGGGGCGACAGACGACGGTGGGAACGAAACCACCGGCGACGAAAGCGGCGGACCCGATGGTGGGACAGACGAATCGGGATCGACTGCACAGACCGGCACTATACTCGGAGACATCACCGTCGAAAACTTGGACGAGACGAGCCACACGGTCGACGTTATCGTCGAGTTCGGCGGCGAAATAGAAGAGTGGACCACCGAGACCCTCGAGACCAGCGGTGATAGCACGACCCTCGAGCGAAACTGGCCCAGCGAACCCGGCTCGTTCAGCGTCGTCGCGCGCCTCGACGGCGACTCGGTTCGCGAGGTGACGCCGGCCGACTGGAACGATCCGGACTGTTTCAACCTGTTCATCAGCGTCAGGAGCGACGGCAGCGTGACGATGGCGAGCGGGACCTCCGGCGGTCCGTGCGGGTCGGGCGACGCCGACGCTGACGACGCGACCGAAGCGGAGTGAGGACACACGGCCGCTGCATCGTTGAACGGATCAGAGACGCTGAACGGATCAGAGACGGAGAACGAAAACGGGTTTAGCCAGCGGCCAGACTCTGCGAGTATGATCGTCAGCGGATCTGCCTCGCAGTCGCTCGCCGCCTCGCTCGCCCGCGTTCTCGACGAACCGCTCGCGACCGCCACTTACGATCGGTTTCCGGACGGGGAAACGCTCGCCGCGGTCCCGGCGTTCGACGGCGACCGGGCCGTCGTCGTCGCGTCGACGGTCTCGAACGACGCGCACGTCGAACTCCTGCAACTGCAGGACGCAGTCCGCGAAGCGGGGGCCGAGGAAGTCGTCACGGTGCTCCCCTACATGGGATACGGCCGGCAGGACGACGCGTTCGAACCGGGACACCCGATCTCCGCTCGAGCGGTCGCTCGCGCTATCTCGACGGGCGCCGATCGCGTGCTGACGGTCACTCCTCACGAGCGCGACGTCTGCGAGTTTTTCGAACCGACGGCGACCGCGGTCGACGCCGCGGGACGCCTCGCGGAACCGTTGCCCGACGCGCTCGAGGACCCCGTGTTCCTCTCGCCGGACGCCGGAGCGATAGACCTCGCCGAGACGGTCCGCGACGCCTACGGTGCGGGCGAGACGGACTACTTCGAGAAGACGCGGCGCTCGGGAACCGAGGTCGAAATCACTCCGAGCGACGTCGAGGTCGCCGGCCGGGACGTCGTCGTCACGGACGACATCATCGCGACGGGGTCGACGATGAGCGAGGCCGTCGCCGTCCTCGCCGAGCGCGGCGTCGACCGCGTGTTCGTCACCTGCGTTCACCCGCTTTTGGTCCACAACGCCTATACGAAGCTCTCGAGTGCGGGCGTCGAAGCGATCTACGGGACCGACACGGTCGAACGGCCGGTCAGTTCGGTCTCAGTCGCGCCGGCCATCGCCGAGGAACTGTGATCTCGTCACCGGGGCCAACTCGAGCAGTTTCTCGGCGAGAAAATCCGACAGCATACTTATAAGAGAGTCGCGTCTTTTCTCGGTCGATGCTATCGAAACGGTCGCTGCTCCGTCGCGCCCTCGCGGTCGCCGGCGTCGGAGCCATCGCCAGCGGGACAGCCGGTGCCACACCGAACGCGCGATCGGCGGCGTTGGGAACCCAGTACGGGTACGACGCCGGAGCGGTCGCCGACGCCGAAACGACGGCTATCGCAAGCGTCGACCGGTCGATACTGGACGTTACCGGCCTTCCCGAGGCCGCCAGAGCCCCGTTCGAGGAACTCCGCCGACGCTACTCGTCGGTCTCGCTCGAGGACGTCGAACGCGTCAGCGCGAGCGCGGCGCTCGACGGCGAAACGATCACCGGCGGCTGTGCTGTCGCAACCGGCTCGTTCAACAGGCGAGCGATCAGAACGGAAGCCGGGGCGTACGGCTTGTCCGAGGTCGGCTCGGACGGGGACCGCCACCGGATGGAGATCGACGGCGCTCCGCAGAGTTTGACGGGAACCGGCTCGAGTACCACCACGACGCCCACGACCGACGACCCGACGACGGCCGATCGGCTCGCCGCCGAGGACAAACCCTACGCCATCGGTCTCGGCGACTCGACGCTCGCTGTCGGGTACGGAAGCGAATCCACCGACGCCCGAACCCACGTCGACGCGGCGCTCGTCGCCGACGACCGGTCGCGCTCGAGCGAGGCGAACCTCGATCTGAACGAGACGTACGGCTCGCTCCCATCCCTGCTCTCCGGACACGCCGTCGCGTGTGCGTCGCTGGACTCGGCGACGCGGGAGGCGCTGTGTGATCGATTGACCGACGCGCCGGAAGCGTTCAGGTCCGCGGTTCGGGCCGCACGAGCCACCGGCGTCGCCCTGCAGGCGGGCCCGACGCGAAGTCGGCTCCGGTACGGCATCGTCGCCGACCCGGACCGACTCTCGGTCGACACCGTCGTAGACATCGTCAGTCAGGCGACCTCGGGATCGGGGTCGCTCGAGAACGAGGGCGTCTACCGCGACGGCTGGACGTTCGTCGTCGACGCCTCCGTCGAGACCGAGAAGCTGTGGACGGCCCACGGATCCTTCCTCGCGAGCGGCTCCGACGATCGCTGACGGCCGATCGACGACGCGAACGGTCTCGAGCGAGAACAATCGTGTTTTGAAACGGTCCGATACGCAACAGAACGGCGACGAGTAGCCGTCGCATTCGCCCACGCGACGGCGATCAGTCCGATGCTTCCGCGACCGACAGCGACTCGATCGCGATCTCGGCATCCACCTTTTTCTCGTCGGGTTCGCTATCGCTTACCACTCCTCGAAAAACCTGGTCTAAAAAGCTGCCTCGCACCGCTCGGCAGTTCTAATCCGAGGCTTCCGCAACCGACAGCGACTCGATCGCGATCTCCATCGTAACACCTTCGACATCCCACTCCTTGCGGTAGCCGTCCTCGAGCGACCCGCGTTCGTCGGCGCGGACTTCCTCGCGGATCAACTCGTCGTGGTCGGCGACGAGGTCGGCGACGCGGTCGTCTTCGATCTCGAGGTCGAGCGCGATGCGCTCTTCGACATCGAGATCGAGTTCCTTGCGCATCTCCTGAACCCGGCGGACGACCTCCCGAGCGTAGCCTTCGCTCTCGATGTCTTCGGTGAGCGAGGCGTCGACGTAGACGACGCCGCGGTCGTCGCCGTCGAGGCCGAACGCGGTGCCGGCGATGTCGTCGGGGGTCTCGGTGACGAACGAGACCATCTCGTCGGTGATCTCCTCGCCGTCTTCGAGTGCGTCCTCGACCGCCGACTCGAGCGATTCGAGGGTCGGCTCCTCGACGCGGGCCTCGTTGAGCGCGGTCATGACCTCGCCGGCGCGGCCGCCGAAGGCGGGACCGAGTTCGCTCATGTCCGCTTCGGCGCTGTAGGCGAGTTCGCCCCACTGCTCGCCCGGTTCGACGAGTTCGACCTCGCGGGAGTTGAGCCGATCCGCGAGCAAGTCGGTGTGGCGGGAGACGGCCTCGACGACGCGGTCGTCGTCCGCGGCGACCACGACGCGCGTGATCGGCCAGCGGAGCTTGCGACCGGCCTGCTGGCGGGCGTTCGCACCCGCCTCCTCGATGGCGCGCAGCAGTGCCACGTCGGTCTCGAGTTCCGGGTCCTCCCAGGTTTCCTCGACCGCGGGCCAGTCGCACATGTGGACGGTGTCGTGTTCGTCCTCGCCGGTGAGCGTGCCGTAGATCTCTTCGGTGATGAACGGCGCGTAGGGTGCGAGCAGGGCGACTGTCTCTCGGAGGACGCGGTAGATCGTCGCGTAGGCGGCCTCCTTCGAGGCGCTGTCGTCTTCCTCCCACATCCGCTCGCGGACAGCCTGAATGTAAAAGCGGGAGACGTCGTCGACGACGAACTCGAGCAGCGCATCGAGCGCGCGGTCCTGTCGGAACTCCTCGAAGGCCTCGGTCATCTCGGCTTTGGTCGACTGCAGGCGCGCGAGGATCCACTCGTCGACCAGTTCGAGGTCGTCTTCGAGCGACTCGAGGTCGCTCTCGGTGGGGTCGAACTCGTCCAAGCGCATGTACGGTAGCGGGAACCGGAAGACGTTCCAGAGGGTTCGAAGCTGGTTCTCCAGGGTCGCCATCTCGTCCCACGAGAAGCGCATGTCCTCTCCCTGCGGGTTCGCCGAGAGCAAGAACAGCCGCATCGCATCCGAACCGTGGCGCTCGATGGCCTCGTCGGGTTCGACGACGTTGCCGACCGACTTGGACATCTTGCGGCCGTCCTCGTCGAGCGCGTGGCCGTGCATGAGGACCTCGTCGTAGGGCACTTCGCCCATCGCCGCCGTGCCCATTCCGAGCTGGGACCAGAACCAGCCCCGCGTCTGGTCGTGAGCCTCGAGGATGAAGTCAGCGGGCCAGAGCTCGTCGAATTCGGTCTCGTCCGACGGGTAGTTCAGGGTGCCCCACGAGGCGACCGAGGAGTCGAGCCAGACGTCGAAGACGTCCGGAACGCGGGTGTAGGTCGTGTCGTCCTCGGTGATCGTCAGGTCGTCGACGGTATCCTTGTGGAGATCGACCGTCTCGGCGTCGATATCCTGATCGACGCGTTCTGCGAGTTCCTCGCGGTCGCTAACGACGATCATGTCCTGGTCGTCGTCCCGCCCCTCGGGCGTCCAGACGGGGAGCGGAATCCCCCAGTAGCGCTGGCGGGAGACGTTCCAGTCAGGGGCATCCTCGACGAAGTCCCGGAAGCGGTTGTCCCGCGCCCAGTCTGGATGCCACTCGCTGTCCTCGACGTTCTCGAGGAGTTCGTCTTTGACGTCGGTGATCGTGATGAACCACTGCTCGGTGACGATCTGAAGGATGCCCGTGTCACAGCGCCAGCAGTGACCGTAGCTGTGGTGGGTGTGGCCGGCGGCGAGCATCGCGCCCTTGGCCTCGAGATCGGCGATGATCTGCTCGTCTGCGTCCTTGACGTATTGACCCTCGTACGTACCCGCTTCGTCGGTGTAGACGCCGTCGCCGCCGACGGGACAGAAGACCGGCAGGTCGAGTTCCGTCCCGCGTTCGAAGTCCTCCTCACCGTGGCCCGGCGCGGAGTGGACGAGCCCGGTGCCGTCGCCGTGAGTGTCGACGTAGTCGCCGGCGTAGACCTCGAGCGCGCCCTCGACGTCGACGTGGTCGGGGACCTCCTCGGCGAGCGGGTGCTCGTAAGACCAGCCGAGCAGGTCCTCGCCTGTCAGCTCCTCGACGACCTCGTAGTCCTCGTAGCGACCTTCTTTGAGGACTTCCTCGTGTTTGGCCTCGGCGAGATAGAGGAGTTCCTCCTCACCGTCTTTCTCCGCTCGAACGCCGACGTAGTCGCCCTCTTCGTCGACGGCGACGAAGGTGTTGGCGGGGATGGTCCACGGGGTCGTCGTCCAGATGACGATCGATCCGTCTCGATCCTCGAGGTCGAATTTGACGTAGATCGAGGGGTCCTCGACGTCCTCGTACTCGACTTCGTTGTTCGCGATGGCGGTTTCACAGCGCGGACACTGCGATATCGAGCGGTGGCCCTTCTCGACGAGCCCGCGGTCTGCGGCCTTCGAAAAGCCCCACCAGGCGGCCTCCATGTACTCCGGAGAGAGGGTCTTGTAGGGATCGTCCCAGTCCATCCAGACGCCGAAGGATTTGAAGTCCTCCTGGAGCCCCTCGAGTTGCTCTTCTGCGTACTCCTTGCAGGCGTCGATGAAGTTCTCCTCGCCGAATTCCTCGATGTCCTTTTTGTTCTCGAACCCGAGATTTTCCTCGACCTGGGTTTCGATCGGGAGGCCGTGCATGTCGTAGCCCGGCCGGTCCGTCACGTCGTAGCCGCACATCCGAAGGTAGCGGATGTAGACGTCTTTCAGTGACTTGTTCCAGGTCGTCCCCATGTGGGCGGACCCGGAGGTGTACGGCGGGCCGTCGACGAAGAAAAACGACTCGCCGTCCGCGCGATGCTCGACCGTTTGCTCGTAGGCGTCGACGTCGTCCCAGTACTCGAAGACCCGCTGCTCAACCGCTTCGGGGTCGTACTGGTCGTCGACCTCGCCGAACCTGCTCATGGCTGTGCTAATTCGCTGGGGAAGTAAAGAGGAATCGATATCGCAGGTCGGCCATAGAGCGACCGGCCGAAGACATCTCGACGCGGCGGCGAACTCAGTTTCGGACCAGGTTCGCGAGCAGTTTCTGATATCCGATGCCGTAGATACCCGCGTAGAGCATCACGAAGCCGATGGCGGCGAGCCACAGCGCGAGCGTCCCCTCGCTGGCAGCGATGTGTTGAAAGCTCGCGTACTCGACGACGAGACCGCCCGCGGTGAGAACGCCAGCGCCGATCGTGTAGAGTACCAGCGTGACGAGTTCGACCCCCAGTTCTGCGTTCATGGAGGTCACCTACCCACCGGGCGACTGTAAACTTGTCTATCGGATCGGCGAGCGAATGCCGCGAGAGTCGAGCGAAGGCGTCAAATTCGAGCGCCGCCTCGCCTCGAGCGTGCCCGATGCGAGTTCTGGGACGGATCCCGAGTTTCCGGGGCGGCGAAACGTCCTCGAGGCCGAGTGCGCGCGCTGTCCGGCGCTGGTCGACTCCCGCGAGTGCATCTCGTGGGGAACGGGCAGTCACGAGGCGAACATCGTCGTAGTCGGGGAGGCACCCGGCTTCGGCAACCCCGACGCCGATCGCTGGCGGGGCGGCAACTGGACGGGAAAAGCCTACACCTCGAGGCACTCTGGACGGCGGATTCGGTCGATGCTCGAGCGGATCGGCTACGGCGAGGACGCCTATTACACGAACGCCGTCAAGTGCTTTCCCGCCGATTCGGACGACCCGACGACCAACCGGGAGCCGACCGACGAGGAACGGGAAACCTGCCGCACCCACCTGCTGACCGAACTCGAGACGGTCGACCCCGACGCGGTGCTCGCGACCGGCAAACACGCGACGGCGACGGTGCTGGAAGCAGCGGGGAGATCGCTCGAGGGCTTTCTCGAGACCGTCCTCGAGCCGATTCGCTGTGACGGACTCGACGTCTGGCTGGTGCCGATACTGCATCCGTCGTACCAAGACGTCTGGATCGGCCGACTCGGCTACGAACCCGCGGCGTATCTCGAGGCGATTCGGGAGACGCTCGAGGACGTGCTCGAGTGAAGATGCGGGCAAATCACCCGTGATTTATTCTGGCTGACCGCGACACCGGCAACCGCCATGTGCCGCCAGCGAAAGCCGCCGAATCGACGATTCGACTCCTGCTGGCCGACCGCAAGGCGGAGTCGTCGACCATCTACACGACGGCTTTCGGGAACGTACGAATCGTCTGAAACAATCCTCGGAACTGCGCTATGATCCACCAATAATCTACGCCACAAGATCGAAAAAAAATAATAGCCAGTGCTCAAATGTCATCGTATCTATGCTATTGCCACCTTCACACCTGCTTTCTCTCCCCCTACTCAATGTTGGATCGCTGACCCTCCTCGTACTCCCGTTGCTCGTCGAACTTGCGGTACTTGTCCGAGGGATGTACACCCGTGAGCCCACTGACATCGTGCTCGCTACCTTCGCGGTGCCCTGCCTCTTCGTCTCGATGTGGGCCGCCGTGGAGGGTCTGAACTCGTCCGGTGGTGTCTACTGGGGCGGCTTTTTCGGCCTTTTCTCCGTGGCCGTCGCTGGACTTCTGGCGTTTCTCGTCGTGATGGATGCGGTCGTGGGGGCCGTTGTCCGGACACGCGCGACGGAGTAGACTGTGCGTCGACGCGGAACGCCGACAGGGACGTGTCAAGAACTGCTTAGCCGAAAACCGCCAGAAATGTCAAGCTATTAAGTGAGCGTAATCAGTCATCAGTTAGCATGCAACCCTCCACGACTCGTCGAGAACTCCTCATGGCAAGCGGAATAGCCTCGACTATCGCGCTCGCTGGGTGTACAGGCGTATTTTCAAAAAAACTCGCACATGAAGTGCGAATTTATAACAGGGAAGATTTGGCGCATACGTTCTCTGTAACAGTTACAAATGACAAGGAAAGCGTACTCTACCAACGGGAATTCAACTTAGAAGGCGAACAGTCTGAAGAAGTCACTGAACCATTTACTGGAAATCCGACAATACTCTCCGTGGCAATAGACGATGGAAATTCAGTAGAGTATACTTGGCCGACGACGTACTGCGAAGATAAAGCCACAAGATCGGCTGGCGGTGTTAGTATATATCAGACACATGAAGGCGAATTACTTTTTGAGCCCACATGCAATACAATTTACGCAGAATAACGACTCGGTAGAGACAGTCTGTATTTTTGAGTGAAGAACGTTATACAGAATGAGAGCCTGAGCTGTTTCTGCCCGCCCGAATCCCAATAGTATAAGTGACTACCCGACAACAAACAAGATAGAAACCGCGCGTCTACAGTCGCGAGGGGCATGCGCTGAAATGCCCCGGATGGTGAAGACATCCGAGGCGCGGTTTCTAACCCGGATAGGGTTGAAACCATGTTTGCGTTGATTCTACCGAGATATAAACGTCTCGCACGACAGCCGTACCGCTATCAACTGGCCGGCGCGCCCAAAAAGCTGCGCGTGAGGTGTCTATGAGCGAGCAACCTTCGGAGCCAGACGAGCGCGAGCCGTCGTTTCTACCGCGGTGTCCGCGGTGTGACACGCCGGTTACTCGAATCACGAGCCGCGGGCCGACCGAGCACGTCTGTTCGCCGTGTGGCTGTCAGGTCGGTTCACCTGACCTCTGAGGGGTGCTCGAGCAGCAGACCGCCGAAGCTGAGTCCGATACTGATATCCTATTTTCTTGCTCGTGTTGCTGTGAGAGACACGCTCGCTACCGATGCGAACCGAACAGCGCTCCGTGTCCCGTCCGTTTTATCGGCCCGAACTATCCTTCGAGGGGTGGGTTCTCGCCACCGGCCGTGTTTCGGCGGATTCGTAGCCGCTGGACTCCGTCGGCCACCAATCGCGTTACTCGTCCGGCGATACCGGTTCGCCGTCTTCCATCGGCCACTCGAGTTCGACTTCGAACTCGGCCTCGTCGTCCGTGACCTCGTACTCGACTTCCAGTTCGAATCGCTCCGGAACCGCGACCGTGAAACCGTCGTCGCCTTCGATGTCGATCGTCCCGTTCTCCACGCCGTCGGCGACTTCGCGGAGGATCGCCGCACCGTCCGGCCGGCTCATCACTCGCTCACCTTCGCGTTCCGTCTCGTCGTCCGCCGATTCCGCTTCGGTCTCGGGTTCGTCGTTTCCCATACCGGACTTGCAACGACCGCCGATAAAACGTCTCGCCCTTCATATCCGCACACCGGTTCGGTGGTCACCACTTCCATCGAGGTGCCACCGGACGGACCCGTACCGTCTCGAGTGAGACGTCTCTCTCCTGTACCGACCGAGGGCCGCTCGAGCACCCACCAAACTGCCAATCCGGACCGGGTAACCTTCTTACGGCGAGGCGACACACACTGGCGTATGGGAACCATCTTCAGCCAGATCGTCGACGGCGACATTCCCGCACGCATCGTCTACGAGGACGAGACGACAGTGGCCTTCCTCGACGCGAATCCGCTCGCGCCAGGACACACCCTCGTGATTCCCAAAGAGGAGTACGAGCGATTGAACGACGTTCCCGACGACGTCGCGTCCGATCTCTACGCGACGATCCACGAGCTGGTCCCGATCGTCGAGGACAGCGTCGACGCCGACGCGAGCACGGTCGCGTTCAACAACGGCGAGGCGGCCGGCCAGGAAGTACCGCACGTCCACTGTCACATCGTCCCCCGGTTCGAGGGCGACGGCGGCGGCCCGATCCACGCCGTCGCGGGCGACAGACCCGACCTCGCGGACAAGGAGTTAGACGATATCGCCGAGACGATCGAGTCTCGAGTCTGAACGAGACAGGTATCTTATGGGTTCGAGTCTAACGAGCTCGAGCCTGAACGCGAACGATCCGGACCCGGAAGATCGAACGCGAACGAGCCTCGAGCGACTCATTTGTCGGCGAAATTTATCACCTGCGGGATGTAAACAGTACCCATGGGAACGATAGACGTCGACGGGCTGACGAAAGACTACGGAGAGGTCCTCGGGGCGAACGACCTCGCGTTCACCGTCGAGGAGGGCGAGATCTTCGGATTTTTGGGCCCGAACGGAGCCGGCAAGACCACGACGATCCGGCTCCTGCTCGGACTGCTCGAGCCGACGGCCGGAACCGCTCGCGTGCTCGGTGCTGACATTCGCGACGAGCGGGCGCTCATCGAGGCGAAACGCCGGATCGGCTACCTGCCGGCGGATCTGGGCTTCGAGGAAAAGTCGACCGGCAGGCGGGTCCTCGAGTACTTCGGGTCGATCCGGGGCGACAGCCGCCGCGAGGAACTCCTCGAACTGTTCACCCCGCCGCTCGACCGAGAGATACGGGAGTACTCGAGCGGCAACCGACAGATGCTCGCGCTCGTCCAGGCGTTCATGCACGATCCGGACCTGGTCATCATGGACGAGCCGACCTCGGGACTCGACCCGCTGAAACAGGAGCGGCTGCTCGAGTTCCTCCGGGACGAACGCGACCGCGGGACGACGATCTTCTTCTCCTCGCACGTCCTGAGCGAGGTCCGGCGCGTCTGCGATCGCGTTGGCATCCTCCGAGAGGGGCGACTCGTCGCGCTCGAGGACGTCGAGGCCCTGCTCGACCGCGGCGGGAAACAGGTCCGGCTTCGCCTCGCGGAGGGAGAGAACGAGTTCGAGCCGATCGACGGCGCGACCGACCTCGAGCGGGCGGGGCGGTCAGTTACGTTCACCTACACGGGCGAGTACAACGCGTTACTCTCGCACCTGACGAGCTACGACGTGCTCGATGTCGAGATCGACGAGCCCTCACTCGAGACCATCTTCATGCACTACTACGGGACCACGGACGAGGGGAGCGACGCGGCGGCGACCGGCGACCGCGACGAACCGACGGCAGACGGACCGGCGACCGACGAACGCGGCGAACCAGCGGCTGACAAACGCGACGATCCGGCGGCCGACGAACGCAACGAATCGACGACCGACAGCGGTAGCGAGTCGAGGGCCGAGGAACGGCGGTCGACGGACGATTCGGGGGCCGAAAATCGCCCGCGATCGGAGGAGACCGATGCTTGAGATCGCTCGCTACGAAGCCGAACGACGGCTTCGCGGGACGGTCGCGCTCGCGGTCGGAATCGGGGTGCTCTCCCTCGTGTTTCTCGCGTTTTTCCCCTCCTTCGGGGACGCCGACCTCGAGGGGCTCGTCGAGGCCTATCCGCCGGCGTTTCAGGAAGCGTTCGGGATACAGGCCATCGGGACGATCGAGGGCTTTCTCGCCATCGAAGTCTACCAGTTCGTCTGGTTGCTCCTGCTCGGGCTCTACGTCGCCTACGCCGCGGCGAGTTCGATCGCGGGCGACGTCGAGCGCGACCGGATGGATCTCGTCCTCTCGCTGCCGGTCTCGCGAGGTCGGGTGGTCCTCGAGACCTTCGCCGCGCTCTGCGTGCCGGTGCTCGCGCTCAACGCAATCGTTCCGGTCGCCGTCTACGGCGGCGTCCTCGCCATCGGCGAGTCGATCTCGGTCGCGGATCTGGCGATGGTCCATCTCCTCTCGATTCCCTACCTGCTCGCGTGTACGGCGATCGGACTCGCGATATCGGTGGTGGTGACGCGCGCGAGCGTCGCGAGCCGACTCGCCATCGCGACCGTCTTCGTACTGTTCCTGATCGAGTCGATCACCGCCAGCACCGACGGCTACGAGTGGATCGGCTCGATTAGTCCGACTCACTACTACGATCCGACCGCGATCCTCGTCGACGGCACCTACGACTGGGGCGGAGCGGTGGTCTTACTCGCCGCGACGACGGTGCTCGTGTTCCTCGCGAGCGTGCTGTTCGCTCAAGGCGATATCGGATCGTAAGCTCGAAGCGTCGGCTGCCGCGGCGGTTCGCCGACCCCGAACTGCCGTGAGCGTTTTGCCCCTCGAGTGTGAGCCAGAAGTATGAGTCCGGCACGCGGATTTACCAGATTGGCTGCGCTGGCACGGCAACACCCCGTCGCGGCGGCGCTCGAGGTGGCGACGCTTCTCGGCTGTCTCCTGTTGCTCGGCGGAATCGCGCTCGCGATTACGCGAGGACCGCCGACCGGCACCGGGGAGTTGTGGCTCGGGATCATCGCCGGCGGCGCGGCCATCGTGGTCCTCTGGACGGTGCTGGTCCCGTTGTACGAGCGCACGAGCTGAATCGCTTCCGCGAAAACCGATCGACCCCCTGACTACCGATCGAACGACTCGAGTCACGACGAAAAACGGCCGGTCCTAGACGAACAGACCGAAGAGCAGGTCGCCGTAGACCAGCGCGATCACCAGTCCGACGAACACCGGCACCAGAAACGGCGTTCCCGGCGAGATCCAGACCGTCTCTTCTTCTGTCAGGGTCTCGAGCCCAGAGCGTAACTCCGCAGCCGAGGTTCCGTAGGCCGTGTGATCTATGTCCTCGAGGAACGCCTCGGCACCCCACGGGTCGTCGATCGCCGGTTCGGGTTCGTCGGCGGACGATTCGTCGACGAACGACAGTTCCTCGTCGTCGGTCGACCGGTCCGATTTTGCGGGTGTCTGTGGCTGGATCTCGCTCGAGTCGGACTGTCCCGACTCGCCGGGCGGCGACTCGAGGGATTCACCCCCATCGGTTCGAACCGCCGCGCCGACGGCCCCGTCGGTCGGCCGGTTCGGATCGTCGGGCAGCGACTCGGGGTCGCGGTACGTCTCGGGATCGGATCGAACGTCGGCGAGCGAACAGCCCCGCCACCGGAGGTACATGCGCAACGCGTCCAGATCGAGTCCGCGGCGGCTGAGCACGCTCGGCGACTCGAGGAGCGTGCCGTGGGTTTCGGTCGCTCGCTCCCAGGAGATCGGCCAGCCGACGAACATCACCGGTGCGATGCGACCGGAGAGGGCGTTCCGGACGGCGAGTGCGACCGGAATCGCGATGCCGATCAGCACGGCGTTCGTGAGGATCGTAAAGGAGAACGCGCCGACGGGCGTCGTCGACATCGGGAGCCCCACGGAACCGACGACGTACCGCGGGAACGTCGGGAAGAGCAACGCGATGGTCATCAACGCTTTGGCGTCCGCACCGCCGAAGCCGCCGAACCACCAGAACAGGTACGCGAGTGGGACGACGACGCCGAGACTCACCGCAGCCGGCAGGAGAAAGTCCAGAAACCAGACGGTCGAACCGGCCGTCCAGGCGAGCCACCCCTCCCAGACGAGCAGGGCCGCTCCGAGTGCGGACAGCGGAATCCAGACGGTACTCGAGACGCGCCGCGTTTTGAGATCGCGGTACGCGACCCACGCGAAAATCGGGACGGCGAGCAACCGGAGGAGATCGGGGCCTATCGCCGACGAAGCCGAAAGTGTCACACGACCCCCTCTCGAGCGAGAGGGCGTTATAGTTTCGGCCATCTCGAGGCGCTCGAAGCGCGAGTGACTGGCGCGGGAGACTGAATCAGTATCTGGAATGGCAAAACTACCAGACTCTATATATACAATAGTTCTAGATAGATCAAATATATTATTTTCATCGCAGCTCTTTCGAACTCGACAAACAAAATAGTATAAGAGCGCGAGAAGAGGCGTATATAGCTAGTTTCAGCCCGGAAAAGTTCCAGTGAGAGTTGTTATCATGAATCGAATCGCTCGTGAATGAGTCCCAGATATGGATACGAATACAGAGCTTAAACGTATAGTACGCGTGTTTTCGGTCGTTCGGTCGTCCGGAGTGGACAACGAGAACGATGTCGACCAGTCGAACCAAATAGTAGTAAGTTTTCAAATATGACTCATATAATGTCAGATTATATCTATTCACAGGTCGTTCGAGACCGATCGGCGGAAGTCAGCCCACCGTAGCCGGTCGGTCGGTCACTGGCCGTACCGATACTTGATTCTGATCGTATCGGCCGATTCCTCCGCCTCGCGCAGGAGCGTCTGCTGGTAGGACTCGTTCTTGAGCCGGCCGGTCGGGACGGCGATACCGAGACAGGCCTTGAGAGTACCCTCGACGACGATCGGAACCGCGAGCAAACCCATACCATCGACCTGCTGATCCCAGTCGACTGCATACCCCTGCTCTCGAATTTCCGCGAGTTCCTCGAGCAGCGTCTCCCTGTCCGTGATCGTCTGTTCGGTCACCTTCGGGAGGCCGCGCGTCTCGAGAACCTCCTCGAGCCGTTCGTCGGACATGTGAGCGAGGATCGTCTTCCCGGGTGCGTGTGAGTGCGACGGGAACGTCATCCCCGGATAGATACCCAGCTCGAGGGACTGATCTTCGAACTCCTCGTGGAGGATCACGGACCGACCGGCTTCTTCGATCACGAGCGTTACGAGTTCGCCGGTCGCCTCGGTCAGACGCTTGAGTTCGAGTTTCGAGACCTGGTAGATCCGGCTTCGGTACTTGATCCGCGACCCCGTCGAGAGGAACTTGTAACTGAGCGAGTACTCGCCGCCCCGATTGACGACGTAGCCGGTCGACTCGAGGGTCCGCAGATAGACGTGCGCGGTGCTTTTCGGGATCTCCATCCGCGCGGCGATCTCCGACGGGCCCGCGCCGTTGGTTTCCCAGAGCAACCGGATGACGTCGAAGGCCCGCTGGACCGACGTGAGCGAGGGCGTTGCACTTGGCATAAAACTACCAAGTACGTTGTTCCTGTTAAGCCGTTCGGTCATATTGGACGGATCGGTGGTTCGCGGCAAAACGACACGCTTGGACGAGTCCAGAGGAGAGGTGTAGAACGAGTAACTAGATAGCGTCCAACTAAGATAGACGGATTTTCGCAACCGATACATACTGTTTTACAGTAATATGATTGTAACTCGGTGCTGATGCGGCGTTTATTACAGGATAGTTCCTGAAGAATTCGTCATGGCACAGCGTCCAGCCCTGTTTCTAAGTATTTTAGACGGATTTCACTCGAGGTCGCCAACCGAATGGGCTGTCTCCCGAGCCGCCAGCGTTTGGGAGCGATCGGTCGGCATAAATCCACCAATAGACGGCAAAGCGCAGGCGTTCTACGCAGAGGTTCCAAAGATATATGGGATCGAAACACGCAGATTTACGTGATGACGATTGACACGGTGAGACGAGTCGCGGTTCTCGGCGCGGGAAGCATGGGACACGGCATCGCGGAGGTCGCCGCGATCGGCGGCTACGAAGTTACGATGCGCGATATCGAAACAGACCTCGTACAGGACGGCTACGAGAACATCGAGTGGAGCGTCGGAAAGCTCGCGGAGAAGGGCCAGATCGACGAGGACGCCAACGCGGTCCTCGAGCGGATCGAAACCACCACCGATCTGGCCGACGCCGTCTCGGACGCGGATCTGGTGATCGAGGCCGTCCCCGAGCAGATGGATATCAAGAGAGATACCTTCTCGACGGTCGACGAACACGCGCCCGAGCACGCGATTCTGGCGTCGAACACCTCGAGTCTCTCCATCTCGGAGATCGCAACCGCGACCGATCGGCCCGAGCAGGTCGTCGGACTGCACTTTTTCAACCCGCCGGTGAAGATGGACCTCGTCGAGGTCATCCGCGGTGAGGCCACGAGCGAGGAGTACGCCGAGCGCGCCTACGAGTGGGCCGAGTCGGTCGACAAGCGACCGATCCACGTTCACAAAGACGTCCACGGCTTCGTCGTCAACACCGTCCTCGTGCCGTTCATGGAGGAGGCGGCCTGGATGCTCTCGAACGACGAGACGGACGTTCGAACCGCCGACGCGACGATGGTCTACGAGCGGGGCTACCCGATGGGGCCGTTCGAACTCAACGACTTCGGCGGCATCGACATCGGCTATCACTTCCGAGACGCCTCCGACCAGCCCGTTCCGCCCGTGGTCGCCGAGAAGGTCGAAAACGAGCACCTCGGGAAGAAGACCGGGAAGGGGTTCTACGAATACGAAAGCGGCGAGGCGGGTCGCGACGACGCTGACGGCGTCGACTACGGGCCGACCGACGCCGGCGACTTCGACACCCTCCGAACCGAGGCGGTTATGATCAACAACGCGGCGTGGCTCGTCGGCAACGACGTGGCGACGCCCGAAGCGATCGATATCGGACTCCGCCTCGGCGGCAGCTTCCCAGAGGGGATGTGCCGGCGCGGCGACCGCGTCGGCCTCGATGCCGTCCTCGAGAAACTCGAGGAACTACACGCGGAGTACGGTGCCGACCGCTACGAGCCGGCGGAGTACCTCGTCGAACTCGTCGAGGAGGGACACACCGGCGAGGACGCCGGCAAAGGGTTCTACGACTACCGAACGGATCCGCCGTATCACTACCTCGACTGGGAACTCACCGACGAGGGCGTCCTCGACGTGACCCTCGACCGGCAGGAGCGGTTGAACTCGATGTCCGAAGACATGTTCGCCGAGATCGACCGCCTGCTGACCGACGTCGACGTCGACGAGGTGAGCTGCGTCGTCTTCTCGGGCGCTGGAGATCGAGCATTTAGCTCCGGGGCGGACATCACCGGCTTCACCGCCGGCGAACCGGTCGACATCATGGATCCCGACGACGTGTTCACCACCGTCTACGAGTTCGACCGGCCGACGGTCGCGAAGATCGACGGCTTCTGTCTCGGCGCGGGCATCGAACTCGCGCTGGCCTGTGACATCCGGATCGGCAAGGAGGGGTCGACCATCGGCACGCCCGAGACGGATCTCGGCCTGATCCCCGGCGGCGGCGCGACCCAGCGACTCGTCAGGCTCGTCGGCGAGAACCGAGCGAAGGAGATGGTGTTCCGCGGTCTCAAGATCGGTGCCGAGGAAGCCGAAGAGTGGGGCATCCTGAACCACGCCGTCGCCGACGAGGAGTTCGAGGATGTCGTCGACGACGTGGTCTCGGATCTCGTCACCGGCCCGCCGGTCGCGCTCAAGGCCGCGAAGCAGGTCATCAACGACGGACAGGAGGCCAGCCTCGAGACGGCCCTCGAGATGGAAAAGCAGTCGTTCGCCCTGCTGACGACCACCGACGACATGTACGAGGGCGTCACGGCGTTCAGGGAGAACCGCGAGCCGGAGTTTACGGGTGAGTGAGATGACCCGCAACGTCGCAATCGTCGGCGGCGGCACCTCGGACTGGGGCGACCGCGACGCGAGCTGGAAGGACCTCGCCCAAGAGGGCGGGAAGGCGACCTTCGACGCGGTTCCCGATGTCGGTCCCGAAGACATCGAGGGGCTGTTCGTCGGCGCGGTTCAGCCCGAGCGGTTCGCGTTCCAATCGCACGTCGCGCCGCTGGTCGCCGAACTGCTCGGCATCGACGTGACGGAGATGATCGCGCGAACGGAACTGGCCTGTGCAAGTGGCCAGGCCGCGCTTCGCTACGCGTGGCTCGCCATCGCGGCCGGGCAACTCGACACCGCGCTCGTCCTCGGCGTCGAGAAGATGAACCTCGGGAAAGAACAGATGCCCGAGATGCAGGCCTCGATGTCGAACGTGCTCGACCGGGAGTTCGACGGCGTCAACGGGCTCTCCGCGCCGCCGTTTTTCGCCTGGTACGCCCAGCGACACATGCACGAGCACGGCACGACTCGAGAACAGCTCTCGCAAGTCGCGGCCAAGAACAAGTCGAACGCCGCGAAGACGGACTTCGCGCAGTTCCAGCGCGAGATCGATCCCGAGGACGTCGAAGAATCCCCGGAGATCGCACCGCCGCTGCACCTCTATGACTGCAGCGGCATCACGGACGGCGCCTCGGGCGTGATCGTGATGAGCGAGGAGAAAGCCCGCGAAGTCACCGATACGCCCGCCTGGATCACCGGCAGCGGTCAGTCCTCGATGGCGGGTAACTCGATCAACAACCTGCCGTCCTACGACGGGTGGCCGCAGGCCCGCGAGGCCTCCCAGAACGCTTACGAGCAGGCGGGGATCGAGGACCCGCTCGAGGAGATCGACGTCGCCGAGGTCCACGACTGCTTCTCGATCAGCGAGATCATCGAGTACGAGGAACTCGGCTTCTGCGAGCGCGGCGAGGGCGGCCAGTTCATCGAGGACGGCCGGAGCCACATCGACGGGGACGTGGCGGTCAACACGCGCGGCGGCCTGCTCGGCTGTGGCCACCCGCTCGGGGCGACGGGCGTCTCCCAGGCCCTCGAGATCACCCAGCAGTTCCAGGGCACCGTCTCGAGCGACCGGCAAGTCGAAGACGCCACGACCGGGCTCATCCACAACTTGAGCGGCAGCGCGTCAGTTCACAGCGTCATGACGCTGGGGCGTGATCCACAATGACAGACCAGCAAGACACCACCGATTCGACCGATCCGTCCGGCTCGAGCGACGCGAGCGGATCGGTCCCCAGAGAGACCGTATCGATCCCCACGGAGATCGAGCTTCCCGATCTGCTCGATTTCTACGAGCGACAGACGCCAGAGCACACGCAGATCGCCGAGTTCTACGACAACCTCGACGACGGCAGGCTCACGACGACCCGCTGTCGCGACTGTGGCGAGATACACTTCCCGCCGCGAATCGTCTGTCCGGAGTGTACGGGCGACGACCTCGAGTACGTCGACCTGCCTCACGAGGGCGAACTGTTCGCGTTCAGCGAGTCCCGCGGCGGGACGCCGCTTGGCTATCACGACACGTCGCCGTTCGTCGTCGCCATCGTCGATTTGGGCGAGATCAAGCTCTCGGCGCGAATCGACGGCGCTCGATACGACGACCTCGAGATCGGCGATCCGGTCTCGCTGAAGATCGTCGACGTCGAGGGAGGGAGTGCGTCAGAACGGGTCTTTTATCGGTTCGTCCCACGAGGTGACGCACAATGAAAGACTACGAACTCACGCTGCAGGTCATGCTCGATCGGGCGGTCTCCCAGTTCGGCCACAAGGAGATCGTCTCGGAGGAAGAAGACGGAACGACCCATCGCTACACGTACAACGAGGCGGCGGATCGAATGGCTCAGCTCGCGAACGCGCTCGACGAACTCGGCCTCGAGATGGGCAGCCGGGCGTCGGTGATGGCGATCAACCACCACCGCCACTACGAGCTCTACTTCGGGTTGTCCTGTAGCGGCCGGAGCATCCACATGACGAACCACATGCTCCCCGACGAGCACATCGTCGAGATCGTCAACGAGGCCGAAGACGAGGTCGTCTTCGTCGATCCAGCGTTCGTCGAGACCGTCGAGAACGTCGCGGATCAGTTCGAGACCGTCGAGCACTACGTCGTCCTCGACGACGAGGTGCCCGAGACAGACCTCGAGCCGATCCAGTCCTACGAGGAGCTCCTCGACGGTCACGAGACCGACTACGAGTGGCCGGAGATCGACGAGGAACGGGAGGCGGGCATCTGCTACACCTCCGGGACGACCGGACTCCCGAAGGGCGTCGCCTACACCCATCGGAACATCTACCTGCACACGCTGACCCACAGCCACATCGACGTCTTCAAAATCAGCGAGAACGACGCCGTCATGCCCGTCGTGCCGATGTACCACGTCAACGGCTGGGGCCTGCCCTACACCGCGACGCTGTGTGGCTCGAAACTCGTGTTGCCGGGGCCGAAGACCGACTCCGAGCAGATCGCCGAACTGATCGATCGGGAGGGCGTCACAATCACCGCCGCCGTCCCGACGGTCTGGCGCGAGATGGCCAGCTTCTACGACGAGCGCGAGGACATCGAACTCGAGAGCTTAGATCGGGTCCTGACCGGCGGCAGTTCGCCCCCAGAGTGGCTCATGGAGAAGTTCGACAAGGAGATCGGCGCGCCGATCTACCAGGGCTACGGGATGACCGAGGCCGCGCCGAACCTCGTGAACACCATGACCACCACCGAGGTCAAGGAGGAATTAGACGAGAGCGGCCAGTATCAACAGCAGATGAAACCAGGACTGCCCGCTCCAGGCGTGCAGATCCGCCTGCGCGACCAGAACGGCGAGGAGGTCCCCCACGACGGGGAATCCTCCGGCGAGATCCAGGCCCGCGCGCCCTGGCTCATCGACGAGTACTACAACCGACCGGAGGCCACGGCCGAGTCGTTCACCGACGACGGCTGGTTCAAGAGCGGCGACGTCGGCACCATCGACGAGTACGGCTACATAGAGGTCGTCGACCGACTCGACGACATCATCAAGAGCGGCGGCGAGTGGATCTCCTCGATCGAACTCGAGAACGAACTGATGGCCCACGACGCGGTCGAGGAGGCGACGGTCATCAGCGTCGAACACGAGAAGTGGGACGAACGACCGGTCGCCTACGTCGTCGCGTCCGCAGATGACGTGAGCGGCGACGAACTCCGAGCGCACCTCCGCGAGCGCTATCCGAAGTGGTGGATGCCCGATAAGATCGTCTTCGTCGAGGAGATCCCGAAGACGACGACCGGGAAGTTCAACAAGAAGGTCCTGCGCGAGGACTTCGACGAGGAGTACGACGGACTGCCACTCGAGGAGTAACGGATCGGATCGACTCGGTTCGGTAGATTCGGAACGGCGGACTCGATTCGTTCTTCATACGCAGTTTCTCGACTCGAAGTTCGGTGACGACCTCGAGCGCGTCGTCAGCCGGCGTTCGAATCGCCCTCGGCGCGCCCGAGATCAATCGACGACTGGAAGCGTCAGCCGAGAACGTCGGTCCTCGTCGTGGAGTACCTGCTGTGTCGCAGACTGTACGTCGTCTTCGGTCGCTTTCGAAATCTCGTCGATTTCTGCGTTCGGATTGCGGTCGAACCGCGGAAAGTTGCTGCTACTCAGTTCCAATCGGATGCGATGGCCCTGAGCGAACGTGTGTGCGGTCGGCCAGAGGTCGAGGTCGAACTCGTAGACGGTTCCCGGCGTCATGAACGACGGGTCCTCAAGCGACTCGCGGTAGCGAGCGCGGACGACGCCTTCGGTGATGTTCGCGGCGTATCCGTCGGGCTCGACGTCGACGAGTTTCGCCGTGAAGTCGGTGTCCGGTGCGGAACTCGAGGCGAAAAGCGCGACCGACGGTTGCCCGGCGACAGAAACCGGCTCCGGCAGTGCTTCGGACGTGTAGACGAGCACGTCCGCGCGTTCCTCGACAGTAGATTGATCCCTGACCCCCGGCGGAACGACCGCTGGGTTCAATACTGGACCGCCGACAGAGGGAACCGGATCTGTGGGATCGTACTCGTAACTATCGACGGTTGAACCGGACTTTACGGACGACTCGGTCAGTTTTCCGTCGCCGTGTCTCGAGTTCGCTCCGTCGTCGCTCGTCAAGAAATACGTCGTCGGCTCGTGATCCGGCGGCCACCGAGTGTCTTCGCGCCACTCGTCGTCTCCCATCTGGAAGTATTCGACATCGGGGTACCTCGTGGCCCCGGTCTCTTCGCCCTTGAGGTGGTGGTCGAACCAGGGGAGAATCCGTTCGGACACCATCGTTGACGCGCTCTGGTCGCCGAAGTCGCGGTCTCCAACGGTCGTCTCCGACGTTCCGAATGTCAGGTGGTCCCACGGGCCGATTATCATGTGGTGGTTTTCGCGCATCCGTTCGCTACCGTCGTCCTGAATCGAGCGATACACCTCGGTATGGCCGGTCAAGAAGATATCGTACCAGCCGCCGGCGTGTAAGACCGGGAGATCGACGCCGTCGATCCCCTTCGTGACGTCGAGTTCCGCCCAGAACTCGTCGTACGTCGAGTGCTGGTGCCAGTCGTGCCAGTACGGTGCGAGTTCGTCGAAGCTGGGTATCTCCTCGAGGGGACGGTATCGCATGTACTCCATCGGATTCGCGGCGACCTCCTCGGTGAACGTCTCGATCGCTTCCGGATCGGCGTCCTCGAGTTGGCCGCCCTCCATTCCCTGAGAGATGACCTGCATCGTCCACCCGAACGCACTGGCGAGTTCGAACGCGCCGCTGGGATACTTGATGTGTTCGTAGTAATCGCTGGGTGTGATCATCGGAGCGATCGCCTCGAGGGCCGGCGGGTCGGCCAACGCCGCCTGCCAGGTCGTCATTCCGACGTAGGAACTGCCCAGCATGCCGACCTGTCCGTCGCTCCACGATCGGTCGGCGATCCACTCGATCGTATCGTATCCGTCTTCGGCTTCGAAGACGAACGGATCGAACGTCCCGTCCGAATCGAATCGGCCACGGACGTCCTGTAAAACGACGGCATACCCGTTCTCGACTGCGATGTCGGTCCCGGCAGGGATACTTTCCTCGGCTTTGTTGTAGGGCGTTCGCATCAGCAGGGCCGGATACTCGCCGTCGGCCGCCGGTCGATAGATATCCGTCGCGAGTTCCACGCCGTCGCGCATCTCGATCATGACGTTCGATTCGGTCCGTCCGTCTACCGGGCCCTCGGACGTCTCCTCGGATTCGAAGCATCCGGCGATTCCCGTCGTCGCTCCGGCACCGAGCAACAGCAGTAATCGGCGTCGACGCAGACGCGTGTGGCTGTCTAAATGCATTCAAGTATCGAGTTATATGGTAACATACATAAAGATATCTTACGCGACCAACACAATCAGCTAACGGATGTGTCCCGCTCGGGAATGTCTCTAAACGATCGAGATTATCAAGCCAGACGGCCGTGGTGAATCGTCTCAGGCGCCCAAGACGACTTTCGTGTAGTAGCCCGAAAAGGGACGGCTACAGTTCCGACTCGAGTTCCGCGACCTCGTCTCTGACTTCGCGGACCTTCGCGGCCTGCTGGTCGTTCGTTTCCGCGAGCGTCTCGATTTCGGCGGCGACGGCTTCGATCTGCTCGAGGGAGTTGCCGAGCATCGTCGTGACCTCCTGTGCGGTGGCGGCCTGGTCGTCGGTGGCGTCGGCGATCTGTTCGATCCCGGTCGTTGCCTCGCCCACGGCGGATTTGATCTCCGATTGTTTTTCGTCGACGGCTCTGGCTCGCTCGATGGCGTCGTCGACGCGCTCGATCGTCGTCTCGACGTTGTCGATGGTTTCCGTGGTGTTCTGGGTAACGTCGTCGACGATCTCCTCGATCGTTCCGACCTCGCCTTTCGACTGGTCGGCGAGCGCTTTGACCTCGTCGGCGACGACGGCGAAGCCCGCCGCGCCGGAGTCGACCTGCGCGGCCTGGATGTTAGCGTTGACCGCCAGCAGATTGGTCTCGTCGGCGATCTGGTCGATCACGTCGACGACTTTGTCGATCTCTTGCATCCGCTGTTCTAGGTTCTGGGTCGTCGCAGAAAGCGTGTCGGTCGCGTCGCGGACGTCGTCGATGATCGAGACGATATCGGCGGTCGCGTCCTTCGATTCGTCGGCGAGTTCGGCGGCAGTCTGACTCTGGCTGCTGACCTCCTCGGCGCTGGCGGAGATCTCCTCGACGGTCGCCGACAGCGACTCCATCTCGTTTCGCACCTCCGCGAGGTTCTCGACCTGCGCCGCGGCCAGTTCGTCGACCTCGTCGGTCGTCTCCGCGTTCGTCTCCGCGGCGGCCAGCAGTTCGTCGACCGCGCCGTCGACGATGTCGCTGATCGCCGTCTGTACCTCCTCGAGTTCGTCGCGCTGTTCGACCAGTTCCGTCACGATCGTGATGTACTCGAAGGCACCGATCGACTCGCCCTCGGGCGTTCGAAGCGGAACGCCGGCCGTGCGGATGTGCCACTGATCGTCCGGCGGGCCGCCGGATCGGATCTCCGACTCCTGAATCGCTTCGCCCGTTCTGGCGATCTCTTCGGCCAGCGTCTCCTCGACGCCCTCGGTGCCGATCACGTCCAGCGCCTGTTCGCCGAGCGCGTCGCCGTCGGAAACGCCGGTTAACTCCGCGCTCTCGTCGTTCCAGTGGGTGATCGCACCGTCGTCGTTGACGACGAGAATCGGTTCCGGAAACTCCTCGACCAGCCCTTCGAAGAGCGATCGCCAGAAATCACGTTCCGCTCGCACGGCTTCGATCGATTCTTCGCCCGCGCCGTCGGGCGACTCGAGGCGGTCTGGGAGCAAGAGACGTCTGCCAGTCATTCGCGAACTTGTTCACAGAGGGTGGAAATATAACTACTGGCCGGGCGGACGAAACGAAGGTCCGGCGAACGAGTCGCCGAAAACGGGGCGGCCGGACTCGCAACTCGGCGTCCGCGGGATCGAGTCGAGAACGTTGCTGCGTGCGCTCGCGTGTCGAAGGGCGCGATCGAAACGAAAAGAGCCGCGTCAGGTCGGCAGTTCCCGGCCGTAGAAGCCGGTCGGCTTGTAGAGCAACACGAGGATGATCAGAATCAGCGCCGTCATGCCGCTCAGCCGCGGCGAGATGGCGGACGTAGTGAACACCTCGAGAAAGCCGATGACGTACGCGGCGATGAGGCTTCCCCGAATCGAGCCGATACCGCCGAGGATGACGATCGCGAACGCGAGCGTCAGCGGCGTCATTCCCATGTCGTAGGAGGCGGCGCGGAAGGTGCCGTAGAGAACGCCGGCCGAGCCCGCGAAGACACCCGCAAGCGCCCAGACCAGGAGCGTGATCCTGTCGGTGTCGATACCGACCAGCGCCGCCCCTTTCTCGTTCATCCCCGTCGCGATGATGGCCTGTCCGTGCTTCGTGTGGTTGATGAAGACGAACAGGCCGATGATGAACAGCCACGAGACGGCGAAGATCAGCAGGTTGTTGTAGAGAAAGGAGACGCCCCCGATGGACGTGGCGCCGTCGAGCATTGACGGGACCGATCGCGGATTGGTGCCGACCGCCGCCCGGAAGGAGTACTCGATGACCAGCCAGGACAGCAGCGTGATGATTAGGACGTTGACCGGGTCCTCCGTGTGTTTGACCAGCAAACTATGCAGGATGACGTGAAAGAGCGCACCGGTGACGGCGGCCGCAAGCAGACCGATCCAGACGCCGTAGCCCATGCCGGCGACGTACCAGGCGGTGAACGCACCGATCGTAATGGTTCCGCCGTGGGCGAGGTTCGCCTGTCCCGCGACGCCGAACACCAGCGTGAACCCGATCGCGATGAGCGCGTACAGCGAACCGAGGATGAGCGTGTTCGCTGCGATACCGACGATGTCGACCATGCGTCAGAACCACGCTGGTTCCTGGTAGTCCGACGTCGCCAGGTCTTCTGGGTAAATGACTTCCTGCACACCGTTTCCGTCGTCGTTGACCTGCCACTGGAAGTTTACCCGGCGAAGGCGGTCCTCGCCGAACTTCGCGTCGTGGGGGAACTCGCTGTCTTCGCCGTTGAACTCGATCGTTCCGCGCGTTCCCTTGTAGGTATGTGAGGCGAGTGCCGGAACGATCGTCTCGGAGTCGGTCGTCTCCTCCTGTGCGACGACTTCGGCCCACATCTTGATGCCGTCGTAGGTGGCGTAGGAGAAGGCGTCGTTCGGGTAGACCCCGTACTCGTCGTAGTAGTTCTGCGCGAACGTCGTCGTCTGATCGGAGAGTTCCGCCTTGTGGACGCCGGGCGTGTTACTCATCGCGAACTCGGTCGCGCCGTCGAACGCTTCGTGTGCGCCCGGATCGTTGATCTGCGAGATCAGGCCCGCGATGGCGAAGTCCCGTTCCTCGTCGCGCCACTGAATCTGTGCGGGGCCGGCGGTGTGAGCCATACTCATCAAGACCGCGTCGACGCCTTCGGACTCGAGGCTGTCGAAAAGCGGCGTGAAGTTGTCGGTGTTGCCGGGGTAGCGCTCGTTGTACGGAACGTCGATACCCTGTTCCTCGAGCAGTCCGGGGAGATCGTCGGAGAACGGCTGGGTCCACTCGAACTCCTCGTTGAGCACGCCGATCGTGTCCCAATCCTCCGCTTCGTGCATGTAGCCGGCGAACTCGGCGACCGACTCCACCCAGATTTCCGCGTTTCCGTAGGGGCGGAAGTGGTACTTGTACTGATCGTAGTCCTCGGCGAGGAACCGCGAGATCTCCGGCGACGTGTTTCCACCGCTGATGTGGACGACCTCGTGCTGGGCGACGTTATCCATGAGATTGATCATTATCTCGGTCTGGAACACGCCCGTCGTCATATCGACGCCGTCCTCGACGACGAACTCGAGATAGCGGTCCTCGGCGGTCGTCGTGTCACCCTGCGTGTTAGCGACGTGAAGTTCGATATCCTCGCCGAGCAACCCGCCGTCGTCGTTGAGTTCGTCGACCGCCATTTGAGCCGCCTGTTCCTGTGCAGTTCCTTGCGGGGCGCTTCCCGGTTCGAACGCGAGAAGCCCGATCTGGACGCCACTTCCGCCGCCGCGACTGTCTGTCCCACCGAGACAGCCGGCGACGCCGACGGTCGCTCCTGCACCGATCATTCCGACAAACTGCCGTCTGTCGATACCCTGGGTTGCGTTATCACGCATAATTGCTGAGATGCGCACCATCCTAAATAAGTGTGTTGGTAACACACCTGATCGTCGATACCGAACCGATAACAAGATATAAGTACCATGTTGAGACTTCTCTAACGAGAGGGTAAGTGATGACATGACACGTTTAGATCTCGAACCACGGCACATAGTGGGTATCGTCTGTCTGGGAGGGTTGCTGTTTGCACCGTTTCTAACCGGCGTTCTCACGGTGGATCAACTCACAGGGGCACTGTTTCTCGGCATGTTCGCGATGAGCTGGGACTACGTCTCAGGGTATACCGGGCAGTTGAGTTTCGGCCACAGTATGTTCTTCGCGGCGGGGGGGTACACCGCAGCGCTCGTAAATCTCCATCTCGGAATCACACCGATCGGCGCAATCATGGTGGGGACGGTCGTCGCGGGCCTTCTCGGGGTCGTCGTGGGGTTTCCGGCGCTTCGGCTTCGAGGACCGTACCTCGCGCTCATCACGCTCATTATTCCGCTCATATTGGTTCAGATAGCCAATATCTTCCCGGGATATCTCGGCGGCGAAGCGGGACTCAGAAACCCCGAGAGACTGGTTCCCGTCGGCGATACGGTCGCATCGATCCTGACGACTATCGGGTTCAGAACGCCATTCGATCAGGAAGTGTTCGTGGACTACTATGTCACTCTCATGTTCTTCCTGGGAATTTTTGCGCTGTTTTATGTGTTCACTCGCTCGTACGTCGGCGATATCTTTACCGCGATCAGAGAGGACGAGGACGCAGTATTGGCTTCGGGCATCAACCCAGCCAAGTTCAAAGTGTTCGCGTTCACGATGAGCGGTGCGGTGGGCGGACTCGCCGGAGCGGCGTTCGTTCACTTGGCGGGTAACCCATCACCAAGCAACCTCCTGTTTGTCGTCGTTAGCATCGAAGTCGTGTTGATCAGCATCCTCGGCGGGATGGGGACGATCACCGGCCCCGCAGCGGTCGGGATCGCCTACTACTTCGTTCGCGACTTCCTGCAAACGACGTTCAGTCACGTCTCGATGGTGATTTTCTTCACGCTCGCGTTGCTCGTCCTGTTCTTCCTGCCGAAAGGACTCATTCCGGGGCTGGGAGCGCTGAGCCGCAAGATCCTCGAGTTGCGAGATCGACGCGCGAACCCAACTACCTGAGAGGAACCACCAATGAGTTCACACGCTACGCAATCGATCGATGGCACAGCACGCACGGACGAGGTCCTCCGCCTCGAGAACGTGACCAAGCGCTTCGGCGGCGTCGTCGCGGTCGACGATCTGTCGTTTTCGGTCCGCGAGGAAGAGATCCTGGGCTTTATCGGCCCGAACGGTGCCGGCAAGTCGACGACGTTCAACTGCGTGTCGGGGGCCTTTCCGCCGACCGACGGGGCGATCTATTATCGAGACGAAGACGTGACGGGGGTACCGCAGTACGCGCTCGTCGAGAAGGGACTGGCACGAACCTACCAGACGTTCCGACCGCTCGAGGACCGGAGCGTCCTCGAGAACGTTTCGCTGTCGATGGTTCCGAACGAGCTGTTTTCGTTCGACGAGTTCCGCACTACCGTCGAGGACCGGGCCAGAGAGATCTGCCAGCAGGTCGGGCTGAGCGAACACATGCACCAGACGCCAGACGAACTTCCCCACGCCGGATTGCTCCGACTCGAGGTCGGACGGGCGATCGGGACCGAGCCGGACCTCCTGCTGGTCGACGAACCGTTCGCCGGGCTCACGCCCGAGGAGGTCGAGCGGACAGCGGCGCTGTTTCGGTCGCTTCGCGAAGACGGAATGACGCTGATCGTCATCGACCACAACATGCACGGACTCCTCGATCTCGTCGACAGGGTCGTCGTCATTTCCTTCGGCGAAAAGATCGCCGAAGGATCTCCCGAGGAGATTCGAAACGATCCGACGGTACAGGAAGCCTACCTCGGAGGGGAACTATGAGCACGACGAAACAGGAGATCGACACCGTTCTCTCGGTCGAGAATCTCTCGGTCTCGTACGGGAAAGTACAGGCGCTCGAGGACGTGAACGTCGACGTCAAAAGCGGCGAGACCGTCGCGGTGATCGGCCCGAACGGGGCCGGCAAGTCGACGCTGGTCGATACGATTGGCGGGTTCCACGACTACGACGGATCGATCCGATACAACGGGACGGAGGTCGCCGACTCCTCGACGTCGAACCTGATCGCGGACGGGTTGTTTTACTGCACCGAGCGTCGAGACCTGTTCGACTACATGAGCGTCGAGCAGAACCTGCGTCTCGGGTCGTACCTGAACGGCGAGGGCGAGGAACGACGGCTTGAGGAGGTGTTCGATCTCTTCCCGCGACTCGAGGAGCGACGGACCCAGGAAACCCAATCGCTGAGCGGCGGCGAGATGCAGATGCTCTCGCTCGGCCGCGGACTGATGAGCGACCCCGAGTTTCTCATTCTCGACGAGCCGTCGATCGGGCTCGCGCCGGTCATCCTACAGGACATAAGCGAGGCCCTCGAATCCATTCAAGAGCTATCCGTCGAGATCCTCATCTGCGAGCAGAACATCACGTTCGCGCTCGAACACGCCGACCGGCTCTACCTGCTCGAGAACGGATCTGTCAGACGCTCGGGGACGCCGGATAGTCTCGAGTCCGATAAGTTCGTCGAGACGTATATCGGCGGATAATTAACAGTTTCACATTTTTATCATATAATTGACTGATGGCTTTCCCAATATCACCAATATATTTAATTGGAGTTCTTTTTAAGACTATAATCCGTATACGAGCCATGATTTCACATATAATCCATTTCTCGCCACGAACACATATTGTAGTCTGAGTTGAATCGGTGTGTAAATAACAAGTTTATGATTGTTTCCTAATCCAACCATATTTGATATACTATAGACAGGGTTAGTATACCACACTCATATCTACAATCATATACTCTCAGATGAAGCCATCCGTCGGCGTTCGAAGAGCGAGTGTGGACTAGCGGTTCGCGACGGGGAACGCCACGGTGAACACCGACCCGGCACCGGGTTCCGAATCGACGTCGATCCACCCGCCGTGGCGCTCGACGATGCGCTTGCAGAGAGCGAGGCCGATACCGCTGCCGCTTTCGCCTTCAGTGTCGTGTACCCGTTGAAACACCTGAAAGATTCTGTCTTCGTTCGTCGACTCGATTCCGATCCCGTTGTCTCGAACGCGAAGTCGCCACTCGTCTCCGTCCCGCGTCGCCGAGACGTCGATGCGGGGCGGCGACTCGCCCGAGTACTCGAGCGCGTTGCTCAGGAGGTTCTGAAACACCTGTCGCAACTGGTTGCCGTCCCCCTCGATGACGGGAAGCGAACCCACGGAGATCGCCGCGTCGGTCTCTTCGATCTGGACCATCAGATCCTGCCGGGCGTCGGCGAAGACGTCGTTCAGATCGACGAGGTCGAACGAGTCGCCGCGCGTCTCGACTCGCGAGTACTCGAGGAGGCCGTCGATCATCTCGCGCATTCGCTCGGCACCGTCGACGGCGAACGCGAGGAACTCCTGTGCGTCGTCCGCGAGTTCGTCCCCGTACCGCCGGTCGATCAGGTTCAGATAACTCGTGACCATCCGAAGCGGTTCCTGCAGGTCGTGGGAGGCGGCGTAGGCGAACTGCTCTAAGTGCTCGTTCGAGCGCTCGAGTCGCTGCTGGTACTCCTTGCGCTCAGTAATGTCACGGAAGTACACCGAAACGCCGCTGTCCGAGGGGTAGATGTTCCCCTCGATCCAGTTCCCCAACGGTTCGTGGTAGTGCTGGTAACTCGTCGGTTCGTTGGTTTCGATGGCGGTTTCGAAGCTCTCGCGGACGTCCAGATCGTCGTTCGCCTCGGGAAACATCTCCCAGAGCGTGTTGCCGAGCAGTTCGTCTTCGGAGTGGTCGAGGAGCTCCTCCGCGCGGTCGTTGACGAGCGTGTACCGAAGGTCCTCATCGAACGCACAGAACGCGTCGTCGATCCGACCGAGGATCTCCTCGAGTTTCCCTTCGAGTTGCTTGCGGTCGGTGACGTCCGTGAGCGCACAGATAGCGCCCTCGAACGAGTCGTCGTCGGACACGGGCAGACAGTCGACCGACAGCCAGACTCGGTTCCCGTCGTCGTTCGTGATGCCGAGCAGTTCGTCGGTGACGGGTTCGCCGGTTCGTTTCACGCGCGTGTAGGGGAGTTCGCTCACCGAAACGGCGCCCCCGTCCGGGCCCGCGAACCGCCACGATTCCTCGTCAACGCATCCCGGAAGGTCACTCGCGGGACCACCGAGGGCGTCCGCGGCGTACTCGTTTGCGAACACGATCCGCCCGTCTGCGTCGATCGCCGTGATTCCGACCGGGCACGTCTCGAGGATTCGCTTGTCCGTCAATACTCCACCACGTTTCGACTTCGATTCCCCGTCCGCGAGCGCCGACTCGAGGAGACGCGCGACGTTCTCGAGGAAGCGGGCGTCGCGATCGGTGAAGGCTCGCGGCTCGGTCGCGTAGGCGCCCAGAACGCCCCACGGTTCGGAGCCCGAACTGATTCGAACGGCGAGCGCGCTCTCGATGTCACGGTCGACGAAACTTGCAGGGGCAGAAAAGCGCTCCTCGAGTTCGAACTCGGAGACGAGGACCGGTTCGGAAGCACACAGCGTATAGCCGACGTAGGAATCGGGCGTCGTCGAGAGCGTCGTCGGATCGGCCAGCGTGGGTCCCGGTCCAGTCTCGACGCGGGAGCGCAACTGCCCGGTATCCGAGTGGAACTCGAGGGCGTGACAGTGCTCTGCGTTCAGTGACGCACGAATGGCGTCTGTCGCATGCTCGAGCAAGCGGTCCGGATCGTCGGTTTCGATGGCGCGCGAGCCGATCCTCGAGAGAACGTCCTGCTGGTGAACTCGTGTCTCGAGTTCCGTACCAGTCACAGATGAGGAACCCATTTTGGGCAGAGTACTGGACGGTTACGGTAAAGTCTTGTCACGAATAGGCAGAATTATCAATCTTTGTGTTATGAGTGCGCAAATAATCCCATATTCGTGAGGTGAATTATATCAGTCCGCTTCCGAGCAGGTCGATCGACGACCGGCCGGATAGTTGAGTGGTCGAGCGGTTCCAGAGCGAACGCTCACAGGAATCGACGATTGTCGTAGTAAAGAAGCGGGATCGGAGCCGATCCCGAACGTTCCACTGGCGCGTGCGATGCGTCGTTAAATGACGCGGTTCTGCAGGTAGTCGAGGTGTTTGGCGTTGTAGACGATTTTGACCTCGTCGGTCTCGGCGGAACCGATACAGGTCAGACGGACGTTCTTCTCTTCGACTTCCTCGTCGGAGAGGATCTGTTGCATGTCCATATCGATCTCGCCTTCGGTGATGATGGCTGCACAGTTCGCGCAGGCACCTGCTCGGCAGGAAAACGGCCAGTCGTAGCCCTGAGCTTCGGCGGCCTCGAGGATGTACTCGCCTTCGGCGACATCGAGGGTGCCGTAGTCCTCCTCGTCGAGACCGGCGTCGGCCGCGTTCTCGAAGAGGTCGTCGTCGTCCATCTCCCATCCCTGGTCGTCTAACACTTCGTAGTTGAGGTATTCTACCGTGGGCATCAACCGCAGGTTCGAGTCCCGCATTGGTATAGCTTGCTGTTCGGTCCTAAATTGTCTTTCACGTAGGATTGAGAATATATCGAGAAAGAGCTCGTCGGGCGTTTCGTTTTCGAACGGCATTCGAGATAGAATGAAAAATATGGATAAAAACGCCGCACACGCCTAGAATCCGAAGAGCGGAACGTAACGGAACGTGAGGAAGGCACCGACCGTCGAGATGAGCGGGACGACGTTTTGCATGAGGATTACGCGCGCGGTCGTCGTCGGATCGAAGAGGTCGGACGCTTTCGGGATGTCGCTAACCTTCTCCTCGCCGATTTCCGGGGACGGCTCGCCCTCCTCGTCGGCCGTGAGCGCGCCGACCGAGACCGCCGTCTCCTCGCCTCGAGCGGCGTCCGAGAGGCGCGTCGTTCTGGTCGCGCGACCCCAGCCGAGCCCGACGATAGCCATGGTCGCGATGACGACGAAGCTCGCGGGGATGCCGATCCAGGAGAGACCAACGACGATCGTCGAACTTATCACGGCGACGACGACCGCCGCGGTGAGCGGCAGATTCGTGATGTCGTTGCCGAGCGTATCGAGGGTTCGTCGGGCGATCGTAAACGCGCCGATCGCGACCGCGATCGAGCCGATGATGAGCGCGGGATCTTCCGCGAGTTCGCCGCTTCCCACGAGGGGCGCGACGGCGTTGGCGATGTTGCTCGTTCCCGAACTGAATCCCATGAGACACCCGATGACGACGACGAGCAGCGAGCCGGTCCACTCCCGTCTCGAGACGCCGGCGACGGTGCCGAGACGGGGGACGTGCCCCGAGGTGTCGATGCTGAGCAACGGCGACCCCGTGGTGTTTTCTTCGATCGCCACCCACTCGTTGATCCGGGTGTAGAAGTATCGACCGACCACACCGCCGATCCAGAAGCCGATGATGGGGGCGACGATCCACCAGATCGCGATTTCCCCGAGGACGGCCACGTTGAGTTCGCCCGTCGCGAATCCGAGTGCGGCGATCGCGCCCACCGCCGTCATCGAGGTGGAGGCGGGAACGCCGGCGTAGTTGCCGATAAAGAGCGCGCCGCCGATGAAAAAGAGCACGGCGACGTTCGCCTCGAGCGTGAAAATCTCGGTGCTGGTCACCAGTTCGTTTCCGAGCGTGTCGACGACTTGCCGTCCGATGGTAAGCGCGCCGATCGCAAAGAAGACGGACATCAGCGCCGCGGCGATTCCCTTCGAGATGATATTTGCGCCAACAGCGGGGCCGAACGCCGGCCCGGTCGTCGCACCGCCGATATTGTATCCGACGAAGATTGCAACGAGGATCCCGACGAATAACAGTACTTCTGTCACGTCTACTACGTAGACCTGCGAAACCTAAAAGGACGCGTATTTTTATCCAGCGCTGATCGGTCCGGATCGAGAAGCGGGTGCCGGATCGTTCGGCGATTCGGCTCATCGATCCCCGACCCGGACCAACGGGATTATCCCGACAGCCACCGCGCGTTCGGGTATGAGCCAGTTTCCGACGTTCGAAGTGATCCCCGCGGTCGACGTACAGGACGGAGAAGTCGTCCAGCTCGTCCAGGGCGAACGGGGTACCGAAACGCGCTACGGCAACCCCGTGGACGCCGCCCGTCGGTGGATCGACGCCGGCGCGGAGACGCTCCACCTCGTCGACCTCGACGGGGCCTTCGAGGGGGAACGAGCGAACGCGGACGCGATCGACGCCGTCGTCGACGCCGTCGACGTTCCGACGCAACTCGGCGGCGGCATTCGAACCGCGGGCGACGCGATCGATCTGCTCGAGCGCGGCGTCGACCGAGTTATCCTCGGCACCGCCGCCGTCGAGAATCCGGAGATCGTCGCCGAAATCAGCGAGCGCCGGCCGAACTCGGTGATCGTGAGCCTCGACGCGAAAGACGGCGAAGTCGTCGTCGAGGGCTGGACGGAAGGGGCCGGCATGACGCCGGTCGAGGCCGCAGCGCGCTACGAGGACCTCGGAGCCGCCGGAATCCTCTTTACGAACGTCGACGTTGAGGGGCAGCTCGAGGGCGTCGCGACCGAACCCGTCCGAGAGCTCGTCGACGCCACCGACGTACCGATCGTCGCCAGCGGCGGGGTCGCCACGCTCGAGGACGTGCGAGCGCTCGAAGCGGCCGGCGCAGCGGCCGTCGTCGTCGGAAGCGCGCTCTACGAGGGGAAGTTTTCGCTCGAGGAGGCACAGGCCGCCATCGACGAGTGAGCGGGCTGTGGCCGAGAGCGGGCGTCGAGCAACTGCGAGACGCCCGCGATCCGGGGAAGGGCAGGCGGTTCTCACTTTTTTGAGCCGCGAGGTCACGAAGTGACCGAGCGGGCCGACGACTGATGTGGAGCTCGGAGCGGCGGTGACGGCGGGTTGAGAGCACCGAGACAGCGGTTGGAGGGCGTTTCGACGGCGGTTGGAGAGCTTACGGCGATGGAGGGGGAACGCCGTTCGGCCGGGATCAGGACGACTCGTTGTAGCCGTGACCGAAATAGAGAGCGAGGACGTTGATCGCCAAGAGCGTGAGAAACGTCATCGTCACCGTCGGGTCGTTCAGCCCCTGAGCAAGCAGCGGAACGTGGACGAACGGCAATGCTATCGCGATCCAGAACGAGAGGAACTGTGCGGGTTGTTTGATCGTCCGGAGCAGGCGGCGGTAGGTATCGGCGTCTCTCTCGGGGGACGACGTGGAGATCGATTCGTTGGGGAGCGGGGAAGAGTTGGACATTGGGGTGTTCACCTCGGCTATTCCTGACTATCATCGTCGACAACATATAAGAGGGAGAAGGTTGGTCTAATTTCGGTCCGTTTTACGCGCGTAGGCGATACCAACCGATGTTTCGTTACGGCCTCAGAAACCTTTAGACATTTTACCGAGTGTTTTGAGAGGTTTTTGACGTTCTGCCAGAATCGAATCGACGGCTCGGCGAGCGTCGATCGAGTCGGCGCTACGAGCGCAATCGCCTTGTACCGGCGGCCCCCTCGTTCTCCCATGAGCGATCGAACGGCGACCGTCACCCGCGAGACGGGCGAGACGACGATCGAGTGTACACTCGCGGTCGACGGAAGCGGCACGGCCGACGTCGAAACCGGAATCGGATTCTTCGATCACATGCTGACGGCGCTTGCCAAACACGGCCTGTTCGACCTCGCGGTCGAGTGCGACGGCGACCTCGAGATCGACGACCACCACACGGTCGAGGACGTCGCGATCGTCCTCGGGACGGCGCTGTCGGACGCGCTCGGCGATCGAACGGGCATCGTTCGGTACGCCGATCGCCGGGTTCCGCTGGACGAAGCCGTCGCGTCGGCGATCGTCGACGTGAGCAGTCGGCCGCGGTTTTACTTCGATGGAGCCTTCTCGCAGGACGAGATCGGCGAGTTCACGAGCGACATGGCCCGACACTTCGGAGAATCGCTCGCGATGAACGCCGGACTGACGCTTCACCTGTCGGTCGAGACCGGCGAGAACGCCCACCACGAGGTCGAGGCGCTGTTCAAGGCGCTCGCTCGAGCGCTCGACGACGCGACGCGGTTCGACGAGCGCCGAGAGGGTGCGCCGAGCACCAAGGGAACGCTCTCGGAGTGAGACGGAAAGCGTGACGGTCAGAAGAGGGCACTGATCACCGAAGCGATCGAAGGGCGCACCTACCGACGACCGCTCGTGACAGGTGTATCACGAACGGACGAGTTGCTCGCCTTCTTGCTCGAATTCGCCGTCCTCGAGCGCGTACTCGACGATCTCCTCGACAGTGTGGGACTCGAGATCGTACGCCCCCGCGGCGAGCGTTTCGACGTCGCTGCGAGCCATGGGGAACTCCCGGTTCCGAAGGAGGCGAATAACTTTCCCGTATCCTCTCGGCGGACTGGTACCCGAATCGTCGGCCGAACCGCCGGCGTTCGCGGACCCGGCATCGCCGACGGTGCTGTCGACATCTTGATCCTCTTCGGTACTCGAGTCAGCATCGCCTTCGTCCGTACTCGGGTCGGTATCGTCCTCGTTCGCCGCCGGGGAGTCTGCAGTCGAACTCTCTGCGGCGGAGTCCTCGTCGGCGGTGCGCTCGAGCGTAATTCCACGATCGGTCGAATCAGCATCCGCACCGGTCTCGTTATCGTTTGGTTCCGTTTTGGCCCCGCTCACGTCGATCACGGCGGGTCGACCAGCCGTGTCGGCGTTCGATTCCTCTCCGTCCGCCGTCTCGAGGTCAGTCGCGTCGGCGGAGCGAGAATCGTCGTCCGTCTCGACCGGCGAAGCCGACTCGGTCTCAGCGTCGGATTCGGTGTTGACCGGGTCGTCGACCCGATCGCTGCCAGCGCGAGCGAGCAGCGGCTTGAGGAGTTCCTCCAGTTGCGCAGAACACGCCTGACAGAGGACGACGCGGCGCTGTTCGTCCTCGGTCGGCTCGAGTTCGGGTGGCAGCAGTTCGAAGGTCCCGGCGGCGTCGGCCCCGCAGAAATCACAGTGACTGAGTGCGCGCATGGGGAGGGGTTTCGGCTACGCCCTCAAAAACGTCCGTCAGACGTGGAATCGACGAACCGGATTCGAGACGAGAGCGGGTGTCCACAGCGGGCGACCACCGGACATTATACCCCGGCCCGCCTACACTCGCGAACGAATGTTCGACGAGATCATGGAGAAGTTCGAGGGGTCGCCGAGCCAGCAGGCGGTTATCCGACTCCTGCTCGAGCGCGGGTTCTCCGTCAACGACGAGGGCCGGGTCGTCTCCGGCGGGATCGAGATCCCGAACACGGGTATCGCCCGCGAGATCGACGTCGATCGGCGGGTCGTCGACTCGACGACCGACGCGATCCTCGAGGATCCGGAACTGCGTCGTATCTTCCAGAACATCTCGCAGGTCCCGAGTCTGATGGACCTCGCGCCCGTGCTCGATCTGACCGTCCTCACGATCGAAGTCGACGACGCCGACGAGAAGGGCATCGTCGCGACGATCACGGGTCTGCTCGCGGATCACGACATCTCGATCCGCCAGACGATCAGCGAAGATCCCGAGTTCACCGACGACCCGCGCCTGTACCTGGTCACCGACGAGGAGCTTCCGGGCGACCTCTTTACGGACCTGCGCGAGATCACGTTCGTCCGCAAGATCGAACTCCAGTAACGAAACCGTGACCGGACCCAATCGCAGGCCGACACCGACCGCTCCACCGATGGCCGAGACCTGCCACATCCACCAGTGACCGACACCTACCGCACCGTCGCCGAGCCCGCCACCGTCGAGTTCGTCGTTCAGGGATCGGAGTTCCTCGGTCACGTCCGACCCGTCGAGTCCGTCGACGCTGCCGAGGCGTTCGTCGAGACGGTCGAGCGCGAGTACGCCGACGCGACCCACAACGTGCCCGCCTATCGGGTGCGAGCGGACGCGTCGGGGAACTTTCTGCGGGAGTACTCGAGCGACGACGGCGAACCCTCGGGGTCGGCGGGAAAACCGGCACTGAACGTTCTCGAGCAGGAGGACGTAGAGAACTGCGCGGTCGTCGTGACGCGGTACTACGGCGGGACGAACCTCGGCGTCGGCGGCCTCGTCCGGGCCTACTCGCGGGCGGTCAAAGACGCCCTCGAGGCGGCGGGCGTCGTCGAAGAACGGCCCCACGAGCGGGTCGAAATCACCGTCGAGTACGACGATTCGGGGACCGTCAGGGGGATTATAGAGAGCGAGGGCTACGAGTTCGACGCGACCTACGAGGCCGCGGTCACGTTCGACGTTCGCGTGCCCGTCGCCGAGCGCGAGGCATTCGAGAACCGGCTTCGGAGCGCGACGAGCGATCGGGCGGACCTCGAGTGACCAGCAGTCGGTAGCCGTTCGTATTTTGGGCTCCCTTCGTATTTCGGACCGAAACTGCTAATTCGCGCGCGGCGATGGCATGGGCCATGAAGACGGTTGCCGCCGACGATTACTACGACCTCGCACAGGTCGAGAACCCCCACATATCGCCCGATAGCGAGCGCGTCGCCTACGTCGAGAAGCGACCGACGGACGAAGAGCGCTACGAAGCGACGATTCACGTCGTCTCGCTCGGCGGGGCCGACCCGAAGCGGTTCACGATCGCCGAAGGCGTCGACAGCGAGCCCCGATGGAGCCCCGACGGCGAGTTCCTCGCGTTCGTCAGCACGCGAGGTGCCGACGACGACCGCCCGCAGCTGTGGGTCCTTCCCGCGGACGGCGGCGAAGCGAAACAGGTGACGGGCGTCGGCGGCGGCGTGTCCGGCCTCGAGTGGAGCCCCGACGGGACGAAGATCCTGTTCACCCAGACCGTGACGGCGCTCGACCGCGAGGAGGGACGCGATCTGGCGGCCGAGCCCGGCTTCGAACCGGAAGCGCCCGACCCCCGCGTGATCGACCGGATGGTCTATCGCGCCGGCACGGAGTACCTCGACGGGAAACGGGCGCACGTCTACGTCCTCGACGTAGAGCGGGCGCTCGAGACCGAGGACGATCGGGCGTCCGCCATCGAGCGACTCACGGACGGCGACGCGGACCACGTCGGGCCGACGTGGGGCGACAGCGAGACGGTCTACTACGCGCGGAAAGCGGTTGAGGGCGACCGCTCGCCGGATGACTCGGTGATGTTCGACCTGCTCGAACGCGACCTCGAGTCGGGATCGGTCGAGGCGTTCGCGGAGACGTCGGGGTGGGTCGACTCGCTGTGGGCGAGCACGGACGGGCGGGTCGCCTACCCCTTCGCTCCGGAAGACCGGCTGACGCTGGCCCAGACCCAGATCCGGGTCCACGATCGGGAGACGGGAACGGAGACGACGCCGACTGAACCGCTCGATCGCGACCTCGCACACGACGGCCACGTCGAGTGGGGGCCGGACGGCGAATTGCTGTACTTCACCGCACCCGACGAGGGCTCGGTCGTCTGTTACTCGGTGCCCGGCGACGCGAGCGAACCGCCGACGCCGGTCTACGGCGAGGGCGTCACCGTCGAGGACTTCTCGGTCGGCCCGGACGCGATCGCCTTCGTTCAGAGCGAGTGGGACCACCCCGGCGACGTCTTCGCGACGACTCGAGGCGGCAACGAGGCGACGCGACTGACGCGAGTCAACGACGCGTACCTCACCGACCGCGCGGTTTCCCAGCCCGAGGAGGTGTGGATCGACGGCGACGCGGGAGCGATCCAGGGGTGGGTGCTCACGCCGCCGGCGTTCGACGAGGACGAGACGTACCCGCTCGTCGTCGAAATACACGGCGGGCCGCACCTCCAGTGGACCCCCGCGGGGACGATGTGGTACGAGTTCCAGGCGCTCGCCGCAGCGGGCTACGTCGTCTTCTGGTGTAATCCGCGAGGGTCGACCGGGTACGGCGAGGAGCACATGACGGCGATCGAACGGAACTGGGGCGACGTAACGCTTTCCGACGTGCTCGCCGGCGTCGATGACGTCTGTGAGCGCGAGTACGTCGACGAGAGCGAGGCGTACGTGACCGGCGGTAGCTTCGGCGGGTTCATGACCGCCTGGGCGGTCACCCGGACGGACCGCTTTCGGGCGGCGGTGTCCCAGCGCGGCGTCTACGATCTGACTGGCTTCTACGGTTCGACGGACGCATTCAAGCTGATCGAGGGCGACTTCGGCACGACGCCGTGGGACGAACCGGAACTCCTCTGGAAACGCTCGCCTGTCGCCCGCGTCGCGGACGTCGAGACGCCGACGCTCGTGGTGCACGCCGATCGGGACTACCGGACGCCCGCGAACACGGCGGAGCTGTTTTACCTCGGGCTGAAAAAACACGGCGTCGATACCCGCCTCGTGCGGTATCCGCGAGAGGGACACGAACTCTCTCGCAGCGGGGAACCGGCGCACGTCGTCGACCGCCTCGAGCGAATCGTCCGCTGGTTCGACGGCTACTCGAGCCACCGCGAGGCCCCGCCAGCGCTCGAGCGCGGCCGCGACGAGGGACTGAGCGGCGGGGAACGAGACGAGTCCGAAAGCGGCACTAGCGAGAGCGAAGAGCCGAATTCGTAGGTGCGCTTCGACTGCAGCTTCGGGTGGGACGACCGCGTGCAGGGATGGGGGCTCGAGGCGAAACGGGAGGGTCGTTCGGAGCCGAACGAAGGGCCCTCGCGGTGACTACTAAGAACCGGCGGATCGTACGGTCGCCCATGGATCGAAACGTCGGCGGCGCGGATCGACTCGTTCGCTTCACGGGCGGACTCGCCCTGCTCTACTACGGCTATCGGAATCGGGAGCGAACGATCGGCGCGCTCGCGTTTATCGCCGGGAGCGACATCTTCGCGACGGCGATCATCGGGCGGTGTCCGGTAAACGCGCTGCTGGGGATCGATACCTGCGACGAAGCGTGATATCCAGACCGCAACTGGCCCCCGCGGCGCTCGAGATCCGCCGGGCGACAGTAGTCGGCCTCCGAAACCGAGGCGAGGATCAGGTCGTTCGGAACGCGCGGTCGCCCGCGTCGCCCAGTCCGGGGACGATGAAGCCGTCGTCGTCGAGTCGGTCGTCGATCGAGACGGTGAGCAGGTCGACCTGATCGAACTCCTCGTCGACGCGAAGCAATCCGTCCGGCGCGGAAACCGCGGAGAGAACGATGAGGTGCTCGGGATCGACGGAGTTCTCGACGACGTGATCTAACACGGCACACATCGTACTTCCCGTCGCGAGCATCGGATCGGCGACGATGACGGTGTCTTCCTCGTGGATCTCGGGAAGTTTCACGTAGTCGATGGTGATCGGGAACGAGCCGTCTTCGCCCCTGCCCGCCTCCTCGTCTCGGCTCGCGCTGATGACGCCCTGTCTCGCGCGCGGGAACGCTTTCAACAGTCCTTCGACGAACGGCGTGGCCGCGCGCAGCACGTTGATGATGACGACGTTGTCGAGGCCTTTGACCCGCTCGCCCATCGTCGGCTCGAGGGGCGTCTCGATCTCGGCGTACTCGGTCTCCATGCGGCCGTCGATGATCTCGTAGCCGCAGATGCGGCCCAACTTGACCAGGCCCTTCCGGAACCCGACCTGTTCGGTCTCGACGTCTCGAAGCCGTGAGAGCGTGTCTTTCGCCAGTGCGTGGGTGACGACGTAGGCGTTGTCCCGCTTGTCGATCGGCATAGTAGTACAGCGCTCGGCGGGATAGTTCATGGTATCGATCCGGTTCGAAGAGCGGGGGCCCGGCGGAGAGGTTTATACCGCTCCGCGCCATACCACTCGCCCAACCGAATGGAAGAAAGCATCTCGGGTTTCAAAGTCCGCGGTGATTGGGCGACCGTCGTCGAACACGGCGAGCGGGTCACACGCGCACTGAGAGACGCTGGCGTCCACGATCCCGACCACGACGCCGGAGCGCGATTCGCTCGAGCGTTCGAGGAGTGGGAGGAGTGGCGGCCGAAAGCCCACGAAACGCTCGAGCGGGACGTAAGCGAGAAGACCGCAGAGCAGGCGAGCGTCGAGGAAGGCAAAGGCGAGAAAGCCGGAAAAGGCCCGGACGAAGACATCAAAACGGCCGGCGAGAAGCTCTCGGAGTCGTATGAACAGTTAGAGGAAGACGACGCCGAAGCCGCCGTCGACAACTGGAAGGAGTCGATCGACTACGTCGCGCGGGCTGCGGATTCGGCGAGTCGAAAGGCGCTTCGGCGGGTCGAGGACACCGTCTACCAGAACGTGATGACCCAGCTCGCGCCGTACTACTTCGACAACGAACTCGTCAGCGCGAACATCCAGCAGTCGACTCGCAGCGCCGAGAACGGCGAATCGTTCGTCTTCGAGATCAACGTCAACGACGACGCGCTCAAAGACGACGTCTCCGAATCGCTCGCGGACTACGAAGACGAGGTCGATCGGTGGCACGTCGTCACCGAGAAAGACACAGAAACCGCCGAGGCCGCCGAGGGGGTCGAACCGCCGCCGGAACCCGAAGACAACTCCGGATTTACGACGAACTGATCGGGGAGCACGGCCGCGATCGGGGGGCTCAGCTGTAATCGGGTGGCTCGGCCGGCGACCTCGAGCGGGAGCTGTCGCGGACAGGCCGGCACACACTTGTAGCATCCGCTAGTATCCCCCTACCAGAGATGGTCGATATTGCGACGATCGGGACGTTTCTCGTGGCCGCACTCGCGGCGCTGTTTATGGCTTGGTCGATCGGCGCAGGCTCGAGCGGCTCGACTCCGTTCGCGCCGGCCGTCGGCGCGAACGCCATTTCGGTGATGCGGGCGGGGTTTTTCGTCGGACTGCTCGGCTTCGCCGGCGCGCTCTTACAGGGTGCGAACGTTTCTCGAGCCGTCGGAAGCGAGTTGATAAACGGCGTGACGTTGACTCCGATCGCCGCCGTGGTGTCGCTCAGCGTCGCCGCCACGCTCGTCGCCATCGGCGTCTTCGCCGGTTATCCGATCGCGACGGCGTTTACCTCGACGGGGGCGGTGATCGGCGTCGGACTGGCGATGGCGGGCGATCCGGCGTGGGCGAAGTACACGGAGATCGCCACGCTCTGGATACTGACGCCGTTCGCCGGCGGCGGCATCGCGTACACGATCGCACGATTGTTACGCGACGAACCGATTCGCGAGGAGCGACTGATACTGGGGCTCGGCGCGATCGTCGGCGCGGTGGTCGCGAACATCGAGTTCGCGATTCTCGGCCCGCCGGGCGAGGGGCAATCGATCGCACAGACGATCGGCGGGTGGATCCCGCTCGGGTCGACGCCCTCCGTCGCGCTCGTGACGCTCGTGATCGCGCTCCTCTGGGGTGTCGTCGTCGGTGCAGACCTCGCGAAGGGGACCGAACGGGGCGAACGCCACTTCCTGCTCGTTCTGGGCGGACTCGTCGCGTTCTCCGCGGGCGGGAGCCAGGTCGGCCTCGCCATCGGGCCGCTGGTCCCGATCTCGAGCGACTTCGAGATCCCGTTGATCGCGTTGTTACTCGGCGGCGGCGTCGGACTGCTGGTCGGCTCGTGGACCGGCGCGCCGAGGATGATCAAAGCGATATCGCAAGACTACTCCTCGCTCGGCCCACGGCGGTCGATCGCCGCGTTGATTCCCTCGTTCGCGATCGCGCAGGTTGCCGTCTTGTTCGGCATTCCCGTCTCGTTCAACGAGATCATCGTGAGCGCCATCATCGGAAGCGGCTACGCCGCATCGACGGCCGGCGGCGGCGTCAGCGCCAGTAAAATGGGATACACGGTGCTCGCGTGGGTCTTCTCGCTGGCCGGGTCGATCGTCGTCTCCTTTAGCGGATACTGGCTCATCGACTCGCTTTTCCTGTGAGGGACCCAGCGACGAGACCGAACGGCATTTACACGAACAGCGGTGAACTCCAGTATGGCAGTGGACGATTCCAATCCGGTTCAGTGGCGACAGGACGCCGCGACCTCGCCGACCGTGCGCATCCTGTGGTCGCTCGGGGCCGGGACGTTCTTCGCCGCCATCCTCATCATCGTCTTCTGGCGGCTGTACGACATGGCCCGCCAGTTCGGGGCCGAGTTCGTTATCATCGCCGCGTTCGCCGCGTTAATCCTCGCGATCCTCGTCGTCGCGTTCGGCTCTAACACCGAGCGCCGACTCGAGCGACTCACCGACCGACTCCCGGTCACGGCACCGACCGGAACGAGCCTGGATCGAGCGCTCGACGCCGCACTCGGCATGCTCGCGATGGCGGGGACGATCGTCGTCCTGATGGCGGTTGGGCGCTACGTCTCGACGAACGAACTCCTGGCGCTCGGCGCGGGGCCGTTTACGCTTCTGGCGGCGCTGACGATTCCGCTCGCGCTCGTCGCGCTCGCGCTCTCGTCGTTTCTCCGATCCGTCGGCACGCTCGATTACGACGACCGGGCGATCTACCTCCACGACCCCGACCGAGTGATCGATCTGGACGTGATCGAGGACGTGTCGATCTACCGCGTCAGAAACGTCGCGATACTGAATCTCACGTACGCCCAACCCGACGGGCAGTACGTCAAAGGCCCGCGAACGATCGTCGTTCCGCCCGGGATCGCGACCGACGTGCGGGGACTGCTTTCCGAGTCGAACTGAGCCGTTCTCCTATTATTCTTCGACGGCGTCGTCGTCCCCGTGGTCTTCGCTCTCGCTCGCTTCCGGCGGCGTCTCGAGTTTGTGCAAGCGCGCTTTCATGATCCGGGTGTTCTCGACGCCCTCGACGGTGATCCGGACTCCCTCGTAGGTGAGTTCCTCGCCCTCCTCGACGAGGCGGCCCGCCCGGTTGAAGATGAAGCCGGCGATCGTTTCGAACTCCTCTCCCTCGGGGAGTTCGATATCGAGCGCCTCGTTGACGTCTTCGATGTTCACTTCGCCGCGGACGAGGACGGTCCGGTCGTCGATCATCTCGACCGGGAGATCCTCGCCGCCCTCTAAGATCTCGCCGACGATCTCCTCGATCATGTCCTCCATCGTCACCAGCCCCTCGGTGGTGCCGAATTCGTCGATGACGATCGCCATGTGCATTCGGTTTTCGCGCATCTCCGTCAGCAACTCGTCGACATTCTTCGATTCGGGGACGTGTAGCGTCGGCTGAATGAGGTCGTCGATCTCGAGGTCCTCGACTCGCGTCTCGCCGTAATTCAAGTCCCGAACGAGATCGCGGATGTGAACGACGCCGAGGACGTTGTCGAGGCTGTTCTCGTAGACCGGCACCCGCGCGTGGCCGCTCTGGATACACGTCTCGATCGCCTCGTCGATGTCGGCGTCTTTCGGCACCGCCGTCATGTCGAGCCGCGGCGTCATCACTTCCTTGACGATCGTGTTGTTGAACCGGAAGATTCGGGTCAACATCTCGTGTTCGTCTTCCTCGATGACGCCCTCGCGCTCGCCCGATTCGATCATCTCTTGAATCTCGTCTCGCGTCACGTACGGCGTCTCGATCGCCCCCGAGGAGCCGGTGATCCGATTGATCTGTCGAGTGAGGTAATCGAACAGGACCACCAGCGGATAGAGCAGGTACTCGGACCCCTTGAGCGGTTTCGCGATCTTGGCCGACCACGATTCGGTGTTTTCGACGGCGTAGGACTTCGGCACGCTCTCGCCGAACAGCAGGACGATCGCGGTGACTCCGAACGTCGCCATGAAGACAGCAGCCAGCCCGCCGAAGTAAAAGCCCAGAAGGACGGTCGCGATCGAGGACATCGCGATGTTGACGATGTTGTTGCCGACCAAGACGGTGACCAGCAGTCGGTGGGGATCTTCCTTGAGCGACTGGACGCGACGTGCACCCGGAATCCCCTCTTCGACCATCCCCTCGACGCGGTGTTTCGGGAGCGAGAACATCGCGATCTCCGAGGAGGAGAAAAACGCCGACAGCGCCAGCAGGAAGACGAGCGCGATAGAGCCGAGAATCGTCACCATCGACTGGTCTAGCTCGAGTCCGACCGCCGGAACCTCGTATGTTGCGAGCAAAATCTCGAGGAACGGAAATACGGCCATTGATTACTGGTGAATTATCACCCAACCGACTAACCCTTTGTCCTTTTGAGGGGGTTTCCGGCGACGACACGTTTACCCGCTCGTTGCCCCAACCAATCGGTATGAGCGCACCGATCACCCTGTACCGACTGCAGGCCTGTCCGTTCTGCGAGCGCGTCGTGGCCCGCCTCGAGGAGTACGGCCTCGAGTACACCTCGCGGTACGTCGAGCCGATGCACTCCGACCGCGACGTGGTCAAGCGCGTCGCAGGCGTGCGATCCGTGCCGGTCATCGTCGACGAAAACACCGGCGTCACGATGGCCGAGAGCGCGAACGTCGTCGAGTACATAGAGAACACCTACGGCGCGAGCCAGAACGAAAGCGCCGGCGTCGCGGGAGGTGACGACTGAATGCCGGATTTCGACGTCGTCGAACTCGGTCCGGCGGACCACCCAGAAGCCGGGACCGACGCGCCCGGTTTCACCCGTCCGCTGGTCAACGACGAGTTCTGGGAGGATCGCTCCCTGTCGGATCTGACCGCCGAGGGTCGCGTGATCCTGGTTTTCACGCCCATGATCGGCTCCTACGCGGCGAAGTACATCTGGGACGAACTCACAGAACGCGGCTGGTACGAACGCGACGCCCGCGTCGTCGGCGTCAGCGCCTCGAGCCCCTACGAACACTCGAGCGTGATCGCGGACAACGAGTACCCCTTCGACCTGTTCGCCGATCCCGCGAACGGCGTTGCCGAGGCCTACGGCATCGCCCACGATCTGGACGGCATGGCGGGCGTCTCGGAACCGCGGCCAGCGTTCTTCGCAATCGACGCCGACGGCGTCGTCGAGGCGAGCTGGGTCGCCACCGAGTGGCCCGAGTTCCCCCAGTACGACGACCTCGAGGAGACGCTGGGTCTCGCGTGAGCCGCCCCCGCGTGAAGCCGGGATAGGCGAAACTGTCGGCCGAATTCGCCGACCGAACGCGGTACGTTTTTGCCCGCGACGAACGGAGGTCGAGCCAACCGTGCCATCATCGTCTCTCGAACGGGCGGCGACCGCGATCCGAAACGGCGACCTCGTGGTCTATCCGACCGAGACCGTCTACGGCCTCGCCGGCGACGCGCTCGACGCCGACGCCGTCGAGGCCGTGTTCGACGCGAAAGGGCGGGATCGATCGAAGCCGGTTTCGATGGCGGTGCCGTCCGTTCCCGCAGCACTCGAGTCCGTCCGTGCGACGACCCGCGAACGCGAGTTTATGGCGACTTTTCTGCCCGGCCCGGTCACCGTTCTCTGTCAGCGCCGGGATGGCGTCCCGGACGTCCTGACGGCCGGCGGCGACCGCGTCGGCATCCGGGTCCCGGATCACCCGCTCGCGCTGGCGCTCACGGAACGCGCCGAAACGCCGATCACCGCCACCAGCGCGAACGTAAGCGGTCGAGAGAGCGCCAGAGCGGTCGACGAGCTGGACCCGGAGATCCGCGAGCGCGCCGCCGCAGTGCTCGACGACGGCAGGACCGAGGGGACCGAAAGCACCGTCGTGAACGTCTCGAGTGGCGAAATCCACCGGCGCGGCGCGATGGCCGACGAGATCGAGCGGTGGCTGGCGGACAACTGAGACAGAGGCCGGATACCGCGTCTCACAACCCGAGCAGCGAGCGCAGCGTCCGCGTCCGGACGCCGCACTCGCTCGCGTACTCGCAGGCGTCGCACTTGGCGTCGTTTCGAATCCGCGCCGGAGGGCCGTCGAGTTCGCGGACGGTTCGAAGGACGCGCCGATACCTGGCCTTCCGCCGGGTCGTCATCTCGACGCGACGGACGACGCCGTAGGCCGGGTACTCGAGCCAGACCCCTTCGATCGGCGTTTCGTGCTCCCAGGCGAGGGCCTTCGCGGCCGCGACGGCGTGGACCGACTGGGGCGTCCAGACGCCGGTCTCGGGAGGTTCCCCCACCGATACGAGTGTCGGCTCGAGCGGGTCCACGAGGACCTTGTGAACGATGCCGCGGACTTCGCGGCCGGTCACGAGGACTGACTCGGCGTCCGGATCGCAGATCGACTCCCACCGCCCCGTGCGCTCGAGGGTGGCGCGAGTGTTCCGGAGCGCGCGCTGATACGACGCCGGATCCGGTTCGATTGGCTCGTCTGCGAGCGCCGACGGCTCGGCCTCGAGCAGATACTCGTAGCGAGTCGCGAGCGATCGGACGGCCTCGACCGCCGGCGGTGGTTCGCGATCCTCGCGCTGGCGGTCGTAGTAGCACTTTCGCGGACAGTAGGCGGCCGAGCGGAGATCGCTGAAGGCGACGCGGGACACGGCCGCGTTGGCCGCCTGATCCAATAAAAAGGCTCGGCGGGGCGAGTTGCGAAGCTATAGCGAAACGTCCGTTTCCATCCCCTCGGTGGCGTCCTCGAGACCGTCTTCCCGGACGTCGCTGGCGAGCCGGTCCGTGAGTTCCGAATCCCCGAGGATGCTGTCGAACTCGTCCCTGTAGCGGTCGTTCGCAGCTCTGGATTCGTCCTGGGCCGCCACGACGCGACGGGCGCGACGAACCCGCGCCTCGCTCGTATCGTACTCGTCCGCGAGCGCGCCGAGGTCGTCGTCTGCGCGCTCGCGGACCGCCGCGAGATCGATCTCGGGCGCGTCGGTCTCGTCGACGAGGTGCAAGGAGAGCCGCGCGTCGAAGACGTCCTCGCTCGAGACCTCGAGCTCCGAGGCGAGGTCGTCGTCAGAGACGTCGTCGTAGAATCCCTTCGCGACCCGGATCAGCTCCTCGTCCGACAGGGCCGTCTCAAACCCGTAGCGCTCGCGCATCTGCGCGATGACGTTCTCGAGGCGCTCGTCGATCGTTCGCTCGTCTTTCTCGAGCGAGCCGCGGGTCGCCGTCTGCGATTCGGTGACCGTCTCCTCGCCGTCGGTGACGTTCGTGAAGATGTCGCGGAGTTCTTCGGTTTTTTCGTTCATGGATGGACACTGGCGGGAGGATGCTATATAAGCTTGGTGCCAACGATCACGATCGCAAACGGGCCAACGAGCAACTGGAGAAAACTGAGAATACATTTGTTATTTTACGGAGAGGGCGTCGAGTCAGGCTGGTTCAACCGGTGGCAAGAGTTAAGGGGAATCCACGCAGGTGATAGAACATGAAGATTGTCGCACAGGCGGACGCTTCCAGAGAGATGTACCTGGGGCTTCACGGCGTCGAGAAGCTCCTGTTTTACTTTCTCGTATCGGTCGTCCTCGCCGTCTTCGCCTACGGCGTCTATCGGCGAGTCAGCCGCTACACCGACGGCGACGACGACCCGATTGCCCGACTAAACGGCCTGCCGGCGCGGATCGTCAGCGCCTCAAAGATCGTTCTCTCGAACGAGAAACAGTTCAACCGCGACCTCTACGGCGGGCTGATGCACTCGTTTATCATGTGGGGCTTTCTGACCCTCTTTATCGCCACGAGCATCATCGCTTTCGAGAGCTACGGAACCGACCTCCTACTGGGCCTGCGCTTCTGGGAGGGCGAGTTCTACCTGGCCTACCAGTTCATGGTCGACGCCATGGGGCTATTGTTCGTCGTCGGCATCGGGATGGCGATCTATCGCCGGTACTGGGTGCGCAACGAACGCCTCTGGGGCCGTCACACCTCCAACGAGGACGACATCTTCATCTGGACGCTGTTCGGGCTCGGCGTCGGTGGCTTCCTGCTCGAGGGCCTGCGGATCTACATTACGGGCATGCCAGCCCACGAGATCGTCAGCTTCGTCGGCTACGGCCTCGCCATGCTGTTCGGCGCGCTCGGCGTGCCGACGACCGACGCGGCCGCGAATCCTGGAACCTACCAAGCGGTGAGCGTCTTCGGCGCGAACGCCGAGACGCTGCACTGGCTGACCTGGTGGAGCCACTCGCTGCTCGCGCTCGGCTTTATCGCGTGGATCCCCTACGCCAAGCCATTCCACATGCTCTCGTCGTTCGCCAACGTCATCACGCGCGACGAGAAGGCCGGCGCCCGACTCCCCGGCGTTCCATCGGATCTGGACGCGACCAACGCCGAGGACATCGACGACTTCACCTGGAAGGACATTCTCGACCAAGACGCCTGCACCAAGTGCGGCCGCTGTTCGTCGGTCTGCCCCGCGAAAGCCTCCGACCGCCCGCTCGACCCCCGCAACGTCATCCTCGACCTCAAGAGCTATCGCGAAGATCTCGCAGCTGGCGGTGACGAAAAGCCGATCGTCGCCGACGGCGGCACGAGCGTCATTAATACGGAAACCATGGAGTCCTGTATGGCCTGTATGGCCTGCATGGACGCCTGCCCCGTCGAGATCGAGCACCTCAACTCCTTCACCAAGCTCAACCGCCAGATGACCGACCAGGGCGACGTCTCGAGTTCGATGCAGGACGTCTTCCAGAACGTCATGCAGGACGGCAACACGTTCGGCAACAGCCAGCGCAATCGGGCCGACTGGGCCGACGACCTCGCGTTCGACATCACAGACGCCCGCGAACAGGAAGTCGACTACCTCTGGTACGTCGGCGACTACCCGAGTTACGACGAGCGCAACAAGCAGGTCGCCCGCTCGCTGGCCACTATCTTACAGGAAGCCGACGTGAGCTTCGGGATCCTCTTCGAGGACGAGAAGTACGACGGCAACGACATTCGCCGAGTGGGCGAGGAGTTCCTCTACATCGAACTCGCCGGCCACCACGTCGAATCCTTCGAAGACTGCGAGTTCGAGAAACTCGTCTGTACGGATCCCCACTCCTACAATACCTTCAAAAACGAGTACCCGGAGGTCGACTTCGAGGAGTTCGCCGACGATCCGATCATGCCCTTCGAGTACGACGAACACTGGAACGAAAACGGCGAGATCGATGTGCTCCACTGGACCCAGGCCGTCGAAGAACTGGTCAACGAAGGCAGACTCGAGCTGTCGGGAACCGAACTCGAGTATACGGTCACCTACCACGATCCGTGCCATCTGGGCCGGTACAACGACGAGTACGAAGCGCCACGAGAGCTTATTCGGGCGACCGGCTGTGAACTTGACGAGATGCCGCGCAACCGCGCCAACTCCTTTTGTTGTGGCGGCGGTGGGGGCGGTCTCTGGATGGACTTCGAGGAAGAGCCCAAACCCAGCGAAGAACGACTTCGCGAAGCGCTCGAGGACACCGACGCCGGCACCGGCGTCGAGAAGTTCGTCGTCGCCTGTCCGATGTGTATGACGATGTACGAGGACGGGCGAAAAACCGGCGGCTTCGAGGACGAAATCGAGGTCGTCGACGTGGCCGAACTCATCGTCGAAGCGATCGGGGAAGAAGAGCGGGCGAACGTCGAAGTCTCGGCCTAAATCGAAGCGGGATCGGTTCGCTCGACGAGTCCGTCGAAATCGTCGTCGAAGCTGCAAACGGCGTCGATATCGGTGCTTTCGATTAACGCGATGAGACTCGCATCCGTGAAGCTGAGGGTGTGATCTCGTATCGTTCGAAAACGCGGACCGTCTGTTCGAATCGATCGGTGGAGACGAACAACGTCTCGATCCGATCCGGGAACGAGCCGCGGCCAGCAATTCGATCACCAATCGTTCGTGCTTCGTGGTGACTGTTCGTTCGCATTCGAGTGAGTGCCACGGCTCCGCCGTGTACGTAATCGTTCGTATACAGTCTACCAAACTCGCCGGTCAAAGCCGTTCGTAGCGCGCTCGTTGCTGCCTCGTGATGTTCGTCCCGCTCGTTCTGCGCGGCGACGAAAACGCCGGTATCGATGAGGAGACTCATTCACCGTACAGCACCACATCAATCTCGTCTTCACTCGTTTCGACACCCCAATCCGAACTTCCGGACAACCACTGCTCGATTTCGTCTTCGGACAGCGGTTCGAACTCATCACGAAACGAGTCGATCAGGCTGAAGCGTCTCGAGACGCCCTCCCACCGGCATCCTCGAGTCGAACCTCGCGGACGTACTCGAGGAAATTCTCGAAGACCAGCTTCGCCTGACAGGCCCGCCCGTAGTTCTCGTCCGTGATTTCCTCGAGGACGGACTCGCGACGGTCGTCGGAGAGGTCCTTTCGCTGGACGAGTTCGCGGGCGGTTTTCTGGTCGTACTCGAGGTGGAACTGGACGCCGAAGACCCGGTCCTTGCGAAAGCCGTGGTTCGAGTAGTCGTTTTCAGCCAGCGAGTCGGCACCCGGCGGCAGTTCGGCAACCTCGTCGGAGTGGCTCGTGAAGGCGGTGAACTCGGCGTCGATACCCTCGAAGAGCCTCGAGGAACCGGTGTGTTCGATCTCGCTGTAGCCGATCTCGTAGGCGCCCATATCCGCGACGGTTCCCCCGAGCACGTCCGCGAGGAGCTGGTGGCCCCAGCAGATCCCGAGGAAGGGAACGCCGGCGTCGATCGCCTCGCCGACCCACTCTTTGACGGGGCCGATCCACTCCTCGTCCCAGTAGACCGACGAGCGCGATCCGGTGACGACCGCGCCGTCGAACGCGACGGTATCGGGAATTTCGCCGTTGCAGACGTCGAACTCCGCCAGCGAGGCCTCGAGTTCGCGTCGGAAGTTTCGCGTCGTGTTCGCGTCCTCCTGTGCGGCGTTGAGGACGGCGATACGAGGCTGACTCATTACCGGGTATAGACGGCTCGTCGCAAAAGTGCCTTGCGCCCGCTAGGGGGTTGTCGAGACCGAATCGCGGGAGGTAGATTTCGGGCATCGTCGGGGACAGATGGTGTCGAGGGGGAGTGGCATACCGGTTCAGACGCCAGGGCTCGAAATGCTTAAATTTGGTTTTGATCCTACGTTCGACCTAATATACGGAGAAGTCTACTCAGAGGTACAATGGTAATCGTCTCCGCGTTCAAAGATGGATACGCCGCCCTCCGAGCGAATCCGATCCTTCTCGTCGCTGGCCCCTTCATCGGAGCGGGGAGCCAGCTACAGTACGTCGATAGTCTGATCGACTCATCCCTGCTTTCAGTAGGTGCGTCACTCGCCTATCTGATCGTCGTTCCGTTCGCTCTCGGCGGCTTCATCGCCAGTGCCCAAGCTGCAATCGAAGGGAAAGGGACGTCACTCGGCCGGTTTGTCGCTGCGGGACGATCCTACTACGTACGACTGTTGCTTGGGATAGTTCTGTTCGTACTGGTCGTGGGAGTCAGCGCAATCGGATTTGGGTTCGTCAGTTTTATCCTCGGTATCGGATCTCTGGTACTCGTTTTGATCCACGAGATGGCCGCTGTCATCGCGGGCGTCGGTTCCATACTCGTCTGGCCGTTGCTCGTCCTCGTCGTGATACTGTTCGTGCAGTTTTACGATGCCGCGATCGTCGTCGAAAACGAGAACGTTGTTGACTCGTTCCGGAGAAGTGTTCACCTCGTTCGCTCGAATCTGAAAAGCGTTACTGGATTCTCACTGGTGTGGCTCGTCCTGTTGAACGCCTTCTTGATCCCCGAGTACCTACTCCAGTTGACGCTGACGGACGCCGAGCCTGCGGACGTGTTACCTGTCATTCTCGAGGTCCCGTCGTCGATCTTGGTCCTCGTCGGAGCCCTCCTTTCTGCGATTGGCTTCGCGTACTTCTATACGGTGTACACGGCGTATTACCTCCGTTTGATCGAGATCTCGCCCGCCAGTTTAGAATCGGCGTGACAGCCACCAACAACTACGTACCAACGGTTCGAACAACCACTACCCGGAAGAACCTCCAGAACCTGCCTCACCAGAATTAACAGCACCTATGGCACGACTCCTCCCGACGCGAACAGACGCCGCCGTAGAACGAAGCGACAATCCAGCCGTCCTCAGTCTCGACGATGCTGCGACTCGAGACGTGATCGAAGCGCTGTCCTCCGAGACCGCGTACGATATCTTCCGGCTGCTCAACGAGACGCCGGCCACGCCATCACGGATCGCCGATCAACTCGACCAGAGCGTACAGAACGTCCACTATCACTTAGAGAACCTCGAATCGGCCGGGGTGGTCGAAGTCACCGATACTTGTTATTCGGAGAAGGGCCGGGAGATGAGCGTTTTCGTCGTCTCAGAAGACCCGACGCTCCTCTTTCTCGGTACCGAGGACGACCGACCGAGTCTCAAACGCGCGTTCAAATCCTTCGCGTCGCTGCTCGGCCCACCGGCGGTTCTGCTTGCGGTCGGCGAATCCATCTCGCGGTTCGTCACTAGTGAATGAGCGAACTTGCCGACGACACAACCGCGGGTGACGCGGCACCGACGATTAGAGCACGAGACGACGTCGATGGCTGTGGCTGTCTCGAATGTCGAAACATCGAGACGGTTACCACCCGTCGGACCGCCCTCGATGCGTTAGTCTGGTCTCTTCGCCTGTTTCGGTCTCGTCCGTCGATCGTTGCCTTCGCAGGTGTGGGCATCGTCGCGAACCGACTCCTCGAGACGGACAGCATCAATATGCTCCCGACGCCCGTGGTCGGCCTGTTCGACGTGATTACGGCGTTCGCGTTTGTCTTTTTGATTCGGGCTTACGTCGGAACGATCGTCGCCGGAGAACTGACCGGCGATACCGTAGCGATACGCGAGGGACTGCATCGAACCAGTACCCGAATACCTGCGTTAGTTGGGGCCATCGTCCTATTCATTTTGTCCGTCATGGCGATTCCGTTCCTCGTGTCACTTCCGCTACTCGTTCTCGTCGGCGTCGTCCCGGGCAATCCCGTGGAGGTGGTTGGATTTCCCGTTGTTGGGGCGATTAGTGTGGTCGTAGTCACCGTTCCGTTTCTGCTGTTGCTGTTCAAGTTCTGGTTCGTACCCGAGGCCTGTGTCATCGGCCAGTACGGCCCCGTCGAAGCGCTTCGAATTAGCTGGCACGTTACGACGAACTACCGCGGAAAGTTCGTGCTCATTCTTATCATCGCTATTGGCAGCGCAATCAGCTTCTATCTCCCGACATACCTCCCCGAGATGGGAACGAAACTGGGTGGGTTACATCCCGTTTTGAGCGTGATTTCAGCAAGTTTCGGTGAATTCCTCTCTATCGTGTGGGCGAGCGCCTACGCGCACATCTACGTGCAAGGAGTCGTTTCGTGATTCAGTTTGAGAAGGAGGCAGTTCGTAGAGACGGTCTAAGAAAAGACTCGTAGACCTGCTCAGCGAGAGCTCCACGGCGGGATTCGACGGTGCTAAACGGAACTATACAGTGCCGCGAGGGGTCGTTCGAGTTAGCCTGTCTCTTCCTGCTGGGACTCGAGGAACCCCAACAGCCGATCGTTCACCGTTCGAGAGCGTTCGATGAACGCGAGATGGCCGGCAGCCTCGATCCGCTCGAACTCGCCGCGCGGAAGGCCGCGAGCGAGCCGTTCGCCGGCGTCGGGATCGACGAGTTCGTCGTCGGCGCCGTGGAGGACGAGCGCGGGTTGAGTGAGCTCGACCAGCCAGTCACTCGCGTCGAATCCCGAGAGGGCAGCGAGTTGGGCCTCCCAGCCCGCTCGAGGCGCGTCGCCGTCGGCCCGCCAGTCGACTATTCCCTCGAGAACGTCGGGCTGGCGCGATCGGAAGTCGACCGAAAGCACCGTCTCGAGCGACGAGCGGATCGCCTCGCGGTCGTCGGGCGGGGCGAACAATGGCTCGAGCGCGAACGCCGACGCCGTGGGAGCAGTCCCGAGCAGTGCGAGCGTTTCGACGCGGTTCGTGGCGCGCGCGGCCTCGAGCGCGACGGCACCGCCGAGGCCGGCACCGACGACGTGGGCGGACCGAACGTCGGCGTCGGCGAGGACGGCCTCGAGGTCCGACGCGAGCGTCTCGAGGTCGTACGGGCCGGGCGGCGCGTCCGAACGGCCCGTACCGCGGAGGTCCCAGACGAGCGTCTCGAACGGTCCGGAAAGCGCCGCGTGTTGCCAGCCCCACGACCAGCCGCCGAGGCCGACTTCGGGCACGAAGACGACGGTATCGGGGGCGCCGTCGGCGCTGTCGCGATAGCCGTCGCCGTCGAGTTCGTAGTGAAGCGAAGTATCGCCGTTCGACGCGGTAGGCATAGTCGACTCGAGGAACTGGAAGCGGGCACCGGTTTCGATTTCGGCCGGCGACAAAGCGGGCGCGCCCGGACTCTATCGCCAGGCCGGGAGCTCCGGCGCGGCGTCGGCTTGCATCGAGAGCCACGCACCGTCGGCGGAGATGTCCGCGATGACGTACTCGCTGCTCGAGCCTCCCGAATCGATGGAGCCAACGACGGTGTCGTCGGACCCAACCGAGTGTGCGTGAGTGTTGGGCATGGGAGAAGTTCACACCCACACACGTATAAACGCATCGAAACGGACTGTCCGCGGGAAGAGACGATCGGCACCGAATCTACCGTATACGAGGACGAGAGCGCCGCTCCGTCCGCGGTCGGGAGCGACTCGAGGGCGATGACGGAAACACTGGGTTTATACTCATTTTCGCCGTACAACCGGGACATGAACGTAGCCGACGCGATGACGCCGCGCGAAGACGTCGTGACCGTCGAACTGCCGGGAACCAGAAGCGACGTGCTCGAGTACCTCCAGAAGCAGTCGTTCTCGTCGGTTCCCGTCGTCAAATCGACCGACGAGGGGACCGAGTACCGGGGGCTCGTCTCTCGAGACGTCTTAATCGAACAGCCCGACGAAGACCAGCTCGTCATGCTGCTCGAGGACGTTCCGACGACGACGGCGGAGACGTCGCTCGAGGACGTCGCGCGGACGATGGTCGAGCAGGGCGCACGACGCGTTCCAGTCGTGGACGGGGAGTTCGAGGGAATAGTCACGGTAACCGACGTCATCCACGCCATCGCGGCAGGCGATCAGGAGACCGACGACGTCGTCGAATCCTACGCGAGCGAAGATGTCAACGCGACCTACGAGGGGACGCCGTTGATCGTCGCAGAGCGCGAGTTGTTCTACGCGAACGTCCCGTACGCGGTCGCACTCGACAACGAGGGAACCATGAGCGGTGTGCTCACCGAGGTCGACATCATCGATGTCGCCCGGATCGTCGAGGGCGAAGAGGAAACGGGGAACAACTTCCCGGACCAGGACGCCGACTACTCCTGGGAGGGTATCAAGGGCGTCGGGAGCCGCTACCTGCCGACTCGAGACATCGAGATTCCGACCGGTCCCGTCCGGGACTTCATGACCGGCGACGTCGTCACGGTGACGGCCAAGAAGTCGATTCAGGAGACCGCACAGGCCATGATCAGCAACGACATCGAGCAGATTCCGATGGTGACCGGCGAACACCTGGCGGGCATCGTCTGCGACGTCGACCTGCTGGAGGCGCTGTATGAGTGACGACGCGTCCGCCGAACCGGCCGAGCGAACGAGCGAACGGCTCGTCGAACTCGCCAAGCGCCGCGGGTACTTCTTCCAGTCCTCGGGTGCCTACGGCGGCGTCGGCGGCTTCTACACCTTCGGCCCGCAGGGCGCTTCGCTGAAGAGCAACGTCGAGGACGCCTGGCGCGACCGATTTGCCCTCGAGGAGGGCAACATGGAGATCGACGCACCGACCATCATGCCCGAGCCGGTCTTCGAGGCGTCGGGTCACCTCGACGGCTTCGACGACATGCTCGTCGAGTGTCCCGACTGCGGCGAGAGCCACCGCGCGGACCACGTCGTCGAGGACGAGACGGAGTACGAGGACGCCGAGAGCCTGCCGATTCCGGAGGTCGAGGAGGTCATCGCCGAGCACGAACTCGTCTGTCCCGCCTGCGGCGCGGGGCTCGCGGGCCAAGCCGTCGAGGCGTTCAACCTCATGTTCGCGACGAACATCGGTCCCGGCGACGCACAGCCGGGATACCTCCGGCCCGAGACCGCACAGGGCATCTTCGTCGAGTTCCCGCGGCTCAAGGAGTACGCCCGGAACACGCTGCCGTTCGGCGTCACCCAGATCGGTCGGGCCTACCGCAACGAGATCAGCCCGCGGCGGTCGATCATCCGCACCCGCGAGTTCACCCAGGCCGAACTCGAGTACTTCATCGACCCCGAGACGGACGAGCCGGACCTCGAGGCCGTCGAAGACGTCGAAGTGACGCTGTACCCAGCCGACGAGCAGAACGCCGAGGACGGCGCGGAAATCCGGACGACCATCGGCGAGGCCGTCGCTGACGGCACGATCTCGAGTCCGTGGGTGGGCTACTTCCTCGGCGTCGCCAAACCGTGGTACGACGCCGTGGGCGTCGACATGGACCGGTTCCGGTTCCGCCAGCACCTCGCGGGCGAGCGCGCCCACTACGCCGCCGACTGCTGGGACGCCGAGAGCGAAATCGACGGTAACTGGATCGAGATGGCCGGGTTCGCCTACCGCAGCGACTACGACCTCTCGAAACACGCCGAGCACTCGGAGGATCGCTTTACCGTTTTCCGGCAGTACGACGAGCCCAAAACCGTCGAGCGCGCGACCGTCGATCCCGACATGAGCTACCTGGGTCCGGAGTTCGGCGGCGACGCGCAGGCCGTCGTGGACGAACTCGAGGCCCTCGCAGAACGCGATCGGGCGGCCTTCGAGAACGAGACGGTCGAAATCGAACTCGAGGGCGAGGCCCACGAGATCCCGCTCGAGAAGACGGGCTTCGCCGTCGAGGAGCAGACCGAGGCCGGCGAGCACATCGTCCCCCACGTCGTCGAACCCTCCTTCGGCGTCGACCGGCTCGTTTACACCGTCCTCCACCACGCCTACCGCGAGGACGAGGTCGCCGGCGAGGAGCGGACCTACCTGGGACTCGAGCCGGAGGTCGCGCCGACGTTCGTCGGCGTGTTCCCGCTGCAAAACGACGACGAACTCGAGGAGCTGGCCGAGGAGGTCGCCTCGACGCTGCGGGAGGCCGGACTAGCGGTCACCTACGACGATTCGGGGAACATCGGCAGGCGGTATCGCAGGCAGGACGAGGTCGGTACGCCGTTCTGTGTGACCGTCGATTACGAGACGCTCGAAAACGAGGAAACCACCGTCACGGTTCGTGAGCGCGACTCGACCGATCAGAAACGCCTGCCGATCGACGAGATCGCGGACACGCTCACGGCGCTTCGGGCAGGCGAGGTCGCGTTCGACGACCTCGAGGGAGAACGGTAACTCGCCCGAGAATAAACGCTTCGTCGGGTAACCGACGAACTGAAGGTCACGTGTTTCGAGGTTTCAGGGGATGGCCGACGAACTAAAGCGACGACTGGTCCACGCCAGCGGCTCCGGACTGGTTGCTCTCTACTTGCTCGCTTCCGCCCTCGATCTCGGGCTGACGTGGCCCCGGTTTCAGGCTCTCATGGTGGTTCTCGCGACCGGTGCGCTCGTCCTCGAGTTCCTGCGATTGCAGGTGGGCCTCGACTGGCGACTCTACGACGTGCTCACCCGCGAGTATGAACAGGACAACCCCGCCGCCTACGCGCTGTACATGATCAGCATGGCCGCCGTCGTCGTCGTCTTCGAACCGGATATCGCCCTCCCGGCGATGTTGATGCTCGCGCTCGGCGACCCGATCAGCGGTGCGGTCTCCGATAACAGCCTCCAGCGGATCAAACCCCCGAAGGTTCTCGTCACGATGTTTCTCGTCTCGACGGTGATCGCGGTCCCCTTCATGGGACTCGTCGCCGCGATCGCCGCCGCGGTAGGCGCGACGCTGGCCGACGGCGTCACCCTCGAGATCCGCACCTACATCATCGACGACAACCTGACGATTCCGATCTACGCCGCCTGTCTGGCGTGGGTCGCCCTCGAGTTCGTACCAGTTTGAGGGGCCGAGTCGCGTTGGTGGTCGAACTCGAGCGACCAGGGTCGCTCGAGGACGCTCCGGCGGCGTGTCGAGTTCCCCGCCGAACCCCTTGTTTCGCCTCGGGTCCACAACGGCTTCGACAGCGAGCGGTCCGCGACCCCTCCGTTTCGACTCGAGGGTAGTCGCGGTCACTGTCGGATCGACGCAGTCAGTGGAGCAGTCTCGGTCGACAGCTTCGCCCCGTCGGTGCCGCTGGTACAGCGGATCTGGAGGGGATTTGGAGCATAGATTCCGGTGAATTACCGCACTGAACCGAATTCAGATTCCGGACGACTCGAGGACTGCTTCAGTGCCGCGTCTGCAGCGAGGAGCAGAAAGGCGATCAGGCCGACGAACCAGAGCAAAAACACTGGATCGATGTCGGCGCGAGTGTAGTACTGTCCGAACGCGACTGGGCTCATGGCCAACCCGAACAGGCCGACGCCGTGGGCAACTGCCGTTTTCCTGTCTTCGAACGAGAGCGTTCGGCTGAAAAGCGAGGCGTCGGTCGCGAAGTGAAAATACGCCGTCGCGGCGTACAGACAGCCGACTACGAGGAGGATGTGCCAACTGGGTGAAAACAGCTGGTAGGTCGCGATACTGACGGCTGTGCCAACCAGAACGGCTATCAATGGCGATGTATCCATACGATAGCCATGGAAGGCGTGTGTAAATATTTCTTTCACCCGTCACGACATGAGCGAATTCGACACGATCAACGACTGCAATGGATTGTTTTCGATTACTCGACTGTGTCGAGATCCTGATTCGCCGCGGCCCGCGCTCGCCGGGAGAACAACGCGACGGCGACGTAACAGACCCCGAGCAGCCGCGTCGCGGGGACGACCCACGGTTTCAACTCGAGATCCGCCGGATTCTCGTAGGCCGTTTCGAGCGCGAGCGTGACGAATCGGCGCGGGGCGAGGAAGGCCGGCAGGCCGATGACCCCGATCGTTCGGGTGATCACGGGCGCGTTCGTCTTTCCGGAGAGGACGAGCCAGCAGAAGACGAGTCCCTCGAGTCGCGCCATCGGGAGCGTCCACGACCGAAGCCGTCCCTCGCCGGGGTTGTCGAAGGCGAGCCGTTCCGCCGCGGCGACGATCCGATCCGGGAAGGCTGCCTCGAGCAGGCCGAACGCGACGAGCGGGAGTCGGTACATGGTAGTGAGAGACGGAACCAGTCGACAAAACGTTCTGGGTCGGGCTCTCGCGGTCGTGAAACGCCGACGACAGGAACCACCCCGAATGGACACCTTTTCAATCTCCTATCGTAACTCCCGTAGTAGAGACGAACCGATGCCCGAGACTTCCGACAGGAAAGACGACCACATTCGCATCATTCACGAAGAAGACGTCGAGACGTCGGGGACGGGATTCGCTGACATCGATCTGGTCCACGACGCGCTTCCCGAGATCCATCGCGACGAAATCGACACGACGACGACGCTGTTCGGGCACGAACTGGCCGCACCGATCGTCATCGAGAGCATGACCGGCGGCCATCCCAACACCACGAAGCTCAACCGGGCGCTCGCCGAAGCCGCCCAGGAGACCGGAATCGCCATGGGCGTTGGCAGCCAGCGCGCCGGTCTCGAGCTAACCGACGAGGACTTACTCGAGTCCTACACGGTCGTCCGCGAGGTCGCACCCGACGCCGTCCTCTACGGTAACGTCGGCGCGGCGCAGCTGCTCGAGTACGACGTCGGCGACGTCGAGCGAGCCGTCGAGATGATCGACGCCGACGCGATGGCGATCCATCTGAACTTCCTACAGGAGGCCGTCCAGCCCGAGGGCGACATCGACGCTCGGGGCTGTCTCGCGGAGATAGAGCGCGTCGCGAGCGAACTGAGCGTCCCCGTCGTCGTCAAGGAGACGGGCAACGGCATCTCGAGGGACGTCGCTCGACGGCTCGCCGATGCGGGCGTCGACGCCATCGACGTGGCCGGCAAGGGCGGGACGACGTGGTCGGGCATCGAGTCCTACCGGGCCGCCGCCGTCGGCGCCGACCGACAGGAGGGCATCGGACAGCTGTTTCGCGCCTGGGGCGTCCCGACCGCGGTCAGCACGCTCGAGGCGGCAGAATCGCACGACTGCGTCGTCGCGAGCGGCGGCGTCCGCTCGGGGCTCGACATCGCGAAAGCCATCGCGCTGGGCGCTCGCGCCGGCGGCCTGGCGAAACCGTTTCTCGCGCCGGCCGGGCAGGGAACCGAAGCGGTCGTCGACCTGATCGAGACGCTCGCACTCGAGCTTCGGACGGCGATGTTCGTCACAGGCTCGGCGTCGGTCTCGGAGCTTCAGTCGGCCGACTACGTCGTTCTCGGGCGGACGAAGGAGTACCTCGAGGAACGACGCGAGCGCTGAGCGGTTGCCCACCGCTTACACACGCCCGACACGACGCTCGAGGATGGATCTTGTTGCTGTTCCCGACTCGAATATAGCCGATAGCATCGCTCTCGATCGGTGGTATCGCAGTTGCGTCGCTCTCGAGTGGTTGCGAAGAAATGAAAAATTTGCGAGCGAGCCTTACAGGTCGCGCGGCTGGACCGTCTTCCGGTCGTTCGCTTCGGCACGTCGTGCTGCGTCCTCGAGAAGCTCGTCGACTTCCTCGTCGAGTGCTTCGTAGAAGTCCGAGGCGACGTTCTTGTCATCGAGCGCTTCCTTTACGGCGGCTTTGACGATCAGATCTGCCATACGAAATACTCGTTTCCGTTTCCCTCTTATAATCATTTCGGTTACTACCGCCAATACTGGGTTTGCAGGGGCCAATTCGTCGGTTCCGCCACCCCACCTCACCGGAAAATATATGTCCGATGAATCACTGGCAGACCGAGAATTGGCGAAATGCGCCGAAACCTCGCTCGCGCGCGCTCCTCGAGTCGGTTCGGAACCCGTGCCGACGGATTCGAGTAGTTGCACCGACGAGAGGTGACTATGCGCGAACTTCTCGAAGCCGTTGCGGAGGGCTCTCTTTCCCCGGCAGAAGCCGAAGCTGAACTCGCTGGGTACGTCACCGACGACGCCGGTCGATTCGATGCGACACGCCGACAGCGTCGCGGCATTCCGGAGGGAATTCTGGCCGACGGAAAACCGCCCGAAGCCGTCGCGTCGCTGGCGACGACCGCACTCGAGACGACGGGGCGGGCGCTCGTGACCCGCCTCTCGGACGAACAGTTCCGGGTTCTCGAGGCCGCGGTCGAGGACGCCGAGGCTGGGGCAACCATCGAGCGCTGGAGCACGTCCGCGCTCGTTCGGTCGTCGTCGTACGAGCGCCCCTCGCTCGAGGCGACCGTCGCGATCGTCACCGCGGGGACGGTCGACGGGCCGGTCGCCGACGAGGCGCAGGTCGTCTGCGAGGACGCGGGGGCGACCGTCGACCGGATCGACGACGTCGGCGTCGCGGCGCTCGACCGCATACTCGACCAGACCGACAGGATACGGTCGGCGGACGTGGTCGTCGTCGCCGCCGGGCGCGAGGGGGCGCTGCCGACGGTTGTGGCCGGACTGGTCGACGCGCCCGTAATCGCGATCCCCGTCTCGAGCGGCTACGGACACGGCGGCGACGGCGAGGCGGCCCTCGCCGGAATGCTCCAGTCCTGTACCGTGCTGTCCGTCGTCAACATCGACGCCGGCTTCGTCGCCGGGGCGCAGGCGTCGCTCGTCGCGCGTGCCGTCGATCGAGCCGCTCGCACGGCCGAGCGCGAGTAAGCGTTCGACGGACAAGGTGAATGCCGAATCTCGAAAAATATTCTTTGTAACGCAGAAAGGAAAGCTGTTCTAATGGAAGGATATTTAGTGTAGCGCACCATTATTTTCGAGTACCGGCGAACGCCGGCATACCATGCCACAGTGTAACCACTGCAGCGCGCACGTGTCGGAACGGTTCGCTCGCGTGTTTGCAGACGAGCACGGCGAGATTCACGCGTGCGTTAGCTGCTCGGCGAACGCAGGAATCGCAGAAGCTGCTCGAGAGCGCGCTCGGAGCGTCTGATCCGGTCATCACGCGCTCTAACGGAGCGGCGGTCGATCACGCGTCGATACTCGAACCATCCGGTTTCGGTCCGGACGCTTTTTGTCGCCGTCGACGAACCGATACGCGATGGCAGACCACGTCGTCTACGTCCTCGAGTGCGCCGATGGGAGTCTCTACACCGGCTACACGACGGACCTCGAGCGCCGCGTCGCCGAGCACAACGCGGGCGACGGCGCGAAGTACACGCGAGCGCGAACGCCAGTCGAAGTCGTCTACCGCGAGCGCTACGACTCGAAGTCGGCCGCGATGTCCCGCGAGTACGAGATCAAACAGCGCTCGCGGGTCGAAAAAGAGCGGCTGGTCGGACTCGAGTGAGTCACGTTCTGCCCTCTGGTACGCTGGACGCTACTGGCCGAATTCGATGCCGAACTGCTCGCGCTCGCGGTAGAGGTACGCCGCGATGAGCCCGGAGACGATGCCGCCGGCGAGCACGGGGAGACCGGCCGATCGGATACCGGTAGAAAGCCCACCGAACGCGCTCCCGGCGTAGAGGATGCAGCCACACGTCCACGCCCACGAAGTGCCGAGCCACAGGCCGGCGGCGAGCACGAGCATCCCCACGCCCATTCCGAGCACGAGCGCGGTCACGAACAGCGTCGGTCCCGTTCCCTCTCCGGGGGCGGGAACGATGGCTGCGACGAAACCGAATCCGGCGAGCGCACAGGCACAGAGCCCCATGACTCCCGCGAGCAGTTTTATACCGGTAGAAACCTCTGCGGACGAACCGGCTCGAGATTGCACGTTCATGTCGGAGAGAAGCTGTCGAACGTATATAGTCGCTGTCACTCGCTGTCGTCGGCCGCTCGAGGCGAGCTCACGGCCGGTTCGATGAAGGCGTAGTCGGTGAGCATCCGGCCGAGTTTTTCGACGCGCTCTTGCAGGCTATCGTCGATGAAAGCGCGCCCGTCGACGGCGTCGGAATCCGCCTCGAACTTCCCGGACGCGCTGCGGATGCCGACCTGGTGGGGAAGCACCCAACCGTGGACGCCTCGCACGGTGATCCGGAGGTGATCAAGCGTCGAGCCGTAGCTCCCGCCGCCGGCGGTCGCGAGCAGTCCGACGGTCGTCTCCTCGTACTCGTCGAACCCGCAGTAGTCGTGGAAGTTCTTCAGCGCGCCGGAGTACGACCCGTGATAGACCGGCGTTCCGAGGGCGACGGCGTCCGCCTCGCGGACGAGCCGTTTCACCTCGTCGCCGTCGCCTTGCCCGTCGAGATCCGGATCGTAGAGCGGCAAGTCGTGCTCCTGAAGATCGAGTAGGCGAGTTCGTGCGCCCGCCTCCTCGGCGGCTCGGAGGACGTACTTGAGCCCCGTTCTGGTGTAGCTCTTCGATCTGAGGCTTCCGGAGACGGCGAGGACCGTGGGACCAGTCGTCATAGCTCGAGGTACTAACCCGGGTGTGAAAACGCCATCGACGACCCCGGGGTCGATCCGAACCGCCACGTGACGAATCGGGCTGATTCGAACGAACGCCGTCGCTTTTTTCGCACCGGCCGGTGAAACTCGCGCCATGGAGACGATTTCGTTCGGCACAGACGGCTGGCGGGCGACGCTCGAGGAGTTCACGACGCCTCGAGTACGGATGGTCGGACAGGCGGTCGCGACGTACCTCACAGACGAGGGGCTCGAGGGACCCGTCGCCGTCGGCTACGACGCTCGGGAAACCTCGCGGGGGTTCGCCGAGGAACTCACGCGCGTGCTCTGTGCGAACGGGTTCGACGTGCTGCTCAGCGAACGCGACCGACCCACGCCGCTCGTGGCACACGCCATCGTCGATCGGGACCTCGCCGGCGCGCTGGTCGTCACCGCCTCGCACAACCCGCCGGAGTACAACGGCGTCAAGTTCATCCCAGAGGACGGCGCGCCGGCGCTTCCGCCGGTGATGGACGCCGTCGCCGACCGGCTCGCCGAACCAGACCCGCTGCCGGCCTCCGAACACGGCAGCGCCCGCGAGGTCGACTTCGCCGAGTCGCACGCCGAGGCCGCGATGGACGTCGTCGAGCGGACGACCGGCAGGCCGATCGACATCGCCGGAACCACCGTCGCCTACGACGCCATGCACGGCAGCGGGCGGGACACGACCGACGCCCTCCTCGAGCGCGCCGGAGCGTCCGTCGAGCGACTTCGCTGTGAACTCGATCCCGACTTCGGCGGAACCGGTCCCGAACCCGCACCCGAGAACCTCGAGGAACTGATCGAACTGGTGACGGCAGGGAGCGAGGGCGGCGGGGAAGCGATCGACCTCGGAATCGCGAACGACGGTGACGCCGACCGGATCGCGGTCGTCACGCCCGAGCGGGGCTACCTCGACGAGAACCTGTTTTTCGCCGCGCTCTATGACTTCCTGCTCGAGTCGGCCGACGGGGCCGCGGTCAGAACCGTTTCGACGACGTACCTCGTCGACCGCATCGCCGACGCTCACGACGCGTCCGTCCACGAGGTACCCGTCGGCTTCAAGTGGGTCGCACAGGCGATGGCCAACCACGATGCCCTCGTCGGCGGCGAGGAGTCGGGCGGGTTCACGATTCGCGGCCACGTCCGCGAGAAAGACGGCGTCTTGCTGGCGCTGCTGGCGGCTGCGATGCACGACGAAGAACCGATCGACGAGCGCGTCGACCGGTTGCTCGAGACCCACGGGACCGTCGTTCAGGACAAGACGAGCGTGGCGTGTCCCGACGAGCGGAAAGAGCGAGTACTCGTGGATCTCGAGGCGGAGATTCCCGACGCCGTCGCCGACACGGCCGTCGAGGACGTCAACACCGCGGACGGGTTCAAACTCCTGCTCGCGGACGGCTCGTGGCTGCTGGTTCGCCCGAGCGGAACCGAGCCGGTGTTGCGAGTATACGCCGAGGCAACCGACGAAGAGCGGGTCGCGACGTTGCTCGGCGCCGGGGAGGAGTTGCTCGAGCCGCTGGTCTGAAGCCGACTCATTTCGCTTCCACGCACTGTCGCGATCGTACCCCCTTCTGGTTGCGTTTGCCGGGTCCGTATTTACCTGCCCCACCGTCCTATCAGTCTCCATGAGCGATCAGCAGGGAGTCGCCCGGATGGAACTCGAGTCGGACGCGTGGCACCAGAATGACGACGGGAACTACTACATCGACTGCCCGGAGTGTGGCTCGGCTGCGACGCTAACGAACGTCGTCGAGCACAACCGCTGTAACGGCTACCTGGACCAGCGAGAAGACGAGACTGAACTCGACGAGGGCGCGATGAACTGTACGGCAAGGCTCACGCTGGAGCTCGCGTACACGTCCGATTCGGAGGTGGAGGCAGCCGATGACGGCACGGATTCCGACGACAATCGCGACGATACCGGCGAGGAAAACGCGGATCTCGAGGAAAGCGACGGCGTCACGGGCGAAGGAACACCGCCGGGATCGGAAGGGACAGTCGACGACGAGCAACAGTAAATGCCGTGTAACGTGTAAGACAGCAGTTACTCGACGGGTTCGGCCGGAACCCCGACGACGGTCGTCTCGCTTTCGACGTCACCCGTGACGACCGAACCGGCTCCGACCGCCGCGTTCTTCCCGATCGTAATATCGCCCAGCAGCGTCGCGTTCGCACCGACCTGAACGCCGTCCTCGAGCGTCGGGTGGCGTTTGACCGGTTCGTTCGTGTCCCCGCCGAGCGTAACGCCGTGATACATGTGCACGTCGTCGCCGATATCGGCCGTTTCGCCGATGACAACTCCCATCCCGTGATCGATCGTCAGCCGCCGTCCGATCGACGCGCCGGGGTGAATCTCGACGCCGGTCAAGAATCGGACGAACTGGGAGAACACTCGAGCGAGCAGTTCGAACTCCGCGTTCCAGAGCCGGTGGCTGATCCGGTGTGCCCAGACGGCGTGTAAACCCGAATAACAGAGCGCGACCCCGAGACAGCCGGTCGCAGCGGGGTCGCGCTCGCACATCGCTCGCGTGTCCTCGCGCAGTTGCTGGATCATCGGTTCTCGTAGTCCCCTCCGCTCGGTCGGGTGCGAGCAACGCCGATTCCGCGTCTCTGCCGCCCCATCCGATCGGCCCGACAACACCGCGCCACAGCAGCCCGCGGTCGAGTTCCGTCGATACGGCCGGTGTGGCTGGCGGATACCATATCAGCACCTCACGAACGGACGGGTCAAAACCCCTTCGGGGTCGCTTCCTCGAGAAAGCGCGATTCCCGCGCTCCGTTCCTCTCGCGACCGCGGTCGAACTGTTTACGGCCTCACTTCCCGCGAGCGAGTCGGGTCCCGATACGATCGGGAAGCCCGGCGTCCTCGACGGCCGCTTGCACACTCTCGACGTCGTACTCGACGCGATGCGTGTCGACAGTCATGGCATCGAGGTCGACGACAGCGTAGCCCGCCCGCGGATCGCCGTCTCGAGGCTGCCCGACGCTGCCCGGATTGACGACGATCCCCTCGGCGTAGGTCTCGACGTGCTGGACGTGGGTGTGTCCGAGCACGAGGACGTCCTCGTCCTCGAGCAATCGCGGCGAGAAGTCCTCTGGACGAGTGTACCGGTCCGGATCGTCGGGGTGACCGTGAACGAGTTTCAGTCGGTCGTCGAACTCGAGGCGTTCCTCGGGCAGAGCCGCAAGCCAGTCGCGTTGGTCGTCGGTCAGCGTCGACCGCGCGTGTTCGACGCCCGCGCGGGCCATTCCGTTGAACCGGAACGCCGACCCTTCGGCGACCGCCGCGTCGTGGTTCCCGAGCACCGTCGGCACGTCGCGGTCGCGGGGCGCGCCAGCCCGCGTTCCCACGGCGCTGAGTATCGCACCCGCTCGTAAGGCCTCGATGCACTCGGCCGGCCACGGGTTGTAGCCGACGACATCGCCCGCACAGACCAGTTCGTCGACCGCTGGCATGTCCTCGAGAACGGCCTTGAGGGCGATTCGATTACCGTGGATGTCGGAGATGAGCCCGACGTTCATGGGACGACTAACTCGCTCGAGCCGTTTGAGGCTTCCTGCGGTTCCGACGGTTCCAGAAGTGACGGTCCCGCAGTCTCCGTCCTCACTCGCCGTTCTCGATCGCCGTCTCGAACCCGTCGTCGGTGCGGGCGACGCCCGCCGCGCAGACGGCGTGTTCGAACTCGAGGTCGTAGGCCTCGCTGGCGGCTTCCTCGGCGCTCGCGGCTTCGAACGCGAACGGTTCCGGAGCGTTCGTCTCGTAGGTCGCCACCAGCGTCGGTTCCTCGACGCTCTCGACGCGAAGGGCGTCCTTCCGAACCGTCGCGATCAGCGCCTCGCCGTCGTCGCCGATCGTCGCGGCGATTCGCGGTGTATTGTAGTCGTCCTTCTCGTAATCTAACGCGAGCAGGCTGGTCGCGAGGGCGTCGCGAGCGGGATACCCTCGCTCGAGTTTCTCCGCGATCGGATCGACGTGCGAGCCGTTGCCGAAAGCGGCGGTCTCTCCCGTCGGCGTCTCGACGACGCGCAGACAGTTGTAGGCGACGTACGGATTGTCCGTCTCCGGCGCGTCGTCGGTCGGTCCGACCGTCAACGCCGTTTCTCGAGCGGTTATCTTCCGGTTCGGGAACGACCGCGAGGAAACGCGGTAGGCACCAACGTCGGGGCCGACGACGACGAAGCGTCCAACGTACATACTCGAGGGTGCGCGCGAAGGCGGAAAAGGGGTATCGGTTCGGACTCGCGATTCGCACTCCTCCACGGAGACACCCCGAAGCCGATCGGTTGTATGCAAACTCGCGGCCAGACTGCCCGTGACGACCGTCGAGGACTGCATCGCGGCGTTAGAGCAGGCTGCCGACCGACTCGAGGAGTCGCCGTCGAAAGCGCAGTACGAGTCGCTCGGTCTGACCCCCGCCTCGGAGACCATCATCCGAACAATGGGAAGGTGAACGAGGGGAAGGCCGCCGCTGGACTGGAGGTCTACGATTCGAACAGTCCGATAGCCGATCGATGAAAGAATAGTCGAATGGAGTCCGTTCGTCACCCCGTGGCATATCACCGTTTCGCGATCCCGGTCCCTTCCCGGCATTCGCGGATGCCAAACCGAAAGCGATAAACTATGTCCACCCCAACTAATGGTCGCACGAAGTCCATTAGGGTAGTGGCCAATCCTTCTGCCTTCTGGGGGCCGAGACCCTGGTTCGAATCCAGGATGGACTACTTCTCCGTTTCAACTCGAGCACCGTCAGGACGTAGTAGCGTGTTCTCCAGTCGAAACGAGGGGGTGCCGAGAGAGTACGATCCACCGGAACACCTATTTGAATTCGTTCTGTAGCTGACTGTATGAATAGGCGTTCGTTTCTCGCCGTTGCCGGGAGCGGGTCGCTGGCAATCGTCGCAGGATGTCTCGACGACATCGGAATCGGTGGGACGAATAGCGATGGCGACGAGAACACCGATCGCGACGAATCGGGGTACGAAACGCAAACGTTCGTGGGGAAGGAAGTTCCGCTCGTCCCCGTCGACGAGGCCTACGAGTGGTACGAAAACGAGGAGGCTCGGTTCGTCGATACGCGCGGAATGGGCCAGTACGATGCCGGCCACATTCCCGGCGCGGTCTACAGCCCTGCAGTCGGCGGCGACGGGACCGATCCCACGGACGAGTGGGCACACGACACGCGGATCGTCACGTACTGTGGCTGTCCGCACACGCTCGCCGGCCAGCGTGCCGCGGAGCTCAAATCAGAGGGATTCGAGAACGTGTACGCGATCGACGAGGGGTACGGCGGGTGGGAAGACGCCGAGTACCCGACCGAACGCAACGACCAGAACGCGGATGTCGAAACACACGCGATCGAAGGCGAAGCCGATGCGTCCAACGCGGGCGAGTACGTCGATATCTCCACGCTCGAGGGAAGCAACTACGAAGTCGCGACGATCCAGCCCGACGGTACCTACGAGACCGAGATCCGGTTCCCGGACGTCACCGCCGAGACCGAACTGATCGTCGAGGCACCCGACTACACCGTCGAGGGCACGCTCGAGGAGTTCACGAGTGAACCGGTCACCGCCGACAGCTAAGCGACCGTAATCAGTCCTGTTCGTAGGCACCTGCCCGCTCGAGTTCCCCCCGATCGCGGAGCACAGACGGCGTTCGGCAGATGCCGGGCGCGCCGGTCACCTGCGGCACGGTACAGTTGTTACAGCTTTCACACAGCACGCGAGCGGCGGGTGAGTCGGGCTCGAGTAGTCGGGCACCCAGTTTCGGTTCGGCGTAGAACGGCCGGGCCATGCCAACCATGTCGCAGGCTGGCGGTTCGGACTGGCTCGTCACGGCTCGGTCGGTCGAGTCCCCCCGCCCGCTCGAGGTCGCTCCTCGAGTCGAACCTGTCCCCCGATCGCTCGACCCCCCGAGCAGTCGATCCATCGTCTCCCGTTCTCGAATTCCCCCTTCCGCGAGGACCGGGATGGAGACCGCCTCACGGACCCGTCGACAGAACGGCTCGTTCCAGCCCGATTCGAAGTCGTACTGCAGGGACTGTACCCAGTTCGCCGCGGCCACCAGCCGGCGGCGAGCGGGGCCGCCGAACGCAGCGTCGTACCCCGCACGCATCGCCTCGTTCTCCCACGCTCGGTCGGGGTAGGCCCCGCGAACGATGCTCATGTCCCAGACGACCGACGCTGTGACAGGGACGACGGCGTCGTAGCCGATTCGCTCGAGCCGGCGACAGATCTCGATCCCGTCCTCGAGCGACAGTCGTCGGTCGACGATCGGCCACGGCGGCGCGGCGATTTCGGCCGGTACTTTCGTCACCAGCGGAATGTCGCCCGCTCGCTCGCGGATTTCGTCGTGGACGAGTGCGAGAAACTCGAGGCGGGCCTCGGGACCGCCGCCGAACTCGTCCTCGCGGCGGTTGTAAAAGGGCGAGAGGAACTGCTGGATGATGCCCATGTTCGCGCCGGCGAGGTGGACGCCGTCGTAGCCCGCCTCGACGCAACGACTGGCAGCCCGCCCGAAGTCCGCGGCCAGTTCGTACACTTCGTCGGTCCTCAGTACGTGCGGATCGAACGAGAGCAACCCCAACCGATCGAGCGCCCGAAGCTGCCACGGCGGCCGCGAGACCGCGAGCTGCTCGAGGGCAGGGTTCTCCGCGCGGTACTCGGCGTGCCACGTTTCCATGCTCCGGAGGCCCCCGTGCTCGAGCTGGACGAAAATCCGGCTCCCGTGGTCGCGAATCCGATCCGTGAGCCGCGACAGTCGAGAGACGAACTCGGGATCGCGGACGCGGGTCATCCCCGGCGCGGCACAGCCGCCCTCGCCACGAACGACGGTCGCGCCCTGGCAGATGAGCCCGACCCCCGACGCCGCAGCGGGCTCGAGATCGTCGATGAGCACGTCGACGGCGTCCGGGCCGTTCCCCGCGCACTCGAGTAGCGGGGCGCGGTAGAGGCGGTTAGGGACCGTCACGCCGCCGATGTCGATCGGATCCTCGAGCGTTGCCATACGTATCCTCGATTCGGGCGGCGGCGACAAGAGCGTGGTGTCGGTTCGCCTCACGAGCGAGACGAAACCGTGTCCAGTTCATGCCGCGGGCGAGACCAAACCACGTGTCGAGCCCGCTTACGATGCGAACAAGAGCCTCGCGTCCGAGAGTTCAGGGCGGCAGGATCACCGCCCGCCCCTCGATCTCGCCGTGCTCGAGCGCTTCGGCGACGTCGTTGATCTCGCCGAGGTCGTATCGGCTGGTGTGGAGTTCGACGAGGTCACGGTCGACAAGCGCGACGAGTTCCTGGAGTTCGGCGTAGCGCCCGACCAGCGTTCCCTTGAGCGAGAGTTCGCCGTCGACCAGCGCCTGGCACGGTTCGTGAATGTGGCCGCCGTAGCCGATGACGTGCTGGTCGGCCCCCGCGGCAGCAATTTCGGTCCCGTAGCCCGCCGTCTCGTCCGAGCCGACGAAATCGAGGATCTGCTGGACGCCGTCGCCGTCGGTGAGGTCGTCGACGACTTGCCCGAGATCCTCCTCGCTCGAGTTGACGGTGTGGGTCGCGCCGAGGCGTTCGGCCAGCTCGAGTGCCTCGTCTTTGATATCGACGGCGACGACGTCAGCGGCGCTCATCGCCTCGAGACATTGCAGTCCGATGTGACCGAGGCCGCCGATACCGACGACGACGGCGGTGTCGCCGGGGTTCAGTTCGCGGACCGCCTTCTTCGCGGCGTGATAGGCCGTGATTCCGGCGTCGGCGTGGGGCGCGATTTCGGTCGGATCGACCCCGTCCGGCAGCGGGATGACCGCGCGTTCGTTGGTCTGGAGGTACTCGGCGAACCCGCCGTCGGTCGTGAGCCCATTGAATGTGCTGTTTTCGCAGTACATGTCCTCGCCGAGGCGGCAGGGCCGACAGATACCACACGTCTGAACGGGGTGACAGATAACCGGGTCGCCCTCCTCGACCAGCGTCACCTCGTCGCCGACTTCGGCGACGACGCCCGCGTTCTCGTGGCCGAGCGTCATCGGGAGTTCCTGTGGAACGTACTCCGTCCACATCCCTTCGATGACGTGATTGTCAGTCTGACACCAGCCCGCACCGGCGACTTCGACGAGCACGTGATCGGAGCGCTCGAGTTCGGGTCGATCGATATCCTCGACGGTAAGCGCGTCGCTCATTTCCTCGGTGTACTCGTGGAGGCGTGCTGCTTGCATGGTACTCTGTGACAGTTCACCGTACTCCGCCAAAACCCTTCGTTCGTTCGCGGTGCAACGACGTTCTAAATCCTGTGAACGTTCATATAGCGATATTTTCTCCCAGCGCTGAAAAAGAGTGATGGGTAATGATAATAAATAACAATGTACAATGTATCACCACGACGGCGAGAACATCTTCGTCATCGACTCGCACGTCCATCTGTGGGACGCGAGCGAGCAGAACATCATCCACGAGGGCGGCGAACAGTTCATCCAGTGTTTCTACGACTACCACACGTCGTTCACGCCGGAGGAACTGCAGTGGGATATCGATGAGTATCGACAGTACGGGAGCGAACGGATGCTCGAGGACCTGTTCGGAAACGCGGCTGCGGACATGGCCATCTTCCAGCCGACGTACCTGACCGACTTCTACGACGAGGGCTTTAACACGACCGAACAGAACGCCGAACTCGCGACGGCGTACCCGGAGCGGTTCGTCCTCAACGGCACCTTCGACCCGCGCGACGGCGACGAGGGCCTCGAGTACCTCGAGGAACTCGACGAGACCTACGACCTGCAGGGAGTCAAACTCTACACCGCGGAGTGGCGCGGCGACTCGAAAGGCTGGCGACTCGACAGCGAAGAGGCGTTTCGCTTCCTCGAGAAGTGCGCGGAACTCGGTATCGAGAACGTCCACCCCCACAAGGGGCCGACGATCCGTCCGCTCAATCGCGACGCGTTCGACGTCAAGGACGTTGACGACGCCGCGTCGTCGTTCCCCGACCTCAACTTCGTCGTCGAGCACGTCGGTCTCCCGCGTCTCGACGATTTCTGCTGGATTGCGGGTCAGGAGCCGAACGTCTACGGCGGGCTCGCGGTCGCCGCCCCGTTCGCCCAGAATCGACCCGGCAAGTTCTCCGAGATCATGTCAGAACTGCTCTGGTGGCTCGGTGAGGACCGGGTCCTCTTCGGTTCGGATTACGCTATCTGGAACCCCGACTGGCTCGTCGAGGAAGTGATCGAAGCCGAACTGACGCCGGAACACCGCGCCGAGTACGGCGTCGAGTGGGACCTCGAGACCAAACGGAAGGTGATGGGCGAGAACGCGGCCGAACTCTACGACATCGACATCGAGGAGAAAAAACGAGCTTTCCGGGACGACGAGATCACCGAGACGTTCGAACTGGCAGACCACTACGCGGGCGGCGAACCGGCAGCGGCAGACTGATGGCGTCGAACTCGAGCACGCCGCACGACGCCTCGAACGGCCCGGATCGGGCCACCGTGCGCGATCGTCTCCGGCGGGTGACCGACCCCGAGCTCGACCGCTCGATCGTCGACCTCGAGTACGTCGACGAGATCGAGATCGACGGGTCGCGGGTGACGGTCCGATTCACCCTTCCAACGGCGTGGTGTTCGCCGGCGTTCGCCTGGATGATGGCGACCGACGCCCGCGACGCCGTCGAAGCGCTCTCGAGCGTCGAGACTGCGGAAATCGTCCTGCAGGAACACCTCCACGAGACCGAGATCAATCGGGGCGTCAACGAGCGCCGCTCTTTCGAGGCCGCGTTCCCCGACGCCGACGGCGAAATCGAGGACGTTCGCGCCCAACTCGACGAGAAGGCTCGAGTCGGCCGCCAGTACGACGCGATCGAAGCGCTGCTGGGAGTCGGCCTCGAGCCGGCCCGAATCGTTTCGCTGCGGCGGCGTGACATAGAGCGCGACGAGTCGGCCGGCATCGCCGCGATCGAGCTTTCCGACCGGGGATTTACCGCGACCGCGCCGCTCGAACCGATCGAGAGCTACCTCGAGAAAGCACAGGAGGCGGGGATCGGGGCTAACCCGGACGATGTTCTCTTTCGCACACCCGAAGGGGAGCCGATCGATTCCGACGAGTTCGAACTCGTCCACCGACGCGGCCGACTCGCGCAGGTCAACATGTCCGGGCAGGGCGGCATCTGTGATGCGTTGAACGAATCCAGACGCGCTCGGTTCGAGGGCGACGACTGAACGACTGCATCGAAGAGCGGTCAAGTGGTTCGAACCGGCGAGAGATCGCCGGTTACTTTTCGACCTCGAGCAGCGCGACCCGCTCGCAGACCAGGTCCTCGAGACTCGCGTCGGTCGCCGCGCGCTCGGCGTCGGTGATATCGAAGTACGTCTGCAGCGTTTCCTCGTTCGGCGTCTCGAGCGTCTCGTCCGGCGTCTCAGGCCCCCTCTCCGCGGCCGTCGCGATCGTCGGCTCGGGCTCGAACTGTTCGGCGTCTTCGAACGCCTCGCTGGCGCGCGCTTCCGCGCTCGGCTCGCCGTCCGGACCGGCATCGAACAGCACCGCGACGCGATTTTTGCCCTCGCTCACGCCCATCTCGAGCGCGCGGTCGATCTGTCTGCGGCCGGCGGTGTACAGCAGGATTTCGACCGCCCGATCGCGAGCGACGTTCTCGCCGCGCTCGAGCGCGCGGTCGGCCAGTTCGACCGATCGCTCGAGGTGGCGTCGACCCGCGAGATAGGTCGCGTCGAACGCCTGGATCGTTACCTCGTGTCGCTCACTCAGTTCGCCAAGTCGAGCGACGAACGCGTCGAGATCCTCGACCGCGAGTCGGCCCTCGAGCACCTCCATCAGAAATCACCCAGGCTGGCTTGATCGTCGTCGGGCTCGTCCGTCCCGCCGTTTCCGTCGGTCGTCGCTCGACTCCCGCCACGGTCCGTCCTCACCTCGACGCCCTCGAGATCGGTCCGGGGCTCGACGCCGTCCATCGACGGATCCTCGCGGCCGGCGTTCTCGAGGATGTTCGCCGCGGTCTTCTCTCCCTTGAGCACCGCGAGAACGACGCCCTTGTCGGCGGTTCGGAGGTCCGCGGGGCCTTCGATGCCGACGTCGTAGAGCTGTCGAGCGCGCTTGCGGCCGACGCCCCGAACCGAGACGAGCTCGAGCAGTTCCTCGCGCACCCCGTGTTCGACGCGGGCGCGGGCCTCCCGGACCGCGACGGTCCACTCGCTCCCGATCTCGTTCGCGAGCGATTCGGCCGCTCCGAGCAGCCACTCCGCCGTATCGACCTTCCCGCGGAGGTCGCCCGGCCCGATCTTGTACTCGTCGGTGAGCCGGTCTTCATCCTGTTCGTCGGCCCAGTCCTCGAGCAGTTTGCCCGTCTTCAGCGACGCGAGCCAGTCTTCGAATCGGGCGTCTTCGTACTCGCTCGGCGCGTCGCCGAGCAGTTCGGGCTCGCGCTCGTAGAAGAGTTCGCCGAACGTCTCGTCCTCACCGGAGCGGAGGTAGAGCTCGTACATGTCCGGCGTGCGCGATATGAGTTGATAGAGCCCGAGCGCCGTCGGCCGATCGTCCGCGGACTCGAGGCCGTGGACGATTTCGGCGGCGGTCATCGGATCGAGGTAGAGCCGCGAAACGGTGTGTCCCAGACTCGTCGCGGTCAGGTCGACCGCGGCGCTGTCCGCCGCTTGGGCTCCATCGCTCCCGGCGTCTGAATCCTCCGTGAGTTCCGACGCGGAGACGAACGCGTCAGTTGCGGCCTCCACGGTCTGATCGGTCTCCGTGGATCCTGCTGTCGACGCTCCGCCCTCGCGCTCGATGAAGTCGTTCGACTCGAGGTACTCGAGTACGTCGTCGGTGACCGACTCGAGTCGGCTTCCCTCTGTCGACTGGCTCGCATAGAGCGTCGCCTGCATGAACTCGAGCAGCCCCTCGCGAGTTCGCGCGAAACCGGAGGCAATGGTCGCGAGGACGTGCGTGCGCAGCGCGGGTTCGGCTGCGAGTTTCGATCGAACGGGTTCGGGTTCGCCCCAGACGTACCGCTCGAACAGCTCTTCGCGTTCGTCGTGGCTGTTCGCCAGCAGAACGGCTTCGCCGTAGGGATCGAGCCCCGGCCGGCCGGCACGGCCCATCATCTGGTGGACCTCGAGGACATCGAGGGGAGACATGCCGCCCGCGGTGGGGTCGAACCGACGCCAGTCGCGGACGATGACGCGGCGAGCCGGGGTATTGACTCCCGCCGCGAGCGTCGGCGTCGCGGAAATCATCTTGAGCAGACGGTCCCGAAAGGCGTCCTCGACGAGCGTTCGGTGCTCGCTCGCGAGCCCCGCGTGGTGGAAGGCGGCCCCGCGCTCGACGCAGTCTGCGAGGTCCTTGCTCGTCTCGGTGTCGCTCACGTTGCGGATGTCGTCGGCGAGTTCCGACAGTTTCGATCGCTCTTCGTCGGTCAGTTCGCGACTCGATACCTGCGAGAGTCGCCGTGCGGCGGCCTCGGCGTTTCGACGCGAACTGACGAACACGAGCGACGAGCCGCCTTCCTGGAGGATGTCGCGGACGAGCGCGGCTTCTTGTTTCTCCGAGCCCTCGACGGGAACCTCCCTCGTGGAGCCGTCGTGAAACTCCAGTGCGTTGCCGTAGTGGACCCCCATCTGGAGGTCGATCGGCCGCCAGTCGGTGTCGACGAGGTCGGCCTCGAGCCAGTCTGCGATCTCGTCGGCGTTGCCGACCGTCGCGGAGAGTGCGACCGTCTGGAGGCCTGGGTTGAGTTCTCGGAGTTTGGCGAGGGTCACCTCGAGGGTCGGTCCCCGGTTCCGGTCGTCGATGAGGTGAACTTCGTCGCTGACGACGCAGGTGAGATCCGAGAGCCAGTCCGCGCCGTTTCGCACGAGCGAGTCGACCTTCTCGCTGGTCGCGACGATCAGGTCCTTCGTGGCGAGCCACTCGTCGGTCGACTCGTAGTTGCCCGTCGTGACGCCGGTCGTCACGCCGAACTCCTCGTAGGCGTCGAACTCGGCCTTCTTCTCGCTGGCCAGGGCGCGAAGCGGCACGATGTAGAGCGCTTTTCCGCCGCGCTGGACGGCCGAAAGCATCGAGAGGGCCGCGATCATCGTCTTCCCGCTTGCGGTCGGCACCGCGGCGACGAGACTGTCCCCCTCGAGAATCCCCGCTTCGACGGCCTCGGCCTGGGGCGGATACAGCTCCTCGATACCCTCGTCTCGAAAGTGCTCGAGCGCCCCGGGCGGGAGCCCCGACAGCTCCTCGACGTTCATTACACGCTCTTGTGCCGTCCCGCGGTTTAAACTATCGTCTCCGAGCGAGTCGTCCCATTCGCGGATCGTCTCGAATGTATCGTGTCACCCGCGGATCGTCTCGAGGGCGTCGACGACGCCATCGGCGACGACCGACCAGTCGCTCTCTCTGACGTCGGTGGGCTGTTCGATCTGGATGGTCTGGCCGATCGGTGCGAGATCGTTGAGCACGTTCTCCGGGTTCGCCCCGGTGTACTCCGTAGCGTCGCGTTCGACGACGGTGACCGTTTGATCGGGGAGCAGATCTTCGATCGCCTCGACGACGATCGCTTTGTCCGACTCGTCTGCAGTACCGCCGACCAGTATCTCACCGTTCGAATAGCCGTGGAAGGCGACGCCCCACTCGAACTCTTGCTCGAGCAGCGAGTCGAGTTCGGGGAACGATCGCCGGTGGATCTCGGTAGAGTAGGTGTGCCAGCGGTCGAACCCGCCGCCGCCCGCGTTAAAGCCCGAGCAGATCCACCCCGTCGCGCCGATCGATTCGGCGACCCGCTCCGCCTGAAAGTCGGTACCGTACTCGATGTAGCCACCGTGGGGTGCGAGGACGACGACGTCGTTCCCGTCGCCGCCATCGTCGCCATTGACCAGATATTCGACGTACTCGTCGTTGAGCTCCCCGCCTTGACGGGTGTTGTAGCTCGGATGGATCGCGCTGGACCCGAGTGTTACCGTCTCCGAGTCGCTCGCGTCGATCCGGTCGAGCCCGCTCGCGGTCAGCCAGAGCGTCTCATCGGTTTCGTGTTCCGACGCGACGGTGTAGACCGCGTTTTCGAACTCGCCGGTTCCGTTGCCGATCCGGACTTGCTGGCCGATCGCGACGTTGTCGGTATCGGTCAACGAACACGGGACCGAACAGTACAGACTCGGATCCGCTCGAGCACTCCAGTCTTCGTTCGCCTCCTCGAGCGTGAGTTCCCAGTGATCGACGTCCTCGCAGCCTTCCGCGTAGACGTCCGTATCGGTTCCGCTCGGCGGTGCTTCCTGTGAGCGAACGATCTGAGTCTGTACGCCCGCTCCCAGTATGCCAGCGCCGACGATTCCGCCGGCACCCGCGACGATCCGCCGCCGCGAGTATCGTTGCTCTGTGGTACGGTCTCCCAAATATCCTTCCTTCTCGGACATTATAATACCAAACCTATATCGTATTCATTTTAATTTACTGGCTAGTTGTATTACTATTGTCATCTCTGTTCTGGCTCGAAATCCGGTCCGGAAGCGGTATGTCGGTGACTCACGAACCTTCGAGCATGAGAGTCGAATTCGACGAGGACACGTGCATCGGAATGTACCAGTGTGTCGCCGAGTGGGACGCGTTCTCGAAAGACAAGTCGGCGGGCAAAGCAGTTCTCGAGGGCAGCGAGGAGGAAACGGAAGGGATCTTCGTCCGCGACGTTCCCGGTGATGCGGAACTCGACGCGAAGTTCGCGGCCCGGACCTGTCCCGTCGACGCGATTACGATCTACGACGACGACGGCGAGCAGTTGATTCCCTGATCGATCGGTTCTCTCCTGACTCTCACGCTCCGGTCGACGTGCTGAATATGAAAGTCCCAGCTATTTGCGCCGGAGTCGAGTCGTTGCACGAGACCCATGACCATCGAAAGCGAGCGCCAGCTGTTCGAGCGGAAACTCGAGGAGTACTACGGCGTACAAAACGCGCTCGACGACCTCCAGCCCGAACTGGCGTCGAACGCGACCGACCAGGACGTCGCGGACTTCTTTGCGAGTCATCACGAGGCCACTCGAGCGCAACGCGATCGAGCCGAGGACGTCTTCGACGCGATAAACGCCGAGCCGTCCGGCCGCGACCCGGCGACGCTCGAGGGCATCCTCGAAGTCCACGAGGCCGTCGTCGCCGATATAGAACGGTCGGATCTCGCGGACTTCGAGACGACCGAAACCGGAAAAGCGGTCGAGCGCCTCGAGATCACGCAGCTAGAGGCGCTGTTGGTGCTCGCGGACCGAATCGACCTCGATGCGGACGGCACCGACGCCCTCGAGCAGAACAAACTGGAGGCCGAGGACGGACTCGAGACGCTCCGAGACCTCTCGGAGAGCTACTAGGAGTCGGTGGTGAACCGACGAAAATCGCTCCAACGGGACGGGACGCCTACGAGATCTTCTCGTACTGTTCCGAGAGTTTCTCCGCGGCCTCGCCGAGTTCGTTGCGCTCGAACTCCGAGAGGTCCCACTCGACGATCTCTTCGATTCCGTTCGCGCCGAGCTTGGCGGGGACGCCGAAGGCGGTCCCCTCGTGTCCGAACTCGCCCTCGAGTTTTACGCTCGCGGGTAGCACTTCGCCCGTATCGCGGAGGACGGCCTCGACCATGTGACCGACACCGGTGGCCGGCCCCCACTGGGTCGCGCCTTTCTTCTCGATGACGTTCATCGCCGAGGTCTGGAGTTCCGAGAGGAGTTCCGCCTTCTCGTCGTCGGTGAACTCGAGGTCGCGGCCGTTGACCCGGACCTTCGAGAAGACGGGCACCTGCGCGTCGCCGTGCTCGCCGAGAATGGTAGCTTCGACGTTCTGGACGGGAACGTCGTAGCGCTGGGCGATCACGTACCGGAAGCGAGCCGAATCGAGTCGGCCGCCGAAGCCGATTACCTGCTCCCGTGCGCGCTCGCCGGTCTCGTAGAGGTGCCGGTTGAGCAGGTCGACCGGGTTCGACGTGGTGATCGTGACGAAGTCGTCGTTGTGCTCCGCGAGCGAGGAGCCGATGTCCTCCATGATCGGCGCGTTGTCGCCCGCGAGGTCGATTCGGGTCTGTCCCGGCTGGCGCGGGATGCCCGCCGTGATGACGACCACGTCCGAGCCTGCGGTGTCCTCGTATCCCCCCTGTCGGATGACCGTGTTGGAGTCGTAGGCCACGCCGTGGTTCGTATCGGCCGCCTGTCCGATCGTGTCGTCTTCCTTGTCCGGAATGTCGACGAAGACGAGTTCGTCCACGATATCTCGAAGCGCGATGTTGTAGCCTGCGGCGGCCCCGACCGTCCCGGCCGCGCCGACCACGCTAACTTTCGTCATACCACGTAATGGTGCACCATCCCACGCGTTAAATCCGTCGAAACCCGTCGGTTTGGACGAGATACCCCTCGTCAGATCGATGGTCGTCGAGTGAACGAGGGAGCATTCGAGTTCTCTACACACCGTCGACGACCGAACCGATCATAGGACGGGGTGTCGAAACTCGAGTATGCGCGTGAGCGTCGTCGGCGGCGGAACGATTACGGGAGGACAGGAGCGAACCGCGGTCGCAGTCGGGAAAGCGCTCGCGGCGAGCGGCCACACGGTCGTCTGTGGCGGGTTGGGCGGTACGATGGAAGCGGTCTGTCGCGGCGCGAAATCCGAAGGCGGCGAGACGATCGGGATCTTGCCGACCGATCGACGAGCCGACGCCAACGAGTACGTCGACACGGCCATCGCGACGGGGCTCGGCCACGCCCGAAACGCGCTCGTCCCGATGAACGGGGACGCCGTCCTCGCGCTGGCCGGCGGCGCGGGGACGCTCTCTGAGATCGGCCTCGCGCAGGTCTACGACCGCCCGATCGTCGGGATCGACACGCACGAGGTCCCCGGAATCGAGACTGTCGACACACCCGAGGCGGCGGTCGCCGCGCTCGAGGGGGCCGTTCGCTGATGGAGACGACCGAGATTGACCGTCCGAACGCGCCTGCCCCGCCTTCGCAGCTTTTTCGACGTTCCAGCCCGTTGAGACGAGTATGAGCGACTTCGACAAGGAAGCCGAGCGGGAGAAGCTTCGGGAGAAGTACGAGCAGGACAAACGCGAGCGGGAGGCGACCCAGCGGATGAGCGACCTCCTGCTCAAGGGGGCGCGGATGACCAACACCCACTGTAACACCTGCGGCGATCCGCTCTTCCAGCAGAACGGCACCACCTTCTGTCCGTCCTGTCACGGCAGCCCCGAGGGCGTGGAGGCGTCTCCGGCCGACGAGTCGACGACGCAGGATTCACAACAGGCGAGCGCTCCCGACGGCCAACCCCCGGCCGCGGGGTCCGAGGCGGATACCGCGACGCCAGCGGATGCGTCCGAGCCGGTGAACCCATCCGAAGCCGCCGATGCGTCCGGGCCAGTCGATGTGTCCGAGACGACCGCCGACGCGTCCGGGATGACCGCCAACGCGTCCGAGACAGCCGCCGACCGATCGGGTGTGACGGCGACGGAGCAGACATCGCCGGCCCAGCCTCGAGACGGTTCGACCGAGCGCTCGAGCCCCGACCGACCGGCCGCACAGCCGTCCGAGACCCGGGACGAGTCGCCTCGAACCGCGCCGAGCACAACGCCCTCCCGGACCCGCGCCGGCGACGACCGCTCCGCTCCCGTCGCGGTCGAGGGCGACATCGAAGCCGGCCGAGACGCGCTGGTCGAATCCCTCGAGCGGTTCGCACGGAAGGCCGCCGAAACGGACGACCCCAGATACGCCAAAGAGTGTCTCGAGGCCGCTCGCGAGGCGAGCGAGGCGCTGTCGGCGTTGCGGTGAGGTGACGTTGAATCTTCTGTGCCGGTTATTTTCCAGAGCCGGTGTAGTCGCTCCCGACGACCTCGCGGATCCGCTCTGCGGTGACCGACCCGACGCCGTCTGTGGCCTGTAACTCGTCTTCGGTCGCGATCATCACCGCCTCGACGGTGCCGAACTCCTCGAGTAACGACCGGGCGGTCACCGGCCCGATTTCGGCGATGGAGCCGACGACGTACTCCTGTTGTTCGGCGAGTGTCTTGCTCTGTTTCTCGCCGTGGACCGAGACCTCGCGGTCCGACGTCTCCTGTTCGCGCCCGGCGATAACGCCGAGCAGTTCCTTCGTGTCGGTTTCGTCCTCGGTCCGGAGCACGCTCGCGCCGAAGTCGACAGCGAGACTCGAGAGCGCGCCTCTGACCGCGTTCGGGTGGACGTCCCGCTGTTCGTACAGCCCGTCGCCCTCGACGACGACGACCGGACGGGAGTAGTGTCTGGCCATCGCGCCGACCTGCTCGAAGACCGACCGATCGCCCCCGACCAGCGAGTCCACGAAGTCGGCGACCGACTTGCGCTCGACGACGACCCGATCCGAGAGCACGTAGTCGCCCACATCGAGGGTCTCGAGGCGGATCTCGACGTCCTCGCGTTTCGAGAGCTCTCGAGCGATGTTCGCGTCCATCTCGCGCTGGTCGGCGACAATCTCGATCGCGTCGCCCTCGGCGTGGGGCTCGTGCGGTTCGACCTCGGCGTCCGCGGAGTCGTCGGTCCGGTCACCGCCGTCGCCGTCATCACCGTCATCACCGCCGTCGCCGCCGTCGAATTCGCGCAGTCCCGGCCGATCGGCAACCCCCTCATTTCCACTGGAAGAGGCAGCTCCATCGGGCGATTTCTGCGTTCCGTTGTTCACTTCCACTTCGGTTTCGCTCGCAGTGGCACTTCCGCTATTGCTCCCGGCCCCGTCCCCGCCCCCGCCACCGCTCTCGAACGCGGCGAGTGACTGCTGGGCGTCGTCGAGTTCCTCCTCTAAGTCGTCGGCCATCCCCTTCAGTTCGCGCAGTTCGTTCTCCATCTCCTTCTCGCGGCGTCGGGAGATCCAGAAATAGGCCTCGTCGCGGGTGTCTTCTGCCATCAGGACGACGACGCGACCCTCGGACTGGCGGCCGGTACGGCCCTTGCGCTGGATGGATCGGATCGCCGTCGGCACGGGTTCGTAAAAGAGTACGAGGTCGACTTCGGGGACATCCAGGCCCTCCTCGGCGACGGAGGTCGAGACGAGCACCTCGAACTCGCCCGCCCGAAAGTCGTTCAGCACCTCCTGCTGTTGGGTCTGGGTCATCCCGTCGGAGCCCTCGCGGTCGCCCTGGCCGACGAAGCGTTTGGCGTCGAAGCTGTCGTCGAGGAAGTCCGTCAGCGCCTCCGCGGTGTCTCTGGACTCGGTGAACACGATGACCCGCTCGCCGCCCTCGAGGCCGAGCGTTTCGGCGAGCAGCATCCGCGTCTTGCGATACTTGGGGTGGAGTTCGTCGTACTTCTCGGCTTTCCGCATCGACTCTTTGACCCGCGGGTCCGAGACGAGTCGCTGGCTCGCCTTCGATGCGCCCGAGGATCGGGCCTGATTGCGCTGGCGGTCGAAGTACCGCCGCAGCGCCTCGACGCTCTGGGTCTCGACGAGCGTCACCGCCTGCCGGAGCTTCATCACCTCGGCGTGGACGGACATGCCTTTGAACCCCTCCGACTGGTCGTTGTTGATCAGCTCCTGTAACTCGGCGCGCATCCGGTTTAGATCCTTCTGGGACTGATCGGGCTGGGTCGACTTCGCGATGCCGAGTTCCTTGAGTTTCTCGAGGCGCTCCGTGATCACCTCGTTCAGGGCGTCGCGGATCTCGATGACCGCCTCGGGGAGGTCGATCCGCTCCCACTCGACGTCGGTGTCGTGGGTGAACTCCGCCACGTCGGCGTCCTCCTCGGTCATCACCTCGACCTCGTGGAGTCCGAGGTTCTCACAGACCTCGAGGATGGCCTCCTCGTCGCCGCCCGGAGACGCGCTCATCCCGGTCACGAGGGGCTGGTTCGCGTCGGCGTGGTACCGCTCTGCGATGTAGTTGTAGGCGTAGTCGCCGGTCGCCCGGTGGCACTCGTCGAAGGTGATGTGGGTCACGTCGGAAAGCGAGACGCGGCTGCCGACGAGATCGTTCTCGATGACCTGCGGCGTCGCCATGATGACGGTCGATTCGTCCCACAGCGCGGCCCGATCGTCCGGACTCACGTCGCCCGTGAAGACGACGATCTCGTCGTCGGGTATCTGGAGGGCCTCGCGATAGAACTCCGCGTGTTGCTGGACGAGGGGTTTCGTCGGCGCGAGCATGAGCGACTTGCCGCCGACCTCCTCAAGCCTGCGGGCGGTCACGAGCAGGCTCACCGTCGTCTTGCCCAGCCCGGTCGGGAGACAGACGAGCGTGTGGTCGTTCGCGGCCGTGCCCGCGAGTTTCAGTTGATAGAGTCGGCGCTCGAGGAAGTCCGGCTCGAGCAGGGGGTGATCGATGGAGGGGATCTCCTCGTCCGTCGCTGCCATTGCCGTCGGTTCGAGGCGGCCCCGGTTAAGAATTCGTGTATCGGGGTGAAAGTGGTCGCCGCCGGTACGCCGTCCGTCTTGTATGGGCGCATCCATCGATTGTAGGGACGCATCCGTCGAGCAGGACCGGGCCAAATCCGACCCGGCCCAAATGACAACGCATAATAAAGTCTATGTGCCTGGGCGCTCGCTCTCGAGTATGGCCGCCATCGAACTCAGCGGCGTGACCAAGCGGTACACGAGTTTCGGTTTCTTCGGAAACCGCTCGGTCACGGCCGTACAGGACCTCGATCTCACCGTTCGCGAGGGTGAGATATTCGGCTTTTTGGGCCCGAACGGGGCCGGCAAGTCGACGACGATCGACCTCCTCCTCGATTACGCCGAACCGACAGAGGGCTCGGTTCAGGTGTTCGGCAACGAGATCCCCGACGAGAGCGTCGCCGCCAGAGAGCGGATCGGCGTGCTCCCCGACGGCTACGGCCCGATCGGCGAGCGAACGGGCCGCGAACACGTCGAGTTTGCCATCGACGCCAAGGACGCAGACGACGACCCGGACGAACTCATCGAGCGGGTCGACATGCGCGGGCCCGACGAGTACCCCGTCGAGGAGTACTCGAAGGGGATGGCCCAGCGACTCATGCTCGCGATGGCCCTCGCCGGCGAACCCGACCTCCTGATTCTGGACGAGCCATCGACGGGACTCGACCCCAACGGAGCACGAACCATGCGCAAAATCGTCCGCGAGGAGAACGCACGCGGCGCGACGGTCTTCTTCTCGAGTCACATCTTAGAGCAGGTCGAGTCGGTCTGCGACCGGGTCGGTATCCTCGACGCCGGGCAACTGGTCGCCGTCGATAACCTCGAGAGCCTCCGGTCTGAGACCGGCCAGTCGGCCAAGGTCACGGTCGAACTGTCGACGGTCCCGTCGGACGTCCCCGCTCGGGTGGGCGAGATCGACGGCGTCGCCGACGTTCGAACGAACGGAACGTCGGTCGTCGTCGCCTGTCGAAACGACGCGAAAGCGCCCGTGATCGCCGCCTTCCACGAGTCGGCGGCCGACGTGACGAACGTGACGACCAGCGAGACGTCGCTCGACGACCTCTTCGAGCACTACACGCGGGGTGTCGCCTGATGGCGGTCGACGACGGCTCGCGACTGGGGCTGTACGTTCGCGAAGACGTTCGCGACACCGTCCGCGAGCGACAGGCGCAGGTGATCCTCGGACTGTACGCGCTCGTCGGGTTCTGGGTGACTAACACCGCCACGGCCAATCCGGCGATCGACCCCGCGGACGTCGAACTGTTCACGAAACTCTCGTCCCCGCTTACGTTGCTCACGCCCCTGCTCGTGCTCGGATTCTTCTGTTCCTCGCTCGTCGAAAAGCGGACGTCCGGCGCGTTGACGGTCGTTCTCGGGCTCCCGTTCTCGCGGAAGACGGTCGTCCTCGGGACGCTGATCGGGCGCAGTATCCTCATCACGACGGCGATACTGCTCGCGACCGTCGTCGCCCTCCCAATCGCCTACTTCCGCGGGATCTCCATCGACCCCGTCACCCTCGTCGGGTCCACGCTCGTGTTGATCCTCCTCGCGATTACGTTCACCGCCATCGCGGTGTTGCTATCGGCGACGACGCGAACGGCGACTCGAGCGACCGTCGCCGCGTTCACTACCTTCGTGATCTTCGCCGCCAACATCTGGGCGCAGTTCCCCCGCCTCGTCGTGTACGCTATCAACGGCCTGTCGTATCCGGAGACCTTCCCCGCGTGGTACGCCTTCGTCGTCGCGTTGAATCCGATGGCGGCCTACACCTACCTGATCGCAGACGTATTCCCGGCCCTCGGCGGAATCGGCTTTATTCGACCGCCCCAGGAGCCCGCGTTCTACGAGCGCCCGGCGTTCGCCGTCGCGGTCCTGCTGGGCTGGATCGCGTTCGCGACGTGGTTCGGACACCGCCGGTTCCGGGGCGCCGACCTGTGACTCGCACGTTTGGTTGAGGGGGTCGTCTCTCGGCATAGGCGCTTTTCGTCGGGAGGCGCTTCGTCAGCAATCGGCTTTCGCCACGGTAGTCGTCTCTCGGAGAGAGTCGCCTGTCGTCAATAGCCGTCCGCTGGCAATAACCGCCCGTCACCAAAATCGCCTGCCGCCAGTCGCTCAGTACTCGCGAACCTCGACGCCCGACTCGGACCCGACGTAGGTCGCGTCGGTTCGCCCGACGAACAGCCCGTGCTCGACGACGCCGGGGATCGACGCAAGTCGGCTCGCGAGGTGCTCCGGATCCTCGAGCGGGCCGAACGAACAATCGAGCACGAGGTTGCCGGCGTCGGTGACGACGGGGCCGTCCTTGCACTCGGCCGCCCGAATGGACGGCTCCCCGCCCAGTTCGCGGACTGCGTCTGCGACCACCGTGTGGGCGTCGGGAACCACCGCGAGCGGGACGGGTCCCGAGAGGCGGTCGACGAGCTTCGAAGGATCTGCCACGACGACGAACCGATCGGCCGCGGCGTCGACGATCTTCTCGCGCGTGTGGGCCGCGCCGCCGCCTTTGATCAGGTCGCCGTCGCCCGCGTCGGACCGCTCGAGGACCTGCTCGGTGCCGTCGTCGGTGTCGACCACCTGATCGGCGCCGTCGATGGCGAGGTCGACGCTCGAGACCGCATCCAGCGACGTGAGCGGGATCCCGACCTCGAGCGCGAGCTGTCGGGACTGAAAGGACGTGGGGATGCCCCGAACCTCGAGGCCGTTCTCGACCGCCTCGCCGATCGCCCTGATCGCGTGGGCCGTCGTCGAGCCGGTGCCGAGCCCCACGACGAACCCGTCTTCGACCTCCGCGGCGGCGCGTTCGCCCGCCCGGCGTTTCGCCTCGTCGGAGCCGCCCGTGCGCTTCATGTCTCGAGCACTGTGCGGGGGCGCAAAAAACGTTGCACCTCCCGTCCGCTGGCGACGGCGAGCGGTCTGCACCCGGTGGAACACCCGCGAAGGTTTTTCGCCGACGATGTGGAGGAGACCACCATGTCGAACACGGGGACGATTTCGGAGCCCGACGTAGCGGTCGCGCTCGAGGACGTCCGGAAAACCTATCAGCTCGGCGAGCCCGTCCACGCGCTCGACGGCGTCTCGCTCGAGATTCCCCGCGGATCCTACACCGCGATCATGGGCCCGAGCGGCTCGGGCAAGTCGACGCTGATGAACCTCGTCGGCTGTCTCGATACGCCGACGGCGGGGGCGGTCGTCGTCGACGGCAGGGACGTGCGCGACCTCTCCGGCCGCGAGCGAACCCGGTTGCGCGGCAGCGAGGTCGGCTTCGTCTTCCAGACGTTCAACCTCATGCCGCGGCTGAACGCCCTCGAGAACGTCGCGCTTCCACAACTATTTCAGGGGATCTCTCGAGGCGATCGGCGCGACCGGGCGCGCGAACTCTTAGAGCGCGTCGGACTGGGAGACCGGATCGACCACCTGCCGAACGAGCTTTCGGGCGGCCAGCGCCAGCGGGTCGCGCTCGCTCGAGCGCTGGTGAACGACCCGGCGATCGTCCTCGCGGACGAGCCGTCGGGGAATCTCGACACCGAGACCGAGTCGCAGGTGCTCGACCTCTTCGCGGCGTTTCACGGCGGCGGAACGACCATGATCGTCGTGACCCACGAGCGCCACGTCGCAGAGCGCGCCGAGCGAATCGTCCACCTGCTCGACGGCGAGATCGAGCGAATCGAGGAGCTCGACGGGGTCGAGGAGAGATGAAGGTCCTCGAGACGCTGCGGCTCTCATGGCGCTCGATCGCCGGCCACAAACTTCGATCTGGACTGACGATGCTCGGAATCGTCATCGGCATCGCGGCGGTGATCGCGTTCGTCACGCTCGGCGCGAGCCTGCAGGCGGGTATCATCGGCGACATCAGCCCCGACGACCAGCGGTCCCTCTACGGCTGGGCGGCAGATCCCGACGTCGAGGCCGGACCGGGTGCCGGCGGACAGCCGATCTTCAGCCAGAGCGACCTCGAGGCCGTCGGCGAACTCGAGGAGGTCGAGGCGGCCTACGGCTACGCGCCGTTACAGGCGCAGACGGTCTCCAGCGGAAACGAGACGGTCCCACAGGGCGACGGGGTGGTCGCGTCCGGGCCGTCGTATATCGGGGACGACAATCTCGAAGAGGGCGAACGGTTCGAGATGGGGGAGACCCAAGCGGTGCTCAACCCCGCTGCAGCCGGCCAGTTCGAAGATGAGGTGGCGGTCGGCGACACCGTCACGCTCACCCTGCTCGGCGGTCAGGAGATCGAAACCGAGGTCGTCGGAATCACCGAGACGTCGGAGGGGTTGAGTCCGTTCGAAGGCTTCGAGAGCGCGCCGCGAATCTACGTTCCGACCGACCCCTACTACACGGAGCAGATTGCGGGACTGGGCGCCGGAACCAGTCAGGGAGACGGAGCCAGCCAGAACGGCGGGGCGAATCAGAGCGGCGGGACGAATCAAAGCGGCGAAACGGGAGCGAACGACAGCGGACAGCCGACGAACGCGAGCGGCGGTGGACAGCTAGTTACTACGAGCAACGCGGAACGGTACGGAGCCGCGAGTCACACTGACACTGGCGGCCTGCAAACCCGCACGCTCTCGATACAGGACGGGGCAGACGGCGACTCGAGCGCCGAAAACGTCCGGTTCACCGCCATCGTGGTCGAGGCCGAGTCGAGCGACGACGCGGCCATCGAGGCCGCTCGAGACGCCGCCACGAACTACCTCGAGAGCGACGAGTCCGACGCGAGCGAGTTCCTGGGAGACGATCTCGTCGTCTCGCTCGAGACGAGTACTGAGCTCCTCCAGCAGGTACAGGACATCCTGAACCTGCTCCAGAGCTTCATCGTCGGCATCGCGGCGATCTCGCTGCTCGTCGGCTCGATCGGAATCGCGAACATCATGCTGGTGTCGGTCACCGAGCGCACGCGCGAAATCGGCATCATGAAAGCCGTCGGTGCGCAGAACCGCGACGTGCTCGGCCTCTTCCTGATGGAGTCGGTGATCCTCGGCCTCGTCGGCGCGGTGCTCGGGACCGCACTCGGGTTCGCGACGGGCTATCTCGGCGCGTGGTACATCGACCTCCCGCTGGTCTACCCGCTCGAGTACGTCGCGCTCGCCATCGTCGTCGGCGTTCTGGTCGGCATCGTCTCCGGCCTGTATCCCGCCTGGCGGGCCGCGCGGACGGATCCGATCGACGCGCTCCGGTACAAGTAGGCGGTCGGCGATCGAGGCGGTCGGTGATCGAGACGGCCCGGCGATCGGCCGGTGATCTATCGCGAATCGTCGGCATCTCGAGCGTCGCTATCTCGCCCGTCGTCGCGCTCATCGGCGGCCTCGTCTCGAGAGCCGGTCCGGTGTTCCTCGCGGTCGTCGGTGACCGGCGGTCGGTCACGATCCCAATAGGAGTCCGACTGGCGGTCGTCGGCCCGATCGGCGTCGGAGCGGTCGACCCGATCGGCCGTGTCGGAGGGTGATCGTGGGGTCGACGACACGTCGGTCGAATGGGCTGGTCCTCGATCCATTCCGATCGTTTCCCGCGAGGCGGCGTGTTTGTCGGGGTACTCCCGCGCGACGTACGCGCCGAGTAGTCCGCCGAGGATCGAGAGGCCGACGATGGTGACGAACAGCGTCCCCGCGATCAGTCCGAACACCACCAGCCCGAACAGGGCGCCGCTGGCGGGGACGCCGACGAACCCGACGCCGAAGCCGAAGAAAACGAGCAGGAACATCGCTATGCCGGCCATCGGCAAGAACATGATCAGTCCTGCTAGCGTGCCGGCGACGAGTCCGTCCCGGCCGTCGGGTCCCTCGAGGAAGCCGGCCACCGCCCCGCCGATTGCCGGCGATATCGGGAGAAAGGAGAGGACGACGCCGACGACCGCGCCGATGACCGCGTTGACGAGTGTCCGTACGGAAGCCATGCTCGAGTCGCTAGTCGACGGCCACTGAGAAAAAGTCGGTGGGCGACGGCGGGCGAGTCGAGGGAGTGAGGGCGCGGAGATGCCCCACGACGTCGGTACCGGCGCCAAAGCGGTGAACGGATCGATCACGCCGCTTAAGACCACTCAGTGTAACAACCCAGTAATGCACCGACGATCGTTCGTGCGCGCGGCCGGGATGGGGGCCGCCGCTATGGGACTTGCCGGCTGTCTGACGCGCGAAAATGGTGGGGACGGAAACGGAACTGGGGACGAGGACGGACCGCTCGAGATCGCGACCTACACGTCCTTCGTCGAAGGGAACTTCGAAGACGTGACGTCGCCAGCCGAGTGGCTCACGGAGGCGTTCGAGGACAAATATCCCGACGCAGAGATAAAGTGGACGGCCCCCGAAAACGGGATCAATCGCTACATTCGGGACGCCCAGCAGGGAAACGAGATCGGGCCCGACATCTATCTGGGGCTCAACGTCGACGACCTCGTCCGCATCGACGAGACGTTCGACGGGCAGTTGTTCGATCCGATCGATCGGGACGAACTCGAGAACGTCGACCGCGTTCGGGACGACATCGACTTCGGCGACCCGGACGACCGGGTGGTTCCCTACGACACGGGCTACATCAGCCTCGTCTACGACGAGAGCGCAGTCGAGGCGCCCGAAACGCTCGCGGGACTGCTCGAGAGCGAGTACGAAGGCGAGTTCGTCGTCCAGAATGCACAGCGCTCCGATCCGGGGCGGGCCTTCCTGCTCTGGACGATCGACGAGTACGGCGAGGACGGCTACCTCGAGTACTGGGAGGACCTGCAGGCAAACGACACCTTGATCGGCGATAGCTGGACCGACACGTACTACGGTCCCTACGACAACGAAGAGCGGTCGGTCATCGTCTCCTACTCGACCGATCAAGTCTTTTACGCGGGCGGCGACCTCACGCGCCATCAAGTCGCGTTTCTCGACGGCAAGGGGTACGAAAACCACGAGGGGATGGCCGTCTTCGCCGACAGCGGAAAGGCCGATCTGGCCCACGAGTTCATAGACTTCGCGCTCACGAGCGAGGCCCAGGCGGCGATCGCCGAGAAGAACGTCCAGTTCCCGGCGGTCGCGGACGAACACGTCGATCTGGGCGAGGACTTCTACGAACACGCCCTCGAGCCCGACGAATCGGTCACGTTCACCTACGACGAACTCGAGGGGAACCTCTCTGACTGGGTCGACGAGTGGGGACGGACGATCGCCCAGTAACACCGTGACACGGAGCGACGATGCCGACGACGACCGGACCTGGTTCGAACGCCGCTCGATTCGACGAGGCAGTCCGGATCTTTGGGCGGTGGACGGCAGGAATTGGCTCGAGCGCCACGCCCTGGGGCTGGCCGCCGCGCTGACTGCCGGCTTGCTCGTCGTCATGCTGTACTTTCCAATCGGCGTCGTCTTCGCGAACGCGGCGTTCGTCGAGGGGGTGCCGACCCTCGAGCCGCTGCGCGACGTCCTGACCGATCCGTTCTACGTCGGGTCGCTGGCTGCGGTCTTCGAGAACCCGCTGGCGATCGGGAGCCACCTCGGGGCGCTCGCCGACTGGGTCGGCTCGAGTTCGGTCTCGCCGACGGTCGCGACGCCGGTTCCGGGCATCGATCTCCCGCTGCCCTGGCTGTCGATTCAGACGCCGGGCATTCGGGGTGGACTCTTCGGATTTACCGCCTATCAGGCGACGCTCTCGACGGTCGTGAGCGTCGCGCTCGCGCTGCCGGCGGCGGCTATCCTCGCGAACTACGAGTTTCGCGGCCGGCGGACGATCCGGTCGCTGACGATCCTCCCGTTCGTCCTCCCCGGAATCATGGTCGCGGTCGGGTTCTACGCCATGTTCGGGCAGGCAGGGACGCTCAACTCCCTGCTCGGACTGGTCGGTCTCGGGCCTGTTTCGTTCATGCAGTTCAGTCCGCTCGCGATCGTTATCCTCGCCCACGCGTTCTACAACGCGCCGCTGATCGCCAGGATCACCGTCGCCGCCTGGGAGTCGGTCGACGCGCGGACGGTCGATACGGCCCGCAGCCTCGGTGCGAGCCAGCGGCGCGCCTTTCGAGACGTCGTCGTTCCGCAACTGCTCCCGGCGGTGTTGACCGGCGCGCTGTTGACGTTCATCTTCACGTTCATGACCTTCCCCATCGTCCTCGCGCTGGGCGGCCTCGAGCTGGCGACCGTCGAAGTCTGGATCTACGACCGGATGCGCCAGCTCGAGTACGCCGAGGCCGCGACGCTGGCGCTGCTCGAGACGGTCCTCTCGCTCGCGCTCACCTACGTCTACCTCCGGTACGAGTCCGCCCAGACCGGACTCGCTCGAGTCGACGCGAGGACCGCTCGAGAGCCGCTATTTCCCGAGGTTCGAACCGCGCTGTCGCCACGACGGCTCGCGATCGTCGGCTACGGCGTCCTCGCGCTCGTCGTCTTCGTCGGGCCGATGGCGAGTCTCGTCGTCGGGAGCGTTACCGACGCCGGTGGGTTCACCCTCGGGCACTTCTCGTTCCTGCTCGAGCGACAGCTAGACGGGGCGGCGTTCCAGACGCGGCCGTTTCCGGCGATTCGAAACTCGCTGCTTTTCGGCGTCGGGACGCTGGCGCTCGCCGTGCCGATGGGCGTCGTCGTGAGCGTGCTAACGACTCGAGCGGGGCGGAGCGGAACGATCGTCGAAACCCTCGCGATGGTGCCCCTGGCCGTCAGCGGCGTCGTCGTCGGAATCGGGCTCCTCCAGGGCCTCGTCTTCGGAATCGAGCTCCCCTACGGCTGGCAGTTCGAAGTGACGGGGCCAGTCGCGATCGTCGTCGCCCACGCGGTCGCCGCCTACCCGTTCGTGACGCGGAACGTCTCCCCGCTGCTGTCGAACCTCGACCCGAAGGTCGTCGAGTCGGCCCGCGCGCTCGGCGCCTCGAGAATCCGCGCCGTACTCGACATCGAAGTGCCGCTGATCGCGAGCGGGATCGTCGCCGGCGCGGCGTTCGCCTTTGCCATCTCGATCGGCGAGTTCTCTTCGACGGTGATTTTGGCGGGCGGAACCGACGCCTATACCATGCCAGTCGCACTCGAGCGGTATCTTGGGCGGCGGTCCGGCCCCGCCATCGCGATGGGGACGATCCTGCTTTTCGTCACCGCCTCGAGTTTCGTCGTCATCGACCGCGTCGGCGGGAGGTTCGAACGGTGACCGAACTCCGCCTCGAGTCCGTCTCGAAGCGATACGGCTCGAGCGAGGACGGGACCGCGGCGCTCGAGTCGGTCGACCTCCGCGTTCGGGACGGGGAGTTCTTCACCCTCGTCGGCCCCTCCGGCTGCGGAAAGACGACGACGCTCCGGACCATCGCGGGCTTCGAGGAGCCGACGACGGGAACGGTTTCGTTCGACGGCGCGCCCGCGACTGGAACCAAGCCCGAAAACCGCGATGTCGGCGTCGTCTTCCAGAACTACGCGCTCTTCTCGCACATGACCGTCGCCGAAAACGTCGGCTACGGCCTGCAGTTTCTCGAGTCGGAGGAGAGTCCATCGAGCGAACAGCGCATCGAGGAGTTGCTCGAACTGGTCAATCTCGAGGGAATGGGCGATCGGGAGCCGGAACAGCTCTCCGGCGGTCAGCAACAGCGCGTCGCGCTCGCTCGCGCACTCGCCCCCGAGCCCAGCGTGCTCCTGCTCGACGAACCGATGAGCGCGCTCGACGCCCGCCTTCGGGAATCGCTCCGTCGACAGCTCAAGCGAATCCAGGAGCGACTCGAGATCACGACCGTCTACGTGACACACGATCAGGAAGAGGCGCTCGCCGTCTCCGACCGCGTCGCCGTGATGAACGACGGCGCGGTCGAACAGGTCGGGCCGCCGGAGACGGTCTATCGCGACCCGGCGAGCCGGTTCGTCGCCGAGTTCGTCGGCGACAACAACGTCTTCGAAGCCAGGGTGCTCGAGTCGAACGCCGAGGAGACGCGGGTGGAAATCGCCGACCGAACGTTTCGAATGTCGGCGCTCGAGGGCGAACGTAACCTCGAGCGGTCGGGCGAACGCGGCCTCGAGCGAACGGACGAACGCGGCCCCGAGCGATCGGGCGACCCCTGCCAGCCGTCCGTCGGCGATCGCGTGACGATCTGTATTCGACCGGAACACCTCTCGCGGACGGCGTCGACCAACCGGTTCCCGGTGACCGTCGAAACCAGCGAATTCCTCGGCCCGGTCGTTCGCGTTCACGGCCGGTGGAACGGGATGCCGGTCGTTCTGCTGCTCGAGGAGGCGCCCGCCGAGGAACTGACCGTCGGGTTCGCTCCCGAAGACGCCCGACTCGTCGAACGGTCGCCGTAGCGAACGTCCAGTGCGAACATATTCGGTTCAATTCTTTGCTGCTGAGAACCGAACCCATTACTCAAGAGAGTAACCGATTCAGTTTCTTTCACACAGCGAAAACCCGACCCCGTCTCCCGGCCGCTTGCGCGACTCAACACGGCGGTTCCGAAGACGCGTTCGGACGACACCTGAGACGGCCACCACAGATCGATTCCCGCAGATCCGCCGCTCGTCACGGGACTCTTTCACCAGTTTCGCTCTGGACCCGGCGGCCACATCACTCGACGACTCGAGACATGGACGAATACACGGCAATCATCACGGTCGCGAACACCGCGACGCTGCTCACCGGCGGTGCCGTGGCGGCGCTCGCCCTTCGCGCGTACAGACGGACCGGCGCACCGGCGCTTCGAGCCGTTACGATCGGCTTTTGTTGCATTATCATCGGCTCGATCCTCGGCGGACTCATCCACTCGCTCGAGGGGAACGTCGCCCTGGGCGTCGCCGTCCAGAACTCGTTTACGGCGTTTGGCTTCGCCGTCCTCCTGTACTCGTTGTACGCGGAGATGAGCGATTCGGCGTCCGGATCGACGACGATAATCCGGTAGCCACCGTTCGTCGGTATGTCCTCTGGTGGACCGGAGTGTCGGTCGGTACGGTAATTATTTGACACGTGAGATAGATATCGTCGATCATGCGCCCTCCACGCGTGGTCCTCGGTATCGCCGTGGTCCTCCTCTTCACGGTCGCGTTCGTCCCGATCGGTTCGCCAGCGCCGCCGCCGGAAGGCGTCTGCGGGATCTGTGGGGACGACTTCGAGTGGGCAGCCGAGCAAAACGGCGTCAACACGAGTGTCGGTGAAAGTGACCTCGAGATCCGAGTCGACGCCGACGGAAACAGTGAGTGGCGCGCCACCGCCACCCTGAACCGAACCGCTGCGGCCCAGTTCGAGGAGAACCGGACGGCCCTCGAGCGCGCCGTCACTCGGACGTATTCCCACTCCGGGATCGTCGGGGACGAGGTCGAAAACCTCTCGACGACGCTCGAGGACCGCACCCTCACGGTCGCGTTCGCCGTCGATGATTCCACCCACCAGTACCCCGGCGGCGTGATCGTGTTCGACGAGTTCACCCAGTCCCCGCCGACGACCGACGTGTACGTCAACGCGGACACGTTCACGATCACGGGCCCGTCCGGAACCACGGTTACGCACGCGCCGCCCGGCGGGACGATCGCGGAGAATCGAGCGACCTGGACGTCCGAGAGCGATCAGGAGTACGAGGGCCCCGAACTCGGTCGAGAGCCGACCGTCGCGTTCGCCCCCGACGACGGCCTCGTCTCGAAGGCGGCCACGAGCGGCGCGCTCGAGGTCCACTCGTTCGGACTGATCGAGTCGGAACTGCGGGAGTTCGCGCAGCTTCCGACGGGACTCCTCGGCCTCGCCGCGGCCGGATTGCTTCTGGTCGGCAACCGGCTCCCACGATCGCTTGCTCGAGGGCGAACGACGACGCGATGGGTGGGTGTCGGGACCGGCCTCTACGTTGCATTCACCGGTCTCACAGGCGTCATCGCCGGCGATTTCTGGACCGTGCTCGCAACCGTCGGAATCACTCTCGCACCGCAGACGTTCCTGACGGCCGTCACCGCGCTGCTTGCGGATTTCGTGGGCGCGAACACCGACAGGAACGTCTCGAGAATCGCCGCGGTCGCAGTCGTCGCGTGGACGGGTGCACTTATTGTCGGTGCGCCACTGAGCGCGAAGCTCGTGTTCTTCGCCGGTCCGCTGATCTTCCTGCCGTTCGGCGTGCTCTCCGGCGCGAAACATCCTGCTCGCTTCCTGTTCCCATTCGTCGCCGCGCTGGGGCCGATAGTGGCAGGATTGGCGCTCGTCCCGCAGATCGGGATCGCGATTATCTCCTCGACGATGTTCGCGGGAATATTCCTCATAACGGCACTGCTCGGCGTTCCGCTGTTCACAATCGGACATCGGTTCGGGAGAACCGCCACGACCGAAACGGAACGGACGGACACTCCGGCAGGGACAGCGAGCTAATGCGATAGCGTTCTCGAGGTCCGGCTTGGCCGAATGCGGTGCTTACCGATCGAACGCCTACTGCTCGAGGCGCGACCGAAACCGGTCGAGACCGAACTCGAGCATGTCGGGGCTCACCGACTGGAACTCCGCGTCTGCGGCGAGATAGGGACGGACCGAATCCCAGCTGTCGCGGGCGTAGCGCTCGTCGAGCAGGACGCGAACGCCGACGTCCTCGGGACTTCGAACGACCCGACCGATCGCCTGCCGGGCTTTCCGCACGGCGGGGACGGTCAGCGCGTACTCGAACCCGTCGCCGAACTCGTCGTCGTAAGCGCGGCGAACGGCCTTCGTCCGGGGGCTCGAGGTGTTGACGATGGGGACGCCACAGACGACCGCGGCTGACAGTCGGTCGCCGCGGTAGTCGACGCCCTCGGTGAGCGTTCCCCGCAGGCTCGTCACCAGCACCTTCCCGTCGCCCGCGAAGAACTCGTCTTTCAGCGACTGCGTGGTGTCGTCGCTGCTCGAGGCGTCGAGCAGGACGGGCTTGTCGATTCGGTCCTCGAGCGCCCCCGCCGCCCACTCGGCCTCGGCGTAACTCGGCATCCCGACGAGGACGTTCCCCGGCAGTTCGGCGACGCGCTCGAGCGCGTCGACGTAGCTTCTGCGCGTCGGGTTCTCCTCGCCGGGTCGACCCCTGTTCTCGTAGGTGAACTTCGGCGCGGCGACCGCGAAGCTCTCGCGGTTTTCCGCCGGGAAATGCAAGCCGTACTGGCGCGTCGCCACCGGGCGGTCCTCCTCGCGTTCGAGGTACTGGAGGCCCGTCACCTCCGTAAACGCGTCCATCGGCTCGAGGGTCGCGCTCATGAGGACGCCGCCGCCGAACGATGAGAGCTGCGAGCCGATGGCGTCGCTCGGGACGCAATTGTGCAGGGCGAGCCGGGCGGTGTAGGCCCGCCGCCAGGAATCCTGGGGCTCCATCTCGTTCCACGTCCGCTCGAGTTCGATTTCCCTGAAGTACTCGGTGTGGCCGCGACGGTACCACTCGCCGAGGAGGCGGCCGGCGGCGGGCATCGAACGGGTGCGCTCCTCGTCTTCCGCGCTGTTCAAGATCCGTTCGACGACCGCGCCGACCGCCTCCGCGCGAACCCACACCGCGTCGCTGTAGCCCGCCCGAGACGCCCACTCGCTCAGTTCGTCCTCTGACGGCGTGGCGGGGTCTCGAAGCGGGATTTCGTCGTCCTCGAGTTGCGTTAGATCCGCCTTCCAGTTCCCGTACTCTCTGTCGAGGTGAGCCTCGACGCGACGGTCGAGTTCGCCCCGCAGATCCTGAACGAACTCGAGGGTCCGCTCGAGTTCCTCGTAGGAGACATCGCTGTCGGCGAGTTCGCCGCGCACGAGGTCGGCGTCCGCCGTCTTGGACCCGCCCTCCGCCCGCCTCCCCTGTCGTTCCTGGCGAACCGGCTGGATCACGCGCGAGAGTTCCGTCTCCGCGTCTCGCAGCGTCCGGTCGGCGACCCCGTCGCTCACGAGGTTGCGAACGCGGGGCTCTAACATATGCGCTTCGTCGCAGACGACGAACGTCGAGTCGTCGAGCAGCGCACCGGTAAACGACGAGGTGGTCGTCGGGTCGAACGCGTGGTAGTAGTTCCCGATGACGACCTCGACGTGGCCGAGCACGGCACCCATCACCGAGTGCGGACAGGTTCCGCGACTGGCCGAGAGCCCGACTAAATCCTCAGGCGTCACGAGTCCGGTTTCGGTGAAATCGAATGGGACCGCCTCGGCGGCGTCACCGTCGCTGCCGTCCTCTGGAAGATCCTCGAGGTACTGGGCGTAGAACGGGCAGTACTCGACTTCGCTCCCGGCCGGGCCGCCGTCGTCGTACTCGGGCATGTCCGGCGGGTACGGCGTCGCTTCACCGGCGGTCTCGAGGAAGTTCGCCGATCCGCCGCGAGACCCGCTGTCGGCGAGTCCGATCTGTTGACTCCGTGCGCGCGAGGCGAGGGCCCCGGCCGTCGTGGACCCGCCCTCGCCGGTCAGCGCTCGCGTTCGGTCCCGGAGCGACTCACAGCGGTCGTAGACGTTTCCGTCGTCGATACCTCCCTTTCCCTCACGGTTGTACGGACAGACGTCGGCCTTCCCGACGAGGGTGAGTCCGGAGACCGGATCCCAGTCGCTGGGCAAGTTCTCGTTTATCGTCTCGAGGTCCTCCTCGAACTGGTGGAGCTGTTGTTTGACGCTCGTGAGGACGAACACGCGCTCGTAGTCGCTGTCGGGGTCGCGGACCAGATCGATCCCCGCCGTGAGCGCGATCATCGTCTTGCCGGTGCCACAGGCCCCCTCGATCACGGTGTAGCCACCGTCTCGAGCGGTTTCGATGGCGGACTCGATGCCGTCGACCTGCTCGTCGTAGGGGGTCGGGTGACCGAACACCGAGCGCCAGTTCGTCATGGTGTCCGTATTCATCGTCGGTCGTCCATATCGTTGACGGACCTCGATAGGCGCGGCTTCCGGTATAAACACTCGCCCGCTGAACGATACAGAAACCCCCTGTAGTGAGAGTCAACGAGCCGAGAAATCGGAGGGTGATACTGCCAGCGTGGGGCTTACACGTCTCGGACGCCTAGGCATGGTATGAGAGTCCCAAAACAACTGCGAGACGTCGACCGACACGGTGCCACCGTTCGGACCTACGACTACGACGACAGCGCGGTAATCGCGGTCGATTTCGGCGTTGGGGCAGGCGACATCACGGTCGACGTGATCGACGACACGGTGATCGTCGTCACCGACGACGAGCAGTTCGAGTTCGAACTGCCGGCCGACGCGAGCGACATCTCGGTGAAAAACGGTATCCTCACGATCGCCGAGTAGCGATCGATTCGTCGGTCGCTTTCGAACCGCATCCGACTTCGAAACCACAACCCACTCGAGTCCGCGGCCGGTACGATTCCTATGAGCAATTCGTTCGACGTCGACACGTGGCGAGCGGAACTCGAGGACAAACGCGACGAGAAAGACGAGTTCTTCGCCGAGCATCCCCAGTCGCCAATCCCGCCGGAAGAGCGCGAGGCGTTCTCCGGGCTCGAGTACTTCGATCCGGACGCCGATTATCGAGTTCACGCGACCGTGTCGGTCCACGACGATCCCGACCCGGTGACGATGGACACGACGACGGGGAGAGAGGTCAGATACCTCCGAGTCGCAACGCTCTCGTTCGACCTCGAGCGAGACGACCCGGAGCTGTCCGACGGGAGCTACGAACTGGCGGCCTACCAGATGGAGCGGCCCGAAGAAGAGCCGCTTTTTATCCCGTTTCGAGACAAGACGACTGGCCAGCAGACGTACGAGGGGGGACGGTACATGGAACTGTCGCCGGATCGCGACCTCGAGGACGGCGAGGATGTCGTCCTCGATCTGAACCTGGCGTACACGCCGTTTTGTGCCTACAGCGAGACGTTCGACTGTCCGCTCCCGCCCGAGGAGAACTGGCTCGAGGTGACGATTCCGGCGGGCGAGCGATTCGAGGAGTGACCAATCACACGTTGGGAATAGAGGATCGTTTCACGCTGGAAAAGGGGACCATTTCGACTCGAGCGACCGCATCCCGAAAGGATAGCGTTCGATCGTTTGCTCCCGATTTGTGCGGGCTGACACGATCTCGAGTGGAAATAGAGGGGTTCGAGACGTTCAGAGTGCGACGCCGACGGTGAGGAGGGTGCCGTACTCTCGATAGCGTTCGACCATCGCGTCTCGAGTGTCCCAGTCGTCGATCGGGAACTCGGCTTCGGCCGGGATCGTGATCTCGCGATCCGGAATGTTGTCCTGGGCCGCGACCGACAGACCCGCCGCTCGGAAGGCGTCCCGATACTGCTCGCGGGACCAGCGAGTCATCTCGACGGAGATGAACTCCTGCCACTCGTGGGAGTGGACGTTCTCCTCGTAGTAGTTGACGGCGCAGTAGAAGGTCCCGCCGGGCGCGAGTACGCGGGCGATTTCCTCGAGGGCCTCGTGGGGGTCCGCCGCGTAGTAAAACGCTTCCATCGACCAGACGTGATCGATCGAGTCCGTCTCGAACGGCAGCGAGCCGAAGTCGCCGACGACGAACCCGACCTGCGGGTCGGACGTATAGGCTCCAGCGTTCGACGCCATTTCCGGGGAGCCGTCCAGTCCGTAGACCCGACCCGCGTCGTTGGTGTCTCGAATCGCGCGACCGGCATATCCACTGCCACAGCCGAGATCGAGGACGGTGTCGCCGGGCTCGACCGGCATCCTGGCGAGCGCGTGCTTTGCGGTGTGCCAGTGGCGATCCTCCATTCCCTTGTCGCGGCCGTCCGTGGCCCACTCGTCGAACTCCTCGCGAACACTCATGGGTGACGATACGGCGCGAATGACAAAACGCGTTCGCATCGCTGGACTCGCGTTCGCATCACTGGACTGCAAGCCACACTGGATTGCAAGCCGCGACGGCGACGGACGGCCTCACGAACCAATGTGAGAACGGGATCGGTGACCGAAAAGCAGCTGTGTCCGTCGCCGCGAAAACAGTGATACAGTCGACCGACAGATACTTTAGGCTCGCCTAAAAAATAGAGTGTAGAGAGGTCCCGGCTGGGACGCGTCCCTGGGCATCGGACGGAGACCAGCCGTAAGCTGTCCCACCTCTCGCCCTTTTCCCATAGCACTCACAGACTTACAGCCTGCGCAGTCTACACATTCAAAGCTTACTACAGACTCACAGCCCGCGAAGTTACGCATTCACAGTTTACAGCCGCGCAACCGAAGCATTCACAGACCTGCTGTCTGTGGAGTCTCAACGCTCGCAACCCTACCACGTTCGATACATCCGCACGCTTAAGTCGATCCCGGAAGTTGATACCCTCAATATGGAGTATACTCTCGACATCGATGAGACACCGCCGACGGTCCCGGGCGGTACCGGCGTACTACTTCTTCATCCGAGCACGGGCGAAACCGACCGAATCGATACCGATTTTTTCAAGACGGACACCGACAAGTTTCTGGTCGTCTCGACTCGAACGACCGCCCGCGAGGTCCGACAGAAACTCGAGTACTACGACGTCGACGAGGAATCCGCGGAGATACTCGACACGCTGAGTATCGAACGAGGGCACTCCCGCCGCTCGAGCGATACGGTCCACTACGTCAGCGCACCGGACGACATCGACGGCATCCTCGAGCACATCGAAGGCTTCCTCGACGCACACGAGGGGAAACTCCGCGTCAGCATCGACTCGGTCACGGAACTCGCCTACTACGCCGACGACGAGGCGGCGCTCGATGCCGTCGATTCGATTCTCGAACTGCTCGCGGAGTACGACGCGATCGGGCTCTTTCACCTCTCCGAGGAGGTCCACGACGACGAAATCGTCGACGCGTTTCGCGACCGCTTCGACGGCGTGATCGACCTCGACGCGGACGGAACCGTCGCTGCGGAGTTCTAACGCCGTCGGAATCACCAGTGGACGAGTTCGAACTCGCCGGGATTGGCGCTGCAAAGTTCTAACGCCGTCGGAAAACGGTGAACGTTACGACTCGTCCTCGAGCGCGTCGAAGGTCTTTTTGGCCCACTGGATCCCGTACTCGGGGCCGTGATCTCGGTAGGCCTGCGTATCGAGCGCGCCGAACGGCGCCGGTAACTCGATCGCGTGTTTGATCGCGGCACACGCTAGCTCCGTCGCATCGGCGAAGTCCGTCTCCCCGCGAGCGACCGCACGCGGAAGTTCGCCGACGCGTTCTTCGAGACTCGAGCCCGCGTCCTGCCACGCGCTGGCGAGTTCGGGATGGTCCGCGTGCCAGTCGGCGAACTCCGCTCGCGTCTGGAGACCCGTCCAGGCGTCGAACAACGCCGCCGCGATCTGATAGGTCGAGTTCGGTCCACGCGGGGTCACGCTCGAGAGGTCGGCGTACTGTGCTTCGAAGAACCCGATGAAGTGTTCCGGAACGTCGAGTGAGAGCTCGACGAACGCCTCAGCGAGCAAGAAGTCGATGAATTCGTCCGGAGAGCCCTCGACTCGAGGTTTGACGAGAACGACCGGGGGATCGGTCTGTCGCGTCCAGACGACGCTTCCATCGCCCGGCATGCCGATCGTAAAGTCGGACCCGACGTACCGAGAGAGCAGTTCGGGCGCATCGTCGGGAAGCCACGACTGCGGATACGTCGCCGGGTCGAGCGACTCGACGACGAGTCCGAGTTCTTCAGCCTGTGCCGGCGGGAGCGTCTCGAAATCCTGTTCGCAGTCGAAAACCAGAGTCGTCGGTGCGTACTCCGCTCGAGCGGCTCGCACCGGACTCGACAGGTCACGCTCCTCGAACATCAGATGAAGACTGTCTGGAAGACGAGCAGGATCGACAGCAACGCCGATGCGGCGACCGTCGTGAGAACGATCTTGGTTGCAGTACTCATACCGAATTCGTCTCGGTCACGTCGCTTAAATCCATCTTTCTCCGCTGCACTGGGGGAGCGATCGATCGTCGCTCTCGAGTCGAACAGGTACCTATAGCGGTCGGTCACCTGTGTAGAGTTGGTCACCGGTGTAGAGTCAGTCACCAGTGTAGAGTCTGTCATGGTGATAGGGGTCGGTGATCGGTAAAAGAGCACGGACAATCCACGAATCTGTCCGAGTCCGAGTATACCCCTTCGTTTCGAGTGGAGTGGGCTCCGGCGGCGCGTTACACCCTACTCGTCGGAAGCGTCCCGTCAGGAGTTACTCATCTGTACCGTCCCGCCAAGAGTCGGGAACGTCGATGACGTACCGACCGTCTTCCTGCAACGAGATGATGTACTCCTCGCGGTTGTACAGTTCCATCAGATTGAGCTCGTACTGGCCGGGTTTGAGAATTTTGATGCTTTCGAACTGCTCGTTGAGTTCCGCTCTGAGCTCCTCGAGCGACGGCTGGTCTCCGGTCGGTTCGCTCACGACTCGGCCGTGGTCCGGCGCGGTCGCCTCCTCGATCTCGTCGCTCGAGTCCGGAAGTTCGTCGGAACCGACGACGTCGCTTCGTGCGCTGGCCTGAGCGATATCTTCGTTCTCGACCGGATCGGCGTCGGCTCGCTCGGACTCCGCCTCCGTCCGTGTCGTCGACGAGGTGGTGTCGTCCCGCGTCGCGGCGGTTCCACCCTGTGACGTGGCAGTTCCACTCTGTGACGTGGCGATATCGTCCCGTGAGGCTGCTTTCGATGTATCCTGGGGCGGCGCCGTCGAACCCTCTTCGACGGCCGCCGTCGAGTTCTGTTGGGAACCCATCGACGAACTCTGTTGGGAACCCGCCGTCGAACTCGTTTTGGAGGAGGTCGTTTCACTCCCGGGCGAAGTTGCCCTCGAACTGGCCTCGGAGGACGTCGTTTCACCATCGTCGGCGACGGCTGTCGAGCGATCTTCGGGCGGTCTGGCAGAATCGGGCCACTCGGGGAACTCGCCACTCGAGGATGGGATGTCGTCGCTCTCGCTGGCTGTCGTCCAGCCAGAAGCCGTATTTTGAATCGGCTCGTCCGTACTCGCGTTTTTGGTCGTCTCGCTCGTACTAGTGATGGCCTCGTCCGTTTTCTCGGCCTGGTCGGTTTTCTCGTTCTGAGACGGTTCGTCCGAGCGGTGCGTCCGAGCTACGTCTGCAGCATCTGATTTCGAACTGACTTCGGCCTCGGTCGTTGACTGCTCAGCCACGCCAGATTCAGCGGTCTCACCGGACTGTGGGTTCGGATTCTCCGCGTTCGGAGTGTCCGACCTGCTCGAGACGAAATCACGAACCGATTCAGCCGCTCGAGCAGCGACGCTGTCGGCCGACTCGCCGGTCGGTCGCTCGGGTGGTGTCCTCGAGTCGTCCGGAGCGGTGCTCGCAGACTCCCCCTGTGAGCTACCCGCAGGATCCCCGGTACCCGTCGAGGCGGGTGCAAACTGGAACTTGTTGCCGCCACAGTCGGGACAGCCCGAGAGCATCTCTTTGGAGCCGTCGGGAAACGTTCGACCGCAGTTCGTACACTGGTGGGGCATTAGTTACGGCTGACGAGCGCGCTGATGAGCGTTTCGTCCTTGTGAAGGGTTTCGATCTGGTTCGCCGGTCCGATGACGGTGAGTTTGTTCGTCGATTCGTTGTTCCCCATGATCCGACCGAGGATCGACGAGTTGCCGGTGCTGGATTTCGGATAGGTTTCGATCTCGATGCCGTTGAACTCGTCGGGACTGATTTCGGCCATCGTCACCTCGATGAGCCGACTCTCTTCGTCGGGCGAGAGCCCCTCCTCGAGGATGACGATGTTGCCGTCGTGGACGCCGTCGAGAATCATCCGGATCTTCTCCATGCTGGCCATCCCCTCCATCCGTTCGCCGCTGATGAGGTCGATCTGGACGCCGTCGGGACGTTCCGGGCCATCGCCGTCGTCTGCGTTCGTTGCTTTGGGCATCTCAGATCACCCGAAGTACTCCGCGATGTTCTCGTACACTTCGTCCATGTTGTCGCCTTCTTTGGCCGACAACGGGACGGTCTTGTGCTGTGGGAACGCGTCCTCGATGCGTTTGACACTCGAGTCGTCGAGGTCGATCTTGTTCGCGAAGATGAGAACCGGCAGCTCTCGCGACTCGATGATTCCGATCAACATCGTATTGACCTGCGTGATCGGATCTTCCGCGCTATCGAGAACGTAAATGACGCCATCGACGTCCTCGCGAAGCCAGTGCATGGCCTCTGCGACGCCTTCGGTCGCCTCCCGAGAGCGACGGATCGCGTCGTCTTCTTCCATCTCTCCGGTGAACTCCTCGTAGTCCACTTTCGTCGTGACACCGGGCGTATCGACGATATCGATCGTCACGGATTTGCCGTTGCGCTCGATTTCGACTCCTTCCTTTCTTCGTGCGCGGCGCGTTTCGTGTGGAATGTGACTCTCCGTCCCGATCGCGTCACCTGTCCAGTCTCGAGCAATGCGGTTCGCTAACGTCGTCTTCCCGGCGTTCGGCGGCCCGTAGATTCCAATCCGTTTTGGCTCCTGTTCGGAAAACAACCGATCCGTAACGCGAGAGATACTATCTTTAAGTCCTTTTAACAGTCCCATCCTAGGGGGCCTCCAGCACCATAGTGGCGCATCTGCGCGTACTACGGAACTGAACTCACTTAAGCCTACGTCAGACGTATTGAGCATCCAACAGCAATGAGACTGTCGTAGCCGAGACAGTAGTACTAAGAAACGATTCGGATATGGCTGGAGCGATCCGACACAAAAGACTAAACGGAGATAATTGGGAGAGCTGGAAATTGAGAGTAACGGGAGAACGTGAGAGGCTACGTCCAGAGAACACAAGCTGAGTGCACTCGAAATTCGCGAAACGGCCTCTCAAACAGCAGATGTGAATAGATCCTCAAATAGTGGGTGCGGATAGCCTTTCGAACTGTGAATTCGGATAGCCTGTCGAGTTCGAAGTGTTCGAGACTGATCCACTGGAAAGAGAGGTGTGAGAATAGAGTCTCCGAGAGAGATAGCAGCTGCTCGAGTCCGAAGATGGTACCAGTATTCCCAAAACGAGGAGTAGTGTGGTCGACTGGACGTCCCACGTGGGCTCGGACAGCCCGGGAGAGTGTGGGTACTAGAACCATACTAGTATAAGCGGCTGATCCCCCACCCCTTCGTTTCGACTGGAGATCGCGAATCAGGGAGGGTGGCGGATCGGTGGAAAACGGGATGATCCGAGTGCAAACTCGAGCGAGAGACGGAGAAATAGCCGAGAGAAGAGTTCTAAGTAGGATTTGGAGGGGATTCGTGGGGAAAGAGGGCCGTTCGAAAAACGAAAGCGGAGATCCGGCCGTTCTAGTAACTGAGTTGCTATAGAGTCCGCTTTCTAGTAAACACTAGCGTTGATTAATCTAACTCTAGTAAATTACTAGTTTTGCTAGTTCTGCGGATACTGTTTCTGTGTTACCAACTTGAATCTTCCCATATTCAATCCCCCCTCCCACCCACCCCCTCTCGGAACCGTTTCCACCTGAAACGAAGGGGTGGGGGGTTTCCGCACAGTCCAATGTGCTATGTTTTCTCGCGTGCTATGTTCTCTCACTATTTATCCAATCCATTCGAAACCGTTCGAGATCTCCGAACGGACAAACTCCCAACAGTTCTTGGAGACCGAAGGGAAGAATTTAATAGCTAGGTGTTCCTCTGGTTCGTTTGCATCAACTGGACTCCGATCGCGAACTCGTACGCTCGAATGGCTTCTTTCAGGCTCGTACGGGCCACAATAGATCGCGCTCGAGTCACGTTCCACTTGAAATGACGGGGTGTACGAACGAGGAATGTCTGACGACGACCTAGATATGACGGATTCGGACCGCAACGTCGAGCTCGGAGGCCCGGACGGGTTCTCTACCGAGCTGAAAGGATCCAATCTCGGCGATGACGAGCCGAACCAGGGTCTGTTCGACGATCTGTTGAGCGGCGAACCTATCTTCGAGAACAAGGAAGTCCTCAGACCGTCGTACACGCCACACGAGCTTCCCCATCGCAGCGATCAGATCAACAAGATGGCGACTATTCTCGTCGCTGCGCTACGTGGGGAAACCCCGTCGAACATTCTGATCTACGGCAAGACGGGAACGGGAAAGACCGCGAGCGCGAAGTTCGTGAGCAAGGAACTCGAGAGCACGTCCTCGAAGTACAGCGTTCCCTGCGACGTCGAGTATATCAACTGCGAAGTGACCGACACTCAGTATCGAGTCCTCGCACAACTCGCGAACAAGTTCATCGAAGAGAACGAAAAGCGAATCGAGACGCGACTCGACGAGCTCCGATCACTCGTCGATTCGGTCGAGGAGTTCGATCGAGATCACGATACAGACGCGGGAGACGAGCAGTCCTCCGGCGACACCTCGAGTCCACAGCATCAGACGGAACTCGACCCAACCGCTGGATCGAACACGACCACCGAAGCGGAGGAAGAAACGACTAGCGGATCGGCGACGAATTCACACGCAGCTGATTCGACCGCGGTCGATGACGGCGCTTCGAACGCGATCGACGGCGACGCCTCGAACGCCTCCGACGCTCGTGGTTCGATCGACTCCGATACTGCTCCGTCGGGAACTCGAGAACCAACGACCGACTCGCCGGACCGAGACGACACAGTCGAATCAGCGGATGCGGCGACAGAACAGACCAGTATATCCGCGGTGGATAGCACGAATTCGGAGAAATCGCCTGATCCGGCGAGTGCAACGACCTCGCAAGAAGAAACGAGCCACCAAAACTCTTCTCCGCGCGCACACGCGAGCACAGAAGTCGATCGGACTTCTGGTACCACGGATCCGGCTTCGTCCGCCGATCCGTCTTCGTCCGCTGGTGACCACGGTTCTGCTGACTCTAACGTCGACTTCACGTCGGGCGATTCTCCAGTCGAAACGGAGGGGTTCGAGTCCAGTGGCGACGGGTCGTCGACCGGCTCTATCGAGCATCCGCTCGAGGCGACGCCGTTCGACTCGCTCGAGGACATCGAGGATCGAATGGAGGAACTCGAGGAAGACAAGGAATCCTTCGAGGAGGTACCGATGACCGGCTGGCCGACCGACCGCGTTTACAGCGTCTTTTTCGACGCGGTCGATTACTCCGAACGGGTCGTGGTCATCATGCTCGACGAGATCGATAAACTCGTCGAGAAAAGCGGCGACGACACGCTCTATAACCTCTCGCGGATGAATTCGGAACTCGATAACTCTCGAGTCTCGATCATCGGCATCTCGAACGACCTGAAGTTCACCGACTTTCTCGACCCGCGCGTGAAGTCGAGTCTCGGCGAAGAGGAGATCGTCTTCCCGCCCTACGACGCGAACCAGTTGCGCGATATCCTCCAGCACCGCTCGGAGGTCGCGTTCAAAGGCGGAGCGCTCTCGGGCGACGTCATCCCGCTGTGTGCGGCCTTCGCCGCACAGGAACACGGCGACGCGCGGCGCGCACTGGATCTCCTTCGGACGGCGGGCGAACTCGCCGAGCGGTCCCAGTCAGAGACCATCGTCGAGGAACACGTCCGGCAGGCCCAGGACAAGATCGAACTCGATCGGGTCGTCGAGGTCGTTCGGACCCTCCCCACCCAGAGCAAACTCGTCCTCTTCTCGATCATCTCGCTCGAGAAACACGGCGTCCAGAGCATCAACACGGGAGAAGTGTTCAACATTTACAAGCGCCTCTGTGAGGAGATCGACGCGGACGTCCTCACCCAGCGGCGCGTGACGGACCTCATCAGCGAACTCGACATGCTCGGGATCGTCAACGCGGTCGTCGTCTCGAAGGGACGCTACGGCCGAACCAAGGAGATCAGCCTCTCGGTTCCACTCGAAGAGACGGAGGCCGTCTTACTGAGCGACTCGCGTCTGAGCGACATCGACGACATCCAGCCATTCGTGCAGGCCCGATTCGAGAACTAGCTCCCTGAAGTTTCCTCGCGATCGCTCCTCGAGTCCGGACGTTTGCTCTCGATCACTCCTCGAGACCCTCGTTTCTCCGCAGAAAGCCGTCGTGATTCAGTTTCGATCGGACCAGCGTTTTCCCGCCACGGTCACGGCACCGGCGACGCTGCCGGCACCGGCCGAAATGCCGGCGACCGCCTGCGGGGCGACGGTCCCGCCGACCGCACCGAACAGGTACTTATCGAACAGCAGGCGGATGTTTCCGAGCCACGGGATTCGGAACGACGCCTTGCCGGTGATCCACTCGGGTTTGACGATTTCGTCGGAGCTCGCACCGAGACCGGTCTGCTGGTCGTAGCCGCTGTTGTGGTCTCCTTTCGTGATGAACCCGGCGTGGTCCGCGGGGCACGATTCGACCTCGCTACAGGTCGTATCCTCGCCGATGATCGCCGGATCCGCCTGTTCGACCCAGTTGTCTCCCTCCTCGACCCAGAAGTGGGCTCTGTGTATCACCGGCGTGGCTCTCTCGTTCCCGCCCGGCTGAAACACGACGACATCGCCGGCCTTTCCGAACTTGTCGTAGCCGCTTTCTTGCCCGTTCTCGAGCGTGACGACGCCGGTTCCGTCGACCGGGTTCTCGCCAACGAACCGATCCTCGCCGACGACGAAGATCAGGTCTCCCTCCTGCATATTCGGATGCATGCTCCCGCTCTCGACGGCGACCAGTGGAGGCCAGATGCCGCTGACGGCGAACAGCACGAGGCCGATCGCTGCGACGATCGCGACGCTCGTCAGGACGTCTCTGACCATCATGACTGTCCCGTCGTCCGTCTTCAAGAACCACCGGAAGAGACCGTCGTCCTCGATCGTTACTCCATCCGCCGATTCGCCTCGAGCGTTCTCTGACCCACTCGAAGCGCTCGAGCCACCCCTCGAGACCGTGCGGTCGTCCGAACCGTCGAATCCGTCGGCAGTCGCTCGACGAGATTCCAGGTCGTCTCGTTCGGGTTCGCCACCGCGATTGCCGGCGGCATCGCTGCCGTGCTCAAGCCCATCGCCGCTGGATTCGGAACCGTCGCCGCCGTGTTCGAAGCCGTCGCCGCCGTGTTCGAAGCCATCGCCGCCACTCTCGAAGTCGTGGGTGTCGTTCTCGAGTTCGTCGCTGGCGTGTGCGGACTCGTCGGCACCGTTTCCGGGGTCGTCAGCGCCGCTTTCGAGGTCGTCAGCACCGTTCCCATGATCCTCGATGCCGTTTTCAGATTCGCCCCTGTTTTTCGGTTCGCGATAGTCGTCTGACTCGGACGACGAACCAGTTCGGTCTCGGTCGTCGTAGCCGTCGTTGCCGTCGCCATCGCCCATTGAATCTCATTTTGCGAGGACCGTGTATCAACTTTCCCCCTCGGGTCAGACAGGGCCGGCCGACGGGCAGTTGGAGACCGCCGATCCGTCATCCTTTTCTCGCCACTCGCGAATGCGAATCGTGTGCCACTCGAGGGTCCGGCCCGGATCGTCAGCGAGTTGACCACCCGCGGGTACAACGCAGAGCGCGAGGCCGTGACCCTCATCGCCGCCGCGGAGCGACCACAGCCGACCCTCGAGCGGGTCGTCGACGCGCTCCCCGAGGGGACGCTTGTCGTGCGCTCGGAGCACGTTCGATCGGTTCTCGAGGAGTCCGAATCGGCTTCCGGCGAATCGTCGTCACGCTCGAGCGACTCCCCGCCAGCGTCGAGCGATTCACCGGCGTCCCCGAGCGACTCGATCGGACACGATCGTTCGAGCGGTGCAAACGATCCCACGGACGCGCCGCTGGACGACCCCTCTGTTTCAACTGGAGATTCATCCCGGACGTCGTCCAGTTCGAAGACCGATTCTCCAGTCGAAACGATGGGGTCTACCGATCGTTTCGATCGAGCTGGCGACGCCTCGAGTCGGTCGCTCGAGATCGCGAACGACATGACCGGCGAGAGCACGGGGACGGGCGAGTACAAGGATTTCGTCGCCGTCTTTCGCGACCGACTCGAGCGGTTGGGGTCGAAACTCCGCGGTCGGTTCAACCACCGTCCGGCCTCCGCTATCCAGAGCATGCCGGGCGGGAGCGAGGCGGCGATGGTCGGACTCGTCAACGACATCCGCTCGACCGCGAGCGGGCACTGGCTGATCGAACTCGAGGACGCGACCGGGACGTTCCCGTGGCTCGTGATGAAAGACAGGGAGTACGCCGGCCTCGTCGAGGAGTTGCTCTGCGACGAGGTGCTGGCGATGGAGGGGACGCTGGCGGACGATTCGGGCATCGCATTCGTCGATTCGATGTCGTTTCCGGACGTGCCGCGGACGTACGAGCCGTCGACCGCGAATCGCCACGTCCAGGCTGCGCTCATCAGCGACGTTCACGTGGGCAGCCAGGAGTTCATGGCGGACGCCTGGAATCGGTTCGCCGACTGGCTGCATACGGCGGAAGCCCAGCACGTCGAGTATCTGTTGCTCGCCGGCGACATGGTCGAGGGCGTCGGCGTCTATCCGGATCAGGACGAGGAACTCGACATCGTCGACATCTACGACCAGTACGAGGCGTTCAACGAGCACCTCAAGCGAGTGCCAGGTGATCTGGATATCGTCATGATTCCGGGCAACCACGACGCGGTCAGACTCGCGGAACCCCAACCTGGATTCGACGAACGGTTGCGAAACATCATGTCCGCACACGACCCGCAGATCGTGAGCAACCCCTCGACGGTCACTCTCGAGGGGGTCTCGGTCCTGATGTACCACGGGGTCAGTCTCGACGAAGTGATCGCTGAACTGCCCGAGGAGAAGGCCAATTACGACGAGCCGCACAAAGCGATGTACCAGCTCCTCAAAAAGCGCCACGTCGCTCCCCAGTTCGGCGGCCACACGAGGCTCGCTCCCGAGAAGGAAGATTACCTGATCATCGAAGACGTCCCCGACATTTTCCACACCGGCCACGTCCACAAACTCGGCTTCGGCAAGTACCACAACGTGCTTGCGATCAACTCCGGGTGTTGGCAGGCCCAGACGGAGTTCCAGAAGAGCGTCAACATCGATCCCGACGCCGGCTACGCGCCCATCGTCGACCTCGACACGCTCGACGTGACCGTCCAGAAGTTTAGCTAAGAAGCGACCCCGAGATGCGGAACGACGCTATTCGCCCTCGAGTCGAAACCGAGGCCTGACTCTACCACCATTCGACTCGAAACCGAGTCCCGATTCCGTCACGACTCGGCTCGAGATCGAACCCTAACTCCGCCACGAGTCGACTCGAGTCGAATCCTGCCCGTTGGCCCTTCGACTCGAGCCCAATTTCGGTTGTATCAGGGCTCGAGTCGGAACTTCTCCGTGCGGGCGTTCTCGAAACGGGGACCAGAGCCGCAGTTTCGGAACCCGAGTTCGTCGGCGGCGGCTTTGACGCCGTCGGCCTCCGGCGGGATCAGGAGCTCGACGGTCATCGATTCGCCCTCCGCGAACCGGACCGGCTCGGCCAGCAGTTCGACGCAGGCGTCGTCCGTGCCGCCGATCTGGGTGACGTGGACCGTCTCGCCTTTCGCGTCGAAGCTGACGAATCCGAGGAGGTCCTCCGGGTTCGACTCGTCATACTGCGTGTCGCCGGTCCGGACGTCGGCGTTCGGATCGTGGGTGCCGTCTTCGGCGACGCGTACCGTCCGATCGTGTACGAGGTTTCGCATCACGTCAGTCGGCGAGTCAGCGATGGACGCAAGTGCATCGGCATCGGCCTCGAGTGCGTCGCGTATGTTCATTAGTGTGTGGTAATGGCTTGCACTACTATAAATCTCGCCCGGCGGCTCACCCGCGCCCGCAATCGCCCAGTCCGCTCGAGTACCCTACCGAATCGACCCCGTTCGGACGGATTCGAACGCACCGATGCGATCGGAAGTAAAAATGAGATCGATGGGACACAGTTATTTGCTCGCTCTTGTAATGGACTGGCACATGAGCAGAACCACGGCCACTCACGTCGATTGTGGGGTGTCTCTATGCGCGTCGTAGCGAAGTTCGGGGGAACCAGCCTGGGGTCGGGCGACCGAATCAACCGGGCCGCAGACTCCGTCGCCGCGGCGGTCGAAGACGGCCACGAAATCGCCGTCGTCGCCAGCGCGATGGGATCGACTACCGACGACTTGCTCGAGGACATCACCTTCGAGACGGGCGACAAGGACAGAGCCCAGATCGTCAGCATGGGCGAACGGACCTCCGTTCGGATGCTCAAGGCGGCGCTCTCGGCCCGCGGCATCGAGGCGCGATTCCTCGAGCCGGGCAGCGAGGACTGGCCGATCATCACGGACGAGCACGGCGAGGTCGACGTCGAGGAGACCCAACGGCGCGCCTACGAGGTCGCCGAGTCGCTCGACGACGTCGTCCCGGTCATCACCGGGTTCCTCGCCGAGGGAACCGACGGCTCGATCACCACGCTCGGTCGGGGCGGCAGCGACACGACGGCCGTCATGCTCGGTAAGTATATGGACGCGGACGAGGTCGTCATCGTCACCGACGTTGAGGGCGTCATGACGGGCGATCCGCGGGTCGTCGAAGGGGCCAGAAACGTCGGCGAGATCTCGGTCGACGAGCTTCGAAACCTCTCGTTCCGGGGTGCCGAGGTCGTCGCTCCCTCCGCGCTTTCGTACAAGGACACCACGCTCGACGTTCGAGTCGTCCACTACCAGCACGGCGACCTTCTCAGCGGCGGGACGAGCATCGAAGGCGAGTTCCAGAACCTCGTCGATCTCCGGGAGCGCCCGATCGCCTGTCTCACCGTCGCGGGCCGGGCGATTCGGAACCAGCCGGGAGTCTTCCAGCACCTCTCGCAAGCGCTCGGTGAGAGCGACGTCAACATCGAAGCCGTCGCGAGCGGCGTCGACACGGTGACGTTCTACATCGACGAAGAGGAGGCCGAACGAGCCGAGAACATCCTCCACCGCGAGGTCATCGCTCGCGACGAGTTCTCGAGCGTGACCGTCGACTCGCCGATGGCCGTCGTTCGCGTGACCGGCGGCGAACTGCCGAACCAGCCGGGAATCATCAGCGACATCGTCAACCCGCTCGCAGAGGCCCGGATCAACCTTCAGGACATAATCACGAGCGCGACCAGCGTCGCGCTCGTCGTCGACTGGGACGATCGCGAGGAAACCTTAGAGATCACGCAGGACCTGTTCTAGGTCTCGGTCGCCCGTCTCGTCTCGTTTACGCTCGCGTCAATTTCACGCTGCTTGCATAGTCTGGCAGAAGTGACTTTGCCGCGAGGGGCGACGTTCGATTCATGCTAGAACTCGCGCTCACGTTCTTCGTCGTCGCGGTACTCGCAGGATTCTTCGGACTCAACGGGATCGCGGGGCTCACGATGGCGATCGCGAAGTGGCTCGTGCTCATCTTTCTGGCGCTCGCGGTCGTTTCGCTGCTTCTCTAAACGTCCATCACGCGCCGGACGTGACGATCTTCACTCGACGTCGATCAGCAGCGAATAGAGCAGACACCCGAGTCCGCCGACTTCGCTGAGCCGGCTCGCCATCGGGAGGTAGTACGATCTGACTCGAGGTTCGAGCGTCGTTAGCTGCCCCGCCGAGTCGACGACGATCGAGAACGCGAACGGAACGATCGTCAGCAGGAACAATCCCGTCGCGAGAAACAGCATTCGACGGCTCTGGTGGTGGCGATAGCCGCGATAGGCCTGAAACACGATGAACAGCGCCAACCCGATCGCGACGAGCGTCACCGAGAGGAGCGTCAGGTAGTCGAACGAGAGTCGCGTCGCCGCTGGAATCGGTGTCATCGTCAAAGTCCCTCCCACATATTTGTGAAGCGGTCCGAGAGGCTCTCCGTCGGTTTCGATTCGATCGTGACGGTGAAGCCGTCCTCGTCTAAGTCGACCGTGATATTGTCGAGTTGGGCTTCGTACACGCTGTAATGGTTCCCGTCGTCTTCGACCACGGTTTGCTCCGCGAGGAGTCCACAGTCGATGAGCCGCTCGGCCCGCCGGTAGATCGTCGATAGCGAGGCGTCACACGCCTCGCTGAGTTCGTGTGCCGACCGCGAACCACCGACCGTCTCGACGAGGATTTCGCGCGCGTACTCGTCGTCGAGCTGGGCGAATATCTCGTGCGATCGATCGCGCTCGCGCTCGTCGTTGTCGTCTCGGTTTGGTTCGCTCACGTGTCGTGGCTCCGCGATGATCCGGCGTCTCGAGTTCCGAGCGCTCGTTTGTAATCCGTCACGCCCTGTTCGGTAAGCTCCCGTCACGACAATCACGTTCGATTCTCGAGGTATTTTTTTCGGTCTGTGTCACACGCCGTTCGAGCCTGTTCGTTTCGGCGGCTCTCTTTCTCGTCCGTGGCGTTTCCTGTCTGCCGGTTCGTCGGCGCTAACGAACGCGGGGAAACCCCATCGCGATCCCGTACTGCACGCAGACGGTCGCGACAAACGCGAGGGCCCCCGCAGCGGTACTCGACAGGGCGGACTGAGCCACCGCGAAGACTCCGATAAAGATGCCTGACGCTACGAGTCCTGCCGAGACCGTCCAGACGGCCGCGTACGTCGGCGAATACTCCACCGGCCAGTACTCGCCGTACGCGTACGGGATGAAGATGCCGAGCGTACAGATCAGCAGGAATCGATTGCCGACGCTCTCGCCGACTGGTGCGAGGAAAAACGCGACCAGTGCGAGACCGACCGCTGCGATGCTGACCGATAGATCCGCTGTCAGGTCGTCGGTGAGCCGTTCGGAAAGTGACCGAGATTCGTTCATCGATCACCGATTGCGTTCGGAGACCTATAGTATATCACGAGCGTTCGCCAAGTCAGCGAATCACGGACCATCGTCTCGATTCACCTCGAGATGGCTCACTCCTCCGCGAGCAGGCCCTCCGTCGCGTACTCCTCGCGCAGCGCCTTCTTGTCGAACTTCCCGGTCGCGGTCTTGGGTACCTCGTCGATGAAGACCACGGTATCGGGCGTCCACCAATCGGGGTAGTTCTCGCCGACGAACGCCTCGAGTTCGCTCTCGAACTCGTCTTCCTCGAGGTCAGCGCCCTCGGCCGGCACCACGAACGCGGCGGGTCGTTCCTGCCAGCGCTCGTGGGGGACGCCGACGACGGTCGCCTCGCTGACGTCGTCGTGGGCCATGATGGCGTTCTCGAGTTCGACCGAGGAGATCCACTCGCCGCCGCTTTTGATCACGTCCTTGGCGCGGTCGACGATCTGGATGTAGCCCTCGTCGTCGACGGTGACGATGTCGCCGGTCTTGAGCCACGACCCCTCGAAGTCCGCCTCGTTCGCATCGGGGCGTTCGAAGTACGAGTCGGTCACCCACGGGCCCCGAACGTACAGCTCGCCGAACTCCTCGCCGTTCCACTCGATTTCCCCGCCGTCGTCGTCGACCACTTTGAACTCGAGACCGGGGACGGCAAGCCCCTGTTTGCCGCGTTTCTCGTACTGCTGGTCGGTCGAGAGGTCGCCGAGCCCTTCCTTGATGTGCGCGACGGTCCCGACGGGCGACATCTCAGTCATCCCCCAGGCGTGGACGACGTCGACGCCGAGGTCGTCGTACTGCTCGATCAGGCTCTTGGGGGCCGCGCTGCCGCCGATGACGATACGCTCGAGCGAGGAGAGGTCCGCGTCGTTCTCCTCTAAGTACTCGAGGACGCCGAGCCAGACCGTGGGGACTCCGGCCGAAATCGTGACGCCTTCCGATTCGATGAGCGAGACGAGGTCTTCGGGCGCGGGCGAGGGGCCGGGATAGACGTGCTTCGCGCCGGCGGCGGTGGCCGTAAACGGAATTCCCCAGGCGTTGACGTGGAACATCGGGACGACGGGCATCACGACGTCCGCGTCGCGAACCCCGAGCCCCTGGGGGGTAAGCGTGGCCATCGTGTGCGACCACAGCATCCGCTGGGTGTACTCGACGCCCTTGGGCTTGCCGGTGGTTCCGGAGGTGTAGCACATCCCCGCCGGCGTCTCCTCGTCGAGTTCGGGCCAGTCGTACTCGATCGACTGTCCGCCGATAAAGGACTCGTAGTCGGTGACGGGACCGAGGCTGGTTTCGGGGACCTCCGAGCCGATGACGACGTACTGCTCGACGCTCGAGAACGCCGTTTCGTCGTAGGCCGCTTCGAGGGGCTCGAGCAGCGACGGATCGACGACAAGCACCGTATCTTCGGCGTTTTCGACGATGTACTGAATGTGCTCGGGCGGAAGCAGCGGGTTGATCGTGTGCAGTTGCCCCCCGATGTTAGGAGCCCCGAAGTAGATCTCGGCGTGTCTGCTGTGATTCCAGCAGAAGGTGCCGACCCGCTCGCCGTCGTCGACGCCGAGATCGGAGAGCGCGTTCGCCAACTGCCGGGTTCGGTCGGCGAACTCGCCGTAGGTCTGTCGCTCGATCCCCTCGTGTGTTCGCGAGACGACCTCTCGGTCGGGATACAGTCGTTCGGCACGCCACAGAAACGGTCTCAACGTCTGGTCGTACCCAGCCATGTCTCTGGGTTCTGCCCTATTCCTCATAATAGTATGTGTTGTCATCACATTGTCAGCGAAAAGAAATATACGACGCGCCGGCACTGTCTAGCTCTGTACCTCCTCGATCTGCGTCTTTCCGTCGAGAGCGTGGTGCGGTCTCTGTCGGTTGTAGTAGTGCATGAATTGTTCAATCCATTCGCGTGCGCTCGACCGGCGGCCCACCCACGAGTTGTGGAGGCGGTCGATACGCATTTTGAGGGTGTGAAACCACTTTTCGATGAGGTTTCGCTCGGTGTAGCTGAACCGACCGTTCAATCCCAATCGAGCAAGGGCAGTCCGATACCCGAACTGATCCACGAGGAATACGGTGTCGGAGAGATCGTATTTCTCGTCGAGTCGATGCAGAAACGCAGCTGCCGGATCGGTGCCATGCCGACCAAACAACGCGACATCGAGAATTAGCTTCGTCTCAGTGTCTATTGCAACGTACAACCAAAACCACCCGCCGTTGATTTTGATAGCAGTCTCGTCAACCGCGACCCGCTTCGGCTGCGCTAAGGCGGGTTGTACTCGCTGTCAGCCAGCCGATGTACCCAATTCCAAACCGCTCCATGCGAGCGTTCAACGCCTAATTCCGCCACGATTGTAGTTGTCTCACGGAGCGAACAACCGGTTTCGTGGAGGCGGATGGCGAACGCCCTGACCGGCGTCGCCGTCCGCTCCCAAGATTCTTCTAAATACGGGTCATAGCACTCGATGAGCAGGTCTGCGAGCATTCTAGTCCAATTCACTCAACGACCTGCTCGTTCCTCAAACTGGCTCAACTAGACAGTGCCATTGAATAGATGCTTTCGAGTGAGAGAGTGAAATATCTCTGTGTGATGAATATCTGGTTGCTCCCCGCATAAGAGCCACATGATGAGCTGTATAATCAATATCACTTCCGAACAACAATTGTGTTCGCAACCCGGTCCCCAATTCGCTGATATTGATCAGACATGAGCAACACCCCCATCCCAACAATATAGAATGCTGGGAGCCAGTCAATGAGTCTGAGTAGGTTCCGAAGAGATGATTCTTGCAAAGAAAGTGATCCTCCATTTTCGTGTGTAACTTTGATTGAAACAAGATATTTGCCTACCGTTTGTCCATATTTCCACTCGCAGATAGTGTGATAGCTAATTGCAAGTATAAACCACAGAGTAAGTCCAAGAATCGCAGCGATACCGTCTAAGTCCGCATAAACACCATTGCTTGTCTCGATGTTTCCAGTGAGAAGTCCGATTATCGGCATCGCAATGAACGTAAGAAGGAGCCAGATAAACGAATCGACAAACATGGCAACTCCACGGACACCGACGCCACAATAAGCTGAATCAGTACCAGACGCCATTATACTCAGAATGAGCTAGCTATGAATTAAAAGCATTTCGAACGGCTTACTTACTATTTATCCTTCGGCTGGTTCGGCTGGTAGTGTTCAGATAAGCTGATTCCATGCGAAGCTGAACAATCCAGTCGTCGACAGTTTCTGCTTCGGCGTTGCTGAAACAGTTTGAGAAACAGATGGTTCGTTGTTTTATCACCTGAAAGACACGTTCAATAACATTCTAATTTCCATGTTTCTCGAATCTGAAATCAAAGCCGTGACGCTGACACGCATATTGTAACGAATGCAATTTATCGATGAGAAACACGGCGTTCTCGACGTCTGTTTTCTCGGAGAGTTCAGTCAGAAACGAATGAGCGATAACCTTCGTTGTCGTCGGTACGAGTCTTGTATGGAATAATTGGTTTGTTTCAGGATCGACGGTGGCGTACAGCCAATATTGCTCGTCATTGAACTGGATCACAGTCCCGTCAACCGCGACATGATCCGGACACTGGCCAGACTCGGACTGTAAATCGGCCTTATGAACCATTGGTCGATCATGTTTGATATCGAATAGCTAAAGAATAAAAATAGTATTCGAGAGTGAAGGCCCAACGAGATGGAGTTGAATACTCAACTTCATCAACAGCCGCGGTGTCGCTTCCCGTTCAATAAAGTCTAAAGCGACCTGGTCAAGATTACCGCCAAGGATAGCGTTTTCGGCATAGACACTCAAAAAACGCTACGTTTCATTCTTCAATCTTTATCTGAGTACCGCCATTTTCGAGGTGGTATTTGGTAGTTACTTTGTCTAAACATTATAGTTAAATATATAATAAAGAGATAACAACCGACTATGATGGGGGACTCCATTGATAATTTCCACCGACGTTCGCTACTTCGGAAGAGTGTAGTGGCTGGTCTATCAGTCGATTTGATTGGTACTACTACTGGGAGTGGGCAACGAAAACCTGACGAAGACCAATATATCGTCCTAGCAGGCAGCACAGATCAGACTGCACGACTCGAACATGCAGGGTACGAGATTTTGCACGAACTTGCGGATGGTTCTGTCCTTATCGTTCAGGGGCCCGCGGGGACGGTGGCTGAACTCCAGTCTATGGTAGTTGTCACGAGTGCGGTTGCGAATCAATCGGTTACCGTCAAACCGACTGGTCTGGGAAAGGACAATAGCACGGAAGACGAAACGTCGCCATACAAAGAACAGTGGTCTATGGAACATATCCGTGCATTCGACGCACACGATATCGTAACCGGGAAGGGAACGACGATTGCGGTAATCGATACTGGTGTTGATCACACTCATCCCGACTTGAAATCGCAACTTGACCGCGACCGCAGTCGACTCTTCCGCAATGGAACTATCGCTGCCGGAGTCGATACAATTAACCTCTCGACGAAGTTGGAGTCGGTCGAGCGATTCGTTGCAACTGATGTCAATTGGCACGGCTCTCACGTTGCCGGGATTGCCACTGCACCGCGAAATGAAAGCGGAATTGTCGGCGTTGCACCCGATGCAAAACTCGTCTCGCTCCGACCATTCTTCCTTGAGAAGGCCAATGATTATCGTTTGAGTGGTAATTCAGTTGATCTATTAATTGCGATCGATTACGCCGCTAAAATCGGCGTTGACGTAGCGAACATCAGCTTAGTTGTTACTGGCCGTAATCCTGGGAGCGTTGCTCGGCGACGAATGTTCGCTGCGTTCAATCGAGTTATCCAATACGCGATCGAGCAGGGGACGACTGTCGTTACTGCGATGGGCAATCAGGGCCTCAACATGAACGAGTATCCCGGATACGTACTTCCTGCCAGCAATCCAGGAACGATCAGCGTTGCAGCAGTCGACGAAACCGACACCCGACGAGACGACTCTAACTTTGGAGACAGTACGACAACAGTCGCAGCGCCTGGTGAACAGATTCTTTCAACGGTCCCAGAAGAGCTCAGTCCCCAGCGATATTCGTATACATCGCAGACATCAGTCGCGGCACCACACGTTGCTGGCCTTGCATGTCTGGTCCGAGAGCTTAACCCCGACATCCATCCGCGAAAGATTACACAGGCGATTCAGAAGGGGGCTGTTCCGTTGACTGGCGATGGAACGACCGGGCTCGGTGCAGGTCGAATCGACGCTCGTACCACGATAGACTACCTTAATCAATAAATCCATAACGTATTGTTAGGGTTCAACAGGGCTACAGTATGTCGAACTTGTCCTCGGAAAGCACGCTATTCACCCCAACAAATTTAACACCAACTAATATTTTCAATCTGTTCTATAATAATTATATATTCAAGATATAACACTCAAGTCGATAGAGGTGCTTCTGAATCCACGGCTCTGTTGAATCGCTGTAAGGCGGTGAATTTTACTGTTTGACAGCGCGTTTGATGTTATAGACGGCACACATCAGAGTAATTTCCCGGAACTCTCGATACCAGCTACACGCTCGCACGGCGTAGCCGAGCGAGCGCTTGACGGCGGAGTGACGGTTTCGGTCATTGACCGCTGAGCGTATCGATATTCGTCAATATGGGCGTTGTGTGCGTGATCGTACGGTGCGAAGATCCGGTGTTTGATCAGCGGTCGAATGTCGAGGTCACGGAGTTGTTGCTTGTCATAGCCTTATCAGCGGCTAGAGACCGCAGATCGCCCGCGTTCCGGCGGGCGATCTGCTTACAGAGATCCACGTCGCTACCTTCTAACGTCGTCGAGCAGTGAAGATCGAGCACAGCTTGCGTTGCTGTATCGACGAGTTTTGTGACTTTGAGCGTCTGAACGCGATAATTCGTTCGATGGCAGTAATGGCGGCTGCCATGGTCTCGTTCATAGAACGTTGCATCGATCGCAGCGTGCTCAGAGAGATCGTGCAGTTGCGCCGAGAGGCGCAGCAGCACTCGCCAGAGTGCTGTCTTGATTCCGTCAAACCACTTGACTAGCGTCGAGTGATTGGGAAGATCGGCCGCTTCGAGGCCGATTTCCCCGAGTATCTGTGGCATTTCGCTCAGCAAATCTTACGATTCTTGGTAGGACTTCTTCAGGTAAACTCACAGACAGTGCAGCGACACCACGCACGCTCAGCGAAGCCGCCACCTCTTAGGGGGCGGCAACTTCGTCTCGGCCACCAACAGCATTTTAGCTAACTGAACGGCTTTGCTCGTGAAGCGGAAGATCTTCGGCATAGGCATCGGCTTCCCGCTTTATCTCTCTCGCTCTGACGGTCGAAGCCGGCGCCGTCCAGCGGTTCACCAGAACCTATAATCACTATTTAAGCTGGTTATTGGTACGACGTTTTTCAAACCGGATGCCCCCGACGAGAGCACCTATTCCAATAACAATAAGAGTTCCTTGGACAATAAAGCTTGCATCACCAATTGTGAGCATGCCAGCAGTAATTAGCGATAGGACTCCAAAACCAGACATCACATATCCAGATAGAGTAGGGTGTGCTACAATAATTAGCAATCCAACACCGATAACTGCAGGATACACAGATGCTATGCTAATACCAGCGAAATAATACCCAGCAATAGTAAGGCCAAATGCTGCAACAGCTAATGCAATATATGGATATTGCCAACGGTTTATCGAAACCATATTGCCTGTTGGGGTTCTGAACTTTATATACTTTCTGTTCTACACGCTATAAACTAAAGAACCAGATTATATTATTAACCATGCGATGGATAGTTACTGGTAAAAATCGCTATACACCCGTCAAAAGACGGCTTCACAATCAGAGGAGGAATCCGTTTACAAAGGCTCCTATAGTCTATGCCGGAACAAGGGTCGGTGGTTTAAGAGTGATCAGGGACCCTGCAACTGCGATCAAAATAGCCGCGGCAATGATGATAATTTCTGGTGGATTAAGACCAGCGGCGTCAAAGATATCTTCAGCTAAGTCTCGAGAGGTATCGTACAGTGTATTAGCCAACTCAGTAACGGAAACGTCACTTAGGTCAGGATAATCGGGACAGTTTGGTCCGAGACACGCTGTGTCAAATCCAACGCCTGTTTCAACATAGATACAACCGTTGCTTTCGTCTATTAAAAGACTAAAGCTGATTTCGTTCTGGATATTCCCTGTGATATCATCATCTTCGATATCTATATTAGGACCGTAACCGAACGACATGCCGACAGATCGGCCAGTAAAATAGTTTCCGCCACAACTGAGTGATTCCTCCATGATTGGTGCTTCAGCGAGTGCACACATCTCAGGACCAAACGGAACATTTAGGCACCAATTGAACGGAAGCCCGTCTGGAAGTCCCGGAACCCACTTAGGAATTGTAGCTTTTGTACTCAGGTCACCATCAGTATTATTTTTAAGACACTCGTTCAGTTCTTCCTCAGCAATTTCTTCCAACTCTTTGAGAACCGCTTCTTTCTCTTCTTCACTAAGTTTGTTTTCACCCTCATTTGCTCCAGCCGATTGGGCAGCCCCCACTGATGAGAGGGCGAGGCTAGATCCGACAACGCCAAATCCGGCCTTTTGAAGCACTTTCCTTCGGTTAAAATCATTAGTTTTGTCTGACATCTGCATATGGGGGCAATTTCCATTAGCACTTATATCTGGTCATTTTCATTAGTATATTAGTACTATTCAAGAATCAAGATATACTTAGTGGGGTTAAGTTTCTTCCCCAATATATTTATGCGACATTCACTGAATTCATGTTGGTGTATTACGACTAGAAACCGACAATCGCTGTTCTCGAGGTTCTTCGAATGCCACCAGATCACGACGACAAGCCATAGCATCATGACCAAGCAGCACTTTGCAAGTGGATCAACGGTCTCGCCGAGCAGTATAATGGACGCGCCGGGTACACGCGCTTTCGTTCATTACTGCGCGAAGCCGTCGGCTGGGGTCCGGGTCGCCCCTTCGATGGCTATTTTGTATCAGATAGAGTAAACAACCTCGAGGCCGTCACCGGGTTCATGGTCGCCTACAAATCCAAATCCGTCGAGCGGATCCGGTTACCCGACAGGGACGAGCGCGAGCGCGCGCTCGAGGAAGCCGGCTACAACGTCTTCTCGCTCGCGGCCGACGACGTCTACATAGACCTTCTCACCGACAGCGGAACGGGAGCGATGAGCGACGAGCAATGGGCCGCGCTCCACCGCGGCGACGAGTCCTACGCCGGGTCGTCGAGTTTCGAACGCCTCGAGTCGGCCGTCGAAGACGTGATGGGATTCCCGCACGTGATCCCGGCCCATCAAGGCCGAGGCGCGGAGAACGTGCTCTATGGCTCAATTCTCTCCGAAGGCGACGTCGTCCCGAACAACACCCACTTCGATACGACTCGAGCCCACGTCGCGAACCAGGGGGCGGAGGCAGTCGACTGTCCGACCGACGCCGCACACGACCTGACCGCAGAGGAACCGTTCAAAGGCAACTTTTCCGTCGAACGCGCCCGCGAGGCCGTCTCCGAGGTCGGCGCGGAGAACGTGCCGCTTGTCATCTCGACGATCACGAACAACTCGACGGCCGGACAGCCGGTCAGCATCGAGAACACGCGCCGGGTTCGCGCCTTCGCCGACGAGATCGACGCCACGTTTGTCATCGACGCCTGTCGATTCGCCGAGAACGCCTTCTTCGTCCGCGAACGTGAGGACGAGTACGCCGACGCGACCGTCGGCGACATCGCTCGAGAACAGCTCGAGTACGCCGACGCCGTCGTCATGAGCGGGAAGAAAGACGGCCTCGCGAACACGGGCGGGTTCGTCGCGACTCGAGACGACGCCCTCTTCGAGCGCTGTAAGAGTCGCGCGATCCTCTACGAAGGGTTCCCGACCTACGGCGGCATGGCCGGCCGAGACATCGAGGCGATGGCCGTCGGGCTTCGCGAGGCGGTCACCGACGCCTACATTGAGGACCGAATCGAGCAGGTTCGAACGCTCGCATCGATGCTCGAGGACGCCGATATCCCGATCTATACGCCGGCCGGCGGCCACGCCGTCTACCTCGACGCCGGCTCGTTTTACCCACACCTCGACTCGAGCGAGTTCCCCGGACAGGTCCTGGTCTGCGAACTCTACCGGGAAGGCGGTGTCCGCGGGGTCGAACTCGGCAGCTTCGCGTTCCCCGACTCGGACCGACCGGAACTCGTTCGGCTCGCGATCCCTCGTCGCACCTACCACCAGGAGCACTTCGAACACGTCCTCGAGACGGTCGAGAGCGCCTACGAGAACCGCGACGCGGTCGACGGACTTCGGCTCGCGACCGAGCCCGAGATTCCGGAACTGCGCCACTTTACCGCCGAACTCGAGCCGGTCACGAACTAGCGGCGGTCTAGAAGCGAGCGCGTTTGCGGTCCGTCGTTGAGCCTTCGTTCAGTCTGCAGGGACAGTTAGCGGTTTTTCAGGACAGTTAGCGGTTTTTCAGAATACTCCGTGCGTGATCGCCGAGCGTCGGTTCCGTCTCCGCTTGCGCCCCGCCGGTGAGCCGCCGTTTCGCTTTCGATCGCAGACCGCTCTGTGAGCCCGTCGAGCCGGCGACGTCGACGACCCAGTCCGGAATCTGTTCCTGCAGTTCCGCGCGCTTCTGTTCTCGCATCGTGCTGTAGCGGCGCAAAAGGAGTCCGACGCCGATGAACAACCCGGCGTCGAGCAGTTCGCGGCGGAACCGTTCCGGGTCGTCCCTGACCGCGAGGGCTTTCACCAGCGAGATGCCACCGATCCCGAGGTACAGCAGCGAGTTCCGCCCGGGATCACCGCGGAGGAGCCGTTGTAGATTCATGCGCACCGACGTACCACGGTATCACCCATAAAACCGACCCGCGCTCGCAGAGATACCCGATCCGCACTTGCGGGGATAACTTATCCGCGCTCGCAGCGATAACCGGCCCGCGCTCTCAGGGGACAGAGACGACTACTCCAACCTCTCAGCGCGATTCCTCGAGCGAGCCCCGATACCGCTCGTCGTCGATCGGCTCAATCGAGAACTCGAGCGAGTCGTAGAACGGCCGAACCCCGGCGTCGAAGTGGGCGGTCAACCGGCCCTCGCGCTCGAGGGCACGCTCGACCAGCGCCCGTCCGATTCCCTGGCCGCGGTGTCGCCGTCGAACGCCGATCGCACCGATGTGTGCGCTGTCCCCAGCGCCTTCGAACCCCTCCGCGACGTCTTCGAGCGGCTCGAGGACGATCGTTCCGAGGATTCGCTCGTCGGCGTTCGCTGATTCGTCGCGTCCTGTTTGTGTCGACTCACCACTCTCAGCTCTCGAGGTCTTGTCGATCCGTGCCGATCCGGCGCGGTCAGCGCGAGCGCGGGTCGCTGGCCGGCGATCCCCCGCGACGAAGACGTCGTTCGCGTCGATTCGTCCTTCGACGTCGCCGGGCTCGAGCATCGCCGCGTCGAGAATCCGCCGGACCTCGAGGGCGTCCTCGCTGGTCGCAGTACGGGTGTACATTGTTCTGGTGGTCTGCTAGTCGGTCGCCGACACGGTCACGTCCTCGGAACCTACTCGTTTCGCTGGCGCTCGAGCACGCGTTCTTCGGGCGTCGGTCGCCCCGGATAGATACCGTAACTCGCGAACGCATAAAGAACCGTTACTAGGGTCGCACAGAGGACCCCCGCCCCGGCGACGGCCTCGAGCGCGACGAACGCGAGCGGCCCGGCGAACGCATCGCCGAGTGCCGCCGCCGCCTCGCTGTTCGGGGAGGTCGCCAGCCCGTAGGGGAGAAACGCCACGAACGCGCCCGCCCAGAACTGGCCCGCGGCGAGCCGAAGGGACTCGAGCGAGCGGTCGCGGACGACGATTCCGATACCGAAGAGTCCGACGGCGGTGATCGCGAGCGCGAGAACCGTTCGAAGCGAGGGCGCAAATCCGTCGTTAACCGCGACGCCGAGGGCGACGACTCCGGCCGAAACTGCGAGAGAGAGCGTCGACCGCGCAGGGATTGTGGGACGCATTCTACCAGCAAGTATCGGATGCCAGTACATATGTCTCGCGGACTGCGAAACGATCAGGTTCGGTGAATAAACGGCTCGATGACGCTCCTGAGCGGACAACAAAGAACGTATTACCGCCGCGGACGAGACGAACGTGAGAACGATGCGACAGGAGACACACCGACCGTTCGAAGGATCGCCGCCGGCCGACGATCCGCGAGTGACCGAGATCGCGTCGCCGAGCCAAAATTCGCCCTCGATCGATACCGCGCCGCCGATCGAGATCTCTCGAGTGGCCGACCGCACTCCAACTGCCCCGCGCGATCCTCGCGTGCGATGTCGATGAGGGGGTTATCTCGAGCGAAGCGACTCTGGCACCGCTACGTCGTGGACGATCCCGAGGAGTATCAGGCGTACGTCTCGTTCCCAGAAAGATCTGGTCGGGAGTCGGTCGGCGACGTTCACGAGCAGATCGCCGCCCTCGAGCGCGTCTTCGAGGGCCGTCTCGACGTCTACGCGCGATCAAACGGCGTCGCCGTCGCCACGGATCGGGTTTCGGCCGAGCGCTTCGACGCCGACGCGTTCGAGTCGATCCTCGAGCGGATCGAGCGCGTCTACGCCGGGACGCACCGACTTGCCCGCGTCAAAAAGCGGCGACGGATCGACGGCAAACTCGTCAGATCCGACGTCGTCGTCCCGGTCAAGCCGCTCTTTCCCTGGGAGGGAGACGACGAGCGAGCCGAAAAAATAGCGCCGCCGACCGAGTAACGCCGACCCGTCCGCGACGCGTCTTTCGGGCGTGGGCCGGCCCGCCCGTGCGGGTCGTCTAGTCGTCCTCTGCACCCGGTCCGGCGCTCGGTTCGGAGCCCGTATCGCGGTCGCTGCCGCGCGGACTCTCGCTTCGGGTCTCTTCGGACGGCGTGACCGTACTCGTCCGGCCCATCCAGCCGTCGATGTTCTCGGAGACGTAGTCCTTGCCGCCCCAGCCGAAGGCGACGCCGGCACCGATGGCCACCGCGGCCGCCAGTCCCCACGCGAGCGCTCTGGCGAAGACGTAGAGGATGCCGACGTCGATCCCCATCGTGTCGAGGCCGATGACGATCGCCGTGAAGTACAGGAACATCCGTGCGCCGTTCGCGAACCAGCCCGCGTAGGCCGTCTGCGTCGCGGCTCGAGTCCGTTCGATCACGTCGCCGACGAAGTCCGCGACGACGAATCCGAGGACGATGACGAGCAGGCCGGCGATGAACGCCGGCAGGTACGACACCGCCGTCGAGATCCACTCCGAGAGCGTCGGGATCGCCAGCGCGTTCGCCGCCGCGAGGATCGCGAGTGCGTAGACGAACCACTTCGCCAACGACCCGAACGCGTTCGAGACGGCCTGTTCGGTGCCGCCGAGGATTCGCCCGAGCGGGGTCTCGAGGACCATCCGATCGAGTTCGATGCCGTCGGCGATGCGTCCCACGACGCGCGCGGCGAAGCGGCCGACGACCCAGCCGATGAGGAGGATGACCACCGCCCCGATCAGCCGGGGAACGAACGTTATCAGTTCTGCGACCGGCTCTTGCAGCCAGTTCGGAAGCTGTACCGCCTGTGCGGGTAGAGATTGTACCATGCCAGTCGACGTTGGCTCGATCCGGCCTTTGTAATTGTGTAGGTATTTTGGAGTCTGTAAAAAACTCCGTTTCCAACGCGGTTGATACGATCGATGAACTACCTGCTACGGAGAGTAACACGGATCTCGAGCCGTCACGGATCGAGAGCGAACCGAACCACCAGCCGAGTTGCTCTCCTGCCGATCGGCGACCGAAACCGAGAGACTGGGGCCGATAAAAGACGATTGACTCGCCCCCGATACACGGGCTCGTCGACCGGTATCGCGGCCGGACGATCAGAGCTATCGACTAGCCCGCTGATCTCTCAGCTTCCGCTCATTGCTCGGTTTGAGACACGAAGTAAAATTCGAGTCGACAGCGACGGAATTGCCGTCGATCTCGAGGTCCTCGAGTCGTCGAACTCGACTCGTGTGCCCCCTCGAGTCGCCCAGCGTTCAGCGATGGAAACCGACCCGCAGTTCGTTCGAACCGGCGATGACGGACTGGCGTGTCACATCCGATTCGGAGCGGAGACGCGCCCTACCGGGTCGAACGAGCCGATGAGTGAGTCGGTCTCTGCACTGCGCGATCGATCGGTCAACCCCGATCGCCCGACCGCGCTGGCGAATTTAGTAATTCGGGCTTACCCGCCCTTGATCAATCGAAGCACGGTGACGTGGTCGGCGTCGACCGGCTGATCCTCCGGAACGGGGCGGCCGTCCACGAGAACGGACACCTCGTGGGGGCTGAGATCGACTTCGGAAAGGAGGTCGGCGTACGTCGGCGGCCCGTTCGACTCCGCGGCTGGATCGGTGGGAACGTCCTCGAGGGCGAACTCGTGGGTGTCTTCGCCTTTGACGTCCACGGTGACGCGCATACGATCCGTTGTCGCCGTTCGAACTTGAGGGCGTCGTTGGACGCCTATCGAGCGCTCGAGTCCAATTCGGCTCGAGTCCGAGACGGCGTCGGTCGACCGCTCGAGGCCGATCAGTCGGCGGTCGATTCGCCGGTTCCCGTTCGCGCCCGGGACTCGCGGCTTCGTCGCCGTCCTCCGTAGAGGGTCATCGCGAGCGCGCCGAGACCGAGCAGGAAGATCAGGAAGTTCACGATTCCGCCGACGATCGGAACTCGCGCGAGCAACGCGCCGCCGACCAGTCCCACGACGAGCGCGAGCCACCGGTTGTCGAGTCCCACCAGCGACAGGAGCCAGGCGGCCACGGCGAACCGCCCGTAGACGATTCCGATCCAGACGAACAGCGCGAAAACGAATCCGCCGATTATCGAGAGCGGGATTCCCACCACCGTGATCGCGAGGGCGATCAGCGCGATGGGGACGACGATGAGCACCGCCAGCCCGACCAGCCCCGCCCGCACCGGCGCGTTCGCGACCCGGTCGGCGACGCCGCTCGAAAACCGCGGGAAGAGCAAGAGCAACGCCACTCCGAGGAGTAGGTTCAGCGCCAGCGTGTACAGCGCGAACACCCACGTCACGATCGGCTCGAGCCCCGTATCGGGTCCGACGCCGATGGACGAGTCCTCGGTGACCTCGCCCTCGACGACTCCCGTCTCGCCCTGCAGGTCCCCGCTGTACTCGAGGTCGCCCGAGATGGACGCCGTCTCGCCGAGTTCGATCGTGTCCGCGCCGATCCGCGCGTCGCCGTCTATCGCTCCGTCGATCACGACGGTTCCCCCGCCAGCCTGAAAGTCGCCGCCGACCGACCCGTTCTCGGCGAGGCGGACGTTCCCCGCGGCCGCGCTCACGTCGTCGCCGACGGTCCCGTTGATCTCGAGGTTGCCCGAGGCGACGGAAACGTCCCCTTCGACCTCGCCGTTGACGTAGACGTTTCCGGCGAGCGCGCTCACGTCGCCGGTGACGGTGCCGTCGACGATGACGTTGCCCGCGAACGCCTCGACGCTGTCGACGGTTTCTCCCTCCTCGACGGTGACCGTGCCGTCGAACCCGTCGGGGCCGTCGACCGACTGGGCGGCGACCAGCCCCGGCCCGCTGCCGACGACGAGCACGAGGACCGCTACGAGCACGGCGACTCGAGCGAGCTGACCGGCCGACGACCGGTTCGACGCGTTGGGTTTCGACGCTGCTGTGGTATCAGGTGACATATCGCCGGTACGCCGCGCTGGCGGATAAAATAGTGTCTATGATGATACTTTTAGTGAGCGTCAGAACGACCGACTCGAGACCGTCGGCGAACTGGACGCTCGAGCGTTCCAGTCCGCTCGCGGTTCGGTCGTTTTATCTTCGGCCCGCCCCTCTCGGCGTGTATGAGCGAGGCCGACGCCGAGACCGCGGAGTCGACGCCGGGACGGACCGAAGTCTGGATCGAGAAGTACCGTCCCGAAACCCTCGACGACATCAAGGGCCACGAAGACATCATCCCGCGGCTCTCTCAGTACGTCGAGCAGGACGACCTGCCGCACCTCATGCTTGGGGGCCCAGCCGGTACCGGGAAAACCACTGCCTCACAGGCCGTAGCGCGCGAAATATACGGAAGCGACTGGCGAGATAACTTCCTCGAACTGAATGCTTCCGATCAGCGCGGGATCGACGTCGTCCGCGACCGAATCAAGAACTTCGCCCGCTCGAGTTTCGGCGGCTACGACTACCGGATCATCTTCCTGGACGAGGCCGACGCGCTGACTTCCGACGCTCAGTCCGCGCTCCGCCGGACGATGGAGCAGTTCTCCCATAACACCCGATTTATCCTCTCGTGTAACTACTCGAGCCAGATCATCGACCCGATTCAGTCCCGCTGTGCGGTGTTTCGCTTCACCGAACTCTCCGAATCTGCGATCGAAGCGCAGGTTCGCGAAATCGCCGAAAACGAGGACATCGACGTGACCGACGACGGCGTCGACGCGCTGGTCTACGCGGCCGCGGGCGACATGCGAAAGGCGATCAACGGCCTGCAGGCCGCGGCGGTGATGGGCGACACCGTCGACGAGGAAAGCGTCTTCGCGATCACGGCGACGGCCCGCCCCGAGGAGGTCGAGCAGATGGTCGAGCAGGCCATCGACGGCGACTTCACCGCCGCTCGCTCGACGCTCGAGACGCTGCTGATGGACCGCGGTCTCGCGGGCGGCGACGTCATCGATCAGCTTCACCGCTCGGCCTGGGAGTTCGACCTCTCGGAGGACGCCACCGTGCGACTGCTCGAGCGACTCGGCGAGGTCGACTACCGCATCACGGAGGGTGCGAACGAGCGACTGCAACTCGAGGCGATGCTGGCGGCGCTGGCACTCGAGAACGAGGCCTGAGTCGGCGCCACTGGCGTCGAAAATGATCCGCGAGTCGGTGAGATCGAGCGACGCCGTGTGTTCGAAGCGTTTCGAACCGTTCGGCTAGTTTTTCTTTTCTCCCGACAAATAGGCGTGTATGGCTCGAACGCTCAGACGGCGGCGGAAGCCGAGATTCGGACGCTGGCGACCGACGGAACGGACTCGCTCGAGCGCGAGGTCGACTCGAGTGCCAGCGGAGGCGATCGTCGAACGATCGGCGAGAGCGCCGCCCACAACGGTGGTGATCCACGAATGAGTCTCCGCGAGCGCCTCGGAACCGGCTTTCAACTCGCCGGTGCCAGTGCGGCAGTGCTTCGAGCGAACCCCCGTCTCGCGGTTTATCCCCTCGTGGGCGGCCTCGCGACCGTCGCGTATCTCGCCACCGTCTTCGGCGGATTCGTCGCGATCGGCGGCTCGGAGTCGCTCGCGCTCGTGATCGGACTGCTGGTTGGTGCCTACGCCGGCTCGATGTTTCTCGTCTCCGTCAGCGTTGCCGCGCTCGTCTGGGCGAGCAGGGAAACGTTCGCCGGGCGGACGCCCTCGGCGACCGCCGCGTTCCGCGCCGCCGGCTCCCATCTCCGGGCGCTTTTGGTCTGGTCGATCCTGAGCGCGTTCGTCGGTATCGCGCTGCAGGCGCTCGAGGAATCGAGCGAGATCGTCGGCGTCATCCTCTCCGCGCTGCTTAGCACCGGATGGCTCGCGCTGACGTACTTCGTCATCCCGGTGGTCGTCCTCGAGGACGCCGGGCCGACTACGATGATACAGGAGAGCGGCCGGATAATCCGCGACACGTGGGGCGAAACCCTCGGATCGGAGTTCGGCGTCGGGTTCGTCACCGCTCTGTTGCTCGTTCCGGGACTGGTGCTCGGCGTCGCGTTGTACTTCCTCGTCCCCGGCGAATCCGCGCTTCTGGTCGCCGTCATCGGCGGCGGGCTGGTCGTCTGCGTCGGCATGCTCGTCGGCTACACGCTCGGTGCGATCGCGAAAACGGCGCTGTACGTCTTCGCTTGCACGGGAACGATGCCTGGGGAGTTCGACGAGTCCGCACTCGCCGATGACGCGGATCCCTCGTGACCGAACGACGCCGGCGATGGACTCCCGCGATCCGCTACAGCCAGTCGAAAAGAGGCTCTAACGGCGATAACACCGCTCGAATCGCGAGTACGACGGCCCCGAGTCCGAGCACCGAGGCGTACTCCCTGAACGCCGACTCGAGCGCTCGCCGGTCGTCCGACGTGCCGAAAAACAGCATGGTCGGTTCCGTCGCCGGGCCGTAGACGACCATCTCACGCCCCTTTTCGGAGTAGACCGTCTCATGGTGTTCGATCAGGTTCGCGTCGATCAGCTTCTCGAGATGGTAGCCGATCGTCTGGACCGACACCTCGAGTTCGTCGGCGAGCTCCGCCGCGGCCATCGGTTCGCGGTTCAGGGCTCGAAACGCGGACTGTGCGGTCTCAGACTGGAGGGCTCCGAGGACCTCGTCCGCGTGCTCGTCGTCGAGACAGACGACTTGCGGCGTCTCGCTTCGCTCGAACGTCGTATCTGAATCTCGTGAAAAGAGTCGACCCATGGATATCTTACCGGTCATATCGTCCGTTCAACCCAAAACGGCACTGGTAACGGAGACGCAGTTCGAAGTCATCGTCAGTCCGGTCCGTGACAGAGCCGTCGGGCTTGGGCTCTACCGATCCGCCTCGAGACTGCCGCCGCTCGAGGGTGTCGCAGTTCTATAACGTAGCTGAGTTGTACTGGCTGTCCCACGATTCTCCCGTCCCCGAAATCTGCCGCAGAGTCCACTCCCCGGGCGATTCCTCGCAGTTGGTGGTTCGATCCGCGTCGGTACAACCGACTCAAACTCCTGAAACAACGTGTTCGTCTTGCGATTATTTCCCGGATACCCGTTGCGGAACTGTTTTAGGCTCTCCAGAGCCAATCACACGTAGAATGAGCGAACTGGAGGAAGAATACCGCCTCGAGTACTTCGAGGAGGAGGGCTTCGAGCGAAAGACGTGCTCGGAGTGTGGCGCGCACTTCTGGACGCGCGATCACGAGCGGGAGACCTGCGGCGAACCCCCGTGTGCCGAGTACGACTTCATCGGGAGCCCCGGCTTCGAGCAGGAGTACAGCCTCGAGGAGATGCGGGAGGCCTTCCTCTCCTTTTTCGAGGACCACGACCACGAGCGCATCGACCCCTATCCAGTCGCGGCGAATCGCTGGCGCGACGACGTGTTGTTGACTCAGGCGTCGATCTACGACTTCCAGCCGCTGATCACGAGCGGCCAGACGCCGCCGCCGGCGAACCCGCTGACGATCTCCCAGCCCTGCATCCGGATGCAGGACATCGACAACGTCGGCAAGACGGGTCGCCACACGATGGCCTTCGAGATGATGGCCCACCACGCGTTCAACGCGCGCGAAGACATCGACGACCCCGAGCAGTACGCCTATCAGGGTGAGGTCTACTGGAAGGACCAGACGGTCCAGTACTGCGACGAACTGCTCGAGTCGCTTGGCGCGGACATCGAGGATGTCACCTACATCGAGGATCCCTGGGTCGGCGGCGGCAACGCCGGCCCCGCCATCGAAGTCATCTATCGCGGCCTCGAGCTGGCGACGCTGGTCTTCATGTGCATGGAGCAAGACCCCGACGGCGAGTACGAACTCAAAGACGGGAACCGCTACTCCTACATGGACACCTACGTCGTGGACACGGGCTACGGGTTAGAGCGCTGGACCTGGATGAGCCAGGGGACGTCGACGGTCTACCAGGCGATCTACCCCGAGATGATCGACTTCCTCACCGAGAACGCCGGCCTCGAGCACACCGAGCGCGAGGAGGAGATCATCGCCCGCGCCTCGCGGCTCTCGGGCCAACTCGACATCGACGACGTCGACGACGTGGAAGCCGCGCGAGACGAAATCGCCGACACGCTCGACATTCCGACCGACGAGCTTCGGGACCTGCTGGAACCGCTGGAGACGATCTACGCCATCGCGGACCACTGCCGGACGCTCGCGTACATGCTCGGCGACGGCATCGTCCCCTCGAACGTCGGTACGGGGTATCTCACCCGGATGGTACTTCGGCGCACCAAGCGACTCTGTGACACCGTCGGCGTCGACGCGCCGCTCGACGAACTCGTCGACATGCAGGCCGAGCGCCTCGAGTACGAGAACCGCGATACGATCCGCGACATCGTCCGAACGGAAGTCGAGAAGTATCGCGAAACGCTCGATCGCGGCGGCCGACGGGTCGAAACGCTCGCCGAGGAGTACGCGAAGAAGGGCGAACCGATCCCGACCGACGAACTGATCGAACTCTACGACTCCCACGGCATTCAGCCCGACATGGTCGAGGAGATCGCCGCGGAGGCCGGTGCCGAGGTCGACGTCCCGGACGACTTCTACAGCCTCGTCGCCGATCGACACGATACGGCAGAGGCCGGACTCGAGGCAGGTGGCGACGAGGATTCCCGCTTTTCGGATCTGCCCGAGACGGAGAAGCTCTACTACGACGACCAGCAGCGGACCCAGTTCGAAGCCGTCGTGCTCGACGTGTTCGAGCGCGAGAACGGGTACGACATCGTTCTCGATCAGACGATGTTCTACCCCGAAGGCGGCGGGCAGCCGGCCGATACGGGAACGATCTCGACGGACGACGCGACCGTCGAGATTCGGGACGTCCAGGTCGAGGACGGGGTCATCTTCCACCGGTCCGACGAGAAACTCGGGAAAGGCGAGTTCGTCAACGGCCAGATCGACGGCCCCCGACGCCGACAGCTCATGCGCCAGCACACGGCGACCCACATCGTCGTCCACGCCGCCAGACAGGTACTCGGCGAGCACATCCGACAGGCCGGCGCACAGAAGGGCGTCGACTCCTCCCGAATCGACGTTCGCCACTACGATCGAATCTCCCGCGAGGAGGTCAAACGAATCGAACACCTCGCGAACGAGATGGTGATGGACAACATCGCGGTGACCCAGGAGTGGCCCCACCGAAACGAGGCCGAGGCCGAACACGGCTTCGACCTCTATCAGGGCGGCATCCCGCCGGGGACGAACATTCGCTTGATCCAGGTCGGCGAGGACATCCAGGCCTGTGGTGGCACCCACGTCGCCAGAACCGGCGATATCGGCGCGATCAAGGTCCTCAACACCGAACGCGTCCAGGATGGCGTCGAGCGACTCGTCTTCGCCGCCGGCGAGGCGGCCATCGACTCGACCCAGGCGAAAGAAGACGCGCTCTACGAGGCCGCAGAGACCCTCGACGTGACGCCCCAGAACGTCCCCGAGACCGCGGCGCGGTTCTTCGAGGAGTGGAAAGCGCGCGGCAAACAGATCGAGGACCTCAAAGAACAGCTCGCCGCGGCCCGCGCCGGCGGCGGTGGTGGCGGCGAGGAGGTCGAAATCGGCGAAACGACCGCCGTCGTCCAGCGAATCGACGCGGACATGGACGAACTTCGGGCCACCGCGAACGCGCTCGTCGAGGACGGGTCGGTCGCCGTGCTGGGCTCGGGCCAGAGCGGTGCCCAGTTCGTCGTCGCCGTGCCCGACGACGTTCCCGTCAACGCCGGCGAGGTCGTCGGCGAACTCGCGAGCAAGGTCGGCGGCGGCGGCGGCGGCCCGCCGGATTTCGCACAGGGTGGCGGTCCGGACGAGGCGGCCCTCGAGGACGCTCTCGAGGACGCGCCCGACGTGCTCCGGCGCGTGTTGAACGCCTGATACGGTCCGTTCTCTTCTCGAGTGCGTCCTAGAAGGATACTCTACGGAACGATACCCGGGTACTTTACCCGCGTGGACGACGAGCACACAGTAGATGGATTCGGAGTACGGACTGATAGACGCCGATGCGGTCGACACTCCCGGCGACGAGTGGGAGGAGATCGACGTGTCGGACACCGAAGCCGACCGGATCGCTCGCAAGCGCGACCGGGAGTTCGAGCAGTTCGAGGCGCGCATCAAGGACGCCGACCAGTTCAAAGTCGAGCAGTCGGTGTTCGACGACGCGACGTTCGCGGCCCTGTACAAACTCGTCCAGGACGGCCACGTCGAGGCGTTCGGCGGCCCGCTCTCGACCGGCAAGGAGGCGAACGTCTACCACGCGCTGGGAGGCGACCGCGAGGTCGCCGTGAAAATCTATCGGATCAACTCCTCCGACTTCCGGCAGATGCGCTCGTATCTCGAGGGCGACCCGCGCTTCGAGGGGCTCGGCGGGAAGAAGAAGGACGTCGTCCTCGCGTGGGTCAAAAAGGAGTACGCGAACTTACAGCGGGCCAAGGCGGCGGGGGTGAACGTCCCCGATCCGATCGCGACCGAGCGCAACGTCCTCGTGATGGAATACATTGGGGACGAGGACGGACGCGCGAAGCGGCTAGGAGAAGTCTCGATCGAGAACCCCGAGACCGCCTACGAGGTAGTCCGCGAGTACATGCGACGACTCTACGCGGCCGGCCTGATCCACGGCGATCTGAGCGAGTACAACATCGTCTTCGACGAGGGGCAACTCGTCGTCATCGACCTCGGACAGGCGGTCACCGTCCACCACCCCAACAGCCGGACGTTCCTCGAGCGAGACTGTCAGAACGTCGCGAACTTCTTCTCCAGAGAGGGGTTCTCGGTCACCGGCGAGGAACTCCTCGAGTTCGTGACCGACCCCGAGCCCGACCCCTCGCGGAGTTCGTAGGGTTTCCTGCGGTGTGGCGGCGCGAATCTGGTTTTCAGGGGTCTACTTTTCGTCCGATCGTTCGCCTCGCCGAACTTCGTAGACGTAGCCGACGATACTCGAGAGTCCGAAACAGCCGACGAGAAACGGTCCCCAGTAGGTCCAGAACTCGTAGCGCGGGGCGATGGCGTTGCCGATCGCGGAGCCGATGACGTAGACGAGGTATCCCGGGAGCGCGAGCGGCGACAGCCACGACGATCGGAGCCACCCCAGCGCGAACGGCACCACGAGTACCACGTACGTCAGAAGCGTCGCGGGACTGGCGAGGACCTGCTTGAGCGACGGCCGGCGGCTCATCGGCCCCCCTCCGATTCGATCAGGCCGTGTACCTCGAGGACTTTCGCGGCTCCGAACCGGGTGTGGCGGATCATCGCCGCCTCGTCGAGGACGAACGAGGTCGACTCGAGGAGGTAACTCATCGCCCCGAGTTCGCGGTTCGCGGCCTGAAAGAGCAGCGGGCCGTTGATGTCGCTCAGGCTGGCGCGAAACCTGTGCAGCGGCGTGTACCAGGGGATCATGGCGTCGTTGAGCGCGCCCGCGACCGCCGGTCCGCAGGCGCCCGGTGAGTAAAACACCATCTGGCCGACGTACTGGTGGTGGAGTCCGGAGATGCCAAGCGACCGGTGGAGGTCACAGACCACGTCGGGGTCGTAGCGCTCGAGGGCGTCCCAGATGCCGCGGGCGAGTTCGGTCTGGGGGTCGTCTCCCAGCGGGAACTGACGATTCAGGTCGCCGCCGACCCCGTCTCGTTCCTCGTTTTCGATCGCGACGCGGTTCGTTTCGGGAATCACGACGAGCGTACCCGCATCCGGGTGCCACTCGACCATCTCGTGGGCGACCGCGATCCCGTTTCGCTCGTCGCCGTGGACGCCGCCGAAGACCATCGCCGTGGGCCCCGCTTCGGACGCGTCGATCTCGTACAGCGTGGTCTCGTGGTCCGTCCCATCGAGCAGCGATTCCGAGCGACGAGCGACCTCGCCGGAACCGCGGGGCCGTCGCGCCGTCGCGACTGGACCATCGTCGGAGGACGGTCTCGAGAGCGCGCCGGCGACGATTCCACCGACGGCGACACAGCCTGCGGCGAGCGCGTGTCGTCGCGTCATCGTTTGAGATCCCCACGTTCCCACTAATCCCTTTTTCTATCGACCGATGGAGTATGGAATAATTGACAGAACCGGCGGCTCCGAAATACTCTTTGCCGTTCCGGCGAAAGGATCGCTCATGCGAACCGCTCTCGGATGGCGTTGGCACGCGTCCTCGAGAGCGGACAGTCTCGTCGGTTCGGACGACGCGGCCTAACCCGTCGTTCGGATCGCACTCGCTCCCTTCGCTCTCTCGTTTCTCGCACGTCTCGAGCCGACAGCACTCACGCCGCGATACGTTCGATACCGAATGACGAATCCGACCGATCCGACCGACGACCGCACCGACTCACGACTATCCGAGACTGCCGCTGACGACTTCACCGTCACGCCCTACGCCGTCGAGGGCGATATCGACTACGAGAAGCTCACAGAGCGATTCGGGGCCGACCCGCTGACCGACGAGCAGATTGCCCGGTTTCCGGACCACCCGCTGGTCCGACGCCGGACGTTTTACGCCGCCCGAGACGTCGACCGGTACCTCGAGGCCGCCGAGTCGGGCGCGCCACACTCGATCGTCACCGGTCGGGGGCCCTCGGGGCCGATGCACCTCGGGCACGTCCTCCCGCTGTATCTCGCGAAGCGCTTCCAGCGGGAAACGGGGGCGACGGTCTATATCCCGCTTTCGGACGACGAGAAATTCCTCGCGAAAGACCAGTCCTTCGCGGACATCGGCGAGCGCACTCGCGATAATCTCAGGGACGTTCTCGCGGTCGGCTTCGATCCCGATCGGACTCGGATCGTCGTCGACACCGCCGACGCCGACGTGATCTATCCGATCGCGGTCCGACTCGCAAAGCACCTCACGCCGGCGACAGTCGAGGGAGTCTACGGCGAGCAAGAGACCGTCGGCCTGCAGTTCTACCCGGCAGTGCAGGCGACGCACCTCCTGTTGCCCCAGCTCGTCGCCGGACGCCAGCCGACGCTCGTGCCGATCGCCGTCGATCAGGATCCCCACGTTCGCGTCTGCCGAGACGTGGCTGCGAAGGAGGCATTACCGGTCGACAAACCGGGCGCGCTACTGGGCCGGTTCCTCCCGAGTCTCGAGGGCCCGGGGAAGATGAGTTCCTCCGGCGACGCGCCATCGATCGAGCTTACCGACGACCCAGATACGGTCGCCGAGACGATCCGCACGCACGCCTACACCGGCGGCCAGCCGACGCTCGAGCAACACCGCGAACGCGGCGGCGATCCGTCGGTCGACGTCCCGTTCCAGTACCTGCGATTCTTCTTCGAGCCCGACGACGACGAACTCGAGCGTCTCGCCGCCGATTACCGCGCGGGCGACCTGCTGAGCGGCGAGTTGAAAGCGATTGCGATCGATCGGATCACCGACTTCCTGGCCGACCACCAGCGCCGGCGTTCCGAACTGGGCTCGCTCGCGGACGAACTCGAGCCCTACGAGCTTTCGGCGAACGAGCGAGCGCGGGCGCTCGAATCGGCCGGGGTTCCGGGACTCTAGCGCGCTCGCCCGTCGGGTCCGACCGACGAGCCCGCAGCGCCGTCCGGATCACTCTGTGCCGCGCCGTCCCGAACCGATTTGTGCCTCGCCGTCCCGTGATGGCGTATGCACGTTGGGATCATCGCGGACACGCACGACAACGTTCCGGCGATCGAACGCGCGACGGAGATCTTCGCAGAGGAAGGCGTCGAAATCGTGGTCCACTGCGGCGACTTCGTCGCCCCGCTCGTTCCGCCGTACTTCTCGGAGTTCGAACTCCACGGCGTCCTCGGGAACAACGACGGCGACGCCGCCAATCTGCAGTCGGCGTTCGACGCTTTAGGCGGCGAGAGCGAACTCCACGGCCGGTTCGCGTCCCTCGAGTTCGATGGGCTCTCGATGGCCGTGCTTCACGGCGAGTCGCTCGAGGAGGTTCGCGCCGTCGCCGAGGGCGAGCGCTACGACTACGTCTGTTACGGCCACCACCACGCTCGAGAACACTCGGAGGAAGGCCGAACCACGGTACTCAACCCCGGCGCGCACTTTCCGCCGACGCCCGACGACGACCGGACGGTCGCAATCGTGGACACGCGCTCGGAGTCGGTTCGGTTCCGGTCGGTGCTCGAGTAGCGCGTCGAACCGCACGTGAAACTGCGACGTTTCCCGGTTTACTCGACTTGCTCGAGTACCGTCTCTCGAAGCTCACGGGGCGTTTCGACGATCGAATCTGCAGGCGAGAGGTCGAGCCCCGTGTGGGCGTCGATCCGGTAAGCGACGGTGTGCGTTCCGGCTCGAGCCGCCGATCGAACGCCGTTCTCGGAGTCCTCGACGGCGACGCAGTCGCCGGGCTCGCGGTTGACTTTCGTCGCCGCCTCCTCGAAGATGTAGGGGTGGGGTTTGCCCGGTCCCTCGATATCTTCGCCGCTGACGATCTCGTCGAACCGGCCCTCGAGATCGAAGCGATCGAAGACGATTTCGATCCAGTCGTGGGGCGAGGAGGTGACCAGCGCGACGGTGACGTCCCGGTCGTGTAGTTTCTCGAGGTGATCGTGAAAGCCCGGCAGCAGCGAGACGTGCTCGCTGTATATCTCGCGGGCCGTCTCGGCGAAGACCTCGACGAAGCGTTCGCGCGAAATCGCCGTCTCGTAGTTCGACTCGAGATACTCGTAGGTCTCCCGGTAGTTCATTCCCGATATCTCGGCGACGGGGACGGTCTCGTCGGGTACGGTCATCGGCAAAATGTGTTCGCGTTCGCGCTCGACCCAGTAGTCCTCAGAATCGATGATCACGCCGTCCATGTCGAAGAGCACTGCAGTCATTTGGAGTCGTCTCGAGGTTCGCCCGCCGAACGGATAGCCGTTATCCCGCGTCTCGCCCCGCTTTCGGCGTCCGCGTCGTCGCCGTTGCTGTCCGATTGGACCGCCTGCCTGTCGCTGAACGCCGCTCGAGGCATAACTATAACCACTTCTATGCCGAACATTCGTGATGGATCTGATATGGTGGCAGTTAGCAAATTACAGACCATGTACACCGACATGGTCACGGCCCGGTACTACGAGGAGCGCCTTCAGGAGGAGTATCTGGAGGGAAAACAGCCGGCGTTTGACATCTCCGCCGGACCGATTCCCGGAGAGCTACACCTCGCGGCGGGCCACGAGGCCTCCGCGGCGGGCGTCTGTCAACACCTGCGGGACGACGACACGGTTACGGCACCCCACCGGCCTCACCACATCGCCATCGCCAAAGGGGTCGATCTGAACCGGATGACCGCGGAGATCTTCGGCCGGGAGACGGGACTCAGCGAGGGAAAAGGCGGGCACATGCACCTGTTCGATCCCGAGGTCAACTTCGCGTGCAGCGGCATCATCGCACAGGGCTGTCCGCCCGCCGTGGGGGCCGGACTCGCCGCGAAAAAGCGCAACGAGGACAGCGTCGCGGTCGCGTTCCTCGGCGAGGGCGCGGTGAGTCAGGGCGGTTTCCTCGAGTCGCTGAACCTCGCTGCGGTCCAGAACTTGCCGGTCGTCTTCGTCATCGAGGACAACGACTGGGCGATCAGCATGCCCAAGGATCGCGTGACGGATCTCGAGGACGCCTCCCAACGTGCGGGCGGGTTCGACATGCCGGGGATGCGCGTCGACTCCGACGACGCGACCGCCGTCTACGACGCCGCCAAGGAGGCGGTCGGGCGCGCTCGAGACGGGAACGGGCCGACGCTGCTCGAGGTGCAGGTCCACCGGCGGATGGGCCACTTCATGGGCGACCCGGAGAGCTATCGACCGGACGAGGACGCGGAGGCCGCGAAACAGCGAGATTCGATCGAACGCCTCGCTTCGGAGCTTCGCGCGGCGGGCGTCGAGGACGATGCTCTCGAGGAACTTCGCGAGAACGCACGCGACCGGGTCGACGACGCGATCGAGTGGGCCAAAGAACAACCCCTGCCCGATCCAGAAGACGCATACAGCGATGTCTTCGTCGGGTCGGAATCCGGTGTGACGACGACTGAACCGACACACGAACTCGCCGGCGAGACTCGAGCGGGAGGTGAGGACTGATGGCGGGAGAGGAATCCGCGCAGACGGTCGACCGCAAACTGACGATGAGCCGGGCGATGGTCGAGGCCGTCGCCGACGAGATGCGCGCCGACGAGGAGGTGTTCTACATGGGCGAGGACGTGGCCGACTATGGCGGCATCTTCGACAGCACGCAGGGGCTGCTCGAGGATTTCGGCCACGATCGTATCATGGACGTTCCGATCAGCGAGACGGCATACATCGGTGCCGCGGTGGGGGCCGCTCAGGCGGGGATGCGGCCGATCGCGGAGCTCATGTTCGCCGATTTCTTCGGCGTCGGAATGGACCAGATCTACAACCAGATGGCCAAGAACACCTACATGAGCGGCGGGAGCGTCAACGTTCCGATGGTGCTGACGACGGCCGTCGGCGGGACGTACAACGACGCCGCCCAGCACTCCCAAACCCTCTACGGCACCTTCGCGCACCTGCCGGGAATGAAAGTCGTCGTGCCCTCGACGGCCTACGACGCGAAGGGACTGATGCACAACGCCATCCGGGACGACGATCCGGTCGTCTACATGTTCCACAAGCGGCTCATGGGAATCGGCTGGATGCCGGCCCCGGACGGCCCCAAGACGCCCGTTCCCGAGGAGGAGTACACCATTCCGTTCGGGAGTGCAGACGTCAAGCGCGAGGGCGAGGACGTCACCGTCGTCACCCTCGGCCTGCACGTCCATCGGGCGCTCGAGGCCGCCGACTCCCTCGTCGAGGACGGCATCGACGCCGAGATCGTCGATCTGCGGACGCTCGTTCCCCTCGACACGGAGACGGTGCTCGAGTCGGTCGCGAAGACCGGTAAACTGGTCGTCGTCGACGAGGACTATCGCTCCTACGGCGTCACGAGCGAGATTATCGCCCGCGTCGCGGAGGAAGAGCTGGCGTCGCTCGAGGCGGTCGAACGCCTCGCGGTGCCCGACGTGCCGCTTCCGTACTCGAGACCGCTCGAGAACGAAGTGATTCCGGCGACGGACGATATCGAAGAGACCGTTCGCTCGCTCAGTTCCTGATCATGTCGGGGACTGATCGCCTCGAGATCAACACGGCGGACGTCTGGCCGGAGGACGCGGACGAGGACGAGGGCGTCGTCACCAACTGGTTCACCAGCGAGGGAGCTCAGGTCGACGAGGGTGACACGCTCTGTGAGATTCAGGTCGAGAAGGTCAGCGTCGATGTCCCGGCACCCGTTTCGGGCACTGTCCGCGAAATCGTCTGCGACGAGGACGACGAGTTCGAGCGCGGCGACACGCTGGCGGTGCTCGAGCCAGCCTAAGCGATCCTGCTACTCGATTCATCATGTCACCACCCACCGAAAACGGCGACTCGAGCGACACCGAGGGCAGTACCAGCGGCTCACAGACCGATTCGTCGGGAACGGAGCGCACCGTCCTCGAGGAGCGCAAACTCACCGGCATGCGCCGAACGATCGCGAACCGACTGCAGGAGAGTTCCCAGAACGCGGCTCACGTGACGGCGACCCGTGAGGTCGACGCCGAAGAACTCTCGAGGGCCGCGACGCTCGCGAACGATGAGTTCGACGTGGACGTGTCGGTGCTCGACATCGTTCTGTGCGCGCTGTCGGAAACGCTCGCGGAACATCCCGGATTTAACGCGACGCTCGAGGACGGCCTCCACCGCATGTACGAGACCCAGAACGTCGGTATCGCGGTCGATATCGACGCGGGGTTAGTGACGCCCGTGCTCGCGGGTCTCGAGTCGAAGTCGCTCGAGAAAATAGCACTCGATCGGCGCGAACTGACCGCGTTGGTACAGACCGGCGACTACTCGATGTCCGACCTGCGGGGCGGGACGTTCACTGTGACGAACCTCGGCGTGCTGGGCGTCGATTCGTTTACGCCGATCATCAACCCGCCCGAGGTCGCGATCCTCGGCGTCAACCGCATCCGCGAACGCGCCCGGCCGGGCGACGACGGCGGCGTGGAGTTCCGCAAGCAGCTCGCGTTCGACCTGAGCTTCGACCACCGGGTCGTCGACGGCGCGGACGCGGCGCGATTCCTCGAGACGTTGTGTGCGCGTCTCGAGAATGCAAGAGCCTTCGTTTAGGCTGACGGCCCTGTAGTTTATATACGAACCCGCGGCCAGACCGCCCATGATCGACGACGCACTCCGCGTGCTCGCGGGCGACTGTACCGTAATCACCGACGGAACGTCTCGAGAGGAGTATCGCGGCCGCGTGACGACCCTCGTCAAGCCCGACAACACCGTCCTCGTCCACGATATCGACGGCTACCAGCCGGTCGCGTGGTTGACGCGGGCCGACAGCGTCTCGAGCGACCGCTCGGACGGCTTCACGCTCGTGGCGAAAAAGGACACCCAGACGCTTCGGATCGCGGCCCACGAACAGGACGCCTTCGCCCACTACCCCGCCTCGTCGGCGGGAACGCCGGTCGGCGACTGTCCCGATTGCGGCGGCGCGCTCGTGCGCTCGAGCGGCGTGAACTGCGTCGACTGTGGAACCCGCTACGGCCTTCCCTCGGACGCGACGATCCGCGAGGACGCCTGCGACTGCGGGCTTCCTCGGATGCGCGTCGAACGCGGGCTGGCGTTCAACGTCTGTCTCGACCGGCAGTGCGAGTCGCTCGACGACGCGGTCTCGGAGGCGTTCGACCGCGAGTGGGACTGTCCCGAACCCGACTGCGACGGTGACCTGCGAATTCTCAGACGCGGCGGGTTGCTCGCCGGCTGCGAGCACTACCCCGACTGCGACACCGGATTCAGGGTCCCGTCGGGGGTCGTCGACGGCGAGTGCGCCTGCGGGCTCCCGACGTTCAACACCCCCGGCGGCACGCGCTGTCTCGACGCCACCTGCGAGGGGGTGGTAGAGCACGCACCCAAAGCGACCAGCGGTGACTAGAGCCGGGTTCGCGACGCGCTCTCAATGCAGCCGTCGGATTTCCGGACCCACCCTCCCGGTCCGATCCACAGTCCCTTTGTGCCGGGCGGCACAACCGCGACCATGACACTCGAGGGTCGGTTCGACGAGGACGCGGGCGTCGTCCGGGTGGGCGCCGACGCGCGCCAGCGCTACCACGATTCGCGGGGCTACGGCTATCCGCTCGAGGGAAACGAAATCGCGCTCGCGCCCGTCGAGGCGGCGCACTTGCTCTATCGGGGCGACCTCGAGGCGGTGGTCGACGGCGGCGAGCGACTCGCCTTTCGGGATCTGCTCGCCCGCGAGCCCGGCACCGATTTCGGGGTTCGATTCCTCGTGTACGCCGACCTGCGCTCGAGGGGATTCTACCTCTCGCCCGCCGCGGAGCCGTGGGTGGCCGACCCGCCGGACTGTGACTTCGCGGTGTTTCCACGGGGCAAGGGCCCCGGCGACGGCGAAATCGCCTACGCCTTGCGGGTTATCGGCGAGCGAACCGACATTCCGGCGACGGCGCTCGAGGAGAGCGTCCTCGCGGTCGTCGACGAGGAGAGCGAGATCACGTACTTCGACGTGAACCCGAGGGAGCCGACTGGGGACTCCGCGAGAATCGATTCGGTCCGGGGAGTCGACGCTGACCTGCTCGCCGATCGGGTCGTCGTCTGGGAGCCGCCGGCGGCCCTCTACGAGACGGCCTTCTACGGCCAGCCGCTCGAGGGCCGGGAGTACGACCGGCCGACGCTGCAGTGTTCTCTGCTCGAGGCGGCTCACCTCGCCGAGCGGGGGATCCTCGGCCTCGAGCCGTCGGTCGTTCGCGAGCGGGGGCGAGCGGTCGAAGGCGAGCGGTTCGATCGGCGGCTTCGGGTCTACGAGACGCTGCGCGAGCGCGGCGTCGTCCCGAAGACGGGCTACAAGTTTGGAGCCGACTTTCGGACCTACGCCGAGGTGGACTCGATCGACGACTTGGGCCACTCCGAGTTGCTGATCCGGGTGCTCTCCGGGGATCACGTCTTCGAACCGCGAGACCTCGCGCTTGACGTTCGGCTCGCCCACGGCGTTCGGAAGACGATGGTGTTCGCGCTCGTAGACGGTGAGTCGGTCGAGTGGTGGTCGCTCGAGCGACTCACCCCCTGATTCAACGGTATTTTGTGATTACTTTCCGGCGTAGATGTCGGATTCAGGAACGCTGCTCACGCTGGCAACACTGATTTCCACACCCTCCCCAGCCGATTCGCTCAATCGCTCCGCGCTTTCGCTCATCCACTGGAAGACGCTTCGCGACTTCCAAGCCGTTCGGTCACCTCGTGACCGAAGACCTCGCACGACTTCAGATCGCGGTTCAAGCGAACCGCGATCGAGCGCGCGCCACTGCCGGATATCTGGCCGATCACGCCGAATCCGCCCCGAAGCCGAAGCCTTTTGCGCGCTGGCACGCCAACACGGTGATAATGACCGGAGACGAGCCACTCGAGGACTCGATGGAACTGAGAACGGATGGCGGTGAGCGATCCCGTGGATCGCGATCCTCGCCGGAACTCCGTTCCGACGGTGGAGCCGCAGGTGCAGACGACGTCGCGCTGGATCCGTGGGGTTCCTCGAGCGTCTCCGATTACCGGAACCTCTTCGAGGAGTTCGGCATCGAGGAGTTCGAGAAAATTCTCCCGGAGGTGCCGAACCCACACTATCTGTTGCGCCGGGGCGTCATCTTCGGCCATCGGGATTACCGGCCCGTCGCCGAGGCGATGCGCAACGACGAGCCGTTCGCGGCGCTTTCGGGGTTCATGCCGACCGGTGATCCCCACATCGGTCACAAGCTGGTTTTCGACGAGATCATCTGGCACCAACAGCAGGGGGGCGACGCCTACGGGCTCATCGCGGATCTCGAGGCCCACGCCGCTCGCGGGCTGACCTGGGACGAGATCGACGAGCACAGCCGGAACTACCTCCTTTCCTTGCTTGCGCTCGGGTTTGACCCCGAGGATGGCACCCTGTACCGCCAGTCGACCAACCGCGAGGTGCAGGATCTGGCGTTCGAACTCGGCGCGGAGGCGAACTTCTCGGAGTTCGAGGCGATCTACGGCTTCGACGGTGAAACCGACGTCTCGCACATGCAAAGCGTCGTGACCCAGATGGCCGACATCCTCTACCCCCAACTCGAGGAGCCAAAGCCGACCGTGATCCCCGTCGGTCCCGATCAGGACCCCCACGTCAGGCTGGCTCGAGACCTCGCCGAGCGGATGCGATTCTTCAAGGTCTCGAAGGCCTACGCGAGTTTCGAACTCGACGACGACGAACGCGAACTCGTCGCCGAGTATTACGACCGCCTCGAGCCCGCGGACTTCGACGATGACTCGCTTCGGTGCGTGCACGTCGCCGACGAACTGGAGCGGACGCCGCTCGAGGAACTCGAGGTTTCGCCCGACACCCTGGGTTCGGTCGTCTCGAAGCTCTCGGAAGCCGGCAAGGAGCCGGTTCGGCCGCGAACCCGGTTCTTCAACCGGCGGGCGACCGACGAGGCCTTCGAGGCGCTCATCGACGCCATCGACGGCGAGAAGCGTGTCTACGAGAACCACGTCGACGCGTTCGATCTCGACCTCGAGGCGGCCGAGTCGCTGGCGAAGACCGTCGAAGTCGAGAACGGCGGCTACGGATTCGTGGCGCCGTCGTCGATCTACCACCGGTTCATGACCGGTCTAACCGGCGGGAAGATGTCCTCGTCGATCGAGGCCTCCCACATCTCCCTGCTCGACGACCCACAGGAGGGATACGACAAGGTCAAGTCGGCGACGACCGGCGGCCGCGAGACGGCAGAGAAACAGCGCGAACTCGGCGGTCGGGCCGACGAGTGTCCGGTCTACGAGCTGTACGCCTACCTGCTCGCGGGCGACGACGACGAGTTCGCAAAGGAGGTATACGACGAGTGCGTCGGCGGCGAACGCCTCTGTGGCGGCTGCAAGGAACAGGCCGCCGAACTGATGCGGGACTTCCTCGCGGACCACCAGGAAAAGCGCGAGGAGGTCGAGGACCTGCTCGAGGAGGCGGACATCGAACTCGAGTCGCCGCGACGCGGGTAGGGTCTCGAGTCGCCGGAACGCAGGTTGGGGTCGGTCGCCGCGGATAGATCCGACCGGCCGACAACCGCTCGCACTCGAGGCGTGGGACCGTCCCGCAAGGCTTTTGGCGGGACCGGCTCACCTGACAGGTATGGCAACCGAATCCCGTGTCCGTGCCAGTGTCACTCGCAAGCCACAGCAGCCGCCGTCGGGATTCGGCTTCGCTTTTTTCCGGTGAGTCGGTGAACGCTCGAGCGGCTCCGCCGAGCCGATCGGGTCGAAACCGGCCGTACCGAGTCGGAACCGCTAACTGACCGACCCACAGCCATTGAAGTAAGCGAATGAAACTCCCACACGCACAGGCCGCGGTCATCGAGGCCGCGAGCGCAGACGAGGCACAGTCCGTCGACGCCCTCGCTGCGGCGACCGAGCTTCCCCCGGAGACCGTGACCGGCGCGCTCTTCGAACTCGAGGACGAGGGATTGGTCGCCGTCGATGAACGCGTCGACGAAACGGTATCGATCACCGATGAGGGCCGCGAGTACGTCGATGCGGGCCTTCCCGAAGTGCGACTCTACGAGGCGGCACTCGAGGCCGGTGCAGACGATGGGCCCGTCTCGATGGGGCAGGTCATCGGCGCGTCCGGGCTCGAGGGCCAAGCGGTCGACATCGCGCTGTCGAACTACGCCCGGAAGGGGTACGGCTCGATCGACAGCGGCGAGATCACCGCCGATCCCGACGCCGACCCCGACGCGGATTCGGAGGCGAACGCGCTCGCCGAAACCGCCGACGCGACGGGAAGCGACGGCGGGGAGACGCCCGTCGATTCCCTCGAGACTGACGCGGAGACGATTGCCGACCTCGAGCGTCGGGACTTACTCGAGCGAAGCGAGACGACCGTCCGCTCCGCGACGCTTTCCGAACTCGGCGTCACGGAGCTGATGGCGGGCATCGAGACCGCAGAGACCGTCGGGCAGGTCACGCCCGAACTGCTCACAAGCGGCGACTGGGAAGATGCGGAGTTCGCCGAGTACAACGTCGAGGCCGACGCTGAGGCGGTCGAGGGTGGCAAGACCCACATCCTGCGCCAGACCGCGGATCGCGTGAAAGACGTCCTCGTCGGCATGGGCTTTCAGGAGATGGAAGGCCCGCACGTCGACGCCGACTTCTGGATCAACGACTGCCTGTTCATGCCCCAGGACCACCCGGCGCGGACTCACTGGGATCGGTTCGCCTTAGAGCAACCGACCCACATCGACGAGCTACCCGCGGACCTCGTCGACCGGGTCGAGCGCGCCCACCGCGAGGGCGTCGGTTCGGACGGAGAGGGATACCACTCGCCGTGGGACGAGGAGTTCGCGCGTGCGCTCGCACTGCGCGGCCACACGACCTCGCTTTCGGCGCGGTACCTCTCCGGCGAGGAGATCGGCGACCTCGAGCCGCCACAGCGATTCTTCAGCGTCGAGAAGGTGTATCGAAACGACACGCTCGATCCGACCCACCTCCTCGAGTTCTTCCAGATCGAAGGCTGGGTGATGGCCGAGGACCTCTCCGTTCGCGATCTGATGGGAACCTTCGAGGAGTTCTACGCCCAGTTCGGGATCACGGACATCGAGTTCAAGCCACACTATAATCCGTACACGGAGCCGAGCTTCGAGCTGTTCGGGACGCATCCGACGACGGGCGAACTCGTCGAGATCGGTAACTCAGGGATCTTCCGCGAGGAAATGCTCGAGCCCCTCGGCGTCGACTGCGACGTGATGGCCTGGGGATTGGCCTTAGAGCGCCTGCTGATGTTGATGTACGGCTTCGAGGATATCCGCGACATTCACGGGACGCTGTGCGATCTGGAACTGCTGCGAGAGACGGAGGTGACTTACTGATGCCCACGGTCGAAATCGACCCCGACGAGTTACGCGAGTTAACCAGCGCCGACGAAAAGAGCGACGACGACCTGATTGAGGACCTGTTCGCGCTCGGACTGGAGTTCGAGGGCCGAACCGAGGACGACGAGTTCGAACTCGAGTTCGCGCCGGATCGACTCGATCGGCTTTCGGTCGAGGGCGTCGCCCGTTCGCTTCGCTACCAGTACGGCGACGACCGGGGCGTCTACGTGCCGAACACGAACTCGGCCGAGTGGACCATCGAGGTCGACGACGGCGTCCCCGACGAGCGCCCGTACGTCACGGGCGCGGTCGTCCGCGGCGTGAATCTAGACGAGGACGCGCTGGATTCGCTCATCCAGCTACAGGAGAAGCTCCACGCGACGATGGGCCGAAAGCGCGCGAAGGGCGCGATCGGCATTCACGACCTCACCATGCTCAAGGGCGCCTCGACGGGAGCGGCCGACTCGAGCGTCCGCTACACCGGTATCGCCCCCGACAGCGATACGTTCGTGCCGCTGGATTCAGATCGGGAGATGACGCCAGCGGACGTGCTCTCCGAGCACCCAACCGGCGAAACCTACGCCGACCTCGTCCGTGATACCGAGCGGTACCCGGCGATTTACGACGAACTCGGTCTGTTCTCGTTCCCGCCGGTGATCAACGGCCGGCGAACCGAGGTCTCGACCGACTCGAGAGACCTGTTCGTCGAACTGACCGGCACCGATCAGTGGACGATCGACAAGATGTGCGCGATCATCTGCTATGCGTTAAGCGCCCGCGGCGGCACTATCGAGGAGGTGACCGTCGCGTATCCGGATCGCGAACTCGTTCGGCCCGACCTCTCGCTCGAGACCAAGACCGTCGCCCACGACCGCATCGAGACGATTCTCGGTATCGACCTCGATCCCGAGGAAGTCGTCGATCTGGCCGAACGAGCCGGTCTCGAGGCCGATACGGAAGAGGCCGAGACGGCGGAAAGCGACGCCGCTTCCCTCACCTACGAGATGACGATCCCGCCCTACCGCGTCGACGTGCTCCACCCGATGGACCTCATCGACGACCTCGGGCGGGCCTACGGCTTCAACGAACTCGAGCCACGCTACCCCGACGCGGGGACCGTCGGCGGGCGGCACGAGCGCAGTCGCCTCGAGGACGCGACCCGTCGGAGTCTCGTCGGGCTCGGGTTCGAGGACCTGCTCAACTTCCACATGATCAACGAGGTCGAGAACTTCGATCGACTGTCGCTTCCGACGTCGGACGACGACAGTGCGGACGAGGCCGTCTACGGCGTCGGCGAGCCCGCCACGATCAAAGAGCCCTACAGCGAGGACTACACCATGCTCCGGACGTGGGTGTTGCCCTCGCTGGTGATGGTCCTCGAGCGAAACACCCACCGCTCGTATCCCCAGGATCTGGCCGAAATCGGCTTCGCGGCCGAGGTCGACGACTCGGAGAACACGGGCGTCGCCGAACGCCGGAGCGTCGGTGCCGTGCTCGCACGCCACGATGCGGCCTACGAGGACGCGAAAGGTCGACTCCAGACGCTCGTCCGGGACTTCGGCGGAGACCTCGAGACGCCGCCGACCGAACACCCGTCGTTCATCGGCGGTCGGACCGCAGCGGTCGTCATCGACGGCGAAGAAGTCGGCGTGATCGGCGAACTCCATCCGAAGGTGCTCGTCGAACACGACCTCGAGGTTCCGGTCGCGGCGTTCGAGTTCGATCTCGAGGCGCTGAACTGAGCACCCCTCGAATTGAGCATCGTTCAGTTGATTGGATGCGGTGAGGCTACAATATTCTCCCGCGAGCGAACGAAGTGAGCGAGCGAGCCAAGGAGCCCTCGAAGCCGCGCCAACGGCGCGGCTGAGGGGGTGACGCCGTGCTTTTAATCGAATTTTTGCCGAGGGACATCGAATCCGGCCAGCGGTAGCTGGCCGGATTCGATAGACCGCAGCGCAAAACTTCGGTTTTAGAAATTGTGTTCGACTTCCTCCTCGTCGGCTTTCTGGATGATGATCTTCCCGTCTCGAACGCGGACGAAGACCTCGTCGCCGATGTCCATGCCCGCCACCTCGAGTTCGTCCTCGTGGAGATTGAGATGGACGTTGTGATAGTTCCCGTTATCGTCTTTCGCGCCGCTTGGACTCAACTTCTTTTTCCGGACCATCGCGGGGTTCTAGCACGAACTTCACCGCAGGATCTACTTAAGTGTTTTCTACGCAATATCGATGTGCCACGTCACGTATGGCGTACGTATCTGAATATATGGGTGGAATTTCACGCCGATGAACCAATTGGTGACAGTTGGTGGGGGACCGGACGTACTTAAAGATACTGGCGCAGTCGGTCGATTTTGGGGGATATCTTTATGTCGGACCGTGTGCTGAACTGACACGGAGGGAAAAACCATGGTACGTGAAGATGGTAAGCGGAACTTTGCACTGCGCACGTCTAACGGAGATGAGGAGAGCGTCTTCTCCGGGAACACACCTCGGCAGGCCGCACTCAAAGCGGCACGGCGACTCGAGGCCGGCTCGAGTGAGGACGCCGCCGAGCGAGTCGAACTCCGGCTTCGAGAGAAGGGTACGGACAAGGTCCACATCTACGACGGCTGGGCCTGGGAGGAAACCGCACCGGACGACAAACCCGACTGGATGCCCGGCGAGATCACGGAAGCGAACGTGGCAAAGCAGGGAATCGAACACCTCGACGAATAATCGGCGGCCGGCGATTCTCGCGACGGCGTGGCTCGAGTGCCGACGCTCTTGAGTGATGGGTCTTCGACTCCGTCTCCGTCGTACCATCTGACCGACCGACTTCGACCGACCGGTTTCGGTCGATCGCTTCGACCGACTGTTTTCGACCGACTCCCTTGGACCGTATTACTGGTCGTTCGTCCAGTTTCCAAAGACGATAATACGACCTAGTGTAACGGCTATTCCGTTGTACTGTTATAGTTGTCTAATAAATACGCTTATACGTGTCCGACTAGCCATGGCTAGTCGAAATATGGGTACGTTCGTCCACCAACTTCGGGATAGAAAAACCGTGTGTTCACATCGAAACGAGTTCCTCAGTCTGGACGGGTCCGCGGCCTCGTCAGCGCGACCCACCAAGCGCCGACGGCCGGCCGGCTGTGCCGGTGTGGGTTCGATCGGACCGGTCGGCGAACCGAACGAGGTGGGCGTATGATCGACGCCAAGTGGAAGAACTTGCTCCTCGCGACGGCGATGTTCAACCTCGGTTTCGTCATCTGGTTCTCCTTCGCCCCGTTCACCGACGCCATCGCGACCGAGTTCGGCCTCTCGGTTGCACAACTCGGGGTCGTCTCGAGCGCGGCCGTCGTCGCCGTGCCGCTCGGGCGGATACTCGTCGGGCCGCTCACCGACAGGTTCGGCGCGCCGGTGATCGCCGGCATCACGCTTCTGCTCGTGGGTACTTTTTCGATCATCAGCGCGTTCTCCCAGACCTACGAGGTGTTCGTCGGCTCGCGTATTATCGCGTCGCTGGCCGGGGTCACCTTCGTGATCGGAATTCAGCACGTCTCTCAGTGGTTCGAAGAGGAGAACCTCGGGCTTGCGGAGGGGATCTTCGCCGGTATCGGCAACGCCGGTGCGGGGCTCGGAGCGTATTTCACCCTGCCGCGGCTCTTCGGCGCGGAGTACAGCGGTCCGATATTCGCGTCGAACTGGCGCGCCGCGTTCTTCTACACCGGCGTGATCGCGGTCGTTCTGGGGGTCGTCTACTTCGTCCTCGGCGGTGCCGCAAAGACTGAGGCCAGACGGCAGGCGACCAGAGACGGCGTCAACAGACGACAGTGGCTCTACATCGCGACCCGCCACGGCGCGGTCGTCCTCGCGGCGGCGTACATGATGACGTTCGGCCTCGAAGTGGCGATGAACGGCTGGCTGGGGACCTACTACCGCGAGGGATTCGGACAGGGCGACATCGTGATCGCCGCCACCTTCGCTGCGACGTTCTCGGTCGCAGCGGGCTTGCTTCGGCCGATAGGCGGCTACGTCAGCGACGTCCTCGCACGCGAGGAACTCGAGTTGCTGCCGTGGTTCGAAGGCCGGTACCGGGAACAGTGGACGTTCCTGACGCTCGTGTTCGTCGTCCTGACGATGTTCGGCATGACGGCCGCCGGATTGACCGGGAACGTCTACGCGGCGGTCGGCGCCGGATTTCTGGTCGGCGTCGGCTGTGCCTTCTCGGAGGGGGCGATCTTCGCGCAGGTGCCGGCGATGTTCCCGAACAACTCGGGCACCGTCGCCGGTATCGTCGGCGGTATCGGCACGGTCGGCGGTTCCGTCTACCCGCTCGTGTTCGCCGCGCCGTTCCTTCCGAACCTCCACGTCGGCTACGCAATCGTCGGCGTCTCGATGATCCCCATCCTCGCCTTCTGCGCGTGGGTCTTCCAACCGCACGTCGCGGCGGACGCGACCGAGAAGGGGTGGCTCGTCTCCGGTGATCCGTCGACCGGAACCAATGCTCCCACCGCGGCCGACGACTGACGATCCGGGTTCCCGATGGGCTTTTGCTCCCGACCCGTAAACAAGAGGTCATGACCGTTGTCACGCTCGGACCCGAGGGGACGTACTCCCACCGCGCGGCACAGGCGATCGGCGATGACATCGACTTCCGCCAGTCGGTGACGGCGATCGTCGACGCCGTCGCGAGCGGCGAGTACGATCGGGGTATCATCCCCATCGAGAACAGTATCGAAGGCAGCGTCACCGAAAGCCTCGACGCGATCGCCGAGTACGAAATCGCGATCGTCAGCGAGGTCGTCACCCCCATCAACCACGCGCTGCTCGCCCAGGGCGAGGACTTCGAGACGATCGCCAGCCACTCCCAGGCGCTTGCTCAGTGTCGATCCTACCTCGAGGAAACGTACCCCGACGCGACCCTCGAGGCCGTCGCCAGCACGGCCCAGAGCGTCGAGTACGCTCGCGAGGACCCGTCGATGGCCGGTATCGCCCATCCGGACAACGCCGGCGACGGCATCGAAGTGATCGCCGACGACATTCAGGAACGGTCCTCGAACGCCACGCGATTCTTCGCGGTCGCGCCGGCGGCGGATCGATCGCCCGGCGGCGGAAAAACCTCCATCGTCGCGTATCCCGATGTCGACTACCCGGGGCTGCTCCTCGAGCTCCTCGAGCCCTTCGCCGATCGAAACATCAATCTCACGCGACTCGAGTCCCGACCGAGCGGGGAGCGACTGGGTGACTACGTCTTCCATATCGACATCGAGGCAGGCCTCTACGAGTCTCGAACCGAGGAAGCGCTCGCGGATCTCGAGAAACTCGCGGAGAACGGCTGGGTCCGGCGGCTGGGGTCGTACGATACCCAACACGTCGTCGAGTAGCGACGGCCGGCGTCGACTCGAGTGATGACCAGAAACTGTTTTTCCTCGTCGCCCGGAACGCCCAGACGATGGTACTCGAGACAGGCGACGACGCACCCGAGATCACGGCACCGAATCAGGACGGCGAGACGGTCTCGCCCGCGTTCGACGATCCGACCGTCGTCTACTTCTACCCGCGCGACGACACGCCCGGCTGTACTATCGAGGCCAATCAGTTCCAGCGCGAGTACGACACCTATCGGGACGCCGGCGTCGAGGTCTACGGCGTCTCCACCGACGACGTCGACTCCCACCGGGAGTTCTGCGAGGCAGAAGGCCTCGAGTTCGAGCTGCTGGCCGATCCGGAGGGCGACCTGGCGGATCGTTTCGGCGTCGATCGTAGCGGTGGCACAGCAGCCAGAACCACGTTCTTCCTCGCGGACGGCGAGGTAAAGACGGTCTACGAGAACGTCGATCCGGACGGTCACGCCCGCGACGTGCTGGGAGACGCGCTCGAGGATGGCTCCGTTACGCTTTCCGAGTAACGCTCGGATTCGTCGGTATCGGCGTATTCAGAATCGTCCCCGGTGATTCGTTCAGTCTCCGATGGTCACGTCACCGTTCGTCGTTTTGAACTCGACTCGGTGTGTGCCGTCGTCGACGACCGCCTCGAGTTCGTCGTCGGTATCCGTCAGAACCTCCGCGCGGTCGGTTGTAATCGAAAGGTCGCCGTTCGTCGTCGACGCAGACAGGGTCGCATCGGCGGACGAACCGAGACCGAACTCGATATCGCCGTTCGTCGTTTCGATCGTCGTATCCCCCTCGAGCGCGTCTGTCCCGATGGTGACGTCGCCGTTGGTCGTCTCGACCGTTGCGCCGTCGTTGAGCGCTTCCACGTCGGCGTCGATCCCGCCGTTCGTCGACGAGAGGGCATCGACGTTCGACACGTCCTCGATGTCGATATTGCCGTTCATAGTCGAGACTGTGAGGTCAGTTTCGATATCGCGTGCTCGGACACCGTCGTTTGTCGTTTCGAGCGCGACGTTTGTGAGTTTGGCCGGAACGGCGAGATCGATTTCGACGTCCGGTCTCGAATTCGACACCAGCCGATCCAGAAGAGTCCGTTCGTAATCGACCGTTACCTCGAGAGATCCGCCGCTCTCGTTTCGCCGTAGTATCGTGCGATCGAGAGCGCTCTCCGTACCACGTTTCGTGCTCTCGAATTCGACCATCTCGCGATCTCCACCGGTGATCGAAACGCTGCCGACGTCGGCCGTCACCGAAATTTCGTCCGCCGCGTACGTTTCGGTGGCCGTCTCCGTGGTCTTCTCTTGTTCATCGCTTCCGGTACTGACTGCGACAGCGCCGAGCGAGACAGCGGCGATCGATACGACGCTCCCACTGACGAGAGCTTGGCGACGCGAAATCTCGAGATTCATGTGAAACGACCGTCTGTACAACGTAGTAACACTTCATCCATCAAAAATCCTCGTCAATTGATGTTTTGACGTCCTACTCGACCAATTTGGAAACAATCGACTCGAGGAGACCCGCCGCCCGACTCGTTTCGGCGCGGCTGCGACGCCGTCAGTGACGAATCGAACGTCTCTTTGTCGCCGATCGACGGGCAGCGTTTATTCTACTCGAGTACGTATGAGAAGTATGCGCCAGAACCCGTTCGACGACCTCGAGGAACTGCTCAACCGAATCAGCAACCAGGTCGAGGAGGGAATGATGACCGGCGGGCTGCAGGTTCCCGGCTCGGTCGCCGTCGACGTCGCCGACGAGGGCGACGAGTTCGTCGTGACGGCGGACTTGCCCGGCTACGAAACCGACGACATCGAGCTGACGCTGTCGGACGGCGCGCTCCGGCTCGAGGCGACTCGGGAGGACGAAACGGCGTTCGAGGAGGGCGAGTACGTCCGCCGCGAGCGGACGAGCAAATCGGCGAACCGCCGCATCCGGCTGCCGGAGCCGGTCGACGAGGAGGCCGTCTCGGCGACCTTCACGAACGGCGTCCTGACGGTGACGCTTCCCAAAGAAAGCGGGGACGACGAGTCGAAACGGATCGACATCGAGTGATCGGCCGAACCGGTCGACCGACCGTGCTCTCTTGCCGAACGGCTCGAGCGTGTCCCGACGAGATCGTCGCGGCGATGAAAAACGGTACCGCGGAGCGAAAGGCGGCACTTGGATGGAAAGGTATAGGGCCGCGTCACGAACACACCTAATCAAGAGATGACCGAAGAGGGATACGACCACGTAGCGGTCGAACGGCGGTGGCAGGACGCGTGGGACGAGGGCGACGCATATCGAACGTCCGACGACGTCGAGGATCCGACGTACGTGCTGGGGATGTACCCGTATCCGTCCGGTAAGCTCCACATGGGCCACGTCCGAAACTACACGATCACGGACGCCTACGCCCGCTACCGGCGGATGAACGGCGACGACGTGCTCCACCCGATGGGCTGGGACGCGTTCGGGCTGCCGGCCGAAAACGCGGCCAAGGAACGCGATACCAATCCTCGAGATTGGACGAAAGACTGCATCGAGACGATGCGCGAGCAGATGGTCTCGATGGGCTTTGGCTACGACTGGGAGCGCGAAATCGCGACCTGCGAGCCGGAGTACTATCAGTGGAACCAGTGGCTTTTCTCCCGGTTTCACGAGGAAGGACTGGTCGAGCGCCGCGACGCCGAGGTCAACTGGTGTCCCGAGTGCGAAACCGTGCTGGCCGACGAACAGGTCGAAGGCGAGGCCGAACTCTGCTGGCGCTGTGATACCCCGGTCGTCCAGCGCGAACTCGAGCAGTGGTTCCTGAAGATCACCGAGTACGCCGACGAACTGCTCGAGGCCATCGACGATCTGGAGGGGTGGCCCAACTCGGTGCGCCAGATGCAGCGCAACTGGATCGGCCGCCAGTACGGGACGGAACTGGATTTCCAAATTGAGGGTCAGGGTTCGGTCGAGGCCTTCACCACCCGCGTCGACACCATTCACGGCGCGACCTTCTTCGCGCTCGCGCCGGACCATCCGATCAGCGAAGAACTCGCCGAGGAGAACGACGAGATTCGCGAGTTCATCGAGCACGAAGCCGACCCCGAGGGCGACGAACCCAACGGCGTCGCGACCGGCCTGACCGCGACCAATCCCGTCACCGGCGACGAGATTCCGGTCTACGTCGCCGACTTCGTCCTCTCGGACGTGGGAACCGGCGCGCTGATGGCCGTGCCGGGCCACGACGAGCGCGACCACGCCTTCGCCGAGAAGATGGGCGAGGAAATCGTGCCCGTCATCGCTCCCGAACCCGACGACTGGGACGGCGAGACGGTTCCCGACGCGCCGGATGTCAGCGAGGAAGCCTACACCGACGACGGCGTGCTCGTCAACTCCGGTGAGTACTCCGGCCTCGAGAGCGAAGTCGCCCGCGAGCGACTCACGGCGGACATCGACAGCGCCGCGGAGGCGACTCAGTACCAGCTTCGCGACTGGGGGATCTCCCGTCAACGCTACTGGGGGACGCCGATCCCGGTCGTCCAGTGTGACGAGTGCGGTCCCGTGATGGTTCCCGACGAGGAGCTGCCGGTCGAACTCCCGGAGTTCATCAACACCACCGGGAACCCGCTCGACGCAGCCGAGGAGTGGAAGCAGACGACCTGTCCGGAGTGTGGGAGCGAGGCCACTCGAGAGACGGACACGATGGACACCTTCGTCGACTCCTCGTGGTACTTCCTGCGGTACGTCTCGCCCGAGCTGGAGGACGCGCCGTTCGACCGCGAGCGGGCCAACGACTGGATGCCGGTCGACCAGTACGTCGGCGGCATCGAACACGCCGTGATGCACCTGCTTTACTCGCGGTTCTTCACGAAGGTCCTCGCCGACCACGAGGGCTTAGAGCACCGCGAGCCCTTCGAGAACCTGCTCGCACAGGGGATGGTCCAACTCGAGGGCGAGAAGATGTCCAAGTCGGTCGGCAACGTTGTCTCGCCCCAGCGGATCGTCGAGGAGTACGGCGCGGACACCGCGCGGCTGTTCATGATGCAGGCCGCCCAGCCCGAGCGGGACTTCGACTGGAGCGAGGAGGGCGTGCGCTCGACGTACGCCTTCCTGACCCGCTTGAAGGAGCTGGTCGAAGACTATGCTTCGAGCCCGCCCGACGGTGAGGACGACGCCGTCGCGAGCTACGTCGAGAGCGAGATCGACGCGACGATCGCGATCGCAGGCGAGGAGTACGACGACCTGACCTTCAACGCCGCTGTTCGCGAGAGTCAGGAACTGGTCCGGACGCTCCGCCAGTACGCCGAGTACACCGAGCCACACGCTGCGACTTACGAGCGCGGCCTCTCTGCGGTCGTCCGCCTGCTCGCACCGGTCGCGCCCCACATCGCCGAAGAACTGTACGACGCGCTCGGAAACAACGAGTTCGTCGTCGACGCCCCGTGGCCGAGCGCGACGGTCGATCGCGACCACGTCGAGAAGCGCCGCAACTTGGTCGAGAACACTCGCGAGGACATCCGCCAGATCATCGACGTGGCCGGTATCGAGGACCCGAAATCGATCGACGTCGTCGTCGCGCCCGAGTGGAAGTACGACGCCCTCGAGATCGCCATCGAGAGCGACGCCAACAACCTGATCGGCGAACTCATGCAGAATTCGGAAATCCGCGAGCAGGGCGACGCGGCAGCCAGCTACGGACAGGACCTGCAAGCCGAGCGGGAGGCGCTGACCCGCCCGCTCGAGGTCGACGCCGAGTACGACGCCCTCGAGTCGGCCGTCTGGCTGATCGAACGCGAGTTCGACGTGCCGGTTCGGGTCGTCCGCGCGACCGACGCCGACGACGACGTGCTTCGAAACGCCGAACCTGGTCGTCCGGCGATCGAGATCGAAGACTGATTCGGGCGGAATCAGGGATTCAGGCGGCGTTCGAGTCCGAAAGCCACGCGTGCTTTGTATGCGAGTGTCGCGGAGCTTGAATACCCGCTGAAGTCTTTATTGTTCAACCCTCCGGAAGTGATATACTGTTAGCAATTCTCAGAAGAGCATATGGCGTCGCCTCTCCGCGTCCGCACTCTTCCTGAAATATGGCGATTCGCGTTCATCGGTGCGATAGCCTCGCTACCTATCACCGTTCTTGTAAATTGGTTACCGAACTCGGAGGCGACCATCGGTGCTGGTATAATGATATTCGGAGCGTTCATCGCAGGAATCATCGCCGCAACCCGCGCGTCAGACCCAAGTGCTGCTGGACTCCGCGCTGGTTTTATTGGAGGGGTCTTCGGACTGCTCATATTCCTCGTGACAGCAGGTACGACGGCGACATGGTCGCGATCTAGTGTCATATTTTTTGTCTTCGCCAGTGGACTTGTGGTGTGTGTTGCACCACTATTCGGCCGAGGATGCGGTCGTGTCGGTGGTTGGGTGGCAAACACCATTGCCTCTCGATAGTTGGCGAGAGCGACCCCATTCTATTGGTGCTCCTATCGACTGGTAGGTGTTGCTCGCCGACTGTCCCAGACTGCTGAGCCGCGAACATTACTCGTCGGACTGCTGACTCCGATTCAGTATCGCTTGGGGACAGTAATCTGGTCTTGCGCATCGAAATCCCACACTCGAGTCGAGCGCTTTTCGACACGGCTCGAGACCGATGCGTTTGTTAACTCTGATCTGAAAGAATAATTCACAGACTACCAATGTCGGCTACTCAGACAGGGACGACGACCGGCGATCGGAATTCGTTCGTGTACGTCGTCGCGGGCCTTGCGGCCCTCAACGGCTTACTGTTCGGATTCGACACCGGCGTCATCTCCGGCGCGATGCTCTACATCCGAGACACGTTCGACCTGACGGCGATCATGGGGTACGCGATCGACCCCTCCCTCGTCGAAGGAGTGATCGTAAGCGGCGCGATGATCGGCGCGATTTTCGGGGCCGCACTCGGCGGCCGCCTCGCCGATCGGCTCGGTCGCCGCCGGCTGATCCTCGTCGGCGCGGTCGTCTTCTTCATCGGCTCGCTCATCATGGCGGTCGCCCCGAACGTCGAGGTGCTCATCCTCGGCCGGATCGTCGACGGACTCGGCGTCGGCTTCGCGTCCGTCGTCGGGCCGCTGTACATCTCCGAGATATCGCCACCGAAGATCCGCGGCTCGCTGGTCTCGCTCAACCAGTTAACGATCACGAGCGGGATCCTCATCGCGTATCTGGTGAACTACGCCTTCGCCAACGGCGGCGAGTGGCGCTGGATGCTCGGTATCGGCATGCTTCCCGCAGCTATCCTGTTCCTCGGCATGCTCTTTATGCCCGCGAGTCCGCGCTGGCTCTACGAACAGGGCCGCGAATCGGACGCGCGCGACGTACTTTCTCGGACGCGGCCCGAAGGGCGGGTCGGTGAGGAACTCGAGGAGATCAAACAGACGATCCAGACCGAATCCGGCACCCTTCGGGACCTGCTCAAGGCGTGGGTTCGACCGATGTTGATCGTCGGCGTCGGGCTGGCGGCGTTCCAGCAGATCACCGGCATCAACACGGTGATGTACTACGCGCCGACGATCCTCGAGTCGACCGGCTTCGCCGATACCGCGTCGATCCTCGCCACCGTCGGAATCGGTGCGATCAACGTCGTCATGACCGTCGTCGCGGTCCTGTTGATCGACCGGACCGGCCGTCGGCCGCTGCTGTTGACCGGTCTGGGCGGCATGACGCTGATGCTCGCGGTGCTCGGCGCCGTGTTCTACCTGCCCGGGCTCTCCGGTATCGTCGGCTGGGTCGCGACGGGCAGCCTGATGCTGTACGTCGCCTTCTTCGCGATCGGTCTCGGACCGGTGTTCTGGCTGATGATCTCCGAGATCTACCCGATGGAGGTCCGCGGGACCGCGATGGGCGTGGTCACGGTCGTCAACTGGGCCGGTAACCTGATCGTCTCGCTGACCTTCCTTCGGCTGGTCGATGTCTTCGGCCAGTCCGGCACGTTCTGGCTCTACGGCGCGTTCTCGGCGCTCGCGCTCGTGTTCTGTTACCAGCTCGTCCCCGAAACGAAGGGCCGATCGCTCGAGGAGATCGAAGCGGACCTGCGCGAGACGGCCGTCGGAACCGCCGCGACCGACGACCGCTCGAGCGCGACCGACGCGGACGACTGATCCAACGCGCCGACGACTGATCCCGTCTGCCGATCAGGCGTCGATCATGCCGAACTCGTACCCGTCCTCGTCTTCGAGCGCGTTCTCGTAGACGACGCGGGCCGCCGCGACGTCCTGAATCGCGAGGCCGGTGGAGTCGAAGACGGTCACACCTGTTTCGTCCGTCCGCCCCGATACTGCGCCGGTGACTATTTCGCCGATTTCGGCGTGGATGTCCGCATCCGTCAGGACGCCCGCGGCGTAGGGGACGTTGATCTCTCCGGAGTGGGTACACTGCTCGTGGTCGTCGATGACGACCGTCGCCGACTCGAGGAGCTCGTCGCTCAGTTCGTGTTTCCCCGCGGCGTCGGCTCCGATGGCGTTGACGTGGGTGGACTCGCCGACGTCGTCGACCCCGACGATCGGGTCCTCGACCGGCGTCACCGTCGAAAGCACGTCGCAGTGGCCCGCTTCGGAAATCGATCCGCTCCGAATGTCGAACTCGCCTGCGAACGCGTCGACGAACCGCTCGAGGCGCTCCTCGTCGAGATCCGAGACGACGACCTCCTCGATCGGCCGGACGGCCGCGATCGCCTCGAGTTGCGTGTACGACTGCACACCTGCCCCGACGATGCCCAGACTCGAAGCGTCCTCGCGAGCGAGATAGTCCGTCGCGACGGCCGCGGCCGCGCCGGTCCGTTTCATCGTCAGTTCGGTCCCGTCCATGATCGCGAGCGGGAACGCGGTCTCGGGATCGGAGTAGATCATCGTTCCGAGGACGGTCGGCAGGTCGTGATCCCGCGGGTTGTCCGGGTGGACGTTGACCCACTTGACCCCCGCCGCGTCCCAGTCGTCGGTCTCGAGATAGGCGGGCATCGATCGGAAGTCGCCGTTGTACTGCGGGAGGTCGATGTAGGATTTGGCGGGCATCTGCGTCGTCCCGCGCTCGAACGCAGCGAAAGCCGCTTCGACGGCGTCGATAACGTCGATCATTCGAGCGTTCTCGTCGACGTCCTCGCTGTCCAGAAGTCGCGTGTGCATACGTGCAACTATTGCCGGCCGGTATTTAATTCGTGCCGAAAAACCCCGCTCTGCGTTCGTTTTCTCACTCGGAATGGAGAGCCGTTCGGCTCTCGTTCGCCGCCGGCCGGATTATTTCCTGACAATTCAATCGGAGACAAGAATATGTCCCTCGAATACAAACCGATAGCTATGGCGACTAGAAATTCGCTCGAGCGAACCGGAACGCGCTGGAATCCCGTCGTCCTTCGACTGGCGTTGGGAATCGTCTTTGTCATCTCCGGGCTCGGAAAAGTACTCGGTATCGGTCCGAAAGCGAGCGGTATCGCCGGGTTCACTGAAACACTCGCGGGACTCGGTCTCCCCTTCCCGACGCTGTTCGCGTGGGCCGTCGGCCTCGTCGAGCTCGTCGGCGGCGGCTTGCTCCTGGTCGGACTGTTCACCCGATACGCCGCGGGGCTCCTCGCCGTGATCATGAGCGTCGCCACCGTGCTCGTCCACCTTCCCTACGGGTTCGTCGCCGGCGACGGCGGCATCGAGTACACGCTCGTCCTGACGCTCGTCTCGCTCGCGCTCGTTCTGAGCGGCCCGGGCGCGTGCTCGCTCGAGCGATATCTCTTCGACGAGGAACTGTTCGTTCCGGCGGACTCGAGTCGCGGCCACCAAACCGGCTGAGTGTCGTCGGCGTTGTGACTAAAGATTGGAGGAATACGAGTCGCGCACCGAAAGAAATGGTCGCTGTTGGTTGTGGGCCGCGCTTGGTACGCTTCACCAACAATGCGGCTGTAAGCCCATTCCACTTCACCGTGAGGGCCGCAGGCCCGAACGGGCCGACGACCGATGTGGAGAGCGCTTTGCGCTCGGAACGGAGGGAGGAGTGCTTTTGTACTAAATTTTGCCGAGGGACGGCTTTGCCGTCCCGCAGAGCAAAATTTAGGTTTACATCATGCCGCCCATGCCACCGCCCATGCCGCCCATGCCGCCGCCCATTCCGCCTGGGCCGCCTGGGCCGCCGGCCGGCATCTCGTCGTCATCGTCGTCGTCCGGCGCGCCGCCTTTGAGTTCGCCAGCGGCGATGACGTCGTCGATGCGAAGCAGCATGACCGCGGCTTCGGTCGCGGATTCGATCGCCTGTGTCTTCACGCGAAGCGGCTCGTAGACGCCCTCGGCGTCCATGTCGATGGTGTCGCCGGTGTAGGCGTCGAGACCGGCGGCCGTGTCGCCGCCGTCGTGTGCGCTTCGCAGTTCGACCAGCGAGTCGATGGGGTCGAGACCAGCGTTCTCGGCCAGCGTGCGCGGCACGACCTCGAGCGCGTCGGCGAACGCTTCGATCGCGAGCTGTTCGCGGCCGCCGACGGAGTCGGCGTGGTCGCGGAGCGCGAGCGAGAGCTCGACTTCGGGTGCGCCGCCGCCGGCGACGACCTTGCCGTCCTCGATGGTGGCCTGAACGACGCCAAGCGAGTCCTCGATGGCGCGGTCGACCTCGTCGATGACGTGCTCGGTGCCGCCGCGGAGGATCAGGGTGACGGCCTTCGCGTCGTCGACGTCCTCGACGAAGATGCGCTGGTCGCCGGCGATGTCCTTCTGTGCGACGCTGCCGGCGAAGCCGAGGTCGTCCTCGGTCAGGTCGTCGACGGTCGTGACGGGCGAGGCGCCGGTCGCGCGAGCAAGCTGACCCTGGTCGCTGGATTTGACGCGACGGACGGCGATGATGCCCTCCTGTGCGAGGTAATGCTGGGCCATGTCGTCGATGCCGCCGTCGACGAAGACGACGTCAGCGCCGACGTCCGCGAGCGTCGTGGCCATCTCCTCGAGCTGCGCTTCCTCTTGCTCCATGAACTGCTGGAGCTGATCCGGATCGGTGACGTTGACTTCGGCGTCGATTTCGGTCTCTTTGACCTCGAGCGCACCGTCGACGATGGCGACGTTGGCGTCTTCGGCGAAGTACGGCATGTTGTCCGAGACGCGCTCTTTGTCGACGATGACGCCCTCGACGAGCTCGGAGTTCTCGATCGAGCCGCCGACGACCTTCTCGACTTTGATGTTGTCCGTATCGACGTCGCCGTCGTCGGAGACCGTCTGGACCGCCTGAACGACGAGCTCCGAGAGCAGGTCTCGAGCGTTCTCGGCGCCCTTTCCGGTCATCGCCGTCGAGGCGATCTGTTCGAGGACCTCCGTGTCGTCCTCGTCGACTTCGATGGCGATCTCCTCGAGGGCTTCGGTCGCCTCTTCGGCGGCCTGGCGATACCCCTGTGCGAGCGTCGTCGCGTGGATGTCCTGGTCGAGGAGCTCCTCGGCGCGTTTGAGGAGTTCGCCCGAGACGACGACGGCGGAGGTTGTGCCGTCGCCGACTTCGTCTTCCTGCGTCTGGGCGACCTCGACGATCATGTTGGCCGCCGGGTGGTCGATGTCCATCTCCGAGAGGATGGTGACGCCGTCGTTGGTGACGACGACCGAGCCCGTCGAGTCGACGAGCATTTTGTCCATCCCTTTCGGTCCGAGCGTCGTGCGAACCGATTCCGCGACGGCTTTCCCGGCCGTGATGTTCATCGACTGTGCGTCTTTTCCGGAGGTACGCTGGCTGTCCTCGGAAAGTACGATCATCGGCTGGTTGCCCATCTGCTGTTGTGCCATAGTCAAACGAAGGATTGTTTGTTATTCTATATAGTTCTTTTGTTGTCGGACAGGCTTGGATCGCCGAAGAGGCTTCAATCACGGGTTTCGCCGAAAATATTCGAGAGCTTTTATGTATGAGCTCTCGTTTGAGAGCGTTTAAGTAGGATCGAACCTCTCGGTTTCGGCTGATGCTGATATTTGCCTTCAGCAAATATCACTTCTCGTATCGCATTCCGTCTGTAGTCGTATAGGATATGGTGAGTTTTGTCGGTCCCGAATTGTCTGCTCCTTGCGGATTTCGAGGAATAACAACATTCCCTGATTCTTCTTTATTTATAGTATACTCTACCGCTCTTGTCTCGTCTGGGAACGTTGGGGAAAGGTACCCCTTCCCCGCCTTAATTGTGGTTTGGTCGTCATGCAGGATAGAATTCTCTTCTCCACGTACAATATACTCAATCATAATTGAATGTTCGGTTAAATTATTGATAATGAGGACTGCGTCATTTTGCTCTTCGGTTCCAGTCACCCACTCAAGACAGCCTTGTAGCGGAATGCTAAAACTGACGATAATTGCTTGAAGCAGCCTCCTTCGTTTAAATGAACATAAACTCATACTATCACTCATCTGTTTAGCAATATTTTATTCCGGCTACTAATCATAATAGATGGTAATTCTAATAGAACGTATTACATGACTTCTTTGGCTTTAATATGGAACGTATCTCCATCTGGTGTGTGTTGGAGCTCTTTCGATTCCTCATATTCATTTTTTCAAAAGAAATTGATGCTGGATAAGATACCGACACATCGGGTTCTGAACCTTCCCAAGCATATTTATATATCCCTTGAAGCGAGGTTTCTGGCCTGAAATCTTTACCCTTCTCTAGGAAAACCCCTGTAACGACCATCTGACTCCAATCTGTTTCATCAACTCCAGTTTTTCCGGAATCCATTGATGCTTGATACCCATCAACAAAAACACCAAGTCCGGATCCAGTCCAGCTTCCTTCGTCAAAACTCGTATAATCGTCAGTGATAACAGATTGGTGAACCCTACGATGGTCCCTCACTTCTAGTCTCTTGGCTTCAGCACTGTTTTCCCATGTGAGGGCGAGTACATCGACTGGATCTTCCGGTCCTGCATAGATAGTACGCAACGGATACGATGGATCATCTGCATACCCATATTGGAATTTTCTACCCATTGCGAATAAGAATCATGCTGGTTGCTTATTCAACATATAGTAGTATAATCAAACTCGCTCAATACCCGGAACATATATGTATTTGTATCAACCAAAGAGACTTACTTTTATTATAAACGCCATCCAATATTGGCCAGGGAATCACCACATAATTCTCGATAAGTTTCTAGGAAAGAGTGGCAAACTCTAATCTCAATTCACACAATTAAAGATGTGTAATAGCGTACGCTTGCCGATGCCCTGCGTACGCGAAACTGGTATTGAGAGTTCCGTGAAATCGTTTTGATGTGTGTCGTCTACAACATCAAGCATACTGTGTGATGGATATATCCAGCGCCGTGTGGTGATTCACTACAGCCAAGTAATCCAAATGCCAGTCAGGATTTCCCGCCGGGGTACTCGTGGTACTGCATCCCCTGATGTTTCATCTCGTTGTGTCGTTCCTCGAGGAACGAGTAGACCGCGCCGTGTGGCGCGCCGTCGAGTAACATCTCGGCGGCGGTTCGGACGGCGTCGACTTCCGGCGGGGCGCCGATGACGCCCAGCGTCGAGCCGTAGATGACGACCGACGCACCGGAGAGTTCCTCCATCAGCTCTCGAGTGCGGCCGTTCTCGCCGATCAGTCGTCCTTTCTTGCGTTTCAGGTCGTTATTGTTGCGCGAGGCGGCGTCGATGTCGACGACGTCGAACAGCATCATGTCGTCGTCGAGGAGTCGAAGCGCGTCCTCCGGCGGGAATCCGCGACCGATCGCACGAACGATTTCGGGGCCCTTGAGTCCCTTGACCGGATCGCCGACGGTGTCGACGGCGACCGACCCGTTTTCGGAATCGATGTCCAGTCGAACCTCGGCCGCCGCTTCGATCTCTCGCATCGTCTCGCCTCCTTCGCCGATGAGAACGCCGATACGGTCCTGCGGAATCTTCACGTGCTGCATGCTCGCTACTACTGGGTGAAACAGCAAAAGGCCTTGGACCGCGTTCGCAGGTCGTTCCCACGGATTTGGCGGCCTCTCGGACTCATTCGCCGAGCGGCAACGACGACAGGCGCTCGTCGCCTAGACGACGTCGACCGTCTTCGTCTCCCGCTGGGGAACGAGCGGCAGTTCGGGGAACGCGACGCTGACCGTAAACTCGAGTTCGTCCGCGTTGGCCCCGAAGACGCCGACGGGAACGGTCTCCTCCCCTCGGAGGTACGTGCTCGTCTTCGTCATCTCGACGCCGTTGACGGTGACGCGAATGCCCGCCTGTGCGGGTTCGCCGACGTTGCGAACCGTCACCTCGCGGGCGTCGTTCTCGCCGGTCGCGATCTCGTCGGGGAATCGCCCCCACTCGAGTTCGACCGCGGGAAGCGACTGCGCGCTTTCGTAGACCCGCTCGGCGACGCCGTCCGACAGACCCGCCGAGACGAGTCCGTCGATTCCCGCCGCGACGAGGTCGCCGGGCGTCGAGTGTCCCTCTTTCGCGAGCTTGCTCGCGCGGCCAGGTCCGACACCGTCGATGGCCGTGAGCCCGACCGCGTCCTCGGCGACGCCGTTTTCGATCCGGGCCTCGACCCGTCGGGCGAGGTTCGCCTCGTGCGGTCCCGAAAACCGCTCGAGAAACGCCTGTAGCGCCGAGAGGAGCCGGGTCGCGTTCCGGCGGATGACCCACGCGTCGCTCCGGAGTTCGCTCGGCGTCGAGCCGCTGGCTGCTCCCCTGAGAATCGCGAGCACCTTCCGCTGGCCCGCATCGAGGTCGTCGGTCTCCCGGCCGACCAACACGGCGTTGATCGCGTCGCGTTCGGACTGGCGCGCCGAGACCGAGTCGAACTCGACCGCGCCGGCCACGGTCTCGAGTACGTCCGCCGTCTCGATCGACTCTCGCTCGGTCAGCGAGGCGAACCTGGCCGCCGTCTCGAGGCGCAGGTAGTACTTCGAGGCGAGCACGCCCCGCGGTGTCGCCTCGATCGAGAGGTCTTCGCCCGTCTCGACGAACCCGCGCTCGACCAGGCGCTCGAGACAGTCTCGAACGCGCTGTCGGAGGTTCGGGAAGTCGTACTCCTCGGGCCGGGACTGCCCGCGGACGTAGTAAAACGTCGTCTCGAGCCAGTCCATCACGTCCTCTAAGTCCGTGATCGTCCCCATCGCGATCTCGGCGTTGAGGTGGGTCTCTAAGCTCTCGGCGAGTCGGGATTCGATCTCCTTGCCCTCTTGGAGTAGCTGTCGATACTTGTCGGCCTCCGAGGCGTCGCAGACGACCCAGCCGTAGCCGACGTCGTCGTAGCCGGGCCGTCCGGCCCGCCCGAGCATCTGGAGCACGTCGAGCGGGCTCATGTCGACCTCGCCCTCGAGCGGGTCGTGGAGTTTCGTGTCCCGGATGACGACACACCGGGCGGGCAGATTCACGCCCCAGGCCAGCGTCGAGGTCGAAAAGAGCAGTTCGACGACCCCCTCCTTGAACCACTCCTCGACGAGGTCCCGGTCGTTTTTCGACAGTCCCGCGTGGTGGAAGGCCACGCCGTCGAGGACGGAGTTACGAAGCGTGTCGTTCTCGAGTTCCTGTGCGTCGGTGTGGAAATCGTAGTCCCCGCGGGCCCCCATCGGTACGTCGCGTTCGGCGATCTCGTCTCTGGCTTTCTCCGCGGCCCGAACCGTGTCCTGTCGCGAGGAGACGAACACCAGCGCCTGCCCGTCCTCGCGCAGGTGCGGCTCCGCGAGGTCGAGCGCCCGGTACAGCCGTCGGTACTTGTCCGCGAACGCGTTCTCGCCGTGCGTGTAGGTCTTCACGCCCGCGTTGAGGTCGACGGGCCGGTACTCCTCGCCGAACTCGAAGGTCGTCTCGGCGCTCGCGTCGAGCCACGCCGCGACGTCTCCGACGTTCGGCATCGTCGCGGAAAGCGCGACGATTCGCGGTTCACAGAGCCGTCGCAATCGCGAGATCGTCACCTCGAGGACCGACCCTCGCCGGTCGGCATCCAGCAGGTGCACCTCGTCGATCACGCAGACGTCGATATCCGTGACGAAATCGTAGCGCCTCGAGTCGTGCTTTCGGGTCGCCGAGTCGAGCTTTTCGGGAGTCATCACGAGGATGTCCGCCCGCCGCGCGCGTCGCGGGTTCAGGTCGCGCTCACCGGTGACGACGTAGACCGAGTGGCCGAGCTCCTCGAAGCGATCCCAGTCGTCTTCTTTCTCGTTGGTCAGCGCTCGCATCGGGGCGATAAAAAGCGCCGTCCCGCCGTCGGCGAGCGTCTTACAGATCGCCAGTTCCGCGAGCGCGGTCTTTCCGGACGCGGTCGGAGCGCTCGCAACCACGTTCTCCTCGCGCTCGAGTAAGGCGGGCAGGGCTTCGCGTTGCATCCGGTTGAACTCCTCGAACGCGAAGGCGTCGGCGAACTCCGGCAGCACCTCGGCGACCTCCATCACCCGAAAACGGGAAGCGGTCGGTGAAAGGCGTTTCCTTCGCGTGCCGCCGGACCGTTCGGAGCTGACTGCGAACGCGGAACGCGATCGCGAACGGCCACTCGGAGCGTGAGCACCCCGAAGACGAGACCGAGACGAAATCAGGGCTGTTGGTGCTGACCCGACCGCTCGGAGACGTTCTGGAGTTGATCGCTCAGCAGACTACTCGCGTGGTCGGGTCTGGGAACGTGCTCGAATATTAGCTCCGGATCGCCCGACCCTGCGGTGTAGACCGTCAGATTCCCGTACCCAAGCAGTCGACCGACCGCGTCTTGCTCGAGGCTGATGTTCTGGACGCGCTCGAGGCGAAACTGGGTGACGTCTCTCGAGACGACGCCATCTTTCTTGTAGAGTTCGGCGGTCGTGATGACATAGCGGGTGTTCGTCCAGACCAGGTATCGAACGAGCACCAGCGAGACGCCGACGAGCGCGAGCGCGAAGCCGATCGCCAGAAACAGGGTGGTTTCGCTCGCCGTACTCCAGCCGACGACGACGATCCCGACGAGCGTGACGAGGACGCCGACCGGGAGTCCGGTCCCCATCGCGACCGGGTGCGGACGACTCTCCCAGACGATGTCGTGCTCGTCGCTCAGGTGAAACCAGTCCGGCGTGGAGCCGAAGGCCATTGCCCCCTCGCTATTCCGTTGGTCACCGTAAAGCTGTCGCGAGAATGGTGTGCTTACCGCGACGTTCCGGCGGTGACCGAGTGCCGACCGCGGCGACAACGTCCTTTTGCCCGTCCGGTCCGAACGGGTGGGCATGACTTCGGTCGAAACCAAACTCGAGGCCGCCCGCGCCGACCTCGCGAGCCGCGACGGCGCGCTGGTCGCGTTCTCCGGCGGGGTGGACTCGAGCGTCGTGGCCGCCATCGCACACGACGCGCTGGGCGAGGACGCCGTCGCCTGTACGGCAAAGAGCGAGACGCTTCCCGAGGCCGAACTCGAGGACGCGAGGCGGGTCGCAACGGAGATCGGCATCCGCCACGAGATCGTCTCCTTCTCCGAACTCGAGAGCGACGACTTCGTCGAGAACGACGGCGATCGGTGCTATCACTGTCGGACCATGCGGCTGGGTGAGATGCTCGAGACGGCCAGACGACTCGACGTCGGGACGGTCTGTGACGGAACTAACGCCGACGACCCCGGCGCGGGTCACCGACCGGGGTTGCAGGCGGTCGAAGAACTCGACGTCGCCTCGCCGCTTTTGGCCCACGACATCACGAAAGACGAGGTTCGCGAGATCGCCGAACGCTACGACCTCTCGGTCGCGGACAAACCGTCGATGGCCTGTCTGTCCTCTCGCATCCCGACGGGGATTTCGGTCACCGAGGAGCGACTCACCCGCGTCGAGCAGGCCGAAGCCGTCCTCCGCGACTGGGGGTTCGACCAGTTCCGCGTGCGCGACCACGACGGGCTCGCGCGAATCGAGGTCGCCCCCGACGAGCTCGAGGTCGCGCTCGACCCGGCCTTCGTCGAAGCCGCGCGCGATGCTCTTTCGGATATCGGCTTCGAACACGTCACCCTCGACCTCCACGGCTACCGGACCGGGAGCGTGAGCCCCGAGACCGACGGCACGGATGCCAGCGGGAGGGACGTCGTCAGCGCGGATGTCGATGGAGCGAGCGTCGACGACGACGTCCCGAGTACGGACTGACGGCCCTCGGCCGAGGCTCGACACGCGATAGGCGAATTCTTCGACTTCGACGACATCTGAAACACGTTCGTCCAGAATATAATCTTCTTCGACCAGCAAAACCACTCATTGGTCCGATTTCTCAACTAACGTCCGGGAATATTGCGTAATACGATACGAACGTATCCCTTGCCTGAATAGGGGGACACGATGGAGATCGAGGTTCCCCCAGACTGGACCGAAGCGGAACACAGGAGCTACACACCAGCGGACAGCGATCGGGAAATGCAGTACCGACTCTATCGCCACGAATCGGGCGACCTCCGGGTCAAGGTCGCACCGGCGTCGCTGGACGGCGAAGACCATCCGGGTTACACGCTCACGACGACCAGCTATCCGGGCCTCGACATCTCTGAGACGAACACCGTCAGAACCGTCCTCACCTTCGAACGCTGCGGAAAAATCGCCCGGCGCTTCATGGAACTCTTTTCGGCGAGCTACGACGGGCCCGGGTCGCTCGAGGACGCCGTCGAGTACGCACACGACCGGACGTGCGAACACCGGTAGTCCGGACCCGACGCCGCTCGCGTGCAGTTGCTGTCGCCCTCCGTTGGATCTGAGCGCTCGTCGCCGTTCCGCGGCTTACCACCCGTCGTCGTTTCGTGGCTTAGCCCGTCGAACACGGTCGCGCCGCTTGGACTCGAAACGCAGTGCAGAAACGCTATCCTACGTTCCCTTCGTCGAACAACTCCGGGGCCGCATCGACCGAAGCGTGTTGCCGGTGCGTGGAGTGCCGTCGCTTTTCGCCGTCCGAGTCGTTCGCTACCTGCTTGAGGCAGTCGACGGGCCGACCGGTTCGCAGGCGTTCTCGAGTCATCTCAGTCGTCGCCCGGCGCGGCGGAGCCGTCGGCGTTCGCCGCGGCATCGTCGTCGGCGAAGGGGTACCACGCCTGTTTGCCGTCGTCCATGTACGGCGCCTCGAAGTCCGACTCGGCGGGTTCGCAGAACTCGACGAGGGCTTCGGTGCCGGTCGCTTCGACCCACTGGCGGAACGTCTGTCCTTCCTCCCGGTGGGCCGCGAAGGCCTCGAGGAGCCGCTTGATCGCCATCGGCGCCTCGTCGGCCGGCACGCGCTGTTGGATCCACTCGACGAACGAGGGGTCCTCGCCGACCCCGCCGCCGACGCCGATGTCGAAGGCCTCGACCATCTCGCCGTCCTTGCGGGCGCGCATGCCCTGCAGGCCGATATCGGCCGTCATCGCCTGTCCGCAGTCGGCCGTACACCCCGAGTAGTGCATGCGGATCTGCTCGACGTCGTCGGGGAGGTCGACGTTGGCGTTGAGCCAGCGCAACATCTTCGCCATCCGCGCTTTCGTCTCGGTCAGCGCGATCGAACAGAACTCGGTGCCGGTACAGGCCATCGCGCCGCGGTCGAAGACGCTCGGTTCCGGCGGGTAGGTCTCGAGCAGCGGTTCCGCGAGAAGCCCCTCGAGGTTCTCGTCGGGAACGTCCGTGATGATGCAGTTCTGTCGCCGGGTGAGTCGAATTTCGCCGGAGCCGTACTCGTTGGCCAGATCGGCGATCGCGATCGCGTCTTCCGCGGGGAGCCGTCCGACGGGGACGGTCAGCCCGACGTAGTTCGTCCCGTCGGATTGGTCGCCGACGCCGACGTAATCTCGGGGGCCGTCTCCGTTCGGTCGACCCGCGTTGTACGTGTACTCCTCGCGGAAGTCCTCGCCGGCGGTTTTCAGCTCGAAGTCGACGTACTCCTCCTGGAGCGTTTCGCGGATCTTCTCCTCGCCCCAGTCCTCGACGAAAAACCGCGAGCGGTTCTTCGCCCGCGTCGTCCGGTTGCCGTAGTCGTGGTAGAGTTCGACGAAGCCGCGGCCGACCTCGTAGGCGTTCTCGGGCGTGACGAAGATGTCGAGCGGCGTCGCCGCACGGGGCTGGCGACCGCCGAGGCCGCCGCCGACGCGCACGTTGAATCCCTTGACGACCTCGCCGTCGATCTCCTTGCGGGCCGCCTCGAAACCGATGTCGTTGAGCGAGTCCTGGGCGCTGCCGTCTTTCGAACCCGTCGCGCTGATGTTGAACTTCCGGGGCATGTTCGACAGCGCGTCGTCGCCGCGACACTTCTCCTGAAACTCCTCGAGCAGCGACAGCGAGTCGACATACTCGTCGATCTTACCGGCGAGCGCGCCGCCGGAGATGTTTCGCATCGTGTCACCGCCCGCGGATCGACTCGAGACGCCCGCCGACTCGAGGCGCTCCCAGACGTCTGGAACCTCCTCGAGATCGAGCCAGTGGAGTTGGACCGACTGGCGGGTCGTCAGGTCGAGAAAGCCGTTCCCGAACTCCGGGTTTTCGACCGGGCCGGTCGCGTAGTCGCGAGCGACCTCGCCGATCGCGCGGAGCTGCCCGGGCTCGAGCACGCCGCTCGCGTTCGTCAGCCGCATCATGAAGTACGATTCCTGACCGTCGCGCTGGTGGAACAGCCCCCAGAACTTGAACCGGGTGAACCACTTGTCTCGTTCGTCCTCTGGAATCGACTCGAAGCCTCCGTCGGCGAACTCGAGGATGTGTTCTCGGACTTCGTCGCCGTAGCAGTCCTCTTTGTACTCCTCTTTTTTATGAACCATCGACGGTCACCCCAACATGGACTGAACACTCGTCTTCTAAATCTGTATATTCTAATTGGATCATTGCTCAATGTACGCTTTATAGCCATGGTAGTGAACAATATAATGGTAACCGTTTACAATTGGGCAAATATCATCGTATTCTCCGACGACTACCCGATGTACAATGACATATTGTGTGTACTAGGACGATGATCGAAGTTATCGGCCGTAGCAGCCACCGTCTTTTCATCGCTTTCGCGGTGAGTCACGACCGATCGTGGCCGTCGTTGGCACTCAAGCACGACGTATCGCGCTCGAGGAATCGAGTACGACGTTCGGACTTGGGACGTACCCGTCACCCTTCGGTCGCGGTGGTCCGAACTCACGAAACTCCCAGCGACCTCACGCGGACTGCGGCGACGGCCGGTCGCCAACTCGCCGCCAGCCGAACTCGAGCCAGACGACGGCGACGAGAAACAGTGCCATACCGAAGACGTCGGCGTACCCCTCCCCGTGCGCAACGGCCGTGACGGGCACGCCGGCGAGGAGGCTGAGGGGGACGATCGGCGCGCCGGACCGGCGGTAACAGACGGCGATCGCGGCCACCGCGACGATCGATCCGACGGTGCCGACCAGGGCTGCCCCGCCGACGATCGGATCGGAGACCATCGTTTCGACCGCCGTCGCGACACCGTCCCGCTGGGCGTGCGGGAGCGACTGCGTTTCCCGGATCAGGATCCCCGCTGCGATGCCGGCGATCGCCTCGAATCCGGTGTAGAACGTGAGGTAGATAGCGGCTCCGGCCCGACCGATCGTGGCAACGGGGCCGTCGTACCCGTCTAACATGACGTAGAGGCAAACGCCGAGTAACCCGAACAAGGGCAACAACAGGACGTGTATGAAATACCAGGTGTCCGCGACCGCCGCGAGCGACTCGTACGTATTCTCGCCGGCGGCGGGGTGGAGCCACAGCGCCACGCCGAGGAGGACCGGCGTCGAACACAGGAGGAGCCACCGGAGGAGGCGACTCGAGGGACTACCCCCCTCGTTGCTTCCGTTCGTTCCCTCGCTCGATCGATGGCGTTCGGTAGCAATCAGCATGTATGTTCGTGGCGATTTCTGCCGAGGCTCTACGTAAGTATTATCGAATAATAGACACGTGTTCGATCGACTTCACAAGGGCCGTTGAGCCATTTCGCCGCGGTTCGGCATCGGCCGTCGGACCGGCCGCGTGCCGCGGCGGTATCGCTCAACGATCGTTGAGTCAGGAATCCGAGTGGATCACGTGTCGAGGGCCGAATTCCGTCGGACGCGCTCGGTCCGCAGCACCGACAGATCGTCGTCAACCGTGAGGCGGAGTTCCGCGTCGTCGACGCGATAGGTGGTCTCGTACTCGTCGGGAGCGACGCGCTCGGTCCGCCAGTCGCCGGACTCGAGTCGGTTCAGCAGGTAACGAAACCCGAACGTGCGGGCGTCGATTCCGTTGTCCCAGTGAAAGGCCGTCGACGCGGGGTGTGTCGCGAGCCAGATCGACGGCGGGCCGTGGACGACTCGCCAACACTGTCGACACCGCCCGCGGACCGTCCACTTGACATCGCTTCCTGCCGCCGACCCGTCGTGAAACTCGACGTCGACGGCGCCGCCACATTCGTTGCAGATGTTCTCTCGAAACCGCCAGAAGAGCGTCGCTCGATCCGCGTTAGCGCTCGCGAGTAACGACTCCGCGTCGCGACCGCGAACCTGGGCGGGCGTCACGTGCATCCCGCCCGTTCGGCGCTCGCAGTCGTTGCACTCGTACAGCAGGGCGAGGTCGTCGACCACTACCCGGAGCGCCTCGGCATCGCAGAACGGGCATCGTCCCTCGACCGCGACCGGTTCGAACGTCACGCTCCCGGCGTAGGCTCCCGACAGGAAGAGTCGGACGACGGATTCGCCCGCGAACGTGAACTTCCACCCCTCGTCGACCTGCCGGAGGTAGGTGCCGTCGAGCTTCTCCAGGTGGTAGGAGAGCTGTGACGTCGAATCGGCGTCGATACGCTCGTAGACGTCGGAAAACGAGAGTATCGGCATCGGGTCGTCCGACCAGTCGTCGTTCTGATCAAGCGCCTCCGCGAACGCGCGGAGGATCGCGATCCGCGTCGGGTCTGCCAGGACGCCGAACGCCTCTGCGGCTTCCTCCTCGTTCGGCATACACTTCGATTTCGGGGGCAACCGTATTAGTGTTCGTCCGGTGGGTCCCCGACCCGTCACCGCAGAGGTCGATTGCGGTCGCTCGCCGCGATCGCTTGTCTGCTGGCGTCCGATTGAGTTCGCCGTGGTCTGCCGTGGCCCGCTGGAAGCTGTTGACATCACTTGTGTCTGCTCGAGTCTGGTTGAACTCGCTCGACCTGCCGCGTCCCAGGGCCGGCCGAATATCCCGCGTGTGAGTCCGAGTAACTCGCTCGCGTTCGACCCGGTTCGGTAGCGTTTTCCCGCCGGTCACACTCTGTTCAGCCATGACAGCGTACCCGCCGATCAGCAAGCAGCTAGACGATCTCGAGGGGACTCGAGAAGAGGGTCGCCGAAAGATGGACTGGGCCGCCCAGCACATGCCGATCATGGAGGCGGTCGGCGACGAGTTCGAGACCGCCCAGCCCTTCGAGGGCGAACGGATCGCGATGGCGATGCACGTCGAGGCGAAGACGGCGATTCTGGTCGAAACGCTCGCCGACGGCGGCGCCGAGGTCGCGGTCACGGGCTGTAACCCCCTCTCGACCCACGACGACGTGAGCGCGGCGCTCGACACCCACGAGAACATCACGAGCTACGCGAAACGCGGCGTCGACGACGACGAATATTATGAGGCGATCGAAGCCGTCATCGACCTCGAGCCGACCGTCACCGTCGACGACGGCATGGACCTCGTCGCCGCGATCCACGAGGACTACCCCGAACTGATCGACGGCATCGTCGGCGGGGCCGAGGAGACGACCACCGGCGTCCACCGCCTGCGCGCGATGGACGACGACGGCGCGCTCGAGTACCCCGTCTTCGCGGTCAACGACACGCCGATGAAACGCCTGTTCGACAACGTCCACGGCACCGGCGAGTCCTCGCTGGCCTCCATCGCCATGACCACCAACCTCTCGTGGGCGGGCAAGAACGTCGTCGTCGCGGGCTACGGCTACTGCGGCAAGGGCGTCGCGAAGAAGGCCGCCGGCCAGAACGCGAACGTCATCGTCACCGAAGTCGAACCGCGCCGCGCGCTCGAGGCCCACATGGAGGGCTACGAGGTCATGCCGATGGCCGAGGCCGCCGAGGTCGGCGACGTATTCCTGACGACGACGGGCAACCGGGATGTAATCGTCGAAGAGCACTTCGAGTCGATGAAAGACGGCGTCTTGCTCGCGAACGCGGGCCACTTCGACATCGAGATCGACCTCGACGCGCTCGACGACCTCGCGGTCGACCGCTACGAGGCCCGCGACGGCGTCGAGGCCTACGAGATGGACGACGGACGCCGATTGAACGTGATCGCCGAGGGACGACTGGTCAACCTCGCGGCACCCGTCTCGCTCGGCCACCCCGTCGAAGTGATGGACCAGAGCTTCGGCATTCAGGCCGTCTGCGTGCGGGAGATGCTCGAGAACGGCGATGAGTACGACGCCGGCGTGCACGACGTCCCCGACGAACTGGACAAAGAGATCGCGGAGATCAAACTCGAGGCCGAAGGCGTCGACTTCGACTCGTTGACAGACGTCCAGCGCGAGTACATGGGCTCGTGGGACCACGGAACGTAAGAGAGCACGCGGAACCGCGAGCGAACGGAGCGTAGAGACGTATTTTCGCGGACTAATGGGTGTCGGTATATGTCGCGTCACGCCACGCTCTCGGTTCCGCCTGTGGCTTCCAGAACACGAATCGCGTCTTCCGGAGAAACAGCACTCGTCGTCGCTCTTTGCAGACCGTCTCGTTCCGACGTACAACTTCCCGCCCGATAAGAAGTCTCTGTACGGTATATGCGGGTTCGAAGCCAACGACTAGCTGTAAGGTGACCGACAATGACAGACACTTCGGCAAACCGGTTGGAAAGCACGCTCGGCGGGATTCGACTCGAGGGCCGTCCGCATCAGCTCGGCGTGTGGGCGATCGTCGGCCTTCGGCTCGTCATGGGCTGGGTCATGCTGTCGGCAGGGTGGGGGAAGTTCACGAGTGATTTTAGCGCCTACGGGTACCTGTCGAACGTCGATCCGGCGAGCCCGGCGAGCGGAATCTTCGGCGCGATGGCCGAGAACGCATCGATGATGGCCGCGGTGGACGTCATCGTTCCCGCGACCCAGATCCTGATCGGGCTGGCCCTGCTCGCCGGCCTGTTCGTCCGACTGGCGGCGCTCGGAGCGGCGACCCAGATGGTGCTTTTCTACCTGGGTAGCTGGGACGTCGCCGGCGGCGCGGTCAACGATCAGTTCGTCTACGCCGCGGTCTTCCTCGCGCTGGGCGCGTTCGCGGCCGGACGGGTCCTCGGCGCCGACCGCTACCTCGAGGAGCACTCGCTGGTGGAGCGCTTCCCGTCCCTGCGGTACGTCCTCGGATAGCCTCGGTCCCCCACAACCGGCAGTCCCAGGGCGGTGCGTTTTCGACCGGGCGAAGCCGCCTATCACCCCCGGACGCCGCTTCGTGCGGACGGTCGTCCGATTCGCAGCCAACTATCACGACGAAATATCGAAACCCAACCATATTTGGAAGATATAGCTACGAATGTGTACCCATACGCTAAATCTGAACACAATCAAAACATATATCTTCTACTGCCCCAAGATATGAGTACGGAACGATCCACAATGTCCAACGTTTCACGCCGCGATATCTCGGACGATGATACGCTCGAGGCGGATACGGAGTCGGCCGGTGCGCTCGAGCACGTCACGGCAGCGTACGAGGACGGCCCGGATGCCTGTACGATGTACCCTCGGAACTGCACCGATCACGAGATCGCCACCCACTGGATCACCGCCGAGACGGGATCCTACGTCGACCTCTCCGAGATGCGCTAGGGAACTGACGCGTCTTCCCTTCTGTCTCACTCCCTCTTCTGCAAAAGGAACGCCCAAGGGGTTCGTCGATGTACGCCATGCCATGGCACCGTCGACTCGTTCTGAGAGTCCAGCACGATCCGTTCTCGTCGGGTTCGGTCTCGCGGCGTTCGCCTACGTCCTCGTCAACGTTCTCGTGACTCCGCTCGCGCTACTCGAGCCCGCGCTTGGCGATCCGAACCAGCAGGCCGATCGGGGTCTGACGATCGTCATGCTACTGCTGAACTTCGGCGGATTCTTTCTCGCCGGCGCGATCTACCTTGCCGTCACCGACCGCGGCTGGTCGTTCGTCGATCTCCGAATTCCCACGTTCGGCGACTGGGCGTGGGCCATCGCGGCGACGCTCGGGAGCATTCTGTTCATCGTCGTCTTCGGATTCCTCATCCAGTTCCTCGAGTTGCCCCAGAGCTCGAACCAGGTCGTCTCCCTCGTCGGCGACGACCGGATCTTGCTGCTCGCGATGTTCGCGATCGTGGTCTTCGCGAACGCGCCGGCCGAGGAGTTCTTCTTCCGAAACATCGTTCAAAAGCGCCTCTACGAGTCGCTCAGTCGGGACGGCGCGGTCCTCGCGGCGAGTCTGATCTTCGCGCTCGTCCACATCCCGTCGTACGTCGCCAGCGGGTCACTGTCCGGCATGCTCGTCTCGCTGGTCGCCGTCTTCTGTGGCTCGCTGATCTTCGGCTACGCGTACGCCAGAACGGACAACGTGCTCGTCCCGACGGTCGCACACGCCGGCTTCAACCTCTTTCAGTTCGGACTGCTCTACCTGCAACTCGAGTACGCCGACTCCGGGGAACTGCCGTCGCTGCTCCTCGAAACCGCCGTCGCGTTCGTCCCGCTGTAACTGCCGGGAAGCGACGCGTCGGATCTCGGTGCATCGGTTCGGCGCACCGGCTGCGACGCGTTCGATTATCCTCTATCGCCCCCGGCGCGCGAACCGCACCGAACCGCCCGCGCTCGACGCCGGGTCGCCTCGTTTAAGAGGGGCCACACGTGAGTGTGAGATATGTCCCAGGCGAAAGGCGATCGCCGCGAGCGCGAACTCGTCAACCTCCTCGACGAGGCGGGCTTTGCGGTGATGCGCGCCCCGGCGAGCGGGTCGGCGACCGAACGGGAACTGCCGGACGTGCTCGCCGGCGACGGCGAGACTTTCTACGCGATCGAAGCCAAATCGAGTTCGGGCGACCCGATCTATCTCACCGGCGAGGAGGTCGAGGCGCTCACCTACTTCGCGCAGAACTTCGGCGCGAAACCCCGCATCGGCGTCCGGTTCGACCGCGAGGACTGGTACTTCTTCCACCCCGGCGACCTCCACGTCACCGACGGCGGCAACTATCGCGTCAAAAGCGAGACGGCCATCGCCGAGGGTACCGACTTCGCCGAGTTCGTCGGCGAGAGCGAGAAGGTCACCCTCGAGGAGATCGACGAGGGCGGCGTCGACACCGGCCCCGACCCCGAAATCGTCCGCGTGCTCAACGCGGTCGAACAGGGCGTCATGGACGTCGAGGAAGCCGCGACCCTGCTCGAGTAGCGCTCGCTCGCGGTCACTCCCCGCCGGTCGTCGCCCGCTCCAGTTCGTCCGGCTCGACCGATCCGTAGTGCACGATGGCTTCGAAGCGCTCTATGGGCGTTCGATCACCGTCCGCGATCCCGCGTGCGTCCCGTTCCTCGAGTTCGTTCGCGACGAACTGCCTCGCGACGAGCGCCGTTCGCCCGTCTCCGCCCTCGAGACCTGCCTGAGCCTGCTCAAGGAGGAGCGCGGCGGTAAAGACGTCGAAGACGTAGTGGGCGAGTCGCTTCGCCGCCAACTGCGCGTCGTCGGTCTCGGCGTCGGCGAGCGCCGCCATCGCGTCCGCGAGGTCGCGGAACTCAGATTCGACGACCGCGGCGGATTCCTCGAGGACGGGATGGGTCACGCCCTCGAGTCGCTCCCGTACGGCTTCGAAGAACGGTTCGTGAGCGCCCTCACGCTCGAGCGCCCGGAGCACATCGAGCGAGAGAACGTTCTCGGTCCCCTCCCAGATCGGCAGGACCTGCGCGTCCCGAAGCAGTCGATTGGTGACGAAGTCGTCGACGTAGCCGTTGCCACCGTGGACCTCCATGGCGTAGGAGGCGGTGTCGACCGCCATCCGCGCGGTTCGGGCCTTCGCGATCGGTATCAAAAGTCGCAGCAGCCGGTAGGTGTCCTCGGGCGTCTCACCCTCTCGAGTCCCCCGCTTCTCAGAGTTTCCGTGGCCCCGTCGACTTTCCCGGCTCTCGGGATTCTCTCGGCCCTTCAGACTTCCACGATTCTCGCCGTTTTCGCGCTCGAGTCGCTCGCGTTCCGAGAACAGTCGCGCGGCCTCGAACGTGAACGCCGTCGCGGCCTCGTGATCGACGGTCATGTCGACCAGGTCGACTCGCAGCAGCGGGTGCTCCTCGATCGGTTTGCCGAAGGCTTCCCGGTTCGCCGCGTAGATCCGACTCTCGAGGAGCGCACGACCCATGAGTCCACACGACGCCGCGGCGTTGGAGAGTCGCTCGACGTTGAGCATCTCAGTCATCTGCTTGAACCCGTTTCCCTCCTCGCCGACGAGGATCCCCTTCGCGCCCGTGAACTCCACTTCGCCGGTCGGAACCGAGATGGTCCCGAGTTTGTCCTTCAGCCGGCGATAGTACTGATCGTTGAGATCCCCGGGCGGTAGCCCGCGATTCCCGCCCGCCGCCGCGGCGCGCTCTCGACGCTCGCGTTTGGTCAGCGCGCCACCCTCCGGATCGGCGTGAGGGACGAGAAACAGCGAGAGGCCGTCGGTCCCGGCCGGCGCATCCGCGGTGCGCGCGAGCGCGAGGGTTCCCTCAGCGTCGACGTTCGAACAGAACCACTTCTCGCCCTCGAGTCGCCAGTAGCCCGATTCCTCGTCGAACGCGGCGCGGGTCTCGTTGGCCCCGACGTCGCTTCCACCCTGTTTTTCGGTGAGAAACATCGCGCCCTCGATCAGGTCGGCGTGGTCGCGACTCGTGAGGGCGCTGTAGTAGGGCTCGAGCTCCTCGTCGCCGAACTTCTCGAGAACGAGCGCCACGCCCGTCGTCATCGCGACGGGACAGTCGAAGCCGGGATCGGCGTAACTGAGCAGGTACTGCATCGCGAGGTTGTGACTGTACGGCATCGGTTCCTCGCGGCCCGGCGGCGCGCGAAACGAGTCCGCGACGATGCCCGCCTCGTAGGCCAACTCCTCGTTTTCGCGTTGCTCGGCGGGGTACCGAACGTAGTTTTGAACGTCGCCGTGTTTGTCGTAGGGCTCGAGTACCGGCCCGTTGTCGTCGATGTAGTCTGCGTTGTCGGCGATCGTGTGGCCGACTGTGCGACCGAACGACGAGAGCCTGGGCGCCGCCCACGCGAATTCGGATTCGGTGTAGATCCGCTCGAGTTCGCGCTGGAGGGTGCGATCGAGAGCCCAGTAGTTGACGCCCCGCCCCTCCTCGAACTCGCCGAAATCGATCCTCGAACACATATCGTGCGTATAGTTGACGAATTACAATAAAACGGCTGCACCTCGAGCGGATTCGCTCGCCGCCTCGAGTGGATCCGTCCGCCGTCTCGAGTGGATCTGTCTGTCGGATCAGTTCCGGTCGTCGGCCCGCACGCGCTCGAGGCGCGTTCGCGGGAAGACGTAGACTTTCAGCGACGACGGGACGACGCCGTTCTGGGCCACCGTCGCGTGCGGGTAGACGGCGCCGACGACCGGTACGTCGGGGTCGTAGCGCTCGTTTGTCCCGTACTCGGAGACCGTCGCGTTCGCGTCGGGAATTCGGACGGCGTCCGCTCGCAAGTCCGAGACGTCGACGACCGTCAGCCGGTCTCCGGTCTCGCGGTCGCGAACCGTCACGCCGGGATAGAGCCGGTGGCGCTCGCAGTAAAACGGCCCCGCCGCGTCTTCGTCGACGAAGATCGAGTCGCCGCAGTCGGTACACGCGACGGCGATCTGGCCGAGTGGCGGCGCACGCCCCGCCGTAATCTCGATGGCGACTCGGCGAACGTGCTTACAGCGGACGTTCCGGAAGACGTGGTCCGGACAGGTACACCGCCCCGCCTCGAGGTCGACGAGGTAGGTGTGGCCGCTCTCGGATTCGACCTCGTAGAGGCCGTCGCCGAGAGCGAGGACGGACATCGCCTCCGTGCGCGCCCGGAGCGATCGCTCCTCGAGTCGTCTATCGGTCGGTACTGGAAGGCTGGTTTTCGGTGACGCGGTCGTTATCATGTGCGTCGAAGGCTGCAGGCGGTCGGCTGGCTATTCGACGTGTGTAGGTGCTCGAGGAGCATAACGGCCGCGCCTGCACACCCACCGTCGCCGATCCCCCGCGTTTCCGATCGACTTGCCACCGTCGACCCGTTGTGCGCTCCCGCCCGATTCACCGTCGCCGACTCGTTGCGCGCTCCCGATCGATCTCCGTTCGCCCGAAGCCCGTGGTCGAACCCCTCGAGCGCCGCGTTCACCCTCGAGGACGTATCTCGCGGACGATCCCTTCGATACGTTTTTCACCGGCCCGTCGAAAGCATCGGGCAATGATCGAGCGCGACAGCCTCATCGAAGCCGCCGCCGCCGTCCTCTCGGTTCTTCTCATGGTTTCGACGATGATGTACATCGGGACGACCCACTCCGGATCGGGCGGCCAAATGTCGGCCGTCGGCGGCCAGATGCTGGTCGCGGCGATCGTCGGGTTCGTTGTCGTTCTCACGGGTGTCGGAGTCGTACTGGCGTACACCCTGAACGATCCGGAAGACGGACTCGAGGACGCGGACACGCAGGGTTCGGCGTAGGCTATTTCTCCGTTGTATCGCCGCTCGTATCGCTCCCCCCTCAGGCGTCGCCTTCGGCCGTCGTCTCCCGCCAGTCCTCGAGTTCGTCCTCGTCGGCGTCGTCGATCCGGTGTTCGTAGTACGCCATCGGGTGGGGGATCTGCTCGCAGAGGTCGTCTTTGTTCACGCAGTCGCCGTAGGACTGCATCGTCGCACACGAGGGCGGGGAGTACTCGGTCGGCGAGGTATCGCCGCGGATGTGATCGGTCTGGTAGCGCGTCATCTCTTCGCCGAACGAGGAGTTCACCCGGTAGAGGTCGACGATGTCGTCGGTCTCCATCCCAATGCTCGCCAGAAACGCCGTGATCGCGAACCGGGAGTGGTGGGCCAGGTGTTCGCCCTTCTGAATCTGGTCGAGCAGCGCCTTCATACACGGCGGGAACAGGTCCGGAACGACGGTATCGATCTCCCGAGTCAGGTCCAGTTCCGCGAGCACCTCGCGGACCTCCTCGGCTTCCTCCTCGAGCGCGTTCCCGATCGCGTCCGGAACGTCGAACGGGAGTCCGTCCTCGATCCGTTCGCGCACGGCTTCGCGCAGGAGCGTCAGTAGCTCACCCTCGTCGACCGGCACCTCTCCATCCGCGAGCGGTCGGTTGACCAGTCGCCACTCGTCCTCCCAGAGGTCGCCGGCGAGAGGGAGGTACGTTCCCACGTCGATCCGGTACCGATCGTCGTCGACCGCCCGAACTGACTCCTCGAGGTCGAACTCGGCGAGGAGGTCCCCGAGGTCGAGTCCGGCCGTCTCGACGCTCTGTAGTTCCGTCGTGTCCGCGAGGTCGTCCGTGAACCGGTCGAAGGCCGCTTCGGCTTCGGCGCGGGCGTACTTGCGCACGAGTATCGACTCGCCGCCGAGCGAGACGAGCACCCGTGCCACGGGATAGGAGAGCAGTTCCACGCGGGGATCCCGGTGGGGCTCGCCCGTCGTTCCCTCCTCGAGCGAGGCGACGACGCGCTCGCGGGCGCGCTCGACGACGTCCTGGTCCTGCTCGACGACGGTTGCCAGATCGACGGCCTCCGTGGCGACCGACTCGCGGGCCGCCTCGAGGAAGGGGTATCGGGCGTGCAGTCGCTGCATCGATACAACGATTTCACTGGGAGCGGTTAAACGCGCTGGTTGTCGGCGCTCCCCGACCTCGCTCGTTGGCTCGCCGGGACCATCCACCGCCGCGTCGATGCTCGATTTCAAGGCCGTCGGCCACGTCGGGTGACGTATGCCACGGGTCACTCGAGACGGCGTGTCGATCTACTACGAGCGAGACGAGCGCGCGGACGGGACGACGGGTGAGCCGGTCGTCTTCGTGCAGGGGCTGGGCTACGGGCGGTGGATGTGGCGCTGGCAGCGCGAGGCGCTCGCGAACGAGTTCGACGTGATCGCGCCCGACAACCGGGGAACCGGTCGATCGGACGCCGGCCTCCCGCCGGGCGTTTCGAAACTGCCGCGGCGACTGCGCGCGCCCCTGCTTTCGACACTCGGCAGCTACTCCATCGAGGGGATGGCCGCTGACCTCGAGGCCGTCCTCGAGGACGCCGGGATCTTCGACGCCCACATCGTCGGCGCGAGCATGGGTGGGATGATCGCCCAGCAGTACGCCGTCGACTACTCGCGGGCCGCCTCGCTCACGCTTTGTTGTACGAGCCACGGCGGACCGGACGCGGTCCCGATCCCCGAGGAAACCCGCGAACACGTCTTCTCGACGCCGACGGGACTGACCGAACGGGAGCGACTCCGCCACCGGATGCGCCCGGCGTTCTCCGAGCGCTTTACCAACCGAAACCCCCATCTCGTGGACCGAATCATCGAGTGGCGACTCGAGCAGGACGCCCCGGAACCGGCCATCGAGGCACAGGCAGGGGCGGTCCGGAGCTTCGACCTCGCGGATCGGCTCGATCAAATCCGGGTGCCGACGCTCGTCGTCCACGGCACCGCGGATCGGGTGATCCCCGTCGAAAACGCCCGGCTGCTCGAGACGAAAATCCCGGACGCGACCCTCGAGACTATCGAGGGTGGCTCACACTGCGTTTTCATCGAAGCGAGCGACGCGGTGAACGATCACCTTCGATCGTTCCTCCGCGATCGGGTTCGGCCGAACGCCTCGGCGTGACCGATTCTACGGGGTTGCGAGTCGAATCCGCCCGTCGAACTCGACGCACACCTCGTAGCCCTCGTAGGGGAACGTGACTCGATAGCCGTTCGCCTCGCCTACGGTCCGCGTTCGAACGTGTTCGTAGAGCGCGTCGAGAGCTTCGGGATCGATGACGTCGTACAGCGGCGGTAACGAGGCCGCGTCCGTTTTCGCGAGGGCCGCTACTGTCGCGACGAGGACTTCGCTCGGCCGCCCGCCGTCGATATCGACGACGTGTTTCGACGGAGAATCAGCAGGGTCGCTGGAGGAGACCATGCCCCTTCTAGTGGCTTCTCGAGGGTAACTCCTCCCCTTTTTCGACACGGCACAGACATGTCGTCCGCCCTCGATCAGTCGCTCTGGATCCGCGGCGCGAGCATGTACGTGACCTGCCCGTTTCCGTCGCCGTAGCCGAAGAACATCTTGATCGGGAACTCCTCGCCGAGCGCGAGGGTCACTTCGGTATCGGATGGGATCGCCTTGTTCATGTCCTTCAGGTAATCGAGCGAGAACAGCGAGCGGGCCGGGCCGACCTGCAGGTCGATCAGATCGTCGCGCGTCAACTCGAGGTGGACGTCGTCGGTGTCTCCCTCCGCGTTGACGTAGAAGAACTCCTCGCTCTCGTCGACGCCGAGTGCGATGTGGTCCGAGACCATGTCGGCGGCTTTGACCGATCGGTTGAGGTCTTTGCCCTCGAGGACGACCTCCGCCGGCAGGTCGAGGTCCGGGATGTCCGGCTCCTGTCGGATCGAGTCGGGGTCGATCAGCGCGAGGGTGTACTCGAGCCCGTCGATCTGGATGTGGAGTTTGCGCGTCTCCTCGTCGAGTTCGAACTGGATGAGCTGGCCGGATTCGGCCATGCCGGCGATGTCCTCGAGTCGCGAGAGATCGACGCCGATGACGCCGCCGTCGGCTTCGTAGGATTCGAACGCGGCCGCCTCGAGCGAGAGGTCGACCATCCCGACGTTGGCGGGATCGACGGCCCGAATCTCGAGGCCCTCCTCCTCGAGGTGGATCTTACATTCGTCGACCAGCACGCTCACCGAATCGAGCGCGCTGGTGAGCGTTTCGGCGCTCACGATGGCCTTGAACATATAGGTCGGCGTACGGACGGTCGACATAAAAAGGCACCCTTTACGCGTGGGCGGACGATCAGTCGCTCCGATTCGTGACAGCCGTCCACACGACAGGGGAGCCTCAGTCGATCTCGGTGTCCCATTCGGAGAGCACTTTCCGATACGTGTCTCGTTGCGCTTCGAACGTCATCTTCTCGATGACGTCGTTCCGATGAGTCCATTCGACTCGAGTGACTTCTTCGGTGGGAGTTTCTACGTCGTTCTTCTCGCCGACAAATTCGACGAACCAGATCGACTGACGCTGTTCGCTGTATCCCTCGCTATCTCTCTGCGCGAACTCGTAGTGGTGGACGTGGTCCGAGCGATCCACGACCTCGAATGCCCTGGTACGAGTTCTTCCACGAGCTCTCGTTCGAGTGCCTCCCTGTCGCTCTCACCGGCTTTGATACCGCCCTGCGGGAAACAAAGGACCGATTCGTCCCACCCTCTGTTGTGGACGAGAAGGAATTGGTCGTTCTTGTAGACGACTCCGCTCACCGCTTCCCGACACGCCATACTGGAAATTCGTTGGTACTGTACTTAATTTTTGACTTGCTGGTCGGATATCTTTCGGACGACCAGTCGGCCGTATCGCCTTGCTCTGGCGGACCAGTGGTTCGGCCGTGGCTTCGTCACTAGACCATAACAAGCGAAAAGAACCCGCTGACTAAAACGGACTGCTAGAGATGAAAATCAGTCACTATTTCGAGTGGGAAGATCACATCACCGGGGGACACTATCAGTCAGTCCAGAACCAGCGGCGAATTCTGGACACTCGAGACATCGAATACACAACGGAACCGCGCCTCGACGTCGACGTGCTCCATCTGAACAACCTGGGTCCGAAATCACTCTTCTACGCCCGGTGTGCCAGGAGGAAATCGGTCTCGGTCGTCGTTCACGCTCACCAGACTGCGGAGGACTTCCGGGAGAGTTTCGCTTTTTCGAACCAGCTATCGAAGCCGCTGCGTCCGTATCTCGAGTACGGCTACTCGCTGGCGGACCGGCTGATATGCCCGTCAGAGCACAACAGACGAGTCATCGACACCTACACCGACGTTCCCAAGACCGTGATCAGCAACGGGTTCGACCACGAGCGTCTGGACGGGTTCGAAGCGCTCCGAGAGACCTATCTCGAGCGGTACGACCTCGAACCGCCAGTCGTCTTCAACGTGGGTCACGTCATCGAACGGAAAGGTCTCTCGAGCTTCGTGGAGACGGCCCGCGAACAGCCGGACCTGACGTTCGCCTGGTTCGGGTATATCAACCCCACGAACGGATGGACCGGGCGACTTCTCAAGAGTAAAACAACGCGAAAGATAGTCCAGAGCGCCCCGGAGAACTGCGTCTTTACCGGGTACGTGGACGACATTCGTGGAGCCTTCGCAGCCGGTGACATCTTCTTCTTCCCGACGAAAAACGAAAACGAGGGGATGGCTCTCCTGGAGGCGATGTCCTGTGGCGCTCCCCCGGTGGTCAGAGATATCCCGACCTTCGAGTGGCTAGAGGACGGCGAGACCTGCCTGAAGACCGATTCGGAGTTCGGTCGGTGTATCGAGCGACTCACGGCGGACGAGTTCCGTCGGCGGCTCGGCAGAAACGCCGCCGAGAAGAGCCGGGAATTCCGACTGGAAAACATCGGCGATCAGCTCGTCGACCTGTACGCCGAGGTAGCGGGATAGAACCGGTCTCGAGGGACTCACGTTCGACTTCCGGATCGTGGCCGGACACCGTGGTGGCGATGTCTCGAGAACGTCCACAGTGGATGGCTATCAGTGGGGGCCGTCGGACGCCACGTCGGTCGCCTCGATGGCCGCACCGACTGTGTCGTAGAGACGGTCGACGATCGTCTCGATCTCCGATCGACTGGTGGTAAGGGGCGGCTTCGACCGAGGAATCGTCCTCAAGCGGGTCGAATCGGAATAGGCGGTTACGACGGTCCAACAGGGTGCCGACAGTCCACCGGGATGACCGCCGGAATCGTCTCCCGTTCCCATCGAGGCCTTCCGAGTTTCATCGTCGTGTGATCGTTCCGTGGGGCGAGTCATGATCAGCTAATCGACACCGCTCGGCACTCAGTTCGGTAGAACCCCTGATTGCGAACACCTGATTCCTTTGTGCTATCCCTGGACCGACGGAGTATCCGTTCAGTCGTTAGAGTTGCCCAGCGATACATGACCCAACAGTTCCTCCCCGTCTTCGGGGGCGATCGTCAACCATTTCTATTCTCACACCATTTATATGAGCATGACTACGGACACCCTGCCCGCGGCGACGCACGAACAGTTAGTCGGGCTAAACACGGTAGCGGATGTGCTGCGAGACGTATGACTGGTCGAGACCACTACTACAACAAATCCAAACAGGAGGGCTATCGCTCTCGAGCGGCCTACAAGCTCAAACAGCTGACCGACCTCGAGAACGTCATCGACGGGGGCGACACGGTCGTCGACCTCGGAGCCGCGCCGGGCGGCTGGCTGCAGGTCGCCGCCGAGCGCGTCGGCCCGCACGGAACCGTCATTGGCGTCGACCTCCAGCGAATCGAACCACTCGAGGGCCACGACAACGTCGAGACAGTCCGCGGGGACATGACCGAAGAGCGAACGCGCGATCGGGTGACCGACACGGCGGGCGGCGACGTCGACGTCGTCGTCTCGGACATGGCGCCGAACATGACCGGCGAGTACCACCTCGATCAGGCGCGGTCGCTGCACCTCGCCCGGCAGGCGTTCGAAACGTCGTTAGAACTGCTCGAGACCGGTGGCGACTTCATCGTAAAGGTGTTCGAAGGCCCCGACGTCGACGAGTTCCGCTCGGACGTCGAAGACGAGTTCCAGTACGTCCGCGCGACGAGTCCGAAAGCGTCCCGCGAGGCGTCCTCGGAGATCTACCTCATCGCGAAGGGGCGACTCACCGCGCCGGTCGAGCCCGGCGACGAACTCGAGGTCGACGTCGTCGACGTCGGCACGGAGGGCGACGGCATCGCCTCGGTCGAGGGGTATCGACTGTTCGTTCCCGACACGACGGAAGGCGAGACGGTGACGGTCCGGGTCGAGGACGTCAAACCGAACTTCGGGTTCGCACAGCGGCTCGATCGCGACTGACCGGCGTGACTGGCTGGGTGGGTGTCGATCGCAACCGTCCGCGTCGTCTCACTCCTCGGTCTCGAGGCGGTCGTGGCGGTCGTCGATCTCATCGAGGATGTCGAGGTTTTTGCGGATCGACGAGCGGATGGCGTCGCTTCGGTTGACGAACTTGCCGTCGTCGCCGACGTGCGCATCGAGATCGTCGAGTAATTCCTGCGGAATTTCGACGCTGATTTTGGGCATGGCTGTGGGTTCGCAGCACCGTTCCTTAACAGTTGATAGCTACTCGCCTCGCGTTCGAAACTCCGACTCGAGCGACTGCAGTTCGTGATCGCGATGGAGCGCGAGAAAAGCGTCTGTTGTCCCGTCGCGACCCTTACTCGGGGACTGCCGCGGTTTCGGAGTCGGCCTGCCCGCCACCGCCGTCACCGAACAGTCGCCCGCCGCCGGTGAGGAGATACAGTATGCCGAGTCCGAGGACGTACGTGAGCGCGATCGGCGTCGCGAGCGCGAGCATCGTCAGGATCCCTTTCGGACTCGCGACGGCCGCGATCACGAAGACGCCGACGACGACGGATCGCCATCGATCGAGCATCGTTCGGTAGTCGACGATGCCGCCGACGTGGAACATCGCCATCGTGACGATGATGTTGAAGAGGAAGCCGACGCCGAGCGTCGTGTAGATCACGAGCCAGGAGAAGCTGTTGATCCGGTAGGTGACTTCCATGCCGTTGTTGACGGCGTCGGTGATGAGATAGGAGATCACCGCGGGCGCGATCCAGTAGAACCCGAGGAAGAGCCCGACGGCGAACCCGACCAGCAAGAGCCCGCTCCAGACGAGTATCACGCGGGAGTTCCCGCTGACGAGTCCGCGTTCCTTGGCGGCCGGCCAGGCCCAGTAGAGCACCAGCGGGAGGACCGCGAGGAACGCCAGAATCGTGCTGATCTTGATCATGAAGATCAGCACCTCGACGGGGTCGAGCGCGATGACGAACCCGGCCTCGCGGAGTAGCTGTGTCGTCGATTCGGTGCCACCGACCTGAGCGTCGTTGGCCGCTGCGACCTCCGCTAAGACGTTGTCGGGAACGCGGTCGACGAACTGCGCGAGGATAATCGTGAACCCGCCCTGATACAGCGCGACGAACGTCCCGCCCAGAACGAGCATGAACAGCCCGACGATGTAGATCGCCTTCGAGGTGAGGCTGTTGAAGATGAACGCGAGGTCGTAGGCGTAGCCGCCGATGTCGTCTTCGGTCGTCTCGTCTTCGGTGAACGGGTCGAGCATCCCCGCCGCCGTACTCGAGAGGAGTCCACCCTCCTCTTCGGCGGTTTCGTTCTCACCGGCGGCGTTCGCGGTCCCGCCCGCGTCCGCTCTCTCGGCAGTCGCATCGCCGTCCGCGGCCTGTGTGGCCTGCAGCGAGTCGAACCGGCTGAGAACCATCTCGGCTTTCGCCTTGTTGTCGTCGTACATCGCCTGCCGGGAGATCTCGAGGGCCCGCTCCTCGTCCATCTCGAGGAAGACCTGCGCGGGTACGTTCTCGATGTCTTCGGTCTCGAGGGTCTGGAAGTCGACCTCGTCGGGGTCGGTCGCGTTGCGAAGGTCGCCTTCCCGGGGGTAGATCGGGGACCGCAGGATGGCGATCATGTAGCCGACGAGGATCACGCCGCCGACGCCGAGAGCGACCAGCAAGCCGACCGCGACGTCGCCGAGTGTTCCGTACTCGATCGCGATCGACTCGAGGACGGTGGTGCCACCGGGCTCGAGGCCCGAGGGGAGCAGGGGAAAGACCGACTCCTCGAGGCGGTCGAAGCCGTCGCGGTTGACGAAGACGGCCGTCAGCGCGGAGACGCCGAGCAAGACGCCGCCGAACTGGAGCACGCGGCGTTTCATGAACCCGGTCCCGGTATCGAGTTCGGCGGCGCCGCGCCGGCGGATGTTGGCGACGACCTTCGCGAGGCCGAGGCTGAACGCGTACAGTCCACACAGCGGGAGCGCCCACATGATCTGCGTGATCGGATCCGGCGGCGAGAAGACGGCACCGAAGACGGTGATGGCGACGATGGCGTGACGCCACTTGTCTCGGAAGGTTTCGTAGGAGACGATCTCGGTGTAAGAAAGGACGCCCATGACGAGCGGTAACTGGGCCGCGAGTCCGAACGATATCGTCAGCAGCGCCATGAACTGCGTGAATTCCGTGATCCCCCAGCTCGGGTCGACGCCCGCCTCGAAGGCGACCTGTGCGAGGAACTCGAACGTGAACGGGAAGAAAACCACGAACGCATAGGCCAGTCCCAGCCAGAACAGCACGAACGCGATCAGCGCGAACCCGGCCATGTACCACCGCGAGATGGGAACGACCGATCGGAGCCCGCGCTTTCGAAGCGCGTCTCGAGAGTAGTACAGAATCGCCGGAATCGCGACGATGACGCCGACTATCATCCCGATTTTCGCCTGGAGGAGGATCACTTCGAACGGCGTTCGGGTGATGATATTCGTCGCCTCGGAGAGGCTCTGGTTCATCCCCGTCCGAGCCGTCTCCTCGAGGAAGTCCCAGATGAAGACTCGAAGCGCGTAGAAGGCTCCGACGAAGCCGAGTAGAAAGACGATAAACACCCGCTGGAGGTTGTCCTGTGCGCTAGAGAGGACGGCGCCGATTGTCTCCCGACCGGTGTTGATGGCTCGGGCAGTGTCTTCGCTGACCGCAGAACTCATTGCTGACAGTGGCTAACTTGCATCCAGTTATCAACCTTTCGAGTACGGAAGTCGGTGGCCACCAGATGCGAGTCGTTCTCGCTCGCTCACCGCTCTCGATCTCGACTGGGTTTCGCTGTCAACGCATGCTCGTAAGAAAAAGGCCTATAACCAGTGGCGGATCTATGTCACCATAGAATGTCGGACGACTCGGCTGGCGATGCAGACGCTGGATCCTCAGGTCGCTCCACTGAGCCATTGCCAACCACATCCGACGAGACGCCGGAAGCCAAAACGGACGGCGAGGGCTACGTCGGCGACGCTCCGGACCGCGAGGAGGAGTATCCCGACCCGGACGACGATATCGGCGGCATCTCGACGCCGCCGGACGACGAGGAGATGCCCCTCGCGGATCACATCGAGGAGATGGTCCTCCGACTCGCAGTGGTCTTTCTGTTCGGGGCCGCGGGAACCGCGATCGGCATCCTCTGGGCGTCAGAGGGGATCTCGTTCATCTGGACGGACGTCGTTCCACAGGCCGCAGAGCGCCCGCCGCACCTGTACAGCCCGCTCGAGTTGTGGCTGACGCGGATCAAACTCTCCGCCCTGCTGGGAATCATCATCGCGCTGCCGATGTTTATCTACCAGTGTTACCTGTTCATGCGGCCGGGGCTGTACCCGAACGAGCGCAAGTACTATCTCGCCGCCGTCCCGACCAGCGTGGTCCTCGGCGGGCTCGGCATGATCTTCTCGTATCTCATCGTTCTGCCGGTGTTGTTCTCGTACTTCACCTTCTATTCGGAAGGAAGCGCCGACATCGCGTACGCGCTCGGCGAGACGTTCAACCTCATCATCACGCTGACCGGCTTCCTCGCTATCGTGTTCCAGATTCCGCTGTTTATCCTGCTCGCGATCATGCTGGGCGTGACGACTCGACAGTGGCTCGCACAGAAACGGCTCTACTTCTGGACCGCCTTCGCGGGCCTTTCTTTCATGTTCACGATGGATCCGACCTTCATGGCCCCGATCTTCGTGGCCATTACGATGATCCTCCTGTTCGAAGGAACCCTGCTGATCGTCAAGTGGACCGGTCGGGGATAGTCGCCCGCTCGAACTGAGTCGTCCCGTCTCGGGTAGTAGCGTCCATCGATCGAATCGGCGTCCGGTTTTCGACGTTCGTTTTTCCGCGTCCGACAGGCTGCTCAGATACTGATCGGCGTGAGTACCTGTCGCCGCACAGTAATCCGATAGATATCTCTCCGACAACCGGAATATCTGTCCTTATATTCTCCGTATCCATCCCTACATCGAGCGAACCTCCACGAAGACAGGGAAATGAGGGAGTTTCTAAACGAGTACGGTTTAGTATCTGGGAACCTTGCTCAATATCGTGAAATTGTGAAATGATTTCGGACGAATATGCGGAGTTATGGCCTGTCTGTAAACCTCGGGTGTGTCGCTCTCCGCACGATGGGTGGTTTCGGTCGTGACCGAACACGTTCCAACTACGTGTATGCGGTGTGCGGTCGGCTGCGGGCACGTCCAGCGAGCCGTCGAAACCGGATACGGGTTAGACGTCGTTCGCGGCGACGCCGCCCACCCGGTCAATCAGGGGCTGGCCTGCCAACGTGGCGTGAGCGAGACGGCCGATCCCGACGGCGAGTGGCTCACGCGCCCGCTCGTCCGACGCGACGGCGAGCTCGTCCCCACGACGTGGGAGACCGCCCTCGAGCGCGCCGCCGAGGGGCTCGGAACGGCCCTCGAGGGAGGTTCGGATCGCGTTGCCGTGCTCGGAAGCGGCCAGCAGACCAACGAAGCGGCCTACGCGCTCGGCAAACTCGCCCGCGGCGGCTTTGGCACGCGCTACTACGACGCGAACACGACCCTCTGCATGGCGAGCGCGGTCACCGCCTACTACGACGCCTTCGGGAGCGACGCCCCGCCGCCGACCTACGACGATATCCCCGAGGCTGAGACCCACCTTGTCTGGGGGGCGAACCCCGCGGCCGCCCACCCGGTGATGTTCCGCTGGATCCGCCAGTCCGCCGCCGCGGACGGCTGCGAACTGCTCGTTGTCGATCCGATCGAGAGCGAGACGGCCGAGGTGGCCGACATACACGTCGCGCCCGACCCTGGCGGCGACCTCGAGCTGGCTCGAGCCGTCCTCGCGCGCCTCGTCGAGACGGATCGCATCGACGAGTCCTTCATCGCCGACGCGACGACCGGATTCGAAACGCTGCGGGCGCGACTGCCCGACGCCGAGCCGGCGGCGAACGCAGCGGGCGTCTCGCTCGAGACCGTCGATCGACTCGCGGCCGCGCTCGAGCGCGATACCCTGCTGTACTGGGGCATGGGCGTCAACCAGAGCGTCGACGGGACACAGACCGCGGCCGCCCTGATCGACCTCTGTCTGTCGACCGGCAACCTCGGCCCCGGAACGGGCCCGTTCTCGCTGACGGGGCAGGCGAACTCGATGGGAACGCGGGTCTGCTCGTCGAAGGGAACCTGGCCCGGTCACCGACCGTTCGACGACCCGGCTCACCGCGCCGAAGTCGCCGACGAGTGGGGCGTGCCGGTCGAAACGCTGCCCGACGATCCGGGCCCCGGACCGGTCGGCATCCTCGAGGCCGCCGAGGACGAGGTCGAGGCTGTCTACGCGGTCGCGACCAATCCCGCCGTGGGAATGCCCGACGCGACGCGCGTTCGAAAGCGGCTCGAGGACGCGTTCCTCGTCGTGCAGGACGCTTTCCACAGCGAGACGGTCGAGTGCGCGGACGTCGTACTTCCGGCCGCGACGTGGGGCGAATCCGAGGGAACTGCAATGAACATGGAACGAACCGTCTCGCGAGTGCAAGCGGCGACGGACACGCCGTCGGGCGTCAAGACTGACCTCGAGTTGATCGCCGAACTCGCGACGCGTCTCGCGCCCGGACTCCTCGAGCGGTCGCCCAACCCAACGTCGATCTTCGACGAGTTCGCCGGGCTCACCGCCGGGACGCTCGCGGACTGCTCCGGGATCAGTTACGATCGCCTCGAGGACGAGCGGGCAGTTCGCTGGCCGGCACCCACGCGCAAGGCTGCTGGCGGCTACCGATATCACGACGGTCCGGCGAACGAAAGGGACGAGGAGGCCGAAGACGGCACGCTCGAGAGCACCGCGAGCGAGCGGTGGTCGTTCCCGACGCCGAGCGGCCGCGCCCGGTTTTCCGCGGGCGACGGGACCGGCCTTCCGGAGCCGCCGGACGAGGACTATCCGCTGACGCTGACGACCGCTCGGCAGCCGGGCGCGTACAACACCGGCGTTCGAACCCGCGACGACTGCCCGCCGACGGCGCGGGTCAGCGCCGGAACCGCGGCGGCGCTGACGGCCGAACTGGAGGGGCCTGCGGACGAACGGTACGGTCGAATCACGTCCCGACGGGCGTCGATACTCGCCCGGTTCGAGGTCGACGAGGCGATTCCCGACGGCGTCGTCTGGCTTCCGATCCACCACCCGGACGTAAACGACCTCACGATCCCGGCCGTCGATCCCCGGTCCAAAGAGCCGAACTTCAAGCAGTGTGCCGTACGCCTCGAGGCTCCGACGGACACCGCGGCGATCACGCTCGAGGAAGTCACGGTCTAAACCGAGGTTTCGAACAGTTACGGCCGAACGTGCGGTTCGAACCGTCACGCTGAACTGGCGTTCGAATGACGATGTCGCTCACCGACCACTGAACGGACACGCGACATCGACGACCGAACGGGATCGCAGCACTGCCGATGAACGGGAGCGCACCACTGGCGACTGAACAGAAACGTGGCCGTCTCCCGGCGGGAGACGACCGGACGCGTCGAATTCTCGACCGTTGGCGCTGCCGGCGACGGAAGGCGGTGCCTCTGACACGCTGTGCCCGGTCGATTCGGGCGGTTCCGTCGGCCGGTCAGCCGGTGTGGCGAACAGTTCTTCCCGAACTACCTGTCCCGAACCACACCCAGTGGAAAAATTCAGCGACTTTAAATAAACCTTCGTGTCGGTTCAGCTCACTTTTGGTCGTTCAAACGGGCCGAAACCGGCTCAGATAGTTTATCGATCGACCTCTGCCGATCGTTTCGATTCGGACCTCGACGATTCCCAGTCGACGATTCGTCGCGCAATTCGCATCTACATCACCGCTCGGTCCGGTCCGAAAGCGCGGTTGCTCGCTCGCCTGCGCGCTCGAGAACACGCGATTCCTCGAGCGTCCTGACCTCACGGTCGGCCATGAGAATCGCCCCGTCACAGATCGTGTGGCGCACGTCACCCGCTTCGGCGGCGTACGCGAGGTGGCTCACGAGGTCGTGGGCCGGCACGAGGTGTGGCTTCTCGAGGTCGACCACCGCGAGGTCGGCGGGCGCGCCGGGTTCGATGCGACCCGACTCGAGGCCCAGCGCGTCGGCGCTTCCCGCGGTGAGCATTTTCACAACCGACTCGGCCGGGACGGCGCTCGCGTCCGACGCCGCCAGTTTGCCGAGCATCGCCGCGTCCCGTGCCTCGTCGAGCATCGAGAGGTCGTTGTTCGAGGCCGCGCCGTCCGTGCCGAGGCCGACGGTGACGCCCGCCTCGAGCAGGCGCTGGATCGGTGCCATGCCGCTGGCCAGTTTCATGTTCGAGGCGGGACAGTGGATCACGCTCGTTCCGGCCTCGGCGAGCAGTTCAATCTCCTGCTCGTCGACGTGGACGCCGTGTGCAACGAAGTCCTCGGCCCCGAGCAGGCCGCGTTCGGCGGCGTACTCGAGCGGTCGAACCCCGTGTTCGTCGACGATCGGTGCGACTTCGTCCTCGGTCTCGTTCGCGTGGTAGTGGATCGGAACGCCCGCGTCGCGGGCCTTCGGGACGAACTCCTCGAGGTACGACGCGCCGACGGTCGTCAGCGAGTGGGGCGCGAACACCGTCGAAATCCGGCCGGCGGCGGCGCCGTCGAACTCCTCGGCGACGGCGAGACTTTCGGCGGCGTCCTCGTGTGCCGCCCCCTCGTCCTTGCCGACGGTGACGATTCCGTGGCCGAGTACGGCTCGAACGCCCGTTTGCTCGACCGCAGCGACGATTTCGGGGACTTCGAAGTACATGTCCGCGAAGGCCGTCGTCCCGCCTTTGATCATCTCGAGGAGCCCGAGCTCCGCGCCGGCGCGGATGTCTTCGGGCGTCATTGCGCCCTCCGCGGGCCAGATGTCCTCTCGAAGCCACGCCTCGAGCGGTTTGTCGTCCGCATACCCGCGAAGGAGGGTCATCGCGACGTGCGTGTGGCCGTTGACGAAGCCGGGCGTCACGAGCGAGTCCGCGGCGTCGAGGGTCTCGTCGGCCGTCCCCTCGAGGTCGGGTCCGATCTCGAGGATCGTTCCCGCGTCCTGATCGACCAGTACGTCGGCGCGTTCGACCGTCGCGTCGGGACGCAGGACCGCCCCGCCGGTGATCTCGAGCGTCGTCATTGGATCGCCTTTCTCGTCCGCGAGTGTGAGGCTGTCGATCGGTTCGAGCGCCGTCGCGGTCGTCGTCAGCGAGCGATGGCCGTTCGGTCGCCGTCCAGTCGGCGGATTTAACAGTCATTTACCCGAACGTCGACGCATGAACGGTCCCGAACGCGACGACGGCGGCGACGGTCGTCACCCCTCCTCGCAGCACGCGGTCAGAAACTGGAGCGCGTTGCTCTCGATCCTCGCGCTGGCCTCGTTTCTGTCGGCCGGCACGGCGTTCGTCGTCTCCGACGCCGCCGACGCCGCAGCGGGTGCGACGCTCCTCGGCCTCGGACTGATCGGAGCGGCTCTCGTCACGTCCGCGAAGGCGCCGACCGTGGCCCACCGGCTTTCGGCCGCCTGGGCCGAGCACCGCCGGTACGTCTGGTTCTCCGGCGGTCTCTTCGCGCTCGGGATAGCGGCCGGGGTCGCGCTCGCTGCCGCCGGGATCGACCTGACCGAACTGTTCCTCGAGCTCATCATGGAGGAACTCGAGGGCGGCGAGCTAGAGGGTGCTGAGATCGATCCGGCCGGTCTCGGGGGCGGTGGCGGCGTCGCACTCGAGACCTCGGCGACCTTTTTCATCTTCAAGAACACGCCGCCGTTTCTCGCGTCGATCCTCGGCGCGCTGACCCTCGGCGTGTTCACGTTCTTCGTCATGACGTTCAACGGACTGCTCATCGGAAACATCGCCGTCGCCATCGGCGGGGAAGTCGGCTACGGGCTGATCCTCGCGCTGTTGGTCCCACACGGCATCTTCGAACTGACTGCGCTTTTCGTCGGCGCTGGCGTCGGATTCAGGTTCGTCTACCGGGCAGGTCAGCGCGTTCTCGGTACTCACGAAGCGCTGTTTACGAAATCGTATCTCGCCCGGACGGCCCTGTTGGTCGTCTTCGCCTGGCTCATGCTCGTGGTCGCGGCGTTCGTCGAGGCCTACTTGACGATTCCGGTCGCGGAACTCCTGTTCCCGACGCAGGCTGCCTAGGGCGGTCGGAAGCTCGATCGCAACGCTTCGACGCTACTTCGCCGTTCGGGAGTCGGCGCGCCGCGTCGGTGGTTTCGTCGTCACCGACCAGTGCCTCGAGAGTAGTCGTCGACGACGGCCTCGGCCGCCGCACGACCGCTCGCCATCGCTCCCTGAATCGACGACCAGCGCGTGTACTCGCCGGCGAGGTAGACGCCGTCTCCCGCGTCTCGAACGTCTGGGAGCGTTTCGTGGATACCGGGGGGCTGGGCGAACTGCGCGAACTGAACTCGGTCGGTGTGGATCGGCTCGAGTCGATCGAATCGCTGGGTCCGATACCACGACTCGAGGCACTCTCCGGTCAGCTCCGTGAGTTCTCCGTCGTCCTCCTCACGGTCGCCGAGAAAGGTCGCGCTCACGAGCGTCGCGCCTTCGGGCGCGTACTCCGGCGCGACGTCGCTGTGGGGGACGACGTGATTCGGCCCTCGCTCTCCCGTGTTCAACAATAGCCGCGACTCCGTCTCGAGTCCCGTGTCTGCGGGAAGCCGGTAGTACTGCGTGACGCAGGACCTCGCGTCGGTGGGTATCGACTCGAGTCCGGTCAGCTCGCGCGCCGCTTTCGGATCTGTGGCGAGGACGACGGCATCTGCGGTCCGATCGCCGCCGTTCGCGACTTCGACCGCGACGGAACGCCCCCTTTCGTTCGTACCCTCATCGGAGTCGGAAGCGCCGCTCCGCTTCTCGCCGATGGCGGTGACCGCGGTCTCCGTCTCGACGGCCGCGCCGGCCCGCCGCGCGTTCGAGGCCAGTTGAGCGGTGATCGCACCCATCCCGTCTGCGGGCACCGCGATATGCCCCGCCGCGAGCGCCGCGAACGTATACTCGAAGACGCGTTTCGAGGTCGAAAGCGATCGGTCGAGCGTGATCCCGCGGTAGAACGGTCCGGCGAAATTCTCGAGGAATCGTTCGGAGAAGCCGCGCTCGCGGAGGAACTCCGCGATCGACTCGTCGTCCTCGCCGCCAGCGAACACCGCCTCGAACTCCAAGGGTCGCCGCGCCAGCGCGGCTCGAAGCCGGAGCACGCGAAGCTTGTCGCCGAGGGTCACGTCGCCGTTTCGAAGCGTCGCGAGCAGCGCAGTCGGGTCCCGAACCGGATCGCCGAGCGTCGAGCGGCCGTCCGGCCCTGCGAGCACGGCTCCGGGGGCGAACCGCCTGAGTTCGAGCGCCTCGAGGTCGAGCTCTCGTCGAACTGCCGGATAGCCGGTGAAAAGCACCTGGAACCCTCGATCGAGTCGAAACCCGTCTCGAGTGGCCGTTCGGACGCGCCCGCCGACGGTTTCGCGACGCTCGAGGCAGGTCACGTCCGCACCGGCGGCCGCGAGGTGTCGCGAGGCGACGAGCCCGGCGAGTCCGGCACCGACGACGATAACGCGTGGTGAACTCGACATGCTTGACTCCTCGAGGCGTCCGTACAAAGGTCTACAGCCTACGTGAGAACGAGAACCCACGGCCTACGCGAGAGACAGCATGCGCGAGAACCGCCGTCGACGGCGCTCGTGGTGCTTGCCGTGCTCGCCTATCGCCCGAAAGGAAAGACAATTCCCGCGGGACCGCTAATATCCGCCCAATGCGTATCGCCGTTCCCAACAAGGGCCGCCTGCACGAGCCGACGATCGATCTCCTAGAGCGGGCGGGACTCCATATCGAAAACGGTGCCGACCGCAAGCTCTACGCCGAGACGGTCGATCCGGACGTGACGATCCTGTTCGCTCGCGCGGCCGACATCCCCGAGTACGTCGCCGACGGCGCGGCCGACCTCGGCATCACCGGCCTCGATCAGGTCCGCGAAGCACAGACCGACCGCGTCGAAGAGCTGCTCGACCTCGAGTTCGGCCGCTGTCGGCTCGTGCTCGCCTCGCCCGAGGACGGCGACATCGACGCCGTCGCGGACCTGGCTGGCAAGACCGTCGCGACCGAGTTCCCGAACGTCACCCGCGAGTTCTTCGACGACGCCGGCATCGAACCCGACATCGTCGAGGTCACCGGCGCGACGGAACTCACGCCCCACGTCGAGATGGCCGACGCCATCGTCGATATCACTTCCACCGGCACGACCCTCAGAATGAACAACCTCGGTGTCGTCGCGGACGTCCTCTCGAGTTCTGTCCACCTGTTCGCTCGAGACGACGTCGCCGACGACCCGAAGGTCCGCGAGATCCAGACGGCGCTCTCGTCGGTCCTCTCTGCGGACGGCAAGCGCTACCTGATGATGAACGTCCCCCGGGACGACCTCGAGGACGTTCGCGAGGTCATCCCCGGTCTCGGCGGCCCGACCGTGATGGACGTCGCCAACGGCGAGGGCGAGAAGGTCGCGGTCCACGCCGTCGTCGACGAACGGGACGTGTTCGAGACGATCACCGAAGTCAAAAACGCCGGCGCGAGCGACATTTTGGTGACCGAAATCGAACGTCTCGTCGAATAGTCACTGGCGTGCCTGTCGAAGCAGGATTCACTCGGTTGGGTTTGGTTCTCGAACTACCTCTCGAAGTAGCAGCGACGCACTGAATATAGCTATCACACCGCCTATAAATTGCAACGCTGCCTCAATGGGGATACCGGAGATCACTCCTGAAACGGCAGGGGCTACGAAGATCATGAGGCTCCCACAGGCGAGAGCACCGAGGATTTTCGCATTCATCTCGACCATCTATTCAACACGTCTACACAAACCTCTTTTCACGACGGAGTAGTATCCCCTCCGTCGTAGCTGGACTCTCACGAACAGTCCGGAGAACTCGTCGCACACACTACTGCCCGTTCGCTGGTGAGTTCGCTTCCGTCTTCGGGTTCACTCGCCGCCGTTCCAACGATCGTTCCCTCGCCACCCGTGGCGACAGACCCTGTTTTGTCGTTTGCCTCCTCGCTCTCGTCACCGTCGTCGGTATCATCGTCGTCTCGCCGCCCTCGAGCGCGAAACTCGTCGACGATCTCGTCGTCAACCAGCACTGCGACGACGCCCGCACGCGGCGGCGCGAACTCGAAGTCGAACACCTCCTTGCTCCCGCTCGAGAGTACGCCCGAGATACGCTCGTCTCCGCCCAGGGGTCCGTCTTCGTGCTCGAGACGAACCCGATAGTCGTAGGCCCCCGACTGCTTCCCGTCGTTCGAGACGGTGAACTCGAGGTCGATCGGATCGCCGACCCGTGGCTGATGCCGCCGATCGATCTCGATCTCGTAGTTGACCGCCGCGGTTCCCGGTCCGTCTCGATCGGCGGTCGAGCCGTCGCTTTCGGCGTCGGCTGGCGGCCCTTCGGTACTCCGGTCCGGCCCACCGTCGCCCTCGTCGGAATCCTCCGAGCGCAGCGGAACGCTCGAGCAGCCGGCGACCAGAAGCCCGAGCGCCCCGGCGCCGCCGACGAGCGCCTCGCGGCGAGTCGCCATCGCCTAGTCGGCCTCCGTGACCTCGCCGAGGCCGACGAACTCCTCTTTCGTCTCCGCGGCGTCGACCTTCGATTGGGACCTCGAGTGAGCGGAGGTCCCGTCGCTCGAGAGCAGCGGGGACGTCACCGTCTCTTCTTCGCCCGCCTCGAGTTCGTGTTTCGTGTCGTCGGAGATGGCCCACTCCACGGTCGCAATTACGGGATAGGGATTCGTGTTCACGAGGTCGACGGTGAACGGGTTCCACCCGGTCCACGCCTCGACGCCGTCCATCGTCTCGACGGGTCCGTACTCGGATCCGTCCTCCTGCTCGCCGTCGATGTCGCCCTCGCCACCGACGTCGACCTCGGCGCCGATGTTCGTGATGCCCACGGTCGATCCGCCCGTGACCGATTCTTCGACCTCGTTTCCGTCGACGTCCGCGACCGTCGCGGTGACCCTGAACTCGATGTCGAACCGTTCGGTCGCGTCCGTCTCGTAGGACTCGTCGCCGTTCACCTCGAAAGTCTCCCGTCCGAACTCCTCGACGAGATCGATACGTTCGATCGACGTACTCGAGGCGTCGCCCTCGTACTCGTCCGGCTCGTCGAAGGTCACGTTCGCCGTTCCGATCGGTTCGAATCCCTCGCCGTCCACGGTCGCCTCGAGAACCCAGTCGACCGACTCGACGGGATGGGAAAACCCCTTCCACGACGCGAAGACGGTAACGTCCGCCAACTCGAGTCGATCCAGTCGCCCGCTGTTCGTATCGAAGTGCTCGTCCTCGACGCTGAACAGACCCGCCTCGACTTCGGCGGCTGCAGTGTCCGCGAACGCGAGACCGCCGATCGTTGCTGCACCGATTCCCCCCGCACCGATCACAAACGTTCGTCGCTTCATTGCGGATTTCGAGACAGTCACGATATCATTAGTTATACACTGGCTGACCTATCTAACAGAACCAGTATTGACCGCATACCGTGGGTCAATCGGTGCGACAGGGGGCGTCGCACCCGAAAATAGGAATCGAAACGGCGGTGATCGCAGAAAGCGTCAGCGGGACGACCCTACGGCTCGTCGTCGGTCGATCCGGGACCGACGTACGGCTCGAGGGTCAACAGGTGTGCGGCGGGGGAGACGCGACCGACTCCGCGTTCGTACTCGACGATGCCGTGTTCCTCGAGCGTGGGGAGGTGGGTCTGTGAGAGCGAGTCGTGCACTCGCTGACACCGCTCGAGGAAGGTCGTCTCGAGGGTCGGATCGTTTTCCGACTCGGAGACCGCCCTGACGAGTTGGGTGACGGTAACGGATTCGCCGGCTGCGAGGACGTACCGGATGATCGCTCGGCGCCGACGGCTGTTCAGGACGCGCTGGAGCGTATCCAGCGTGAGGCTCTCGAGCCCCGGCTCCGCGGCGGGCGACACTCGGTTCGTTGTCGGGTGCGGAATCTTCATCGGCACCTGATGCTCCTCTTGTGAGACCTGTTAAACCGAGTCGGTCGTTCGTCTGGTTTGGATGATTCGCCGTTAATTTGGACCATTTGGTGCCGTTTTAGACCCGGTGAACGATTCTAACTCGCCTATAACGGATGATATCGCCGTGACGGTTCGGCGACTGACTGAGGCGGCCTCTCGAGGGCGAGTAATAGAATATTACTCCGCGAAAACCGTTCGACGATACCGGCGTCTCGACGTCTGGAAGCGACGCTCGATCGATCGAATCGAGGATGGTCGATCGACGAGGTCACGGTCTCGAACGCTCGCGCGAGCGTTCGAACTCGGTGAAACGGTATCGAACGAACGTCCGCGTCGTCGCGGCGAGGTCCGCTCGTAGGCCTGCCACGTACGGTCCGAGAACGGGGCGGTAAAACGAGATTACTCGAGCAGTCCGAGGTCCTCGAGGCGGGAGACGATCCTGTCGACGGCGTGTTCGGCGTCGACCGGTTGCTTGCCGCCGGTGATGACGAGTTTACCGGAACCGAAGAGAAGTGCCACCACGTCCGGATCGTCGAGTCGGTAGACCAGCCCGGGGAACTGTTCGGGTTCGTACTCGATGTTCTCGAGGCCGAGACCGATCGCGATCGCGTTCAGGTTGAGATTTCGCCCGAGGTCGGCCGAAGTGACGATGTTTTGGACGACGATTTCCGGATCCTCGTCCACCTGAATCTGGAGTTCACGAAGCTTATCGAAGACGATACGAAGGCTCTCGTGGACGTCGTCGGTGCTTTTCGCGCCGGTACAGACGATCTTGCCCGAGCGAAAGATCAGCGCGGCGGACTTGGGATTTTGCGTTCGGTAGACGAGACCGGGAAACTGCTCGGGGTCGTAGTCGGCCCCCTCGAGGTCCATCGCGACGCTCTGGAGGTCGAGTTCCTGTCCGATGCCGGTCGACGCCACCACGTTTTCGATATTGATGGTGTCCTTCGGATCCGTCATAAGTCGCTTAAAAAGACGTATTTAAGGTTTATAAAGGTTGGTGCCCGCACCCCGTCTCTCCGGTTTGTGCGACGACTGTCAGTTCCCTTTATATCGATCGCGTGGCGTCTCGAGGGCATACTCCTCCGATTCCCCGCTTTCGCTCGGCGCTCGGGTCGTCGAAAACGGTAGGCTCATACTCGACCCGAAGCGACGAACGGTCGTGTACTTCCTCGAACTGGGCGGAGAGGACGATCGGTTCGCGAGGCGGGAGGCGGCGAGTGCGGCGGCCGACGTCGATCGAATCGCCCCGGGGATCGCCGTCGCACGCGGTCTCGCTCCGCAGCGCGTCCGCGGGCTCGCCTACGCCCACTGCGCGAGCGAACTCCTCGGTCGGACGGACGCCACGCTCGAGAGCGCCCGCGCGCTGCTCGAGACGGCGACTCTCGACCGCGAGGGCTCGGTCGCCGTTCGAGCCGTCGACGTCCGCGGCTCGAGCGGGGTTTCCACCACGAACGTCGAACGAACCCTCGGGGGCGTGCTGGTCGACCGGGGCTTCTCGGTAGATCTCGAGGACCCGGACCACGTCCTCCGCGTTGCGTTCTCGGCGGGCGAACTCGAGACGGGCGACGCCCTCGAGCCGATACTTGCCGATGAGGACCGGGGGAACTCGAGTGCGACGCCCCAGAGCGAACGCGTCTCGGTCTGTGCGCTCGGCTGGCTCGCCGCCGAGAGCGTCCGCGATTTCGGCTCGCGTGCGCCGACGGACAAGCCGTTCTTCCAGCCCGGCAGCATGGATCCGCTGCTCGCTCGCGCCGTCGCGAACGTCGCCGGGGCCCGCGAGGGTCGGCGACTGTTGGATCCGATGTGCGGCACCGGCGGCGTGCTCGTCGAAGCGGGACTCGTCGGCGCTGACGTCGTCGGGACCGACGCCCAGGAGAAGATGGTTCGCGGCGCGCGCACGAACCTCGAGCACTTCCTCGACGATTCCGCCGAGTCGCCGACCGGGGTTCCTCGCGGGTCGTGGCACGTGGCCCGCGGCGACGCCACCAGCCTGCCGCTGGCAGACGACTCGGTCGACGGCGTCGTCTTCGACGCCCCCTACGGCCGCCAGTCGAAGATCGAGACGCACCGACTCGAGGACCTCGTCTCCGGCGCGCTCGCCGAAGCCCGCCGAGTCGCCTCCCGCGCCGTCGTCGTCGCCGACCGATCGTGGCTGAGCCAGGCCAGATCGGCGGGCTGGGAACTCGAGTCCGCGTTCGAACGGCGGGTGCATCGCTCGCTGACGCGGTACGTCCTGGTACTCGAGTGAATTAGACAAATCTGATTACGAAAATCTGACTGAATCGATCACCGAGTTTTATGGTGATAGATACACTCTCCTAGCACAAGGTGGACTTCGTGAGCAAAACGAACCCAAATCCGGAGACAAACGAGGAAGACGAGTACGGTACGGCTCAACTCAACCATCGCGGTCGGCTTACGATCCCCAAAGCGCTTCGTGATGATCTCAACCTCGAGGACGGAACGGAGTTTCACGTGATTCGCGACGGTGGAGAGATTCGGCTCGTTCGTTCCCTTCCCGACCTTGAAACGCTGACGCGGGGCGACGAGTGGGGAGAAGAGGCGTTCCGCGATGCAGGTGACGCAACGTTCGGTGGGACGTGAGATGACAGCGCGCGTCGTCCCCGATCTGAACGCCTTGACGATTCAGTTGATCGACGACCATCCCGGTCACTCCTACGTCGCCGACGAACTCGTTCCTGCACTCACGGGGGCGAACACGCTCGTCGTCTTTGGGTATTTCCCGCTACGTATCCAATGGCTTCTCGAGGATTTCGGATTCGAGACGGTCGACGCTCGAAATGCGGTCTCATCACTCCTTCAATATCCAATGGAATTCGTCGACGTCGACGACGATCTCGTGCTGTCGGCATACGATATCAGCGCAGAGAAGAACCACGACGTATACGATTCGTTCTATGTGGCACTCGCGCGCGCCGCCGATGCAGATGCGATCGTAACAACCGACAGGGACTTCGAGCACTTGTGTACCGACGAGCCGTTCGAATACAGAAATCCGGTTCCGGACGAGGTTCTCGAGCGGTTCGTCGATGTGAACGCGTGATCGTCTCCGTATTCGTCAGCTTTCAGTTTCGTCGCACGCCTCTCGAGTGCGCAATTCACGAAGAATCGCCGTTGCAGGTCGCTCTTCGTCCTCGACCCGCTCGAGCCCCCGAAACTCTCGCATCGAGCCGATCGGTCGAACGACGAGTTCTTTGTCCTCCTTTTCGACAAACGCGACTCGCCCTGGTGCGGAGATCCCGTGTCGTTCCCGGATGCGATTCGGAATCGTCACCCGTCCGTCCTCAGTGACGGGGACTATCGCCTCTCCATCCGTTGAGTTGGTATCCGATGTCATAGTTGGACTTCTGTAACGAACGAATTAGTTTTGTCCATGACGGACTCCTCACCTCCCCTACCGCTGAGGGCCCGAGTATCGTATCGAAAGCACTCACTCGCTCGCGGACAGTGCCCGTTCTCGCAATCGCTCGCCCTTCTCGCTCTCGACGGTGAGCTCGGGCACCGGTATCGGCGTTCCGTCCTCGTCGATCGCGACGAACGTGAACGTCGATTCTGTCGTGAGCTCCGTCTCGCCCGACCGTGGCTCCTCGCGCCACGCCCGCAGCGCGACGTTGACGCTTGTCTCCCCCGCGTCGTAGACGTACCCCTCGATGAGCGCCGTTTCGCCGAGGGGCACCGGCCGGAGGAAATCGAGTTCGTCGACGCGGGCGGTGACGCAGGACTCGCCGGCGAACCGGATCGCCGACATGCCGCCGACCTCGTCGAGCCACTTCATGAGGTTCCCGCCGTGGAGGGTCCCGTTGTTGTTCGCGTGGTTGGGCTGGACGGGAAATCGGTTTTCGATGTACGTCTCGAGCAGCGCAGTCATGACTCAGCGTTCTCGTTGCGGGTAGATAATCGTGCGTGGTTCCGCTGGCCATCAGACGCTTACTGGTCCGCACTCAAGCCGGTATCACTCGTTTGCTGGGTCGTCGTGAGTCGCATGCGTGTCGTTGCTCCGACGACGAACGCGCTACAGGCGAACAAGAGTACAAAGACGGGCCACTGCATCGGGGCGGACTCGTAGCCGAACACCACTGCAGTCGCGAGGACGAGGAGCGCTCCACAGACCAACGCGAAGACGCCGAACCAGAGCGGACCGACGATTGGGGGCCGACGGTTCGAAGCAGGAGCTCCGCCAGCACGGTGGTGACTACGAGTCGTATGGGAGATGCCGCTCGTATTCGACGCGTCGGTTGCGTCCGGACGATTCCCGCGTGCGGGCTCGGATCCAGTCATCCCGGCCTAATTCCGATTCCGACCTAACTCCGCGAGCACATGCGAGACATGGATCCGGTCGCTCGAGCCTTCCTGCATCTCGAACTCGGTGTCCGCGACGAGCCGGTGCATTCGGGCGAGTTCGTCGCCGTGGTACCGCTTGCGCGCGACGGCGAGGATCTCCTCGAGGACTTCCCCGCCGTCGAGGCCTTCGTCGACTAGCAGATCGTCGAGGGTCTTTCGCGCGTCGGTGAACTCGCCGGCCTCGGCGTCATCGACCATCGACTCGATCTGCTCGTCGAGACCGACCTCGCCGATGGTCTCGTAGGCCCCGGTCATCGTGAGTTCGCCCGCGTCTTCGACGGTCGTCTGGGCGGCTAAGATCGCCTTTCTGAGGTTCCCGTTCGCGTACCCGGCGACGAACTCGAGGCCGTCCGCGTCGTACTCGACCCCTTCGGCCTCGACAATGTGCTCGAGGACGGCGACGGTCTCCTCACTTGAGGGGGCCCGGAAGGAGACGGGGAAACACCGCGAGCGGATCGGCGGAATGAGCTTCGTCGGCTGGCGCGTCGCGACGATAAACTGCGTCGTCCGATGGTGTTTCTCCATGATCCGGCGCAGAGCCTGCTGGAAGTCCTCGCGAATGTCCTCTGCGTTGTCGAGCAGGATCGTCTTGTACGCACCCGATACGGGCGCGTAGCTCGCGGATTCTTTGAGCACGTGGTTGATCATGTCGCGTTTCGACATCGACGAGCGCCCGACCAGAAAGCCCGCGAACCGCGGATCGTTCTTGATTTCGGTCTTCGTCCGGCCGAAGAAGTCGGCGACGTTGATCTCGATCAGGTCGTTGTCCACGTCGTCGCCGTAGACCTCGCGGGCCAGCGCGCGCGCCGCCGCCGTCTTCCCGCTTCCCGGCGGGCCCTGCAGGATCAGGTTTATCGGCTCGTCGACCGCCCGCTGGAGGTATCTGCGGGCGTCGTCCTGGGGTAGCTCCTCGAGCGACGGGGCGTAGGTCTCGGTCCACAGCGGCGCGTCCATCGCCCGTGAGTACGGACGGGACGGGTAAGAATCGGTCGGTTAGCCGTCGAGTTCGCCGACGGTGAACTCGCTCTCGATGGGCGTTCCGTCCTCGTGTTCGACCCGCGTCGCCTCGTCGATCTCGCTCGGATCGCCCTCGTAGAGGACCAGTATCAGTTCCTCGTCCGCTCCGACGGATTCGTCGAGTTCGACGGTGATGTTCTCGTGGTCGCCGGGCGAGAGTTGTTCGCTCGTTCCCAGCGGATCGCTTTGATCGTCGCCCGCAGCTTGCTCGACCGCCAGGAACCCCGTAACTGGCGTTATCGCGTCCGCCGTGACGTTCGTGTCGGTTCCGTTCGTGGGCTCGACACTCGGGGTTCCATCGAACTCGAGGTCGATCGTCTCGATCGCGCCGTCGGCTTCGGTGTAGACGCCGATCGTCTGCTCGCCGGGTTCGGTGCCGTTCGTGTCGACATCGAACGTCACTTCGCGAGTCTCGTCCGGCTCGAGCTCGAGCAGCCGCTGCTCGAGGACTTCCCCGTCGATACGAAGGTCGACTTGCTGTTGATCGAGATCGTCGGTCGGGTTTCGGATCTCTCCGGTCACCTCGATCGTCCCGGTGGTCGTCGCCGAGGCGGGAGCGTCGATCGACTCGACGGTAAACGAGTCACCGACCGCGTCGTCGCGGTCGGCCATCGTCACCGACGCGATGTCGCTGACCGGATAGCCTTCCTCGAGGTAGGGCTGGTCTTCCTCGCCGCCGGTCTGGTTGTACGCGTAGGTCTCGTTGTTGGTGCTGTCCCGGTGGGCGGTCGCGGTCAACTGTCCGAGCAGTTCGCCGTCGTCCGCGGTTCGATTGACGGTCACGTTCCGGTGTTCCCCGGACTCGAGGTAGTCGGAGACGCCGAGCGTCGTTCCGGTGCTGTCGCTGACGACGACGAACCCGCCTTCCGAGAGGGACACGGCTTCGATCGTGACGTTGGTTCCGTCCCCTTCCTGATCGTCGAACTCGATCGACGCGTCCGGATCGTCGACGCCGAACAGCGTCGGTGCTTGCCCGATGACGACCCCCGCCGCGAGGACGACGGCGAGCGCGAGCAGGATCGCGACGATTCGTTTGACCGCTCCGAACTCGGGTCTCGATCTCATCTCTTCTGAATCAACTGGATACTCCCCCTTCGGGCCCCGAGAACGTAAAACGTCGAGTTCGTTCGGTGACCCTATCGCGTCCCTTCGCGTCGTGATCGCTCCCGTAGGTTTGTCATATGTTCTCTCGTGCGATGGTTTCGCGAGAAACCGATCGCTCACGGCCACAATCTTCATATAGTGAACATTCATCCAGCGTCATACTAATAACATACTAGTTATATTTCTGTATCAATAAGTAAAACACTAGTTAGTATAGATAATCTAGAAGTAAAATACAGCGCTAGATAAACTTTATTTAGTAATTCGATGTGTGGGCTCGTATGGGTTATCCAGCGACGAACGCCACCACCGATCTGGAGACAGCTCGTCGAAACCAGTTCGTACGAAGCGCTCGCGCCCGTCCGTCGACGGAGCGACCGGTAGGTTCCGGCGGACGCGCCCCAGAACGTCGGTGGAGGTCGATCCGACGATGATCGTTGCCTCGCTGGTGATGATCGTCGGACTACTGGTCGGAATTGGCGTCGTGCAGGCGTACGGACTCCGGCTCTCGGGCGTCCTCGTGGTTCCGATGTACGCGGTGTACGCTCTCTACGACGTCCTCGCGCTCCCTGCGTTCGTCATCGGCGTGGCCGCAGCTTACGTCGGGCTGGCGGTGCTCCAACGGCGAACCCTGCTGTTCGGACGACAGCTGTTGCTGGCAGGTATGATCCTCAGCATGGTCGTCCCGCTGGCCGTCTTCGGCGGACTCCTCGCGCTCGGCGTTCTCGAGGTTTCGCTCACGACGGCGACGTTCGCCGGGAGCATCCTCCCGGGCGTCGCGGCCTACAACTACCACCAGCTCGATTCCGACCGGCGGCTCGAGGACGTGGCCGCGAGCGTCGGAACGCTCGTCGGGCTGATCGCCCTCGGCGGCTCGCTCGTCAATCTCGCGATGGCACCCCGCCTCGGCCGGCTCACGCCCCCGGTACTGTACGGGCCTAACTCGGATATCGCCGCGGCCCGGAACGCCGTGATCGCCGATATGGGCGGCTTCCTCGAGATCTCACTTCCGATCGTCCTCCTCGTCATCGCGCTGGGGATGCTCGTCTCGGAGGGATCGTACGTGCGGTGGGGGATCAGGCTCAACGGGATCATCGCGCTGCCGTTGCTCGCGCTGTTCGCGCTCCAGTCGATCGCCATCATCCCGCTGTACGTCCTCGGCGTCGCCGCCGTCTATGGCATCCTCAAACAGTTCCACCGATCGACGCTGTTGTACGGGCGGGTGTTACTCGGTACCGGCCTCGTCATCGCGCTCGCTGGATCGATTCCGATCGCGGTGTTCTTCCCGGTCGCCTCCGGGCTGCACCTGTTCTTTACGGCCATCCTCATCGGCATCGCCGCGTACAACCTCCACCGGATGCCCCCGGAGCACCGCTCGACGTCGATATCGCTGTCGACCGGTGCGTTCGCGCTCTTTCTTGGCGGTCTTCGGCTGGTCGTGACGCCGGAACCGGGCGGAGCGCTCACAGCCGATCTTTCGGCGCTCCCCCAGATCGCGCTGCTCGTCGCCTGTGTCGTCGTCGGCGCTGTGTCCGCGCTTCGACTCGAGCGACTTCGACCGGCGCGCTCGAGCGCCGATCGACAGTCCGCCGGGACCCATACCTGACACCTGAGAATTCCAACTATCGATACACTATCAATGTCTTACGACACCACTTCAACGGTCGTTCCCGAGCCGCTCACCCGGCTCGCTCGACGCATCGCTGGACCGCTCACTCGCGGCACCGAACACCGTCGCCGACTCGAGGAAATCGACGTCAAGATCGTCGTGTCCGGCACCCGCGGCAAGTCGGGAACGACCGAACGGATCTACGACGTCCTGCGCTCTCGAGGCTATGATGCCTACGCGAAGGTGACCGGCAACCACCCGCTCTCGCTGTACGACGGCGAGGAGAACCCGATCGAACGCGGCGAGCGCGTCACCCTCTACGAGAACGTCGAGGAGCTTCGAAAGTACTTCCCCGTCGACGCGCTGGTCCTCGAGAACCAGGGGATCACGGACTACACGACCCGGATGATGAACGAGCGGTTCGGCAACCCCGACGTGCTCGTCCTCACGAACGTTCGCCAGGACCACCGCGATACGCTCGGCGGGACTCGCGCCGATATCGCACGGGCGTTCGCTCGCGCGACGCCCGCCGGAACCCACGTCGTCAACGGCGAGCAGGACGAGCAACTCCGGGCGTACATCGAACGCGAACTCGAGGCCGTCGACGCGACCGTCTCCCACGTCGAGGTTCCCGAACGCCATCAGAACATCCCCGCCGCCGAGTGCATCTACGCGCTCGATCACGTCCTCGAGGCCATCGACGAGGAACCGCTGTCGGACCGCCAGCGCGAATCGATGCTCGCGGACTTTCGCGTCGAGTGGACCCACGCGCTCGACGGTCGAGTCTACAACGCCGCGGACGTCAACGACGTCGAGAGCACCGAAATGGTGCGTCAGGCGCTCGTCGACGACGAACGGATCCAGCCGTTCGTCTACCTCCGTCGGGACCGGCGCGCTCGTACCGCGTCGTTTCACGACTACCTCGAGGGCCTCTTCGAGGACGACGCGATCGAACAGGCGCGAGTCGCGGGCGGCCACGCGGATCTGTTCGCCGAGAAATCTTCGTTTCCGGTGATCAGCCACGATCACGAATCCGAGTCGGCAGAGTCGGTCTTAGCGGAGATGATCGCGGACGGCTGGCCGGTGCTCGTGATGGGAAACACCGTCGCCGAGTTCATGCGCGACCTCGACGACGCGATCGAGCGCCACGCCGAGCCACCGGAATCGAACGGGGCGACCACGTCGGATCTCGAACTGGAACTGCCCCGGAAACCGGTCGATTCCCGGCTCCCGGTCCAGCCGGTCGACTCCCAGTCGTCCGGCGACGCCGACGGGACGCCGTCCCGACTCTCTCGCGTACAGAGGTGATCATGTAAAGACGAAATCCCACGTCGACAGTGCCACTCGACTCGTCGACGTCCGGTCACAGGCGCTTCGCTCGTCGACTGCCGCTCGGGAGGCGGTACGCTCCCATCGAAACGATGACACCATGACAAACGATTCAGACACCAACGGACGCATCGACCGATTCAACCCGTCGCGACGATCGCTCCTGACCGCCATGGTCGGAACCCCGGCGGCACTCGGCCTCGCTGTCGGCTCCTACCAGGCGGCCACGAGTGCCATCAGCGAGGCGGACCTCGAGACGTGTCTCGTCTGTTCGCTCGCAGACGGACAGGCCGAGTTCGTGGAAGACCGAACGTCGATTTCGGCCGATCCGCGACTGCTCTCGGCACACGGGCTCTCGGCGGGCCAGCAGGTTCGACTGTCCCGCCCGGACGACTCGAGCGAGTTCGCAGTCTATACGATCGCGGAAAAACGCCCCGAGGCGCCGGAGGACATCGTCCGCATGTCCGACAGCGCTCGGTGTCGGCTTGACCTCGGATCGGCCGAGCTACAGGCGACGACCGACGAGACGAACTGTCCCGGCCCCGCGGGCGACTGTTCGGTGAGCGACGAGGAGTTCGACGCCGAGATCACGTCGACGATTCCGAACCCGAGTCTCTCCGAGTCGGAGGCCAGAGAGCAGGGCGAACTGATCGAGCGCCTCGACGAGAACGGCTCCGACCGGATCTTCATCGCACCCCACGGCGGCGCCGTCCAGCCGAAAACGGACGATCAGGCCGAACATGCCGCGGATCTGGCCGGCGCGACCTGCTGGCGGACGAAAGGCTGGGGGCCGGACGCGGGCGCGTTCCAGCGATGGTACGTCCCGTCGATGGCGCTCTCGCCGGAGTCCTATCCCGAACTCGAGACGATCGCGGACACCGACTTCGACGTCGCGGTGGACTTCGGCGGCGTCTGTGACACCGGGATCGTCGTCGCCGGAAACGCGCCGCTATCGACGCTCGAGAGCGTTCGGGATTCGATCAACGCCGCGTTGCCCTCCTGTGCCGAGCAGGCGACGCTGCCGGCCGACGACGGCCTGACGGGTGACGGGCTGCTCGTCGACCAGCTCGGCGCCGACAGCGTCTTCCTCGCACAGAGTTACGCGACCCGACGCGCCTACTGGAGGGAGATCGCGACCGGCGCGGCTGCGGCGCTCTCCGAGGACGTCGAAGTCACGGCGAGCGGAACCTGTCGGTAGTCGTCGCCTATCGGGCGCTATCGCTGGTCGCGAACCGAACCGATCGAACTCAATTTCTATTGCGGATCCGCTCGTGAAGCGCCGAGGCTCGTCACGACGCCCGACCGGACCGATGACCCAGTTGCGCGTCGGTCCGCTTCGATCCGAAGCCGGTTTAGTCGCCGCGGTCCGAACCGTAGCCAATGCCACTGTGCGTGACGTTTCTCGGAACCAGCGGGGCGATTCCGACCGCTCGACGGAACCCCACCAGCCTCTTCGTCGCGCGCGAGGGCGACGAATTGTTGTTCGACGCCGGCGAGGGAACCCAGCGACAGATGATGCGCTTTCGAACGGGGTTCTCGATCTCCCATCTCTTCGTGACCCACCTCCACGGCGATCACGTCCTCGGTATTCCGGGACTCCTCCAGACGATGGCGTTCAACGACCGGACGGACCCGCTTGCGATCCACACGCCGCGGGGCACCCGATCGGAGATCTCTTCGCTCGTCAACGCGCTCGGCAACCGGCCGTCGTTTCCGGTCCGGATCAACGAGGTCGGCGGCGACGACGTCGCCTACCGCGCCGACGAGTACGAGGTTCGGGTCTTCGAGACCGACCACGACACGCGCTCGGTCGGCTACGCACTGGTAGAGGACGACCGCAAGGGCCGGTTCGACCGCGAGCGCGCCGAAGAACTCGGCGTCCCGGTCGGCCCGAAGTTCTCGAGACTCCACGAGGGCGAGGCCGTCGAACTCGAGGACGGCACCGTCGTCGAACCGGATCAGGTCGTCGGTGAACCCCGTCCCGGCCGCTCGCTCGTCTACACGGGCGATACCCGCCCGACGCAAGCGACGATCGAGGTCGCGGATGAGCCGGATCTGCTGATCCACGACGCCACGTTCGCCGACGACCGGACCGAGCGCGCGACGGACACGGCACACTCGACGGCACGACAGGCGGCCGAAATCGCCCGCAGGGCCGGCGCGGATCGGCTGGCGCTCATGCACATCTCCTCGCGGTACGCCGGCGACGTCGAGGATCACCTCGCGCAGGCTCGAGACGTGTTCGACGGCGAGGTCTCGCTGCCGGAAGACGGGGACCGGCTCGAGATTCCGTATCAGGACGACTGAACGCCCGTTCCGGCCGTTCGATTCGACGCGGCCGGCGTGTCGGTGGGTGTTGTCACAGTTTTCGTCGGATGTCCTTCAGTACGAGCAGTATCTGATAGGAGATCACAACCAGCGCGACCAAAAGCCCCGTCTGCAACAACTGGTTGAGTGGTACTTCGTACACCTCGTGAGCGATCACAGCGAGAAGTAAGACCGCCAGTACCGCGTATCCGAGTAGGGAGTCTCGCGATGACTGCTCCGACGACATTCTATCGGTACAACAGAGTGACGTGATGTGTAAATACATTGTGAAGACCGCGGATCGAAGTACTGCAGCGATTCCGCGCCGGATTTATACCGTTCTCGCCCCTATAGTCGTCCGTGAGCACCCGAACGAGTGCGTTGAACGCAGTCGTCTTCGGCGTCGACGTTCAGAGCGGGGACGTCCGCGGTGACTCGCCTTCCTACGCGCTGGTCCAGTACGACGGCGAGGAGCTCGATCGAGACGTCGTCACCCACCGCAAACTCAGACGGCTGATCGACGATGTCGAGCCGGCGCTCGTCGCGACGGACAACATGTACGAACTGGCGGCAGACAAAGACCAGTTGATCCACTTTCTGGGGTCGCTGCCCGCCGAGACCAGACTCGTGCAGGTGACGGGGGCCCAACAGCCCGAACCCCTCTCTCGAGTTGCCAAACGCCACGGAATCCCCTACGGCAAGGACCCGATGAAAGAGGCCGAGGCCGCCGCCAAACTCGCGGCCCACAACGTCGGCCACGAAGTCTCGGCCTTTACCGATACGACGACGGTGAAAGTCTCGAGAGGTCGTTCGACCGGCAAGGGCGGCTGGAGCGAGGACCGCTACACCCGGCGGATTCACGGCTCGGTCAAGCGCCGCGCTCGCGAGGTCGAATCCGAACTCGAAGACGAGAACCTCGAGTTCGAGACCGACATCCGGGAGTCCTACGGCGGCTACGCCAACGCCGTGTTCACGGTGCAGGGGCGTCCGAGCGACATCCCCGTCTCGAACGAGCGCTCGGGCGACGTTCGGATCGAGATCGAACGCGAACGCCGCGACGGGATCGAGTTCAAGCCGCTCGCCAAGCGTCGCGACCACGTCGTCGTCGGCATCGACCCGGGAACGACCACCGCGGTCGCCATCGCCAGTCTCGAGGGCGAGATCCTCGACGTCTGGAGTTCCCGAACCAGCGACGCCGCGGACGTGATCGAGTGGATCGTCGAGCGCGGGCGGCCGATCATCGTGGCGGCGGACGTGACCCCGATCCCCGAGACCGTCGAGAAGTTCCGGCGGAGTTTCGACGCCGCGGCGTGGACGCCGACCAGTGATCTCCCAATCGACGAGAAGCAACACCGCACGCGCGACCATCCCTACGACAACGATCACCAGCGGGACGCGATGGCCGCGGCGCTGTACGCCGTCGACGATCACGAGGATCAGTTCGAGCGCATCGCCGCAAAACTCCCGCCGGGAATCGACCGCGGCGAGGTGACGGCGCGCGTCGTCGCCGACGAGGAAAGCGTCGAGGCCGTTTTGCGGGATCTCTCCGACGAACCCGAGGACGAGGAGGAGACGACCGAGCACGAACCGCGGGAACTCACCGAGGAGGAAAAGCGGATCAAATCGCTCGACCGGCAGGTCGAACGCCTCCAGTCACACGTCGAGCGCCTCGAGGAGCGCCTCGAGACCAAAGACGAACGGATCGAGGATCTCGAGGCGGAACTCACCGTCTCCCGGCGCGAGGAGCGTCGCCAGGTCCGCAAGGAGTCGGAGGTGAGCCGCCTCGAGCAGAAGGTACAGCGCCTCGAGCGCGAACGCGACGAGGCCCGCGAGAGTGTCGACGACCTCGAGGACAAAGTCGAGCGGATGAAAGCCCTCTGGAAGCTCGATCACTCGAACTTCAGCGACGTATCTGCCAAAAAGGAGGGGCTGGTACCGGTGAAGGTGATCGAGCAGTTCACCAAGGGTGCGATCCGCGAGGCCGACGACCAGTACGGCATCGCAGCCGGCGACGTCGTCTACGTCCGGGACGCGAGCGGTGCCGGCAAATCCACCGCGGAACTGCTCGCCTCATTCGAGCCGCGGGTCGTCCTCAAGGACGGCGGGCTCTCGGATGCGGCCGACCGGATCCTCTTCGAGGCCGAACTCCCCGTCGGCCCGGCGGGCGACGTCGCCATGCAGGAGGTCGACGAACTCGCCGTCGCTCGCGAGGAAGACGTCGAGGCCGTGATCGACGACTGGCACGACCGGGCTCGAGACCGCAGGCGCGACCAGAAGGCGTCGATGGTCGACCAGCTCATCAGCGAGCACCGAGCGGGAGACAACGAAGCCTGAGCGCGGAGCCGGTTTTAGTCCTGAGTCTCGAGCGGTGAGAGAACCTGCGGAACATCCGCGGGCTCGACTTCCTCGCCCAGGTCCTCGAGTTCGTCGACGGGGCCGTTGACGAACAGCGCGTGGGCGACGAAGCCGATGGCGACGAGTCCGAGAGCTGCAATTGAGACTTCGAACGCGATCGACGTCGCGACTCCGATGAGGACCCCGGCTGCGAGGCTCGCGGCGATACAGAGCAACACCAGGTCGTAATAGTGCAACGTGTACCCCATAGAAGTCCATACGGCCGGTAGCACGTTAACGTTATCCAGTTATCGGGCGGCCGGACGGTGCGAAACGCCTGTCTGTATCCTCTTACATCATGCCGAAGGCCCCGAGCATCCCCGACACCAGCGCCTTGACGGTTACCGCCAGTCCGACGAGCACGAGCGCCATTCCGGCGGCGATCATGAGACTCTCGAGAGCGATGAGCGCGATTCCGACGAGAACGATGATGAGCCCCGCGATACCGAGCGGGCCGAGTTTATCGAGCATACGCGTGAGTCGATTGCCGCCCAAAATAAACGGCGCGGTTTGGGGGTGTCGCCGGTCTCGAGTCGTCGCCGACCGAAATCCGGTCACCGCCGTCGGATCGCTATCCGCACGATTTCGTTGATAGAGTTTAAAACCCTCCAACGCCAACGACGACGTATGAGCGAGGACGAGAGCAGCCGCAAAAACCTCCGAATGCCAGACGATGACGAGGTTTTCGCGACGGTCACGAACATGCTGGGGGCGAACCGAGTCACAGTCCGCTGTGCCGACGGGGAAGAACGCACCGCGCGCATCCCCGGTAAGATGCAAAAACGCATCTGGATCCGTGAGGACGACGTGGTCCTCGTCGAGCCCTGGGACTGGCAGGACGAGAAGGCCGACATCACCTGGCGCTACGAGAAGTCCGACGCCGACCAGCTCCGTCGCGAAGGCCACATCGCATAGCGATTCCATCAGACACGGGCGTACACTCCGTAGGCGGCCAATTGCCCGACCGGAAGTAATGCGACGAGACTCCATTTTATCAGCGGTCGGCTATCCCGTCAAATAGCTCGTTTCGCCCGCTGTGACGACGCTGTCTACAGCAGCCCACACACTCACCGCGGGCGGGACTGAAAGGGACTTTCGACCGTTTAGGGGCTGTTGAAACCATCATCGGTAAAAAAACATCGGCTAACAAACTTTGAAAGGATCAGTAGGTACAGATGTCTCACGTATCGCGGGGATAGGATACAAGGACCAATTCAGGACGTACCGTTAGTTGAATTGACTAGATATCACTGTAGAGATCAATACGAACACGAAATCAAGCGCAAGCGTCGGAACCATACCAAATACAAATAAGAATGTGATTCCGACACCTGTGATCATAGCCCCGATAACCATCTCAGAGATTCCACTACTCGGAAGTGAACGATAGAGATCGTATCCGACAACAGCTTGGAGGACAAACAATACAGCACCTATCAGGGAGATAGCCGGCATTGGTCACGATTTTGATTCATACATACATATGAATGTCGGATCATTATCAATATGGTCTGTGAAATAGTAAACGGCCAATCCGAATCTGTAGCCTGTCACACGCTCAAATACCGATGAAGAATAGGATTCCAACAGAGCCACCGTTGCGGTTCGTCCTCGAGCACCCTGCAACTGATCCGAAGTAAAATCACAGCGTCTCGAGCACGATAACTCCAATCCAAACCACCTTCTTTCCCTCCTCCAGACCTCTTCTTCCATCCCGTACCAGTAGGTATATTATACTTCAGACTAACTGTCATGATGGAAGCTGCGCGCGCCGAATTGGCCGCGGGCATACGCGTGAAATGCCACGGGTGCTAGAACACCCGAAGCGTGTGGCTTCCAAGCGGAACACTTGGTGCCATGCTTTACTTACTCCCACCGAGACAAAAAACTCTCGAACGACAGCGCAGCATCACGTTTGACCACCTCGAAGACTCGAACGGTCGCCTATATCCGAGGAATTGCGCCCGAGCGATGCCCCGGAGGCGATTCGCGTGACCTCAAGCACCGACGATTCCGGTGGCCACTCGAGCGCCGACCGATCCTCCTCGACCGTCTGTTATCGGTGCGACGAGTCGATTCCCGCCGACCGCGTGCTCCGCGTTTCGACCCGGCCGTGTCCGGCACTCGAGAGTCGGTACGCCGCGGTCGCTCGAGCGTGCTGTCCCGATTGTGCGGCCGGGATCGGACTGTTGGCGTTGACCGGTGAGGTCGCTCGAGCGGGCTCATCGATGGGTTCGGACTAGTTTTCTACCCGGCCCGTTATCGGCTCGAATCGTACATCTACTTCGTCTCTCTTTGGATTCGACCGTTTATGTTGCCGATCGGGCTTGTTTGGCGATTTCACCTGTATTGAAAAACTCACACGGTGCTATGGCTCCCCCTCAGAACGGGTTTCGTCCGACGAGTCGCGTCATCACGGTCCGTTCGGCGCGGCGAAGCAACTCACCTGCCGTCCCGCTCGAGCACTCGAGGCGAGCGGCGATTTCCTCGAGCGATCCTTCGCTGGGCATGCGGTAGTAGCCACAATCGACGGCGGCGGAGACGGCCTCGAACTGGCGCTGGGTCAGGGCCGTCCGCGAGTTGATTCGCCCGGCGCGAAACTCACCGATCGACACGACATCGACGCTCATGAGATCGGAGATATTCCCGACCGCTGTCTGGATCGCATCGGAGGGGCCGATCGCCGTCAGCCGAATCGTCCCGTCTGTTTGATATACGATCGGCGGGACGGCTATCAACCCTGGCTGGAATACCGCGTCGATAAAGACCCGTTCGGACTCCGTAAGCGATCCCCGAGCATACAAATAAAACGTCTCGTCTCGACAGGGAGCGATCTCGAACTCGAGGGTCGCTGGCACGTCCTCGAGTACCTCCTCGTAGGGCGAACGCGGTCCGTCGACGTGAAACAGGACCGCGTTTTCGTCGTCGGCGTACTGGTGTTGATAGAGCAGTCTCGAGGCGTCGTAGCTATCGTGTTCGACGACAAACTGGTGCATCGGATGACGCTCGTTGGGCGGTCGCTGCAAACTCACTTCGAGATAACGCATTCGGGTGGCCCACGATACGGACGTAGTGCATTTATAAACTCCCCTCACGGCTGCGGCCAAAGTCTGACCGTTGCATCGATCCACCGTTTACCCGCCATGACAACGCCGAAAACGCACGGCGCGCAGGCTACCTGGCCAGACGTTCGAGCGCAGGGGCGTGAGCGCATTCGCGAAGCGGGGGTCGCGGGTGCGGGCGGTGCGGGCTTTCCGTCCTTCGCGAAGTGGGACGCTCTGGGGCAGGTCGATTCCCTGCTGGTGAATCACCAGGAGAGCGAGCCGAACTACTTCATCGATAAGTGGCTCGGGAAGACGAAGGCCCAAACGCTCGCCGCACTGTTCGACGTCCTGCTAGAGCAGGCGGTAGTCGACCGCATCATCGTTAGCGCGAAGTGGAAAGACCGCGAGAAGTACATGCACGCGCTCGAGGCCGATACCGACGGGACGATCGTTCCGCCGGGCGAGTTACCACTCGAGCGCGAGGAACACGAGGGCGTCGTGTTCGCGTACACGGACAATCAGTACCAGTACGGCATGGAGAGTGTGCTCCTCAAGGTGGTCGACGGCACGGTGCTGCGCGGTGACCTCCCGATGGATCACGGCTGGCTCGTCCAGAATACCGAGACGCTAATCAACATCGCGCGAGCGCTGTCCGACGAAACGCCGGTGACGCGGAAGTACGTGCACGTCGACGGTGACGTGGCGCGGGGTCGGTTTCTCGAGGTCCCTATCGGCACGCCGATAAGCGAACTCTTGAACGCGGCCGGTCGGCCAGCCGATACGCTCCCCTCGGACGCTGTGATCGCCGACGGGGGTCCGGGCTGGTGTTTTCCTATCGACGCACCGCTGGAGGCCTACGGCGTCAGAAAAAGCACGAACGGCCTGCTAGTCCTCGACGAGCGAACCGCCGAGGAAAACGAACTCGGTGACGGTCGGATCGACGTGCTCGAGGAGTACGACTGGAACGCCCGGCCGATAGAAACCGAACCTACAACGGCGATCGACCCGTCTCGGGTTCGGATTCCACTCGCGACTAATCCGAATCCCGATATCGTGGAATCTGCCGCCCCGATCGTCGAGACTGGTGATCGAGTTAGCGTCGGCGATCGGATAGCGAGCCCGAGTTCCGACAGAATCAGTAATCCCCAGCACGCGTCCATCGCCGGCGAAGTGACGGCGGTCTCTGAGACGAGTATCGAAATCGAATCGCGAACGACCAGGTAGCGAGCGCTGTCAATGATTTTGGGGAACGAATTCGCTCCTCGAGTTCGCCTGTGGCGAACCACTTGTCACAAAACCTTCGATACCAACCGCTGTCACGGGATCCATCCCGATTTAACGGTAAATTGCTTACTTCGTTCGCGAACGCTCGAGCGTGCTGTCCCGACTGTGCGGCCGGGATCGGACTGTTGGTGTTGACTGGCGAGGTCGCTCGAGTAGGCTCATCGGTCGAGTATGACTAGGGACCTTTTGACGGTCTCGAACGATCCGATTTCGTCCGAGTCGACTCGTGGGATTGGCGGTCGAGAACCTCGAGAATCGCCGCCGGATCGCCCACTCGCGGAAGCCACAGGGTGCGGCCGGTGTCGGGACGTTCCACAACCACGGTTGCCGTCTCGAGCCGGCCGTCGATCCAGTCGCGTTCGATTCGGGCGGTGTGCTGGTCCCCTGTCCCGATGTGCCACACCGGCTGTCGAAACAGCCGGTCGTAGCCGACGATCGCGTCGTCGTCGATCCGGTATTCGACGAAAGCGTAGCGGAGCCAGTAGTCTAGATGGATCGAGAGAGCGGTTACGGCGATGGCGACGACCCCGAATCCGGCCACGATCGACCAGGCACCGTCGAACGCGAACAGTAGCCCGCCGGCGGCAATAAACACGCCAACGAACCAGAGGTTCGGATATCGCTTGAGGTGAGCCCGAGTTGCGAGCAGGCGACCGCCGACGGGCGGACGGACTCGTTTTGCTGTGTCCGGCACGGAACCGTCGATCGGTTCCGTCGTCGCCGGAGCGTGCTTGTGCGTCGTTGGAGTGTTCCCCGGCGTCGCTGGATCGTGCCCGCTGTCGAAGTGTTCGCCTATCGACTCCTCGAGCGCGACCAGTCGATCGCGGTAGACGTCCGCGAGGTCGAACCCTGATTTGACGAGGACGATCCCGATCAGTAGCGGGAGGCCGACGATCGTCGGGTCCACCGCGGCGATCGACTCGTCACTGGCCACGGTGGGGTCTGCCCCCACGGCAAGCACTGCGATACAGAGCCCGACGATGAATAACACTCCGATACGCCAGATCACGCCGCGTACCGCCGTCTGGGCGCTGTGCTCGCGGTACCCCTGTCGGTAGAAGTACTCGAGTCCCGTCCGGCTCCCCTCGGTGAGAAACAGGACGCCGGCAGCGAGGACTCCCGTCTCGATCGCGCTCGACTCGAGCGCGTGGCCACCCACGAGTCCGACGGTCACGGCTCCCGTGGCGAACCAGATGAGCGAGAGTATCGGAACCGCCATGGCGAAGATGGGGAGCGTCGAGAGCCGTATTCCGAAACCGGTGCGCGGGATCGGAACCGAAACGGGCCTGTCCACGAGCGCCCCGAGGAGGTACATCTCCGGGTCGAATTCGGACGGCCGGCCGGCAAAGAGCGCCCGAACCAGCGCCCAGAAGCACATGACGGCGAGTTCGAACCAGTAGACGGTGACGAGCGTCGCGGCGTTCCACTCGAGCAGGAGGACTCCGACGAGCGGCAGAAGACCCGAGACGATCACGGCGAACAGCTCGGGCGTCGCGTCTATTGTACGCAGTCGCTCGAGGGGAGCCATTTGCCTCGTGTTTGATCGATCACACGTAAGTCGTTACGCTTTCGGCCGTCGAGCCGAGTACCGTCGTCCGGTTCGATACTAGCTCTGTTACTCGTAGGTTTCGAGCTCGAGGTTGTCGACTATCACGAGTCCATTCGGTCGGTGAGTCGGTCGAGTTGGTCTCGCGATTCGGCTTCGCGCTTTCGAATCGACACGCGCATCGTTTCGGCTTCTCCGTCAGTGAGGATGCCCGCACGCTCGGTCAACGACCGTTCGCCGGCGATTCGCTCGAAGTATCCGAAACGGACTCGCCGGCTCGCTTCTGGTGCTCGAGTTGCTGGTAGGCTTCCTCTGTCAGCCGAACGTTTCGATACTCCGTGTCGTCCATGCACTCACTTGTGCGCTAGGAAAATTAGCTGTTGGACTCAGTCGAGCCGCTCGAACGCCGAGCGACCAGCTACAGATCGGCGACGTCCTCGATCGCGTCGGTTAGCTCCTTGATGCTCTCGAGATCGTGTTCGCCCATGTGGCCGATTCGGAACGTCTTCTCGCCCAGCGCGGAGCCGTAGCCGTTCGAGAAGACCATGTCGTACTCCTCGCTGACGGCGTCGATGGTCGCGGCGACGTCGATGCCCTGAGTGTTCTCGATACAGCTCACGGTCTGGGATTCGTAGCCCTCCTCGGGGAACATCGCGAAGTGCTCGCGGGCCCACTCGCGGGTGTACTCGGCCATCTCCCGGTGGCGCTGGTCGCGCGCGTCGTGGCCCTCGGAGAGCATGTGTTTCATCTGCTTTCGGTAGGCGAGCATGATCGGGATGGCGGGCGTGGAGTGGGTCTGGCCCTTCCGGTCGTAGTAATCGAGGGTGCGCTGGAAGCCGCCGTACCAGGAGGCCGAATCCTTCTCGAGTTCGCGCTCGTATGCCTCGTCGCTGACGACGCAGACGCCGAGTCCCGGCGGCATGGCGAAGGCCTTCTGGACCGAGGTGAAGATCACGTCGATCCCGTGTTCGTCGATGTCGATGTAGTCCCCGCCGAGCGACGAGACCGCGTCGACGACGAAGTAGGTATCCGGGTACTCGGCGACGACGTCGCCGATCTCCTCGACCGGGTTGCGGACGCCGGTCGAACTCTCGTTTTTCACGCAAGTGACCACGTCGTAGTCGGTGTCCGATTCCTCGAGATACGCGCGGACGTCCTCGGGTTTGACCGCCTGGCCCCAGTCGTACTCGAGGGTGTCGACGGTTTTGCCGAGGCGTTCGGCGACGTTGGCCTGGCGCTCGCTGAAGCTGCCACAGGTCGTGACGAGGACGTTCTCGTCGACGAGGTTCAGGATCGAACTCTCCATGAACTCGGTTCCCGACCCGGTGAGGACGATGACGTCGTTGTCGGTACCGAGGAACTCCTTCGTGTCCTCGACGATGGTGGTGTAGAGATCGGTCATGCGGTCCATGCGGTGGCCGAACATCGGCTCGCACATGGCCTCGATGACGTCCTCGCGTACCTCGGTCGGACCCGGAATATACAGCGTCTTGTCGGGATAGTCGTCTCGATATTCGCTTTTTTCGGTCACGGAAACCACTCGATACCAGCTACTGAGTCGTGCGACGGTATGGTACTTTTGATGGCGCACCGACCGCGAACTGCCGGAAATCTGTTCACTCGAGTCCGAGTGAACGAATGCATACATTTCGAACGATCAGTCGGCACACGACGGCCGTGACGAGGACGTCGATCGGGTCTCGGTCTCGTGGCTCGCGGAGCGAACGTAGGGATTTTGCCCGACGACGAATCCATTCGCGGGCCTCGAGGAACGCCCGTACTCGTCGTCGACGATCGGCCGAACGATTTTCCAGAGGCTGTCGATCTTACAGAGGGTAAAGCCGAGGACGATCAGCGCGAACCCCACGATCGTCGCGGCCGTGATGGACTCGCCCAGCAGGAGCCACCCGAATACGGCGGCGATCACGGGGGAGGTGTAGTTGACGAGGCTGAGTTCCGTCGCGCCGACGCGCTCGAGCAGCGTGAAGTACGCGAGAAAGCCGCCGGCGGTCGAGACGACGCCGAGATACGCGAGCGCGGCCACGACGTCACTCGTGAACGTCACCGCGAGAACGCTTTCACCGGGGTGGAGGACGCTGACGGCGTGTAACGCGAGTCCGCCGACGCCCATCGCCCACGTCTGCAGCGGGATGATCGACAGCGTCGATCTCGTCCGCTCGAGGACGACGGACCCCACGGCGATCGAGAGGGCCGAGCCGAACAGGAGGCCGACGCCGAGTGCCTGCCCGCCCAGCGAACCGCCGGAGACGGCGATGACGACGACACCTACCAGTCCGAGCACCAATCCGACGGCTGCGGGCGGTCGGATTCGCTCTCGCGGGAGCAGTGCGAGCGCGATCGGCGGCGTGACGATGGGCGTCAGGCTCAACACGATCGCGGCGACGGCGCTCGAGACGTACAACTGACCGACGAACAACAGTCCGTAGTGCGCACCGACGAGGAGCACGCCGCCGGCGACGATCGATACCGCGTCCGCTCGCGTTCGCGGTCGCCACTCGAGACCGAGCGCGGCGACGAGGCCGACGAACAGGACGGTCGCGACGTCGAGTCGGAAGGCGGCAAACAGGAGCGGCGGCAGCGATCCGAGTCCGATCTCGATCGCGCTGAAGGCGGTTCCCCAGGCGAGTGCGAGCGCGGCAAAGAGGAGAATATCTCTCTGTGAATTCATTTTATTATGAGAGGTGACTCGAGCACTTGTATGTTCTTATTCTTGCGCTGTGGACTCTCTAACTGCTAAATTCCACAATACATGCTAGCGATAGCCACGGGTTGTTTTACGTGTGGTACTAATTGGTATGACATTCCTGTCCACCGCCGGAATCCGGTGGCGTGTCACGATGTTGGTCTCGCAGAGAAGTCGGATCCGATAGTCACCGCTCCATCGGCCCCGAACGATTTTTCACCTACTCACTTCTCCCGAGCGCTCTGAAAGACAGAAAAATCGCGTATCGGTTCGACACCGATACCGCTCGAGACGAGCGTCGAAGAAAACGATAAAACGCGCGAATCAGTTACTGCAGGACGATGCTGCCTTCCATCGCGCTGTGTGGGTCACAGCGATAGACCGTCGTCTCTTCGCTGGGTTCGAAGGTGAGTTCGATTCGCTCGTCGGGTTGGGCGACCAGGTCGGTTTCCAAGTCTTTGACGACCTCGCCGCTGTCGTTTCGAATCTCGAGGTTGTGTTCCAACTCGTCGTTCGCTTCCGACCAGCCGATGTTGTACTCTTCGCCCGACTGAAGCGCCAGCGTTGGGTTCTCCACGTCCGCAATGGCGTCGGGTGCGGAGCCGACCCAGCCACCCGAATCCGCGATCAGCGTGATTTCCTGATCGGGGCTGATCTCGTACTCTTCGCTTCCGCTGTCCCCGTCGTCGCCATTGCCGTCGCCGCCGTTGTCTCCGCCGCCACTACATCCTGCGACGAGCGCGGTCGCCGCAGCAGTACCTGTGACCTTGAGTGCCGTTCGACGTGAGACCGTTCGCTTTCGTGCCATCGCGACTTTCTTGGTACTACGTACATAAAAAGTGATCCCCTCTGTCGTCGTACAGTCATGTGTTCGCATACCACAATTCTCGCGGTCCCCCCTCGAGAACCGGCTTAAAAAGACGCAACGCGCCGGTGTGGTTTATGCCTCGTTTTCACGAACATGTTTGTGTCCGCCGAGTGATAGTCTGAGGAACACCGGAACGGTGACGATCGCGATCGCGATCTCGAGGCCGCCGACGACGAGGAAGGCCAACCCGTAGCCGTAGGCCGTGGCGACGCTGCCGCCGATGAGAAAGCCGCCAAGAAAGCCGAGACTGCCCGCGAGGTTGAACCCGCCCATCGCGACTCCGCGTTCGCCGTCCGCGGCGAGGTCGGTGACCAGCGCCATCGTCGCCGGCGAGACGAGCGCCCCGAGGACCCCGACGATCACCATCGCGAAGGCTGCGAGCGGCACTGTCGGAGCCACGTAGACGCCGAGGATGGCGACGCCGTAACAGAGCGAGCCCGCGACGACCGGCGCGGTTCGACCGATCCGATCCGAGAGCGCTCCCATCGGGTACTGCAAGAGTGCGAACGGTGCGAAAAAGCACGCCAGCAAGATCCCCGTCCCGGCCGGTCCAAGTTCGAACGCCTCCTGAAAGTACAGCGTGCCGACGAGCGCGAAAAAGCCGGCCGTGAGTCGATCGATGAATCCGAACGCGTAGGGAATCGAGAGCGTCGGCCGTCGACGAACGCCCTCGAGGAGGTCTCGAGCCGCCCGCCGCCCGGTCGGTGCCCGGTCGGGGACGAGGGTGACCAAGCCACCCACGCAGACGAGCAAGACGCCCGCAACGACCAGCGGCGCGAGCGGATCGACCGTCGTGAGCTGGCCGCCGATCGGCGCGCCGAGAGCGGCGCCGAGCCCGATCGCGATCCCCGCCGCGCCCATGTTCTTCCCGTGACCGCCCTCGAGATCCATCAGCATCGTCATCGTCAGCGAGAACGCGCCGATGGTCATCGCGCCCTGGAGAACGCGCAACAGGAGGACGCCCTCGAAGGGGATCGAACCGAGCATCGGGACGGCAGCAAGAGCGAGATAGCCCACGGCACCGGCGAGCGCACCCGTGACAATAAATGGCGTTCGCCGCCCCGTGATGTCGCTCGCGGCCCCCCAGACGCCGACGAAGACCACGTAGGCCGCGAATTCGGCCACGAGGAACCACATGCTCGCGTCGAGTTCGGTCGTCGCAAACGCCGACGAGCCGCCGCCCGTGTCCGCTCCGAGCGCTTCGACCAGCGTACTGATGCCGGGATAGAGCAGCAGCTGGGAGAACAACACGGCGAACACGACGGCCGCGAGCACCGCCCGATCCCGACGATTCGATGACACGAGCGGCCGTTGGGGCTGCTCCCCTAAGAACTCGTTCGTCCCGGCATACTCGTCAGATGTGTGGTAATATCTCGCAGAATTTGCGGTTTTTGCCGTTACTGAGACGCATAAGTCCGTGGAGAAGTATGCATGCAAAACATGAGCGACGACACGAGCGATGGGATCGACGATCCCGAACGGTGTCGATTCGGAACGCGAAGCGTTCACGCCGGCCAGTCACCCGATCCCGAGACGGGCGCGATGGCCCCGCCGCTGTATCAGACCACCTCCTACGTGTTCGACGACGCCGACAGCGCCGCGGATCTCTACGCCCTCGAGAGCGAGGGCCACATCTACTCGCGGATCTCGAACCCGACCGTCCAGACCCTAGAGCGCCGCCTGGCCTCCCTCGAGGGCGCGCCGGGCGCGGTGGCGACCGCGAGCGGAATGGCCGCGCTCGACTCGGCCGTACTCGTGTTGGCCGAGGCGGGCGACAACGTCGTCCTCTCGACCGATACCTACGGCGGGACGACCGCCTACTTCTCGAAGACCGCCGCCCGGCGGGACATCGAGACGCGGCTGGTCCCGACGCTCGAGCCCGAGGCCTACGAGGAGGCGATCGACGACGACACGGCGTTCGTCCACGTCGAGACGATCGGCAACCCCTCGCTCGTGACGCCCGATTTCGATCGGCTCTCGACCATCGCCCACGATCACGGCGTGCCGCTGGTCGTCGACAACACCTTCGCGACGCCCCACCTCTGTCGGCCCTTAGAACACGGCGCGGACGTCGTCTGGGAGTCGACGACGAAGTGGCTCCACGGGTCGGGGACGACCGTCGGGGGCATCCTCGTCGACGGCGGGCAGTTCCCGTGGGGCGAGCACGGCTACGACGAGATTTCGGGGCAGAACCACGCCTACCACGACGTCGACTTCTCGCGGGACTTTCCGGACGCGCCGCTGGCCGCTGCGGTTCGCTTCCGGTCGACGCGCAGTCTGGGCAACCAGCAGTCGCCGTTCGACGCCTGGCAGACGCTACAGGGACTCGAATCGCTGCCCCTGCGGATGGACAAACACTGCGAGAACGCGACCATCGTCGCCGAGTACTTAGCCGACCACGACGACGTTGCCTGGGTCACGTACCCCGGCCTCGAGAGCCACCCGACCCACGACAACGCCTCGAACTACCTCTCCGATTTCGGCGGCATGATCGCCTTCGGCCTCGAGGGCGGGTTCGCGGCCGGCAAGCGCTTCTGCGAGGAAGTCGAGGTCGCGCAGTTCCTCGCGAACATCGGCGACGCGAAGACGCTCGTCATCCACCCCGCGAGCACGACCCACGGTCAGCTTTCCCCCGAGGAACAGAAAGACGCGGGCGTCACGCCCGACCTCGTTCGGCTTTCGGTCGGCATCGAGGACCCCGCGGACATTCTCGCGGACATCGACGCGGCGATCGAGACGGCGTCGGCGGCGGCCGACGAATCGCGTGCGGGGACGGCGGAACGATCCCCGGAGGAGCGGCCATGACGACCAAAGCGACCGTCGACCTCGGCGAGTTCACCTTCGAGAGCGGCGAGTCGATCCCCTCGCTCGAGGTCGCCTACGAGACCTACGGCGAATTCACGGGCGACAACGCCGTCCTCGTCTGTCACGCGCTGACCGGCAGCGCCCACGTCGCCCGCCGGCCCGATTCGGGCGACGAGACGGCCGGGCAGGCCCGCGCCTGGTGGGGCGACGTGGTCGGTCCCGGCAAGGCCATCGACACCACCGAGTACTACGTCGTCTGCGCGAACGCGCCCGGTTCCTGCTACGGGACGACCGGCCCCTCGAGTACGAACCCCGAGACGGGCGAGCCCTACGGCACTGACTTCCCGCCCGTGACGATCGGCGACTGGACGCGCTCGCAGCGACGACTGCTGGACGAACTCGGCGTGGGCCGGCTCCACGCCGTCATCGGCGGCAGCGTCGGCGGGATGAACGTCCTCGACTGGCTCCGGCGGTATCCGGACGACGTCGACTACGCCGCGTCGGTCGCGGCCGCCGCCCGCCTCGACGCCCAGTGTCTCGCTCTCGACACCGTCGCGCGGCGGGCGATCACGTCAGATCCGAACTGGAACGAGGGCCACTACTACGGTGGTCCCGAGCCGACCGACGGGCTGGCTCGAGCGCGCCAGATCGGCCACATCATGTACCTCTCGAAGGCGTCGATGGCCCGCAAGTTCGGCCGCCGCTCCGCCGGGCGCGAGGCGACTCGAGAGAAGCCGACGGACCCGGCCGGGGCCTTCTTCCCGTATCGGGAGGTCGAGTCCTACCTCGACTACCAGGCCGAGAAGTTCACGGAGCGCTACGACGCCAACAGCTACCTCTACCTGACCCGCGCGATGGACGACTTCGACCTCGCGGCGGGCTATGAGTCCGACGCCGACGCGCTGGCCGCGTTCGAGGGCGAACTGCTCGTCCTCTCGTTTACCGGGGACTGGCACTTCACCGTCGAACAGGCCGAAGTCCTCGCCGACGCCTGTCGGGACGCAGGCGTCGCGGTTTCCCACCACGTCATCGAATCCGACCACGGCCACGACGCGTTCCTCGTCGAACCCGAGAAGGTCGGCCCGCCGCTGTCGGCGCTGCTATCGGCGGGGCTCGACGGACGGGCGATCACGGATACCGCCGAGGAGGAGGACGAACCGGAGGCGTTCGCCCCGGTCCACACGAGTCTCTTTTCGGAGTAGCGGCGCAGTCTGGTGGTGTTCGATTCGAGTAACGCCCCGGTCCAGCGTCGTGCCCGGCTCTCTCGTCGGGAACCGACTCGAGCGAATCACTTCGTCCGGCGATTCGCCTACGTCCGGTCGAGCACGCCTTCGGCGAGCAGCGTATCGCGGACTTCGGCCATCGAGGTAACGACGACCTCGCAGGCCGGTTCGACCGCCGGTTTCGGGTCGAATCCGATCGGGAGGCCGGCGACCTCGAGCATCGGCAGGTCGTTCGCGCCGTCGCCCACGGCGACCGTCTCCGACATGGAGACGCCGACGTCGCCGGCGAGGCTCTCGAGCGCCGTGTCTTTCGTCCCCTCGATGAGCGGCCCTTCGACGTCCCCGGTCAACGCGCCGTCTTCGATCGGGAGACTGTTCGAGACGATGTAATCGACGCCGACGTCCTCTTTCTCGAGCGCCGCCGCGACGCCGCGTTTGAAGCCGCCGGTGAGGATCGCGGTGGTGACCCCGGCGTCGTTGAGCGCCCGAATCAGGCCCGCTGATCCCTCGCGGAGTTCGACCTCGTCGAAGGCGGCCCGGGCCTCGGCCTCCGAAAGTCCCTCGAGCAGGGCCGCGCGCTCGCGCAGACTTTCCGCGTAGCCGATCTCGTCGTTCATCGCGCGTTCGGTGATCGCTGCCATCTCGTCGGCGACCCCACAGCGGTCGCCGAGCAGGACGGTCATTTCCGAATCGGAGAGCGTTCCGTCGAAGTCGAAAGCGACGATGGTCATCGACCGATGGTTTTCAGGCCGGGAATAAACCAGTTCAGGTTTCGGATCGGCGGGCAACGGCGGTCTCCGGTCCCGCTCGAGCCGCCCCGGTCGTCGAAATCCACACGACGGCGAAGTGGTGTGAGGATTTGGCGGGGGCGACAGATCTTTGTGTTACTATGTCATGGTACCGGACGCATCGCTATGAAACCGTGCCACAACTGTCAGGCGGTCATCGACGAGTATCTCTTGGACAAACAACTCGAACCCCTGCGCGAACTCACGGTCGACGACTTCAACCTCTGTCACGACTGTGTAACCGTCGTTTCCGATGCGTGCGTGACGTGTGGCGGCGCGGTCTACGTTCCCCGAAACGAGAGTACGACGCCCGACTACTGCCCGGCGTGTCGGGCCGATGCGATCGATCAGACCGGACAGGATCCCGGCTGGACCCTCGAGACGCCCTCCGTCTAGCCGAGCGCTCTCGTTCTCACTGCGGAGCCTCTGTGGCTCCGACGTTGCGGTTCGTCCGAACGCCCTCGAGCGACTGCTAAATCGGCGACGAAACTTCTCGATCGTCGCCGACCAACACTCGAACGCCGTGGGCGTCCATCGACCGATGCTCGAGCGACGCTTCGGTCACCGCCGACGGACGATCGAGCGCGCCGGAGAGAGACAGCGACTTTAACGAACCGGTGTGTACCCTCGCGTAATGGCTGGTGCAGACGAATCCGGCGACGAGAACCCCTTCCTTCGAGATCCGCCGACGGAGTTCGATCCCGCCGAGAAACTCTCTGAGGCGGACGCGGCCGAGCGAGTCGAGCAGTTGCGCGCCGCGATCCGCGAGCACGACCGGCGCTACTACGTCGAGAACGACCCCGTCATCGCCGACCGGGCCTACGACGCGCTCTTCGCCAGGCTCCGGGAGCTCGAGGACGCCTTCTCGCTCTCGCATCCCGACAGCCCGACGCGGGGCGTCGGCGGGGAGCCGATCGACGCGTTCGAAACCGCCGAGCACGTCGCGCCGATGCTCTCGATCGACCAGAGCGGCGAGGTCGAGGACGTCCGCGAGTTCGACCGCAGGGTCCGCGACGAACTCGAGGACGCGGGAATCGACGGGGTCAGCTACGTCTGCGAGCCCAAGTTCGACGGCGTCTCGATGGAGTTCGTCTACGAGGAGGGAAGCTTGCAGCGGGCGGTCACTCGCGGCGACGGCCGCGAGGGCGACGACGTGACTCGGAACGCGCGCACGATCGGATCGGTGCCCCAGAAACTCCACGGCGACCCGCCCGACTTCCTCGCGGTTCGGGGCGAGGTCTACATGCCCAAAGACGCGTTTCAGACCCACAACCGCGATCGGATCGAACGCGGCGACGACCCCTTCGCGAACCCGCGGAACGCGACGGCGGGGACGATCCGTCAACTCGATCCCACAGTGGTCGCAGACCGGCCGCTCGAGGTCTTTTACTTCGACGTGCTCGAGGCGAGCGAACTCGAAGACACCCACCGGGAGGAACTCGAGCGGTTCCCCGAACTCGGCTTGCGGACGAACGACCGCGTCGAGGTCATCGACAGCGCGGAACGAAGTTCCGCGGACGCTACAGGTGACCGCGGACCGGGCGATGCGATCGAGGACGCGATCGACTACCGCGATCGGATGCTCGAGGCTCGCGACGACCTCCCATACGAGATCGACGGCGTCGTCATCAAGGTCGACGACCGCGAGGCCCGCGAGCACCTGGGGCAGACGGCTCGCCACGATCGGTGGGCCTTCGCCTACAAGTTCCCCGCCCGCGCGGAGGTAACTCCGATCGCCGACATCGCCGTGCAGGTGGGCCGCACGGGGCGGGTGACGCCGGTCGCGCTCCTCGAGCCGGTCGACGTCGGCGGCGTCACCGTCTCTCGAGCGAGCCTGCACAACCCCGACGAGATCGCCGAGAAGAACGTCAACGTGGGCGACACCGTCCGCGTCCAGCGAGCGGGCGACGTGATTCCCTACGTCGAGGAGGTCGTCGAGAAGGGAAGCGAGGGCCACTACGAACTCCCCGAGCGCTGTCCGATCTGCGACAGCCCGATCGAGCGCGACGGCCCGATGGCCTTCTGTACGGGCGGGCTGGCCTGTGACGCACAGCTCCGGCGCTCGATCGAGTACTACGCGAGCGACGACGGCCTCGATCTGGAAGGGCTCGGCGAGAAGAGCGTCCGTCAACTGGTCGAGGCCGGTCTCGTCGACTCCATCGCCTCGCTCTACGAACTCGAGCGCGAGGAGCTGGTGGCCCTCGAGGGCTGGGGCGAGACGAGCGCCGAAAACCTCCTCTCTGAGCTCGAGGCCGCCCGCGAGCCGCCCCTTGCGGACTTCCTCTCGGCGCTCGGCATCCCCCACGTCGGCCCGGCGACCGCCCGCGAACTCGCTCGGGAGTTCGGCTCCTTCGAGGCGTTTCGCGAGGCCGTCGAGACGGATCCGAGCCGACTCGAGGGCGTCGACGACGTTGGCGAGACCGTCGCCGAAACGATCCACGAGTTCTTCGCGAGCGAGGCCAACGCCGAGGCGGTCGACGCCGTGCTCGAGCACGTCTCGCCGCAGGACGCGGACGCCGGACCCGACGGCGGAGACGAACTCGAGGGGCTGACGTTCGTCTTCACCGGCTCGCTCGAGGGGGTCACTCGAGGCGAGGCCCAGGACCTCGTCGAGGCCCACGACGCGAACGCGACGGGAAGCGTCTCGGGGAACACCGATTACCTCGTGATCGGCGAGAGTCCGGGTTCGACGAAGCTCGAGGACGCCGAAGCCAACGACGTGGAGATTCTCGAGGAAGCGGCGTTTCGGGACTTTCTCGAGTCGCGGGGTCTCTCCCTGCCGCCTGCGAACTGATTCGAGGGCTGCAGTCGATCACGGTAGAATCGTCGTCCCGGTCGTACCGCGGTCAACTCCAGCATACGGCCACTCTGTCTCGTATTCGTATCCGCCCGCTCGAAGCGCATCGACAGCTCCCGGATGGATCCTTCCGCCACCGTCACGCTATTATCCGATCGTCCCAATGTTAGCCTATGAGCACTGGTAGCATCGATCAGGAATTGGTCGACGAACTCCTGAGTGTCTGTCGAACCGCGGTTGGCGACGAACTCCGGAGCATCACCTACTTCACCGAAGACGAGGTCGAACAGCTGTATCTCCGCTCGGACCTCGAGCGGACCGCAGACCTCGTCGGCTTCGCCGAACACGAGGCGCTCGGCTTTCGGTCGCAGTCGGCGTACCGAAACACCCAGCTCGGCGAGTACGAGGCGACGATTCGGATGTTCGAAAACGGCTACCTCACGCGCGTCATCAGCGGCGAACTCGGCGTCTGGGTGACGACCGACCCGCTCTCGATGGAGCGGTTCGAGGAACTCTCGACCGCGTTACGATCGGTTCTCGAGGAGTACGGTACGTCCGAGGCCTAAAACGGAAGAAATATGCGTGTTACAGGTCGACGCGGTCGAACCGCCAGAGTGCGATGGCGGTCGGAATGACGATCCAGCAAAGCAGGATGATAAAGGAGACCCAATCCTCGAGGTAGAACGGCATGCCGTTCGGGAATATGTAATCCGGATATCTGACGCCGTCGATGGCCGGACTCACGATCGAGAGCGCGTTATTGAAGGCGGTTCCCGGATCGAGTGAGTCGAGGAACAATACGAAATCGGGAACCCGCTCCCCCGTCATCTCCCTAGTCGTCCCATCTGATAACTCGGTCGTCCGCGTGTACGTGACCCCACTGATTATGTCCCGCTGCACCAGCATACTGAATCCGATGCGGATGAGGTACCAGGCACCGTAAAATAGCAGGAAGACGCCGAAGACCGCACCACCGGCAAGCGTCGTCGATTTGGTAAGCGAGGAGAGCGAGACGGCGATGCCGGTGTACGCGATGCCGTAGAGGATCGACATTCCGAGTAATCCGACGTACTGCGCGATGTCGAAGCTACCGAGTAGGCCGGCGACGACGATGGCCGCGAGACCGAACCCGATGATCATCGACAGCGACAGTACGGCAGAGCGGCCGATCAGTTTGCCGAGCACCACGTCCTTTCGCGAGTGCGGGAGCGAGAGCAACACTTTGATGGTGCCGCTCTCTCGCTCTCCGGCGATCGATTTCCAGCCCAATATCAATGCGATCAGTGGGATAATGACCCGCGTCACATCCCTAACGATCGAAATGAGCCCACCCGTCGTCAATTCCTGCGTCGACCCGGAACCGGTACTGAAATACGCTATTCCGCCCGTGATACCGACCAGCAACAGGAAGAAGAGGAAACTCAGTCCCCAGAACACCCACGAGCGCACCGCGTCCTGGAAGTCCTTCTTCGCGACTGCGCGGACGCTCTCGAGATTGATCGAACTCGTCGCCGAACCCGATCCCGAACTGCTCGCGGTCTCGGTGCTCATTGGGCGCGCACCTCCCGTCCGGTCGTGTACGACTGGAAGACGTCCTCGAGCGACGCCTCCTTGGTCTGGAAGTCCCGGACTTCGAGTCCCTGCTGTTCGATCTCGTTCAGAACGGTCGTTTTCGATCCGTTACACTCGACGATGAGCGACGGGCCGCTCTCGTCCGTTCTGATGGAGTTGACTTCCGGCATCGCGCGGATGTCGTCGACCGCCCCGCTGTCGATTCGGTCGACGGTGATCCGAAGCGTCGTGCCGGTGCTGACCGAATCGCGCAGGCCTTCGACGGTGTCGACGGCGACCATCTGGCCGTCCTTGAGGATGCCGACGCGGTCGCAGACGGCTTCGACCTGCTCCATGATGTGGCTCGAGAAGAAGACGGTTGCGCCGCGGTCTGCTTCCTCGAGGACGATCTCGCGCATTTCCCGAGCCCCGTTGGGGTCGAGTCCCGTCGAGGGCTCGTCGAGAATCAGGAGGTCGGGTTCGCCGATAAGCGCCATCGCGAGCATGAGTCGCTGGGACATCCCCTTCGAGTAGCCGCCGGCCTTTCGGTCGCCGGCGTCGGGGATGCCGACCCGCTCTAAGAGCTCGTCCGGATCGTCGTCGGCACCCTTCGAGTCGAGGGCGAACTCGAGGTGCTGGCGACCGGTGAGCCGGTCGTAGGTCTCGAACCCTTCGGGGAGGACGCCGGTTCGCTGGCGGATGTCGCGGCTCCGTGCCTGTGCATCCATCCCGAGGACGTTCACCTCGCCGGCGGTCGGCCGGATGAAGTCGAGGAGGATATTGATCGTCGTGGACTTTCCGGCACCGTTTGGACCCAAAAAGCCGAACACTTCGCCTTCGCGGACCTCGAAGGAGAGGTCCTCGAGCGCGAGCGTCCGACCGTAGGATTTTGTCAGGGCGGTGGCTTCTATCGCAGCCATAGGTGTCCATTTCACCCAGAATTGATAAGGTTTTTCCACCGAGTACAGGCGGCGAGAAAACCGTTCTGGAGAGCGTATTGGCTATTTTCGATATCTCCCCGCACTTAGACTGCGTCGTCGGGATCGTGTGTGCTCGCGATTCGCTCTACCTCGGCCGCGTAGCGCGCTCTCGTCTCTTCGTCGGTGACTGCCTCGAGTTCGTCCGGATCGATGTCGGCCGCCGCGGTCACCGTCGATCCCTCCCGGAGGGACGTCGCCGATCGTTCCCGCTGGTGGTACCGCGACCCGTCGGGGGTCGCGTAGACGATCGTCACGAGGTTTCGGTCGTCGAAGGTCCGTTCGACCAGCCAGCACCGTTCCGTCGAGTCACTTTTTTTTTTTCGTTGTGCGGCGACCACCGAGAAACTGTCGCGTCGAGCGGCACCAGCCGTCGGATCGCGGGCGATCGAGCGGTCGCTCGCGTCGGTGTGGGAATCGCTGTGACGGTAGGCTGAAAGTCGTCGAACGCCTAGGGCCGCCGATGAACGCCGAGACGGTTCGCGAGCGGGCGCGGTCGCTGCCGCGCGAGCCCGGCGTCTACCAGTTTCGCGCCGACGAGGCGACCCTCTACGTCGGGAAGGCCGTCGACCTACGGGATCGGGTGCACTCGTACGCCGATCCGCGAAGCGCTCGGATCCGGCGGATGGTCGATCGCGCCGACGACATCGAGATAGCCGTCACGGACACGGAAACCCAGGCGCTGTTGCTCGAGGCGAACCTGATAAAGCGCCACCAGCCCCGCTACAACGTCCGACTGAAAGACGACAAGTCCTACCCGATGGTCCAGTTGACCGACCACGCGGCCCCGCGGATCGAGATCACGCGCGATCCGAACGAGTCCGCGACCGTCTTCGGGCCGTACACGAACAAGGGTCGGGTAGAGACCGTCGTCAAAGCGCTGCGAGAGACCTACGGCGTCCGGGGCTGTTCGGACCACAAGTACTCGGGTCGGGACCGGCCGTGTCTCGACTACGAGATGGGCCTCTGTACCGCCCCCTGCACGCGAGAGATCGACCTCGAGAGCTACGTCGAGGACGTGACCGTCGTCGAGCGGTTTCTCGAGGGCGAGACCGGAATCCTCGCGGACCCGCTTCGGCGGGAGATGGAAGAGGCGGCACAGGACAAGCAGTTCGAACGCGCGGCCAACCTTCGGGACCGACTCGAGTCGGTCGAGGCGTTCCACGGCGAGGGCGGCGAAGCCGTTCAGTCGGCCGGCAACGAACGGGCCGTCGACGTGCTCGGCGTCGCGATCGAAGGCGAGAACGCGACGGTCGCGCGACTCCGCGCCGAAGACGGCAAGCTGGTCGAACGGGACCGCCACCGCGTCGAAGCGCCGGCCCCCGACAGCGAGACCGAGCGCGTCGCGTCCGTCCTCGCGGCGTTTCTCGTCCAGTACTACGCCGAGCGGGACCTGCCGGACGCCCTGTTGCTCCCCGAGCGCCACGGCGACGAGGAGGTCGCGGGCTGGCTCGAGACGGAAGGAATCGACGTCCGCGTTCCGGGTGCCGGCCGCGAGGCGAAACTCGTCGACCTCGCGCTGAAAAACGCTCGGCGGAACGTCGGCGGTCGCGACGAGTGTGGCATGCTCGCCGACGCGCTCGGCCTCGAGGCGGCCGATCGGCTCGAGGGGTTCGACGTGAGCCACGCCCAGGGGAAATCGGCGGTCGGCAGCAACGTCGCGTTCGTCGACGGCAACGCCGAAAAGGCCGATTATCGCCGGAAGAAACTCGCCGATCAGAACGACGACTACGACAACATGCGGGCGCTGCTCGAGTGGCGCGCCCGCCGCGCCGTCGAGGGCCGGGACGACCGCCCGGACCCCGACCTGCTGGTGATCGACGGCGGGGAGGGTCAGCTCGAGGCGGCTCGAGACGCGCTCGAGATGGTGGGCTGGGACGTTCCGGCGATCGCGCTGGCCAAGGCCGAGGAGACGGTCATCACGCCCGATCGGGAGTTCTCCTGGCCGTCGGACGCCCCGCACCTGCACCTGCTCCAGCGTGTGCGCGACGAGTCTCACCGCTTTGCGGTCCAGTACCACCAGACGATCCGCGACGAGGTGAAGACGGTGTTAGACGACGTTCCGGGGGTCGGCCCCGAGACGCGAAAGCGGTTGCTCGGTCGCTTCGGCAGCGTCGAAAACGTCCGCGAGGCCTCCCTCGAGGATCTTCGGAGCGTCGAGGGCGTCGGATCGAAGACGGCCGAGACGATCGAGTCGAGACTCTGAGCCGCTGGGCCGGCACTCGAGCCGTCGCGTTCGCCCGACGGTCGCAGGGACAGCGTTATGACTTCCGACGAAGAATGCTATCGTGTGGCAAACGACGATTCGATCGACGATTTGCTCGACGAACTCGACAGTCAGGGCGACCTCGAGAGCTCCCAGCAGACGCTCTCGATTCGCATGGAGCGCCGGCGCTACGACAAGCCCGTCACCATCATCGAGGGGTTCGATCTTCCGAATTCGGAGGTCCAGTCGGTTGCATCGGATCTCAAGAGCGCCGTCGGCGCGGGCGGAACCGTCGACGACGGACGGATCGAGATTCAGGGCGACCACCGGGATCGAGTGCCCGATCTGCTACGAGATCGCGGGTTCGAAATACGCGGTTGAGCGGCCGCGGTTCGGTCCGCATCGGTACCGTGCCGGGACGTCGTGTCGGCGTGCTGGCAGAGACCGAGCCATCGCCAGCGAGAACTCCGCACCGACTTACATCTCACCTGAGCGCCGAGAACACCTTTAGGGCTCTCGGCCCAACCACCTGGTATGCACGTTCGACCCGCGACTGCGGACGACCTCGAGTCGATCAGAGCGGTCGCCCGGGAGACGTGGCACGACACCTACGACGAACTCGACGCGGAGACGATCGACTGGGCGATCGACGAGTGGTACGGCGCGGGTGCGATCCCGCTCGAGGCCCCGGGGACCGTCGTCCTCGTCGTCGAAGTCGAAGACGCCGCGGGCGAAGGCTCGAGCGATCGTGCAGACGACACTCCGGTCAACGAGTGGGACGCCCGCTCGACCGCCGCCGCCGAACCTGCCGGCGAAGAACCTGCCGCCGAATCCGGTAACGACGCGGGCGATCGAATCGTCGGGTTCGCCCAGGCCGTCGTCCACGGCGAGACGGCCGACGTGCTTCGGCTGTACGTCCACCCCGATTTTCAGGGCCGCGGGATCGGCACCCGACTCCACGAACGGCTCAGGATCCAACTCGAGGCGTACGATATCGAGCGCATTCAGCTGATCGACTTCGCGTTCAACGACGAGGGACGGGGCTTCTACGAGTCGCTCGGATTCGAACGAACCGACGAGGGCGAGGTCGAAATCGCCGGCGAGTTCTACCCCGAAGTGGTCTACACGCTAGAAGTATAACGGTTCTGGGGTGTAGCGGTCCCGAGGTGTAGCGGTCTCGGAGTGTCGTCGTCTCGAGGTACCTGCGTCTCAGGTGTAGTCGTCTCGATATATCGCCGTCTCGAGCGCAATAGAGTCGTGACCGGACGAGTCGACCCGTTTATCTCTCTATTTCGCCGGTTCCTGGCTCTCGCCGCCGAGGTTGCAGAGACCAGCAACTATTTACCGCACGGTGGCAAATATATTTTTAGAGATGTCTAAACCCTGGGCCAGCCAGAGCCAATCTCTGGGTGAGCGCCCGTGAACGAACTGCTAGACGTTCTTTTCGCTTCCCTCCGGGACGGTTACGTGCAGGTGAGCACGTTCGTCGCGGTGACGATACTCGCGTTCGGTCTGATCCAGTACTGGACCGACGGTGCCGTGGTCGGCGCGATCGAGAACAACGAGCGACTGCAAGTCCTGTTCGGCGGACTTCTGGGATTGACCCCCGGCTGTGGCGGTGCGATTATCGTCATGCCGCTCTACGTCCGCGGCACGGTTAGCTTCGGGACCGTCGTCGCGACGCTCGGCGCGACCGCCGGCGACTCGGCGTTCGTGATCCTCGCGCTCGCGCCCGAGGCCGCGCTGTACGCATACGCCATCGCATTCGCCGCCTCCGTCGCGACCGGCTACCTCGTCGACTCCGTCGGACTGGGCGTCACTCGAGTCGACAACGCCGTCTCCCAACTCTCGCCGGCGATGGCCGACGGCGGGACCGTGGTCAACAACGGCGTCGGACCCAACCCCGCCCACGACTACGGCGGCCCGTCCCCGACCCACTCCCACGAGTCGGGGCCGGATCGGGTCTCTCGAGTGCTCACGCCGCTTTCACACCTCGCGCACGTCCTGTGGTGGGCCGCCGCGCTCGTGGGACTCGGACTCGGGACCCTCTACCTGCTTCGGGGCGGCCCCGAGGTACCGCTCGCGCTCGGTCTCGGATTCGACGGCCTGTTCACCATCGTCGGCATCTCCGGCGCGGTGCTGTCGCTGTACCTCTACGGCGTCGGCCGCCACTACGTCGGCGAGGGAGAGGTTGCGCGGGCTCGAGACTCCTTCGGGTCGATCTACGATACGCTCACCCACGCGGCGATGGAGACGAGTTTCGTCACCGTCTGGGTGCTCGTCGCCTTCCTCGTCTACGAGTACGCCGTCGTCCTGACCGGGCTGGACGTCACGGCCATCGCGGCGACGGCGGGCGTGCTCGCACCGATCGGCGGCGCGATGGTCGGGTTGATCCCCGGCTGTGGCCCGCAGATCCTGCTGGCGAGCGTCTACGCCGAGGGCGGACTGCCGTTCTCCGCGCTCTCCGCGAACGCAATCGCCCAGGACGGCGACGCGCTGTTCCCGCTGTTGGCCGTCGACGCCAAGGCGGCCATCGTCGCGACGATCTACAACTTCCTGCCGGCCGTCGTCGTCGGCGTCGCGCTCCACCTCCTGTGGGGCCCCGTCTTCGGCATGGCTCAGTTCGGATTCGGCGTGCTGTGACCGTCCGCGTGTAACGGCAGGTTACCGATGTTTTCCGTACTTCTTCAGGCTGTGAGCTGAGAGCCGGAAAGCGGTGGCGCGCGCTGTCGGCTGGCTGAGCGCCGGCGAAGACAGCCGATACCACTGCACAAGGTCGTCGCGAGTGGAACGAGCGGTTGCTCGGAAGACGCTTAGGTCTTCCACTGAATGAGTGAGCGAGCGGGGAGAAACGATCCGGAAGCGAACGAATCGGTTGGCGAGCACGAGATCCGAACGAGGTGAGGTTCTCGAAGTGCGAACGGGAACGCAGTGACCCGTGAGCGGTGTGGGAATCTGTGTTGGCGCGATACGGAACGTTCACCGTGGTTCCCGACGTTCCCTCTGCTAGCGGCTGGTAATACATTTTCCCATCTAGGAATGTGTGGGAAACTACAAGACCAATTCGGCAATCACGAATGCGTATTCACCGCCTGTATCGCTGGAATACGATCCAGGCAAGGGATGCGATTCCAATCAGTAGGAAAGCTACAGCAAAGAACACAAGGCGGTTACCAAGAAGACTCGAAAGACCGAGGAAATCAGTTCGGTTGAGATATCCGAGACCAAAGAATATACCTAAAACTACGGCTGCTGCCCCAATTCGCATTCCCAAGTCCTTCAAGAAGTTTCCGAAGGTCAAGTCACGAGCCATCAATCATAGTATCTAATTCTGTACACTTTTCACTGTTGAAATTCTACTTCTCAGACGGACGCTCGGTGAGATAATCAGTGATAAGCCCCGCTTCACTTCCAGGTATTTTGAATGTTCTGGATGAATAAATCGCGAATCTACTGTTAGCGTGGTTCGAAACCGGAGTAATGTCGCCGTGCTCGATTCCAATACGCAAGCGCGACGACTCGAGGACCGCACTCTGACCGATGTTCGCTCAGAACTCCTCGGCCGGCGGCGCGATTCCCTCTTCGTCGCTCTCGAGTTCGAACTCCTCGCGCACCTCCCGAATCCGGTCTCGAATGTCGGCCGCCAGTTCGAACTCGAGGTTCTCCGCGGCTTCCTCCATCCGATCCTCTAAGTCCTGTACGTACCGCGCCGCCTCGTCGTCGTCCGCGAGTTCGCGTCCGGAGATTTCGGTGGTATCTGTCTTGCTCCCCGGGAGGTTCGTCTCGCCGACTTCCTTCTCGATCGTGGTCGGTTCGTAGCCGTGTTCCTCGTTGTACCGCTGTTGAATCCGGCGGCGGCGCTGGGTCTCCTCGATGGCGTCGGCCATCGCGCTCGAGGGATCGTCGGCGTAGAGGACGACCTCGCCGTTGACGTTTCGGGCGGCCCGGCCCATCGTCTGGACGAGCGTGGTCTCGCTGCGGAGGAACCCTTCCTGGTCGGCGTCGAGGATCGCGACGAGGCTCACCTCGGGGATGTCCAGTCCCTCCCGCAGGAGGTTGATGCCGACGAGCACGTCGATCTCGCCCAATCGAAGCGAGCGGATGATCTCGTGGCGCTCCAAGGTGTCGGTCTCGTCGTGCATGTACGCGACGTTCACGCCTGCTTCCTCGAGGTACTCGGTCAGGTCCTCGGCCATCCGCTTGGTGAGCGTCGTCACGAGGGTGCGCTCGTCGCGCTCGATGCGGTCGTCGATGCGGTCCATCAGGTCGTCGACCTGCCCGCTGGCGGACGAGATCTCCACCTCGGGGTCGACGAGGTGGGTCGGTCGAACGATCTGCTCGACAATCTGGTCGCTCTCCTCGCGCTCGTAGTCGCTTGGCGTCGCCGAGACGTACAGCGTCCGGTCGGTCTTTTCCTCGAACTCCTCGAAGGTGAGCGGGCGGTTGTCGTAGGCCGTCGGCAGTCGGAACCCGTTCTCGACCAGCGAGTCCTTGCGGGACTTATCGCCGGCGTACTGGCCCCGGATCTGGGGGATGGTCTGGTGGGATTCGTCAACGACGGTGAGGAAGTCCTCGGGGAAGTAATCGAGCAGCGTGTAGGGGGCCTCTCCCGACTCGCGATCCGAGAGGTACAGCGAGTAGTTCTCGATACCCGAACAGTAGCCCGTTTCCTGCATCATCTCGAGGTCGAAGGTCGTCCGCTCTTCGATCCGCTGGGCGGCGACGAGGTCGCCCTGGCGCTCGAAGTAGCTGATCCGTGAATCCAGGTCGTCTCGGATCTCGTCCATCGCGGTCTCGAGTTTCGTTTCCGGAATCGAGTAGTGCTCCGCCGGGTGGACGAGCACGGCCTGCTGTTTGCCTTTAGCCTCACCCTCGAGCGGATCGACCTTGATCATGCGATCGATTTCGTCGCCCCAGAGTTCGACCCGGACCGCGTAGCGGCCGTACATCGGGTAGATCTCGACGGTGTCGCCGCGCACGCGGAACGTGCCCTGCGTGAAGTCGACGTCGTTGCGCTCGTAGTTCAGGTCTACGAGCCGCTTTAGGAGTTCGTCGCGGCCGACCTCCTCGCCGACCTCGAGTCGCAGGGACATGTCGATGTAGTTTCGCGGGTCGCCGAGGCCGTAGATCGCGGAGACGGACGCGACGACGATCACGTCCTCGCGGGTCAAAAGCGAGCGCGTCGCGGAGTGGCGAAGCCGGTCGATCTCGTCGTTGATCGAGGCGTCCTTGTCGATGTAGGTGTCGCTCTGCTCGACGTAGGCCTCGGGCTGGTAGTAGTCGTAGTAAGAGACGAAGTACTCGACGGCGTTGTTCGGAAACAGGTTCCTGAACTCCTCGTAGAGCTGGGCCGCCAGCGTCTTGTTGTGGGCGATCACCAGCGTCGGCTGCTGGATCTCCTCGATCGTCCACGAGACGGTGTTGGTCTTTCCCGACCCCGTCACGCCCAGCAGGGTCTGTTTGTCCGCCCCCGATCGGAACCCCTCGGCTAACTCCTCGATCGCCTCGGGCTGGTCGCCGGCGGGGTCGAAGGGTGCGTCGACCTCGAACGGCTCGGCGGCGTCTGGACGGTCCGGTTGTAGCGGGCCTCGAGTGTCGCTCACGATGACTCGAGTAGGGTCTCGAGGCACTTGACCGACACGCTTGGGTGTCGGTCGGTGGCGGCGCTCGAGGGCATCGGTCTGGATCTCTGGGAGGATTTCGGCTGGTCGCTATCACGTGTCGTGACCGCGTTTGCGAGAGGAAAATCTGATATGGGATGTTATGGTATTGAATAGTATGGTCGTCGAACTCGTCGTTCCATTTGCGATACTGTTTGTAACTGCTGTACTTGCGACGTATCTCGGATGCCGACTGGCGCTCAGAGATTTTTACGATGAAAATCTGGGGGACGAAGCGAAAGAATAGACGCTGTCGTTCCGTTTCCTCGGGAGCTGGTGGCCTCCTCTCTGGAAAGCAGCCTCACGAATCGGTTGCCGATTTATCAGGTATCTCTTCGGGTGTGAGCCACCGGATGAGGCCGTCAGAATTCTCCAGTCGTCCTCCGTGGAAGACTGCCCATTCCATGGTGAATTTCCCAAATACGACGATTACGATAACCCAGGCTTTACTCACCGTCGATATCCCGAAGTCGTGTAGAAGCGGTAGTACAATCACGATTAACGAGATGGCCGTTATTGCGGTCAGAAGAAACCAAAACACTACGATCCGTGTCGGAATCTCAGCCAGTACCGGTGCCGAGACACGTTCGTACCGTCGTTGGCTACTAAATTGTTTATAAGTGATGAGCAATCGAAATCCGAACAGCAACGCAATCATGCCAAGCGCCTCAGGGGTGAACGACCGCTGAATTGCTACGAAAGATTGCTCTATCGAATCAGTAGGAACTCCTTCAGTATCGTAATAAAACCCGGGATCTGATTCGACGAGAAATAGGTTCCCAGTTATAAACCAGAAACCGAGTCCGAACACGAGAATACCGAATGCGTATTTCAGATTTCGATACCAAATTGGCGGGAGCCACTGGACTGGCTGGACCGATCCGGAACGGCCAGACACGAACGGTATTGGAACTGTGACTAACCCAATCATCCGTTCTTCCGGTCGCGGTTTTTTCTGCGCAAAGGGAACTAATCCAGCATACAGAACTACGAACAGTCCAATATCGATCCAGTACACGAAGAGGGCTTCGGGTAGGCTCCACTCGAAGACCTCGAGTCCGACAAACGGAAGCAGATTTGCGAGAACGAGGAGGGCAAGTGTCGTTCGAACACGCGATTTCTCTTCGGCCGCCATCGTACTACGATTAAATGTATTCCGGGATATAAGTCGAGGATTTCGTGGCCGCCTGCACGCTTTCCGTATCGCAGTGGGTTTTCACGAAGTCGTTTACGTCTGTGATGACGCCATGAACCCCGAATGCATTGGGTCTGTCCCTTTCGAGGTGGCTTCAAACCGAGGATACGGTGGATTCTCGTTCTTTCCATGCGGCAAGAGCCCGCGAAACAGAAATCCGATAAACCCGACCAACAGCAAAATCACACTACTCACCTCGATCGGATAGGGAAATGAGACGAGCGTCCCTTCTTCGAGTCCGATCTGTAGGTGGCATCCAAACCAGCAAACGAACGCCGGAACGAAGTACCGTCTACTCCGTCCGATGTCGGTTATTTTTGGAGCGATCAGGAGAACGAAAATCCCAACTACGGGGATGAGAACCTCGGGGATTACTCGTTCCGTCGAAAGCGGTTCTTCGAGTTGACGACTTGCGATTCGCGAACTCCCACCTACTCGAGCAGATCACCCCGAACCCGACACCCGCAGGGATAGGCGGTGTGGTGGCTCGGAACGAGTTGGACGACGGCGCTGACCGGGAGCCCACAGTGGGGGCACTCGGGCGGGGACGACGGCGGATCGTCGGTTGCCCAGACAGCCTGCTTCGTCACGACGAGCGAGACGCCCTGCACTTCGAGGCGGACCTCGACCGAACTGCCGCCGGTCTCGAGCAGTCGGGCGAGCGCCTCGGGATCGAACTCCCGGCCGAGTTGGTAGGAGTCTCGAGGGATTCCTTCGTTCTCGAGCGTGCGGACGATGTCCACGACCAGGCTGTCCGTCGGCGCGGTCATCGATCCCACCACCCTCCAAGCGTGGACGCGGCGATCGCTGGTAGTCGACTTCGATTCGTCTGTCGGACGGGATGTTTAAGCCCGCGGAGAAGATATCCAATCATGGCAACCGTTCCTTCAAGGGTTCGGAAGCCACGTCTCGGGTGGTAGTAGCACCCGGGGCATTTCAATACGAAACGCCCCCTGTCGCGGAGTGTGTGGCTTCCATTTGATCCAACGCCCTGTAGTGTCATATAACTACTGTTTCAGGCCGGGAATAATGTCGTCTTGCAACGTAGATACTCGAAGTTCTGTTGAATTTATCTGCGGCTATCAAGGTTTGAGAGAGATCGGTAAGTACAGGTGAAGTAGATAACGGAGTGGCGGGTGATTTGTCGTAGAGATTTTAGAAACTGCGTGTTGAATAAAGATGATACATAGTATATTTATCCAATACGTTCAATTCTACTCCACTGAAATGTCTATTTGGTGGGATTGGTAGACATCACCCAGTCAAGTGCATAGTCGCGTTTCGACAGCCCGTAGTAGCGCATCTCGTCCGGCGAGACCGGCCAGACTGGGGCGATTGCACGCCACTGGTAGTAAAGGAGTTTAGCCCAGCGGGAATCACCGACCGTGGCATACCGACCAATGTCGAATTTCGAACCGGTTCGCAGATCGGGGACGACACCATGCAGGTGCGAGAGATATGTCGATAGCGTCCATTCTATCGTCTCTTCGTAGACATGCACTGTCCCGAACTCGTCGGTCTTCTCAACGAGTAGGTCATAGAACTCCCGATACCCGGCAGGCGTGCCGTCTCCCATCCGAACCGCGACTACGTTGTCTTTGGTCGCTTTAAGAATCTCGAACATGGGGGAGGTCGTCCGCTCTGTGGCCGCGAAGTTGGAGGTAAAATCGTCTGTCATCGTTAGTGGGCGTGATTGTTCAGGTGCGTGCTGCGGTCGCCATAGCCGGGACACAGTTCGACAGTGGCGTGATCGACGCCATGATGGACAAGTTCCTCGTGGACGCTTCGGGTTACCGTCTCGGCTTCAGGCATTGTCTCCACGTCGGTCTCAAGATGGACGGTGGCGACCGTGATCTGACTACAAATCTGCCATACATGCAGGTCGTCTACGGCGGTCACGCCATTGACCTTCCGCAGGATGGCCCGTACCTCGTGCTGCTCGAATGGCGTCCGGTGTAGGAAGATCGCACTGCTCCCACGGAGTACTTTCCCCGCCGACCATGTAATGACGACAGCGATTAGCCCTGCGACGATTGGGTCAATGATCTGGAGTCCAGTCATCTCGATAACAACCGTAGAGATAATAACGGCAACTGAGCCACCGGCATCGCCGAGAAGGTGGTAGAACGCCCCTCGTTCGTTGAGGCTCATCCCGCCGCCCTGTAGGACGTATACCGAGCCGATGTTGACCAGTAGGCCACCCGTTGCGATGGCGAGCGTGGGGCCAGTTCCGATTGCCACCGGCTCAAGAAATCGCTGGTAGGATTCCCAGAGGATGAACCCGACCATCGGCAGCAATAAAAGGCCGTTGAGGAAGGCGGCAAGCGGTTCGAGACGATGGAGACCGTACGACCAGCGATCACTATCTCCATAGTTGTCGGCGATGTGGGCGGCAGCGAACGCCATCACGTACGCGAGCGCGTCAAATAGCATGTGAAAGGCGTCGCTCAGGAGCGCAACTGAACCAAACAGTAGACCGCCAGCAAGTTCAGCGAGGAATCCGAGGAGGTTGATGACCGAGACGGCAGCTAGTTTCCAGCTACTCGTCGATGATCTCCCATGTCCGTGATTGTGGTCATCGTGTGAGCCATCGTGGGCCGACTCGTGTTCGTTCATCTTGCTCCACCTTTGACAGTCCCATTTTATTAAAACAGCTGCTATAAAACTCGGATTCTTAGCTATAATTTAGCAAAATATATCGGATGAGTTATTAACAAAGATGGATGCCAGCACTACGCCAGTACTGAAACCCGTAGGAATTGCAGCGGTCAGTATGCATCTGTAGTGTGCGTGTATTTCACGCTAAGATAAATCTGAATAATAGAATTTCAACAGTGCTATACTCGAGTTGCATGACACGGATCGATGCTGCATCTTGACCACCCTATTGCTGGCAACTAGGATTTCCACACCGCTCGCGGGTCACTGCGTTCCCCGTTCGCACTTCGAGATCCTCACTCGTTCGGATCTCGCACTCCCCAGCCGATTCGCTCGCCCGCAAACTCGCTCTCTCATCCACTGGAAGACGCTTCGCGACTTCCAAGCCGTTCAATCACTTCGTGACCGAAGACCTCGAACAGTTTCTGCTCGCGAATCGCTATCGCGACCCGCGAGCAAGCGCGCGCCGCCGCACGTGACCTGTCTGGAATGGTGCAGCCTCCGTGCTCTGTTCTGGCCGATCCAAGTGGCCATTTCGAGGACCCTAAGTAGTCCGAATTAACTGTATCTGCCGATATGATTGCCATGAGTGCCACTATGATCCGTTTCACCATCGATCACTCTGGACCCGAGAGACACGAGCGATCCGCCGAACTCGCTCGAGCGATTCTCGCGAGTACGGATCGCTCGCTCTCCGAACTCGAGGTCGTCGGTATCGAACCACTGTTAACGAACCACGTCGACGCAGAGAGCGCCGAGCGGCTTCGAGACGCGGGTGTCCAGGTGGACGATGAGACGCTACGGGGAACCGTCGATGCCACGCCTGCCGTCGTCGACGCGGTGCTTTCGCTGTTCAGCGATAGCCTCCTCGTCGCGCGGTTGTCGACGAGTCGGGGACGGCGATTTTCTCGCGCGACGATTCCGACGCCGAATCGTGTCGCCTGCTGGCCTCCGAGTACGAATCGCTCTGCGAGACGGTTCCGCTCGAGTTAGTCGCCTCGCTTCGCCCGTTCGGCGAGAGCGTCTCCACGGACCGATTTCAGTCCCTCGAGACGGGGAGCCATGCGGCGTATTCCATCGCCCCCGCGTCGGCGGCCGCGGCTCCGTCAGTTCGAACGGTGCTCGAAGCCCTCCTCGAGCGCGCCGAACGCGACGCCGAGACGATCGAACTGTTCGGACTCCGACCCCTTCTCGAGCGGATCGACGCCGACAGCGTCGCGGCGCTCGTCGAACGAGGTGCGGTCCGCGACGGGATCGAACTCGTCGGGACGGTTCCGGCTACCCCGACCAGTATCGACGCACTTCTCGAGTTGTTTACCGACCCGCTCCTCCGAGTGGCTATCGTCGACGCGTCCGAAACGCCGCTTTTCGTCCGCGAGCAGCCCGAACTGAACTACTGGTTTCTGACCGACGGGGAGTTCGATCGATTGCGCGAGGCGGTCGACGTCGAACTGATGGAATCGACCGACACCGCGCCGTAACCAGCACAGAATCCGATCGGATTCGATTTTGACCGATACGTTTGGCTCGCGACCGATCGTAATCCATCGGCACTCGAGGAGAACTTCCACGGGCGAAACAGGCCAAGATGAGTACGAAGTTGGGCTTCGAGGCGAGAGAGTACGTCCTGAGAGCGCCTTATCCTCGTCGTCGGAGACCAACGAGAACAGCGAGCAACAGCGATCCGACCGCGACCGGCACGCCGAACCCGCTCGCGCCCAGCACGCCCTCGCCGACCTCGAGGGTCCCCTCGTTGGTAATGGTCGGCGACGGACTCGCGGGCGTCGCCGCGGAGCTGTTCGCGAACGCGAGCTTGCTCTCGCCGTCGGCGGCGTCCTCGCTGGCCCGGAACGTGATCGTCGCGACGGGTGCGGTGTTCGCCACCCCGTCGTCGGGCGACTCGAGTGCGGTTTCGACCGAGACGGTGCCCGCGTCCTCGTCGACCGCGCTGGAGCGGTCGATCGCCCCTTCCGGCGGCTCGTCGCCATCTTCGAACCACGAGCCGTGTTCGACGTCGACGACCGAGAACCGATCCGCGTCGTAGTCGACGGTGAAGCCCGCCTCGCTGAGCCCGTCGCCGGCGGGGGTCCGGTTGGCCGCGAGGATGACGTCGACCGCGACGGTTTCGCCGGCGGCCACGCGTGCGTCGTCCGGTTCGAAGCTGTAGACGCCGGGGCTGTGTCCGGCGCTGGCCGGCGCGGCGAGGAGGCCGGCGGCAAGCAGCAGGACTGCGAGCGCGACTGCGACTCGAGTGCGCGTCGCCGTCATGAGTCGATCGATTCCGGCACCGTCAGTTCGACCGGGGGCATGTCGAAAAACGCCGTGTCGTACCCCTGGTGGCGCGCGACCTGCGGGAACGAGTCGATCTCGATCGTCACCCTCGAACCCGGTTCGACGCCCGCGAGCGCGGCCCCGTAGTGGATGCCGTACTCGCCGTCGATCGTCTGCTCGAGCGCGACGGAATCTGCGGCTTCGCCGTTCGAAATCGCGGCCGTCATGGACATGTCCGCGAGCGGAACCCGGTTGTAGGGCGTTCTGGGAGAGACGAGGAGGTACCGCTCGCTCCCCTCGACGAACCGCGATCCGGACTCGAGAAGCCGTGTCACGAAGACCGCGTCGCTGCTCGTGGCCGCGTCCTCGCCGGAACTCGGCTCGAGTCCCGCCCCGGGGTACTCCTCGGCCGGCGGCAGCGCCGAGAACTGAACGTGGCCGTCGCCGTTGCCCTCGCCGCTCGCCTCTCCACCGTTCATGTCCCCACTGTTCATGTCTCCACCGTGGCGCATCGGCTCGAGCGCGCCGGGGTCGCCCCACTCCTCGCGATCGAGGTACTCGACCCCGGTGGCGACCTCGTTGCGGAAGGTCTGATCGTACTCGAACTCGAAGGAGGCGGTCTCCGTCTCCGCGAACTTCCCCTCGAGCTCGCCCGTCGTGCGAACGTCGAGCGGCGGGAGCGTCAGCTCGGCGGTGTAGGTGCCGTCGTCGGCGAGCGGCACGTTGTCGCCGAAGTGAAAGCCCATCTGCTGGGAGATCATCGTCCAGAGCGTTCGCGGCGAGCCGACCTGCTCGCCGTCTTTCTTGACCCGAAGCTGTGCCCCGCTGTCGACGGGGAGCACGACGCCGGTTTCGGTGTCCCAGACGACGACCATGAGGTGGACGCCGTTGCCGTCGTCGGGCTCCTCGCGCTCGATCTCGTCGCCGCTGATGATCCAAAAGGGATGGACGTACGAGAGCATCGGCGCGAGCGTGTACTCGCCGGCCTCGACCGGCTCGAGCATCTTCATCGCTTCCCGGTGTGTCGGCAAGTACACCGCGTCCGGTTTGTCCTGAATCTCGTAGAACTGGGGTAGCGTGGGGTCCCCACTCCCTTCGGCGGCTCCGTCCTCGACCTCGAGGGTACACCCCGCTAGCGCGACAGCGCCCGCCGCCGCGCCCGTTTGCACGAGAAAGCGCCGTCGATCGATTCGCCGGTCCATGTGCGTTCTCAGCCGTTGGTCGTTTGTAACCGTTCGCTTTACCGCCGACGGTCGTCTGGACCGGATGGTCGTCTGTCATCGGCGGTCGTCGTGCTGTCGCGGTCGTCTGGAATCGATGCTCGTTTCGGCGTCGACGGTTGTCGCACTTCCGGCGTCGTCGTACTGTCGGCGGTCGCTGGGACGGCGATCAGTCGGGACTCGGCGTCGGAAGCGCCCGGTGCGACCGGGGCGGGAGGAGGTAGTTCCCGCGCCGACCGACGAAGATGTAGCCCAGAATGCCGTTGTTCTGAATGATCCCCACGTCGAGGTCGGCCCCCGTCATCGCCTCTCGAACCGAGAGGAAGTCATCCATCTCCCGCTGGAGGGACAGGAAATGCGTGCCGGGGGTGTCGCCGTCGACCGTGTTGAAATCCCGCCGAAGGATGATCGGCTCGCCGTCCTCGCGCGCTCGCGCCGCCTTCTGGGCGTGGCCGACGACGCCGCGATTTCGCGCGTCTGACTCGGTGTCGTCGATCTGCTCGTCGGTGAGTCCGTTCGAGATCTCGAGCGCTTCGCCAATATCGCCGACCTGATCCTCGTCGTGGTCCGGGCTGAACGTCTTCATCACGCGCTGGGCGTGGCTTTCCTGTTCGAACCAGACGTCGAGCTGGATGTCGAGCGACGAGAGCTGCTGGGTCGCCCCGCTGGCGAAGGGCCCGTCCCGGATCGTGACGCGGTCTTCGGTCGCCTGACTCTCCTGAAAGCCGGATCGAAAGCCCATGAAAAACGGAGCCTCCTCCGGCACCGAGTCCGGAACGCCGTCGACGTCGGTGTGCTCGGCTGGCAACCCCGGTCCCACGAACCCGGTTCGGCGACGCTCCTCGAGTCGGTCGAACACGCCCGTCAGGTCCGTCTCGACGGGCTCGCCGTTTACCGTCTCGAGCTCGCCGAAGAGCGCTTCTTCGGCCCGGAGCACGACCTCGGGGTGATCGCTGGCGAGGTGGAGCAGTGCGTCGAACTCGTCGAACGCGGGGTCCTCGCGGTCCGTCAGCGCTTCCGGCGCGGGGAGATCGACCGTTTCAGGGAGCTTCCCGTCGAATCGATCGAAGTACGACGGCGTGTACCCCACCGTGAACAACAGCCCGTCGTTGCTCCACTCGTAGGCCCGCTCGAGCGTCCGCAGGCTCTCCTCGACCGTTTCGGTCGCCTCCTCGAGCGAATCACCATCGTTCTCACCGGCGGGATCGTCCGCGAGCGAGAGCGCCACTAGCACGTGGTGTTCCGGCGGTCGAACGTTGCCGTCGTCGTCGGTCTCGAGAAACTCGTTCCAGGCGTGTTGGCGCGCCGGAAGCGAGCCGGGGTCGTTGGTTCCGGCGGGCACGTCGACCTCCCCGCGCTCGTCGAGACAGGCGCTGATGGCGCTGGCACCGCCGACCGCCACGACCGCTCGGAGGTAGTCTCGTCTGGTGAGTCCGCGTCGCTCGGGAACCGTCACTAGCGGAAGGTTGGACTCGAGAAATATATATGTGTATTTCGGGGGCTCGCGTACGCCACCCCCAGCGTTTTGACCGGCGTCGTGGTGGGAGTCACGTATGGTCGCTTCCGAACTGCAGAACGCCCGAACGGAACTCGAGGACGCCGCCGACACCGCCGAGGACGATATCCGCGACGACCTCAGCGAGGCCGCGGAGAAATCCGGCCAACTCGAGTCGGAGGCCGAAAAAGTCGATCACGCGATGCTCGACGACCACCTAAACACCCTCCGACAACTGCGCGAACGCGCCGGCGGCGAGACCGAAGCGGCCGTCGACCGGGCGATCGAGCACGCGGAGGCGTACCGCGAGAACCTCGAGCAGGCCTGAAAGCCGCGAGCTGTCGAACCGGAGCGCACTCACTCGAGCCGATCGAGCACCGCCTCTTTCTCGTAGGCGAGCGTCAGCGAGCGCGAACGACCGCGGCCGTCGATCTCGGCGTAATCGGCCTCGATCAGGCCGAGCTGGTCGAGTTTGTTGACGATTTCGGAGTAGCGCGTGTAGCCCAGGTCGGTCTCCTCGCGGAAGGCCTCGTAGACGGCGCCTGCCTGTTCGCCGTCGTTGGTCGCGATGACCTCGAGCAGGGTGCGTTCCGTGTCGCTGAGTCCCGAGAGGCTCTGTGAGAGGCTCACGTACTTGGACTTCTCGTAGGCTGTTTCGACGTCTTCGCGCTCGACGACGCGGCTGGCGCGCATCTCGGCGGTGAGTCCCGCTCGCCGAAGCAGGTCGATCCCGACCCGGAGGTCGCCGCTCTCTGCGGTTAGCTCGGCGACGTACTCGAGCGTGTCCCGGGAGATGACCCCGTCGTTGAACCCCTTCCTGACGCGCTCGTCGAGGATGTCGACGATTTCGGGCTGGTCGTACACCGGAAAGTACACGTCTTCGGGGCGGAAGACGCTCTGGACCCGCGAGTCCAGTTCGTCGATCACCTCGAGGGTCGGATCGGAGGAGACCACGACGACGCCGATCTTCGCGCCGGGGTACTCCTCGTGGGCGCGAAGCAGCGAGTAGAGCGTGTCGGAGGCCTCGTTCTCGTAAAAGAGGTAGTTTACGTCGTCGAGCGCGACGACGAGTACGCGGTCTTGCTCGACGAGTTTCTCGGCGATCTGGCCGAACAGTTTCTTGAAGGAGATGCCCGACGAGGGCGGTTCGTAGTCGAAGGTCCCCTCGAACAGCCGGGAGAACACCGAGTAGCGCGTCGAGTTGACCTGGCAGTTGACCCGAATCGTTCGAATGTCGCCGGTCTGTGCGCCGACCTCGTCGAACAGCTTCTGAATCGCGGTGGTCTTTCCCGTTCCGGGCGGCCCTCGGACCATCACGTTCAGCGGGCGCGACCCGCGAACCGCGGGCCGCAAGGCGTAGGTCAGACTCTGGGTCTGACTCTCGCGGTGTTTGAACGTCTCGGGGACGTAGTCGATCTCGAAGACGTGTTCGTTCCGGAACACGGATTCGTCCCACGACAACATCCCCTCGTCGGGGTCCCCATCCATTAGTTCCACCACGCTCTCCGAGCTACTTAGTTGTTTTCGGCGTACGCGGTTCCGTTTCCGATTCTTTCCCGTTTCAGGCCGTTTCGATGGGTTCGATTCACCGGCGGGGTTCGCCTCAGCGGACCTGAAACCACGGGCCACTCGAGCGCGGGCTCGAGCCGGCGTTTTCGATTCCTCTCCTCGCTGCCAGTCCGGCGTCTGAACGAACAGCGCTTCCGTGGGAACTTGGACTGGTTTGGAAACCGGTGCATTCGTCCGAACGGCATCGACGCTGTACTTGCACAGCCGCGGGTATCGGAATGCGCCGAATTCCGAATACCGATTCGTTCTAGTCGTCGAACAGGACGAACCCGACGGTCCCTGCCGTCGCCGCCATAAGCGCCCCGCCCGTCAGGAACAGTATCGTGTAGGAACTCGCCGAGAGCAAGAGCCCGAACGCGGCCGGCGACACCGCAATCGCCCCCGTTTTTCCGACCTCGAGGACGCTGACGATGCGGCCACGGACGGCCGCAGGGGCGCTCATCGTGACGATATCGTTCGCGATCGGGTCGAACAGACCGTCCCCGACGCTCGTCAGTCCGAGGATGACGATGACGGCCCAGGGATCGGTCGTCAGGAGGAGCGCCCAGGTTCCCGCGCCGAAACAGAGCAGGCTCGAGACCAGAACCGTCGGCCGGCTGATCCAGGTCGCGAGCCGTCCTGCGTAGGGTGCCGCGACGAATCTCCCTAACCCGAGGACGGCGACGGCAACGCCTCCGATAAACTCGCTGGCTCCCAACACGGTGACCGCGTACAGCGGCATGAACGTAAACAGCGCGTATCGGACGAAAAACAGGGCGATGACGGCGGCGATGACGGTTCTGGCCTCGCTCGTCAGCGCGTCTTCGACTTCGCGTACCATCTCCGAAAGCCGGGCGATCCAGGCCGAAACCCGGGCGGTCAAGACGCTGGTATTTCCACCCGCGTTCGCATCGCCGGGCTCTCTTACCTGCTCGTGATCCGGGGTGGAACCGGGGGTTGCCGGTTCGCTGCGTTCCGGCGCGGGGTTCGGAACCGCGGGCCGATTCGCCCCCGGCGTGGGATTCGGACCGGCGGTCGACTCGAGCGCTGTCGATTTCTGGTCCGTGTGGGAGGCGGTCGGTTCCGGAAGCCACCAGTAACACAAGACAAATGCGACGAACGAAATCCCGTAGAGCCAGAAAGGAAGCCGCCAGGAGATGTCGACGAGCACGCCGGCGGCGAGCGGAGAAACGATCCCGCCGAACCCGGTGATGCTCGTGAGATAGCCCTGCGCCGTGGTCGCGACGGCCCCGTCGTAATGGTCGCCGATCAGCGTGATCGCCATCGGCAGCAGACCCGGGAAGGCACACCCTTGTACCGCCCGCAGGAGCAACACGACCGCGAACGTGTCGACGAACCCGATCAGCGTCCCCGCCGCGCCGTAGACGAGTAACGATCCCAGAAACACTCGACGTCGGCCCCAGACGTCGGTCACGATACCGACGATCGGAATTGCGACGACTGCGGTCAGGAAAAAGGCGGTCATCACCATCCCGACTCGAGCCTCCGTCAGGTCGAACTTCGACGCCACCCCCGGCAAGGCGGGCGAAACGAGTGTGCTCGCGAGCACGCCGGCGCCGGCGAGCCCGAGGATAGCGTAGAGCTTCGGATCGGATTTCAAGGTGTCCGACTCTTCCATCGAGCTACCCCGCTGTCTCGCGCCGACCGGCCCATTTTGTCATCTTTTGACAACCTTTCACGGACTTATGTAACGATACCTCGTGTAAATAGCTACTGCCCGCCGAGGAATCCGTGCTAGACGGCCCGGAGAGTCACCGCGTCGAACACTCGACGATGCTCACCCGAACTTCTCGAGCAATCGATCGTAAAAGGCAGCCTCGCGCTCGTCGGCGAGCTTTTCGACGATCAGCTCGGGCGTCGATCTCGCGAGGTGGTCTTTGATCGGCGAGCGGTTGACCTCGAGTTCGCCGTCGACGAGTCCCACGGCCTCGATGCCGTCGACGGCCACGTCGTAGGCCGCCATCTCGCGGATCTCGCCCGCGAGGTGGGAGACGAACACCGCCGTCGCGCCGTTTTCCGATAACGCCTCGAGGATGCCAGCGATGATCTTCGCCGACGCGCCGGGTTCGGTGATGCTCTCGAGTTCGTCGACCAGCACCAGCGATCCCGCCCCGTCGCCGGCTATGTCGGCGAACTGCCTGACCGTCGACTCGAACGCGCCCGCGTCGAGGGTCCCCTGGGTCTTGGCGTGATAGTGCAGCGACTCGAAGCGCTCGAGCCGAACCCGATCCGCGGGCACCGGCAGCCCCATGTGCGCCAGTACGACGACGCTCGCGACCAGATCCAGCGTCGAGGTCTTCCCGCCGCTGTTGACCCCCGACAGGAGCGCGACGCCCGAGACCCCGTAGTCGACCGGTTCGATCGCCTCGAGCGGTTCCGAGAGCAACGGCGACCGACCGCCCTCGATCTCGAACCCGCGGTCACCGGACGACTTGTTCGAGTCAACCGAATCCGTCGATTCCGCTGAACCCGTCGATTCCACCGCCCCCACTGATCCGCCGACGAACTCGGGCATCGTACACTCAAAATCGCGCGCGAAGCGAGCGATAGCGAGTTCGACGTCCAACTCGAGGGCGTTTCGAACGAGGTCCGCCGCGGCATCACGCCGATCTGCCAGCTCCGCCGCCAGCTCCCGTTTCAGTCGCGCTTCTCGGCGCTCTCTGGTCGCCGTGAGCTCCTCGCGGAGTCGAGAAACGGTGTCCTCGTCGCGCTCGACCGGAAACGTCGGCTCGTCTCCGAACGTCCACCGCGCGATTTCGGCCTCGCCCGCGTCGAGGTCGAGCGCGTCGATCAGATGCTCTCGAGCGGCCGCGACCGCCTGTGCGTACTCGTCGTCGAGTTCTCGAGAGAGCAGCGAGTCGACGCCCGCGCCCTGCTCAACCAGCGAGAGCAGGTCCGCTCCCTCGATCGTCACGTCCTGCTCGCGGATCGCCTGCCGAAGGTGGTCGTTCGCGACGGATTCGGCCGCCCCGACCGATACCTCGAGGTCGTCGACCGCCGTCGCGAGTCGATCCAGTTCGTCGTCGCCGGCAACGGTTCCGTCGTCGTTCACCCGGGCGAGCCCGGCTTCGAGCGCCGCGAGGTCGCAGTCGGTCTCGAGGTCGGCGCTGCGGTGGACGGCGATGGCGGCCCGCAAGCTGTCACGGTTGCGGGCGAAGAAGGCGACCGACCGCTCGGGGACGATCTCCGCGGGATTCTCGAGGGCGTCGGGGCGGACCTGCACGTCGCCGTCGACGGTGACGCCCGCGAACGTCTCGTCGATGGCGATCACCGTCGAGTAGCCGCGAGCGAGTTCGGCGAGCCCCTGTGCGTCTTCGACCACCTCGACGGAGAGTTCCGGAATCGCCTCGCGAGCGGCGGTGTACCGCTCCGCGTCGGTCGTCGCGAGACACCGCTCGCGAACCTGGACGTCTCCCCCGCGCTCGAGCGGTTCGACCCCCTCGAGCGCCTCTAGAACAGCGGGGTCGGGATCGCGTTCGATCGCCTCGCGAACGAAGGTCTGTACCTCCTCGATCCGCGACCGACACGGACTCGGGTAGATCGTCTCGAGACGCTGGGCGCCGTACTCCGTCACGGTGCGTTCTTTACACAGCGAGAGCACCTCGCGGTAGACCTCGCGTGCGCGCTCGGTCGCGAGGAAGCCGCCCGGGTCGTCGTGTTCGCGGCGGATCGCCCCGCGCGCGATGCGGGCTGCTCGCCCCTGCGTGATTCCCGGCGCCTTCGCGAGCGCCGCCACGTCGCCCGATTTGAGCGCCCGCTCGGGATCCTCGAGCGTCGCGAGCGACCGAGCCGTCTTCTCGCCGACGCCCGGAATCGTCTCGAGTTCCATCGACCGGCGTATCCCATCGAAGCGAGAAAAAACCCTCGCCCGCGCGGTCGCTCGAGGCGGCGGTACCGGCCGAAACATCCGGATCTAACCCCCGAGAACGTATCGTTCATTACTCGCTGGCTCCGATACGCCGGTGTGGATCTATCGATCGTCGACCTCGCGCCGATACCCGAGGACGGATCAGCAACGGACGCGTTCGAGAACACCGTCGAGCGAGCCCAGAACGCGGAGGAACTCGGCTACTCGAGAGCGTGGGTGGCCGAACACCACGATTTCACCGACTCGCTGGCGAGTACGACACCCGAGGTACTCATCCCGCACATCGCCGCCAAGACCGACGAGATCCGGGTGGGCTCCGGGACGGTCCTGCTCAACCACTACAGCCCGTACAAGGTCGCGGAGACCTTCAGCGTGCTCGACGCGCTCGCGCCCGGCCGGATCGATCTCGGACTCGGCCGGGCGACCGGAAATCCGGTCAGCGACCGCGCGCTCCAGATCGACCGGAGCCAGCATCGGTCCGGCTCCAACGAGGATCACCGGGACAAGATAAACGAGGTCGCCGCCCACCTCTACGACGGGTTCCCGGACGACCACTCGTTCAGCCAGCTCGAGCTGGCTCGCGCACGCGAGACCGTCCCCGATATCTGGGTTCTGGGTTCGAGTCCCTCGAGCGCCGCCATCGCCGGCCAGCTCGGGCTGCGGTACTGCTTTGCCGCCTTTATTCGACCCGGCCCCGCGGTTCGGGCGCTCGAGGTCTATCGAGAGAACTTCGAGCCGTCGTCGTTCGGTGCTGGCCCCGACGAACCCCACGGAATGGTCGCGGCGAACGTCACCTGCGCCGAGACGGACGAGGAGGCGGCTCGGCTTCGCGCGACGACTGAGGCGACACACCAGCGACTCCAGCAGGGGACGATCGATCGCCCGCCGATCCGCTCGACCGAAGCCGCGATCGAGGAGCTCGGATACGTCCCGGAGCCGACGCCGACGACGATCGAGCCGGGAGAGTGGCCCCGCCAGATCTCCGGCAGCCCGTCCACGATCCGAACGCTGCTCGACCAGATGACCGACCAGACGGGCGTCGACGAGGTCGTTATCCAACAGCAACTCGCCGACCACGAGGACGTGCTCCGATCGCACGAACTGCTCGCCGAGGCGGCGGACCTCTCGGCGCGCTGATTCGCCGTCGGTCTTCCAGAGACGCTTCTGGGACCGTGATTTTCGATAGGCGGATCTTCGGCGTGCCATCGATCTCCCTCGACACCTCGGGCTTGCATCTGCCGGCTTCGACGTTATACGGGTAGCTCGACAAGCACGGCTATGATACTGAAACGATTGCTTGGTTCGAAAGCGACCCGCTCGCTGACGGTCCTCTCTGTCGCCCTCGAGGCGAAACGATCGTTCGACCGCGGCAAACGCACGCGCGGCGCGCTCTTGCTCGTCGTCGCCGTCTTCGCCTGGAAGTGGGCCGTCCTGGGGATGGCTGCGCAGGGTCTGGTCACCCTGCTGCGACGCGGGCGACCGTCGGTGCCGGCGGCCTAATCTGCTGATTCTCAGTTTCCGTCGTCGTACTCGTATTCCGCCGTCGGATCGTTGACCCCCTCGGTCCGCGAGCCGACCCACGCGCCGAGTGCGAGCCCGTAGACGAGGTGGCCGGCGTGAAACAGCGCGAGTTCGTCGGTCTCGAGGCGGATATCGAGGAGTTCTCTGAGCACGATCTGAGAGCCGAACGCGGAGAGCGCCATCCCGTAGACCGACCCCCAGACCAGCCCCCGTTGTTCGGGCTCGATCGACCGTTCGGCGTCCTGAAGCGCGAAGAGCCCGCCGAACACCGCTCCCGCGCTCACGCCGTAGACGAAGTGCAAAACGAGCCCGGCGATCGGATGATCGCTCGGATCGCCGCCGGTCACGTACTGGCTCCAGAAGTTCGCCGACGGGGGCAGCGAGCGAAGGATAGGGAGCCGAAACGCCGTCATGATACAGGTCGCGACGAACCCGGCCTGCAGGCCGCGGACGGACGCTGATACGGCGTGTTGTGCTCGAGAGCGCCTGCCGGATTCTTCGGTCTCGGTGCGTCTCTGCCGTCCGCGTAATCGCTCGAGTGCGCCCATCGTGATCTCGCTCGCTCGTACGCTCGCTCGAGACTTAACGTGGCTGCACGCGAGAGCCACCCTGCACGCGAGGGCCGCCTCGAGTCGTGTGCCTCGCCGTCGGACCGAAACTCTCGAAATCGGGCCCTACGCCGCATAGTCGGTCGAATCGCCTCGGGGACGCCGCCTGGAACCTCACGAACAACGTAGTATTGTACGAATATGGAGCGGTATCGGAGAAAATGCTCCACCGACGTGCCGTCCTTCCGGGCTCGGGCTCGTTTCTGTCGTTATCCGCAGAAATATATAACACAAGCGTTATACGTGTCCTGGCACACGATAGAATCGTAATGGCGAAAGGCACTGTTGATTTCTTCAACGACACAGGCGGCTACGGTTTCATCGAGACAGACGACGCGGACGACGACGTGTTCTTCCACATGGAAGACGTTGGCGGCCCGGACCTCGAAGAAGGCACAGACATCGAATTCGACATCGAACAGGCACCGAAAGGTCCCCGCGCGACCAACGTCACCCGTCTATAAACGGTTCCGCGTTCAGTAGCCGATTTTACTTTATTCACGACCGTGAGAGGCTTCGCTCGCGTTCGGCTGTCTCTCGCGGTCGTTACTTTCGATACGCCGCTTACGGTGTAGATACTTCGACACACTGCTCACGGCGTAGATACCACTACGATTTTTCAGGGTTGGCAACCAGCCTACCAGTATGAGTCGTTCCCAAAAGCCCGACTGGCTGAAAACGCGACCGCCGTCGGGCCGGGAGTTCGCCGACATCCGCGAAACGCTCAGAGAGCGCGATCTCCACACGGTCTGTGAGGAGGCCAACTGTCCAAACCTCGGCGAGTGCTGGTCGGGTCGAAACGGTCCATCGGCCGATGCGAACGGCACCGGCGGCGGGACGGCAACGTTCATGCTGCTCGGCGATCGCTGCTCTCGAGGCTGTAACTTCTGTGACGTCGAGACGGGGGGCATGGAACCGCTCGATCCCGACGAACCCGAAAACGTCGCGAGCGCCATCGCCGAAATCGGCCTCGATTACGTCGTCCTGACGAGCGTCGACCGGGACGACCTGCCGGACCAGGGCGCGGGCCAGTTCGCAGAGACCATCCGCGAGATCAAACGCCGACATCCCGGCATCCTCGTCGAAGTCCTCATTCCGGATTTCCAGGGCGAAACGCGCCTGCTCGAGAAGATCATCGACGCGGGGCCTGACGTCATCGCGCACAACGTCGAAACCGTCGAACGGCTCCAGTTTCCCGTCCGCGACCGGCGCGCGGGCTACGAGCAGAGCCTCGGCGTGCTCGAGTACGTCGACCGGAATTCGGACATCTACACCAAGACCTCGATCATGCTCGGCCACGGCGAGTACGACCACGAGGTCTACCAGACGCTCGCGGACCTGCGCGAGCGCGGCGTCGACATCGTCACGCTGGGCCAGTACCTCCAGCCCTCGCGCTCGCACCTGGACGTGAAGCGCTACGACCACCCCGACAAGTACGAGACGTGGCGGCGCGTCGCCGAGGAAGAGCTCGGATTTCTCTACTGTGCCAGCGGCCCGATGGTTCGGTCCTCGTACAAAGCTGGCGAGCTGTTCGTGGACGCGGTACTGCGTGAGGATAAAAGTATCGAACGCGCACGCGAGCAGGCCCGACAGACGCGCGCGAAGTAACCCCTCTCTCGACGCTCTGTTTGTCCCGACGTTTTGTTCGTCCCGACGCTTTGTCTGTCTTGATCCGTTTTTCGAACCGGCGTTCTATCCGAACCGACGTCCACTCGCGTCGCCATCGGCGCTGCGTTTCGTCGTCTTCCGATCAGCGGCCGACGACCGTTGTGGTCGTCCGTCCAAAACCCGAATCGTTATTCGTTAGCTTTCACGCAACTCCGTTCGATACGTCGAGAAGAGGTACGTTCGTCCATTCTATACTCCTTCTACTGCACAGATCTGTACAGCAGTGGCAGTTTTATACCCAAGAGTAAAATTTATACGAAAATTCTTTATCTCGAGCGATTGTTAGTACGGGTATGTGCCGGAGGTTCTTCCCATGAGTACGATACAGCGCGATCCTCGAGAGCGAGTACAGGTGCTAGACGAGGACGGCCGCGTCGTCGAGGGCGCGTCGGTGCCGGGCCTCGACGACGACGAACTCCTCGAGATGTACGAGCAGATGCGGCTGGTTCGCCACTTCGACGAGCGGGCGGTGAGCCTCCAGCGACAGGGGCGAATGGGGACCTATCCGCCGCTGTCGGGCCAGGAAGGCGCTCAGATCGCCAGTGCACACGCGTTAGACGACGCGGACTGGATCTTCCCCAGCTACCGCGAACATGGCGTCGGGCTGGTTCGCGGGCTCTCGCTCGAGCGGACCCTGCTCTACTGGATGGGTCACGAGCAGGGCAACTACGTCCCCGAGGACGTCAACATCTTCTCGGTCGCGGTTCCCATCGCGACGCAGATCCCCCACGCGACTGGAGCGGCCTGGGCCTCGCGATTGAAAGGCGAGGAGAAGGCCTTCCTGTGTTACTTCGGCGACGGGGCGACCTCCGAAGGCGACTTCCACGAGGGCCTGAACTTCGCGGGCGTCTTCGACACGCCGACCGTCTTTTTCTGTAACAACAATCAGTGGGCGATCTCGGTCCCGCGCTCGCGCCAGACCGCGAGCGCGACCCTCGCCCAGAAGGCCACCGCGTACGGCTTCGAAGGTGTGCAGGTCGACGGGATGGATCCGCTGGCGGTGTACAAAGTGACCCGCGACGCCGTCGAGAAGGCGAAGGATCCGGGGCAAGGCGAACTTCGACCGACGCTGATCGAGGCCGTCCAGTACCGATTCGGCGCGCACACGACCGCCGACGATCCGTCGGTCTACCGCGACGACGAGGAGGTCGAGCGCTGGAAGCGGAAGGATCCGATTCCGCGTCTCGAGTCGTTCCTCCGGAACAACGGCCTCCTCGACGACGAGCAGGTCGACGCGATCGACGCGCGGGTTCGCGACGACGTGGCCGACGCCATCGAGGCCGCCGAGAGCGTTCGACGCCCCGAGCCGGAGGAAATTTTCACCCACGTGTACGACGAAATTCCCAAACGGTTACGGGAACAGCGCGAGTGGTTCGAAACGATTCGAGAGCACCACGGCGACGACGCGCTCCTGGAGGACTAACCATGTCAGCACAATCTACCGCGGAGGCCGAGAGCCTCACCCTCGTACAGGCGGTCAGGGACGGGCTCTACACCGAGATGGAACGGGACGAGGACGTCGTCGTCATGGGCGAGGACGTCGGTCGAAACGGCGGCGTGTTCAGGGCGACCGAAGGGCTCTACGACGAGTTCGGCGAGAACCGGGTCATCGACACGCCGCTGGCCGAATCCGGTATCGTCGGGACGGCGATCGGCATGGCAGCCTACGGGATGCGCCCCGTCCCGGAGATGCAGTTTATGGGCTTTATCTACCCCGCGTTCGACCAGATCGTCAGCCACGCCGCGCGGCTTCGCACGCGCTCGCGCGGGCGTTACACGTGTCCGATGGTCGTTCGTGCACCCTACGGCGGCGGCATTCGCGCTCCCGAACACCACTCGGAGTCGACCGAAGCGATGTTCGTCCACCAGCCCGGGCTCAAGGTCGTCATCCCCTCGACGCCCTCCGACACGAAGGGACTCTTGACGAGCGCGATCCGAGATTCGGATCCGGTAATCTTCCTCGAGCCGAAGCTCATCTACCGGGCGTTCCGCGAGGAGGTTCCCACGGAATCTTACGAGGTGCCGCTCGGCGAGGCCGCGGTTCGCCGTGAGGGCACCGATATCTCCGTCTTCACGTGGGGTGCTATGACCCGACCGACGCTCGAGGCGGCCGAGAACCTCGCGGACGAGATCGACGTCGAGGTCGTCGACCTGCGGACGATGTCGCCGCTCGATACCGACACCATCGTCGACTCGTTCGAGAAAACCGGCCGGGCCGCGGTCGTCCACGAGGCCCCGAAGACGGGCGGACTCGGCGCGGAGATCGCCGCGACGATTCAGGAGGAAGCGCTCCTCTACCAGGAGGCACCGGTCGAACGCATCAGCGGCTTCGACACGCCGTTCCCGCTGTACGCGCTTGAGGACTACTACCTGCCCGAACCGGCGCGTATCGAGTCGGGCATCCGAAACGCGGTGAACTTCTGAGATGGCTCGCGAGTTCAAACTCCCCGACGTCGGCGAGGGAGTCGCCGAAGGCGAACTGGTCTCGTGGCTGGTCGAAGAAGGCGATCCGATCTCGGAGGACCAGCCCGTCGCCGAGGTCGAGACTGACAAAGCCCTCGTCGAAGTTCCCTCGCCCGTCGACGGCTCAGTCAGGGAACTGCGCGCCGAGGAAGGCGAGATCGTTCCCGTCGGTGACGTGATCATCACGTTCGACGTCGAGGGCGAGGAGTCCTCGGAGACGGCCAGAGACGCCGAAGATGACGATAGCGCGGCCGAGACGACCGGACACGAAGCCGACTCGGCGTCCGTGTCCGCTTCCGGGGACGAACCCGCCGGCGACCCTGGCGCGACGGGCGGTGACATCGAGGAGATCGCAACGCCCGAGGGACGAGTGTTCGCGCCCCCGCGCGTGCGACGCATGGCGCGCGAAGCAGGCGTCGACATAGAGTCCGTCCAGGGGAGTGGTCCGGGCGGGCGAATCACCGACGGCGACGTTCGAGCGGCCGCCGGCGAGCGATCGGATTCCGACGCTTCGGACGGTAGTTCGGACTCGTCGGACGACGAGTCGGCCTCGAGCGCCGACGCCAGTTCTGGGGCCGAGCCCAACGCCGATTCCGGAGGCGAATCCGACACTGCAGACTCGAGTGCGATCGCTGATGCGGCCGGCGAGACGGCCACTCCGCAGGAGTTCGCCGAGTCGGCCGACCGCGAGCGAACGCTGGCGGCACCCGCGACGCGTCGGCTCGCCGAGGAGGAAGGAATCGACATCGACACCGTGCCGACGGATGAGACGCGGGACGGCGAGCCGTTCGTGACGCCGGAGGCGGTAACGGAGTACGCAACGATGCAGCGTGAGGCTCAGGAGGCCGACGCGGCCGCCGTTTCGTCTACCGAAGCAACCGCCGATAGTTTCGAGGGCGAACGCGAGCGCAGAGAGCCGTTCAAAGGCGTCCGAAAGGCCATCGCCGACGCGATGGTCGAATCGAAGTACAGCGCGCCACACGTCACCCACCACGACGAGGTCGACGTCACCGAGCTCGTCGAACTCCGGGAGCGACTCAAACCGCGCGCGGCCGAGGAAGGGATCAAACTAACCTACATGCCCTTCATCACGAAAGCCGTCGTCGCCGCCCTCGAGGAGTTCCCCGAGATGAACGCGGTGATCGACGAGGAAAACGAGGAGATCGTCTACCGGAATTACTACAACATCGGCGTCGCGACGGCGACCGACGTCGGCCTGATGGTCCCCGTCGTCGACGACGCGGACGAGAAAGGACTGCTCCAGATCGCCTCGGAGACGAACGAACTCGTCCAGAAGGCTCGAGAGCGCTCGATCTCGCCCGATGAACTGCAGGGATCGACGTTCACGATCACGAACGTCGGCGGCATCGGCGGCGAGTACGCGACGCCGATCCTGAACTACCCCGAGACGGGGATCCTCGCGATCGGCGAGATCAAGCGCAAACCCCGCGTCGTCACCGACGAAGACGGCACCGAATCGATCGAGCCGCGCTCGGTCATGACCCTGTCGCTGTCGTTCGATCATCGACTGATCGACGGCGCGGTCGGCGCGCGGTTTACGAACGCGCTGATGGAGTACCTCGAGGACCCCGAACTGCTCCTGTTGCAGTAGGGGATCGCGGATTTTCGACCGCTACCGTTGAAGTAGCGGGCGGGCGAACGGACTCACGAGCGGACACGGAGACTCACTACAATGGTCGTTGGAGATGTCACAACTGGCACGGACGTACTGGTAATCGGCGCTGGACCCGCGGGCTACGTGGCCGCGATCCGTGCCGGACAACTGGACCTCGACGTGACGCTGGTCGAGCGCGACGCCTACGGCGGGACCTGTCTGAACCACGGCTGTATCCCCTCGAAGGCGCTGATCTCGGCGACGAACGTCGCCCACGAGGCGAGCCACGCCGAGGAGATGGGGATCCACGCCAATCCCGCGATCGACCTCTCGGGAATGATGAACTGGAAGGACGGCGTCGTCGACCAGCTCACGAGCGGGGTCGAGAAACTCTGCAAGGCCAATCAGGTCAACTTACTCGAGGGCACTGCCCGGTTCGACGGCGAGAACACGGTCCGGGTCTCACACGACGGCGAGGGACAGGGCAGCGAGACCCTCGAGTTCGAGGACGCGATCATCGCGACCGGCTCGCGCCCCATCGAGATCCCCGGCTTCGAGTACGGCGACGAACCCGTCCTCGACTCGCGGCAGGCGCTCGCCCTCGAGTCGGTCCCCGAGTCGCTCGTGATCGTCGGCGCGGGCTACATCGGGATGGAGTTGGCCGGCGTCTTCGCGAAACTCGGCACCGACGTGACGGTGCTCGAGATGCTCGAGGACGCACTGCCGGGCTACGACGACCACCTCTCGCGCCCCGTTCGCAAGCGAGCGGCGGAACTCGGCGTCGACTTCGAGTTCGGCTACACCGCCGCCGAGTGGCACGACGCGGCTGACAGCGAGGGGATCCGCGTCGTCGCCGACCCCGTCGCGGAACCGGCGGCCGACGGCGGCGAGTTAGAAACCGCCGAGGGAGAACCGCTCGAGATCGAGGCCGAGAAGGTCCTCGTTGCCGTCGGTCGCGAACCGGTCTCGGACACGCTCGATCTCGAGGCTGCCGGTATCGAGACCGACGAGCGAGGGTTCGTTCCGACGGACGACCGAGCGCGGACCAATCGAGAACACGTCTACGCCGTCGGCGACGTCGCCGGCGAACCGATGCTCGCACACAAGGGGTCGATGGAGGGACAGGTGGCCGCCGAAGTGATCGCTGGCGAACCCTCGGCGATCGACTATCAGGCGATGCCCGCCGCCGTCTTCACCGAACCCGAGATCGGAACCGTCGGACTGACCGAGGACGAAGCGTCCGAGCAGGGGTTCGAGCCCCTCGTCGGCGAGTTCCCGCTTCGCGCGAGCGGCCGCGCCCTGACGATGAACGAATCCGACGGCTTCGTTCGCATCGTCGCCGACGAGGAAGCCGGTTTCGTCCTCGGCGCACAGATCGTCGCTCCCGAGGCCTCCGAACTGATCGCGGAACTCGGCCTCGCGATCGAACTCGGCGCGACGCTCGAGGACGTCGCTCGAACGATCCACACGCACCCGACGCTCTCGGAGTCCGTGATGGAAGCCGCGGAAAACGCGCTCGGGCGGGCGATTCACACGCTCAATCGGTAAGTCCGTATCGTCATCTTCCCGCTCAACTTTTACTTTCTCGGGTGGCTTCGAGTTTCGACTCGAGCGGCCAGTGGCGACTGCGATCGCCTCCGAACGGGTGATAGAACTCCGAGGAGGACGTCAGCACCACAAAACGGATACGCGGTCGACTCTCGTCTTCGTGTCGGTTACTGGACGTACAGCGAGTACGCGATGATCGAGAATCCGATCAGGACCAGCAGGCTCTCGACGAGGATCCCGAGCGTCAGATCGACGTTGAACACCTCGTGGACCATCCCCGCGAGGACGAATCCGAGCGTCACGATCGCGAACCCGGCCGTGAGATAACCCAGCGCGGGCTGGCGCGTTCTCCGATACGCCTTGAACGCGAAGTAGGTAATTATACTTCCGACAACGAGTAGTAACGTTTTAACGACCATCAACGCCATCGCGGCGGTGGTCGGTTCGATAAGTTCCGTGCTCATGTTTCCTTTCGCACCTCCGACCACAGTTCTGCGAGCCGCTCGTCTGCCGTCCGGGCCGGCCGCTCGATCCGGACTGCCAGCGAACGGTCGTCCTCGAGAACGAGGGTGATCTCCTCGAACGCGACCGAGTACTTGCTCGCGTGGTGGCCGTCGCGTCGAATCTCGGTCGACTCCTCGAGCAGAGTCGCCTCGGTAAGCAACTCGAGTTTCCGGTACAGCGTCGATTGGGGAATCTCACATCGCTCTGTGAGCTCGGACGCCGTCAACGGCTCCTCGAGATTCCGGATAATCTCCCGACAGTCGGGATCGTCGAGCGCAGCGCAGATCTCTTCGGCCGAGGGCATCGACTCCGAAGCGGTCGGGTCCCGGACCATTCGTTCTCCCCTAGTCACCCCCGCGGTTTATTCGCATCGATGCGAATCCGCGTTTACGCTTTCTGGCCGCTCACGCGCGAACATATTCGTTTTCGTCCCCTTTACGATTCGCGTGCGACGCCGCCGCGGGACCCGTTCGATACGCGAAAGAAAGAGTTCTTGCGTGCAGGCTCGAATACCAACTCGCGCGGGTATCATCCGGTCAGACCGTGTCTGCAAGGACGGAATGAGCGACCGACCTCCGCCCGCGCGATATCGTGATTCTCGAGCGGATGCACCGTTCCACTATCGAACCCGTTTATTACTGTCAGTAGTGCAACCGATACGTGGAAAATCGTGGCATGGTATCGGCTTTCGAACCGGGTTTGGTTCGACGGCCTTTTATGTGGATGTCTTCTCGGTAAGGATGTAATCGACGTGACGCGGGATGTCACGTCCCCTCTGGCTGCGTTCCAGCACGGAGGGTTGAGTTGGTTCGCGTGCGTTGACACGTACTCGTGCTCGGCCGGTAGTGGTCGAGGTGAAGACGATGGCCTTTTATGGGGCCGTGGTCTTTGGTTGGGTACGTGGATGCCGGCGCCGGGGTGTGGTTCTCGGCGTGGGTGTGATCCGACGGCCTTATATGGATGGGTCGGTTCGGATGTGAACGCAACGAACACGTGGCCGGTGGCCGATATGGTCGGCGTGCCGGGTCGGACGGTCTGGGTCCGAAGGGGTTTTGTACCCCTGAGGGCGTATGATTGAGTCCGAAGGAGATGAGGATTCCACCCCTGCGGTCCGCCGTTAAGATGGGATCTGATGTTAGCCTTGACAGTTCGGTGACGCTCGATCGGTCGGCGATGGGGTCACTGGACTGTGGACCACGCAATGTGTGAGTGTGTTTTAACATTCACCGCCAAACCCTCCCTTTCGAGGGAGTTATAGCATTCCGGTTGATCCTGCCGGAGGTCATTGCTATTGGAGTCCGATTTAGCCATGCTAGTTGTACGAGTTGAGGCTCGTAGCAGATAGCTCAGTAACACGTGGCCAAACTACCCTATCGAGCACGATACTCTCGGGAAACTGAGGCTAATAGTGCATACGGCTCGGCGTCTGGAGTGACGCGAGCCAGAAATGCTCAGGCGCGATAGGATGTGGCTGCGGCCGATTAGGTAGACGGTGGGGTAACGGCCCACCGTGCCAGTAATCGGTACGGGTTGTGAGAGCAAGAGCCCGGAGACGGTATCTGAGACAAGATACCGGGCCCTACGGGGCGCAGCAGGCGCGAAACCTTTACACTGCACGCGAGTGCGATAAGGGGACTCCAGGTGCGAGGGCATATAGTCCTCGCTTTTCGTGACCGTAGGATGGTCACAGAATAAGTGCTGGGCAAGACCGGTGCCAGCCGCCGCGGTAATACCGGCAGCACGAGTGATGACCGCTATTATTGGGCCTAAAGCGTCCGTAGCTGGCCACGCAAGTCTATCGGGAAATCTCTCCGCTCAACGGAGAGGCGTCCGGTGGAAACTGTGTGGCTTGGGACCGGAAGATCCAGAGGGTACGTCTGGGGTAGGAGTGAAATCCCGTAATCCGAGACGGACCACCGGTGGCGAAAGCGCTCTGGAAAGACGGATCCGACGGTGAGGGACGAAAGCTCGGGTCACGAACCGGATTAGATACCCGGGTAGTCCGAGCTGTAAACGATGTCTGCTAGGTGTGACACAGGCTACGAGCCTGTGTTGTGCCGTAGGGAAGCCGTGAAGCAGACCGCCTGGGAAGTACGTCTGCAAGGATGAAACTTAAAGGAATTGGCGGGGGAGCACTACAACCGGAGGAGCCTGCGGTTTAATTGGACTCAACGCCGGACATCTCACCAGCATCGACAGTGTGCAGTGAACGTCAGTGTGATGAGCTTACGGGAGCCACTGAGAGGAGGTGCATGGCCGCCGTCAGCTCGTACCGTGAGGCGTCCTGTTAAGTCAGGCAACGAGCGAGACCCGCACCCTTAATTGCCAGCAACACCCTTGAGGTGGTTGGGTACATTAAGAGGACTGCCAGTGCCAAACTGGAGGAAGGAACGGGCAACGGTAGGTCAGTATGCCCCGAATGTGCTGGGCTACACGCGGGCTACAATGGTCGAGACAGTGGGATGCTACGCCGAGAGGCGACGCTAATCTCCGAAACTCGATCGTAGTTCGGATTGCGGGCTGAAACTCGCCCGCATGAAGCTGGATTCGGTAGTAATCGCGCCTCAGAAGGGCGCGGTGAATACGTCCCTGCTCCTTGCACACACCGCCCGTCAAAGCACCCGAGTGAGGTCCGGATGAGGCCGTCATCCGGCGGTCGAATCTGGGCTTCGCAAGGGGGCTTAAGTCGTAACAAGGTAGCCGTAGGGGAATCTGCGGCTGGATCACCTCCACAGACCGGGACCGGGGCGTTGCCCCGGCCCACAGCAGCAGTCGTGCGTCCACAGTTCGGACCCGCGCAGGGCCGAGCGAGCACCTTAGAACTGTCAAGGCTAACGTCGCGTTTGATCCCCGGCCTCGTTGAGGCGGGGGTGGGCCCATAGCTCAGTGGTAGAGTGCCTCCTTTGCAAGGAGGATGCCCAGGGTTCGAATCCCTGTGGGTCCATGAGTCGGGTTAGGTCGAAGCGAATCGTGCCCCTTAAGTGGGTGACGGCGCTGTGATCTAATCCGAAGCAAGAACCGATGCACCACTCCGCGCAAGCGTGGGTGGGAAGGGTTAATGCAGGCCCGCTGTCTACGGGCGTGCAGATGAGACCGTGTGTACGTGTAGTCCAGGCGTCCACTGGACCCGTTCCCGGGTCACTACTGATCCGAAAGAACGTGGCTACTGTGCCAGCTGGTGGATCGCTCGGCTCAAGAGCTGAAGAAGGACGTGCCAAGCTGCGATAAGCCTACGGGACCCGCACGGAGGGGAAGAACGTAGGATTTCCGAATGGGAATCCCCACCGCAATTGCTTCGCGCAATGGGGAACGTCGAGAATTGAAACATCTTAGTATCGACAGGAAAAGAAAGCAACTCGCGATGTCGTTAGTAACGGCGAGTGAACCCGACACAGTCCAAACCGAAGCCTTCACGGGCAATGTGGTGTTCGGGCTGACTTGCAGCACCAGACCATCTATGAGAAATCTCCTGGAATGGAGTACGAGACAGGGTGACAGTCCCGTACTGTAGGTTAGTATGGTGTGTGTCAGTACCAGAGTAGCGGGGATTGGATATTCCTCGTGAATGTTGCGGGCATTGACCGCAAAGACTCAATACTCCTTGAGACCGATAGCGAACAAGTAGCGTGAGCGAACGCTGAAAAGCACCCCAAGAAGGGAGGTGCAATAGGGCGTGAAATCAGTTGGCGATAGAACGACAGGGCACGAAAGGTCCGACACGAAATGAATCAGGTGCGAACCTGTAGTAAGCCGTGTGGGAAGCCGGTGTTCTGTCGTACGTTTTGAAAAACGAACCAGAGAGTGTGTCTGTTCGACGAGTCTAACCCGATCATCGGGGAAGGCGGAGGGAAACCGATATGACCGCAGTGCTTTGCACCAGGGTCACCGTGTTCAAGCGCGGGGAGTCGACCGGACACGACCCGAAACCGGACGATCTACGCATGAGCAGGGCGAAGCGTGCCGAAAGGCACGTGGAGGCCCGTTAGAGTTGGTGTCCTACAATACCCTCTCGTGACTTATGTGTAGGGGTGAAAGGCCCATCGAGTCCGGAAACAGCTGGTTCCAACCGAAACATGTCGAAGCATGACCTTCACCGAGGTAGTTTGTGGGGTAGAGCGACGGATTGGGAGACCGGCCTCCGAGAGGAGTTCGCCTCCCTGTCCAACTCCGAACCTACGAACGCTGTTGACGTGAGGAGACCGGTGCGCGGGGTAAGCCTGTGTACCGTAAGGGAGACAACCCAGAGCTGGGTTAAGGTCCCCAAGTGTGGACTAAGTGCGATCGAAAGTGGTGCCGAGCCCTAGACAGCCGGGAGGTGAGCTTAGAAGCAGCTACCCTCTAAGAAAAGCGTAACAGCTTACCGGCCGAGGTTCGGCGCGCTGAAAATGATCGGGGCTCAAGTCCACCACCGAGACCGAGCGACACCCGTCAGAGGGTGATTCCGTAGGTTGGCATACTGTTCGGGTGGAAGCACGGGAGAGATCTCGTGTGGACCGTGCAGTAACGAAAATTCTGGTCATAGTAGCAGCGTTAGTCGGGTGAGAACCCCGACGGCCGAACG